>JAUCDD010000045.1:5000-192142 GCA_034675505.1 Melaminivora sp. | reverse complement strand
AGCGCGCAGGCTGCAGAGTGCTCACGTGTACGCGGAAGTCCAGCAGCTCGGCCGCCTGCAGCCAGGTGTTGGCCATGTTGTTGCCGTCGCCCACCCACGCCACCGTCTTGCCCTGGATGGAGCCGCGCTGCTCGATGAAGGTGAAGATGTCGGCCAGGATCTGGCACGGATGGAACTCGTTGGTCAGCCCATTGATGACTGGCACGCGCGAGTTGGCGGCGAAGGCTTCGATCTTGGTCTGCTCGAAGGTGCGGATCATCGCCGAGTCGACCATGCGGCTGATGACCTTGGCCAAGTCCTCGATGGGCTCGGAGCGGCCCAGCTGGCTGCCCTCGGTGGTCAGGTGCACCACGCTGCCGCCCAGCTGGTACATGCCGGCCTCGAAGCTCGCGCGCGTGCGCGTGCTGGCTTCGAAAATCATGGCCAGCGTGCGGTCGCTCAAGGGGTGGTACTTCTCGTAGCCCTTGAACTTGGCCTTGATGGCCGCAGCGCGCTTGAACAGGTAGTGGTATTCGTCAGCGCTGAAGTCGCTGAACTGCAGGTAGTGTTTCATGGCGGTGCGGGTCATGCTGCGGCGCCCACCGCCCTCTTCGGCCAAAAAGTCACGCACCAGCGGCGCCAGCAGCGCCACGATCTCGTCGGCCTCGGCGCGCGTCAGGTCGACGAGGGCACCAGGCGGATCACGCGGTCGGCCGTCACGGAGATCAAGAGCCCCGCATCGGCCGCGCGCTGCACCAGCACGCCGCAAGGCCGGGCCAGCTCCACGCCCAGCATCAGGCCCTGGCCGCGCACCTCCAGTACACCCTCCACGCCCGTGAAGGCGCGCGCCAGCGCGGCCTTCAGGTGCTCGCCGACCTGGGCTGCGTTGGCCAGCAGGCCGTCCTCTTCCATGATGCGGATGGTCTCGACGCCGGCGCGCATGGCCAGCGGGTTGCCGCCAAAGGTCGTGCCGTGGTTGCCCGGCCCGAAGATGCTCGCCTTGGGGCCGGCGACCACCGCGCCGATCGGCACGCCCGAGCCCAGGCCCTTGGCCAGCGGCATCACGTTTCCGGCAGGATGCCGGCCCGCTGGTGCGCGAACCACTTGCAGGTGCGGCCCATGCCACACTGCACCTCGTCGATCATCATCAGCCAGCCGCGCTCGTCGCACAGGGCGCGCAGCTGGCGCAGGTAGTCCGCGCGCATGGGGTTCACGCCGCCTTCGCCCTGGATGGTCTCGAAGAACACCGCCACCACGTCCGGTTGCCGTCGGTGGCGGCGCGGATGGCCTCGATGTCGTTCATGGGCACTCGGATGAAACCCTCCACCAGCGGGCCGAAACCGGCCTGTCCTTGGGGTTGCCGGTGGCCGACAACAGCGTGGCGATGGAGCGGCCGTGGAAGGCCTTCTCGTACACCACGACCTGCGGGCGCGCGATGCCCCGGTCGTGGCCGTACTTGCGCGCCAGCTTCAGGGCTGCCTCGTTGGCCTCCAGGCCCGAATTGCAGAAGAACACGTTGGTCAGGCCCGAGCGCTCGACCACATGCGCGCGAGTTCTTCCTGCAGCGGCACGTGGTAGTAGTTGGAGGTGTGGATGATCTTGGCGATCTGATCCTGCAGCGCCGGCACCAGCTTCGGGTGGTTGTGCCCCAGCGTGTTCACGGCGATGCCGCCCCAGGGCGTCCAGGTACTGCTTGCCGTTCACATCCAGCCCGCACGCCCTGGCCGCGCTCCAGCGCGATCGGCACGCGGGCGTAGGTGTTCATCACATGGGGCGATGTGGCCGGGACAAATGCAGTCATGCGGGATCTCCTGTGAGGGCGGCGCTGCGCAGGGCGCAGCAGCGGGCAAAAACGAAAGGCGATTCTAGGGGCCGGGCACGCGCGCGGCGTTGACGATTGCGCATCACAGCCATGCGCGCGGCTGCGCCCGCGGCGCCGGCAGCGGGGCGTTTGCACATCAAAGCTAGAATCGCCTGTTGCGGTGCACAACGCCGCGCCCCCTGACTGCTTTCGCACCGATGGCCGCACCTCCCACCGCTTCCAAGGAAGTCTTCATCCAAGGCATCACCCACGAGGGAAGGACCTTCCGACCCAGCGACTGGGCCGAGCGCCTGGCCGGTGTGATGAGCCAGTTCCAGCCGGGCGGGGCGCGCTCGACCCCGGGCGCTCACCTGGGCTACTCGCCGTGGTGCATCCCGACCACGCTGGGCAACGTGAAATGCGTGGTGGTGCGCGCCGAGCTGCGCGAGCACGAGCCCATGGCCTGGGATTTCGTGATCGAATTTCGCGCGCGACAACTCGCTACAGGTGGTCGAGGCCTGCCTGCTGCCGGACGACGGGGGCTGACGGCTCCAGCTTGCTGCGCAGTAGGCAGGGCGGCACCCCGGCACACCACCGCCACCCAACCTAGCCCAGTTCCGGTTTACCTTGCGCGTGGACGCCATACTGTACTGAAGACATAGCGCAGACTCTCCCCAAGCGTGCTCTCCCACACTTGCCCACTCGTGCTTGCCATTCACGATGCGCAGTTCTGCCGGCTGCTTGGCTTTGCGCAGTTCGCTGTATAGCAGTGTGGCCGTCGTACTCGATGGCGAATTCATCATCGTCCCCCGAGTTGATATACATGGGAACTTTGATCCCCTTTTTAAGAAAATCGTCCATCAGCGAGGGATAGTTGTACTGCTGCCAGACGGTCTTGCTGTACGCGCCATTCGTATTGGGTTCAGCAGACCCTGGTACATTCGCGCGGATGAATCAGCCGGGGGTTCTGGGTTATAGATGGCCGGGGACAGCAGCGCGGCGGCCTGGAATTTTTCTGGATATTTAAGGGCAAAACGCAGCGCGCCGTAGCCGCCCATCGAAAGGCCGCCCATTACTCGACCCTCGCGCTCCTCGATGGTCCGGTACGTTTTCTCTACGTGGGGCATGGGATCGTTCACGAACGCGGTTTCCATCTTTTCACGTAAGTCGACGTACCAGTTGGTGTTGGCGTCCGGCATGATAAGATGGCGGGGGCATAGCACCCTCTTGTACCAAGCCATCGATGGTTTTTTGCATGGCGCCCTTTCCGACGACCCAGTCATTGCGGTGCCCATTGTTGCCATGCACGCAGATACATCACCGGATAGCTGATGTTCACGTTGGTGGCGTAACCCGTTGGCAGATAGACGTTGTAAGTCAGCGAACGGCCCTGCGCGGGGGCTCGAGAGCTGCGCGGAGAAAACGTCGCTCGCATGGGCGGTATGCAGAGCCGTCAAAGAAATCGTGGTGACGACAATGAACTGGGTGAGAATTTTTGCTTTCATGAGTCTCCTTGAATGACCTCGGGTGGATGTGCTCCGCCAACCAAGGCAAGTCCGGCCGGAATTGCTGTGAATCTCGCTTGCTGGTTACGGTGCCGGCAAAGAATAGCGATGTTTGACGAAGGCGGTGGGTGGATGCGGCCCTCGCGCCCACAAAAAAACCGCCCTAAGGCGGTTCTCTTGTTTTTGCTGGCAGCGCACCCGTTACAAACGGCGGGTGGCGGGCCACCCGGGCTGTTTGCCTGAGAGGTCAGGCGGCCGCTACTGCCAGGGCCTTGACCTTGGCGGACAGGCGGCTCTTGTCGCGAGCGGCCTTGTTCTTGTGGAAGATGCCCTTGTCGGCGATGGTGTCCAGCACGGACTGGGCCTTGGCGAACAGTTCGGTCGCCTTGGTCTTGTCACCGGCCAGCACGGCCTTCTCGACGTTCTTCACCGCGGTGCGGTACTTGGAGCGCAGGGAGGTGTTGGCTGCGTTGAGCTTGACGCCCTGGCGCGTGCGCTTGCGGCCCGATGCCAGGCGGGGGTTCTTCTTCTTGGGCTTGTTGGATGCCATTGGTGTGTTCCTTAGGTGTCTGTGGATGTTGCCAGCAAAGCCCGCAATTATAGCGCAGGGCGGTTTTTCCCCGGCGGCCGGGGACGCGGGCATACACTCCGGCGCGTGTCCCTGTTCAAAGCCGCTTCCACCGTTTCGCTGCTCACCCTGGCCTCTCGCGTAACGGGGCTGGTGCGCGACCTGCTCATGGCGTCCATCTTCGGCGCCACCGCCCTGACCGACGCCTTCAACGTCGCCTTCCGCATCCCCAACCTGTTCCGGCGCCTGTTTGCCGAAGGCGCGTTCAGCCAGGCGTTCGTGCCGGTGCTGGCGGCGCACAAGGCGCAGCATGGCGAAGAGGCCACGCGCGGCCTCATCGATGCCGTGGCCACCGTGCTGGCCTGGGTGCTGGCGCTGACCTGCCTGGCCGGCATGGTGGGCGCGCCGCTGCTGGTGTGGCTGCTGGCCAGCGGCCTGCGGCACAGCGGCGAGGCCTTCGACGCCGCCGTCTTCATGACGCGCTGGATGTTTCCCTACATTGGCTTCATGTCGCTGGTGGCACTGTCGGCGGGTGTGCTCAACACCTGGAGGCGCTTTGCCGTGCCCGCCGCCACGCCCGTGCTGCTCAACCTGTCGATGATCGCCGCCGCCTGGGGCGGGCGCCGCTGCTGGCCGCGCGCGGCGTGGAGCCCATCTACGCCATGGTGGGCGGCGTGATGGCCGGCGGCGTGCTGCAGCTGGCGGTGCAGGGCCCGGCGCTGGCGCGCCTGGGCCTGCTGCCGCGCATCGGCCTCACGCCGGCGCGCGTACGCGCCGCCTGGGCCAGCCCGGGCGTGCGGCGCATCCTGATGCTGATGGCGCCTGCGGTGCTGGGCGTGGGCGTGGCGCAGCTGTCGCTGATGATCAATACCCAGATCGCCTCCTACCTGCAGCCGGGCAGCGTGACCTGGCTGTTCTATGCCGACCGGCTGATGGAGTTCCCGACGTCGCTGCTGGGCGTTGCCCTGGGGGTGGTGCTGACGCCGCAGCTGGCGGCGGCCCGCGCCGCCGGCGACGCCGAGCGCTACAGCGCCATGCTGGACTGGGGCCTGCGCATCGTGGTGCTGCTGGCCGTGCCCTGCGCCGTGGGGCTGCTGGTGTTCGGCCTGCCCCTGGTGGCCACCTTGTTCCACCACGGCGCCTTGGGCGCGGGCGATGTGCGCCAGATCTCCACTGCGCTGGCCGGCTATGGCGCCGGCCTGCTGGGGCTGGTGGCCATCAAGGTGCTGGCGCCGGGCGACTACGCCAGCCAGGACATCCGCACGCCGGTGCGCATCGCCATCGTGGTGCTGGTGGCGACCCAGCTGATGAACATCGCGTTTGTGCCCTGGCTGGCGCACGCCGGGCTGGCGCTGTCCATAGGCCTGGGTGCGCTGCTCAATGCCGGGTGGCTGTTGGCGGGCCTATCCGGCGGGGCAGCTTCGCGCCGCGCGCCGGCTGGATGCGCCTGGGGCTGCAGGTGGCGCTGGCCAATGCGCTGCTGGCGGTGTTCCTGTGGTGGGCCAGCGGGCGGTTCGACTGGCTGGCGCTGCAGGCGCGCGGCGTGCAGCGCGCCGCGCTGCTGGCACTGTTGCTGGCGGCCTCGGCGCTGCTGTATTTCGGCACGCTTGCCGCCACCGGGGTGAAGCTGCGCCAGCTGCTGCGCCGCTGAAGCCCCTGCAAAGCCGCCCATGCCCCTGAGTTTCTCCGTGCCCACTCCGCTGGAGTATTTCGCCGCCCTGGTCGCCGCGCCGGGTGCCGACGCGCCGCCCTTGCTGGAGACGGCAGCCTGCATCGCCCAGATCACCCACCCCGGGCTGGACGTGCAGCAGGTGCTGGCCGATGTGGATGCGCTGCAGGCCCGGCTGCAGCGGCGCGTGGCTGCCGACAGCAGCACCCTGCAGCGCCTGCGCCTGCTCAACCACATGTTCTATGGCGAGCTGGGTTTTGCCGGCAACGTCAACGATTACTACGCCCCGGACAACAGCCACCTGCACCGCGTGCTGGCCACGCGCCGCGGCATTCCCGTGTCGCTGGCGGTGCTGTGGCTGGAGCTGGCGCAAGGCCTGGGCCTGAAGGCGGCCGGCGTGGCGTTTCCCGGGCACTTCCTGGTCAAGGTGCGCATGGCAGGCGGGCAGGTGGTGCTGGACCCGCTCACCGGCCAGTCGCTGTCGCACGAGGCGCTGATCGAGCGCATCCAGCCGTTTCGCCAGTCACCCGGCGCGCAGGGCGAGGAGCCGCCGCTGGCGCTGCTGCTGCGACCCGCATCGGTGCGCGACATCCTGGTGCGGATCCTGCTCAACCTCAAGGACATCCACCGCGCCGGCGGCGCCTGGGTGCATCTGCTGGGCGTGCAGGAGCGCCTGGTGATCCTGCTGCCGCAGGCCTGGGCCGAGCGGCGCGACCGGGGCCTGGCCCACGCCGAGCTGGGCCACGAGCAACTGGCCCTGGCCGACCTGCAGGCCTACCTGGACAACGCCCCCGGCGCGGCCGACACCGCCGCCGTGGCGCAGCTGGTGCGCGCGCTGCGCGAACGCTGAGGAAAAAAAGCGGGCGCCGGGCGTTCAGCCGGCCTTGACGGCCAGCACCGGGCAATCCACGGTCATCAGGATGTCCTGCGCCATGCTGCCCAGCAGCAGCTTGCCGACGGCCGAGCGCTTGCGCAGCCCGATCACCAGCACCGAGACCTGCAGCTGCGCGACCATCTCGTCGATCTCCTCGACGGCGCTCTTGCCGCGCACGAACTGCTTGAACTCGGCCTGGATGGGCAGGCTGGCCAGGCGCTCTTCCACGCGCTCGACCTCGTAGCCGTTGACGATGCTCGGGTCATCGCTGCGGCCGCCGGGGCCGGCATTGACGACCACCAGGCGTTCGCCCCGGCGGGTGGCAATTTCGATGGCCTTGTCCAGGGCGGCCTGGCCTTCGGGGCGGGCAACGTAGGCGACGAGAATGGTCATGCAGGGTCTCCGTGAATGCGGGAATGGAAAAACACCGGGTTCGGTATGCCGGGGCAGGATAGCCCAAGCCCCGGGCCTTGGCGAGAGTGGGCGTGGTATCGCGGTGACAGCGGGCGCCCGGGGCCGGTTTTCAGGCCAAAACCGGCCCATGCCGGCGTATCTGGCCGATATATAGCTACGAAAAAAGTAGCGATCAGACCAGCTGCGCGGCTTCCAGTTCCTTCTTCAGGTAGGCGTAGAACAGCGGCGCCGCCACCAGGCCGGCCGGGCCGAAACGGCCTCGGCGGCGAACATCACCGACAGCAGCTCCCACACGCCCATGTGCGTGCGCTGGCCGACCACCTTGGCGTTGATGACGTACTCGGCCTTGTGGATCAGGACCAGGAAGGCCAGGCAGGCCACCGCCGCCGTGGGCGAGACCGACAGCCCGACCAGCGTGATGACCGCGTTGCACAGCAGGTTGCCGACGATGGGCACCAGCCCGGCGATGAAGGTCAGGGTGATCAGCGCCGGCGTATAGGGCAGGCGCAGGTCCCACAGCGGCAGCACCAGCAGCAGGAACAGCGCGGTGAGCAGGGTGTTGAAGGACGCGATCCAGAACTGCGCGGCGACGATCTGGCGGAACGCCTCGCCCAGGCGCGCCACGCGCAGCGTCAGCTCCTGCGCCAGCGGCCCATGGGCGCTGCCGCGCGCGCGCACGGCCGCCAGCGCGCCGATCAGCAGGCCGACGTAGGCATACAGCACGCCGGTCAGCCAGGCGCGCCCGGCCAGGGCCAGCGCGCCCGCCTTGGCTGCCAGATAGGCGGCGATGGTGCGCTGGATTTCCACCGCGCCCTCGGGCAGCTGCATGGCGATATCGGGCGGCAGCTTCAGGCGCAGCTCCAGCACCGTGCGCGCCAGGAAGTCCAGCAGCTCGCGGTACTGCGCGGGGGCGGCCAGGATGTAGCTGCGCGACTGCGACAGCGCCAGCACCACCAGCAGCAGCGGCGAGAGCATGACCAGCCCGGCCGCCACGCTGCCGGCGTTGCTGGCGCCGCTGCCGCAGCGCGGCAGCCAGGACAGGCGCGCCGTCAGCCAGCGGGTGAGCAAAAAGCCCAGGCAGATGGTGAGCAGCCCGGGCAGCAGGCCCCGCAGCATCACCAGCAGCAGCGCTGCGGCCACCAGCAGGTAGCTGGCGATCTTCACGCCGCGCGTCGGCTCATGCCAGGCGGGGCCGGGGGCGGCGGCGGCAGGCGTGCGGGCGTTGCGGGGGGGACTCGCCCAGGGGCAGCAAGGCCCCGTTGGACGCATCGTGGGGCGGCTGCGGCCCGTCGGCTGGCATGGCGCGAAGGAGGAATGGGACAGGAAGGCGTCAGGCGACCACCACGGCCGCGCCCGTGCCGCGCTGGGCAATGCGGCCGATCACGTACACGGACTCGCCTTGCTGCGCCAGGGTGGCGCGCACGGCCTCGGCCGCCTCGGCGGCCACTACCACCACCATGCCCACGCCGTTGTTGAAGGTGCGGTTCATCTCGATGTCGTCGATGCCGGCGGTGGCCTGCAGCCAGGCGAACAGCTCGGTGCGCGGCCAGCTGCCGGCCTGCAGGTGCGCGGCCAGTCCCGGCGGCAGCACGCGCGGGATGTTCTCCAGCAGCCCGCCGCCGGTGATGTGCGCCAGCGCCTTGATGCCGGCGCTGCCTGCGCCGTGCGGATGCGCGGCCAGTGCCGCCAGCACGCTTTTCACGTACAGCCGCGTGGGCGCCATGACGGCCTGGCGAAAGGGCTTGCCGTCGAGCGCGGCGGGCAGGGCGTGCGCCTGCTGGGCGCGCTCGATGCACTTCCTGACCAGCGAAAAGCCGTTGGAGTGCACGCCGCTGGAGGCCAGGCCCAGCACCACGTCGCCCGCCTGCACGCTGGCGCCGGACAGGATGCTGCTCTTTTCCACCGCGCCGACGGCGAAGCCTGCCAGGTCGTATTCACCCGGCGGATACATGCCGGGCATCTCTGCAGTCTCGCCGCCGATCAGCGCGCAGCCCGACAGCTCGCAGCCGCGCGCGATGCCCCCGACCACCGCCGCAGCCGTGTCCACGTCGAGCTTGCCGCAGGCGAAATAGTCCAGGAAGAACAGCGGCTCGGCGCCTTGCACCAGCACGTCGTTCACGCTCATCGCTACCAGGTCGATGCCCACGGTGTCGTGCATATTCCACTCGAAGGCCAGCCGGAGCTTGGTGCCCACGCCGTCGGTGCCCGAGACCAGCACCGGCTCGCGGTAGCGCTTGGGCACCTCGAACAGCGCGCCAAAGCCGCCGATGCCGGCCATCACGCCCTCGCGCATCGTCTTCTTCGCCAGCGGCTTGATGCGCTCGACCAGCGCGTCGCCGGCGTCGATGTCGACGCCGGCATCCTTGTACGAGAGGGGGAAGGTGTGGAGGTGCTCATGGAAAAAGGAAAAGGAGCCTGGCCGAAGCGGCGTGCGCAGCAAACGGTGGATTTTAGGCCTTAAAATCCACCGGTTACATTCCCCGCCGCCGCCGCGCTTTGCCCGCCCGCCGGGCTGTCCCGGTGGCGCCGCCTGGTCCGGCGGTGCGCAGTTCCACGCGGCGGTTCGTCTGCAGCCCTTCATGCCCACCTTATTTCCCTGTCATTGCGCGCGCTGCGCACGCCGATGCCGATGAAGCAGCTCGCGCTGGACATCGGCCTGGCCAGCGGCCCGACGCTGGAGAACTTCCAGCCCGGCGCCAACACCCAGGCGCTGGCGCACCTGCGGCTGGCCGTGGGCGAGGCCGGCGCCGCGCGCCCGCCCGTGCCCACCTACCTGTGGGGCGCAGCCGGCACTGGCAAATCGCACCTGCTGCGCGCGGCGAGCGAAGCGCTGCGCGCCCAGGGCGCGCGCGTGGGCTGGCTGGACCCTTCCATGCGCTGGCCGAGCGCGTTCGACGAACGCTGGAGCGCCGTGCTGTTGCACGACGTGCAGCGCTACAGCGAGGCCCAGCAGGCGGCCGCCTTCAACTGGTTCATCAATGCCCTGGACCCGGCGGACGGCGCGCCGCGCTGGGTGCTGGCCGCCGGCGAGCTGCCGCCGGCCGACCTGCCGCTGCGCGACGACCTGCGCTCGCGCCTGGCCTGGGGCCATGTCTTCCAGCTGTCGCCGCTGGCTGACGACGACCTGCGCGCCGTGCTGCGCGCGCGTGCCAGCGAGCGCGGGATGGCGCTGGCCGGCGACGTGGTGGACTACCTGCTGCAGCCACTTCTCGCGCGACCTGGGCAGCCTGGTGCAGCTGCTGGACCGCCTGGACGCCTTTGCCCTGCGCACCCAGCGCGCCGTGACCGTGCCGCTGCTCAAGAGCATGCTGCAGGGCGAGTGAAGGCTGGTCGCCCCGCCGCCTTTTTTCGATCTCCCAACCACCTTCCATGCCCCAAGATTTCCCCCAGCAGCGTCCGCGCCTGGCCCTGTTCGACCTGGACCACACGCTGCTGCCGCTCGACTCGGACTACGAGTGGGGCGAGTTCACCATCCGCTTAGGGTGGTGCGAGCGCGATGCATTCGGCCGGCGCAACCAGGCCTTCTACGACGACTATGTCGCCGGCCGGCTGGACGTGCACGACTACGTGCGCTTCGCCACCGAGGCCATCTGCCAGCGCGGCCAGGCCGAGGCCGAGGCGGCGCACGCGCAGTTCATGCGCGAAGTCATCGTGCCGGCCATCCGGCCCGAGGCGCTGCAGCTGCTGGCGCGCCACCAGGGCGCCGGCGACGAGCTGGTCATCATCACCGCCACCAACGAATTCGTGACGCGGCCGATCGCGCGCGCGCTGGGCGTGGAGCAGCTGCTGGCCGTCGAGCTGGAGCGCGGCGCCAGCGGCTGGTACAGCGGCGCCATCCGCGGCGTGCCCTCGATGCGCGAGGGCAAGGTGCAGCGCATGACCGAGTGGCTGGCCGCGCGCGGCCTCGCCTGGAGCGACGTGGACAGCACCTTCTACAGCGACTCGTTCAACGACGTGCCGCTGCTGGAGCGGGTGGACCACCCCATCGCCACCAACCCCGATGCGCGCCTGCGCGCCCTGGCGGCCGAGCGCGGCTGGCCCATCCTGGAACTTTTTGCCCCCGAGGCCACATGATCAAGACCTTCATCGACAAGCTGCTGGGCAAGAAGGACGGCGCCCCGCGCTCCCGCGCCGCAGCGAGCAAGAACCGCTTCGGCAAGCGCGAGGAAGTGCCCGCCAGCGTGCACGGCATCGACCCGCAGCTGGTGGACCGGCGCGCCATCGACGTGGTGCGCACGCTGCAGGATGCGGGCTTTACGGCCTACATCGTCGGCGGCGCGGTGCGCGACCTGCTGCTGGGCCTGAAGCCCAAGGACTTCGACGTGGCCACCAACGCCACGCCCGAGCAGGTCAAGGGGCTGTTTAGGCGCGCCTTCATCATCGGCAAGCGCTTTCGCATCGTGCACGTGGTGCACGGGCGCGGGCGCGAGCACGACGTGGTCGAGGTCTCCACCTTCCGCGCCTACCTGGACAACACCGCCGCCGAGCAGGTCAAGGGCAACGAAAAGACCAGCAAGGCCCAGCTGGCCGGCATGCAGCACGCCGTGGACGCCAGCGGCCGCGTGCTGCGCGACAACGTCTGGGGCCCGCAGGAAGAAGACGCCGCGCGGCGCGACTTCACCGTCAACGCCATGTACTACGACCCCGAGACGCAGATCGTGGTCGACTACCACAAGGGCATCCAGGACGCGCAAAAGCGCGTGCTGCGCATGATCGGCGACGCCGCGGCGCGCTACCGCGAGGACCCGGTGCGCATCATCCGCGCCGTGCGCTTCGCCGCCAAGCTGAGCCGCCTGGGCTTCGAGCTGGAGGCCAAGACCGCCAAGCCGCTGGTGGCCAGCGAGCATCTGCTGCAGGACGTGCCGCAAAGCCGGCTGTTCGACGAGATGCTCAAGCTGCTGCAGACCGGCCATGCGATCGCCACCATCGAGCAGCTGAAGAAACTGGGCCTGGCGCGCGGCATCTACCCGCTGCTGGACGTGATCGTCGAGCGCGCCGAGACGCCGCTGGTGCACGCCGCGCTGCAGGACACCGACCGCCGCGTGGCCGAGGGCAAGGCCGTGGCGCCTAGCTTCCTGCTGGCCTGCGTGCTGTGGCAGGACGTGCAAGCCGGCTGGCAGCGTCCGCCTGGAGGCCGGCGAGCACGCCTTCCCGGCGCTGCAGGACGCCATCGACACGGTATTCGAGCAGCGCATCGGCGACGTCTCCGGGCGCGGCAAGCTGGCCGCCGACATGCGCGAGATCTGGGTCATGCAGCCGCGCTTTGACAAGCGCTCGGGCAGCACGCCGTTCAGCATGGTGGCGCACATCCGCTTTCGCGCCGGCTTCGACTTCCTGCGCCTGCGCGCCGACGTCGAGGACATCGCCGAGGGCCTGGTCGAGTGGTGGCAGGAATTCTCCATCACCGACGACGCGCAGCGCCACGACATGCTGGCGCAGGTGCGCGAGGAGCTGCGCCAGCAGCAGCGCGCCCAGCAAAAGAAGGGCCAGCCGGTCGTGCACCGCGTGGCCGCGCCGGCCAGCGCCGCCGCCCATGGCGACGCGCCGCCGCCCGGCGCTCCCGCGCTGGACGGCGACGCCCCGGCCAAAAAGCGCCGCCGGCGCCGGCGCAAGACTGGCGGCAACGGCAACGGCAACGGCAACGGCGCCGACGCCGGCGCAGGCAGCGGCGACGCTGCGTGAGCGCGCCGGCCGTGGCCTGGGTGGGCCTGGGGGCCAACCTGGGCGATGCGCGCGCTGCGCTGCGCCTGGCGGTGCAGCGCCTGGGCCAGCTGCCCGAAACGCAGCTGCTGCAGGTGTCCTCGCTGTACCGCAGCGCGCCGGTGGACGCCGCCGGCCCGGACTACCTGAACGCCGTTACCGCGCTGCGCACCGGCCTGCCGGCGCTGGCGCTGCTGCACGCGCTGCAGGCCATCGAGGCCGGCGCCGGCCGCGAGCGCCCCTGGCGCAACGCGCCGCGCACGCTCGACCTGGACCTGCTGCTGTACGGCGACGAGCAGCACGCCACGCCCGAGCTCACCGTGCCGCATCCGCGCATGCGCGAGCGCGCCTTCGTGTTGCTGCCGCTGGCCGAGCTGGCGCCGGGGCAGGTGGCGCCGGAGCAGCTGGCCGCCGTGGCCCACCAGCGCATCGAGCGCGCCGCGCCGGCGCCGCTTTGGCTGCACGACCCGTCCTGACCCTCTTCCTGCCATGCACTTTGCCGATGAACCACGCGCCGGGCGCGATGCGCTGCGCGCCCTGGCGCTGACCCTGGCGGTGCTGCTGGCCAGCGCCTGGATGCGCCCCCTGATGCTGCCCGACGAGGGCCGCTACGTGGGCGTGGCCTGGGAGATGCTGCAGTCCGGCGACTGGCTGGTGCCGCGCCTGGACGGGCTGCCGTTCTTCCACAAGCCGCCGCTGTTTTACTGGATCTCGGGCGCCGCGCTGGCGCTTTTCGGGCCGCTGGAGATCGCCGGGCGCGCCGGCTCGCTGGCCGGCGCCACGCTGGCGGCCATGGCGCTGTTTTTGTTCACGCGCCGCTGGGGCGGGCCGGCGGCGGCGTGGCGTGCGCTGGTGGTGTTGCTGGTGCAGCCGCTGTTCTTCCTGGGCGCGCAGTTCGCCAACCTGGACATGCTGGTGGCCGGCTGCATCAGCGCCACGGTGCTGGCGTTGGCGCATGCCGCGCTGGCCTTCGAGCAGGGCGGGGAGCACCGGCGCGTGCTGTGGCTGGGCTACGCGCTGGCCGGCCTGGGCGTGCTGGCCAAGGGGCTGATCGGCTTCGTGCTGCCGGCGCTGGCGATCGGGCTGTGGCTGCTCGCGCGCCGGCGCTGGCGCACGCTGGCGGCGCTGCTGTCGCTGCCGGGCGCGCTGGTATTCCTGCTGGTCGCCGCGCCCTGGTTCGTGGCCATGCAGCAGCGCTTCGACGGCTTTTTGCACTATTTCTTCGTGGTGCAGCATTTCCAGCGCTTTGCCGACAGCGGCTTCAACAACGCCATGCCGGTGTGGTTCTACCCGGCCGTGCTCGTCCTGGCCAGCCTGCCGTGCCTGGCCTGGAGCGGGCGCCTGGCCACGCCCGGCTACTGGCGCGGCGCATCGGGCACGCCGGCGGGCGCGGTGCGCCTCGTGATGCTGCTGGCGCTGGCCAGCGTGGTGCTGTTTTTCTCGCTGCCGCGCTCCAAGCTGGTGGGCTACGTGCTGCCGGCCGTGGTGCCCCTGGCCTGGCTGATGGCCGACGCCAGTACGCCGCTGGCGCCAGCCAGCCGCGCGCGCGTGCGGCTGTGGCGCGCCAGCCTGCTGCTGAGCCTGGTGATCGGCCTGGCGGTGGTGCTGTGGCTGGTGCGCGATACGCGCCACTCGCAGCGCGCGGTGGGCGAGGCCCTGCGCGGCCTGCGCCAGCCGGGCGAGCCGGTGCTGGTGCTGGGCAGCTACCTGTACGACCTGCCGTTCTATGCCCGGCTGCGTGCACCCGTGCAGGTGGTGGACGACTGGGACGCGCCCGAAGTGCGCCAGCGCGACAACTGGCGCAAGGAGCTGGCCGACGCCGGCGACTTCGAGCCGGCCGCCGCGCGCACCATCCTGCTGCGCCCGGCAGAGCTAGGCGCCGCCCTGTGCGCGGCGCCGGCCAGCTGGGTCCTGGGCACTGCGGGGCAGGGCGCGCGCTACCCCTTCCTGGCCCGGTTGCCCGCCGCACGGCGCGTGGGCGACGTGCTGCTGTGGCGCGTGCAGCCCGGCGACCTGCCGGGGGCCGCCTGCGCGGCGCAATGAGGCGTTGAAGCTATTAATTTGATAGCTATATAGCGCCTGTTCACGCCGGCATGGGCCGGATTTTGTCCAAAATGGGCCCCAAACCCCTTCCCGGGGCTCAGGGCGGCGCGGCCGGCCGCGCCTAGTCGACCTTGGCGCCCGATGCCTTGACCACCTGCTGGTACTTGGCGCGCTCGGCCGCCATGAAGGCGTCGAACTGCTCGGGCGTGCTGGCCACCGGCTCGGCCAGCAGGGCCTCGAAACGGGTGCGCGTCTCGGGCGCCTTCAGGGCGTCGGTGAAGGCCTTGTTGAGGCGGGCGATCACCGGCTTGGGCGTGCCCGCCGGCGCCACCAGGCCCCACCAGGTGTCGATGGCAAAGCCCGGGAAGGTCCTGGAGAGCGGCGGCACGCCGGGCAGCATCGGGCTGGCGCTTTCCGAGGTCACAGCCAGCGCCTTGAGCTTGCCGGCGCGGATGTTGGGTGCGGCCGCGGCCAGGTTGTCGATATTGAAGTCCACCTCGCCGGCCAGCAGTGCCAGCTGCGCGGGGCTGGCGCCCCGGTAGGGGATGTGCAGTGCGTAGATGCCGGCCTTTTGCTTGAACAGCTCGCCGGCCAGGTGGCCGGCGCTGCCGTTGCCGCCGCTGCCGTAGTTCAGCTTGGCGGGGTTGGCGCGCGCATAGGCGATCAGGTCGGCCACGGTGTTGATCTTGAGCTGCTCGGCGCGCGCGGCGTTCACCACCAGCACGTTGGGCACGCGCACCATCTGCGTGATGCCGGCGAAGTCCTTGGCCGCGTCGTAGGGCATGCGGCTGTACAGCCAGGGGTTGACGGCGTGCGTGGCGGTGGCGGCCAGGCCGATGGTCAGGCCATCCGGCGCCGCCTTGGCCACGGCGTCGGCCCCGATGTTGCCGCCGGCGCCGGCCTTGTTGTCCACCACCACCGTGCCCAGCGAGTCGCGCACGCGCTCGGCCAGCGCGCGTGCCGTGACGTCCAGCGGGCCGCCCGGCGCGTAGGGCACGATCAGGCGGATGGGCGCGGACGACTGCGCATGCGCTGCAGGCAGCGCCGCAGCCAGGCTGGCCGCGGCGCACAGGAGAAATAGGTTTCTGCGTTTCATAGAAGGCCGATTGTGCAAAACCTGCGGCCGGTTCGCTGCCCAGTCCTACATAACCGGGGCGCTGCAGTTTCCTAGCATGGGCCGGACACCCACCTGCCGGCGGCCCGCGCGCCGGTTCTTTGCACCGAAAGGACTCCCATGGAACAACAGACTGCCAAGCGCCTGGCCGAATCGCGCTTCCTCGAATGCATACAGGCCTGCAGCGCCTGCGCCGACACCTGCGACTTCTGCGCGGCCGCCTGCCTGCGCGAGGACGACGTCGCGCACATGGCGCGCTGCATCGCGCTGGACATGGACTGCGCCGCCATCTGCCGCCTGGCCGCCGCGGCCATGGCGCGCGAGAGCGCGCACGCCACCTCCATCTGCGAGCTGTGCGCGCGCATCTGCGAGGCCTGCGCGCAGGAGTGCAGGTCGCACCAGCACCCGCACTGCCAGGACTGCGCGCAGGCCTGCGAGCGCTGCGCGCGCCTGTGCCGCGAGATGGCCGCCGCCTGAGCGGCAGGCCGGCGGCGCGTCAGCCGCCGTGCTTGTCGGCTTCGGACGTGAAGGCGTCGGCGAAGAATTCCTCGGGCGGCAGGCCGCGCTCGCCGCAGTAGCTGGCGCGCGCGGCGTCCACCACCACCGGCGCGCCGCAGGCATACACCTGGTGGCCCGAGAGGTCGGCGAAATCCTGGAGCACTGCCTGGTGAACGAAGCCGGTGCGCCCCTGCCAGCCGTCTTCTGCCAGCGCGTCCGACACCACGGGCACGTAGCGCAGCCAGGGAGATTCGGCCATGCGTTCGCGCACCCAGCCGTCCAGGTACAGGTCGCGCGGGCGGCGCCCGCCCCAGTACAGCACCGCGTCGCGCGTGCTGCCCTTGTGCTGCAGCCGCTCGATCAGCGCCTTGACGGGCGCAAAGCCCGTGCCCGAAGCCAGCAAGACGATGGGCCTGGACGTGTCCTCGCGCAGGAAGAAGCTGCCGAACGGCCCCTCCACGCGCAGGATCTCCTTTTCCTTCATGGCGCCGAATACGTGGTCGGTGAAGCGCCCGCCCGGCATGTGGCGGATGTGCAGCTGCACGGCGGGCGCGCCGGGCACCAGGGTGTGCGGCGCGTTGGCCATCGAGTAGGCGCGGCGCGCGCCGTCCTTCAGGATGAATTCGAGGTACTGCCCGGCGTGGTAGCGGAAGGTGTCGGCCGCCGGCAGCTGCAGGCGCACCTGCATCACGTCGTGCGACAGCCGCTCCAGCTGCGCCACCCGCACCGGCAGCTTGCGGATGGGGTAGCTGCTCTCGTCGGTCACCTGGCGCGCCTCTATCACCACGTCGGTCTGCGCCTGAGCGCAGCAGGTCAGGATGAAGCCCGCCGCTTCCTCGGCGTCGCTCAGCGCCTTTTGCTGGTGCGCGCCGTGCACCACCGAACCGCTGAGCTTCTTGCACTTGCAGGAGCCGCAGGCGCCGTCCTTGCAGCCGTAGGGCAGGCCCACGCCGGCTGCGATCGCCGCCGACAAGATGGTCTGCCCAGCAGGCACGTCGAAGCTGCGCCCGCTGGGCTGGACGGTGATCTGGTGGCCGGTGTAGCTGTGGCTCATGGGCTGGCTATCCTCGCGTCTGTCGCATCTGGTCACGAAAGCTCCTGATTTTGCCCTTGCCCCAAAACCCCCGCGGCGCCCTGCCGGCGCGCTTTCGCCGCCCGCGCGTGCTGATCGTTGGCTGCGGCGACGTCGGGCTGCGCGCCGCGCGCGTGCTGGATGCGCCGCGCGCGCGCCGGCGCGTGCTGGCGCTCAGCTCCAGCCCCGGGCGGGCAGGCCTGCTGCGCGCTGCCGGCATCACGCCGCTGGCGGGCAACCTGGACCAGCCGGCAACCCTGGCGCGCCTGGCCGGGCTGGCCACCCATGTGCTGCACCTGGCGCCGCCGCCCGCCAGCGGCGCAGCCCAGGGCGACCCGCGCACCGCCGCGCTGGCGCAGGCACTGCGCCGGGGCCGCCTGCCCCGGGCGCTGGCCTATGTCTCGACCAGCGGCGTGTACGGCGACTGCGCCGGCCAGTGGGTGGACGAGAGCCGGCCCGTGCGCCCGGCCACGGCACGCGCGCAGCGCCGCGTCGCGGCCGAACGCCAGCTGCGCCGGCTGGGGCGCGCCGGCGTGCGCGTATCCCTGCTGCGCGCCCCCGGCATCTATGCGGCCGACCGGCCCGGCGGCACGCCGCGCGAGCGCCTGTTGCGCGGCACGCCGGTGCTGCGCGCCGACGATGACGTGTTCACCAACCACATCCACGCCGATGACCTGGCGCGCGCGTGCGTGGCGGCGCTGTGGCGCGGCCGGCCGCAGCGCATCTACCACGCCAGCGACGACAGCAATATGCAGATGGGCGCGTATTTCGACCTGGCGGCCGACCTGTATGGCCTGCCGCGTCCCGCGCGCATCGCCCGCGAGCAGGCCGGGCAGTTCATGAGCCCGCTGCAACTGAGCTTCATGTCCGAATCGCGCCGGCTGCGCAACACGCGGCTGCTGCGTGAGCTGCGCGTGCGCCTGCACCACCCCAGCGTGCGCACCGGGCTGGCCGGGCACGGCGCCGCGCCGCCCTGAACGGCCGGCCGCCCCATGCCGCAGCGGCTTCACTGCGGATAGACGTTGCCCTGGCGGTCGTAGCAGCGGAACACGTTGCAGTGGGTGAACGGCGGGCGCTGCTGCGCCGGCGGCGGGGCCGGGCGGGGCCGGGCGTCGCGTGGGGGCAGGACGATCACCGGCGCCTGCGCCGGCAGCGGGGCGGGCGCACGCGGCCGCCAGGCCCGGGCCAGCTGCGCCGGGGTCAGGCAGGCCATGTCGGCCTGGCGCTGGGCCGCATCCAGGCGCACCTGGTCGTCGTACAGGCCGCTGGTGGCGCCGTCCAGGGCTTGCTGCAGCTGCCGGCGCATGTCCAGGCAGGCCGGGCTGGTGGCAGGGTCGGGGGGCGCCGGCGGGGTGGCGGCTGCTGCGGCGGCTGCGGCGCTGCTGCGGATGCGCTCGTCCTGCTGCACCCGTTCACTCCACTGCGCCCGCGCGGCTGCGGCCTGTTCGCGTTCCTGGGCGATTTCGGCCGGGCTTTGGCGCGGCTGCACCACGCGCCCGCTGGCGCCCGACGCGCAGCTGCCGTCGGTATAGGCCACGCGGCCGGTGGCCGGATCGGTGCAGCGCGTCACCTGTGCGCTGGCCGGCCCCGCTGCGCAGGCCCAGGCGACGCAACCCCAGATGGCGAAGGCGCGCAGGCCGTGGGCGCACGCCGCCACAGTCGGTGCAAAGGAACCGCGTGCCATGCCGGCAGCAGCCCTCAGCGTTCCCAGGACGGGCCGGAAAACGGCCCGCTGCGCTGCGAGCGCGACGACCCGCCGTCCTGGTCGTTCGGACGGTAGAAGCGGTCGCGCTCGCGGTAGGCCGGCGGCGCCTCGCGCTGGTATTGCAGCTCGCGCTGCGCCTGCTCGCGCCGCCGGTCGATCTCCTGGCGCTGGGCCTCGCGCAGGCGCTGCTGCTCGCGCGCCATCTGGTCGCGGCGCTGCGCGTCCTGCCACCGGTCGCGTTCGCGCTCACGGTCGCGCTCGCGGTCGTTGCGCCATTCGCGTTCGCGCCATTGCCGTTCGCGCCACTGCCGCTCACGCCAGGCATCGGCCTGCCAGCCCGGCGGCGGGGACGAATAGACCACCCCGGGGCTTTCATAGACCGTGACGCTGGAGCCCGCCGGGTAGCCATAGGAGGGATAGGGCGGGGCGTAGCCGCTGTCGTAGTAATAGGCGTCCCCCGGCACGGTTGCACATCCGGCGGTCAGCGCGCTGATGGCAACCAGGGCGAGCGCTCGGCGCGCCAGGTTTCGTGATTGGGATGGCATGGGGAATCCTCCGGGTCAGGCAGGTATTGACGTTGGTTCACGCATGCTGGTTGACCTGCGCCCTGCCGGCTGCAGGCGGGCGCGCGCACTGCGTGCAGGCAAAGGGCGCCTGCGGCAGGGCGCTGCGTGCAGCGGCAGGCAAGTGTCCCTGCTTGGTGTTTGCCACCCTTCCACAGGGATAGCGCTTGCCGCTAGAGTATCTTCTTGCGATAAATAATTCCAAATGCAATGAGGTACGCAGTGCCATGAAGCACATGAAGCGCTCGGACTGGCGAAGGGGATGGGGGGCAGCGGCCGCCTGCGTGATGGTCTTCGCCGCCGTGCTGCAGGCTGCCGCGCAGCCCGCTGCAAATGGCGCTGCGCCAGGGCAGGGCGGTGCGGCGGCGGCCGCGGCGGCCCAGGGCCAGGGTGCAGCTGCCGCGCCCGGCCTGCGCGCCTGGCAGCCCCGGCTGCGCGACCTGGGAATGGCCAACGCCCTGCGCCTGCGGGGCGTGGACAGCGAAGGCAGCCTGAGCGTGGGCATCCGGCGCGACGAAATGGTCGTGGCAGCGCGGCTGCGGCTGAAATACACCCTCTCGCCTGCGCTGCTGCCGGAGCTGTCGCACCTGAAGGTGCTGCTCAATGACCAGGTCGTGCAGACCCTGGCGCTGCCCAAGGAGCGCCTGGGCCGCCAGCAGACCGCCGAGATTGAGCTGGACCCCGCCTATTTCGTCGACTACAACCAGCTGCGCCTGCAATTCATAGGCCACTACACGCTGGAATGCGAGGAGCCCGAGCACTCCAGCCTGTGGGCCGAGGTCAGCCCGGAGAGCGTGCTGGAGCTCAGCCTGCGCCGCCTGCCGCTGCGCGCCGAGCTGGACGTGCTGCCCGCGCCCTTCTTCGACGAGCGCGACAACCGGCCGGTGGAGGTGCCGCTGGTGTACCCGAGCCGGCCCACGCCGGGCCAGCTCAAGGCGGCCGGCGCGGTGGCCGGCTGGCTGGGGGCGCTGGCCGGCTACCGGGGCAACCATTTTCCGGTGTTCGAGAACGAGCTGCCGCCGCGCGACGCCATCGTCGTGGCCACCAACGACAGCCGCCCCGACTTCCTGCGCGACCTGCCGGCGGTGGACTTGCCCACGCTGCAGATGATGGCGCACCCCGGCCAGCCGGGCGCCCTGCTGCTGCTGGTGCTGGGCCGCGACGATGAGCAGGTGCAGCGCGCGGCGGATGCGCTGGTCCTGCGCAAGGCGGCCTTGAGCGGGTCCAGCATGCGCGTGCGCGAGCTGGAATACCCGCCCTTGCGCAAGGCCTACGACGCCCCGCGCTGGCTCTCCACGGAGCGCGTGATGAGCCTGGGCGAACTGGTCAGCCGCCCCGAGCAGCTGCAGCTGCGCGGCAGCGTGCTGCACGACGCCGTGCGCATCAACGCGCGCATGGCGCCCGACCTGTTCACCTGGAATGCCAAGGGCGTGCCGCTGGCCCTGCAATACCAGTACACGCCGACGGTGGTGTCCGAGCGGGGCATGCTCACGGTGTCGGTGAACAACCAGTTCCTGCGCTCCTACCCCCTGGTGTCCAGCGGCAGCGGCCGCATCGACGGGGGCACCGTGGTGGTGCCGGTGGGCGACGAGGACATCCGCCAGGCCAGGTCTGAGCTGCGCATCCCGGCCTTCATGGTGGGCAGCGAGAACCAGCTGCAGTTCGCCTTCCAGATACCCTTCTGCCGGCGCGGGGCGCTGCCGCTCCATCCAGCCGGTGGAGCTGCGCGCGGCGCTGGATCCGCAGTCCACGCTGGACCTGACGGCCTTCCACCACTACATCGCCATGCCCAACATGGCGGCGTTCGCCAACAGCGGCTTTCCCTTCACGCGCTTTGCCGACCTGTCGCAGACCAGCGTGCTGCTGCCCGGCCAGCCCACGCGCGCCGAAGTCCAGCTGTACCTGACGGTGCTGGCCCGCATGGCGGCCGCCACGGGCTACCCGGGCACGCGCTACCGGCTGCTGCAGCCGGCCCAGCTCGACCAGGCGGGCGATACCGACATCCTGCTCATCTCCGAAGGCGACCGGGACGGCCTGCTGCAGCGCTGGAGCGCCGACCTGCCGGCGCTGCTGGCAGCCGGCAAGCGCTCGGTCCAGCCGCTGGAGCGGACCTTGAATTCCTTTGCAGAGCTGTTCCGCTCGCGCGAGGGCAGCGCCGCCATCGTCCCCGGCGGATGGACGCTCCTGGAGGGCGAGGGCCCGCTGGCGGCGGTCACGGGCATGCAGTCGCCGCTGCGCGCGGGGCGCAGCGTGGTGGCCCTGACGGCCAGCGATGCAGCCTCCCTGGGTCTCATAGGCGCCAGCCTGAACGACAGCGGCAAGGTGCAGCTGGTGCATGGCGACCTGGCCTTGCTGCGCGGCGATGCCATCGAGAGCTTCCGCATCAAGGCGCCCTACCACGTAGGCGACCTGCCCTGGTGGAAGCGGCTGTGGTTCCAGCTGCATGGCCATCCGTTCTGGCTGGCGCTGGCGGGCGTCGTGGCCGGGCTGCTGCTGACCCTGCTGGCCTACGTGGTGCTGCAATCGCTGGCGCGCCGCCGGCTGGAGTCCGGCGATGCGTGAGCCCGGCTGCGTCCAGGCCCGCCAGCGCCGGCGCGCCCTGCTGCGCTCGGCCGGCCTGGCCGCCCTGCAGGCGGCCGGCACGGCATGGGCCGCGCAGCCGCCCGGCCGCAGCGCCGGCGCCTGGCCCGCGTGGGAGGCCTTCCGCGAGCGCTTCGTGAGCGACAGCGGCCGCGTCAGCGCCAATGAGCAGGGGCAGACGCACTCCGAGGCGCAGGCCTATGCCATGCTTTTCGCGCTGACGGCCAACGACCGCGAGCGCTTCGGCGCGCTCGTGCGCTGGACGGAGGACAACCTGTGCGCGGGCGACCTCACCGCCCGGCTGCCGGCCTGGCTGTGGGGCCAGCGCGAGGATGGCAGCTGGGGCGTGGTCGACGACAACGCCGCGTCGGACGCCGACCTGTGGATCGCCTACGCGCTGGCCGAGGCGGGGCGGCTGTGGCGGGACGGGCGCTACCAGGCGCTGGCCGCCACCCTGGCCGCGCGCATCGTGCGCGAGGAAACCGCCGAGCTGCCCGGCCTGGGGCGGACGCTGCTGCCGGGGCCAAAGGGCTTCGACCTGGGCGAGGGCCGCTGGCGGCTCAATCCGAGCTACCTGCCGCTGCAGGTGCTGCACGGGCTGGAGCGCGCCACCGGCCAGCAGGTGTGGCGCGGGCTCGCCCGCACGGCGCTGCGCGTGCTGGTCGAATCGGCTCCCAGGGGTTTCAGCCCCGACTGGGTGGTGCACGACGCAGCCCGGGGACTGGTGGCCGATACCGAAACCGGAGGCCGGCGGCTGGGCGGCTACAACGCCATCCGCGTGTACCTGTGGGCCGGCACCCTGCACCCTGCCGCTGCCGGGCGCGCGGCGCTGCTCAAGGCGCTCAGGCCCATGGCGGACTGGGTGCGCGAGCACGGCCATCCGCCCGCATCGGTGGACAGCGCCACCGCGCAGGCCAGCGGCGCGGCACCGGCCGGCTTTTCGGCTGCGCTGCTGCCATTCCTGCAGGCCAGCGGCGCGGGCGAGGCGCTGCGCCTGCAGCAGCTGCGCCTGCAGGCGCGTGCGCCCCGGCCGCACGCCTATTACGAGCAGTGCCTGGCGCTTTTTGGCGAGGGCTTCATAGCGGGCGCCTACCGCTTCGACGTGGATGGGCGGCTGCTGCCGCGCTGGAAGGAGCGGTCATGAACGTTCGCCTGCACCGGCCGCGCCCGGCGCTGGGCGCCTGGCTGCTGGGCGCGGCTGCGGCCCTGGCGCTGCCGGCGGCAGCGCAGCTGCAGGCCGCCGCCACGGCCACGCCGGCGCCGGCCGGCGACGGCCCGGCCACGCAGGCACAGCTGATGCGCAATGCATCGGCCTGGGCGCAGCGCGGACGCAACGACCTGGCGCGCCAGAGCGTGGAGAAGCTGCTGGCGCTCAACCCGCGCTCGCCCCAGGCCCTGGCGCTGCTGGGCAGCATCGCCCTGGAGCAGGGCAAGGCCGAGGAGGCGCAACGCCTGTTGCAGCAGCTGCGCCACGAATTTCCCGGGCACCCGTCCACGGCGGGGCTGGGCGCGCTGGTGCGCGCCTACGGGCCGGAGCAGCAAACGCTGGCGCGCATGCGCCTGCTGGCCCGGGCCGGGCGCACGCAGGAGGCCGCCGATGTGGCGCGCGAGCTGTTCCCCGAGGGGCCGCCGGGCGTGGGAACCGTGGGGCTCGAATATGCCCGCCTGGTGCCCGCCGCCCCGGGCGGCACTGCTGCGGCCCTGCCTGCCCCGGCCACAGCGCCCGCCGCGAGCGCGCACGCCAGCCCGTCCGCGCCGCGCCCGCGCGCGCCGGACGCGCCGCCCCCGGCCAGCGCACCGGACCCTGGATCGCTGGCGCTGGAGGCTGCGCGCCGCGCGCTCGACGCGCAAGACCTGGCGCTGGCGCAGCAACAGCTGCAAACCGCGCTGCTGCACCGCCCGCAGGATCCGGACAACCTGGGCACGCTGGGCCTGCTGCGCCTGCGCCAGGGGCGCCACAGCCAGGCGCGCGAGCTGTTTGAACAGGCGCACCGCCTGTCGGGCGCGCAAAAGTGGCTGGACCTGCAGGACACCGCCAGGTTCTGGGGCGCCCTGGCCGCCACCGACGAGGCCGCCCGCCAAGGCGAACTGCCCAAGGCGCTGGAATTGGCCCAGGAGGCGCTGCGCCTGCAGCCCTCGCACCCCCGCGCATTGACCACCCTGGCCGAGCTGCGCGAGCGCGCCGGCGACGCCGATGCCGCGCTGGCGCTGTATGACCAGGTGCTGCAGCGCGAGCCGGGCGACGAGTCCGCGCTGCGCGCGGCGGTCCGGCTGCTGCTGGCCCGTGGGCGCCAGCAGGAGGCGCTGCAGCGGCTCGAAGCGGCCCGCCAGGGCGCCTCGGTGCAGCCGGAAACCGTGGGCGCACTGCACGCCGAGCTGCTGTCGGCGCTCGCGCAGGAGCACAGCAAGGCCGGGCGTGCGCAGCAGGCCGAGGCGCAGCTGCGCGCAGCGCTGGAGCTGCAGTCGCGCGACCCGTGGCTGCGCCACCGGCTGGCGCGCGTGCTGCTGCAGCTGGGCCGGTCCGCCGCGGCCGTGCAAGTGATGGACGAGGGCGTGCAACTGCAGCCGCAGGAGGCGGACATGCGCTACGCCCGCGCGCTGATACGCAGCGCGACGGACGACGACGCCGGCGCGCGCGACGACCTGGAGGCCATCAGCCCCGAGCAGCGCTCGGACGGCATGCGCAGCCTGCTGCGCAGCGCCGAGGGCCGCGCCCTCGTGCAGCAGGCCGCCGCGCCGGGGGCCGACGCCGCTGCGCTGCTGGCGCGCGCCGAGCAGCAGGCCGGGGACGATTCCGCGCTGCTGATGGGCGTGGCCAACGGCTGGCTGCGCCTGGAGCAGGCCGACCAGGCGGTGGCCGTGTTGGACCGCCTGGCCAAGCGGGTACGCCCGCTGCCCGCCGAGGCGGCGCTGGACAGGGCGGCGCTGCTGTCGCGCCTGCGCCTGGACGACCGGGTAGGCGTCCTGCTGGGGCCGCTGCTGGACCGTCCTGACTGGAGCGATGCCCAGGCCGGCCGGCTGCTGGAGATCCAGGCCAGCCACCTGGCGCGCCGCATCGAGGCCGCCATGGCGGGCGGCGACACGGCGCGCGCCCAGCGCCTGGCCGGCAGCGCGC
This sequence comes from Melaminivora sp., assembly GCA_034675505.1. Taxonomy (GTDB): domain Bacteria; phylum Pseudomonadota; class Gammaproteobacteria; order Burkholderiales; family Burkholderiaceae_C; genus Melaminivora. The sequence goes on along the minus strand of JAUCDD010000045.1, from coordinate 166,942 downwards.
TGCTGGCGCACCCGGGGCTGCCGGCGGCGCAGCGGTCGGCGGCGCGCGGCCTGCTGCTGCTGGCCGCGCAGGACTGGGCGGGTGCGGCGCGCGAGCTGGCGCAGGCGCTGGCCGGCAATCCGGACGGAAACCCGGAAGCCCAGGCCGAGGTGCGCATGGGCCTGGCGCAGGCGCTGGCGCGCAGCGGCCAGCCCGCACAGGCGCGCGAACAGGCCGCCGGGCTGGCCCGGCACCTGGCCGCCGACGACCGCAGCCAGCAGCTGGCGCTGCTGCGCCTGTGGCAGCGCCTGGACGGCCGGGACGAGGCCCGCGCGCTGGCCGGACAACTGCTGCAGCGCTACCCTGGCGACACCGGCGCGCTGCTGCACGCTGCGCGCATGGAGCAGTCGCAGGACCGCTACGCCCAGGCGCTGGCGCATTACCAGCAGGCACGCGCGGCGGAGCCGCCCGAGCCGCAGACGCGCGCCGCCATCGAGCAAAACATCCGCGACATCGAGGCGCGCCGCCAGTCCTGGGTGGAGGCAGGCGCAGTGCGCGTCGGCAAGACGGCGCAGCCCGGCGTTTCCACGCTGCGCGGCTGGGAGCTGCCCGCCGTCGCCTGGATGCCGCGCGGCTACGACGGGCACCATTTCCTGCACGTCGACCAGGTGCGGCTGGATGCGGGCGCGCTGCCGGCGGCGGCCAGCCAGGCCGCCTCCTATGGCACCGTGGCGGCCTGGCCGGCGGCGCAATACCCGGCGCAGCCGGGCGTGCCAGGCGCCAGCGGGGTGAATGTCGGCGTCGGCTATCGGGGGCGCGGGCTGGAGTGGGACGTGGGCCTGACGGGCATCGGCTTCCCGGTCACCAACCTGGTCGGCGGCCTGGCCTATGGGCAGTGGAGCGAGGACTTCAGCTACCGCGTCGAGCTGTCGCGCCGCCCGCTCACCGGCAGCCTGCTGTCCTATGCCGGCGTGCGCGACCCCATCACCGGCGAGACCTGGGGCGGCGTGACCGCCACCGGGGTGTCTGGGCGCGTCTCGCGTCCCTGGGCCGGCAACAGCACCTCGCTGAGCGCCGGCTATGCCGTCCTGCAAGGGCGCAACGTGCGCGACAACACGCGGCTGCAGGTGCGCGCGGCGATCGACCGCGACCTGTGGCGCGACGAGCGCCAGAGCCTCAACGCGGGCGCTGCGGTGTCGCTGTGGCGCTATGGCCGCGACCTGTCGGAGTACAGCTGGGGCCATGGCGGCGACTACAGCCCGCGCAAATATGCCTCGCTGAGCCTGCCGCTGGAGTGGGGCGGGCGCCAGGGTGCCTTGTCCTGGCAGGTGCGCGGCGCGCTGTCGCTGTCGCGCTCGTCCAGCCCGGCGTCCGACTACTACCCCGGCCAGCCCCAGCTGCAGGCGCAGGCGCGTGCGCTGGGGTTTGATCCGGTCTATGCGGCGGGCGGCAGCACCGGCTTCGGCCGCTCGCTGCGCGCGGCCGTCGAATACCAGTTCGCGCCTGGCGGCGCCGTAGGGGCCTTGCTGTCCATGGACCGCTCGGCCTACTACGCCCCCACGCAGCTCACCATGTACCTGCGCTGGCTGCTGGAGCCGGTGCGCGCGCTGCAGCCGGACCGGCCCCGTCCGCTGCAGCCGTATTCGGACTTTTGAGATGGCAGCCGTCTTGATGGCCGGGCGACGCGCACGCGCATGGTGGCCGCAGCTGGCGCCGCTGCTGGCCGCATGGCGGGCGCGGCGCGGCACGCGCACGGGCGCCGCTGCCGCCGGCATGGGCGTGGACGGGCTGCCCCATGGCGTGGGCCGCATGCCGGTGGGTGCGGTGGCAGCGCTGCTCACGCACGCGCCGGCGCACGAGCTGGCCTGGACGCCGGCACTGCTGCTCGACTGGCTGGACGCCGGGCCGGTGCTGGTGCTGGGCGCCGAGGGCGCGGCCCTGGACGCCCTGCTGGCCGTGCCGGCACTGCAGGCGGCCTATGCCTCGGGCCGCCTGCACGCCTGGCTGCTGCCCGCCCGCGCCCAGGCCCGGCTGCGCCACGAGGGGCTGGCGGGGTTCGCGCGCGAGCTGCGCCGTGCGGGCTGCAGCGCCGGCACCGCCGTATGCCTGCTGGATGCGAACGCCCTGGTAGCGGGCGCCAGCGTGGCGCAGCTGCGCCGCCTGTCGGGCCAGCTGCGCCGCTTGGGGCGGCGGCTGCGCGGGCCGGCCGCCCTGATGTTTCCCGTGCACCGCATGGGCGGCCTGGACGGCGGCGCCGGCGCCGATCCCATGGCGGCGGCGCGCGTGGTGGTGGGCACCTTCGACCATGTGGCGGAACTCTCCGTGATCAGCGACGGCCCGGTGCTGACGCTGCACCGCTGGGACGGCGAGCATGCCGCCGTGCTGCACGCCAGCTATGGCCTGCGCCTGCTGCAGGGCGCCGGCGACCCCGCTGCGCTGCCGCGGCTGCACTACGGCGGCAGCCTGCTGCAGGGTGCCATCCCGCGGCTGGTGCAGGCGCCGGACGCAGCCGACGTGCTGGCCACCCTGTCCAGCCTGCCGGGCCAGCTGCGCGCGCCGCCCACCTGGAGCGTGCTGCCCGGCCTGCAGGCGCTGGAGCAGGCGGCGCAACGCGCCACCGGCGCGACCGTGCTGCTGGACGCCGGGGGGCCGGACGGCTTTCCGGCCGTCGCCGCACTGGTGCACCGGCTGCGCAGCGCGCGCCCGCGCAGCCTGAAGATCATCGTGCGCGATACCCGGGGCGACCTGCGCGCCCACATGGAGCAGGCCTTGCTGCGCCTGGGCGCCACCGCCGTGATCTACCGCGAGGTGGGCTTTGCACGGCTGCTGCGCATCGTCGAGGAGCACCAGAGCCTGGTGCACACGCGCCCGGTGGAGGCTGATTGCGCGGCCACGATACAGGCGTGCGCGGCGCCGCCGGTGCGCGGCTACCTGGCGCCGCGCGCGTTCGCGCTGCAGCTGCGCGAGACGCTGGCGCGCACCCGGCTGGTGGCGCTGGAGCATTGCCTGGTGTATTTGCAGCTGCATCCGCGCATGCCGCACCTGGACGCCCTGCGCGCCGCCCGGCCCGCGCGCGACGGCGACCTGCTCAGTGCCGACGCCCACGGCGTCTACGTCTTCCTCTTTGCCTGCACCCAGGCCGACCTGGATGAGGTGTTGCAGCGCCTGTTCGACCTGCCGCTGGAGCAGTGCTTCTGCGCCCAGAAGGTGGATGCCTCCGAGTCCGACATGCGGGCCACGCTGGAGAGCCTGCATGCGGCCGCGCCCGGCCTGCCGGACTTCAGTGGCCTGGTGGCGCTCCCGGTGGCGGCCGGGCCCGGCCTGGCGGACGCCAACCCACCCGCCGCCGGGGATGCGCCGCCGGCGCCGGGCGAGGGCGACGCGGCAGAGCTGGCGCGCATGCACCGGGCCGCGCTGGCCCTGGAAGAGGCGGTGCCCGGGCACATGCAGCCCGGCGCTGCGCCGACCGGCCCGCCCGCCGACCGCCCGCGCCTGCGCGCGCGCCCCATCGGCCGCGTGCCGCCGCCGCCGCGCGTGGTGGCAGGTGCAGGGAGGGCGTCGCCATGAACTGGTTGATCGGGCTGGCCGGCGCCCTGGCCGGCAGCGCGCTGGCCGGCCTGGCCTGGCGCGCGGCGCGCTCGGCCGGGTGGACCGGCCAGCGGCGCTACCTGCAGCCCTACCGCCCGCTGCGCGGCACGGCGCTGGCGGCGCCTCCCGCGCCTGGGCCCGCCGACACCGACCGGCACGAGGCGCCATGAAGCGCATCGCCTTCCTGTCGCCGCTGGGCGGCTGCGGCCGCAGCACCCTGGCCGCGCACATCGCCGTGCTGCTGGCCGAGCGCGGGCTGGCGGCGCTGGCGATCGACCTGTGCCCGCAAAACGCCCTGGGGCTGCACCTGGGCCAGCCCGCAAGCACCGGGCCGGCCGGCTGGCACGACGCCGTGCAGCAGGGCCAGTGGTGGGGCCAGGCGGGGCTGGAGGGGCCCCAGGGCGTGCGCCTGCTGCCCCACGGCGCCTGGCCGCAGGCCTGCAGTGCAGCCTGCGAGCTGCCCGAGGACTGGCTGGAGGCGCAGCTGCGCGAGCTTGACTTTCCCGACGACGGCGTGGTGCTGCTGGACACGCCGGCGCTACCCGCGCCGTTGGCGCTGCAGGCTGCGCGCTGCGCAGACCTGGCGCTGCTGGTGCTGGACGTGAGCGCGGGCTCCTGCCGCTGGCTGGAGCCGTTGCAGAACTTCATCGCCCAGCTGCCCGCCACGGCGCGGCATGCCGTGGTGCTCAACGGGGCGGATGCGCGCAGCAGCTTGCGCAGCGCAGCGCTGCAGGCGCTGACCGGGCAGTGGCAGGCCAGCCTGCTGCCGTATCCGCTGCACCGCGACGAGCACGTCCAGCTGGCGCTGCAGCAGGGGCTGTGCGTGCACCAGCTGGCGCCGCATGCGCAGCTGTCGCACGACCTGCAGGGCATGGCGGACTGGCTCCTGCGCGAGGGCCTGGCGCCGTGAACGCGCATGCCCTGCTGCTGTGGCTGGCGCGCAGCCTGCAGGTGGCGCGGCCGCGCGAGCCGTCCTCGTGGCTGTACAGCCTGCTGCTGCGGCCTGCGCCTGGCGCGCCGCGCGTGCGGCTGCACGCGGGCGACGTCCCTGATCCGGCGGCCTGGCTGGCGGCCGTGCTGGGCGTGCCGGTGTCGGCCGCCCACCAGGTGTGGCTCAGGCATCTGTTCGTGCTGCCCCCGCCGCACCCGGGCCGCCTGGCCTGGCTGGGGCACGCGCTGGCGCGGCTGCTGGCGCCGCTGGGGGCGCTCCTGGGCGCGGGCGGGGCGCTGCTGTCGTGGCTTTTGCGCCGGCTGCTGCGCGTCCTGGATGCGCTGGCCGCATGGCTGCACGCGCGCGGCGCCGGGCCGCGCCTGCAGCGCGTGCTTGCGCCGCCGCTGGAACGCGCCGGTGTGCGCTGGCTGCTGCTGGGCGCGATGCTGCTGGTCGGCGCCGTGGTGGTGACGACGCCCTTCAACTGGCTGGGCCAGCTGGTCTTCCTGTCGGCGCTGTGGTTGCTGTCCATGGTGCTGCGCCGCTTTCCGGGGCGCTTCCCGTCGCTGGCGCTGGCGGCCATCGGCCTGCTGGCCATGGGGCGCTACGCCTGGTGGCGCGTGAGCACCACGCTGGAGTTCGACACGCCGGTGCAGGCCTTCCTGGGCTACGGCCTGCTGGCCGCCGAGGCCTACACCTGGCTGGTGGTGCTGCTGGGCTTCGTCCAGTCGGCCTGGCCGCTGCAGCGCCCGGCCGCCGCCGTGGCCGGGCCGCCGCAGGACTGGCCCACGGTGGACGTCTTCATCCCCACCTACAACGAGGCGCTGGGCGTGGTGCGCCCGGCGGTGCTGGCCGCCCTGGCACTGGACTGGCCGGCGGACAGGCTGCGCGTGTACCTGCTGGACGACGGGCGGCGCGAGGAGTTCCGCGCCTTCGCCGCCGAAGTGGGCGTGCGCTACATCGCGCGCGACGACAACCGCCATGCCAAGGCCGGCAACCTGAACCACGCGCTGGGCCTGAGCGATGGCGCGCTGGTGGCCATCTTCGACTGCGACCACATCCCCACCCGCAGCTTTCTGAAAACCACCGTGGGCTGGTTCCAGCGCGACCCGCGCTGCGCCATGCTGCAGACGCCGCACCATTTCTTCTCGCCCGATCCGTTCGAGCGCAACCTGGGCACCTTCCGCCGCGTGCCCAACGAAGGCGAGCTGTTCTACGGCCTGATCCAGGACGGCAACGATTTCTGGAACGCCACGTTTTTCTGCGGCTCGTGCGCCGTCATCCGGCGCGGCCCGCTGCTGGAGGTGGGCGGCATCGCCGTCGAGACGGTGACCGAGGACGCGCACACGGCGCTCAAGCTGCACCGGCGCGGCTACACCACGGCCTACCTGAACGAGGCGCTGGCCGCCGGGCTGGCCACCGAGAGCCTGTCGGCGCACGTGGGCCAGCGCATCCGCTGGGCGCGCGGCATGGCGCAGATCTTCCGCGTGGACAACCCCTTCCTGGGCCGGGGGCTGACGCTGTGGCAGCGCATTTGCTACAGCAACGCCATGCTGCATTTCCTGTTCGGCCTGCCGCGCCTGGTGTTCCTCACCGCGCCCATGGCCTACCTGTTCTTCCACGTCTACATCATCCACGCCCAGGCCGGGGTGCTGGCGCTGTACGTGCTGCCCTACATCCTGCAGTCCAGCATCGCCAACGCCCACATGCAGGGCAAGTACCGGCACACGTTCTGGGCCGAGGTCTACGAGACCGTGCTGGCCTGGTACGTGGCCCTGCCGACCACGCTGGCCATGATCAACCCCCGGCTGGGCAAGTTCAACGTGACCGCCAAGGGCGGGCTGGTGGAGCGCTCGTATTTCGACTGGACGACCTCGCTGCCGTACTTCGTGCTGGTGCTGCTGAACCTGGCGGCGTTCGCCTTCGGCATCGTGCGGCTGCTGTGGTGGAACACCGACGAGATCGGCACCGTCTTGCTGAACCTGATCTGGACGGCCTACAGCCTGGTCGTGCTGGGCGCGGCCATCGGCGTGGCGCGCGAGGCGCGCCAGGTGCGGCGCATGCACCGCGTCAGCGCCCGGCTGCCGGCCGTGGTGTACCTGCAGGACGGGCGCGTGCTGCGCGCCACCTGCACCGATTTTTCCCTGGCCGGCCTGGGCCTGCAGCTGGACGCCGCGACCGGGCTGCAGCCCGGCCAGCCGCTGGACGTGGGCCTGTGGTGGGACGGGCGCGAGTGCGCACTGCCGGCCCGGGTGACGCTGGCCAAGGCCGGCGGCACCGTGGGCGTGGAGTTCGCCACGCTGACGGCGCGCCAGCAGATCGAGCTGGTGCAATGCACCTTCGCGCGGCCTGACTCCTGGACCCAGCGCAGCAACGGCCGCGAGGCTGATCGGCCGCTGCAAGGCCTGCAGGAAATCCTCCAGCTCGGCCTGAATGGCTACCGCCAGCTGGGCGCGGCGGCGCTCGATGCGCTGCGCGCGCGCATGCGCCGGCGCCCGCCCCGGCCGTCCACCGTTTTCGAGGCGCCATGAGCTACTGGGGTTTCTATTTCCTGGGCAAGGTTGCCCTGTACTACCGGGGCTTGCTGGGCTTTCACTGGCTGCTCAACCTGCTGCTGGCGCTGGCGGTGTTCTGGCCGGTGCGCTCGCCCCGCCTGCGCCTGGTGCGCCAGTCACTGGCCGTGCCCGCCGCCGCCGCGCTGCTCTACCACGATTCGCACCTGCCGGCCCTGGGGCGCGTGCTGTCGCAAACGCACGTGCTGGCGGCCTTCAGCCTGCAGTACATGGGCGAGCTGCTCGGGCGCGTGTTCAGCTGGCGGCTGGTGGCGGGGTTCGTGCTGGCGCTGGGGCTGTACGCGCTGCTGGCGCGGCGCGTCCGCTTTGCCACCTTTGCGCTGCTGGGCATCGTCAGCGTGCCGCTGCTGCCGGTGCTGCTGGCACAGGCGCCGCCGCTGCCGTTCGGTGTGCGCCAGGTGGCGGCGGCCCCTGCCGCCACGGGCGCGGGCGGCGCTGCGGCGCCGGCCGACCCGGACGCGCGGCTCAAGGCGTTCTATGGCAGCGAGGCGCGGCGCCACCTGGAGCCCTCGCCGGCCGGCTCGCCGGCGGCGTTCGACATCATCGTGCTGCACGTGTGCTCGCTGTCCTGGGACGACATGGAGTTCGTCGGCATGCGCGAGCACCCTCTGCTGGGCCGCTTCGATGCGCTGTTCACCCAGTTCAACACCGCCGCCAGCTACAGCGGCCCGGCCGCGCTGCGGCTGCTGCGCGGCACCTGCGGCCAGGCCACGCACCATGCGCTGTACGAGGGCGCCGATCCGGCCTGCTACGTCTTCCCGACGCTGGAGCAGCTGGGCTGGCGCACGCAGGGGCTGCTGAACCACGACGGGCAGTTCGACGGCTTCGGCAAGGCCGTGCAGTCGCAGGGCGGGCTGGCCGGTAAGCTGGAGTCGCCCGAGGGCACGCCGGTGCACATGCGCAGCTTCGACGGCTCGCCCATCTACGCCGACCAGGCCGTGCTGAGCCGCTGGTGGCAGCGCCGCCAGCAGCTGGGCGGCCAGCCCGTGGCGCTGTACTACAACACCGTGTCGCTGCACGACGGCAACGTGGTGCCGGGCATGAAGTCGCGCTCCAGCCTGGACACCTACAAGCCGCGCCTGACGCAGCTGCTGGCGGATTTCGACAAATTCCTGACCGAGCTGGAGGCCAGCGGCCGGCCGGTGGTGGTGGTGCTGCTGCCCGAGCACGGCGCTGCGCTGCGCGGCGACAAGTTCCAGATCTCCGGCATGCGCGAGATCCCCAATCCGCGCATCACCCTGGTGCCGGCGGCGCTGAAGATCATCGGGCCGGGCCACACTGCGGCCGCCCGGCCCCTGGTGATCGACAAGCCGGCCAGCTACCTGGACCTGAACGGCCTGCTGGCCAGCCTGGTGCGCGACAACCCGTTCGCCACCGGCGCGCAGGCACTGGGCGAGCGCCTGCCGGCGCTGCAGGGCACGGACTTCGTCGCCGAGAACGACGACGTGGTCATGGTGCGCGGCAGCGGCGACCAGTACCTGATGCGCACCGGCAAGGGCGCCTGGGTGCCCTACGAACCCTGATTTGCATGAAAAGCGCCACCAGCCGGCGCCAATAGCCGGCCTGTAGCTATATATTCAGTAGTAAAAAAGTGCTCAGTTGGCGAACGCCGCGATGCCCGTCTGCGCCCGGCCCAGGATCAGCGCGTGCACGTCGTGCGTGCCTTCGTAGGTGTTGACCACCTCCAGGTTCACCAGGTGGCGCGCCACGCCGAACTCGTCGCTGATGCCGTTGCCGCCCATCATGTCGCGCGCCAGGCGCGCGATGTCCAGCGCCTTGCCGCAGTTGTTGCGCTTGATGAGCGAGGTGGCCTCGATCACGTTGTGCCCCTCGTCCTTGATGCGGCCCACGCGCAGCGCGGCCTGCAGCCCCAGGGCGATCTCGGTCTGCATGTCGGCCAGCTTTTTTTGCACCAGCTGGTTGGCCGCCAGCGGGCGGCCGAACTGCTGGCGGTCCAGCGTGTACTGGCGCGCGGTGTGCCAGCAGAACTCGGCCGCGCCCATGGCGCCCCAGGCGATGCCGAAGCGCGCGCTGTTCAGGCAGGTGAACGGGCCCTTGAGGCCCTGCACCTCGGGGAAGGCGTTGTCCTCGGGCACGAAGACCTCGTCCATGACGATCTCGCCGGTGATGGAAGCGCGCAGGCCTACCTTGCCGTGGATGGCGGGCGCGGACAGGCCCGGCATGCCCTTGTCCAGAATGAAGCCGCGGATCGGGCCGACGTGGCCCGCCTCGCTCACCTCCTTGGCCCAGACCACGAACACGTCGGCCACCGGGCTGTTGGTGATCCACATCTTGGCGCCCGACAGGCGGTAGCCGCCCGCAACCTTGCGCGCGCGGCTGGCCATGCTGCCGGGGTCGGAGCCGTGGTCGGGCTCGGTCAGGCCGAAGCAGCCGATGAACTCGCCGCTGGCGAGCTTGGGCAGGTATTTCTGCTTTTGCGCCTCGGTGCCGAACTCGTTGATGGGCACCATGACCAACGACGACTGCACGCTGGCCATGGAGCGAAAGCCCGAGTCCACGCGCTCGATCTCGCGCGCCACCAGGCCGTAGCTGACGTAGCTCAGGCCCGCGCCGCCGTATTCCTGCGGGATGGTCGGGCCCAGCAGGCCCAGCTCGCCCATCTCGCGGAAGATGGAGGTATCGGTTTTTTCGTGGCGGAACATCTCCAGCACGCGCGGCGCCAGGCGCTGCTGGCAATAGGCGGCGGCGGCGTCGCGGATCGCGCGCTCGTCCTCGCTCAGCTGCTGGTCGAATTGAAGGGGGTCATCCCATTGGAAGCTGCGGGTCATGGTGGTTGGGCCAACAAGAGGTGGAACAAAAGAAGAAGGGGCCGGCGTGGCGCACGCATGGTAGGAGCGCCAGGTCAGGCCGGCAATCGAATTGATTGCATCCAGGCATGAGCGGCACGCATGAATGGACGGGCGCCATTCCTAGAATGGAACCATTTTTTTCGCATGAACGATGCGCACGCACACCCCGTTGCCCTCCACCCAGGCGCTGGCCTGCCTTGACGCGGCGGCGCGCCACCAAAGCTATACGCGCGCCGCGCAGGAGCTGTGCCTGACGCAGGGCGCGGTCTCGCGCCAGATCCTCGCGCTGGAGCAGCTCCTGGGCGTGGCGCTGTTTCGCCGCACGCGCCATGGCGTGGCGCTGACCGAGGCCGGCCGGGGCTACGCCCAGCAGGCCGCGCGCTGGCTGCTGCAGCTGCGCCAGGGCACGCTGGAGCTGATGGCGCACCAGGGCCAGGGCGGCAGCGTGGCGCTGGCGGCCGTGCCCACCTTTGCCACGCGCTGGCTGCTGCCGCGCCTGGCGCAGCTGGGGCGCGCCCACCCTGACATCACGGTCCACATCGACGTGCGCACGCGGCCGTTCGATTTCGCCGGCACCGCGTTCGATGCCGCGCTGTTTGCCGGCACCGCCGCGCAGGTCGCCCACTGGCCGGGCGTGCAGGCGCAGTGGCTGATGCACGAGGACATCGTGCCCGTCGCCAGCCCCCGGCTGCTGGCCCCTGCCGCCCGGCGCACGCCGGGGCGCGCCTGGCAGCCGGTGGCGCCGCAGGCCATCGCCCAGCTGCCGCTGCTGCAGCAAAGCACGCGCCCGCAGGGCTGGCAGCAGTGGTTCGACGCCGCCGGCGTGCAGGCCGCGCAGGCGTTGCAGGGGCCGCGGCTGGAATTGTTCTCCATGCTGGCCGCCGCCGCCGCCCAGGGCCTGGGGGTGGCCCTGATTCCTCCCCTGCTGATCGAGCAGGAACTGGCACGCGGCGAACTGGTCATCGCCTGCACGCAGGCGCCGCAGCGCGAGCGCAGCTACTACCTGATCACGCCGCAGCAGCCGCCCACGCCGGCGCTGCAGCGCTTTGCGCACTGGCTGGGCGAAGCCGCCGGCGCTGCAGCGGGGGCGCCGTGACGCCCGCCGCAGCCGCGCAGGGCAGCGCCGCGCTGGTGTGGTTTCGCCGCGACCTGCGCTGGCACGACCATGCCGCCCTGTACCACGCGCTGCGCCGGCATGCGCGCGTGTACTGCGCCTTCGTGTTCGACACCGCCATCCTGCAGGCGCTGCCGGCACGCGCCGACCGGCGCGTGGAGTTCATCCATGCCAGCGTCGCCGCGCTGCACCAGGAGCTGCAGGCCCTGGCCGGCGCCAGCGGCGCCGCCGGCGGCGGGCTGATCGTGCGGCACGGCCCGGCGCAGCCATGCATCGTGCAGCTGGCGCGCGAGCTGGGCGTGCGCGAGGTGCTGGCCAACCGGGACTACGAACCTGCAGCACGCGAGCGCGACGCGGGCGTGGCGCTCGCATTACAGGCCGCCGGCATCGGCTTTTCTCAATACAAGGACCAGGCGCTGCTGGAATGCGACGAGGTGCTGAACCAGCAGGGCCGGCCCTACAGCGTCTTCACACCCTACCGGCGCGCCTGGCTGCAGCGGCTGGATGCCTTCCAGCTCACGCCATACCCGGTGCAGCGCCACGCCCGCAACCTGGCCGCGCCACCGCGACAGGCGGCGCTGCCGACGCTGGCGCAGCTGGGCTTCGAGCGCACCAACCTGGACGCGCTGGCCCTGCCCCCCGGCGCGCCCGGGGCGCAGCGCATGCTGGCCGATTTCGCCGGGCGGCTGCAGCACTACCACGAGGCGCGCGACTTTCCCGCCCGCCGGGGCGTGTCCTACCTGTCGGTGCATCTGCGCTTTGGCACCCTGTCGGTGCGCGCGGCAGCGGCGCTGGCGCACGCGCGTGCGGCGCAGGGCGAACCCGGCGCGCAGGCCTGGCTGTCCGAGCTGTGCTGGCGCGACTTCTATTTCATGATCCTGTGGCACCACCCGCAGGTGGTCGGCCAGGCATTCCGGCCCGGCTGCGAACGCATAGCGTGGGACGATGCGCCGCAGCTGTGGCAAGCCTGGTGCCAGGCGCGCACCGGCTATCCGCTGGTGGACGCAGCCATGCGCCAGCTGCACCAGAGCGGCTACATGCACAACCGCCTGCGCATGCTGACCGCCAGCTTCCTGACCAAGGACCTGGGCATCGACTGGCGCCGCGGTGAGCGCCATTTCGCAGCGCACCTGAACGACTACGACCTGGCGGCCAACAACGGCGGGTGGCAATGGGCCGCCTCCACCGGGTGCGATGCGCAGCCATGGTTCCGCATCTTCAACCCCGTCACGCAATCGCAGCGGTTCGACCCGCAGGGCCGGTTCATCCGCCGCTACGTGCCCGAGCTGGCGCGCCTGCCCGACCGGCACATCCACTACCCGGCCGGGCTGCCGGCGGCAGCGCTGCAGGCCTGCGGCGTGCGGCTGGGGATCGACTACCCCCATCCGGTGGTGGACCACGCCCAGGCCCGCCAGCGCACGCTGATGCGCTTTCACTTCCTGCAGGGCGGCGAGGAGGAGGGCGCGCAGCGCCTCACAGCCAGCCCAGCGCGGCGATGAACAGGGGCGTGAGCACGGCCGTGGCGACGCCGTTCAGGCCCATGCCCAGGGCGGCAAACGCGCCCGCCGTCGGGCCGCACTGCAGCTCGCGCGCGGTGCCGATGGCGTGCGCCGTCACACCCGCCGCGAAGCCGCGCACCGCCGGATCGCGCGTGCCCAGCAACCGCGCCAGCGGCCCGGCCAGCACGGCGCCGGCGATGCCCGTCAGCGCCACGCCCACGGCGGTGAGCGAAGGCGTGCCGCCCAGGCGCTCGGCCACCGGCAGGGCGATCGGCATGGTGGCCGATTTCGGCGCCAGCGACAGCAGCGTCTCGTGCGACGCGCCCAGTACCCAGGCCAGCCCCAGCGCGGAGGCGATGCCCGCCGTGCTGCCGGCCAGCAGCGCGACCGCCAGCGGGCGCCACAGGGCGCGGATGCGCTGGCGCTGCGCGAACAGCGGCACCGCCAGCGCCACCGTGGCCGGGCCGACCAGCAACGTGAGCAGCTGGGTGCCGGCGCGGTAGGTGGCGTAGGAGGTGCCGGTCAGCAGCAGCACCGCCACCACCAGCGCCACGCCGGTGAGCACAGGAATCAACAGGGGGTGCGAGCCACTGCGCCGGTACAGCGCCACGGCCACGCAGTAGGCGGCCAGCGTCAACGCCAGCCAGGGCAGGGCCGATGCGGCCAGCACGGATTGCAGCGCCTGCACGTCAGCGGCCCTCCTGCTGCCCGGGTGCAGCATCGGTTGCGCCCACCGGCGCCGGCAGCACGCGGTGCATGGTCCAGGCGGTGACTGCAAACGTCACGCCAGCGCCGACGATGCCCGAGATGGCGAAGGGCAGCCACTCGCGCGCCAGGTGGCCGAAGTGCAGCATCACCCCGGCCACCGAGGGAATGAACAGCAGCATCATGTTCTGCAGCAGCCCACCGGCCAGGCGCTCCAGCGCCGCCGGGGTGCGCCCCAGCGCCAGCAGCGCGGCCAGCAGCAACAGCATCCCGGCCAATGCCCCCGGCAGCGGAAGTTGCAGCCATTGCACCAGCGCCTCACCAAGTAGTTGGAAGATCAGCAAGGCAGTCAGCGCGTAGAGCATGGGAGAGGGCGCGGCAACCGCGCACGGGCCGCTCAGGAGATAGGCGGCCGGGCCGCGGAGCAATGCAGGCGGGCCGGACAGGCGCCCCCGCCGCGATCATCGCCCAAGCGGGGCCGCCGCGCCGCCGCCGGGCTGCTGTAAGCGCAACCCGCGCGCGTACATGGGGTGTTGGCCGATGGCGCAGGAGCGGCCGGCGGCCCTATGCTGGCGATCGCCTGGAGCCGCTGCTGCCTGCGGCGTCCAGGCTCAAAAACAGACCACAGGAGATCACCATGGCCACCACGCAGTCCACCTACCACGCCCCGACCTTCGAGCCCACCGTGGATGAGCTGGAAACCTTGAAGCGGCTTGAGCTGGAGCCCGTCATGACAGTCCCCGAGGCCCTGAAGCAACACCTGTCGGGCCGCCTGCTGGAGTGGGGATACATACGCCGGACGCCCGAAGGCGCCTTCACTCTCACCGACGCCGGGCGCAAGCAGGTGCAGCGCCAGGAAGGCTGACCCCTGGGCGCCGCAACACCGGTACAGACTGTCACCGGGCGGTAACGCGGGTCCGCCATCGTCCTACATGGCCCATCTGCCGGGCCGCCTATGGTTGCTGCTTGAGTGACCGGTCCGGCCCATGAGCCGCCGCAAAAAATGATCCGCAGGGACAACGACACCATGAACGACAACCGCAAGACCGGCGCAAGCCACCCGCCTCCATACCCCGGCCTATACCCCGCACAACCGATGCGGCGCAGTGCCCGTCCGCACGGGCAACCCTGAGTTTTCGGCGCCGCGGGATGGCGAGCGGGCCGGCCGGTGCCGGTGGATGAACCCCATTGGTGGTGCTTTCTCCACTGTCTGCCCAGCCACCGCCGCTGCGGCTGGATTCACGCTGGCCGAGGGTGCGCGCCGCAGGCGGGCCATCAAGCGCGATGGCCGCCTTGCAGCTTGCAAGCGCCCTGGGTGCAGACGAATGCAGCCTCATCAGCACGGCGCCGTTGAAACGGGCAGCGGCTCATGCATCCCGATTGCCGGGGTGCGACGAGCTGGCGCTGCGCGCCGCCGCTGTCCCACTCTCGCCCGGCACCCATCCATTCATTCATTCATTCGTTCGTTGACATGGCCGGCCGGTGTTTCGGCCGCTGTACCAGGCCAGGCCGCCTGGCCTTGCAGGAGACTTTCATGCAGCACGCTTCGCATCGCCATCCAGGCGACCAGCCGGTCGAGCCGGATGTGCCGGGCAAGCCGCCAGAGCCGGCCGATGCCCCGCCCCACCTGGCCTGCACGGGCGGGCGGCGCCCACGCGGATGAGGGCGGGGCGAGGCAAAAAAAAAGCCCGCCGGGCGGCGAGCCATTTTTGCGCTGCACAGCGCGGGCGCAAGGGCCGGTGTGGCCCTGTGGTTGTGCAAAACCTGGGCGGCCGGCCGCGCGAATTCGTGGTGCCCGGGGCCGGAATCGAACCGGCACACCTTTCGGTGGGGGATTTTGAGTCCCCTGCGTCTACCAATTTCACCACCCGGGCGGGCGCAAGAAGCGAAGTCGCAAATTATGGCACAGTAAGGCTGTATGACGACTTATCCGACGATTGACGACGCCATCGGGCGCACGCCGCTGGTGGCGCTGCAGCGCATCGGCGCGCAGGACAACGCGGCGCGCGGCAACGTGGTGCTGGGCAAGCTGGAGGGCAACAACCCGGCCGGCTCGGTGAAGGATCGCGCGGCGCTGTCCATGATCCGCCGCGCCGAGGAGCGCGGCAGCATCCGCCCCGGCGACACGCTGATCGAGGCGACCTCCGGCAACACCGGCATCGCGCTGGCGATGGTGGCGGCCGTGCGCGGCTACCGCATGCTGCTGATCATGCCCGAGGACTTGTCGGTCGAGCGGGCGCAGACCATGCGCGCCTACGGCGCCGAGTTGATCCTCACGCCCAAGAGCGGCGGCATGGAATATGCCCGCGACCTGGCCGAACAGATGGTGGCGCAGGGCAAGGGCGTCGTGCTCGACCAGTTCGCCAATGCCGACAACCCGCGCATCCACTACGAGACTACCGGCCCGGAACTGTGGGAGCAGACCGGCGGGCGCATCACGCACTTCGTCAGCGCCATGGGCACGACCGGCACCATCACCGGCGTGTCGCGCTTCCTGCGCGAGCAAAACCCTGGCGTGCGCATCATTGGCGCGCAGCCGGCCGAAGGCTCGCGCATCCCCGGCATCCGCAAGTGGCCCGAGGAATACCAGCCCCGGATCTACGAGCCGCAGCTGGTCGATGAGCTGGTGCTGGTCAGCCAGGACGACGCCGAGGACATGGCCCGGCGCATGGCGCGCGAGGAAGGGCTGTTTGGCGGCATCTCCGCCGCTGGCGCCTGCTGGGTGGCGCAGCAGATCGCGGCCCGCGAGCAGAACGCGACCATCGTGTTCGTGGTGTGCGACCGGGGCGACCGCTACCTGTCCACCGGCGTTTTCCCGGCTTGAGAGGCCAAAACCCGCCTGTGCCGGCGCCAATGGCCGGCCTGTAGCTATTAAAAACATAGTGATGCAGCACGAATACCGCTTCTGCCCCCATTGCGCCACGCCCCTGGCCCCCAGGGTACTGATGGAAGACAGCGGCCCCAAGGAGCGCCTGCGCTGCCCGGCCTGCGAGTGGACGCACTGGAACAACCCGACCCCGGTCCTGGCCGCCATCGTCGAGGTGGAGGGCCGCGTACTGCTGGCGCGCAACGCGCTGTGGCCGCCCAAGATGTTCGCGCTGATCACCGGCTTCATGGAGGCCGGCGAGTCGCCCGAGGAGGGCATCGCGCGCGAGCTCAAGGAAGAAACCAACCTGGACGCCCAGGCCGTGCGGCTGGTGGGCGTGTACGAGTTCTTGCGCATGAACCAGGTCATCATCGCCTACCACGTGCAGGCCAGCGGCCAGGTGCGCCTGTCGCCCGAGCTGGTGGACCACCGCTTCTACGAATTGCACGAGCTCAAGTGCTGGCCGGCGGGCACCGGCTACGCGCTGGCCGACTGGCTGCGCTCGCGCGGGCACGAGCCGGTGTTCTTCACCGACGAGGAAAACGCCGAGCGCCGCCGCGGGCTGGACGCGCCCGCGCCGCATCCCAAGGATTGAGACGAGACATGCAGATTGATCAGGAAGTGGATGCGCGCGGGCTGAACTGCCCACTGCCCATCCTGCGCGCCAAGAAGGCGCTGGCCGGCATGGCCAGCGGGCAGCTGCTGCGCGTGGTGGCCACCGACACCGGCTCGCTGCGCGACTTTCAGGCATTCGCGCGGCAGACGGGCAATGAGCTGGTGGAGCAGCGCACCGAGGGCGCTGAGTTCATCCACCTGTTGCGCCGGCGGTAAAAATACGAGCCAAATCAGCTTCCAGCCCGTGTCCAGCAAGCGTCAATGGCTATTATTTTTGACTATCCGCTGTCAGCAGGTCCACCATGGCTTTGTGGTGCTCTTGCACCTGCTTGTCGCCCCATCCCTCGCTGCGCGTGATCTCTGCCATGCGTTGCAGCTTGGGGCTTTGCGCTTCTATGCTGCCCTTGGAGTGCTCGGCCTTGGAGTATTTGGCTTTGACCTCGGGCGGATAGTTGCTGAACTTGGAATTGGCGCGGACACTGACCAGTGCGAGGTTTCCCAGGCAGTGAAGGTTGTTCTCAGGGTCCAAGGCGCCTGACTGCGCCTCGGCCGGGTTCTGCGGATAGAAATGCTCGATGGAGTTGCGAAACTGGAATTTGAAATTTCCCTTCGCCTTCTCGTCCAGCAGCAGGTAATCCAGGTAGGTGAACACGATCCGGGCGATGCCGAAGCCCTGCGGCTTGGATTCTGCGTGCAGAAAGGCGGATGCCACCTTGGCGCGGGCGAAGTTCTTGAGCAAATTGGCCAGGTCGGCACTGTCAATGGCCTGCGGCTCGGGCTGCCGTACCAACCATTGGAGGGTCTTGGTCATCCAGTGCATGGCGCGCGGCGAGGTGTAGGTAATGCGCAGCATGGACTGCAGCAGCAGCACATCACGCTTATCGAAATCGGGATCGCTGTCCTGGGCCGTGCCCTCGTGGCGAAAGACATGGGCATAGCCCGGCGTCGATTTGTCGTTGGACACATTCTTCTTCAGGCGTTGCAGCGACCATTCCCCTTCGTCATCCTCTGCGCTGACCGCGAACTGGCGCTTCAGGATAAAGCTGTCAAAGAGGTTGCGGCAGCGCAGGAGGGTAAAGGCAAAATCCCGCACCCACTGCGCCTCCTGACCTTCGGGTATCGCCCTGGTGAACGACTGGATGAGACGCTTGTCGTCCAGCTGTCCCTCGTCTTCGTCCTCGCCGCCCTTGGCGACTTTCAGGACATGCAGCAGGAACACCGGGAATTCGATGGTGGAGCGAAAGCGCTCGCTGCCTTCTTCGGCGCTGGCGGCGGGCTTGCCGCCATGAGCGTATTTTTGCAAGGCGGCGTCCAGAGGCAAAGCTTGGCTGAGCATGAACGTGCCTGCATCAGGCGGGTTGGGTGATTGCGCGCTGACAAAAGCCGAGACAAGGGCTGCAAAGTCAGGCAGCGTCAGCCAGGACCAGTCGGAGCCGAAGATTCTTTCGCGCAAGTCCGTGTTTCCACGGGTCAAAGCCATCTGCACATACACATCCATATCGGCGCAGGCATCCCAGATCCACGCGAAGGCAGCGCGTTCGGATTCGGGCAGCTGGCTCATCAGGCGTGCCTTGACGATGTCCACCGGTTGGAGTTGCTCGCCGCGTGTGTTCATGATTTCGAAATAGCGGTTCAGGTCGGTCTTCGGTGGCAGTGAGGCACGCACGACGGTTACTTTTTTGCGCAAAAAATCCGCAAAGGCGTGCCGGTCAGCCGGGTGGCGCAGCTTTTCGTGCTGCTGGATGATGTTGAAGCCGTCATGGATGGCACCATCGTCATCGGCCATCGGGCCTTGCATCTGCCCTGGAGGAAAAGAGGTTTCTTGTCCTATGCGTCGAAGGGCTTCGGCGGCCCGCGCGCGGGATGCATATTGCAGGCGACCCTGGTGGTGGGTCCAGGGGCTGCTGCCATCACCTTGCAAGAACGTCAGCAGCAGGTAGAGCGTGGTCAGCCGCTGTTGCCCATCGATGACTTCGAAGTTTTTGCCGCTTTCACCCCTGGGGGTGACGACGAGATTGCCCAGAAAGTAATTGCTCTGCCCGCGCTCCTGCGCATCCTGGATGTCGCTGATGAGCTGCTCGATCTGCACAGCTCCCCATGCGTAGTTGCGCTGGTAGATGGGCACGGTGTAGGCGGCGTCACCGTCGAACAATCCGCCGACCGTGAGCAGTTTGGGGTCCAGCTGGTTGGGGCTCATGGTGTGCATAGGGGTTGGATGAGGGCCTGGAGTTCTTTTTCGTGTTCGGCGCGGTACGGCGTGGGCTTTGCTATCGCGAGCCTTTGGATGGCCTGCGCCGCGATGGCATTGCGCATCAGGACGAAGGGCGAGGCGGCTGCATCGTCCTTGCCACGTGCCCGGTTGTCGATGGACGCAAACTGCACGCGGGCCTTCTCCACCCGCAGCGCGTAGGCCCAGGCAAACAACCTGTCGCGGGCTTGTGGCAGGTCGTTGCTGCCGAATTTGTTGGTGTAGTAGAGCAGGGCGGCGATGAAGAGCTCATGGGTATAGCGGTAGCGCCCGCGCGACTTGTCGAAGTGGCTGACACGCTCTTTGGCCTCCTGCTCCACCAATTCCAGCTCCTTCAACATGAAGGACACCATCTCGAAGAAAGGCCGCCCTGCGATTGGCGGTGCATCCAGCTGAAACCGGCTGCGTGCCGCGTCCCGCTCGTCCAGCGTCACAGGTGCCAGCCAGGACGTCAGCAACGGCAATGCAGTCTGCGCCGCCAGGTGGTAGCGCTCGCAAGGCACAAGCGCGCGAGCGTGGGGTGTCGGCGCAATGCCCTTGAAGATGCCGATGTTGTGAATGGAAAAGCCCGGTGCGCTTTCGCCGCGTGACCAACGGGCAATGCGGTACAGAAAAACGGCAAAGAGACGGTGCAGCTTCTCGTCCGTCACCGACTCCCAGGCCTCGACCACGGCGGTTTGCATCGCGGCCGATTCGTCTCGCATTGCCCGCAGATGGTGGGCCTTGAGCAGGTCGTGGGGGGCCAGCGGCTTGCCGCGGTAGTTCTGCGAATCGAACACCCGAAAAGCCTCGTCCACGTCGTCGGTCACCACGCGCACCAGTTGGCACCGGTTGCTGATGAAGTCGAGCAGGCTGTCATTCTCGGGCCTGTCCAGCCCGGCCAGCCGATGCTGAAGGGCGTGCCACACCAGGGATACCGGCGACTTGTCCTGGCGATCGGGCAGCAGATCCTTGGACTGCAGCACGCCAAAGATCATGTGCAGCGTCAGCAGCCGTTGCTGGCCGTCCACCACATCCAGCCAACCTTCGCGCTCGTGAAGAATGACTGCGCCCAGCACATACGGGACATCTTCGCTGCGGGCTTGCGCTTCCCTGAGATCGTCCACCAATTGCAAGGCCATCTCGGGCCGCCAGCGGTAGGGGCGCTGGTATTCGGGAATGCGCAGCTTTTGCGCCAGCAGCGCGCCTACGCTGACGGCGCTGACCCCGGCCTCCTTGATTGCCATGTGTTGTCTTTCTTGTGTTGCTGTCAGAGTGTCCTGGTGGAGCCAGCCCGCGCGGGTCACGCACTGGCTGCACTGCCGTCAAGGCGCAGGCGGTGTGTGCTCCGCGCAGCGCGGGGTGCGATAGCCACGGATGGATGCCATCTGGCCGGGCTTGCCGCACGACTCGCACAGGCGCGCGGACAAGGCTTCGGCCAGGTCGATCATGGCTTGCTGGCGTTCGGTGGCGGGCTCCAGGACAAAGCGCAGCCGGCCCCACTTCTGCTTGATCTGCATGGCCGCTGCCTGTGGTGCGTCGTCCTGTTCGGTTTCCTGTTGCAGGCGTTCGCACAGCGTGTCGATCAAGGTGAACCAGCCGTCGCCGCATTGCACTCCCCAGCCCATGGCGCAGGTTTGCCGGTCGGCGTGGCGGTGTTGCAAGAGCTGCGGGTGGCGCTGGCACAGCAGGGTGTCAAGTTCTGGGGTCATGGGGCTAGGGCTTTCTGGTGCGTCAAAAGGAATCGTCCTGGGTGATAGGGGCTCATGTCACGCAGGGCTGCATCGCAGCATTCGTCGAGGATGCTGCGAATGCCCGGTTCAACGTCCGGACGCCTCGCGGAAAACCGCCTGAATTCGTACTCAACTACGCATCAAGATGCATGGCAATCCTGTCCAGCGCTTCCCTGGCTCCGAGCGCCAGCTCGATATCGACAGGGTTGTGGATGTTCGCCTCATGCAGGTTGATGCGGATCAGCCGGCTGCCGCGCTGCTGCATGCGCCGGGTGAAGTTGCGCACCGTGGGCACGGCGCGGCCCGCGCCGATTTCGATCACCAGCGGAGCCTGGGCGCTGTCCAGCCACCTGTCCAGCAGCGTGCGCTGCTGCTGGCTGCGAGTGTGGTTCCAGTGCCAGTCATCGAACATCAGGATGTTGGGCCGCGCCAGCGTCCCGCAGCGGGGGCAGGTGGGCAGTTCGCCCACCCATTCGCACGCCGCTTCGTTCACCTGAGGGCGCAGATCCGCCGTGAACCAGATGTCCCCGCTGCAGTTGGCCGTGCATTGCAGCCGGTGGATGGAACCGTGGCATTCGTGTACGCGGGCGGCGGGAAAGCCTGCCTTCTGGAAGTGCCCGTCCACATTGCTGGTGAACACGAAGCAGCCTTGCTGCATGCGCTGCCCCCAGGCGCGCAGCAGCTCGAAGCCGGTATGCGGCGTGGCGGCGCGGTACAGGTTCAGGCGGTGGCCATAGAAGCCCCAGGCAGTGGCGGGGTGCTCCTGGAACGCCTGGGGCGAGGCGATGCGGTCGAACCGCAGGCGGCTGCGGCCCAGCGCGGGGTAGGCGCGCCAAAAGCCCTCGTCGCCCCGGTAGTCGGGCAGGCCGGAATCGATGCCCATGCCGGCGCCTGCGGCCACGACCATGCCTTGCGCGGTGCTGATCCAGTGGGCGGCCTGGGCGAGCTTGTCCTGCAGCAGCAGGTCCGGCCCCTCCTGGGCGCCGTCGGCAATGCGCCAGCGCTGCTCCTGCTCGTCGTGATCCAGGATGTCGCCAAGCATGGCGTCACGCAGGCGCGTGGCGTGCTCGTGGCCAATGCGCAGGGCGCGTTGCAGGGTGGCGATGCTGGGGTCCTGGCGAAAGAGCACGACCTGGCGCGCGCGCAGGTACAGCGGGTCGTCGCGGCCGGTGGGGGATGTCAGGGCGGTCATGCCTGCCATCATGGGCCGGGTTGCGACAAATTGTGACGCAGGCCGAGAGTCTTGGGTCGAATCGGCCCGCAGCCGGCGTGATTCAGGCGCTGATAGCTATCAAAATCAGAGCGAGAGCGACTTCAGATAGTCCCGGAAATACCCGCCCACCTGCGGGTGCTGCAGCGCCAGCTCGACGGTCGCCTCCAGGAAGCCTTCCTTGCTGCCGCAGTCATACCGCTTGCCGGTGTACTGGAAGGCGTACACCGCCTCGTGCTGGATCAGCCGGGCGATGGCGTCAGTGAGCTGGATCTCGCCGCCCACGCCGCGCGGCTGGTTGCGGATTTCCTCGAAGATGCGCGGGGTGAGCACGTAGCGGCCGGCCACGCCCATGCGCGAGGGGGCTTTCTCCGGGGCTGGTTTTTCCACCACTTCCTCGACCCGCAGCAGCGGCCCGCCGGCGCTCTCGCCGCGCACGATGCCGTAGCGGCGGGTGTGCTCGGGCGGCACTTCCTGCACGGCGAGCAGCGAGCGGCCCTGCTTCTCGAAGGCCGCCGTCATCTGCGCCATCACGCCGGGGCCGCCGTTGTTGCCCACCATCAGGTCGTCGGCCAGGATGACGGCAAAAGCCTCGTTGCCCACCAGCGGCTCGGCGCACAGCACCGCATGCCCCAGGCCCAGCGAGCGCGGCTGGCGCACGAACAGGCAGTTCATGTCGTCGGGGCTGACGCTGCGCACCAGCTGCAGCATTTCCTGCTTGCCGGCCGCCTCCAGCTCAGACTCCAGTTCGTAGGAGGTGTCGAAATGGTCCTCGATGGCGCGCTTGCTGCGGCCGGTGACGAACACCATGTCGCGGATGCCGGCCTCGTAGGCCTCCTCCACCGCGTACTGGATCAGCGGTTTGTCCACCACGGGCAGCATCTCCTTGGGGCTGGCCTTGGTGGCGGGCAGGAAGCGGGTGCCGAGCCCGGCGACGGGGAAAACGGCTTTGCGGATGCGGGTGCTGGTCATGGCGATGGGGCTTTTCTCAGGATGGGGCTCCCTCGGCCCGAGGGAGCAAGGGCGCGGGCGGCGGGTCAGCCCAGGCGGGCGAGTTGTTCCTGGATGCGCGTGAGCGTGCTGCCGAAGTCGGCGGCGCGTTTTTTCTCTGCTCCAGCACGGCGGCGGGGGCCTTGGCGACGAAGGCCTCGTTGCCCAGCTTGGCCTGGGCCTTGGCGATCTCGCCCTGCAGGCGGGCGGCTTCCTTGGACAGGCGCGCCCGTTCGGCGGCCACGTCGATCTCGACGAACAGCGCCAGGCGCGCGCCGCCGACCACGTTGACGGGGGCGTTCTGCGCCTCGCTGGCCCAGGCGGCGGCGTCATCGAACACCTTCACCTCGCTCAGCTTGGCCAGGTTTTGCAGCACGGCGGCGTTGGCGCGCACGAAGGCGGCGTCCTGCGGCGTGTCGGCCACGGCCAGCAGCGGCAGGCGCTGGGCGGGCGAGACGCCCATCTCGCCGCGCAGCGCGCGGCAGGCATCCACCATCTGCTTGATGCGGGCGACGTAGCTCTCGGCGGCCTCGTCGATCTTTTGCGGCTGCGCCTGCGGATAGGCGGCGATGGCGATGGAGGCGCCGGGCAGGCCGGCAATCGGCGCCACCACCTGCCACAGGGCTTCCGTCACGAACGGGATGATGGGGTGCGCCAGGCGCAGGATGGCTTCGAGCACGCGGATCAGCGTGCGCCGCGTGGCGCGCTGCCGGGCCGCGCTGCCGGTCTGGATCTGCACCTTGGCGATCTCCAGGTACCAGTCGCAGAACTCGTTCCAGACGAAGTCGTAGATGGCATTGGCGGCGTTGTCCAGGCGGTATTCGGCAAAGCCCTTCGCCACCTCGGCCTCCACCTTTTGCAGGCGCGAGACGATCCAGCGGTCGGGCTGGCTGAAGTCCAGGTAGGCCTCGGTGCAGCCCTGCGTGGTGTCCAGGCCGCAGTCGTGGCCCTCGCAGTTCATCAGCACGAAGCGGCTGGCGTTCCAGAGCTTGTTGCAGAAGTTGCGGTAGCCCTCGCAGCGCTTGCTGTCGAAGTTGATGCTGCGGCCCAGGCTCGCGAGCGCCGCGAAGGTGAAGCGCAGCGCGTCGGCGCCGTAGGCCGGGATGCCCGGGGAAACTCATCCTGCGTCGCCTTGCGCACCTTGGGCGCAGTCTCGGGGCGGCGCAGGCCGGTGGTGCGCTTGTCCAGCAGGGGTGCGAGGGAGATGCCGTCGATCAGGTCCACGGGGTCGAGCACGTTGCCCTCGGACTTGCTCATCTTCTTGCCGTGCGCGTCCAGCACCAGGCCGTGGATGTAGACATGCCTGAACGGCACGCGCCCGGTGAAGTGCGTGGTCATCATGATCATCCGGGCGACCCAGAAGAAGATGATGTCGTAGCCCGTGACCAGCACCGAGCTGGGCAGGTAGAGGTTGAAGTCGTCGGTGGCGCGCTGGGCCGGCTGCGGCCAGCCCATGGTGGAGAAGGGCACCAGGGCGGACGAGTACCAGGTGTCCAGCACATCCTCGTCGCGCTTGAGCTGCCTGCCCGGCGCCTGCGCCTGGGCCTCGGCTTCGCTCCTGGCCACGTACACCTTGCCGTCCTCGTCATACCAGGCCGGGATCTGGTGGCCCCACCACAGCTGGCGCGAGATGCACCAGTCCTGGATGTTGTTCATCCACTGGTTGTAGGTGTTGACCCAGTTCTCGGGCACGAAGGACACCTGGCCGCTGGCCACCGCGTCGATGGCCTTTTGCGCGATGGACTTGCCGGTGGCGTCGCCCGCGCCGGTCTTGTTCATGGCGACGAACCACTGGTCGGTCAGCATGGGTTCGATGACCTGGCCGGTGCGGGTGCAGATCGGCACCATCAGCTTGTGCTTTTTCACCTCGACCAGCAGGCCCAGCGCCTCCAGGTCGGCCACCACGGCCTTGCGCGCGGCAAACCGGTCCATGCCCCGGTAGCGGGCCGGCGCGTTGTCGTTGATGGTGGCGGCCAGCGTCAGCACGCAGATCATGGGCAGGCCGTGGCGTAGGCCCACCTGGTAGTCGTTCTGGTCATGCGCCGGCGTCACCTTGACCACGCCGGTGCCGAAGTCCTTGTCCACGTATTCGTCGGCGATCACCGGGATCTCGCGCTCGGACAAGGGCAGCTTCACCGTCTTGCCGACCAGGTGCGCATAGCGCTCGTCCTCGGGGTGCACCATCACGGCCACGTCGCCCAGCATGGTCTCGGGGCGCGTCGTGGCCACCACCAGCTGCCCCTGGCCGTCGGCCAGCGGGTAGGCGATGTGCCACAGCGAGCCGTCTTTCTCCTCGCTCTCGACTTCCAGGTCGGACACGGCGGACTGCAGCTTGGGGTCCCAGTTGACCAGGCGCTTGCCGCGGTAGATCAGGCCCTGCTCGTACAGCCTGACGAAGGTCTCGGTCACCACTGTGGACAGCCGGTCGTCCATGGTGAAGTACTCGCGGCTCCAGTCCACGGTGTCGCCCAGGCGGCGCATCTGCGTGGTGATGGTGTTGCCGCTGTGCTCCTTCCATTCCCACACCTTGGCGACGAAATTCTTGCGGCCCAGGTCGTGGCGGCTCACGCCCTGCTCCTGCAGCTGGCGCTCGACCACGATCTGCGTGGCGATGCCGGCGTGGTCGGTGCCGGGGATCCAGGCCGTGTTGTGGCCGCGCATGCGGTGGTAGCGCGCCAGGCTGTCCATGATGGTCTGGTTGAACGCGTGGCCCATGTGCAGCGTGCCCGTCACGTTGGGCGGCGGCAGCTGGATGGCAAACGACGGCTGGGCCACGTCCGGCTGGCCGCTGCCGCGCACGCCGGCACGGCCATAGCCGCGCCGCTCCCACTCGGGGCCCCAATGTGCCTCCAGCGGGGCGGGCTCGAAAGACTTGGACAGGCTGGCAAGGCCGGGCTGCTGCGGGGTGTGGGAGTCGCTCATGGGAATGCAAAACGGCATCCCGTGGGATGCCGCCTGGAGGCAGGAGGTTGGAGGATGGCGGGATTTTATGCCGTGCGCCGGCGCTCCTTGTTTGATAGCTGAATCTCGTTTATCGACGCCGGCAACTGCCATTTTTCATTCAATAGGCGGGCGCTGACAGCCTTGGAGGCACGTTTGGGCACAATGCGGCGCTGGCCCCTTGCCACGCCATCCATTCCCGATGTGAAGACTCCTTTTCGTTCCACGCTGGGCGCCGCCGTGCTGCTGGCCTGCGCACTGGCCGTGCAGGCGCAGCCCGCTGCGGCGCCGCCGGCCCTCAGCTTCGCCCAGGCCCGCCAATGGCTGCTGGCGCGCTCCGACCGCCTGGGCGCTGCCGCCAGCGAGGTCGGGGGCGCGCGCCTGCGCCGCCAGGCCATGCAGGGGCTGGGCGGGCCCACGGTCGCCGTCACCGGCATGGCCTACCACTACTCGGCCAACGCCGACATCAGCCTGGACCCGGCGCGCCAGACCCTGGGCAACATCCTGCAGCTGCTGCCACCGCAGCTGGGCGGCGCCATCGGCGGGCAGCTGCCGCAGCTGCCCGCCAGCGTCAACCTGCAGCGCGAGGCCACCCGCGCCTCGGCCAGCGTGTCGCTGCTGTGGCCGATCTACCTGGGCGGCCTGGCGGACGCCGTGCGCGGCGAGCTCGACGCCATGGCCGACGAGGCCCAGGCCGACGCCGGCGCCACCGCCGCCAGCCAGGACACGCTGCTGGTGCAGCGCTACTTCGGCGCGCAGCTGGCCGCGCGCGCCGCGCAGCTGCGCCGCCAGGCGCTGGCCGGCGTGCGCGAGCACGCCGACGCGGCCGATCGCATGCTGCGCGCCGGCGTGATCTCCGAGCTGGAGCGCCTGCAGGCGCGCGCCGCCCTGGCCGATGCCGAGCAGCAGGCGCGCAAGGCCGACGACGACGCGCGCCTGGCCGCCACGGCGCTGGCGCGCACGCTGAAATTGCCCGCGCCGCTCGCGCCCGGCAACCCGCTGTTCGTGGACAGCCGGCCGCTGGCGCCGCTGGACGATTTCATCGCCAGCGCCCGGCAGCAGCACCCGGGCCTGGCCAAGGTACAGGCCAAGCGCCGCCAGGCCGGCGCGCTGCAGGACGCGCAGGAGGCGCTGCGCCGCCCGCAGGTGCTGGGCTTTGGCATGCACGAGCTGGCCACGCACGGCAAGCCCAACTGGGTCGCCGGCGTGGCCGTGCGCTACACCCTGTGGGACAGCGTGGACCGCGACCTGCTGGCCGCCGCCACGCAAAAGAAGCTCGACCAGGCCGACCAGACCGAGCAGCAGGCCCTGTCCGACATCGCCCTGCTGGTCGAAAAGCACTGGCTGGCCGTCGAGCAGGCGCGCACCCAGTACCTGGCCCAGCAGGCCCAGGAAGACCTGGCGCGCGAGCTGCTGCGCCTGCGCAGCGCCGCCTTGCGCGAGGGCACGGGCACGCCGCTGGAGCTGATCGACGCGCGCCTGAACCTGGCCCGCGTGCAGACCGAGCGCGCCCAGACCGCCAACCAGTACGTGCAGGCCCTGGCCGCGCTGCTGGAGGCGAGCGGCCAGCCGGGCGAGTTCGAACGCCGCATGGCGCAGGCCGACATCCACGTATCCACCGAAGCACCATGAGCACCACGCCCCCCGAGTCCGCGCCCGCGTCCAGGCCCCCGCCCAGCCCACGGCCCAGCCCGGTGCCCCCGCCTTTGCACCCGGCCGCGCCGCCGCCGCGGCGGCCGTGGGGCTTGCTGCTGGCCGGACTGGCGTTGCTGGCCTTCGTCGCCTGGGGCTTCTGGCGTGCCTCGCAGCCGCCCACGCCATATTTCCAGGGCCAGATGGAGGCACGCGAAACCGACGTGGCCGGCAAGGTCACGGCGCGCATCGCGCGGGTCGCCGTCAAGGAAGGCCAGCAGATCGAGCCCGGGGCGCTGCTGATCGAGCTGGACAGCCCCGAGGTGCGCGCCAAGCTGGCGCAGGCCGAGGCCGCGCGCGATGCCGCCCAGGCCCAGGCCGACAAGGCCGCGCGCGGCGCCCGGCCCGAGGAGGTGAGCATGGCGCGCCTGGCCTGGCAGCGCGCCCAGGCCGCCGCCGAGCTGGCCGAGACGTCCTGGAAGCGCGTGCAGAGCCTGTACGGCCAGGGCCTGGTGTCGGCGCAAAAGCGCGACGAGGCCCAGACCAACGCCCGCGCCGCCAGCGCGCAGGCGCAGGCGGCGCGGGCGCAGTACGAGCTGGCCGCCAGCGGCGCGCGCAGCGAGGACCGGGCGGCCGCCGCGGCCCAGACGCGCCGCGCCGCCGGCGCCGTGGCCGAGGTCGAGGCGGCGCAGCAGGAGACGCAGCTGCGCAGCCCCGTGGGCGGCGAGGTGGCCAAGGTGCTGGCGCGCGTGGGCGAGCTCTCGCCCCAGGGCGTGGCCGTGGTGACGGTGGTCGACCTGCAGGACCAGTGGGTGGTGCTGAACGTGCGTGAGGACGACCTGCCGCGCTTTGCCATGCGCCAGCGCTTCACGGCCCGGCTGCCGGCGCTGGCGGGCCGCACGGCCGAGTTCGAGGTGTACTACCAGGGCGTGCTGCCCGACTTCGCCACCTGGCGCGCCACGCGCGGCAGCCAGGGGTTCGACGCCCGCACCTTCGAGGTGCATGCGCGCCCGCTCGCGCCCATCGAGGGCGCGCGCCCGGGCATGAGCGTCATCGTCGAGGGCGGCGTGTGAACCTGCTGCGCGCCAGCGCGCGGCGCGAGTGGCGCCTGCTGCGCACGCGCCCGCGCGACCTGGCCATGCTCACCTGGGTGCCGCTGCTGGCGGTGGCGCTGATGTGCTGGATCTTCACCGCCGGCCAGCCCCAGCGCCTGCCGATCGGCGTGTGGAGCGAGGACGGCTCCGCCCTCGCGCGCCAGCTGGTGCGCATGCTGGACGCGACGCCGGGCCTGGCGGTGCGGGCGCAGCTGCTCAGCCGCGCCGAGGCGCAGGACGCGCTGCAGCGCATGCAGGTCTACGGCGTGGTGCACATCCCGCCGCACTTCGGGCGCGACGTGCAGCGCGGCGGTGCCGCCAGCGTCACGCTGCTGCACAACGCGCAGCTGGCCACCGCCTCCAGCCTGGTGCAGCGCGACGTGCGCCAGGTGGTGGGCACGCTGTCGGCGGGCGTGCAGATGCAGGCCGCGGCGCGGCGCGGCACGCCGGCGCAGGTGCTGCAGGTGCGGCTGGAGCCCATCCGCACGCAGCTGGTGGCGCTGTTCAACGTCTCCACCAACTACGAGCAGTTCCTGGCGGCGACGCTGTTGCCGGCGCTGCTGCACATCCTGGCGATGACGGCCGGCGCCTGGACCGTGGGGCGCGAGCTGCGCGACCGCACGCTGGGCCAGTGGCTGGATGCAGCGCCGCAGGCGCAGCGACCCGCGCGGCCGGGCGCCGCGCAGGTGCTGGCGGCGCTGCTGGGCAAGCTGGGCCTGCCGCTGGCCTCGCTGTGGCTGTGCGGCATGGCCGGCCTGGTCTACCTGTCGCAGCTGCGCGGCTGGACGGTGGCTGGCTCGCTGGCCTGGATCGCGCTGGCGCTGGCGCTGCTGGTCGCCGTCAGCCTGGCGGCCGGGGCGCTGCTGGCGGCGGGCACGCTGTCGCTGCGCACGGCGCTGTCGGGCGCGGGGCTGCTGTCGGCGCCGGCCTTTGCCTTCAGCGGCGTGGGGTTCCCGCTGCTGGCCATGAGCGGCGGCGCCCGCACCTGGGCCGAGGCCATGCCCTACACCCACTACGCGCGGCTGCAGCTCGAGCAGTGGCAGATGGGCGCGCCCCTGGTGCAGTCGCTGCCGGTGGTGGCCGGCCTGGCGCTGGCCACGCTGGCGCTGCTGGCGCTGGCCACGGCCGCGCTGCTGCGCGCCCGGGCGCTGCCCGCGCGCTGGGGGGCGCGCTAGATGCCGCGCCGCCCGGCCCCCGGGGCAGGCCAGCCGCAGGGCTTCGCGGCGCTGTGGCTGGGCAGCCTGGCCGCGCTACTGCGCGACAAGGGCGTGGCGCTCTTGCTGTTCGGCGCGCCGGTGCTCTACGGGTTCTTCTACCCCTGGTTCTATGCGCCCGAGGTGGTGCAGCGCGTGCCGGTGGCGCTGGTGGTGCAGGACGCCTCCGGCCTGGCGCGGCAGATGCTGCGCTTTGCCCAGGCCAGCCCGCGCATCGAGCCGGTGCTGGTCACGGCCGATGAAGGCCAGGCCCGCGCCGCCCTGCTGGCGGGCCGGGTGCAGGGCTATGCGCTGATCCCGCGCGACTTCAAGCGCGACGTGCTGCGCGCGGCCGAGGCGGTGGTGCCGGTCTATGCCAACGGCGCCTACCCGCTGGCGGCCAAGCAGGTGCAGTACGGCTTTGCCGAGGCGTTCGGCACGGTGTCGGCCGGGGTGCAGCTGCGCCGGCTGCAGGCCGGCGGGCAAAGCGCCCTGCAGGCCGGCGCCAGCCGCGCGCCGGTGCAGCTGCAGTCGGTGGCGCTGTTCAACCCGACCGAGGGCTACGGCAGCTTCGTGGTGGCGGCGGTGGCGATCCTGATCCTGCAGCAGACGCTGCTCATGGGCAGCGCCATGCTGGTGGGCGGCTGGCGCGAAGCGGGCCAGGCGCACGCCGCGCCGCGCCAGTGGCTGGCGCGCCTGCTGGCGCTGTGCGCGCCGGGCTGGCTGGCCGGGCTGTTTTATTTCGGCTGGATCTTCGTGCTGCAGGACTATCCGCGCGGTGGCAACCCGGCCGGCGCCCTGGCGCTGCTGGCGGTGTTCACGCCGGCGGTGGCGGGGCTGGGCTGCCTGGTGGGCTGGTGGCTGGCCGAGCGCGAGCGCGCGCTGCAGCTGCTGATGTTCACCTCCATCCCGCTGGCCTTCCTGGGCGGCTTCACCTGGCCGTCCGAGGCGCTGCCCGAGCCGCTGGCCTGGCTGCGCTGGCTCTCGCCCAGCACCGCCGGCATCCAGGCCTCGCTGCGCCTGAACCAGGCCGGCGCGCCCCTGGCCGCCGTGCTGCCGCACCTGGCCTGGCTGGCGGCCATGGCGCTGGCGAGCTGGGGGGCGCTGCTGTGGCTGGGCAGCAGGCGCAGCGCCGGAATTCAAGAAAAAAGCCTTGATGCCGGCGCGCGTGAACGATAGTTTGCTATAAATTTTGAACGGGCGCCGCGCGCCCGTTCGCTCAGCTCAATACTGCAGCCGTTCCGGCCGCACCTCCTGCAAGATGGTGGTGGCGATCTCCTCGATGCTCTTGGTGGTGGAGGAGAGCCAGCGGATGCCCGAGCGGCGCATCATGGCCTCGGCCTCGCTGATCTCGTAGCGGCAGTTGGCCAGGTTGGCGTATTTCGAGCCCGGGCGGCGCTCGTTGCGGATCTCGGCCAGGCGCTGCGGGTCTATGGTCAGGCCGAAGATCTTCTTGCTGTGCGGCGCCAGGGCGGGGGGCAGCTGGCGGCGCTCGAAATCCTCGGGGATCAAAGGGTAGTTGGCCACCTTCAGGCCGTGCTGCATGGCCAGGTACAGGCTGGTGGGCGTCTTGCCGCTCCTGGACACGCCCACCAGGATCACGTCGGCGCCCTCCAGGTCGCGGTGGCTCTGGCCGTCGTCGTGGTCCAGGCTGAAGTTGATGGCCTCGATGCGGTCGCTGTACTCCTTGGACATGCTGATGTCCGAGAAGCGCCCCACGCGGTGGTGCGACTTGACGCCCAGCTCCGCCTCCAGCGGCCGGATGAAGGTGCCGAACATGTCCAGCAGCATGCCGCGGCAGCCCTCCTGGATGATGGCCAGCACGTTGGGGTTGACCAGGGTCGTGAAGACGATGGGCTTGGTGCCCTCCAGCTCGGCCGTGTGGTTGACCTGGCGCACCACCTGGTGGGCCTTGTCCTCGGTGTCGGTGAAGGGCAGGCGCACATGGCGCGGGCGGATGTCGAACTGCGCCAGGATGGCGTTGCCGAAGGTCTCGGCGGTGATGCCGGTGCCGTCGGAGATATAGAACACGGTGCGGGTGTGGGAGGGCAGCATGGGGTGCAGGCAAGGCGTTGGGAAATTCCGGCGGGCGGCCCGCGTGGACGGTGGCGGCAGGGCAGGGGCGCGCCCGGGGGCGGCCACTACAATGGCGCGGATTATTCCCGCATCCCCTTCCTCCATGCACTGCGCCGGCCCACAACCACAACAGCAAAGCCGCCCCCGCATGGACACCCGCCCGCCAGGCAGCACGCCGCGTGCATCCGCCCTGGCAGGCGCAGACCCGGTTTCAACTTCTGGAGCTTTCCCATGTCTGCACGCTTTGAGGCGACCGCCCTGGTCGTACCGTTTGAAAACCTGAGGATGGAGGACGTCGAGGTCGTCGGCGGCAAGAACGCCAGCCTCGGCGAGATGATCTCGCAGCTGCCTGAAGGGGTGCGCGTGCCCACGGGCTTCGCCACCACGGCGCACGCCTTCCGCCAGTTCCTGGCGCACGAGGGGCTGGCCGGGCGCATCAGCCAGCGGCTGGCCAGCCTGGACACCGACGACGTGCGCGCGCTGGCCGCCGCCGGCAGCGAGATCCGCGGCTGGGTCGAGGCCCAGCCCTTTCCCGCCGACCTGGAGGCGGCCGTGCGCGGCGCATTCGCCACCTTGAGCGCCGGCAACGGGCAGGCCAGCTTCGCCGTGCGCTCGTCGGCCACGGCCGAAGACCTGCCCGACGCATCGTTCGCCGGCCAGCAGGAGACCTTCCTGAACGTGGTCGGCATCGAGGACGTGCTGCACAAGATGAAGGAAGTGTTCGCCTCGTTCTACAACGACCGGGCGATCAGCTACCGCGTGCACAAGGGCTTCGCGCACGACGTGGTGGCGCTGTCGGCGGGCGTGCAGCGCATGGTGCGCTCCGACCTGGGCGCGGCCGGCGTCATGTTCACCATCGACACCGAGAGCGGCTTCGAGGACGTGGTGTTCATCACCAGCAGCTACGGACTGGGCGAGACGGTGGTGCAGGGCGCCGTCAACCCGGACGAGTTCTACGTGCACAAGCCCACGCTGCGCGCCGGCCACCAGGCCGTGATCCGCCGCAACCTCGGCAGCAAGCTGATCCAGATGGTCTTTGCCTCGGCCGAGGACAGGGCCGCCTCGGGCAAGCTGGTGCACACCACCGACGTGCCCACCGAGCAGCGCAACCGCTACAGCCTGACCGACGACGAAGTGCAGCAGCTGGCGCGCTACGCCCTCGTCATCGAGCAGCACTATGGCCGCCCCATGGACATCGAATGGGGCCGCGACGGCCAGGACGGCCAGCTGTACATCCTGCAGGCCCGCCCCGAGACGGTGAAGAGCCAGGCCAAGGGCCAGGCCGAGCAGCGCTTCAAGCTCAAGGGCACGGGCACGGTGCTGGCCGAGGGCCGCGCCATCGGCCAGAAGATCGGCACCGGCCCGGTGCGGCTGGTGTCCGACATCGCCGAGATGGACAAGGTGCAGCCGGGCGACGTGCTGGTGACCGACATGACCGACCCCAACTGGGAGCCGGTCATGAAGCGCGCCAGCGCCATCGTGACGAACCGCGGCGGCCGCACCTGCCACGCGGCCATCATCGCGCGCGAGCTGGGCATCCCGGCGGTGGTGGGCTGCGGCCACGCCACCGATGCGCTCAAGGACGGCACGCTGGTGACGGTGAGCTGCGCCGAGGGCGACACCGGCCGCATCTACGACGGCCTGATCGAGACCGAGGTGACCGAGGTGCAGCGCGGCGAAATGCCGCCGATTGCCACCAAGATCATGATGAACGTGGGCAACCCGCAGCTGGCCTTCGACTTCTGCCAGCTGCCGCACGAGGGCGTGGGCCTGGCGCGCCTGGAGTTCATCATCAACAACAACATCGGCGTACACCCCAAGGCCATCCTGGACTACCCGAACGTGGACGCCGATCTGAAGAAGGCCGTGGAGAGCGTGGCGCGCGGCCATGCCAGCCCGCGCGCCTTCTACGTGGACAAGGTGGCCGAGGGCGTGGCGACCATCGCCGCGGCCTTCTACCCCAAGCCGGTCATCGTGCGCCTGTCGGACTTCAAGTCCAACGAATACCGCAAGCTGATCGGCGGCAGCCGCTACGAGCCCGAGGAAGAAAACCCCATGCTGGGCTTTCGCGGCGCGGCGCGCTACATCAGCCGGGACTTCGGCGAAGCCTTCGCCATGGAATGCGAGGCCCTGGTGCGCGTGCGCGGCGCGATGGGCCTGACCAACGTGCAGGTCATGGTGCCCTTCGTGCGCACCCTGGGGCAGGCCGAGCGCGTCACGCAGCTGCTGGCCCAGCACGGCTGAAGCGCGGCCAGGACGGCCTGAAGCTGATCATGATGTGCGAAGTGCCCAGCAACGCCGTGCTGGCCGATGAGTTCCTCGCGTTCTTCGACGGCTTCTCGATCGGCTCCAACGACCTGACCCAGCTGACCCTGGGCCTGGACCGCGATTCGGGCCTGGAGCTGCTGGCGCAGGACTTCGACGAGCGCGACCCGGCCGTGCAGGCGCTGCTCAAGCGCGCCATCGCGGCCTGCCTGGCGCAGGGCAAGTACGTGGGCATCTGCGGCCAGGGCCCCAGCGACCATCCGGACTTCGCCCACTGGCTGGCCGCCGAGGGCATCTCCTCGATCTCGCTGAACCCGGACAGCGTGATCACCACCTGGCAGCAGCTCGCCAGCCGCGCCTGACCCACCGCAGCGCGCCATGCCCCAGCGCCGCCTGACCACCGAGCCGGAGCATGGCGAGACGCTGTTCGCGCCCGACCTGCACGATGTGCGCCACCTGTGGCTCAAGGCGGCGCTGCTGCTGGTGTGGGCGCTGGTGTCGTTCGGGGCCAGCTATTTCGCGCGTGAGCTGCAGTTCGGCGTCGCCGGCTGGTCGTTCAGCTACTGGCTGGCGTCCCAGGGCGCGGTGCTGATCTTCATCGCCATCGTCTGGGCCTACTGCCTGGCGATGAACCGCTTCGAGCGCCAGGAGCTCGAAGCCGCCCGCCGCACCGCGCCTGCCGATGCCTGAAGGGCGGTTGCCGCGCTCCTACATGCAGCGCCTGAACCGGGCGCTGCTGCTGTACGTGGCGGGGCTGCTGGTGTTCATCGGCGCCATGGCCTGGGCCGAGTACAGCGGCCTGTCGCGCCAGTGGATCGGGCCGATCTTC
This sequence comes from Melaminivora sp., assembly GCA_034675505.1. GTDB lineage: Bacteria > Pseudomonadota > Gammaproteobacteria > Burkholderiales > Burkholderiaceae_C > Melaminivora. The sequence goes on along the minus strand of JAUCDD010000045.1, from coordinate 132,073 downwards.
CTGTTCCTGACCGTCATGGCCTACGCCGTGATCGGCGTCTATGGCCGCACCACGGACGCCGAGGAATACTACGTCGCCGGCCGGCGCATCCCGCCCATCTACAACGGCATGGCCGCAGCCGCCGACTGGATGAGCGCCGCGTCCTTCATCAGCCTGTCGGGCGCGCTGTACCTGCAGGGGTTCGCCGGCGCACCGGGACAAGCCGGCGGCCTGGCCTACCTGCTGGGCTGGACGGGCGGCTTCGTGCTGGTGGCGATGCTGATCGCGCCGCACCTGCGCGCCATGAACCTGTACACGGTGCCCGACTTCTTCCAGGTGCGCTTTGGCGGGCGCTGGCCGCGCATCCTCGCGGCGCTGTCGGCGGTGCTGTGCTCGTTCACCTACGTGGTGGCACAAATCTACGCCGTGGGCCTGATCGCCTCGCGCCTGACCGGCGTGCAGTTCGAGATCGGCATCATGCTGGGGCTGGGCGGGGTGCTGCTGTGTTCCTTCCTGGGCGGCATGCGCGCCATCACCTGGACGCAGGCTGGCGCAGTACGTGGTCATCCTGCTGGCATTCTTGATCCCGGTGTCCTGGCTGGCCTACAAGCAGCTGGGCAACCCGGCGGCGCCGCTGGTGGCCGGGGCGCAGATCGACAAGATCGCGGGCCTGGAGGTGCGCCTGCTGGCCGACCCCGCCGAGCACGAGGTCGTGGCGGCCTACCTGCAGCGCGCGCGCGACTACGAGCGGCGCCTGGGCGACGTGCCCGCTGCACTGGAGCGCGAACGCCTGGAGGCCAGTGCGCGCATCCAGCGCCTGCGCGCCCAGAACGCCGATGTGGGCCTGATCGTCGCCGCCAGCCGCGAGCTGGCGGCCATGCCGCGCGAGCCGGCCGCCGCGCGCGAGCGCTGGACGCGCGAAATGCACGCCAACTACGAGCGCGCCAGGCTGCTGGGCGGGCTGCCGCGCCACAGCCAGGCCTTCGCCGGCGACCCGCACGGCACGCCGGCGCAGCAGCAGGCCTTCGAGCTGAGCCGGCGCAATTTCCTGGCGCTGATGTTTTGCCTGATGGTCGGCACCGCCGGGCTGCCGCACCTGCTCACGCGCTACTACACCGCCCCCTCGGTGGCCGGCGCGCGCACCTCGGTGGCCTGGACGCTGGTGTTCATCGCGCTGCTGTACCTGAGCGCGCCGGCGCTGGCGGCGCTGGTCAAGTTCGAGGTCATGAACGACCTGGTGGGCATCCGCTTCGACGAGCTGCCGGGCTGGCTGGCGCAGTGGTCGCGCGTGGACGCGGCGCTGGTCTCGGTGGAGGACATGAACGGCGACGGCATCGTGCAGTTCGGCGAGATCCGCTTCGGCGCCGACCTGATCGCGCTGGCCACGCCCGAGATCGGCGGGCTGCCCTACGTCATCTCCGGGCTGGTTGCCGCCGGCGGGCTGGCGGCTGCGCTGTCCACCGCCGACGGGCTGCTGCTGACCATCAGCAACGCCCTGGTGCGCGACCTGTACTTCCAGGAAACCGGCAAGCGCGCCTCGCCCGAGCAGCGCGTGATCCTGACCAAGTTCACGCTGCTGGTGGTGGCCCTGTCGGCCGCCTTCGTGGCCTCGCTCAAGCCGTCCGAGATCCTGCCCATGGTCTCGGCCTCGTTCTCCATCGCCGCCTCGGCCTTCGTGCCGGCCATGGTGCTGGGCATCTTCTGGCGCGGCACCACCCGGGCCGGCGCGGTGGCGGGCATGCTGGCCGGCCTGAGCATCACGCTGTACTACCTGCTGTCGCAGGTGGAGTGGGTGCGCGAGCTGGTGCCCGGTGCGCTGCTGGTGCACGGCTTGTGGCTGGGCATACAGCCGATTTCGGCCGGGGTCTTTGGCGTGCCGGCGGGGCTGGCGGCCGCGGTGCTGGTCAGCCTGGCCACCCGGCCCGGCCAGGCCCGGCGCGTCGTGCCCGACGGGCTGTGAGGAAGGCCCCGGCCCGCCCGGCCGGCGCGCGCCGCCCCGGGGCCGGGTTGCGCCCCATTCACAGGCGCCGGCATCCGTGCGAATTTCACGCACCAACGCCCACGGGCCCTCAGGAGAAGCGAGCCGATGATTTTTGCAAAGACCCAGGCGGGCCAGCTGGCACTCAAGGAGCGCCACGGCGCGGGTGCCGGGCTCACGCCGCGCCAGCGCACGGCGCTCATCCTGTTCGACGGCAAGCGCGCTCTGCAGGAGGTGCTGGCCGCCACGGGCGCCATGGGCGTGACGGCGGAGGATGTGCAGGCCATGGTCGAGCAAGGCCTGCTGGCGTCCGGTGCGCCAGCGCCAGCACCCGGGCCTGCCCCCGCGCCCGGTGCGGCAGCGGCCGCCGCGCCTGCGCCCGATGCTTCCGGGCGCACGCCCATGCAGCGCTACCAGACGGCCTACCCGCTGGCCATCGGCCTGACGGCCGGCATGGGCCTGCGCGGCTTCCGCCTGAACCTGGCCATCGAGGGCACGACGGGCTATGAGCAGCTGGCGCAGCTGGCGCCCCAGATCCGCGAGGCCGTCGGCGAGGCCAAGTACGCGCCCCTGGCCAGCGCGCTGTTCGACTGACCTGGCATCCCCTCACGCTCCCGGCCGGCGGCAAAAAATAACGGCCCTTGCAGGGCCGTTGGCGGTCGGGCGGCGGGGCCGGGCGCTTGCTTATGCGCCGACGCCCAGCAACTCGACGTCGAACTGCAGCGTTGCGTTGGGCGGGATGACGCCGCCGGCGCCGCGCGCACCGTAGCCCAGCGCTGCGGGGATGATCAGGGTGCGGCGGCCGCCGACCTTCATGCCCTGGACCCCTTCGTCCCAGCCCTTGATGACCATGCCTGCGCCCAGGGGAAACTCGAACGCATCGCCGCGGTCGCGGCTGGAGTCGAATTTCGCGCCTTGCTGGCCGTCCTGGTGCAGCCAGCCGGTGTAGTGCACGCGCACCGACTGCCCGGCGCGCGCCTCGGCGCCATCGCCCACGCTGGAGTCTTCGTATTGCAGCCCCGAGGGGGTGGTGGTGAAGGCCATGGAGAATTCCTTTTTATTCAAAAATGATAGCTATATGTCGGCATTGGGCGCCGGCAGGAGCCGTAAAACACTGAAAAACTGCCCTGCAGGGCGCCGGCGCCCGCCCGGGCGGGCTATTTCTTCGTGCGCGCCGCCGCCCAGCGGGTGGCGAAGGCCTGCACGTCGGACAGGCGCTTGAGCAGGTCCTGGCCGGTGGCGGTGACGGTGTAGCCGTCGCTGCCATGGTCCAGCAGGCCGGCTTCGCGCAGCTCCTTGATGCGGGTGTTGAGCGTATTGGGCGTGATGCCGCCGACGCTGTCCTGCAGCAGGCGGAAGGTCTGCGGGTGGCCGTCGCGCAACGCCCAGAGCACGCGCAGCGCATAGCGGCGCTCGAGTTTCTCGAACAGCTGGTTGACGGCGGCGTTTTCCTTGGAACTCATGAACGCGTCTCCTTGGAACGGGTTGAATAAGCGGGGGCTGGCTGGCCTTACGGGCCTGTTGCCGGCTCCCATGTGCAAAACGATAGCAATATAGCGCGGAAATCGAAGTGCTACAAGTTTGGTAGCTTCACCCCGGCGCCAGGATTGCCCCAGGCTGTTGAATCACGGGTCCATTTTCCAGGCCCCGGGACAAAAAAACCCCGGCGCTGGGGCCGGGGTCCGGGTCGGGGTCGGGAGGGAGGCTCTTACAGCGAGTCGATGAAGCTGCGCAGCTTGTCCGAGCGCGAGGGGTGCTTCAACTTGCGCAGCGCCTTGGCCTCGATCTGGCGGATGCGTTCGCGCGTCACGTCGAACTGCTTGCCCACTTCCTCCAGCGTGTGGTCGGTGCTCATCTCGATGCCAAAGCGCATGCGCAGCACCTTGGCCTCGCGCGGGGTCAGGCCGTCCAGGATGTCCTTGACCACGTCGCGCAGGCCGGCCTGCATGGCGGCGTCCACCGGCGCGGTGTTGTTCTGGTCCTCGATGAAGTCGCCCAGGTGGCTGTCGTCGTCGTCGCCGATGGGCGTTTCCATGGAGATCGGCTCCTTGGCGATCTTCATGATCTTCCTGATCTTGTCCTCAGGGATCTCCATCTTGGCTGCCAGGATGCTCGCATCGGGCTCGAAGCCGAACTCCTGCAGGTGCTGGCGCGAGATGCGGTTCATCTTGTTGATGGTCTCGATCATGTGCACCGGGATGCGGATGGTGCGCGCCTGATCCGCGATGGACCGGGTGATCGCCTGGCGGATCCACCACGTGGCGTAGGTCGAGAATTTGTAGCCGCGGCGGTATTCGAACTTGTCCACCGCCTTCATCAGGCCGATGTTGCCTTCCTGGATCAGGTCCAGGAACTGCAGGCCGCGGTTGGTGTACTTCTTGGCGATGGAAATCACCAGGCGCAGGTTGGCCTCGATCATTTCCTTCTTGGCGCTGCGCGAGCTGGATTCGCCGGCGTTCATGCGCTTGTTGATGGCCTTGAGCTCGGCCAGCGGCACCACCACGCGCGACTGCAGGTCCATCAGGCGCTGCTGCAGCTCCTGCACCGGCGGGATGTTGCGCTCCATGACGGCGCTCCAGGCTTTGCCGGCGCCCGCCTGCTGCTCGACCCACTGCAGGTTCAGCAGGTTGGCGGGGAAGTCGCGGATGAAGATGTCCTGCGGCATGCCGCACTTGTCCACGATGATGCGGCGCAGCTCGCGCTCCTTCTTGCGCACGTCGTCCACCTGCGCGCGCACCATGTCCGAGAGCTTCTCGATGGTCTTGGCCGTGAAGCGGATGGTCATCAGCTTGGTCGAGATCTCGCGCTGCACCTTCATGTACGACGGGCTGCCGTAGCCTTCCTTGTCGTAGATCTTGTGCATCTTCTCGAACAGCGCGCGCAGCTCGTCGAAACGCGCCAGCGCGTCGGCCTTGAGCTTTTCCAAAAGGCGCGTCATGGCCTTGGAGCCGCCCTTGCCGTCGTCGTCGTCCTCTTCGTCGTACTCGTCGAAGTCTTCCTCGGCCACGTAGTCGTCGGCTTCGTCGGGGTCGGAGAAGCCGTCCACCACGGTGGAGATGACGACCTTGCCCTCGCGGATTTCCTCCGCCATGTTCAGGATCTCGGCGATGGTGGCCGGCGAGGCGCTGATGGCCTCCATCATGTCCATCAGGCCGCCCTCGATGCGCTTGGCGATCTCGATCTCGCCCTCGCGCGTGAGCAGCTCCACCGTGCCCATCTCGCGCATGTACATGCGCACCGGGTCGGTGGTGCGGCCGAACTCGCTGTCCACGGTGGACAGCGCCGCCTCGGCTTCTTCCTCGGCCTCTTCCACGGTGGTGGCGGTGGGCGTGACGTTGTTCTGGAACAGCGTCTCGGCGTCGGGCGTCTGCTCGTACACGGCGATGCCCATGTCGCTGAGCATGGCGACGACGACTTCCATGGTCTCGGCATCGACCAGCTTGTCGGGCAGGTGGTCGGAGATCTCGCCCTGCGTCAGGTAGCCGCGCGTCTTGCCCAGGGTGATGAGCTTTTTGAGCTGCGCACGGCGCTTGGCCATGTCTTCCTCGGACAGGACGGTCTCGTCCAGGCCGAATTCCTTCATCAAGGCGCGTTCCTTGGCCTTGCTGATCTTCATGCGCAGCGGCTTGACCTTCTCGGCCGGCGCGGCATCGGCGACGACCGCTTCGGCCTCGGCCTCGGGCTCGCCTTCCAGGTCGGCCTCGATGTCGGACAGGTCGGCATCGTCGTCCAGCAGCTCGCCCTTGCCCTTGGCCTTGGTCTTGGCCTTGCTGTCCTTTGCGGCAGCCTTGCCCGCGCGCTTGGCCGGGGCCTTGGCGGTGGCGGCGGCTTCGGGCTCGGCCGGCTCGGCCGCCTTGGCGCGGGTGGCCTTCTTGCGCGCCGGCGCGGCGGCGCCGGGCTCGGCCGCAGGGGCTGCGGCCTTGGGGGCGCGGGCGGGTTTCTTCTTCAGCAGCTCGTCAGCGGCTTTCTTGAGTTCGGCGGCGGTCTTGGGTGTCGTGGGCACGATGGGCTTGGCGTTGGGGGCCGCCTGGGTCAGGGCAGCGTCGGCCTTGGCAGGCGCGGCGGAAGCCCGGGCGGCGGATTTCACAGGGGCGGCGGCGACCTGGGCCTTGCCGGCAGCGGCAGCGGTGGACTTGGGCGACTTCGCGGACTTTTGAGCGGGCATGGACAACCTCAGGGTCAAAAAGGGCACACCAAACGAGAACGCAAGCGACGCCGCAGCTGCCGGCGCAAAAAAGCAGCGCGGCAAGGGCAGGGCCTTGTGTCATGAGGTGAGGGGCGGCTCCCTCAAGGGCAAGATGTCCGGGCGAACATTTGGGGTGCAGTCCTTGCGGTGAGGTGGCGGTCGTGGGCGCTGCTGCGCTCATGTGTCACGGTTGCCTGGCCCGGAGGTGCTGCTGTCGCTCTTGCCGACAAACCCTACATTATACCGGCGGGCGCGAAATCAAGAGGCGAAAACGCAGCAAAAGTCAAGATCCCGCGCGCCGCGGTTGCTGTAGCGCCAGGCGCCGCTCCTGCAGCTGGCGGTAGCGCTCCAGGGCCTCGGGGTCGTGCGCTGCCAGCGCGACCAGCGCGTTTTGCTCGTGCTTGATGGCCTCGGCCAGCATGCGGTTGAGCAGGTCGCGCAGCTCCCAGCGCAGCTCGGCCTCCTCGCCTTCGGTCTGGGCGTGTGAGCCGGTCATCAGGCGCTCGGCCAGGCCCTGACAGGGATGGCCGGCCAGGGCCTCGCGCAGCACCGCCCAGGGCTGGGGGCCGTGCTCGTGCAGGCGCTCCTCCAGCCAGAGCACCAGGGCGCCATGCGGCGCGGGTTGCTCGCGCAGCAGCGCCTGCTCCTCGTGCGAGAGCTCCTCCAGGAACACCATGTGCGACAGCAGCAGGCGCGCCGCGTGGTCGATGCGCCGCGCCGGCTGCGGGTAGGGCGGCTGCGCCGGCGCACTGCGGCGTGCGCCCTCGCTGCCCCGGCCCGGGCGCCAGGGCCGGCGGGGCGCGCCTTCTGCCGCGCGGCCGGGCCCGGGCCCGCCCGGTGGCGCCGGGGCAGCCGCGCCGGCCTGTTGCGCCCACAGCGCCGCCAGCTCCTGCGCCGGCAGCTGGCCCTGGCGCGCCAGCTCGGCCAGGATCTGGTGGCGCAGCGCGCCGGCGGGCAGGGCGTTCCAGGGCTCGCGCGCGTTGCTGAGCATGCGCGCCCTGCCTTCGGCCGTGCCCAGGTCGCAGTCCTCGCTGGCGGCTTCGAGCAAAAAGCGCGACAGGGGCACGGCGGCCTCGACCTCGCGCGTGAAGCCCTCGCTGCCATGTTCGCGGATGAAGCTGTCCGGGTCGTGCTCGGGCGGCAGGAACAGGAATTTCACGCTGCGCGTGTCGCTGGCATAGGGCAGGGCGGCGGTGAGCGCCTTGTGCGCCGCCCGCCGCCCGGCGGCGTCGCCGTCGAAGCTGAAGACCACTGCGTCGGTGAAGCGAAACAGCTTGTGCACATGCTCGGGCGTGCAGGCCGTGCCCAGCGTCGCCACGGCATTGGCGAAGCCGCGCTGCGCCAGCGCCACCACGTCCATGTAGCCCTCGGTGACCAGCGCGTAGCCCATGGCGCGCATGGCCGTGCGCGCCTCGTACAGGCCATACAGCTCCTGGCCCTTGTGGAACACCGGCGTTTCGGGCGAGTTCAGGTACTTCGGCTTGTCGTCGCCCAGCACGCGCCCGCCGAAGGCGATGCATTCTCCGCGCACGTTGCGGATCGGGAACATCACGCGGTCGCGGAAGCGGTCGTAGCGCCGCCCGTCCTCCTCGTGCACCAGCACCAGCCCGGCCTCGACCAGCAGCGGGTCGTCGTACTGGGCAAAGACGCTGGCCAGGCCGTGCCAGCCCTCGGGGGCATAGCCCAGGCCGTAGCGCTTGGCGATCTGGCCCGATACGCCGCGGCCCTTGAAGTAGGCGATGGCGCGCGGCGATTCGCGCAGGCGCTGCTGCCAGGCCCGGGCGGCGCGCTCCAGCACGTCGGCGAGCGTGGCCTGCTGGCGGCGCTGCTCGGCGGCGCGCGCGCGCTCTGCCGGGCTGGCGCGCTCGTCGGGCACCTGCAGGCCGCTGCCCTGGGCCAGCTCCTGCACTGCCTCGACGAAGCCCATGCCGGCGTGCTCCATCAGGAAGCCGATGGCGTTGCCGCTCTTGCCGCAGCCGAAACAGTGGAAAAACTGCTTGGACGGGCTGACGCTGAACGATGGGGATTTCTCGCCGTGAAAGGGGCACAGCCCCATGTAGTTGGCGCCGCTTTTCTTCAGCTGCACGTGGCGGCCGACGACCTCGACCACATCGACGCGCGCGAGCAGCTCCTGGATGAAGGACTGGGGAATGGACACGCGCCGCATTTTGGCGCATGGCCGCGGCAGGCCGTTTCAGCGCCGCGTCAGCGCTGTTTGCTGTAATCGCGCGGTACCGCATCTCCACCGCCACGTTTTGTTCAGGACCGCCATGACCAGCATCTTCGACCAGCATTTGCCGCGTACAGAGGCCAACTACGCGCCGCTCACGCCGCTGTCCTTCATCGAGCGCACGGCCGAGGTCTACCCCGAGCGGCTGGCCATCGTGCACGGCGATCTGCGCCAGACCTGGAGCCAGACCTATGAGCGCTGCCGCCGCCTGGCCAGCAGCCTGCGGCGAGCCGGCATAGCCAAGAACGACACCGTGGCGGTGCTGCTGCCCAACACGCCGCCCATGGTCGAGGCGCACTTTGGCGTGCCCATGGCCGGCGCGGTGCTGAACGCGCTCAACACGCGCCTGGACCCCGAGGCGGTGGCCTTCATGCTCGACCACGGCGAGGCCAAGGCCGTCATCGTCGATCCCGAGTTCACGCCCACCCTGGCGCGCGCGCTGGCGCTGCGCAAGAGCGCCGCACCCCTGCTGCTGATCGAGGTCGAGGACGCGCTGTATGGCCCCGCCGCGCAGCCCCTGGGCGGCACGCGCTACGAGGACTTCATTGCCGCCGGCGACCCGCAGTTCGCCGGGGAGCTGCCCGCCGACGAATGGGATGCCATCGCGCTGAACTACACCTCCGGCACCACCGGCAACCCCAAGGGCGTGGTCTACCACCACCGCGGTGCCTACTCCAACGCCGTGAGCAATGTGCTGGAGTGGGACATGCCCAAGCACGCCGTGTACCTGTGGACGCTGCCCATGTTCCACTGCAACGGCTGGTGCTTTCCCTGGACCGTGGCGGCGCGCGCCGGCGTCAACGTGTGCCTGCGCCGCGTCGAGGCGCAGGCGATCTTCGACGCCATCCGCGAGCACGGCGTGACGCACTACTGCGGCGCGCCCATCGTGCACAGCCTGCTGGTCAATGCGCCCGGCGACATGAAGCAGGGCCTGCCCGCAGGCGTCAAGGCCATGGTGGCGGGCGCCGCGCCGCCGGCGGCGATGATCGAAGGCATGGAGCAGCTGGGCATAGACCTCACGCACGTCTACGGCCTGACCGAGGTCTACGGCCCGGCGACGGTGTGCGCCAAGCACGACAGCTGGCAGCAGCTGGACATTGGCGAGCGCGCTCGCTTGAACGCCCGCCAGGGCGTGCGCTACCACCTGCAGCGCGCCGCCGAGGTGCTCGACCCCGACACGCTGCAGCCCGTGCCGCGCGACGGCCAGACCATGGGCGAGATCATGTTCCGCGGCAACATCACCATGAAGGGCTACCTGAAGAACCCCAAGGCCACCGAGGAGGCCTTCGCCGGCGGCTGGTTCCACTCGGGCGACCTGGCGGTGCAGTACCCGGACGGCTACATCAAGATCCGCGACCGCAGCAAGGACATCATCATCTCCGGCGGCGAGAACATCTCCTCCATCGAGGTCGAGGACGTGCTGTACCGCCATCCGGCCGTGCTGGCCGCCGCCGTGGTGGCCAGGCCGGATGCGAAATGGGGCGAAACGCCCTGCGCCTTCATCGAGCTGAAGGCCGGCGCCGAGGTGACGCCCGAGGACATCGTGGCGCACTGCAAAAAGCACCTGGCCGGCTTCAAGGTGCCGCGCGCCGTAGTCTTCGGCGAGCTGCCCAAGACCAGCACCGGCAAGATCCAGAAGTTCGAGCTGCGCCAGCGCGCCGGCTCGGCCAGCGCCATAGACGCCTGAACGCGGCGGCCGCCACGCCGCCAGGTGGCATGCGCGGACAATGGCGGGTTGTCTGCTTCTCGCTTGCGGCCGCCTACGACTCCTGCGCGCGGGCCGCACCGCGCCTTTCATGTCCCTTGCTCCCCCGCCCATTGCGCCTGCCAGCCGCGCGCGCGTGCCGCTGTGGCTGCTGGCGCTCATCACGCTCAGCGGCACGCTGGCCATGCACATGTTCGTGCCGGCGCTGCCCGACGCCGCGCGCCACTTCCAGGTCGGCAGCGCCGCCGTGCAGGCGGCCATCAGCGCCTACATCGCCGGGCTGGCGCTGGGCCAGCTCATCTACGGGCCGCTGTCGGACGCGCTGGGGCGGCGCCCGCCGCTGCTGGCTGGGCTGGCGCTGTACGTGCTGGGCGGCATCGGCGCGATGCTGGCGCCCAGCGTGCCGCTGCTGATTGCCGCGCGGCTGGTGCAGGCGCTGGGCGGCTGCGCCGGCCTGGCCCTGGGCCGGGCCATGGTGCGCGACACGCACGCGCCGGCCGATGCGGTGCGCGCGCTGGCGCTGCTCAACCTCACGATGATGGCCGGCCCGGGGCTGGCGCCGCTGGCGGGCTCGGGCCTGGTGCTGCTGGGCGGCTGGCGCGCCGTGTTCGCCCTGCTGGCGCTGCTGGGCGCGGCGACGCTGGTGCTGGCCTGGCGCCTGGTGCCCGAGACCGCCGCGCCGCGCGGGCGCCTGCGCCCGGCCCGGCTGGCGCGCGACTATGGCGTGCTGCTGCGCTCGCCCGCCTTCCTCGGCTACGCCGTGGGCGGCGGCTGCGCGACCACCTCGGTCTATGCCTTCATCGCTGCCGCGCCTTTCATCATCACGGCGCAGCTGGGGCGGCCGCTGGGCGATGTGGGCGTGGCGCTGGCAGTGGTCATGCTGGGCATCGCCGCCGGCAGCCTGCTGGCCAGCCGCCTGGCCGGGCGCTGGGGCATGGAGCGGCTGCTGCTGTGGGGCAATGGCCTGAGCGTGGCCAGCGGCGCCGCCTTCCTGCTGCTGGAGCTGTGCGGCTGGCTGACGCTGGTGCGGGCGGTGGGGCTGATGGTGTGCTTCGTGCTGGGCGCCGGCCTGGCCAGCCCGGCGGTGCTGGGCAAGGTGCTGATGCTGGACGCGCGCCGCGTCGGCTCGGCCGCCGGGCTGTACGGCTGCGTGCAGATGGCGCTGGGGGCGGGTGTTCTCGGCCCTGGTGGGCTGGGGCGGCAACCCCGCGCTGGCGGCGGCGGTGGTGCTGTTTGGCGCTGCGCTGCTGGGCCAGGCGAGCCTGCGGTTCGCCCTGGGGCGCGAGCGCGATGCCGTGTGATACTGCCCGGCGCTTTCTTTCCTTCTTTCCTTCTTTCTTGCAACCACGCTGGAGATCCATCCCATGCACCGCTTCATCCGCAACGCAGCCGTGGCGCTGGCCGCGCTGGGCCTGGCCGGCCTGGCCGCAGCCGACGTGTTCCCCAAGGGCCAGCTGATCAAGCTCGACAAGGACAAGCCCGCCGGCGGCGCTGGCACGCTGGTGGGCGAGTACGCCTTCACGCGCGACAAGGCGACCAAGGACCAGGCCATCAAGGAAATCAGCTGGCTGACCCTGGCGCCCGGCCACTCGATCGGCTACCACCAGCACCAGAACAACGAGGACACCTACATCATCGTCTCGGGCGAGGGCGTGTTCAAGGACAAGGACGGGCGCGAGGTCAAGGTCAAGGCCGGCGACGTGACCATCGTGCGCAAGGGCGAGGGCCACGGCCTTGCCAACACCGGCAGCGAGCCGCTGGTGTTCATCGACGTGATCGCCGAGCAATAGGCGCTGCGCCCGGGCGCGGCGTCAGGCGGCCTGGCCGGCCAGCTGCTGCAGCTCGTCCCAGGTGGCGCGCGCCAGCGGCACGCCGTGCGCCAGCGAGTCCGCGCGCTGGCGCTGGCGCTGCTGGCCCGGGCGGCGCGGCTGCCCTGCCGCCGCCATGGACTCGACCAATTCCTCGCAGCGCGCGGCAAAGCCCTGGCCGGCCGATTTCGCCGGATCGATGGCAATGACCAGCTCGCCGGTGCGCGGCGTCTGCGCGCCGGGGTGGCCGCTCCAGTCGAAGCCGAAGGAAAAATTGCCGCCGGTGAGCGCAGCGGCCAGCAGCTCCACCATCATGGACAGCGCCGAGCCCTTGTGCCCACCGAATGGCAGCAGCGCGCCGCCGTCCAGCACGGCGCGCGGCTCGCGCGTCGGCCGGCCCTGGGCGTCCACGCCGCAGCCCTCGGGCAGCAGCTGCCCGGCGCGCGCGGCCAGCTGCACGTCGCCGTGCGCCAGGCTGCTGGTGGCCAGGTCGAACACCAGCGGCTCGCCGCCCGCGCGCGGCGCGGCAAAGGCGATGGGGTTGGTGCCGAACAGCGCGCGCGTGCCGCCGTGCGGCACCACGCAGGCCATGCTGTTGACCAGCGCCAGCGCCACCAGGCCCTGCTCGGCCAGGGGCTCGACGTCGGGCCACAGTGCGGCGAAGTGGTGCGAATCGCGGATCGCCAGCAGCGCGATGCCATTGGCGCGTGCCTTGGCCACCAGCAGTTCGCGCGCCGCCGCCAGCGCCGGCTGGGCAAAGCCGTTGGCCGCGTCGACGGCGATGGCGCCCGGCGCCAGGTCGTGCACGCGCGGCACGGCGCGCCCGTCCACCCAGCCGCTGGCCAGCGTGGCCAGGTAGCCGGGGATGCGAAAGACGCCGTGGCTGTGCGCGCCGTCGCGCTCGGCGCCGGCGCAGTTGTCGGCCAGCACGGCGGCGACCTCGGCGCTGGTGCCGTGGCGCTCGAAGATGCGCGCCAGCGTGGCGCGCAGCTGCGGGAGCGGGATGCGCACGGCAGGCGCAGGCGCGCAGGGGTGGGCGGTCATGGGCGGTGGCTATTAAAAATGATAGCTAAGTATCGTGAATACACGCCGGCAAGTGGCGGTTTTGACCCAAAAAGGCCGGAAAACCCCCTCGCGGAGCCGCCCAGGGCCCCGGCGTGCCCAGCCCCGCGTGCAGGGCGGCGTGCCCGGCTGCTGCGCTGCCCGGCACTGCAGCCGGGGCGGCGATCAGAACGGCGCCTGGCCGGGGGCCGGGGCCGGCTGGGCGGCGCCGCTGGCGGCGTCGGCGTCCGCATGGGTGGGGGTGTCGCTGGCGGCGTCTGCGGCGTCCGCGGGGGTGTCTGCCGGCTGCGGTTCGGCTGCGGCGTCGCTGCCCAGGGCCTGGCGTATCGCGGCCTTGTCGCCGGCGCCGGCGAATTTGCTGTACTTGCCCAGCAGGCTCACCAGCTGGCCATAGATGCGCGGGCTGGCCGCCAGGCACTCGGATTGCTCCAGGAAGTCGGCCTCGCCGGTGAAGTTGCCCACCAGGCCGCCGGCCTCGGTCACCAGCAGGCTGCCGGCGGCCACGTCCCAGATCGACAGCCCGGCCTCGAAGAAGCCGTCGGTGAAGCCGGCCGCCACGTAGGCCAGGTCCAGCGCGGCGGCGCCGGGGCGGCGCATGCCGGCAGCGCGCGGCATGACGTCGGCCATCATCAGCTGGTAGGTCTTGAAGTTGTCGCCCGGGCGGAACGGAAAGCCGGTGGACAGCAGGCATTCGGCTAGCCGGGTGCGCTTGGAGGCGCGGATGCGCCGGTCGTTCAGGAAGGCGCCGCGCCCGCGCGTGGCGGTGAACAGGTCGTTGCGCGTGGGGTCATAGACCACGGCGTGCTCCACGCGGCCCTTCACCGCCAGCGCAATGCTCACGCAATACACGGGAAAGCCGTGGATGAAGTTGGTCGTGCCGTCCAGCGGATCGATGATCCAGACGAAATCGGAGTGCTGCGCGCCGCGCTCGCTGCCCGATTCCTCGGCCCGGATGCCGTGGCCGGGGTAGGCGGTGAGCAGCGTGTCGATGATCGCCTGCTCCGATGCGTGGTCGACTTCGGTGACGAAGTCATTGATCTGCTTTTGCGAGATGCGCACCGCCTCCACGTCCAGGGCCGCGCGGTTGATGATGGCGCCGGCGGCGCGTGCGGCCTTGATGGCCACGTTGAGCATGGGGTGCAGGGAGGACGACATGGGCTGGCAGGTAACGAAGGAGCGACAACGACAGCGCGCCCGGCGATGCGGGCGCGCAAAGGAGCGGATTCTACCGGGGCGGGCCGCCAACGGCTGCCGCGCGGCGACAATCGCCCGCCATGCAGACCCGTTTCGTCCTGATCCACACCAGCCACGCCGGCAACGTCGGCGCCGCCGCGCGCGCCATCAAAACCATGGGCTTCGACGACCTGGTGCTGGTGGCGCCGCGTTGGGCCAACGTGCTGCGGCGCGAGGAGACCATCCAGCGCGCGAGCGGGGCCGTGGATGTGCTGCAGCGCTGCCGCATCGTCGCCACGCTGGACGAGGCGCTGCACGGCATGACCCACCTGTGCGCCACGGCGATGACGCCGCGCGACTTCGGCCCGCCCACGCGCGCGCCGCGCGAGCACTTCGAATTGCTATTGAAACAAGAGCTGGAAGCCGTGGATCCACGCCGGCAAGAGCCTGATCTGGTCCAAAACGGCGGTTTCCGGGGCGGAATCGCCTTCCTGTTCGGCAGCGAGCGCTTCGGCATGGCCAACGAGGACGTCTACCGCTGCCACGCCGCGCTCAGCATCCCCACCAACCCGCAGTTCGGCTCGCTCAACCTGGCCTCTGCCGTGCAGCTCATCGCCTACGAGTGGCGCCAGGCGCTGGGCGGCTACGGCGTGGCGGCGGGGGCCGTGCAGGGCGAGGCGGCCGACGCCGCGCAGCTCGCGGGCATGCTCGCGCACTGGCAGCAGGCGCTGGCCGCCATCGGCTTTCTCGACCCGGCGGCGCCCAAGAAGCTCCTGCCGCGGCTGAACCAGCTGTTCAACCGCGCCCAGCCCACGCAGGAGGAAATCCACATCCTGCGCGGCATTGCCAAGGCCATGCTGCAGGCCGCGCCGGCCCAGCCATTAGACTGATCCTTCCGCCCGCCGCCGCCTCCCGCCGCTCCTTCCCCCGCCCCCTTGCCCATGCTTGCCCGCCTGCGCTCCGACATCCAGTGCATCCTCGACCGCGACCCGGCCGCGCGCAGCCGCTGGGAGGTCGTCACCTGCTACCCCGGCCTGCACGCCATCTGGCTGCACCGGCCCGCGCACTGGTGCTGGGAGCACGGCCTGCGCTGGCCGGGGCGCTTCATCTCGCACCTGTCGCGCTGGTTCACGGGCATCGAAATCCATCCGGGCGCGCACATCGGCCGCCAGGTCTTCATCGACCATGGCATGGGCGTGGTGATCGGCGAGACGGCGGTGGTGGGCGACGGCTGCACCATCTACCACGGCGTGACGCTGGGCGGCACCTCGCTGTACAAGGGCGCCAAGCGCCACCCCACGCTGGGGCGCGACGTGGTGGTGGCCGCCGGCGCCAAGGTGCTGGGCGGCTTCGAGGTCGGCGATGGCGCGAAGATCGGCAGCAACGCCGTGGTCATCAAGCCGGTGCCGGCCGGTGCCACGGCCGTGGGCATCCCGGCGCGCATCATCCAAAGCCGCGAGGGCCAGAGCGCCGACGTGACCGATGCGCAGCGCAGCGACGAGGCCGCCGCCCCCAAGTTCAGCGCCTACGGCGTCGCGGCGCAGCAGGAAGACCCGCTGACGCAGGCACTGCGCGGCCTGGTCGATTCGGCCGGCGCGCAGGAGCACCAGATCGCGCTGCTGTGGCGCGCCATCGAGAAACTCTCGGCCGCGCAGCGCACGGGCGACTGCGTGCCCCAGGACGCCGCCACGCGCGAGCAGTTCGAGGCGGCGCGCCTGAACGACATCATCGGCAAGTAGCCCATGGACGTCGCCCACGCCCTCGGCCAGCGCCGCTCGGTGCGCGCCTTCCTGCCCACCGCGCCGCCGGCGTCGCTGGTGCAGTCCATCCTGGAGCAGGCCGGCCGCGCCGCCTCGGGCGGCAACCTGCAGCCCTGGCGCGTGCTGGCGCTGACCGGCGAGCCGCTGGCCGGCCTGGTGCAGGCCATCGCCGCCGCCCCGCCCGACGCTAGCCAGGACAACCTGCACTATCCGCCCAACCTGTGGGAGCCCTACCGCACGCGCCGCTTCGCCAATGGCGAGGACATGTACCGCGCCATGGGCATCCCGCGCGAGGACAAGGCCGCGCGGCTGCAGCAATTCGCGCGCAACGGCGCCTTCTTCGGCGCGCCCGTGGGCGTGCTGGTGTGCGTGGACGAGCGCATGGGCCCGCCGCAGTGGATCGACCTCGGGATCTACCTGCAATCGCTCATGCTGCTGGCCGTGCAGCACGGCCTGGCCAGCTGCGCGCAGGGCTTCTGGCGCCGCTACGCCAGCACGGTGGAGCGCAGCCTGGGCGTGCCCGAGCCGTACCGCGTGGCCTTCGGCGTGGCCCTGGGCCACGAGGACCGCGATGCGCCCATCAACGCCATGCAATCCACGCGCGCGCCCTGGCGGGAGTGGGGCGAGCTGCGGGGGTTTTGAAGGGCGGCGGCCGGCCCGGTCTCAGGGCTGCGCCAGCAGGCGCTGCAGGTGCGGCGCCAGCGTCGTGAGATTCACGAAGCTCAGCTCGTACATGGCGCTCAGGCCCGCGGCCTGTTCGTCCGAGAGCTCGGCCGAGCACAGGATGAAGCGGCCGCGCTCCAGGCCCAGGCGCTTTTGCAGGCGCAGGTATTTGTCGATATCGCGGCGGAACTCGCCGCCCTTGCACTCGATGCAGATCGGCGCCGCCTGGCCGGCGGGCAGCGCCACCACGTCCAGCTCGTGCAGGTCTTCGTTGGGAAACACCACCTCCACGCCGCGCGCGCACGAGGCCCCGCCCGGGTGGCCGCGCAGCTGCGCCGTGAGCGCCAGCAGCGCATACCACTCCAGCCAGCCGCCATCGAAGAACTGGCGCACGGCGGGCACGCTTTGCAGCGTCAGGCGCAGGATCTTTTCCGGCTTCTGGTAGTGGCAGCGGGCAAAGAAGGTGTGCTCGTACAGCTGGCGGCACAGCTGGTGGATGGCCTGGGCGTCCTTTTGCGCCAGCTGCGCAAGCTCCAGCGTGACGCCGGTGTGGCTCTTGCGGTAGGCGTAGCGCACGCGGTCGATCAGCTCGGCGAACAGGGCGTGGTTGCCGCCCAGCAGCAGCGCGGCATCGTCGAAGAAGCCGCTGGTGTCCACGCGCGCCGGGTCGAGCCGGGCGTCGATCTGGCGCGCGGCGAACCAGGCCTTGAGCGGCGCGTGCTGCGCGTCGGTGGCCAGTCCCTGCACGTTGGCCTGCGGCGCTGCCGGTCCGGGCCTGGCGGGTGCAGGCGCGGGGGTGGGGGCGGAGGCGGAGGCGGAGGCGGCCGCAGGACTGTGCGCGGCTGGCGCGGCTGGCGCGGCTGGCGCCTGCAGCTTCAGGGCGTTGAGCTCGCGGGTAGCCGCCGCCAGGCGCTTGACCAGCTCCTCGACGAAGAACACCGTGCCATAGACGGTGCTGGGCTTGCCGCAGCGCCCGCAGGCGGCCTGGCTGTGGACGGGGGTGAGCGCGTCTTCACTGACGAAGCCGCACTGGCTGCAACGGTAGATGGGCATGCGTGGGCGCGGGCAGTCCGGTTCAGTCCCCGGGCCGCAGGTGCCGCACGGCGGCCTTGGGCCGGAAGGCCTGGCAGACGCTGGCGCGCGTCTCCAGGTAGGGGCCGCCGATCAGGTCGATGCAGTAGGGCACGGCGGCGAAGATGCCGGGCACGCGCTGCGCGCCGCTGTCCGCGTCCTTCAGGCCTTCCAGCGTCTCGGCGATCGACCGGGGCTGGCCGGGCAGGTTGATGATGAGCGCCTGGCCCCGGATCACCGCCGTCTGGCGCGACAGGATGGCGGTGGGCACGAAGTGCAGCGAGATCTGGCGCATCTGCTCGCCAAAGCCGGGCAGCTCGCGCGCGGCCACGGCGAGCGTGGCCTCGGGCGTCACGTCGCGCGGGGCCGGGCCGGTGCCGCCGGTGGTCAGCACCAGGCTGCAGCGCTGCGCATCGACCAGCTCGATGAGCGCGGCGGAGATGGCCTCGGGCTCGTCCGGGATCAGGCGCGCCTCGAAGTGGATGGGGTTGTGCAGCGCGCGCGCGAGCCACTCGCGCAGGGCGGGCAGGCCCTTGTCCTCGTAGGCGCCGCGGCTGGCGCGGTCGCTCACCGAGACGATGCCGATGCGCACGGCCTCCGGTGCGGGCAGGGCAGGGGCGGGAGCGGGGGGGTGGTTCATGTCGGGCGGCAAGGGGGTCAGGCGTCGCGCGAGCGCTGCTCCTCGGCGGCGTATTCGGCGGCGTCGCCCATGTGCAGGCGCACCAGCTGGTACAGCTCGCGGTAGGCGCGGCCCTTGCGCGGCGCCAGGCCCTGCGATTCGGCGGCGCGGTCCTCGGGCGGCGCGTCCTTGCGCGCCTGGCGGATCAGGGCGCGGATCTGCTGCGTGTCGGTGCGCGGGAACTGCGCGAGCCACTCGGCCAGCGCGTCGTCGCTGGCGATCAGCTGGTCGCGCCAGTGCTCGGCCTGGTGCAGGCGCAGGCGCTCGGCGGCGCTGCCGGTGTGCTGCTCGTCCAGCGCGGCGCGGATGGCGGCCAGCGCCGGCTCGTCGAGCTTGCGCATCAGCTTGCCCACGTACTGCATCTGGCGGCGCTTGCCCTCGAAGTTGGTGATGCGCGCGGCGTCCGCCAGCGCCTGCTCCAGGCCCTCGGGCAGCTGCAGGCGCGCGCGCAGCTCGGCGCGCAGCGTGAGCAGCTCGCCGCCCAGGTCCTGCAGCGCGTCGCTCTCGCGCTTCAGGTCGGTCTTGGTCGAGCCGGTCGTGCCCTTGAGCTCGGCCTTGAGCTGCAGGTCCAGCTCGCTGCCTTCGGCGACGAACTGGCCCTGCACGAAATAGCCTTTTTTGGGTTTGCGTGGCATCGGTGGCGGGCGAAAGCGAAATCGGGGAAAAAGCCGCGCGGGCGCTGGCGGCGCCATGCCGGCCTGCAGCGCCTGCGCGGGGCGGCAAGTATCATAGCCGCCGCTATGACCACTGCCCGCCCAGGCGCCAAGCGCGCCGCCGCCTCCGCTTCCCCCACCCCCGCCCCGGCCCCGCAAAGCGGCTTTGCCTACACCCGGGAATACTTCGAGGGCCTGGTGGACCATGCCCTGGCGCACGCGAAGAAGCTGGGCGCCACGGACGCCGGCGCCGACGCCTCCGAGGGCTGCGGCCTGTCGGTGAACGTGCGCAAGGGCGAGCTGGAGACGGTGGAGCGCAACCGCGACAAGTCCCTGGGCGTGACGGTGTACCTGGGCCGCAGGCGCGGCAACGCCAGCACCTCGGATTTCTCCCCGGCCGCCGTCGAGCGCACCGTGCAGGCCGCCTACGACATCGCCCGCTTCACCGCCGAAGACCCCGTGGCCGGCCTGCCCGACGAGGCCGACATCGCCCCGCAGGACACGCACCGCGACCTGCAGCTGTTCCACCCTTGGGCCATCGACAGCGAGCAGGCCGCGCGCCTGGCGCTGGAGTGCGAGGCGGCGGCGTTCGCCACGCACAAGCGCATCACCAACAGCGAGGGCGCGGGCGTGTCGGCGCAGCAGTCGCATTTCTTCAGCGCCCACACGCGCGGCTTTCGCGGCGGCTACGCCAGCTCGCGCCACAGCATCTCGGTGGCGCCGATCGCCAGCCTGCCCGGGCGCAACGGCGAGATGCAGCGCGACTCCTGGTACAGCTCGATGCGCGACGCGCGCGAGCTGGCGGCGCCCGAGGCGGTGGGCCGCTACGCCGCCGAGCGCGCCCTATCGCGCCTGGGCAGCAGGAAGATCAGCACGCGCGAATGCCCGGTGCTGTTCGAGTCGCCCCTGGCTGCCGGCCTGCTGGGCGGCTTCGTGCAGGCGGTGAGCGGCGGGGGCGCTGTACCGGCGCAGCACCTTCTTGCTGGATTCGCTGGGCAAGCAGGTCTTTCCCAAGCACATCGACATCGACGAAGACCCCTTCGTCACCGGCGGCAAGGGCAGCTCGCCGTTTGACGACGAGGGCGTGCGCGTGGCGCCGCGCAAGGTCGTGCGGCAGGGCAAGGTGCAGGGCTACTTCCTGTCCACCTACTCGGCGCGCAAGCTGGGCATGCAGACCACGGGCAACGCCGGCGGCTCGCACAACCTGGCCCTGTCCTCGCGCCTGACGCGCGCGGGCGACGACCTGGATGCCATGCTGCAAAAGCTGGGCACCGGCCTGTTCGTCATCGAGCTGATGGGCCAGGGCGTGAACTACGTGACGGGCGACTATTCGCGCGGCGCCAGCGGCTTCTGGGTGGAAAACGGCCAGATCGCCTACCCGGTCGATGAGATCACCATCGCCGGCAACCTGCGGGACATGCTCATGGGCATAGAGGCCGTGGGCGCGGACGCCTATACCTACGGGGCCAAGACGGTGGGGTCGGTGCTCATCAACCGCATGAAGGTGGCGGGCTCCTGAGCGCAGCGCGCCCAGGTTTTTCAGCAAAAAAAACGCTGCCAGCGCCCGTCGGTACCGCGCTGGCAGCTATGTTTCCAACAGCGCCTGCCCAGGGCGCCGTCAATACTTCCAGCCGGCCTCGCCAATCCACCGCAGCGCCGTGAGCGACGGCATGAACAGGTACTCGCCGCCGCGCAGGCGGTTGAAGGTGGTCACGCCGTCGATGCGCCGGCGCACCGGCTGCTCGGGGATGGTGAACGTGCCCGGCTCCTCGTGCAGGCCCACCACGGGGTCGCGCTCCTTGCCCAGGTCCAGGAAGTTGCCGCGGTTGATCCACTCCTGTTGCAGGAACTCGATGGTGTCGTAGGCCCGCGCGCTGATGAAGATGAAGTAGATGCCGCGCGGCTCGCCGCCGTCGTCGCCCGCCGTCAGCCCGGGCGTCCACTTCGGCCCGAAGGTCGAGGGCCGGCGGATGATGCGGTGGATGTTCTCGTCGGTCAGGATGGTCAGGCTGGTGCCGCGCGGGTTCAGCCGGCGCATGTGCGCGGCGTGCGGGCAGACCAGGCCGCGCTCGTCGCCCTTGAAATCGAAGTCGTTGTTGCGCTGGGGGTCGGCGCCCAGCGCCTCGTCGTCGTGCTCTGGCGAGAGGTTGAGCGGCGCGCCCGAGCGCCAGCGGCCCACCAGTTGGGCGGCCAGCTTTTCCTGCTCCTGCTCGCCGTCCGCGTGCTGGCGCACGAAGTCGTTGAACGCGCCGGGGCGGCTGTCGTACTTGCGCAGCACCACGAAGGAGCCGTTGCGGCCCAGCTCGGGCGGCTCGGGCATGGCCACCGGCTGGCCGCTCTCGCTGTCCTCGCCCAGGATGAATTCGCCGGCGGCCAGCGCGCGCCCGCCGCCGGGCGGGGGCTCCACACCCGCGCCCTGCACCACCGGCTGCGAGATGCCGTCGCGAAAGCCAAACGGGTTCTTGGCTTCCTCGTCCGCGCCGAACTCGTGCGTGCCCACCAGCGTCACGCCGTGCGAGGCGCGCAGCTCGCCCATGGCCTTGTCCACTGCATCAATCAGGGCGGCCTTGTCCTCGGCGTAGATGGTCAGGGCGATGTGCAGGCGCTCGCCTTGGTAGGCGTCTTCCCAGGTCTCGGGCGCGTTCTCGCCGAAGTCGCGCAGCTGCTCGGCGCGCTGCGCCATGCCCTGGCGAAAGGGCAGGGGGAAGGATTCCAGCGCACTGTCCGGCAGGCCCAGGGCTTTGAGGCCCGCGTGGCTGATGGCCACGCCCGTCCAGGCGTGTAGGTCGCCCGTCCAGTCGTCGGCCGACGGGATGTGCCTGGCCAGGCGCGCGATCAGGTCGCGTCCGCCTTCGGCCTCATCGACGTGCAGCATGGCGTGGATGCCCACGTAGGGCTCGGGGCGCGAGCGCAGGATCAGCGCCTGGATGTCGTCTAGCTGTAGCGTGACCTTGTCACGCGAGAAGCGGTCCTTGAGGTGTTGCAGCAGCGTCATCAGTAGTCCACTCCTTGCGGTTGGGAGATCTCCTGGGACAGCTCGTCCAGCGCCTTCGCCGTGGCCTTGTCCATCTCCTTGTTCTTGCTCATGGCATCCAGGAACTTGTCCAGTGCCTGCTCCATGCGCTGCAGCCGGCGCACGTCCACCACGGTGACCTGCGGGTTGGCGACGAACCAGCCGGCGGCGTCGAGCTGGTGCTGGGCGATGTAGTCCTTGACCTCGGGCGAGTCGATGCCCGGCCAGCCTTCGACGTTGGCGAACAGCAGGTCCATCAGGCCGGGGATCTTGGTGGCGAAGTCGCTGATGTAGGTGTCCCAGTCGCCGTCGTAGGTGGTGGCGAAGATGATGCGCGTGTCCTCGTCGAAGAACACGAAGCGCATGTCGTGCAGCGTGGACACGCGCTGCGCGCCGTCGAAATTGCCGCCGGTGAGCTTGAACAGCCGGCGCAGCCGGTCGGCGCCGCCGGGCTTCAGCGTGGCGATCGCCGTCAGCTCCGAGACGTTGCCCGACTGGCGGCCGACGCGGCCGGCCGACTGCGAGCTGCCCTTGAACAGCGGGTTGTGGTCGCGCACCAGCGCGTCGATGGCGATCTTGGCCACCTGCGGTGCGTCGGCGGCGATCTCCTGGGCGATGCGGCGGAACTCGGCCAGCCGGCTCTCGCCTTCCAGGCGCGGGTCGCTGCCCGATTCCTGGCCGTCTTGGGGCTTGCTCTGGGTGTGGGTATTCATGGGTGCAGCCTTTCCTTCAAGCGATGCGTTGCGGGGGCCGGCTCTGGCGGCGGCTTTTTTCCTTGGCTCCTCTTTTTCCTCAAGGAGAAAGCGCGTCAATCCGGGATGTCGGCCAGCGACGCGGGCTCGCGCCGGGGCAGGGCGTTCAGGCGGTGGCGCTGCGCGGTCGAGGACTCATAGGCCGGCCGGCGCACGCGCATGATCGAGCCCAGCGGGCGGTGCGCCGCCACGCCGTTCCAGGGGTTGAAGGCCAGGTGGTCGTCGCCGTACACCTGCCGCTCGGGCGTATACGGCTCCTGGATGTCGAAGCGCAGCGTGGCGATGGCGCGGTGCGGCGAGGCCTTCTCGTCCCACAGCACCGAGGCGTCCTCCACCGGCATGGCGGCGCGGTCGGCCTGCAGCTGCGCGCGCAGCTCATACGTCGCGCCCTGCCTGGCGAAGTGCGACGCGAGCGTGTCGCGCATGGCGGAAAAGCCTTCGCCTATGGGCTGCTCGTCCAGCCCTTGCAGCTCGCCCCAGGGCGCCAGCGACAGCTTGGCCACGTAGTCGCCAAAGCGGATGGCCGCCTGCGTGTGGAAGGTCTCGCCCAGCATGTTGGTGTTCTTCTGCGCCAGGCCCTGCACGGTGGCGCCGGGCGTGCCGCCCAGGCGCTCGACCACGTTCTCGATGCCGCGCGCGGCCGCGGCCACGGCGCGCTGCAGCGCCTGGGGCGCATCGGCGTTGGCCTCCAGCAGCGTGAGAAAGCGCGGGTAGTCCTGCACCGTGCCAAAGGCCAGCACGGGGAAGTTGACCATCAGGAAGTCCTGGTTGTGCCCGCCCAGGCCGGGCAGCAGGCGCTCGCCCTGCACGCCCATGACCTTGATGGCGAAGCCGCGCGGCGCGGGGGCTTCGTCGCTGTGGATGTCGCCGGGAGCGGACGACAGGCGCGCCACGACTTCATATTCGCGCGGCTGGCTGAAGATGCCCTGCGCCAGCTCGGGCGGCAGGTTGGCATGCACCGTGAGCGTGCCTTTCAGGATGGCGTGGCTCTTGGCGTGCGCGTCGCGGTGCGCGTGGCGGTGGCGCTCGGCGTTGCGCGCCTGCGAGGCGGACATGCGGGCGACGATTTCCTGGGTCAGGCGGGCTTCTTCGGGGGCGACGGTTTCCACATCGTCGCTGTAGGGGGTGGCGGTCATAGGCGTCCTGGGTGTCGGTGGCGCTTGTCGCGCTGCGGTGGGCAGCGCCAAAAAGCAGGGCCACGCGACCGTAACCCGGCCGCCGCCAGTGCCCGGTAGGCAGACGCCCCGTTGGGCACGGGGAAAGAGGCGCTACCAGCGCCGGCGCGGCGCGCCGGCGCCGTCCTTCAGCCCGGCCTTCAGGCGCCGGCCTTCAGGCGCCGGCCGGGCGCTGCAGGGCGCGCATCAGCTGCGCGGCGGCGGCCTCGGGGTCCGCGGCCGCGACGATCGCGCGCACCACGGCGATCGAGCCCACCCCGGTGGCCAGCACCGGGGCGAAATGCTCCAGCGCGATGCCGCCGATGGCCACCTGCGGGTAGCCGCGCGTCAGCCGCGCGTAGGCCGCCAGCCGTGCCAGGCCCTGCGGCGCGGTGGCCATTTTCTTCAGCGTGGTGGGGAACACCGCGCCCATGGCGATGTAGCTGGGCCGGGCTTGGGACGCGCGCACCATCTCGGCGTAGCCGTGCGTGCTGACGCCCAGGCGCACGCCGGATGCGCGCAGCGCCTCCAGGTCTGCCGGCGCCAGCGCGTCCAGGTCTTCCTGGCCCAGGTGCACGCCGTAGGCGCCGGCGTCCAGCGCCTCGCGCCAGTGGTCGTTGATGAACAGCAGCGCGGGCGTGCCCTGCACCGCGCGCGCGGCGGCGCGCACCTCGCGCGCGACTGCCGCGCGGTCGGCCTCCTTGCAGCGCAGCTGCACCGTGGGCACGCCCGCGCGTGCCATGCGGCCCACCCACTGGGCATCGGGCAGCACGGCGTACAGGCCCAGCGCCTGCGGGCACTCGGCAAAGGCCGGGCCGCTGGCGCGGCTGGCCAGGCCGAAGTCCTGCGGCTCGTCCGGCCACTGCGCGGCGTCGAAGTGCCCGGTGCGCTGCGCCTGCGCGGCCCAGGCGCGGGCGATGCATTCGGCGTCCTGCGCGATGAAGCCCAGCTGGCTGGCTGGCGGCCAGCGCGGCGCGGTAGAGCGGCTCATCCTGCGTGGGCGCAGGCGCCGGCTCGGGCGCGAAGCCGGTGAAGGTGGCGGCGTGCGCGGCCAGGATGCGCTGCGCCAGCGCGGCGCCGTCCGGGGCTGCGCCGCTCATGTCGCGTGGTGCCAGAACGGCGTGCCCAGCACCGGCGTGCTGGCCTGGGCGCTGGCCTGCGGCTGCATGGCGCCGGCCATGCGGGCGGCGCGGCCGGCGCGCGTGGCGTCGGCAAACGCGCCGGCCATCAGCACCGGGTCGCTGGCTTGCGCCACGGCGGTGTTCAGCAGCACGCCATCGAAGCCCCACTCCATGACCTGGCAGGCGTGCGAGGGCAGCCCGAGGCCGGCGTCCACCAAAAGCGGCACGTCCAGCCGCTCGCGCAGCAGCTGCAGCGCGTACGGGTTGATGGGGCCGCGCCCGGTGCCTATGGGCGCCGCCCAGGGCATGACGGCCTGGCAGCCCACGTCCACCAGGCGCTGGCAGACCAGCAGGTCGTCGGTGGCGTAGGGCAGGACGTGGAAGCCGTCCCGGATGAGCTGCTCGGCCGCCTGCACCAGGCCGAAGATGTCGGGCTGCAGCGTGTAGTCGTCGCCGATGACCTCCAGTTTGATCCAGGGCGTGCCGAACACCTCGCGCGCCATGTGCGCGGTGGTCAGGGCCTCGTCCACGCTGTAGCAGCCGGCGGTGTTGGGCAGCACGGGCACGCCCAGGCGCGCGAGCAGCTCCCAGAAGCCTTCGCCGGCCGCTGCCGGCTGCGTGCCCTGGCGGCGCAGCGAGGCGGTGACCATGGCCGGGCGGGCGCGCCGCACGGCGGCTTCGAGCACGGCGGGCGAGGGGTAGCGGGCCGTGCCCAGCAGCAGGCGGCTGTCGAAGGCCTGGCCGTAGAGCACCAGGGCGTCGGCGTCGGCCGAGGCGGGGGCGGGGGCGATGTCGTGGGTTGTCGTCATGGGGTCAGCCGCCGGTCACCGGCGCGATGATTTCCACCTGGTCGCCAGCGGCCAGCGGCTGGGCGGCATAGCGGGTGTTGGGGATGAACTGCAGGTTCACGGCCACCGCAAAGGGCGGGCGCGGTGCCAGGTGGGCGACGGCGTCGGCCACGGTGGCGCCATCGGGCAGTTCGACGGGGGTCTGGTTGATCAGGACGTTCATGGGGCCTCGGGCAGCTGGATGTGCAGCGCAAGGCGCTGCGCCAGCGGCGATTGTCCGGTCTGCAGCAAATCCATGACCACGTCCAGCAGGGCCGGGGCGATCATGAAGCCGTGGCGGTACAGGCCGTTGACTTCCAGCACGCGCGGCTGCAGCACGCGCACCGCGGGCAGGTTGTCGGGCAGGGTGGGGCGGCATTGCGTGGCCAGCTCCAGGATGCGCGCCTCGGCAAAGCCCGGGTGCACGGCGTAGGCGGCGGACAGCAGCTCCAGCGTCGAGCGCACGCTGGCGGGCGAGAGGTCGTCGGACTCGATCTCGGTGGCGCCGATGACGAAGATGCCGTCCTGCTTGGGCGCGATGTAGATGGGATAGCGCGGGTGCACCACGCGCGTGGGGCGCTGCAGTTGCACATCGGGCGCATGCAGCCGCACCACCTCGCCGCGCACGCCGCGCAGCTCGCGCCACTGCGCACGCGCGCCCAGGCCGCGGCAGTCCAGCAGCAGCTCGGGCTGGCCGGCCTCGCCGGGGTTGAAATCCTGCAGCCGGCGCGCGCTGTGCCAGTGCACCTGCACGCCCAGCTGCACCAGCGTGGCGGCCAGGGCGGTGAGCAGCTGGCGGTTGTCCAGCTGCGCCTCATCGGGCAGGTACAGGCCCTGCTGGAAGCGTCCGGCCACGGCGGGCTCGAGCCGCGCGACGCCGGCCGCGTCCTGCG
Organism: Melaminivora sp.; assembly: GCA_034675505.1. Taxonomy (GTDB): domain Bacteria; phylum Pseudomonadota; class Gammaproteobacteria; order Burkholderiales; family Burkholderiaceae_C; genus Melaminivora. Next base: position 105,366 of record JAUCDD010000045.1, on the reverse strand, counting down.
CCTGCATGGCCGGCAGGCCCGGGATGGCGGCCTGCGTCTGCTGCAGCTTGTGCGCCAGCCGGGCGGCCTCGGCGGCGTCCTGGCGGTGCCACAGGATCAGCGTGCCGTTTTGCTGGAAGAACACCGGCTCGGCCAGCTGCGCCAGCAGCACCGGCCAGCGCGTCAGGCCGTGGCGGCCCATGCGCACCACGCTGGCCTCGGTGACGGCGGATTCGGCCAGCGGCGCCAGCATGGCGGCGGCCACGCGCGCGGCGCTGCCTTCGGCATCCGGCCCGCCGATGCCGTACAGCTGCACGCGGTGGCCCTGGCGCGCCAGCTGCACCGCCAGCAGGCGGCCCATGAGGCCGGCGCCCAGGATGGCGATGGAGCGGGGCGAGTCGAGCGAGGGGAGGTGGGGGGAGAGGGATTGCATCGCGGTTTTGCAGCCAGGCCGGGGCCGGGGGAACAAAACGGGGCGGTGCTGCGGCAACCCTGGTTGAAAGCTCCCCACGCCAGCATGACCTGGATCGGGTTGGAGGGTATTTCTCAGCCGCTGTCCGTGGCCGGGCAGCGGCACCCCCTGTTTCGTTCGAAGCGGGAATTACAGCACAGCGCCTGCGCCCCTGGTGTTGACATGGCGCAGGCGGGCACGGCAATGGCGGCTGTGCGCTGGCCGATAATTTTTGCCATGAACCACATCCAGAGCCACGCGCCTGCGGGCGCGCATTCCCCGGCCCGGCGCTACGCGCGCGTGCTGTCCATCGCCGGTTCCGATTCGGGCGGCGGCGCCGGCATCCAGGCCGACCTGAAGACCTTTGCCGCCCTGGGGTGCTACGGCATGACGGCGATCACCGCCATCACCGCGCAGAACACGCGCGGCGTGCGCGCCATCCACGGCGTGCCGCCCGAGATACTGCGCGCGCAGATCGACGCGGTGGTCGAGGACATCGGCGCCGACGCCGTGAAGATCGGCATGCTGCACTCGCCCGAGGTGGTGCGCGTGGTGGCCGACGCCATCGCGCGCCACGGGCTGCAGCGCGTGGTGCTGGATCCGGTCATGGTGGCCACCAGCGGCGACCGCCTGATCGCCCAGGAGACGGTGGGCGCGCTGGTGCAGGAGCTGTTTCCGCTGGCCGCCGTGGTCACGCCCAACCTGGACGAGGCCGGCTGGCTGCTGGGGCAGGACATCACCAGCGAGGCGCAGCTGCCGGCCGCCGCCGACGCGCTGCTGGCGCTGGGCGCGCGCGCCGTGCTGCTCAAGGGCGGGCACCTGCCCGGCAGCCAGGTGGTGGACCTGCTGGCGCTGCCCGGCGGCGTGCACGAGCGCCTGGCGGCGGCGCGCATCGCCACGCACAACGGCCACGGCACCGGCTGCACGCTGTCGTCGGCCATCGCCGCGCACCTGGCGCTGGGCGAGCCGCTGACCGAGGCGGTGCGGCTGGCGCGGCGCTACATCCTGGGCGCCATAGGCGCCGGCGCCGACGTGCGCACCGGCCAGGGCCAGGGGCCGCTGAACCACGGCTTCGCGCCGCTGGCGCAGCGCGTGCTGCAGGGCGGCTGAACGCCCGCCCGGCCCCGCGCTGCGCGAACGCCGCAGCCCTGCCGCTACTCTCAAAAATATAGCTAGAGGCCGGCCGCCCACACCGGCAAGAGCCCCATTTGGCTGAAAAAACGTGAAAAACCTCAGCCAGGCGCCATCGCCGGCGCGCGAGCGCGCGTCGCCCAGGACAGCACCAGGCACAGCAGCAGCGTCGGCAGCGCCGCGCCCAGGCCGGGCGCCAGGTGCGGCGCCAGGTGGTAGAAGGCGATTCCGCCCAGCCACAGCGCGACCGAGGGCCAGTGCGCGGCCGGCGCGTCCTGCAGCCGCACACGCGCCGCCGCGCCGCCGCCCAGGCGCCCCAGCACCACGCCGAACAGCGGCACGAACACCGAGCTGAGCATCAGCAGGAACGGCTCCAGGCTGTGCATGGGCAGCGCCAGCGCCGCCAGCGTGCACACCAGCGCCAGCACCAGGCCCAACTGGCGCACCGACCAGCGCGGCAGCAGGCTGTGCGCCGACACGGCGCCCGAATAGGCGTCGCCATAGGCGTTGTCCACCTCGTCGATCAGGATCAGCGACAGCGCGATCAGCCCGCCCTGCGCCAGCAGCAGCGCCGTCACCAGATCCTGGCTGGGCAGCGTGAGCGCCACCAGCACGCCCAGGCCGTAGCACCAGACGTTGGCCAGCAGGTAGCCGGCCCAGGTGCCGGTGAGCGCGCTGCGCCCGCTCCTGCCGTGGCGCGCATAGTCGGCCACCAGCGGCAGCCACGACACCGGCATGGCGATCACCAGGTCCAGCGCGCCCATCACCCCCAGGCCGCCCGCGCCCGGGCGCTGCCACAGCTGCGCCAGGCCCTGCGCCTGCGCCAGCGCGATGAATTTCCAGGTCAGCCACAACAGCGACAGCACCACCAGCGGCAGCGCCACGCGCGCGATCACGCGGCGCACCAGCCGCACCATGGAGCCGCTGATGAGCAGCGCCACCACGCCGCCCCACAGCAGCGTGGCGGCCAGCGTCCAGCCGCTGCCGGCGAAGGCGCCCGCGCCGGCCGACTGCCGGGCGATCGCCAGCGTCGCGTCGCGCATCACCACCAGCTCGAAGGTGCCCCAGCCGATCAGCTGCACGATGTTCAGCACGATGGGCAGGCTGGCAAAGCGGCGGCCATACACGGCGTGCATCAGCCCGGCGCTGGACAGCCCGCTGTCGCAGCCCAGCCGCGCCACCCAGCCCAGCAGGCCGGCGCCGATGACCGAGCCGGCCACGATGGCGATGAGCGCCTCGCGCGGCGACAGCGCCGGCAACAAATAGGCGCCCACCTGCATGACCAGCAGGCCCACCCCCAGGCTGAACCACAGCGAGGCATGGTCGTGCCAGGCGAACACGCGCGCCGACTGCGCGACGGGCGACAGCGACTCGTCGACCGGCGCGCCGGGGTGGGTGGATGGGTTCATGCGCTGCGCTCCTTGTGCGGCCCGCTGCAGGAAGCCAGGGCGGCGCATGCGCGCAAGGGCCGGGGCGGCCATGGGCGGCGTGCGAAGCGTGCTTTCCCTGCGCGAGGATGATCTCAATCAGGTTCAAAGGGACTGTCTCAGCCCGCGCCGCCGATGCCGGTGGCCGGGCACCCCCAGCGGTGCGGCGCGCGGGTAGGCACGCTGCGGGGCGGATTTTAGTCGGGGGGGCGGGGCGGCAGGCCTGGCGCGGGTTCGCAAACTTGCACAGTTGATTTAATACAGCAATGGTGTTTCAATTGCGCCATGCACACCGATGACGCGCCCCCCGCAGCCAGCCATACGCTGGCCGAGCTGTGCGTGCTGGCCGATCTTGCGCCGCGCACCGTGCGCTACTACGTGCAGATCGGCCTGGTGGACCGCCCCGAAGGCGAGACCCGCGCCGCCCGCTATGGCGCCCGGCAGCTGGAGCAGCTGCTGCAGATCCGCAAATGGACCGCCGCCGGCCTGTCGCTGGAGCGCATCCGCGAGCTGCTGCACGGCGAGGCGCCGCCGGTGGCGCCCAGGGCGCGCGCGGCCGGTTCGGTCGAGGTGCGCAGCCACCTGCTGGTGGCCGATGGCATCGAAGTGGTCATAGAGCCGGGCCGCGCCGGGCTGTCGCCCGAGCAGGTGCGCAGTTTCGTGCGCGGCGTGATGGCGGCGCACGCCCAGGCCACCCAGGCCGCGGGCGCGGACGGGCCTGCCAGCGCCGACCCAGCCGAGCCTCCCGCCGCACCCGGCCGCCCCGCAAACCCACCCACGAGGAGCCCCCGATGAGCCTGTACGAGCACGCATCCCTGGAAACCGCCGATGGCGAGCCGGTCGCCCTGCTGGGCGCCCGCATCACCGGCGAGCTGCGCGGCCTGCTGCTGAAAGCCGGCCTGCAGCAGCGCTTCGCCAACCCCGGCGACGCGCACATCGAGCTGGTCTATCGCTTCCCGCTGCCCTGGGGCGCGGTGCTGCTGGGCGTCGAGGTGGAGCTGGCCGGCAAGCGCCTGGCGGGCGCCGTGGTCGAGCGTGCGCAGGCCGGGACGCGCTACGAGGAGGCCCTGGCCGACGGGGACGCAGCCATCATGCTGGAGCGCAGCCCCGATGGCAGCTATTGCCTGAACCTGGGGAACCTGGCGCCGCGCGAGCACTGCACCATCACCCTGCGCTACGCCCAGACCCTGCAGTTCGAGCAGGGCGCGCTGCGGCTCCTGATTCCCACGACCATCGCGCCGCACTACGAGGGCGGCCCGCATAGCGCCGGGCTGCCGGCGCACCAGCGCATGGCGCCCAGCGCTGCGGCACAGCACGCGCTGGAGCTGGAGCTGGCGGTGCACGGCAGCCTGGCCCGGGCCCGCGTCGCGTCGCCCAGCCACCCCATCAGCGTGGCCCATGCCGGCCAGGGCGGCGATGTCACATTGCACGTCGCCCTGGCCCGCCAGGGCTGGCTGGACCGGGACTTCGTGCTGGTACTCGACCAGCTGGCGCAGGCCGGCGTGGCTGTGGCGGGGCCGGACTTTGCCCAAAGCGGCCGCGCGGCCGTGCTCGCCAGCTTCTGCCCGCGCCTGGCCGGGTGCACGCCGCAGGACGTGGCGGTGAAGCTGCTGGTGGACTGCTCCGGCTCCATGGGCGGCGACAGCATCGACGCCGCGCGGCGCGCATTGCAGGCCATCGTGCTGCAACTGCGCGGCGACGACCGCTTCTGCCTGTCGCGCTTTGGCAGCCGGGTGGAGCACCGCACGCGCGCCCTGTGGAAGCTCACCGACGCCACCCGCATCGCCGCGCAGCGCTGGGTGGGCGCGCTGGAGGCCGACCTGGGCGGCACCGAGATGCAGCAGGCGCTCGCCTCCACCCTGGCGCTGGCGCACGACAGGCGCAGCGACCTGCTGCTGGTCACCGACGGCCAGGTCGGCAGCATCGATGCCGTCATCCAGGCGGCGCAGGGCTCAGGCCACCGGGTGTTCGTGGTCGGCATCGGCGCCAGCGTGGCCCAGGGGCACCTGCGCCGCCTGGCGCAGGCCACGGGCGGTGCCTGCGACTTCGTCGCCCCTGGCGAGGCGGTCGAGCCGGCGGTGCTGCGCATGTTCGCGCGCCTGCGCTCGCCGCGGCTGGTGGACGTGCGCCTGCAGTGGCCGGGCGCCGCCGCGCCCGAATGGCAGACCGCGCTGCCGCCGGCGCTGTTCGACGGCGACACGGTGAACGTGTTCGCCGGCCTTGCCGCCGTGCCGCAAGGCGAGGCGTCGCTGTGGGGCCGGAGCGCGGACGCTGGCGGCGCGGGACCCGAGCTTGAGCTGGGCCGGGCGACGCTGGATGGCCGCATGGCCGCGCCGGGCGCGCTGTCGCGAATGGCCGCTGCAGCGCGCATCGCGGAGATGGCCGGCAGCGATGCCACAGCCGCTGCCGCCAGTGCCGGCGTGCGCCTGGCGGTGGACTACCAGCTGGTGACCGATGGCACCAACTTCCTGCTGGTGCACGAGCGCACTGCTGCGCAGCGCGCCACGCAGATGCCCGCGCTGCACCAGGAACGGCCCATGCTGGCGGCGGGCTGGGGCGGGGCGGGAAGCGTGCGGTTCTCGCGCGTGGATTCCGCCGTGCAGGCGGGCGCGGCGATGTGCGTGCCCGCAGTGTGGCGCACGAATCGCTCGCCAGGGGCAGGTGCAAGGGCAGGTGCAGGCGTAGGCACAGGAATGGACCTGGACATCCCCGCATTTCTGCGCAGCGCCTGGTCGGACGAGGAGGTATCCGAGCCGCCGCGACCGCCGGCCAGGCGGCGCGTTAGCCGCAAAAATCCGAAGTTCTGGGCGCGCAGCGAGTTCCATCCCGGCTGGACGCCCCTGGGCCTGGCCGAATGGCTGCGGATCAACCCCGAACCGGAGTGGCCTGCCACCTATGCCGGGCTGCAGCAGATCGGCCTGGGGCTGGATGTGGTCGAATGGGTCGAGCTGGTGCTGGCGCCCCAGGCCTGGCCAGGAGCGGCCGAGCAGGACGTGGTGCGGCACTTCCTGGCCTGGATGAATGGGGCGGACATGCGGGCAGCGCTGAGCGCAAACCCGCCGGACGGCAGCGGCAGCGGCAGCGGCAGCGGCAGCGGCTGGGGCAGGCTGCCGGCGCCTGCAGGAGCGGCCGCCGCCGGCATGGCCGCTGCCGAATGGTTTGGGTTTGCCGACCTGTAGCGGCCTGCCACCCTGCGGCCAGCCAGCGAGGCGCCACCCACTCGCTGAAAGCCCCGCCAACACCCCGCCCAACGCGCGTGGCGGGCGCGTTGCGGCTGCCGCGAGAACTCAGTCCGACCGGCCCGTGCCCACGCCCAGCAGCCCCTGCAGCCGCTCGCTGCTGGTCGTGTACTCCAGCGGCAGCTCGGTGCCGGCCAGCCACTCGGCCGCGCCAAAGGCGGCCAGCGTGGCCTCGTGGAAGCCGCTCAGGATCAGCTTGCGCTTGCCGGGGTAGGTGATGGCGTCGCCCACGGCGTGGATGCCGGGCACGCTGGTGCAGAACCTGGCCGTGTCCACCACCAGCTGCTTGCGCTCCAGCTGCAGGCCCCAGTCGGCAATCGGCCCCAGGCGTGGCACCAGGCCCAGGCGCACCAGCAGCAGGTCCAGCGGCAGGCGCAGCGCAGTGCCCTCGGGGGTGGTCAGCTCCAGCGCCTGCAGGCGGCCGCCGTCCTCGGCGGTGCCGCTCGCCATGCCGATGGCGACCTGGATGCGGCCGGCGTCGCGCAAGGCCTGCAGCTGCTCCAGCAGCGCGGGCTCAGCGTCGAACACGTCGCGCCGGTGCTGCAGCGTGACGCGGGCCGGGCGCAGCGCCTCGGGCGCGCTGGCGCAGGCGATGGCCTGCTGCACCGCCGGCTCGTCGCCGCCGTGGACGACGACGTGCTGCCCGGCCAGGCGGGTAGCGCCATCCCAGCGGTACTGCACCTGTCTGCCCTCGTGCGCCGCCAGGCCCGGCAGCTTGAGCGTGCGCGGCATGAAGGCGCCCACGCCGCTGGCGATGAACACCGCGCGCGCCTGCAGCCGCGTGCCCTGCGCCGTGCCGGCCAGGAAACCGCCGTCCGGCAGCGCCTGCAGCGTGTCCACCTGCTGGCCCAGGTGGAAGACGGGCGAAAACGGCGCGATCTGCGCAAGCAGCCGCTGCACCAGCTGGTCGCCGGTGCAGCGGTCGATGCCGGGAATGTCGTAGATGGGCTTGTCGCCGTACAGCTCGGCGCACTGCCCGCCGGGCTGCGCCAGCGCGTCGATCACATGGCAGCGCAGCCCCTGCAGCCCGAGCTGGAAGACCTGCCACAGCCCCACCGGCCCCGCGCCGATGACCACTGCATCGACGCCCAGCGGCGCGCCCCCGGACTCCTGAATGAGGAGCATCTCCCCGGCCACCGGCGCCGGCAAAGGCGCGCTAGCACCCAAAGTGCCCACCCCAGCCCCCGCGCAAGGCCCGTGGCGCCCCCCAGGCCAGCAGACGCCGTGGATCCGGCTTCGCCGGTCCACCAGCGTCGTCCCCCCTCCCGCGCGCAGCGCGGACAAAGAGGGGGAAGCCGCGCAGCGGCTCAGGGGGGTGCTCCCTGCTCTACGGCTCAGGGGGGTGTGCGTCATTTCTCCAGGTACTGCAGCTTGTCCGGCTTGCCGTTCCAGTCGTCGGCATCGGGCAGCGCGCCCTTCCTCTTGGTGATGCTCTTGAACTTGGGCGTCAGGTCGGCGTTGATCTTGATGTAGGGCAGCTGGTCGGCCGGCAGGTCTTCCTCGGCGAAGATGGCGTTGGCCGGACACTCGGGGATGCAGACGGCGCAGTCGATGCACTCGTCCGGGTCGATCACGAGGAAGTTCGGGCCTTCGCGGAAGCAGTCCACGGGGCACACATCCACGCAATCGGTGTATTTGCACTTGATGCAGTTTTCAGTGACGACGTGAGTCATGGGTGAGGTCGCTGTAGTTCTTGGGTATTCGGGATAGCCCGTAATTTTAGGCTGCCGGGCGCCGCCACCGGACGCCAGGCCATGGCCCGGGTCCGGTTACCTTGACGCGCGTCAAGCGCAAGCAGGCTCAGCCGACGAGCACCGCGCCCGCCGTGCGGTGGCTGGCCGTGTCCACCAGGATCAGCGAGCCGGGCACGCGGGCGCGCGCGAACGGCGCGGCGGGAATGGCCTCCTGCAGCAGCAGCTCGACGTGGCCGATGGCGTTGGCCTCCAGCGCGTCGGCCGCCTCCTCGGCCAGGGTGTGGATGTTCAGGCGGTGCGCCACGCGGCGCACGCGTGCCTTGATCCAGCGGTGGCCATGCAGCGCCCAGTACACGCGCCCGGCGGCCAGCGGCTCGTCGTCCAGCCAGGCGATGGTGGCGGAGAGCTCGCGCTGGCCCGGCCAGGCGGCAGTGGCGGCGGGGCTGTCGAAATCATCATCCGACGTAAGCGCGGGCACCGGCGCGGCCACGATCCAGTCGCCGCGCGAGACGTCCACCTCGCGGTCCAGCACGATGCCGGCGCTGGCGCCGGTCGCGGCGCTGGCCGGGCGGCGCGCGTGGTCCAGCACCTGCGCCACGCGCGCGCCCTGGCCGCTGGGGAAGATCTGCACCTGCGCGCCCGGCGCCACGCTGCCGGCGGCCACGCGGCCCCAGAACACGCGCCGGCCCTGGCGCGTGTCGCCCGAGGCGGTGTCCGCCTTCTCCACCCACTGCACTGGCAGCGCCAGCGGCAGGTGGGCGTGGGGCGGCGTGGCCGGCAGGCCTTCCAGGATCTGCAGCAGCGCCGGGCCGGCGTAGCCGCACCAGCCGGGCGCGGGGCTGGCCACGTTGAAGCCCTTGAGCGCCGAGATCGGCACCGTGCCCGCCACGGCGATGCCTGCCTCCCGCGCGAAGCGCGCCAGCGCGGCGCGGATGTGGGCGAACGCCAGCGCGGGGTCGGCCACGGCGTCCAGCTTGTTCACGGCGAAGACCAGCGAGTGCACGCGCAGCAGGTGCGCCAGCAGCGCGTGGCGGCGCGTCTGCGCCAGCAGCTGCGGCTCGGCCTGCTGCCATTCGAGCTTGGTGGCGTCCACCAGCACCACGGCGCAGTCGGCCTGCGAGGCGGCGGTGACCATGTTGCGCGTGTACTGCTCGTGCCCCGGCGCGTCGCCGATGATGAACTTGCGCGCGGGCGTCGCGAAGTAGCGCCAGGCCACGTCGATGGTGATGCCCTGCTCGCGCTCGGCGGCCAGGCCGTCGGTGAGCTGGGCCAGGTCGGCCTCGCCCGAACGCGACACGCCGGCGAGCTGGTCGGACAGCACGGCGCGGCTGTCCACCAGCAGGCGGCCGATCAGCGTGCTCTTGCCGTCGTCCACGCTGCCGCAGGTGATGAAGCGCAGGGCGGGGAGGGTGCTGGCGTGCGGCTGCGCTCCCTCCCCCTCTGGGGGAGGGTGGGGGTGGGGGCCAGCGACGCTGGCAGCTTCAGCCGCAGTCGCCTGTGCCAGCCGGCCCCCATCCCGGCCTTCCCCCAGCGGGGGAAGGGGCGAAAGACGCTGCGGCGCGGAGTTTTCGATGCCGAAAGTTCCTTCCGCCGGCGTCCCGTAAGGGCCCTCAGCTATGGTTTCGATAGTTTCAATGCCGGCCGTGGTCATCAGAAATACCCATCCTTCTTGCGTTTTTCCATCGAGGCGTCGCTGGTCTTGTCGTCCATGCGCGTGGCGCCGCGTTCGCTGACCTCGCACGAGAGCGTCTCCAGCACGATCTCGGCGGCGCTACTCGCGTGGCTCTCCACCGGGCAGGTGCAGGTGATGTCGCCCAGGGTGCCGAAACGCACGGCGCGCGTCTCGACCTGCTCGCCATCCTTCGCGGGGGTGAGCGGCGTGACCGGCACCAGCAGGCCCCGGCGCTCGACCACCTCGCGCGGGTGGCTGTAGTAGAGGCTGGGCAGCGCCACGGCCTCGCGCTCGATGTACTGCCACACGTCCAGCTCGGTCCAGTTGCTGATGGGGAAGACGCGGAAATGCTCGCCCGGGGCGATGCGCGTGTTGAACAGCTGCCACAGCTCGGGCCGCTGGGCTTTGGGCTGCCACTGGCCGAAGCCGTCGCGGTGCGAAAAGATGCGCTCCTTGGCGCGCGCCTTTTCCTCGTCGCGGCGCGCGCCGCCGATCAGCGCGTCGAAGCGGTGCTCCTCGATGGCTTCGAGCAGCGTGACCGACTGGTGCGCGTTGCGCGGCTCGTCGGGGCGCGACAGGCGCACGGTGCCGCGCGCCATGGAATCCTCCACGCTGCGCACGATCAGCCGCGCGCCCAGCTCGGCCGCGCGCTGGTCGCGGAACTGCGTGACCTCGGGGAAGTTGTGGCCGGTATCGATCATCAGGAGCGGAAACGGCAGGCGGTGCGCGCCAAAGGCCTTCTCGGCGCAGCGCAGCATGACCAGCGAATCCTTGCCGCCGGAGAACAGCAGCGCCGGGCGCTCGAAGGCGGCGGCGACTTCGCGCAGGATGAAGATGGTTTCTTCCTCCAGCGCATCCAGGTGGCGGTTGCTCAGGGTGCTCAGCACACCAGGATCGACTCGGGCGTTCATCTGCTTCCTCTCATCTGTTTATCCATCACTACCCAGCGCGCACAACGCCGGAAACTGGCGCGCCCCAAGCCAGGGCAGCCGAGCAAGGGCCGCCCCGCAGCGAAGGCTGCGTCCCCTGCCCGCGATGCGCAGCATTGCGAGAGCGAGGGAAGGCGCGCAGCGCCTGCGGGGGTGTTCCATCAATGCACGAGGTGCAGGCCGCATTCGCGCTGCGCCTCGCCCTTGGTCGGGTCCACGTAGTCGAAGTTGTTCGGCAGGCCGTGCGCCTGGCAGTACTGGTGCAGGTCGCGGGACGTCCAGTGCAGCAGCGGCGCCACCTTGATGAGGCCGTCGGGGTTGACGCTCACCGGCTCCATCTGCGCGCGCACGGCGCTGTCGCTGGCGCGCAGCGCGGTGAACCACACCTTGGGGGCGGTCTCGCGCAGCGCGCGGGCGAAGGGTTCGAGCTTGACCTCCTGCGTGAACGCGGCGTGGCGCGGGTCGTCCAGCGCCGGCGGCTGGCCCTCCAGCGCCTCGCGGTGCGCGCGCGAGCGCAGCGGCAGGTAGACGTGCAGCTGCAGCTTGAGCAGCCGCGCCACCTCGTCGGCGTAGCGGTAGGTGGCGTCGGTGTTGTAGCCGTTGTCCATCCAGATGACGGGCACCTGCGGCGCTGCCTGCGTGACCAGGTGCAGCAGCACCGCCTCGAACGGGCGGAAGTTGGTGGTGACTATCGGGCGCTGGCTCAAGGCCAGCGCCCAGCGCACCAGGCCGGCCGCGTCATGGCCCAGCTCGGCGTTGACGCGGGCGAGATCGGGGGCGCTGCTCATGCGGCCTCGCGCGCGAACAGCGGGCGCGGCTCGCGCACGTCGCCCTGGTAGAAGGCCGCGAAGCGCTCGAACTGGCGCTGCGCGGCGGCCGCGTCCACGCCCGGCGCCAGCACGGCGCTGGTGAAGCCGCTCCTGTGCATGTGCACCAGCTGGTCGATCAGCACGTCGCCCGTGGCGCGGATGTCGCCGCCGTAGCGGTAGCGCCGGCGCAGCAGCAGCGCCTGCGTGTAGGCGCGGCCGTCGGTGAATTTGGGGAACTGCAGCTCGATGCGCTGGATGCCGTCGAAGGCGCCGCTGGCGGCCAGGGCGGCCAGGTCGGCGTCGTTGGCGATTTGCAGGGTGTTTTCCGCGTCTGCCGGCGCGGGCAAAGGGGGTGTAGCTATTATTTTCATCGTTGTTTCACTTCCGGGATTCCATTCCCTCCCCCTCTGGGGGAGGGCTGGGGTGGGGGCCGGCTGGCGCAGGGCGGTTGGCTTGCAAACGGGCCGTTGCTGGCCCCCACCCCAGCCCTCCCCAGAAGGGGGAGGGCGCAAGAGCCCCCGGGGGGGGAAGCCCCCCCCGAAGGGTCAATCCGCCAGGGCTTCTTCCTCCACCTTGGGGTGGCGCGCGGCGTTGGCGGCGGCCTTGAAGGGCTCGTGGCCGACGCGGCGCAGGGAGTCGATGAACAGCTCGCCCGGCTTGCGCACCGCGCGGAAAACCTCCAGCACCGCCTCGATCACATCCGGCACCTCGGCCGCGTTGAACGACGGGCCGACCACCTTGCCGCCAATCGCCGGGCCCGACAGCTGCGAGCCGTCCGCGCCGCCCAGCGTGACCTGGTACCACTCGCGGCCGTCCTTGTCCACGCCCAGGATGCCGATGTGGCCGCTGTGGTGGTGGCCGCAGCTGTTGATGCAGCCGCTCATGTGCAGGTCGATGGGCCCCAGGTCGAACAGCTCATCCAGGTCCTGGTAGCGCTCGGTAATCGCCGCGGCGATGTGCAGTGAGCGGGCGTTGGCCAGCGAGCAAAAATCCCCGCCGGGGCAGGCGATCATGTCCGTGAGCAGGCCGATGTTGGGCTGCGCCAGCCCCAGCTTGCGCGCGGCCTCGTACAGGGCGGGCAGGTCGGCCTGGTGCACCCAGGGCAGCAGCAGGTTCTGCTCGTGCGTCAGGCGCGCCTCAGCGGCGGAGAACTGCTCGGCCAGCTGCGCCAGGGCGTCCAGCGTGTCCGCATCCGCGTCGCCCGGGGCAAAGCCCACGCGCTTGAACGACAGCGTGACGGCCGCCAGGCCTGGCAGGCGGTGCCCGCGCACGTTCTGGCGCAGCCAGCGCTGGTACAGCTGGCCGTTCGGGTCCACGCGCGAGGGCAGGCCTGCGGGCTGCAGTTCGGGAATGACGAAGTGGCGGGTCACGCGGTCCAGCTCTGCATCAGTGATGGTGTGCGGCGCGCCGTCTTGCTCGGTGATGGCCTTGAACTCCTGCTCCACCGCGTCGATGAAGCCCTGGCCCTCGGCCTTCACCAGGATCTTGATGCGGGCCTTCCACTTGTTGTCGCGCCGGCCGTAGCTGTTGTACGTGCGCACGATGGCCTCGATGTAGTTCAGCAGCTGCGGCCAGGGCAGAAACTCGCGCACCACGGTGCCCACGATGGGCGTGCGGCCCATGCCGCCGCCCACCTTGACGGTAAAGCCCACGGCGCCGTCGACAGCGCGCAGGGCCTGCAGGCCGATGTCGTACCAGCCGATGGCCGCGCGGTCTTCCAGCGCGCCGTTGAAGGCGATCTTGAACTTGCGCGGCAGGTAGCTGAACTCGGGGTGCAGCGAGCTCCACTGGCGCGTGATCTCGGCAAAGGGGCGCGTGTCCACGATGCCGTCGTCCGCGATGCCCTCGTAGGCGTCGCAAGTGATGTTGCGGATATCGTTGCCGCTGGTCTGGATGCCGTGCATGTGCACGCTGGCCAGCAGGTCCATCACGTCGGCCGCCTTGGACAGCGGGATCCAGTTGAACTGGCAGTTGGTGCGCGTGGTGAAGTGGCCGTAGCCGTATTTCAGGGGCTTGGCGGGCAGCGTCTGGCCGGGCTGCGAGGCCTCCAGCGCGTCCTGCGTGGCCTGGGCGTGGGCCAGCAGTTCGGGCGTGGGGCGGTCGTACTCGCGCGCGATGTGCGCCAGCATGCGCAGCTGCGTGCTGCTGATCTCGCCATAGGGCACGGCGATGCGCGCCATGGGCGCGTAGCGCTGGATGTACCAGCCGTTTTGCAGGCGCAGGGGCAGCAGCTGCTCGTCCGTCAGCTCGCCGCGCTCCCAGCGCTCGAGCTGGTCGCGGAATTGCTGGGCGCGCAGCTGCACGAACTGGCGGTCGAAATCGGTGTACTGGTACATGCGCGGGCTCTCGTTGTCTTGGGGCGCCGTCCCGTCTGCAGGCGCGGCAGGCGCGGCGCTTCGGACGGGGCGGGGCAGGAACGGGGGCACTGTAGAAGCAGGTTTTATAAAAACAAACTACTGTTTCTGACTTCATATATGCCGCAAATGGCATATGGAATGTCCCACCAGCGCTGTAGGCCCGATTGCTGCGGCGCACACTTGCGCGCTGCGCGCGCGGCGCGCCGCCTTTCGAATCGGGACAAGAAGAAAAGGAGCCTTCCATGCCCTTCCTCAAGGACCTGCAGTCCGGCATCACGGTGTTCAACGAGTTGCGTTTTTGGGCGCTGGTGGTGTTTTCCGTGGTGCTGCCGTGCGTGATCTACGGCGCGCTGCTCACCCGCCGCGCGGTGTCGCCCTGGGTGGTGCTGTTCTTCGGGCTGCTGCTGGTGCTCATCGCCGGCGTCGATGTCTATTTGCTGCAGACCCTGGAGGCCGGGGCGCGCGCCACGCTGTCGCGCACGGACGACGCGTTGTTTGCCTCCGAGGTGTCCACCGCGCTGTACCTGCTGCCGGCGCTGATCGGCGGCGTGGGCGTGAACATCACCTCGCACGTGCTGATCCGCCACCTGTTCGGCGCCGAGCGGCAGTTCGAGCAGTCGCGCCACGAAGGGCGGCGCTGAGGCCGGCGCGGGTCGCCAAACACCGGTTTTCAGTAAGAAACGCTTAAAAAACGCTTCTTGCCGGCGGCGGCAGGCGAGAGTTTGCTATCAAAAAATGACCAAGCCGTGCGGGCTGCGGAGCGGTTCAGGCCGGCGCCAGGTGCAGGCGTTCGCACCCCAGCGCCTGCGCCAGCCGGGCCTCCAGCGGCAGCGGCTCGCCGTGCAGCCGGGCGGCCAGCAGCTCGGCGCACAGCAGCGCCAGCGTCAGGCCGCGCGCACCCATGGCGGTGCTGACCCACAGGCCAGGCAGGGCCTGCGCATCGACAGGGCCCACCAGCGGCAGCCGGTCGGGGGCGGCGCAGCGCACCGCCGCCCAGGTCTGCACGGCAGTGCCGGCGGCTGCGTCCGGCGCAAACGCGGGCGCCAGCGCCGTGCCCAGCGCGGGCTGCAGCGCGCGCAGCTTGGCCAGGTTGGCGGCGCGCCCGGCCAGCCGGTCGGCGGGTGGCACCGGCAGCTCGCCGCAGTCGCGCTCGAAGGTCGAGCCCAGTACCCAGCCGGGCGCCGTGCCAGCGCCGTCCGCAGCGTCCGGGGTGGCCGGCAGCGGCACGCGCGGCACCAGGTTGCCGTGGCCGTTCACGGGCTGCGCCGGCCAGGGCGCGGATGCAGTGGCATCGGCATGCCGGCCCCAGGCGATCTGGCCGCGCAGCAGCTGCAGCGGCAGCGGCGCGCCGGCCAGCGCGGCGCTGGCCGGGCCGGCGCAGACCACCGCCAGCCCGGCCTCGGCCAGCAGTGCGCCGCTGGCGTCCAGCGCGCGCCAGCTGCCGCCGGCGCGCACCAGCCGCGCCACGGCAGCGCCGCCGCGCCAGGCGATGCCAGGCTGGGCCAGCAGGGCGCGCACCAGCTGCGACGGACGCACCCAGCCGCCGCGCGCGTGCCAGCAGGTGTGCGGCGCGGCGCTGGCGGGCAGGTGGCTGGCGTGCAATTCGCCGGGCGTGGCCGGGCGGCTCCAGTCCAGGCCGGCGCCTTGCGTCCAGGCCAGGCGCAGCGGGGCGTCGGGGTCGTGCTCCAGCACGCCGCCGTCCAGCCAGTCGCGCCCGCGCGCGTCGGCCGGCAGGCTGGCCAGGACGGCCAGGGTGGTGCGCACGCCGGCGCGCGACAGGCGCGACAGCAGGCTGTCGTCGGGCGAGACATGCGACGAGAGCACCCCCGCCGGCAGGCCCGAGGCGCCAGCGGCGGGGGGCGGCGGCGTCCAGCACCGTGACGCGCCAGCCGCGCCGCGCCAGGCTGGCGGCCACTGCGCTGCCGGCCAGGCCGGCGCCCACCACCAGGCAGCTGCCGGGCGCCGCGCCTGCGGGCAGGGCGGCGGGCGCCAGCACGGGCCGCGCGGCGCGCGGCTGCCAGGGCGGATCGAAGGTGGCCTGCACGCTGGCAGGCGCACCGGGCGCGGCGTGCAGGGCAAAGCCGCAGCCGGCCAGCGCGGCGTGCAGGCCGTGGGGCGCGCCGGTGCAGGCCAGGCGCGTGCCGCGGCGGCAGCAGCGCGCCAGGGCCTTGAGCAGGTGCACGGCGCTGCCGGGGTCGGGGTCGGGCGCGCACTCGCCCAGGTAGATCGAATCGGCCGGGGGCTGCTGCTGGCGCAGCAGGGCCGGCGCGTCGCCCACCAGCAGGGTGAGCAGCACCTGGCCGTCCTCGAACGCCAGGCGGTGCACGCCCGGCAGCAGGCCCCAGCACTGCGCGGCCAGCTGCCGGGCCAGGGGTGCCAGGTGCGGCGGCGCCGCGGCGGCGTCCACGGCGGGCGCGGCTGCGGTGCAGGCGACGAAGTGCAGCAGGCGCGGGCGCTGCTGGCGCGCGTCGGCGCGCCACGCCGCCCAGGTGGCCAGGAAGTCCTGGCCGGCACCGAAGGCGGTTGCCACCACGCACCACTGCCGCTGCCCGGCCCAGGCGGCGGGCAGGCCGCAGCCGGCCAGCAGCGGCGCGGGCGGGTGCGGGGGGTGGTCGGAAGGGGGGTTCAAGGCCATGGGCGCGTCACGCCGGTGGCCGGGGCGGGCTGGGCCGGGCCTCAGGCGCTGGGCGGCACGTAGCCGGCGGCCGCGTCGGCGCCGCCGCCGAAGAAGTGCGCCTCCATCTGGCGCGCCAGGTACTGGCGCGCACGCGCGTCGGCCAGGTTCAGGCGGTTTTCGTTCACCAGCATGGTCTGGTGCTTGAGCCAGTCGCTCCAGGCCTGCTTGCTGACGTTTTCATAGATGCGCTTGCCCAGCTCGCCCGGGTAGGGGGCGAAGTCCAGGCCGTCGGCCTCTTTGCCCAGCTTGATGCATTGAACGGTGCGTGCCATGGGAATATGTTCCTGCGTAAAAGTTCTCAGTCATTAAACGAATAACGAACTGAATTCTTATTAGTTTCGGTTTTTTGGGTTGGCTTCCAGAATGCGTTGCATCTCATCCAGCGCATAGAAAGCACCCGTGAAAAATCGCCGTCACTTTATCAAGTTTCCCCTGGCAGCCGCCGCCTTTGCCGCCACGCTGGGCACGGTCATTGCCCCGCCCGCGCTGGCCCAGGGCGTGCAGTTCCTGAACGTTTCCTATGACCCGACGCGCGAGCTGTATGCCGAATACAACCAGGCATTTGCCCGCCACTGGAAGGCCAAGACGGGCCAGGACGTGCAGTTCAGGCAATCGCACGGCGGCTCGGGCAAGCAGGCGCGCTCCATCATCGACGGCATCGACGCCGACGTGGCCACGCTGGCGTTGGGCGGCGACGTGGACGCGCTGGCCCGCCATGGCCTGCTGGCCGCCGACTGGCAAAAGCGCCTGCCGCACAACTCGGCGCCCTACACCTCGACCATCGTGTTCCTGGTCAAGAAGGGCAACCCCAAGGGCCTGAGGGACTGGGACGACCTCATCAAGCCCGGCGTGCAGGTCATCACGCCCAACCCCAAGACCAGCGGCGGCGCGCGCTGGAACTACCTGGCGGCGTGGGAGTTCGCCAAGCGCAAATACGGTGGCGATGCACAAGCCCAGGACTTCGTGGGCAAGCTCTACAAGAACGTGCCGGTGCTGGACACCGGCGCGCGCGGCTCGACCATCACCTTCGTGCAGCGCGGCCTGGGCGACGTGCTGCTGGCCTGGGAGAACGAGGCCTTCCTGGCGCTCAAGGAGTTTGGCCGTGACAAGTTCGAGATCGTCGTGCCCTCGGTCTCCATCCTGGCCGAGCCCACGGTGGCCGTGGTGGACAAGGTGGTGGACAAGAAAGGCAGCCGCGCCCTGGCCGAGGAATACCTCAAGCACCTGTACTCCGACGAGGGCCAGGAGATCGCCGGCAAGAACTACTACCGCCCCACGAGCGAGAAGGCGAAGGCGAAGTTCGATGCGCAGTTCCCCAAGCTCACGCTGGTGACAATCGACCAGGCCTTCGGCGGCTGGGCGAAGGCCGACAAGGAGCACTTTGCCGACGGCGCCAGCTTCGACCAGATCTACGCCAAGCGCTGACCAAAATACAGGTAAAAAGTGCCTAAAGCCCTTGAAGGAAAAGGGCTTGCAGCTATCAAAACAAAAGCACAAGGAATGCCCATGTCCGCCTTGCTGATCGCCGGCAGCCCCGCACAGCGTTCGCGCTCCGCCGCGTTGCTGGATGCCGTGGGCCAGCGCCTGGCCCGCCGCGGCGCGCCGCCCGCGCAGCTGCACCTGCGCGACCTGGACCCGCAGGCGCTGCTGCTGGCCGACACCGACCAGCGCAGCGTGGCGCGTGCCGTGCAGCAGGTGCAGGACGCCAGTGTGCTGGTCATCGCCACGCCGGTCTACAAGGCCGCCTATAGCGGCGTGCTCAAGGTCTTCCTGGACCTGCTGCCGCAAACCGCCTTGAAGGGCAAGGCCGTGCTGCCGCTGGCCACCGGCGGCAGCCCGCACCACATGCTGGCGCTGGACTATGCGCTGCGGCCGGTGCTGCAGTCCCTGGGCGCGCGCCACGTGCTGCCCGGCATCTACGCCACCGATGCGCAGGTCGCGCTGACGCCCGAGGGTGCCTACCTGGTCGCGGACGACCTGGCCGGCCGCATCGACGAGGCGGCCAAGCTGCTCATTGCCGAGTTGCTGCGCACGGCCGCGCCTGCGCCAGCCACGCGGTTCGCGCCGGTGCATTTCTCGCAAGTGCGATGTAGCGTCTGACGGCGCCGAGCCGCCACGCTCTCTCTCCGCTCTTTTCCTTTGCCCTAGCCATTCCGCATCTGTACGCGGAAGGGACGGCCTTTGCCCGGCGCCTTGCTGCGTGGGGTCCCTTTACCTGAGGAGCTACATCGTGTCGTTACTGAACCAGATCTTTTCCCCCACGCGCCGCGCGGCGTTCGCCTGGCTACTGGGCCTGAGCGCCGTCGCGGAGGCCGGGTACGCTTGGGCACAGCAGCCAGTGCTGCGCATCGGCTACCAGAAGGCGGCCAGCCTGTTCCTACTTCAAAAGGCCCAGGGCACGCTGGAGAAGAAGCTCCAGCCGCTGGGCTTCGGCGTGAAGTGGGTGGAGTTTCCTGCTGGGCCGCAACTGCTGGAGGGCTTGAACATCGGCGCCGTGGACGTGGGCTATGTGGGCGAGGCCCCACCCATCTTTGCCCAGGCCGCGGGTGCGCGCTTCATCTACATCGGCCACGACCCGGCCGCTCCGCGCGCCGAGGCCATCCTGGTGCCCAGGGACTCGCCCCTGCGCTCGGTGGCCGACCTAAGGGCCGTAAGGGGCACTCACCAAGGGTAGCAACGTGCACTACCTGCTGGTCAGGCAGCTTGAAAAGCACGGCCTCGCGTTCTCCGACATCCAGCCGGTGTACCTGGCGCCGGCTGACGGCCGCGCCGCGTTCGAGAGCAAGAACGTCGATGCCTGGGTGGTCTGGGACCCGTTCCAGGCCGCGGCCGAGAAGAGCATCGGCGCGCGAGTGCTGGCCGACGGCACGGGAGCGCCCGGCACGCCCGACGTGGTGAACAACACCAGTACTACCTGGGCGAGCGCGGCTTCGTAGCGCGCCACCCACAGGGATCGAGGCCGTGTTCTCCGACGCGGTGGAGCGCGGCATCTGGCTAAGAAGAACCTGCGCAGGCGGCCGAGGTGATCGCGCCGCTGCAGGGCCTACCGGTAGACGTGGTGGAGCTGGCGCTGCGCCGCTACGAGTTCAACGTAAAGCCCATCACGCGCGAGGTGGCGGCTGACCAGCAGCGGATTGCTGACACGTTCCACGCGCTCAGGCTGATCCCAAAGCCCATCCAAGTCAGCGATGCCGTTTTCATCGCCCGGCCCTGAACCGCTGGAGCACTGCCATGAACCCTTCCATTGAATCCGGCCGCCACATCCAGCGCCTGGTCGGCACCACGGCCGCAGCATGGGGCCTGCGCTGGCCCAGCCTGCCCTTCGCCATCTCGTACTGAGGCTTTGCTATGAAGATCTTCTGGTTCATCCCCACCCACGGAGACAGCCGCTACCTGGGCACCGCGCGCGGCGCCCGCCCGCTCGACCACGACTACCTGCGCCAGATCGCCACGGCCGCCGACAGCCTGGGCTATGAGGGTGTACTAATCCCCACCGGCCGCTCGTGCGAAGACCCGTGGGTCGTCGCCGCCAGCCTGATCCCGGTGACGCGGCGGCTGAAGTTCCTGGTGGCCGTGCGCCCCGGCCTGCACCAGCCCAGCCTGGCCGCGCGCATGGCGGCCACGTTCGACCGGCTGTCGGGCGGGCGGCTGCTGATCAACCTGGTCACCGGTGGCGACCGCGCCGAGCTGGAGGGCGATGGCGTCTTCCTGGACCACGCCCAGCGCTACGAGCACGGCCGAGTTCATCCGCATCTGGCGCGAGATCCTCGCGCGCGGCCGCCGGGGCGAGGGCCTGGACCACACGGGCGAACACCTCAGCGCAGGGCGCGAGCGCTTTTCCGCCGCTGCAGCGGCCGGACCGCCGGTGTACTTCGGCGGCCCAGGCCGCGCACGCGCTGGCGGCCGAGCAGGGGACGCCTCCCTGACGGGGGCGAGCCGCCTGCCGAGGTGGCCGCAAAAGGGCCGACGTGCGCGAACGCGCCGCGCGGCACGGGCGCACGGTGCGCTTTGGCATCCGGCTGCACGTCATCGTGCGCGAGACCGACCGCGGCCGCCTGGGCCGCGGCCGAGCAGCTCATCAGCCACGTGCAGGACGAGACGGTGGTGCAGGCCCAGGCGGCGTTCGCGCGCATGGACTCCGAGGGCCAGCGCCGCATGGCCGTCCTGCACGGTGGGGGTACCAAGCGCAGCCGCGCCGACCTGGAGATCAGCCCCAACCTGTGGGCTGGCGTGGGCCTGGTGCGCGGCGGCGCGGGCACTGCGCTGGTGGGCGATCCGCAGACCGTGGCCGCGCGCATCCAGGAATACGCGCAGCTGGGCATCGACACCTTCGTCTTCTCGGGCTATCCGCACCTGGAGGAGGCCTACCGCTTCGCGGAGCTGGTGTTCCCGCTGCTGCCGCTGGACGTGCGCCAGCGCCTCGGGCTGCAACCCGCGGGCGAGGCAGTGGCCAACCTGTACGTGCCGCGTGCGGCGCAAAGCTGAAGAAAGGACACTGGCATGGCACAAACTGCTTTTCCAGAACTGGCGGCCGGCGCGGCCCTGGCAGCCAGCGCGCCGCATGAGTCCGATGCCCTGGCGGGCGCCGCGCGCCTGGCCGCCGCGGCCGGCCGGCGCCTGCTGCCCTGGCTCGTGCCCATCGCGTTGCTCGCCGCCTGGCAAACGGCCTCGTCGCTGGGGTGGCTTTCTAACCGCGTGCTGCCCGCGCCGGTAGACGTGGCCCGGGCCGCCTGGGCCCTGGCGCAGTCCGGCGAGCTGTGGACGCACGTCAAGGTGAGCGCCAGCCGGGCCCTGGGCGGGCTGGCCATCGGCGGCGGCCTGGGCCTGCTGCTGGGGCTTGTGACGGGCTCGTCGCGCCTGGCCGAGACGCTCCTGGACTCGACCGTGCAGATGGTGCGCAACATCCCGGCGCTGGCGCTGATCCCGCTGGTCATCCTGTGGTTTGGCATCGACGAGTCGGCCAAGCTGTTCCTGATCGCCGTCTCGGTGTTCTTTCCCATCTACCTGAACACCTTCCACGGCATCCGCAACGTGGACCCGGCGCTCATCGAGATGGGGCGCACCTACGGCCTCACGCGCTGGCAGCTGCAGCGCGACATCGTCCTGCCCGGCGCGCTGTCGTCCATCCTGGTGGGCCTGCGCTTTTCGCTCGGCCTGATGTGGGTGATCCTGATCGTGGCCGAGACCATCTCCGCGCAGTCGGGCATCGGCTACCTGACCATGAATGCGCGCGAGTTCCTGCAGACCGACATCGTGCTGGTCGGCATCCTGCTGTACGCGCTGCTGGGCAAGCTGGCCGACGTGTTCGCGCGCAGCCTGGAGCAATGGTGGCTGCGCTGGCATCCCGGCTACCAGAAGGCCACCACCGGGAGCGCCAAATGACGAACGCCCCACACTCCGGCGGCGGCGTGCAGCTTGAAATCCGCCAGCTCACGAAGCGCTACGGCGCGCGCGAGGTGCTGCGCCACGCGCAGCTGTCCATAGAGCCTGGCGAGTTCATCGCCATCGTCGGCCGCAGCGGCTGCGGCAAGAGCACGCTGCTGCGCCTGGTCGCCGGCCTGGAAGCGGCCAGCGGCGGCAGCCTGGCTGTGGACGGCCAGCCCGTGCAGGGCTTGCACGGGGACGCCCGCATCATGTTCCAGGACGCGCGCCTGCTGCCCTGGCGGCGCGTGCTGGACAACGTGCTGCTGGGCCTGCCCCAGGACCGGCGCGGGCACGCCCTGCAGGTGCTGACCCAGGTCGGCCTGGGCGATCGCGCGCAGGAATGGCCGGCGCGCCTGTCGGGCGGCCAGCGCCAGCGCGTGGCCCTGGCCCGCGCGCTGGTGCACCAGCCGCGCCTGCTGCTGCTGGACGAGCCGCTGGGCGCGCTGGACGCCCTCACGCGCATCGAGATGCACCGCCTGATCGAAGGGCTGTGGCAAGAGCGCCGCTTCACCGCGCTGCTGGTCACGCACGACGTGCAGGAGGCCGTGGCCCTGGCCGACCGCGTGGTCCTGATCGAGGACGGGCGCATCGCGCTGGACGAGCGCGTCCGCCTCGCGCGCCCACGCTCGCAGGGCGATGCGCAGTTCGCCGCCACCGAAAAACGCATCCTCGACCGTGTCTTGCAAAAACCCGGCGCCGAGGAGCACCCCCAAGCCCATGGCCACTGGCCGGGCGTGCCCGCTCACGGGCTGCGCTGGGCGGTCTGATTTCCCTTGTTTTTTGCAACCGGACTTTTCACTCGAAGGAGAACACCATGTCCATCCAAGCCATCAACGTGCGCAACCAGTTCAAGGGCCAGGTGCGCGAGATCATCCGCGGCAGCGTCGTTTCCGAAGTCGATGTCGAGACCCCCTGGGGTATCGTCACCTCCGTCATCACCACCCGCTCGGTGGACGAACTGGGCCTGGCCGTGGGCTCGGACGTGGTGGCGCTGGTCAAATCGACGGAGGTATCGATTGCCAAGCTTTAGATTTCAATAAAAAGAACTCCAGCGCCCGCGGGGCGGGCGCTGGCAGCCATCGAAAAAGTAGTCAGTAGATGCCCAGCACCAGCCCGGCGGCCAGCGCCTCGCCCAGCGCGCGGCACTGCGCCAGCTCCTGCGTGCCGATCACCTTGGGCGCGGCGATGGCCCCGGGGGTCTGCGCGTGCGTGCACGCGATGAACGGCTCGGCCACCGCCTTCAGGCGCCAGCCGGTGCAGATGCGCGCGATCTGGCGCGCCGCGCCCGTGCCGTCGCTGCCGGCGCAGACCAGGCTGGCGTAGGGCCGGCCCTCGATGCGCCCCAGTGCCGGGTAGTAGCAGCGGTCGAAGAAATCCTTGAGCTGCCCGCTCATGGCGGCCAGGTTCTCGGGCGTGCAGAACAGGTAGCCATCGGCCGCCAGCACGTCGGCCGGGCCGGCTTCGGCGGCGTGCAGCAGCCGCGCCTGGCAGCCGGGCTCGGCGGCCGCGCCGGCGCGCGCCGCCTCGGCCATCTGGCGCGTGCCGCCGGTCTGGCTGTGCCAGACGATCAGCAGGGCCCTGGCCGCCATGCCGCGCGCCTCACCACAGCAGCACGACCGCCACCACGGCCGTGCCCAGCAGCAGGTTCACCCCCACCCAGGTGCGGATGCGCGCCAGCACGGCGCCGCCCGCCGGCCAGTCGGCGGCGGCCACGGCCGAGTCCAGGCGCGACAGCAGCGCCAGGTAGATGTAGGCGTAGATGGCCATCATCGCCAGGCCGGCGCCGGACATGAAGCTCCAGTCCCACGGCATGGCAAAGCCGCCGCCCATGCTGACCATGCCGATCATCGCCAGCCCGCTGGTCAGCACCAGCACCACCGCCAGCCCCACGGCCGCCAGAAAGCGCTGCAGCACGCCGTGCATGAGCGGCACGCGCAGCGCCGGCGCCAGCTGCTGCGCGGCTGGGCGCAGGAAGAAGTGGGCAAAGACCATGCCGCCCACCCAGACGATGATGGACAGCAGGTGCAGCAGTTTCAGGGCGTTGTAGAGCATGGCGGACGGGCACGCAGGAAGTGGCGGTTGCGGCGCATTGTGCCGTCCGGGCAAGGGCCTTCAGGCGGTACGCGAATTGCGCCGCAGGCGGCCGCCTGCTGTGCAGCGCGCCCCTACAATGCGCGCCCATGCGTTCCTGGCTGTCCCTGTTGCTTTTGCTGGTCCTGCTGCCGCTCCAGCTCAGCTGGGCGGCGGCGGCCGGCTATTGCAGCCACGAGGCGCAGGCACCCGGCGCGGCGCACTGGGGCCACCACCAGCACCGCACCCACGCGGCGCAGCCGCAGGATGACGCCCCGGGCGGGCAGCTACAGGTGGACGTCGATTGCGCCCCCTGCCATGCGGCCAGCGCCGTGGCGCTGGTGGCGCAAAGCGCCGCAGGCGCGCCGTGCGGCGCGCCCTCGCGCCAGCCGGCGGCTGCAGAGCCGGCGCGCGCCTCGCACGTCTGCGACCCGCCCGACCGCCCCAACTGGCCCGCGCGCAGCTGATCCCGGCGCGCGGCCCTGATTCCCCCGCTTTTTTTGCTCGCCGCCCGCACCCCGGGCGGGCGAAGCCGTGCGCCGATGAGTCGTCTTTCGCTTCCCTTTCCCAAGACTCTCGGACTGTTTGATGTTCTCCATCTCCTCATCGAGCCCGCGCCGGCATGCCCCGGCCTGGGCGGTCGGCCTGTGCGCCGCACTGGGCGCAAGCCTGGCCGGCGCGCAGGCGCCCACGCCCGCCTTCACCGGCTCCGCGCCCCCGGCGGCGGCTGCCGCAGCGGCCAGCGCGCCGCCCCTCACCCTGGCGGCCGCGCTGGCGCTGGCACTGCAGCGCAGCCCGCAGCTGGCCGCCGCGCGCGCCGAGACGCAGGCCAGCCTGGCCGCGCGCGAGCAGGCCGGCGCACGGCCCAACCCGGTGCTGGAGCTGCAGCTGGAAGACCAGCGCAGGGCTACCCGCACCAGCACCGTCACCCTGACCCAGCCGCTGGAGCTGGGCGGCAAGCGGCACGCGCGCCAGCAGGCCGCCGACCAGGCCGCGCTGCTGGCGCAGGCGCAGTGGCAGGCCCAGCGCGCCGAGCTGCGCGCCGACGTGGGCGCGGCCTTCCATGACGCGCTGATTGCCCACGAGCGTGTGCAGCTGGCGCAGCAGGCCCTGGAATGGGCCGGACGCGCCAGCGCCGCCGCCCAGCGCCGCGTGGCCGCCGGCAAGGTCGCGCCGGTGGAGGACAGCCGCGCCCGCGTCGCCGAGGCCGGCGCGCGCATGGAGCTGCTGCAGGCCGAGGGCGAGCAGCAGGCGGCGCGCGCGCGGCTGCAGGCGCTGCTGGGGCTGGACGCGCCGCTGGCCGCCCCGCTGGCCGGCAGCGCCTGGCCGCTGCCGGCGGCACCCGGCGCGCAGCAACTGGCGCAGCAGCTGGCGGATGCGCCCGCCCTGGTGCAGGCGCGCCTGGAGGTGCAGCGGGCCCAGGCCCAGGTGCAGCTGGAGCGCACCCGGCGCACGCCCGACGTGGCGCTGCAGCTGGGCGTCAAGCGCGCGGCCGAGCTGCAGCGCAACCAGTGGATCGTGGGCCTGTCGGTGCCGCTGCCGCTGGCCGACGCCAACGCCGGCGCCATCCAGGAGGCCGTGCACCGCCACACCCGCGCCCAGGAGCTGCTGCGCGCCGCGCAGCTGCGCCTGCAGGAGGAGGCGGCCGGCGCGCTGCAGCGCGGCACCGTGGCCGCGGCCGAGGTGCAGCTGCTGCGCGAGCAGGTGCTGGCGCAGGCGCAGGCGGCGCTGGATATCAGCACGCGCGGCTTCGAGGCCGGCAAGTTCGGCTTCCTGGAGGTGCTGGACGCGCAGCGCACGCTGCAGCAGGCGCAGGCGCAGTACCTGCGCGCGCTGGGCCAGGCGCACCGCGCGGCCAGCGACCTCGCCCGCCTGCTGGGCGATGGCGCAGAGGGCGGCCCGGCCCCGGACGCCGCGGCGTCCGCTGCCGATGCAGCCCTCCTTTCTTCTTCTTCTTCTTTTTCTCTTTCTTCTTCGGCCAATGCCGCCGGGGAGCGCCCATGACCGGAACGACAGACACCACCCTCGCCGCCCGTGAGCGCATCAGCCGCAGGCACCTGTTCATCATCGCGGCGCTGGTGCTGGCAGCACTGGGCGCGGCCCTGCTGATCCTGCGCCCGGCCCTGCCCGGCGCGGGCGGCGCGCCGGCCGCAGCACCCGCCGGGCACGCCCACGGCGGCGAGGGCGAGGCCGGCCACCAGGGCGGGCACCAGGAGCACAAGGAGGGCGACAAGGACGACCACCAGGACGGCCACGCGGACGAGGACAAGGACGGCCACAAGGATGAGAACAAGGACGAGGGCAAGGGCGGCCACAAGGACGAGCCCGCCGCCCGGACCGCCCCCGCTGCCGCCGGCGCACATGCCGGGGAGGCGCCCGGCCAGGTCGAGATGACTGAGGCCCAGCTGCAGGCTGCCGGCATCCGCCTGGCCACCAGCGGCCCGGCGCGCATCGCCAGCGTGCTGCGCTTTCCCGGCGAGATCCGGCTCAACGAAGACCGCACCGCGCACATCGTGCCGCGCGTGGCCGGCGTGGTGCAGTCGGTCTCGGCCAGCGCCGGCCAGCGCGTGGCGCGCGGCCAGGTGCTGGCGGTGCTGTCCAGCAACGCCGTCTCCGACCTGCGCGCCGAGTGGCAGACCGCGCAGCGCCGCCGCGCGCTGGCGGCCACCACCTACGAGCGCGAGAAAAAGCTGTGGGACGAGGGCATCTCGGCGCAGCAGGACATGCTGGCCGCAAGGCAGGCGCTGCAGGAGGCCGACATCGCCCTGGCCAACGCGGCGCAAAAGCTGCGCGCCCTGGGCGCCGCGCCGGATGCGCGCGAGCTGGGCCGGGTGGAGCTGCGCGCGCCGTTCGATGGCGTGGTGGTGGAGCGCCACCTGACGCTGGGCGAGGCGGTGCGCGAGGACGCGAGCGCCTTCACCGTCGCCGACCTGTCCAGCGTCTGGGCCGAGCTGAGCGTCGCCGCGCGCGAGCTGCCGCAGGTGCGCGTGGGCGAGCGCGTGCAGGTGCGTGCCGGCGCGTTCGACGCAAGTGCCCGGGGCACCGTCTCCTACGTGGGCGCGCTGATCGGCGAGCAAACGCGCACCGCGACCGCGCGCGTCACCCTGCCGAATACGGGCGGCGTGTGGCGCCCGGGCCTGTACGTGAACGTGGAGGTGCTGGCGCAGGAAAGCGCGGTGGCGGTGGCGGTGGAAAACGCCGCGCTGCAGACCGAGGAGGGCGCCAGCGTGGTGTTCGTGCGCACGGCGGCGGGCTTTGCCGCGCAGCCGGTGCGCCTGGGGCGCAGCGACGGCCGCTACACCGAAGTGCTGCAGGGCCTGGCCGTCGGCGCGCGCTACGCGGCGGACGGCAGCTTCGTCGTCAAGTCCGAGCGGGGCAAGGGCTCGGCGGCGCACGAGCACTGAAAGGCCATTCCCATCATGTTCGAACGCATCATCCGTTTCGCCATCGAGCAGCGCTGGCTGGTCCTGATGGCGGTGCTGGCCCTGGCACTGCTGGGCGGCTACAACTACCAGCGCCTGTCCATCGACGCCGTACCCGACATCACCAACGTGCAGGTGCAGGTGAACACGCCGGCGCCCGGCTATTCGCCGCTGGAGACCGAGCAGCGCGTGACCTACCTCGTGGAGACGGCGCTCGCCGGCCTGCCGGGGCTGGTGGAGAGCCGCTCGACCTCGCGCTACGGGCTGTCGCAGGTCACGGCCATCTTCCGCGACGGCACCGACGTGTACTTCGCGCGCCAGCTGGTCAGCGAGCGGCTGCAGTCGGTGGCGTCGCAGCTGCCGGCGGGCATCGCGGCGGCGCTGGGGCCGATCTCCACCGGCCTGGGCGAGATCTTCTTGTGGACCGTGGAGGCCGAGGACGGCGCCACCAAGCCGGACGGCAGCGCCTACAGCGCCACCGACCTGCGCGAGATCCAGGACTGGATCATCAAGCCGCAGCTGCGCAACGTGCCCGGGGTGACCGAGATCAACACCATAGGCGGCTGGGCCAAGGAGTTCCAGGTGGCGCCCGACCCCGAGCGCCTGGCCGCCTACGGCCTGACGCTGGCCGACGTGGTGGCGGCGCTGGAGCAGGGCAACGCCAACGTCGGCGCCGGCTACATCGAGCGGCGCGGCGAGCAGTACCTGATCCGCGCGCCGGGCCAGGTGCGCGGCATCGAGGACCTGCAAAACATCGTCGTCGCCGCGCGCGGCAGCACGCCGGTGCGCGTGCGCGACGTGGCCGAGGTGGGCCTGGGGCGCGAGCTGCGCACGGGCGCCGCCACCGACAACGGCCGCGAGGTGGTGCTGGGCACGGTGTTCATGCTGATCGGCGAGAACAGCCGCACCGTGGCGCAGGCGGTGGCGCGCAAGATGGAGCAGATCAACCAGGGCCTGCCCGCGGGCGTGCACGCCATCACCGTGTACGACCGCACCACGCTGGTGGACAAGGCGATCGCCACCGTCAAGAAAAACCTGCTGGAGGGCGCGGTGCTGGTGGTGGCGGTGCTGTTCGCCTTCCTGGGCAACATCCGCGCGGCGGTCATCACGGCGGCGGTCATCCCCCTGTCCATGCTGCTCACCTTCACCGGCATGGTGGGCTACAAGGTCAGCGCCAACCTGATGAGCCTGGGCGCGCTGGACTTCGGCATCATCGTGGACGGCGCGGTGGTCATCGTGGAGAACTGCGTGCGCCGCCTGGCGCATGCGCAGGCGCAGCGCGGGCGGCCGCTCACGCGCGGCGAGCGCTTCCACGAGGTGTTCGCCGCCGCCGGCGAGGCGCGCCGCCCGCTCATCTACGGCCAGCTGATCATCATGATCGTGTACCTGCCGATCTTCGCGCTCACGGGCGTGGAGGGGCGCATGTTCCACCCCATGGCGCTCACCGTGGTGATCGCGCTGGCGGCGGCGATGTTGCTGTCGGTCACCTTCGTGCCGGCGGCGGTGGCGCTGTTCATCGGCACGCGCGTGGCCGAGCGCGAGAACCGCCTGGTGCTGTGGGCCCGGCGCGCCTACGCGCCGCTGCTGGAGCGCGTGCTGGGCGCCAAGGCGGTGGTGCTGACGGCCGCAGTGCTGGCGGTGCTGCTGTCGGGGCTGCTCGCCGCGCGCCTGGGCAGCGAGTTCGTGCCCAGCCTGAACGAAGGCGACTTCGCCATCCAGGCGCTGCGCATCCCGGGCACCAGCCTCACGCAGTCGGTGCAGATGCAGCAGCAGCTGGAAGCGCGGCTGAAGGAGAAATTCCCCGAGATCGAGCGCGTGTTCGCGCGCACCGGCACGGCCGAGATCGCCTCGGACGCCATGCCGCCGAACATCTCGGACGGCTACGTGATGCTCAAGCCCGAGAGCCAGTGGCCCGAGCCGCGCAAGAGCCGGGACGCGCTGCTGGCCGCCGTGCAGGAGGAGGCGGCGCAGGTGCCGGGGCACAGCTACGAGTTCTCGCAGCCCATCCAGCTGCGCTTCAACGAGCTGATCTCGGGCGTGCGCAGCGACGTGGCGGTGAAGGTCTTCGGCGACGACATGCAGCAGCTGGTGCGCACGGCGGCCGAGGTCGAGGCGGTGCTCAAGGCCGTGGACGGCGCCACCGAGGTCAAGGTCGAGCAGACCACGGGCCTGCCGGTGCTCAGCGTGCAGATCGACCGCGACAAGGCCGCGCGCTACGGGTTGAACGTGGCGGCCGTGCAGGCCACGCTGGCCACCGCCGTCGGCGGGCAGCCGGCGGGCACGCTGTTCGAGGGCGACCGGCGCTTTGGCATCGTGGTGCGCCTGCCCGAGCAGCTGCGCAGCGACCTGGACGCGATCGCGCGCCTGCCGATCGCGCTGCCGGCCGGCCGCGAGGGCGGGGCACGCACGCGCTTCATCCCGCTGTCGGAGGTCGCCAGCCTGGAGCTGGCGCCCGGGCCCAGCCAGGTCAGCCGCGAGAACGGCAAGCGGCGCATCGTCGTCAGCGCCAACGTGCGCGGGCGCGACCTGGGCAGCTTCGTGGCCGAGGCGCAGGCCGCGCTGCAAGCGCGCGTGCAGGTGCCGCCGGGCTACTGGACGGCCTGGGGCGGGCAGTTCGAGAACCTGCAGTCGGCCACGCAGCGCCTGCAGATCGTGGTGCCGGTGGCGCTTTTGCTGGTGTTCGTGCTGCTGTTCGCCATGTTCGGCAACCTGCGCGACGGGCTGATCGTGTTCACCGGCATCCCGTTCGCGCTCACCGGCGGCGTGCTGGCGCTGTGGCTGCGCGGCATTCCGCTGTCGATCACGGCGGCGGTGGGCTTCATCGCGCTGTCGGGCGTTGCGGTGCTCAACGGGCTGGTGATGATCGCCTTCATCCGCAACCTGCAAAGTGGCGGCATGCCGCTGGAGCAGGCCATCCGCGAGGGCGCGCTGACGCGCCTGCGCCCGGTGCTGATGACGGCGCTGGTGGCCTCGCTGGGCTTCGTGCCCATGGCGATCGCCACCGGCACCGGCGCCGAGGTGCAGCGCCCGCTGGCGACGGTGGTGATCGGCGGCATCCTGTCGTCCACGCTGCTGACGCTCTTGGTGCTGCCGGTGCTGTACCGGCTGGCGCATCGGCGGGACGATGAATGAGGCCGCCCAGCGTCAGTGTTGCTATCGGATAAATAGCTAACAACGATGGATTGGCGCCGGCAAGAGGCCCATTTGACCCAAATCCGGCCTGCGCGGGCCGGAAATCGGGTGTAGCGGCGCCCGGGGCGCGCAGGCCCTGCCCTCCAGCCGATGGGGGCGGGGCCTGGGCGGCCGGGCGGCGGCGCTCAGGCCGGCTCGGCCTGGCGTGCCGCGGCCGCCGCGCCGGCGTGCTGCAGCTCGGCGCGCAGCTGGCGCGCGGCCTGCACCATGGCACGCAGCGCGGCCTCGGTCTCGGGCCAGGCGCGCGTCTTCAGGCCACAGTCGGGGTTGACCCACAGGTGCTGCACCGGCACCACGGCCGCCGCCTTGCGCAACAGCGCCAGCATCTCCTGCGTGCCCGGTACGCGCGGCGAGTGGATGTCGTACACGCCCGGGCCGATCTCGTTGGGATAGCGAAAGCGCCCGAAGTCGGCCAGCAGCTCCATGTGCGAGCGGCTGGTCTCGATGGTGATCACGTCCGCGTCCAGCGCGGCGATGGCCGGCAGGATGTCGCCAAACTCGCTGTAGCACATGTGGGTGTGGATCTGCGTGCCATTGCCCACCCCGCTGGCGGCGATGCGAAACGCCCGCGTGGCCCAGTCCAGGTACTGCTGCCACTGCGCGCGGCGCAGCGGCAGGCCCTCGCGGATGGCCGGCTCGTCGATCTGCACGATGGCGATGCCGGCTTTCTCCAGGTCCACCACCTCGTCGCGGATGGCCCAGGCGATCTGCTCGCAGGTGCGGCTACGCGGCTGGTCGTCGCGCACGAAGGACCATTGCAGGATGGTCACCGGCCCGGTCAGCATGCCCTTCATGGGGCGGTCCGTGAGGCTTTGCGCGTACTGCGTCCAGGCCACCGTCATGGGCGCATCGCGCGCCACGTCGCCGTACAGGATGGGGGGCTTGACGCAGCGCGAGCCATAGCTTTGCACCCAGCCGTTTGCCGTGAAGGCAAAGCCCGCCAGCTGCTCGCCAAAGTATTCGACCATGTCGCTCCTCTCGGCCTCGCCGTGTACCAGCACATCCAGGTCCAGGGCTTCCTGGCGGCGCACCACGTCCTCGATCTCGGCGCGCATCTGCGCTTCGTAATCCTGCGTGGGCAGCTCGCCGCGCCGGTGTGCGGCCCGCGCGGCGCGGATCTGCGCCGTCTGCGGGAACGAGCCTATGGTTGTGGTGGGCAAGAGCGGCAGCGACAGGCGCGTGCGCTGCACCAGCCGGCGCGCGGCAAAGGGCGCGCGGCGCTGGTCGGCGCCGGCCGGCGCTTCGGCCAGGCGGCGCGCCACGTCCGTGCGGTGCACGCGGGCGCTGGCGCGGCGGCTGGCGATGGCTGCGCGGGCCGCTGCCAGGCGCGGGGCGTGCTGCTGCGCGCTGCCATCCAGCAGGGCGGCGAGCAGGGCCAGCTCATGCAGCTTTTCGTCGGCAAAGGCGAGCCACGAGCGCAGCTCATCGTCCAGGCGGCCCTCGCCCGCCAGCGACTGCGGCACGTGCAAGAGCGAGCACGAAGGCGCCAGCCACAGAGCGCCCGGGTGCTTGGCGGCTATGGGTGCGAGCAGGGCCAGCGCCGCGTCCGGGTCGCAGCGCCAGACGTTGCGCCCATCGACGATGCCCACCGACAGCACCTTGTAGCCCGGCAGCCAGTCGGCCACGCCGGTCAGCTCTTCGGGGGCGCGCACGGCGTCCACGTGCAGGCCGGCCACGGGCAGCTGGCAGGCCAGGCGCAGGTTGTCCTGCAAGGGGGAGAAATACGTCGCCAGCAGCACCTGCGGGCCGGCCTTGCCCAGCTGCCAGTAGGTGGGCTCGAAGGCCTGGCTCCAGGCCGCGGGCAGCTCCAGACCCAGGATGGGCTCGTCGAGCTGCACCCACTGCACGCCCAGGTCTTTCAGGCGCGCCAGGATCTGCGCGTACACCGGCAGCAGGCGCTCCAGCAGCGCCAGGCGGTCAAACGGCGCATCACCCTTGTCCTTGGCCAGCCACAGGAAGGTGAGCGGGCCGACGAGCTGGGCCTTGACGGCGTGGCCCAGCGCCTGCGCCTCGCGCACCTCGTCGAACAGGCGCTCGCTGGCCAGGTGGAACTGGGTGCCCGCGTGCAGCTCTGGCACCAGGTAGTGGTAGTTGGTGTCGAACCACTTGGTCATCTCCAGCGCCGCGTGGCCCTCGGGCGCTGCATGGCCGTGCGCGCAGCCGGCGCCGCAGACCTGCGGCTCGTGGCCGGTGGTGCCGCGCGCTAGGGCGAAGTAGCGCGCCAGCTCGGGCGCGCCGGGCGCAAAGCCGAAGCGCGCCGGCTCGCAGCCCAGCAGCTGGATGTGGTTGGCCACGTGATCGTAATAGGCAAAGTCGCCCACGGTGACGAGACCCAGGCCGGCGTCGCGCTGCGCCTGCCAGTGCCGCGCGCGCAGCTCGGCGCCCACGGCTTGCAGCGCGTCAGCGTCGATCTCGCCGCGCCAGTGGCGCTCCAGGGCGAATTTCAGTTCGCGCGCCGCGCCCATGCGCGGAAAGCCCAGCGTGTGGGTGAGGACGGGGCGGGGTGGGGCGGCGGTGGTCACGGCGAGGGCTCCTTGGAAGGTGGGAAAGCGGGTGAGAAAGGGACTGCCGCTATGGTCCGCCGCCTGCGTTTATTATTCAAACGAAAGTTTTAGCCGATCAACTTGAATAATTTCGATGATGCAATCCATCCTCGAGGTGCGCCACCTGCGCACCCTGCAAGCCCTGCGTGACAGCGGCAGCCTGGTGCGTGCGGCGCAATTGCTGAACCTGACGCAGTCCGCCCTGTCGCACCAGGTGAAGTTGCTGGAAGAGCGCTACGGCGCGCCGCTGTTCGAGCGCAAGTCGGTGCCGCCGCAGTTCAGCGCCGCCGGCAGCCGGCTCTTGCAACTGGCCGACGCCGTGCTGCCGCAGATCGAGGCGGCCGAGCGCGACGTGGCGCGCCTGGTGCAGGGCCAGGGCGGGCAGCTGCGCATCGCCGTGGAGTGCCATACCTGCTTTGACTGGCTGATGCCGGCCATGGACGCCTTTCGCGCCCGCTGGCCCGAGGTGGAGCTGGACATCGTGAGCGGCTTTCACGCCGACCCCGTGGGCCTGCTGCACCAGGGCCGGGCGGACGTGGCCATCGTCTCCGAGGTGGACGCGGGCGACGCGGCCGTCGTCGATCACCACCCGCTGTTCGCCTTCGAGATCCGCGCCCTGCTGGCGCACGGCCATGCGCTGCTGGCCAAGCCGTATCTGGAGGCGCAGGATTTTGCCGACCAGACGCTCATCACCTACCCCGTGCCCGACGAGATGCTGGACCTGGTGCGCCAGGTGCTGGAGCCGGCCGGCGTGCGCCCGCCCCGGCGCACCACTGAACTGACGGTGGCCATGCTGCAACTGGTGGCCAGCGGCCGGGGCGTGGCCGCGCTGCCGGTGTGGGCCGTGCAGGGCTACCTGGAGCGCGGCTACGTGCAGGCCCGCCCCATTGGCGCGCAGGGCCTGCGCGGCGAGCTGCACGCCGCCTGCCTGCCGCAGCTTTCGGCCAAGCCGTGGCTGCAGGACTTCGTGGCGGTGACGCGCGAGACGAGCTTTGTCACGCTCAAGGGGGTGGAGCTGCTGTAGGCCAGGCGCCGCGCCCACTCCCTTGCGGCGCCTGCCGGCTCAGCCGCAGGCAGGCTCTTATTCGCGCACCAGGCGCATGCCGACCAGCGGGTAGCGCGTTTGCTCGGTATTCCAGTTGCGATAGGCGCAGCGCGCATACAGCGGCCAGGTGTGCCACGAGCCGCCCCGGCGCACGCGCACGCTGCCCTGCTGCGGGCCCTGGGGATCGACGGCGGGGGAGCGGGCGTAGTAGTCCTCGCCGTACCAGTCTGCCGTCCACTCCCAGGCGTTGCCCGACATGTCGTGCAGGCCGAAAGCGTTGGGCGCGAAACTGCCCACCGGCGCCGTGAAGGCGTAGCCGTCGCGCCCTGGCAGCGCCTGCTGGCGCCAGCGCGGCCATTTGGCGGCGCTGTCCTGGTCGAACACATTGGCGTTGGCGAGCAGGCCCTTCGGGTCGTCGCCATGGGCGTAGCGGGTGCGGGCGCCAGCGCGGCAGGCGTACTCCCACTCGGCCTCGGTGGGCAGGCGGTAGCGCCGGCCCTCGCGCGCGCTCAGCCAGGCGGCCAGCGCCTGCGCGTCGTTCCAGGTGACGTTCACCACGGGGTGGTCGTCGCCCTGCGCAAAGCCGGGGTTGCGCCAGGAGTAGCGCGTATCGCGCCCCTCGAAGGCGTCGCCGCGCTCGGTGGCGGCCGGGTCGTAGCGGGGGTTGTAGCCATAGCCGCCCGTGCCGTCGGCGTCGGACTCGGCGCGGTAGCCGGATGCCTGGACAAAGCGGCGGAACTGCCCCACGGTCACTTCGTGCTGGCCCAGGTAGAACGCCCGGCTGATGACCACGCGGTGGCGCGGCGCCTCGTCGGCGAGGTCGGTGAAGCGCTTTGCCTCCAGCTGCGGATAGTCCCGCGCCAGGGCTTGCGGCACCTCGTCACTGCCCATCATGAAGCTGCCAGCCGGCACCAGCACGAACTGCATGCCCAGCGAGTTGGTGAGCCGCGCAGGCGCGGTGGCAGGTTGCTCCGGCAAGGGCGGCGATGCGGCCCACGCGGCGGCGGCGCAGCACAGGGCGGCGCCCAGGAAGGACAGCGGTGGAAACGGTGAACCACCGCGGCAGGAAGGCAGGCGGGGCATGGCGGCTCGCGGAAAAGGCGGGGCGACCAGCGTAGCGGCGGCGTGCCGGCGCGGCAACCGGTCGCACCCTGAGAGCGGGGTCAGGCGTGCGGGCCGGGCTGGAAGGCGTAGTAGAAGACCCAGGCTGCGAAAAAATACACCAGCGGATAGGCCAGCACGTAGCCCGCGAGCGCGGCGTAGGCGGGCAGCCTGTCGGTGGCCATGAACAGCGCATGGCCCAGCGCAGCGAGCAGGGCAAGGCTGTACCCCAGCAGGGCGGCATAGGCCAGGGCTGCTGCCGGCGCCCAGAGCGCGCGGCGCCTGTCCGTCAGGCGCAGGCGGCCATGCGCCAGCTGCCAGCCTGTCCCGACCAGCCGCCGCAGCGCGAGGGCCAGCACGAAGGGGAAGATCAGGACGGGCAGGAGGAACATCGGGTCGTCGTGTGCGGCGGACCCGCACAAGCCCGTTCCCGCCGCTGCGGGAACGAAAAAAAGCCCCGCGCCGGGGTCGCAGGCAGCGGGGCTTTGAATTTACGCCGCAAAGACGCGGGCAGGGGTGATTTCAGCTGAAAAAGCTCTTGAGCTTGTCCGTCCAGCTCTCGGTGGAGGGCGAGTGCTTGGCGCCGCCTTTTTTCAAGGATTCGTCGAACTCGCGCAGGATCTTGCGCTGGTACTCGGTCAGCTTGACGGGCGTCTCGACCACGATGTGGCAGTACAGGTCGCCGGGGTAGGACGAGCGCACGCCCTTGATGCCCTTGCCGCGCAGGCGGAACTGCTTGCCGGCCTGGGTGCCTTCGGGGATGTCGATGGCGGCCTTGCCGGCGAGTGTCGGCACTTCGATCTCGCCGCCCAGCGCAGCGGTGGTGAAGCTGACTGGCACCTCGCAGTGCAGGTCGTCGCCGTCGCGCTCGAAGATGTCGTGCTTTTTGGTGCGAATCTCGATGTACAGGTCGCCCGGCGGGCCGCCGTTGGTGCCCGGCTCGCCGTTGCCGGTCGAGCGGATGCGCATGCCGTCGTCGATGCCGGCGGGAATCTTCACCTCCAGCGTCTTTTGCTTCTTGACCTTGCCCTGGCCGTGGCAGCTGGTGCAGGGCTCGGGGATGATCTTGCCCGTGCCCCGGCAGTGCGGGCAGGTCTGCTGCACGCTGAAGAAGCCCTGGCGCATCTGCACCGCTCCCGAGCCGTTGCAGGTGCCGCAGGTCTTTGGCGTGGTGCCGGGCTTGGCGCCCGAGCCGTGGCAGGTCTCGCAGCTCTCCCAGCTGGGGATGCGGATCTGCGCCTCCTTGCCATTGGCGGCTTCCTCCAGCGTGATGTCCATGGCGTAGGACAGGTCGCTGCCCCGGTACACCTGCCGGCCGCCGCGCGCGCCGCCGCGCTGCTGGCCGCCGAACATGTCGCCGAAGATGTCGCCAAAGGCCTCGGCAAAGCCGCCGAAGCCCTCGGCGCCGCCCATGCCGCCGCGCATGTTGGGGTCCACCCCGGCGTGGCCATACTGGTCGTAGGCGGCGCGCTTTTGCGGTTCCGACAGGATTTCGTAGGCTTCCTTGGCTTCCTTGAAGGCTTCCTCGGCCTTCTTCGATGCGTCACCCTGGTTGCGGTCGGGGTGGTGCTTCATGGCCAGCTTGCGGTAGGCCTTCTTCAGTTCGTCGTCCGAAGCGTTCTTCGGGACGCCCAGCACTTCATAAAAATCGCGTTTGGACATGGTGGTTTTGTGAGCCCGTGGGTGCGGCGACGCCGCGCACGAACCCCGCAGGTGTTTGCGGAGCCCGGCGCGGCGGCGCGGGTGCAGCGGCGGGCCAGCCCGCCAGGAGGCGGTCAGCCCTTCTTGACTTCCTTGACTTCGGCGTCCACGACGTTGTCGTCGTCAGCCGCTTGCTGCGCGTGCCCGGCCGATTGGCCGGCGTGCGCCTGCGAAGCGCCAGCGGCGTCGCCGGCCGCGCCCTGCGCGCCAGCCTGCGCGTCGGCATAGACCTTCTCGCCCAGCTTCTGGCTGGCGGCCATCAGCGCGTTGGTCTTGTCGTCGATGACGGCCTTGTCCTCGCCCTTCAAGGCGGTCTCCAGGTCCTTGACGGCGGCTTCGATCTTTTCCTTGTCGCCGGCGTCCAGCTTGTCGCCGTGCTCGGACAGGCTCTTGGTCACCGAATGCACGGCGGCCTCGCCCTGGTTGCGCGCCTGCACCAGCTCCAGCTTCTTCTTGTCGTCGGCGGCGTTGATCTCGGCGTCCTTGACCATCTTCTGGATCTCGTCCTCGGACAGGCCCGAGTTCGCCTTGATGGTGATCTTGTTTTCCTTGCCGGTGCCCTTGTCCTTGGCGCCCACGTGCAGGATGCCGTTGGCGTCGATGTCGAAGGTCACCTCGATCTGCGGCGTGCCGCGCGCGGCCGGGGCGATGCCTTCCAGGTTGAACTCGCCCAGCAGCTTGTTGGCATTGGCCAGCTCGCGCTCGCCCTGGAAGACCTTGATGGTCACGGCCGGCTGGTTGTCGTCGGCGGTGGAGAAGGTCTGCGCGAACTTGGTCGGGATGGTCGTGTTCTTGGTGATCATCTTGGTCATCACGCCGCCTAGGGTCTCGATGCCCAGGGACAGGGGGGTGACGTCCAGCAGCAGCACGTCCTTGCGGTCGCCCGACAGCACCTGGCCCTGGATGGCGGCGCCCACGGCGACGGCCTCGTCAGGGTTCACGTCCTTGCGCGGCTCCTTGCCGAAGAACTCCTTGACCTTGTCCTGCACCTTGGGCATGCGGCTCATGCCGCCGACCAGGATCACGTCGTTGATGTCCGACACGCTGATGCCGGCGTCCTTGATGGCCGTGCGGCAGGGCGCGAGGGTGCGCTCGATCAGGTCGTCCACCAGGCTCTCCAGCTTGGCGCGCGTCAACTTGATGTTCAGGTGCTTGGGGCCCGAGGCGTCGGCGGTGATGTAGGGCAGGTTGATGTCGGTCTGCGCGCTGTTGGACAGCTCGATCTTGGCCTTCTCGGCCGCTTCCTTCAGGCGCTGCAGCGCCAGCACGTCCTTGCCCAGGTCCACGCCCTGGTCCTTTTTGAACTCGCTGATGATGTAGTCGATGATGCGCTGGTCGAAGTCCTCGCCGCCCAGGAAGGTGTCGCCATTGGTGGCCAGCACTTCGAACTGCTTCTCGCCATCGACGTCGGCGATCTCGATGATGGACACGTCGAACGTGCCGCCGCCCAGGTCATACACGGCGATCTTGCGGTCGGCCTTGTCCTGCTTGTCCAGGCCGAAGGCCAGGGCCGCGGCGGTGGGCTCGTTGATGATGCGCTTGACGTCCAGGCCGGCGATGCGGCCGGCGTCCTTGGTGGCCTGGCGCTGCGCGTCGTTGAAGTACGCGGGCACGGTGATGACGGCCTCGGTGACCGGCTCGCCAAGATAGTCCTCGGCGGTCTTCTTCATCTTGCGCAGCACTTCGGCGCTGATCTGCGGGGCGGCCAGCTTCTGGTCGCGCACCTGCACCCAGGCGTCGCCGTTGTCGGCCTTGACGATCTGGAAGGGCATCAGGTCGATGTCCTTTTGCACTTCCTTTTCGTCGAACTTGCGGCCGATCAGGCGCTTGGCGGCGTAGATGGTGTTCTTGGGGTTGGTGACGGCCTGGCGCTTGGCGGAGGCGCCGACGAGGATCTCGCCGTCATCCTGGTAGGCGACGATGGACGGCGTGGTGCGCGCACCCTCGCTGTTTTCGATCACGCGCGTGGTGTTGCCTTCCATGATGGCCACGCAGCTGTTGGTGGTGCCCAGGTCGATGCCGATGATTTTTGCCATTGTTCTCTCTCCGCGAATGTTGCTGTGAATGTCTGGATGATTGGTTACATGTGGCTGGCCGCCGCGTCTTCAAGCGCGGCCATGCGGGAATTTTGTGCGGTTGCCGCCGGTTTCACTTCGGCCCGGCCACCGTGACCAGCGCCGGGCGCAGCACGCGGTCGAAGATCAGGTAGCCCTTTTGCAGCACGCTGACGATGGTGTTGGCCTCCTGGTCGGCCGGCACCACGCTGATGGCCTGGTGCTGGTGCGGGTCGAACTTCGCCCCAGGGCCGGGGTTGACCACCACCACCTTGTTGCGCTCAAGGGCCGAGAGCAGCTGGCGCAGCGTGGCGTCCGAGCCTTCGCGCAGCTGCTCGGCCGTGGCGCTCTCGATGGCCAGGGCCGCATCCAGGCTGTCGCACACCGGCAGCAGGCTCTCGGCAAAGCTCTCGATGCCGAACTTGCGCGCCTTGGCCACTTCTTCGTCGGCGCGCCGGCGGGCGTTGTCGGCCTCGGCCTTGGCGCGCAGGTACTGGTCGGCCAGGTCGGCGCTCTTGGCCTTCAGTCCCGCCAGCTCGCCTTGCAAGCGCGCCAGCTCATCGGCGGCGTTGGCGGCCATCGCGGCCTCGATCTCTTCGGGAGCGGGGTTGGATTGGAACTGTTCGGTCATGTCGGCGGTGGTTGGAGGTGTTGAAACGGAGGGTGATTCGCGGCACTTGGGTGCCGCGCCGCCTGATTTCAAGCACCCGCAGCAGCGCTGGCGCCAGGCAGGCCACCCGCGTGCGGCGCGCAGTGTACAGGTGGCCGGGCTGCGGGCTATAATCTCCCGTTTTGCCTTGCCACACTGCTTGCCCAGGAGAGGACTGTCCTTTGCAGGGCTGACGCGGCAGGTGGCTTCATCCAAAAGGAGTGTGCATGCGTCACTACGAAATCATCTTGTTGATCCACCCGGATCAAAGCGAGCAGGTTCCCGCCATGCTCGAGCGCTACAAGGGCATGATCACCGCCGGCGGTGGCCAGATCCACCGCGTCGAGGACTGGGGCCGCCGCCAGCTGGCCTACCTGATCAACAAGCTCGCCAAGGCGCACTACCTGTGCCTGAACATCGAGGCTGACCAGGCCGTGATGGCCGAGCTCGAGCACGCCTTCAAGTTCAACGATGCCGTGCTGCGCCACCTGACGGTGCAGCGCAAGCAGGCCGACACCGGCCCGTCTTCCATGATGAAGACCGTGGAGCGCGAAGAAGCCCGCAAGGCCAGCCAGGCCGAAGCCACCGCCAGCGGTGAGCGGGGCGAGCGCGCCACCGAGCGCTGATTCGCCTGGGAGCAGTGGACAACCAGCTCATCCTGAGCGCCGCGCTTGCCGAGGCACAGCCTCTGCGCTACACGCCCGCCGGCCTGCCGGCCCTCGATGTCGTGCTCACGCACGAATCGGTGCAGAGCGAGGCCGGCAGCCAGCGCCAGGTGAAGCTGTCCGCCAAGGCCATCGCCTTCGGCACGCTGGCTGAGCGCCTGGCGCGCCAGGAGATCGGCAGCCAGTGGCGCCTGACGGGATTCGTCGGCGCCGGGCGCAACGGCAAGGGGTTGGTGTTCCACATCCAGGACATGCAACGAATTTAAATTTTCAAGAGGTCCCAATGGCCACGTTCAAGAAATTCAACAAGGACAAGCGTCCCAAGCGCAACACCCAGTCGCTGCTGTTCAAGCGCAAGCGCTTTTGCCGCTTCACCGTCGCCGGCGTCAAGGAAATCGACTACAAGGACGTGGACGTCCTGCGCGATTTCATCGGCGAGAACGGCAAGATCATCCCCGCGCGCCTGACCGGCACGCGCGCCATCTACCAGCGTCAGCTCAACACCGCCATCAAGCGCGCGCGCTTCCTGGCCATGCTGCCGTACTCCGACCAGCACAAGATCTAAGGAGCGCGCAAGCCATGCAAATCATCCTGCTCGACAAGGTCGTGAACCTGGGCAACCTGGGCGAAATCGTCAAGGTCAAGGACGGGTACGCCCGCAACTTCCTGATCCCCACGGGCCGTGCCCGCCGCGCCACCGCCGCCGCCAAGGCTGAGTTCGAGGCGCGCCGCGCCGAACTGGAAAAAGGCGCCGCCGAGAAGCTGGCCGCTGCCCAGGCAGAAGGCGAAAAGCTGTCCGGCTCTACCGTCAAGCTGACGCAAAAGGCCGGCGTGGACGGCCGCCTGTTCGGCTCCGTGACCAACCAGGACATCGCCGAAGAACTGGGCCGCCAGGGCTACAAGCTGGTCAAGAGCCAGGTGCGCCTGCCCAACGGCCCGATCAAGACCACCGGCGACAACACCATCTCCGTGGCCCTGCACACGGACGTGGTGGTGGAAGTGACCGTTGCGGTGTACGGCGAGACCGCCTGACCGCCGCGCCCGCGCGCGACCCCTAGAAAAAACCGCCTCCGGGCGGTTTTTTCATTCTGGGGCCGGCCAGTTGTGCACCCTGCACCCACTGCTTGTCCACAGGGTTGTGCAATGACGCGGGGCGCGCGCGTCGCTAGCATCCCTGTCCTTCCCCCTTTTTTTCTTTCCAGGCAGCCCCCTGCCTTGTCTGCCTGCCGCCCATGTCTGCCGTCCTGTCCGTCCCCGCCCTAGATTACGACTTCGCCCCGCCGCTGGACCGCGAAGTCGCGCAGCTGCGCGTGCCGCCGCATTCGGTCGAGGCCGAGTCCAGCGTGCTGGGCGGCCTGCTGCTGGACAACATGGCCTGGGACCGGGTGGGCGACCTTCTGACCGACGGCGATTTCTACCGCCACGAACACCAGCAGGTCTATGCCGCCATCGGCGCCTTGATCAACGCCAGCAAGCCCGCCGACGTGATCACCGTCCATGAGCACCTGCAGACATTGGGCAAGGCGGAGCAGATTGGCGGGCTGGCCTACCTGAACGGCCTGGCGCAGTACGTGCCCAGCGCCAGCAACATCCGCCGCTACGCCGAGATCGTGCGCGAGCGCGCCATCTTGAGGAAGCTGGTCACCGCCAGCGACGAGATCGCCACCAACGCCTTCAACCCGCAGGGCAAGGCCGTGGAGCGCATCCTGGACGAGGCCGAGCAGAAGATCTTTGCCATCGGCGAAGAGGGCTCGCGCATGAAGCAGGGCTTCCAGCCGCTGGACAGCCTGGTGGTGGACCTGCTGGACCGCGTGCAGGAGATGGCCGACAACCCCATGGACGTGACCGGCGTGCCCACCGGCTTTGCCGACCTGGACCGCATGACGTCCGGCCTGCAGGCGGGCGACCTGGTGGTGCTGGCGGCGCGCCCATCCATGGGCAAGACCTCGTTTGCCGTGAACATCGCCGAGCACGTGGCGCTCAACGAGGGCCTGCCGGTGGCGGTGTTCTCGATGGAAATGGGCGCCGCGCAGCTGGCGCTGCGCATCGTTGGCTCCATCGGCCGCGTGAACCAGGGCAACCTGCGCACCGGCAAGCTGACCGACGAGGAGTGGCCGCGCCTGACCGAGGCGGTGGAGCGGCTGCGCACGGTTTCCATGCACATCGACGAGACGCCGGGCCTGACGCCGTCGGAGCTGCGCGCCAACGCGCGCCGCCTGGCGCGCACCTGCGGCAAGCTGGGGCTGATCGTGGTGGACTACCTGCAGCTGATGAGCGGCTCGGGCGCGAGCAGCTCGGAAAACCGCGCCACCGAGCTGGGCGAGATCTCGCGCGGGCTGAAGATGCTGGCCAAGGAGCTGCAGTGCCCGGTGATCGCGCTGTCGCAGCTCAACCGCAGCGTGGAGACGCGCACCGACAAGCGCCCCATGATGAGCGACCTGCGCGAGTCCGGCGCCATCGAGCAGGACGCGGACATCATCATGTTCATCTACCGCGACGACTACTACAACAAGGACTCCAAGGAGCCCAACGTCGCCGAGATCATCATCGGCAA
Organism: Melaminivora sp.; assembly: GCA_034675505.1. Taxonomy (GTDB): domain Bacteria; phylum Pseudomonadota; class Gammaproteobacteria; order Burkholderiales; family Burkholderiaceae_C; genus Melaminivora. The sequence continues at coordinate 62,581 of JAUCDD010000045.1, read as the reverse complement.
GCAGCGCAACGGCCCCACGGGCACCGTCAAGCTGTTCTTCCAGAAGAACCAGACGCGCTTTGAAAACCTGGCCCTGGGCTACGGCGGCGACGATTTTTGAAGAAATACGCCCCAAGCCGGCGTCCCCAGGCCCGATCCAGCTATTGATAGCGTAGCAAGCTCAACGGCCCAGGGCCCAGACCAGCAGCGCGACGCTGACCACCCCCAGCAGCGCGCAGGCCAGCCCCAGCCAGCGCGTGCGCGTGCGCAGGGCATCGACGGCGCGCACCACCTGGGCGTTCTGCTCGGCCAGCGACCGGATCAGCACCGCGCTGGCGCGCTGCTCTTCCTCCAGTTGCGCGGCGCGCTGCTGCAGGGCTGCGACCTGCCCGGCCAGGCCCTCGTGCGCACTGGCCGCCGGTGCCGGCACGCTGGGCGCGGGCGCCGCGTTCTGCTCGCTGCGCCGCATCAGCTTGCGCGCGCCCTGCACCAGCTGCGGCGCCGCGTCTATCACCTGGCCCCAGGGCACCAGCTTGAGCGCCGACAGCCAGCCCGCCATGGCTACAGCACCTCGCTGGCGAAATCGGCCAGGCGCGAGCGCTCGCCGCGTGCCAGCAGGATGTGGCCGCTGTGCGGCCAGCCCTTGAAGCGATCCACCACGTAAGTCAGGCCGGACGAGCCTTCGGTGAGGTAGGGCGTGTCGATCTGCGCCAGGTTGCCCATGCAGATGATCTTGGTGCCCGGGCCGGCGCGGGTGATCAGCGTCTTCATCTGCTTGGGGGTCAGGTTCTGCGCCTCGTCGATGATCACGTACTTGTTCAAAAAGGTGCGCCCGCGCATGAAGTTCATGCTCTTGATCTTGATGCGGCTCCTGATCAGCTCGTTGGTCGCGGCGCGCCCCCACTCGCCGGCGTTGCCGCCGTCGCCCTTGGCGAGGAATTCCAGGTTGTCGTCCAGCGCGCCCATCCAGGGGCCCATCTTTTCTTCCTCGGTGCCGGGCAGGAAGCCGATGTCCTCGCCCACGCTCACGGTGGCGCGGGTCATGATGATCTCGGTGTAGCGGCGCTCGTCCAGCACCTGCGTCAGGCCCGCTGCCAGCGCCATCAAGGTCTTGCCGGTGCCCGCCGTGCCGGTGAGCGTCACGAAGTCGACCTGCGGGTCCATGAGCAGGTTCATGGCGAAGTTCTGCTCGCGGTTGCGCGTGTTCACGCCCCAGATGGTGTTCTTGGCCGAACCATAGTCCTTGAGCGTTTGCAGCACCGCCGTCTTGTCGCGGATTTCCGTCACGCGCGCGTACAGGCTGGGTTCGCCGGGCGCCTCGAAGTACACGAACTGGTTGATCATCAGCTGCGCTGCCAGCGGCCCGCTGATGCGGTAGTACATCTGGGCGCCGCTTTGCCAGCTCTCGATCTTCTTGCCGGCCTTGCTCCAGAAGTCCGGCGGCAGGGCCAGCGCGCCGGTGTAGAGCAGGTCAGCGTCGTCCAGCGTCTTGTCGTTGCGGTAGTCCTCGGCCGACAGTCCCAGGGCGCGCGCCTTGACGCGCATGTTGATGTCCTTGGACACCAGCACCACCTCGCGCGGCGCGTGCTGGCGGCGCAGCGCCGCCACGACCCCCAGGATCTGGTTGTCGGCCTTGCCCTGCGGCAGGCTGGCGGGCAGCTCGTAGTCCAGCGGCTCGGTCTGGAAATACAGGCAGCCGCCGGCGGCGGTGTTGCCGGTGGCGTCCAACTTCAGCCCCTGGGCGATGTCGGCGCCCTGTGCGGCCACCAGCGCATCCAGGGTGCGGCTGGCCTGGCGGCCGTTGCGCGCCACCTCGGTCATGCCCTTCTTGTGCGCGTCCAGCTCCTCCAGCACCACCATGGGCAGGAAGATGTCGTGTTCCTCGAAGCGGAACAGGCTGGTCGGGTCGTGCAGCAGCACGTTGGTGTCCAGCACGAACATCTTGCGCGGGCCTGCCGCGGCCTGGCGCTTGCGGCTGGCTGCGGGCCGGGGCGTGGCGGCACGCTTGCCGCGCACTTCGGCTGCAGGAGCAGGAGCGGGCGCGGCTGCAGTAGCAGGTGCGGGTGCGGGTGCAGGGGCGGCAGGGGTACCGCGGCCGGCGGGCCCGGCCTGCTGCGGCAATGCGGCAGCGCTGGCTTGCGCTCCTGCGTTGGCGGCGCGCCTGCCGGCGGCGGGGCCCGCCCGGCCCTTGCGCGGTGCAGGCGTGGCGGTTGCGCCGGCGTCGGCCTGGGCTACTACGGCTGCGTCATCGACGGGCGCGCTGGCGGCGGTGGTCTGGCGCAGGGCGCTGGGTGCCAGCAGGGCGGCACGCTTGGTCGGGGCGGGGGGCAGGGGCATGGGCGAAGGCCTTGGCGAGGGGAGCGGAAGCGCGCCGGCACAGGGCCGCGCGCTGCCGCTCGGAATGCAAAAAAGCCGCCGGGAAAACCAGGCGGCTTGTGGGGTGGCGGCAGTCAGAAGCGGGGGAAACCGTCAGCGGCATCGATCCATTATGCATGCTCGCCATGGCAGTCCCTGTCAGACTGCGGGCACACCTGGCAGGCGGCTCAGGCGGCTTCCTGGACGGGCGCTTCCTTGGCTTCCTTGGCGGCTGCGGGCGCCTTGGCAGCGGGCGCCTTCACGCCGGTCTTGAGTACCTTGACGGCCTTGAGCACTTCGTCCACGTGGCCCGGCACTTTCAGTCCGCGCCACTCCTGCGCCACGCGGCCATCGGCGCCGATCAGGAAGGTGCTGCGCTCGATGCCCTTGACCTTCTTGCCATACATGATCTTGTTCTTGACCACGCCGAACATGTGGCACATTTTTTCTTCGGTGTCGGCGATCAGCTCGAAGGGCAGCTCCAGCTTGGCCTTGAAGTCATCGTGCGACTTCATGTTGTCGCGCGAGACGCCGAACACCACGGCACCGGCTTTCTCGAAATCCTTGAACTTGTCGCGGAACTGCATGGCCTCGGTGGTGCAGCCGGGAGTGTTGTCCTTGGGGTAGAAGTACAGGATCAGGACCTGACCCAGGTGCGAGACGTTGGAAACCTTGATTCCACCAGTCGCGTTGGCTTCAAATTCAGGAAGGGGTTTGTTGACAACGATCGCCATGGCGCTTCTATCTCTCTTGGTATTGGTCGAAGAAAGCCGGGGGAGTATGAGGGTGAGGTGCCGCAACCCCCAGGAGGTTGCAGCAGGCGTAGCCCCCGACCGCAACCGTGTATTTTACCCGCAAAGGCTGTTTACAGGCCAGTTGCCGCACCAATACTGTCTGGATATGCAGTGTCTCTTGACGGCTGCGACTGAGGCTCAGGCCTCCAGCAGCAGGGCCGCCACCACATGGCGGCCTTCACCGGCCAGGATGTTGTAGGTGCGGCAGGCGGCCTGGGTGTCCATGCTCTCCACCCCGATGCGCGCGCGCATCAGGGGCGCCAGCCAGGCCGGCGGCGCGAAGCGCAGGCGCGCGCCGCTGCCAAAGACGATCACCTCGGCTCCCAGGTCGGCGAGCTGCGCGAAGTGCGCCGGCGTGAGCTCGTCGAAGCTGGCGCAATGCCAGTCCAGGCGCTGGCCGCGCGAGCTGAGCACGGTACTGGCGCTGGTCTTCTCGCCATCCACGGCAATCCAGCCGGGGCCGTAGGCGGTGATGGCTTGGACTTCGAAGCGGTCGGGCTGGAATTTCATGGCGATGCGGGGGCTGGATTGTCCCGCGCTGCGGCCCGGGGCTGGGTGGGAACTGTGGTCAAATTATAGGTTTCGCGCCGGCGCCGCGCCCTTTTTGCGCCTTTCGCGCGGCTTTCCGTGCTTTTTCGTTTTCCGCCAGCAGACGGTGTCTCCGCATGAAACCCATCAAGAAGTCCGCCAAGCTCAACAACGTTCTCTACGACGTGCGGGGACCGATCGTGGACGCGGCCCGGCAGATGGAGGACGAAGGCCAGAAGATCATCAAGCTGAACATCGGCAACCTGGCGCCGTTCGGCTTCGACGCGCCCGAGGAAATCCAGCAGGACATGATCCGCAACCTGCCCAACTCGGCGGGCTACTCGGACAGCAAGGGCATCTTCGCCGCGCGCAAGGCGGTGATGCACTACACGCAGGAGCAGGGCGTGGCCGGCGTGACGCTGGACGACATTTACCTCGGCAATGGCGCCAGCGACCTGATCGTCATGGCCACCAATGCGCTGCTGGACGACGGCGACGAGCTGCTGGTGCCCGCGCCCGACTACCCGCTGTGGACGGCGGCGGCCAGCCTGTCCGGCGGCCAGCCCGTGCACTACCTGTGCGACGAGGACAACGGCTGGATGCCCAACCTGGACGACATCCGCGCCAAGATCACGCCGCGCACGCGCGGCATCGTGGTCATCAACCCGAACAACCCCACCGGCGCGCTGTACTCGGACGAGTTGCTGCTGGCCATCGTGCAAATCGCGCGCGAGCACGAGCTGGTCGTCTTTGCCGACGAGGTGTATGACAAGGTGCTGTACGACGGCGTGCGCCACACGCCGCTGGCCCGCCTGTCCACCGACGTGCTGACGATCACCTTCAACTCGCTGTCCAAGGCCTACCGCTCGTGCGGCTACCGCGCCGGCTGGATGGTGATCTCGGGCGACAAGGCCGCCGCGAAGGACTACATCGAGGGCATCAACATGCTGGCCAACATCAAGCTCGGCTCCAACGTGCCGGGCCAGTGGGCCATCCAGACCGCCCTGGGCGGCTACCAGAGCATCAACGACCTGGTGAAGGCGGGCGGCCGGCTGTGCCGCCAGCGCGACCTGGCCTACGAGCTGATCACGCAGATCCCCGGAGTCACCTGCGTCAAGCCGCGTGCGGCGTTGTACATGTTCCCGCGGCTGGACCCGGACATGTACCCGATCGCGGACGACCGCGAATTCTTCATGCAGGTGCTGCGCGCCACGCGCGTGATGCTGGTGCAGGGCTCGGGCTTCAACTACCCGGACCAGCAGCACTTTCGCATCGTCTTCCTGCCGCACGAGGACGACCTGCGCGAGGCCGTCGGCCGGCTGGCGGGCTTTTTGGCGCAGTACCGCCAGCGCCACGCCCGGGCAGCCGCCTGAAGCGCTGTCCTGATACTCATATTTTGATAGCTGCAGGCCGGCGATGGGCGCCGGCTACAGCCTTATTTAACTGGTAAACCCTATGAAACCGATCCAGGTAGGCCTGCTGGGCATTGGCACCGTGGGCAGCGGCGTGTTCAACGTGCTGCAGCGCAACCAGGAGGAAATCAGCCGCCGCGCCGGCCGCGCCATCCAGATCGCCGCCGTGGCCGACCTGGACACGGCGCGGGCGCGCTCCATCGTGGGCGAATCGGTGCGCGTGCTGGGCGATGCGCGCGAGCTGGTCCAGGACCCGGCCATCGACGTGGTGGTCGAGCTGATTGGCGGCTACGGCATCGCGCGCCAGCTGGTGCTGGAGGCGATTGCCGCCGGCAAGCACGTGGTGACGGCCAACAAGGCGCTGCTGGCGGTGCACGGCACGGAGATCTTCCAGGCCGCGGCCGAGCGCGGCGTGATCGTCGCCTTCGAGGCCTCGGTGGCCGGCGGCATCCCCATCATCAAGGCGCTGCGCGAGGGCCTGACGGCCAACCAGATCCAGTGGGTGGCCGGCATCATCAACGGCACGACCAACTTCATCCTGTCCGAGATGCGCGACAAGGGCCTGGACTTCGACGCCGTGCTCAAGCAGGCGCAGGCGCTGGGCTACGCCGAGGCCGACCCGACCTTCGACATCGAGGGTGTGGACGCGGCGCACAAGGCGACCATCATGAGCGCCATCGCCTTCGGCGTGCCGGTGCAGTTCGACAAGGCCTACGTGGAAGGCATCACCAAGCTCGCCGGCGCCGACATCCGCTACGCCGAGCAGCTGGGCTACCGCATCAAGCTGCTGGGCATCACGCGCCGCCGTCCCGAAGGCATAGAGCTGCGCGTGCACCCCAGCCTGGTGCCGGCCAAGCGCCTGATCGCCAATGTGGAGGGCGCCATGAACGCCGTCGTGGTGCACGGCGACGCCGTGGGCACGACGCTGTACTACGGCAAGGGCGCGGGCTCGGAGCCGACGGCCAGCGCCGTGATCGCCGACCTGGTGGACATCGCCCGGCTGCACGGCGCCGACGCTGCGCACCGCGTGCCGCCGCTGGCCTTCCAGAGCCACACCCTGGCGGCCGCCGGCGGCGAGCTGCCGGTGCTGCCCATGGCCGAGGTGGTCACCAGCTACTACCTGCGCGCCCGCGTGGCCGACGAGGCCGGCGTGCTGGCCAGGATCACCGGCATCCTGGCCGGGGCCGGCGTCGGCATCGACGCGGTGCTGCAGCGCGAGGCCGACGAGGTCGGCGGCGAGGGCTCCACGCAGACCGACCTGATCATCCTGACGCACGACACACGCGAAGGCGACATGGACGCGGCGCTGGCGCAAATCCAGCAGCTGCCCACGGTGCTGGCGCCGATCACGCGTATCCGCAAGGAAGAGCTGAACTGATCGCCGGCGCTAAAATGGCCAGATCGGATTGAATTCTGGCTATTTTTTGCGCAGGAGGCCGCCATGTCCGCAGTCTGGCAAGTACAGCAAGCCAAGAACCATTTCAGCGAGCTGATCGAGCGCGCCGTCAATGAAGGGCCGCAGACCGTCACCCGCCACGGCAAGCCCGTAGTGCGGGTGGTGGCGGTGGGGGATGAGGTGCCTACCGCGCCTGGCAAGGACGATGGCTTTGTCGAGTTCTTGCTGAGCATGCCCAGGATCGAAGGCGGCCTGCCCGAGATGCCGCGCGACACCAGCTCGCGGCGGCCGCTGTTTGGCGAAGACTGATTGGAACGCCGATGCGCTGGCTGCTCGACACCTGCACGCTCTCCGAGACCGTCCGTTCACGGCCTGACTCGGGCGTGATGGACTGGCTGCGCCGCCACGGCCACGAGGCCGCCATTTCCAGCGCCTCGTTCGGCGAAATCCACTATGGCATTGCCAGCCTGGCCCCGGGCGCCAGGCGCAACCAGCTCCAGGGCTGGGCGCTGGCGCTGGCGCAGCAGTTCGAAGGCCGCGTCCTGCCCACAGACGACACCGTATGGCGCCAGTGGGGCGAACTGAAGGCTTCGCTGCGTGCCATCGGTCGCATGCAGGACGCGCTGGACCTGGCCATCGCCGCCACCGCCCTGCACCACGGCCTGGTGCTGGTCACCCGCAACATCCGCCATTTCCAGGACACGGGCCTGCGCCTCATCAATCCCTGGGAAGTCCCGGCTTCTTGAGAAACCCCATGCACTACCTCTCCACCCGAGGCGCCGCCCCGCGCGCCAAGTTCTGCGACATCCTGTTGGCCGGCCTGGCGCCCGATGGCGGCCTGTACCTGCCCGAGCACTACCCGCACATCGATGCCGCGCGCCTGGGCCAGCTACGCGCCATCTACCGCACCGAAGGCTACGCCGCGTTGGCGTTCGAGATCCTGTCGCTCTACATCGACGACATCCCCGCCGCCGACCTACGCGCGCTGTGCGAGAAGACGTACACGGCCGAAGTGTTCGGCACGCGCGCCATCGTGCCGCTGCGCCCGCTGGAGGACGGCCTGTGGATCGAGGCGCTGTCCAACGGCCCCACGCTGGCCTTCAAGGACATGGCCATGCAGCTCCTGGGCCACCTGTTCGAGTACGAGCTGGCGCGCCGGGGCGAGGAGCTGAACATCCTGGGCGCGACCAGCGGCGACACCGGCAGCGCCGCCGAGTACGCGATGCGCGGCAAGCGCGGCATCCGCGTCTTCATGACCAGCCCGCACGGGCGCATGAGCCCCTTCCAGCAGGCGCAGATGTTCAGCCTGCAGGACGAGAACATCCACAACATCGCCATAGAGGGCGTGTTCGACGACTGCCAGGACATCGTCAAGGCGGTCAGCAACGACCACGCCTTCAAGGCCCGGTACCGCATCGGCACCGTCAACTCCATCAACTGGGCGCGCCTGCTGGCGCAGGTGGTGTACTACTTCGCCGGCTACTTCCAGGCAACGGCCCATGAGGGCCAGCGGGTCAGTTTCACCGTGCCCAGCGGCAACTTCGGCAACGTCTGCGCCGGCCACGTGGCGCGCCAGATGGGCCTGCCGGTCGAGCGCCTGGTGGTGGCGACGAACGAGAACGACGTGCTCGACGAGTTCTTCCGCACCGGCGTCTACCAGGTGCGCGGCGCCCAGCACACCTACGAGACCTCCAGCCCGTCGATGGACATCAGCAAGGCCAGCAACTTCGAGCGCTTCGTGTTCGACTTGGCGGGCCGCGACGGCGCGGCCACGCGCGCGCTGTTCGAGGGCGTGGCGCAGGACGGCCGCTTCGATCTGAGCGCCGATGCGCGCTTTGCCGATGCCGCCGCGCGCTTTGGCTTTGCCAGCGGCAAGAGCACGCACGCCGACCGCCTGGCGACCATCCAGGACACCTGGCAGCGCTTTGGCAGCATGGTGGACACGCACACCGCCGACGGCATCAAGGTGGCGCGCGAGCAGCCCGCCAGCGCCGGCGTGCCGATGATCGTGCTGGAGACGGCGCTGCCCATCAAGTTCGAGGCCACCATCCGCGAGGCCCTGGGCCGCGCGCCCGAGCGGCCGGCGCGCTTCGAGGGCATCGAGCGGCTGCCAAGCGCGTCACCGTGCTGCCGGCCGACGTGCAGCAGGTCAAGGACTACATCGCGGCGCACTGCGACTGAAAGGCCTGCGAGGCGGGCTGCGCCGGCCTTGCAGGCCATTTTTGAGTGAAATCCGGTGCTTGCCGGCGTCAATCAACGATAGTTAGCTATACATTTTGGAGCGCTGAATGAAGGTCGTCAGCTTCGCCGGCTACTCCGGCAGCGGCAAGACCACGCTGGTCGAGCAGGTCATCGCGCAGCTGGCGGCGCGCGGCCTGTCGGTGTCGGCCATCAAGCACGCGCACCACGGCTTCGACATCGACCAGCCCGGCGACGACAGCTGGCGCCACCGCCAGGCGGGCGCGCGCGAGGTGCTGGTCGCCTCCGACCAGCGGCTGGCGCTGATGCGCGAATTCGCCCCGCACGAGGCGCCCGACGTGCATGGGCTGCTGGCGCGGCTGGACTGGCAGGTGGACTGGGTCGTGGTCGAGGGCTTCAAGGCCAGCGACCTGCCGCGCATCGAGGTCTGGCGCGCCCCGAGCCCGGCCAGCCGGCGCGCCCGGTGCACTATCCCGAGGACGGCGGCATCGTCGCCGTCGCCGCCGGCTGCCCGCAGCGCCTGCCCGCGCCGGCGCGCCAGCCGGTACTGGACCTGAATGCCCCGGCCGTGCTGGTCGAGTGGCTGCTGCAGCATGCAGCGTGGTTTGACTATTCGCGCGCCCGCCATGCGGCGCCCTGCCTGGAGGACTGACCCGTGACCCGCCTGCCCCTGAAGCCCCTGGACGAGGCGCTGGCCGAGCTGCTGGCGCGCGCGCAGCCGCTGGCCGAGAGCGACACCGTCTCCACCTTCGACGCCGACGGCCGCGTGCTGCGGGCCGATGCCATCTCCAGCCTGCAGGTGCCGCCGCAGGACAACAGCGCCATGGACGGCTACGCGCTGCGCTGCGCCGACGTGGCGGCAGGCGGCGCGGCGCTGCCGGTGTCGCAGCGCATCCCGGCCGGCAGCGTCGGCGCGCCCCTGCAGCCGGGCACGGCCGCGCGCATCTTCACCGGCGCGCCGGTGCCTGCCGGCGCCGACGCCGTGGTCATGCAGGAAGACTGCGAGGCGCTGGCGGACGGCAGCGTGCGCGTCGGCCGCGTGCCGGCGCCGGGCCAGAACATCCGCCGCGCGGGCGAGGACATCCGCCTGGGCGCCACCGTGCTGGCCGCCGGCACGCGCCTGGCGCCCGCCGCGCTGGGCCTGGCCGCCAGCATCGGCCTGGGCGCCCTGCAGGTCGCCAGGCGGCCGCGCGTGGCGCTGTTTTCCACCGGCGACGAGCTGGTCATGCCCGGCGAGGTGGCCCCCGAAGCCATGCCGGCCGGCGCCATCTACAACAGCAACCGCTTCTTCCTGCGTGCGCTGCTGCAGCGCCTGGGCTGCGAGGTGACCGACCTGGGGATAGTGCCCGACCGCCTGGACGCCACCGTGGATGCGCTGCAGCGCGCCGCCGCCGGGCACGACCTGATCCTGACCAGCGGCGGCGTGTCGGTGGGCGAGGAAGACCACGTCAAGCCGGCCGTGCAGCGCCTGGGCGCGCTGGAGCTGTGGATGATCGCCATGAAGCCCGGCAAGCCCTTTGCCTATGGCCGCGTGAACGCCCCCGGCGGCGGCGCGCACTTCATCGGGCTGCCGGGCAACCCGGTATCCAGCCTGATCACCTTCACGGTGCTGGTGCGGCCCTTCCTGCTGCGCCTGCAGGGGGTGGCGGACGTGGCCCCCAGAACAATAGCGGCACGCGCCGATTTCACCTGGGCCAGGGCCGACAAGCGCCGCGAATTCCTGCGCGCCCGGCTGGATGCGCAGGGCGGGCTGGAGCTGTACGCCAACCAGGGCTCGGGCGTGCTCACTTCCACCGTCTGGGGCGACGGGCTGGTGGACAACCCGCCGGGCCAGGCCATCGCACCGGGCGACGTGGTGCGCTTCATCCCCTTTGCAGAGCTGCTATGAACGACCAGCCCAAGACCATCCGCGTGCGCTACTTCGCCTCCATCCGCGAGGCCGTGGGCAGCGGCCAGGAAACCCTGCAGACCCGCGCCGCCACGCTGGGCGCGCTGCGCGACGAGCTGATCGCCCGGGGCGAGCCCTGGGCCGGCTGCCTGGCGCACGGGCGCGCCGTGCGCATGGCGCTGAACCAGGACATGGCGGCCGACGCGGCTGCGCTGCCCGACGGCGCCGAGGCCGCGTTCTTCCCGCCCGTCACGGGCGGCTGAGCGCCGGCAGCTGCGGGCAGGGCCACTGCAGCAGCTCGGCCAGGCGCGCCGTGATCCAGCCGGCCTCGGCGGCGCTCACGCCCGCCTGCGGCCCGGCGGCCAGCCCGGCGTGGATGCGCAGCAGGATCTCGCCCTCGCTGGGCACCTGGGTGTGGTACAGCAGCCGCGCCTGCTCCTGCAGGTGGCTGGCCAGGTCCTCGCACAGCTCGTAGCGCGTGCGCACCGTGGCCACCTGCTCGGTCAGGCGCCCACGCGCGTCGCTGTACAGCGCAAGGAATGAGGGCGGGACCAGGATCTGGTTGTCGTCGTCGTCGTGCATGGCCGCATTGTCGGCGCGCGGCCATGAAAAAAGCGCCCGGCCGGCTGGCGGGCGCTGTTCCCGGGCGGGGTGCCCAGGCTGCGGTCACTGGGGCTTGTTCTGCGCCTCAGGTGCGTCGTTGCGCAGGAAGAGCCGCAGGAAAAAACACCCCCATGCCGAGCATGAACGCGATGCCGGTGGCGGCAAACAGGCCCACCTGGGTGGTGAAGAGTTCTTGTAGCAGTCGCATGGGGCTGGTCCTTCCTCGCTCTGTGTTGATTTCCCCTATTGCAAACCAAGTCTCTGGCCAGCCTCTTGAGCCAGGTCAAGAGGCGGCGCCCGGCGTCAATCGGGGACGAACTCCCGCTGGAACCGATCCCGGTCGCTGGCCAGCTCGAACGTGACCAGCTGCCCCATCTTGTTGTCGGCCTTGCGGTGCGCGGCAAACAGGCTGTGGCGCCCGGCCAGCGCGAAGCTGGGCAGGTCGATCAGGGCATAGGGATGGGCGACGAAGGCCTGGTGCTCGAACACTTCGCGGTGCACGTTGCGCGGCGAGGGGTAGAGGGTGTAGTGGTCGGTATGGATCGCTTGCTGTGCCATGGGACGGGGCCGGGCGGGGTTAAAGTGCCGGCAACTCTAGCAAACCGCCCCCGTCCAGCCATGCCGCGCGTATCCATCCAGACCCAGGACTTCGATGTTTCCCGCGAGCTGGAGGCGCTGCGCGCGGGCGACGGGCGCGTCGGCGCGGTGTGCTGCTTCGTCGGCACCGTGCGCGAGCGCAGCGACGGCGCGCAGGTGGCCTCCATGGAGCTGGAGCACTACCCGGGCATGACGGAAAAGTGCATCGAGTCCATGGTGCAGGAGACATGTAACCGCTTTGAACTCTACGGCGTGCGCGTGATCCACCGCATCGGCTTGCTGGCGCCGCACGAGCAGATCGTGCTGGTGGCCGTGACGTCGGCGCACCGCGGCGTGAGTTTCCAGGCTTGCGAATTCCTGATGGACTACCTCAAGACCCAGGCCCCTTTCTGGAAGAAGGAGCAGACGCCCGGCGGCGCACGCTGGGTCGATGCCCGCGAGAGCGACGACGCCGCCCTGGCACGCTGGGGCATCGGGCGCAGCAATGCCTGAACCCGCAAGGGCGGCGCGCGCGGCCGCCCACGCAGAGCAGCGATTGGCTGCAAGAAGGATTTATGCACGACTCGGACACCCCCACTGCAGCCGCCAGGCCCCAGGCGGCCCCTGAAGGCGCGCCGGCCCCGGCGGACGACACGGCCCGGGCCGCGCGCGCGCTGGCGCTGACGGCCGCCGCCATGCTCACCCCGGCGCTGGCTGTCTCGCAGCCGCAGCTGCTGGGCGCCAGCCCCCGCGCCGCGCCGCGCGCCGCCAGCCGCACGCCCACGGCGGACGAGCTGATGGACTGGGCGCAGCAGCAGTTCCCGGGCTACTTCCCCACGCGCGAGGCCACGCAGCGCGGCGACGGCCTGCTGTGGCGCTACTACCCCGCGACGGGCAACTACCTGGGCGTGCAGGGCAGCACGGTGCTGGTGCTGGGCCCCAGCACCGGCAACCAGGTGGCCAACGTCGGCACGCTGGCGCAGTTCGCAGACGCCGTGTTCGCGCCCGCCACCGGCGTGAGCGACGAGCAGGCCGCGCGCCTGCTGCACCAGGCCGGGCTGGGCGCCTCGCCGGCGGACATCGCCGCCGTGCGCAGCCAGGGCCTGGCCGGGTGGCTGGATGCGCAGCTGGCCATGCCGTCCGGCCTGGGCGCCTGGGACTGGCTGGTCGGCCAGGGCTACTCGGCGGTGGACGACCACACCTACTTCTTCTCCGACTACTTCTACCAGTACGCCGTGTGGCGCGACCTGCTGGGAGCGCCCGACGTGGTGCGCAAGCGCTGGGCGCTGGCGCTGTCGGAGTTCTTCGTGGTGTCGGTGGACGGCATCAACGGCTCGATCAAGTGGGCGGGCCTGGCCGGCGCGCACTACTGGGACATGCTGGGCCGGCTGGGTCTGGGCAACTTCCGCCAGCTGCTGGAGGCAGTGACGCTGCACCCGGCCATGGGCGCCTTCCTGAACACCAACGGCAACCAGAAGGAAAACCCCGCCACCGGCCGCCTGCCCGACGAGAACTACGCGCGCGAGGTGATGCAGCTGTTCTCCATCGGCCTGTACCAGCTGAACCTGGACGGCACGCCGCGCCTGGGCAGCACCGGCCAGCCGGTCGAGACCTACACCCAGTCCGACGTGAGCCAGCTGGCGCGCGTCTTCACCGGCTACCAGATCGACTACCAGGGCGTGCCGTCCTCGCCCAACCCGCTGGCGCCGCAGCAGTCCATCGTGCATGCGGACTACCTGCTGCGCCCCATGCGCTTCGACCCCGCGCGCCACTCCGGCCTGGAAAAGCGCTTCCTGGGCGTCACCATTGCCGCTGGCACGCCCGGGCCGGAGGCGCTGCGCATCGCGCTGGACACGCTGTTCAACCACCCCAACGTCGGCCCGTTCTTCGCGCGCCAGATGATCCAGCGGCTGGTCACCAGCGCCCCCGAGCCGGCCTACGTGGCGCGCGTGGCTGCGGTGTTCAACAACAACGGCGCGGGCGTGCGCGGCGACCTGAAGGCGGTGCTGCGCGCCATCTTGCTGGACGACGCCGCGCGCTCGCCGGCCGGCCTGGCCGCGCGCACCTTCGGCAAGCTGCGCGAGCCGGTGCTGCGCATCGCCAACTGGGGGCGCGCCTTTGGCGTGCGCTCGCTCAAGGGCACCTGGAAGTACCAGGTGGGCGCCTGGAACGTCGAGCAGGACCTGCAGCAGGTGCCGCTCAGCCCGCCCTCGGTGTTCAACTTCTTCCGCCCGGGCTTCGTGCCCCCGGCCACCGACATGGCGGCGGCGGGCGCCACGGCGCCCGAGTTCCAGCTGGTCAGCGAAAGCTCGGTGGCGGCCTACCTCAACTACCTGCAAAGCATCATCCAGCGCGGCGTGTACGTCTACCAGCCCGAGCTGCCCGGCCAGCCGCGCGGCGGCGCGCCGGCCGGGGCAACCTACGTGCCCGACCTGGTGCCCGACTACAGCGTCGAGTTTTCCCTGGTCGGCAACCCCGACGCGCTGGTGGCGCGGCTGAACCTGCTGCTGTGCGCCGGCCAGCTGTCGCGCGACACGCAGGCCTTCATCGCCAATGCGCTGCGTATCGACCGCATCACCGCCGCCGCCAACGACGACTTCAAGCGCATCCACGTCGCCCGCGCCATCCTGTTCGTGATGGCGTCGGCCGAATACCTGGTGCAGAAATAAAGCACCCCAGGAGCAGCTCCATGCACGTTCTGCAAAGTGAAACCCTGGCGCGCCGCGCCTTCCTGCGCCGCTGCGGCCAGCTGGCGATGATGGGCGCCGCGGCCCCGCTGGGCCTGAACCTGGCGGCCATGGGCGAGGCCGCCGCCCAGACCGCAGGCGACTACAAGGCGCTGGTCTGCGTCTTCCTGTTCGGCGGCAACGACTACGCCAACACCGTGGTGCCCTTTGATGCGGCCAGCTACGCCAGCTACGCGCGCATCCGCACCGGCATCGCGCTGCCGCAGGACCAGCTGCAGGCCACGCGCCTCATGGCCGCGCAGCCGCTGCCCGGCGGGCAGGAATACGCGCTGCACCCGGCCATGGGCGCGCTGGCCGGGCTGTTCAACGACGGGCACGCGGCAGCGCTGCTGAACGTCGGCCCGCTGGTCGTGCCGACCACGCGGCGCCAGTACGACGCGCGCTCGGTGCCGCTGCCGCCCAAATTGTTCTCGCACAACGACCAGCAGTCGGTCTGGCAATCGCAGGCGGCCGAGGGCGCGACCAACGGCTGGGGCGGCCGGCTGGGCGACCTGGCGATGGCGGGCAACAGCGGCGCGCTGTTCACCTGCGTGTCGCTGTCCGGCGCCAGCGTGCTGCTGGCCGGGCGCGACACCGTGCAATACCAGTGCACGCCGGCGGGCGCGGTGGCGGTGGGGGCGCTGTCCAACAGTTTCTTTGCCCAGCCGGCCATGCGCAGCGCCTTTGCCGAGCTGCTGCAGCAGCCGCGCGGGCATGCGCTGGAGAACGCCTACAACCAGGTCATGCGCCGCGGCATCGGCGCGCAGCAGCAGGTCAGCCAGGCCACGGCAGGCGTGGCGCTGAACACGCCGTTTGCCGCCGGCAACCGCCTGGCCGCGCAGCTGCGCATGGTCGCGCGGCTGATCGGCGCGCACGGCGCGCTGGGCGTGCGGCGCCAGGTGTTCATGGTGTCGCTGGGGGGCTTCGATTTGCACGACGACCTGACGCGGCGCCACCCGGCGCTGCTGCAGCAGGTCAGCGAGGGCATGGCGGCGTTCTACCAGGCCACGCAGGAGCTGGGTCTGGCCCAGCAGGTCACGGCGTTCACGGCGTCGGACTTCGGCCGCACCCTGAGCTCCAACGGCGACGGCGCCGACCACGGTTGGGGCAGCCACCACCTGGTGGTGGGCGGCGCGGTGCGCGGCCGCGCGTTCTACGGCGCGCCGCCGCCGGTGAGCGTGGGCAACACCGGCGCGCCCGAGGACGCCTGGCACGTGGGCCAGGGCCGGCTGCTGCCGTCCACCTCGGTGGACCAGTTTGCCGCCACGCTGGGCAAATGGTTCGGCGTGTCGGACACCGACATGCGCCTGGTGCTGCCGGGCATCGGCAACTTCGGCGGCGCGGCCTATCCGACCGATCTGGGGTTCCTGCAGGCTTGAAATGAATGGCCGGGCGCCTCATGTGGTTTCCGATACGGAGGACATCACGCCATGCGTCTCGACAAATTCACCACCAAGTTCCAGGAAGCCCTGTCCGACGCCCAGTCCATCGCGCTGGGCCACAGCAACGCCTACATCGAGCCCACCCACCTGCTGGTGGCCATGCTGCGCCAGGACGAAGGCCCGCGCGCGCTGCTGGAGCGCGCCGGCGCCAATGTGCCTGGCCTGCTGGGCGCGGCCGAATCGGCCATCAAGCGCCTGCCGCAGGTGCAGGGCCACGACCAGGTGCAGGGCAGCCCCGAGCTGGGCCGCGTGCTGCAGGCCACCGAGAAGGAAGCCATCCAGCGCGGCGACCAGTTCGTCGCCAGCGAGCTGTTCCTGCTGGCGCTGCTGGACAGCAAGGGCGAGGGGGGCGACATCGCGCGCGCCAATGGCCTCTCCCGCAAGAGCCTGGAGGCCGCCATTGCCGCCGTGCGCGGCGGCCAGAAGGTGGACAGCCCCGAGGCCGAGGGCCAGCGCGAGGCCCTGAAGAAGTACACCCTGGACCTGACCGAGCGCGCCCGCCAGGGCAAGCTGGACCCGGTCATCGGCCGCGACGAGGAAATCCGCCGCACCATCCAGGTGCTGCAGCGGCGCAGCAAGAACAATCCCGTTTTGATCGGCGAGCCGGGCGTGGGCAAGACGGCCATCGTCGAGGGCCTGGCGCAGCGCATCCTGGCCGGCGAGGTGCCCGAGACGCTGAAGAACAAGCGCGTGCTGGTGCTGGACATGGCGGGCCTGCTGGCCGGCGCCAAGTTCCGCGGCGAGTTCGAGGAACGCCTGAAATCCGTGCTCAAGGAAGTCGCGCACGAAGAGGGCCGCGTGATCCTGTTCATCGACGAGATCCACACCATGGTCGGCGCCGGCAAGGCCGAAGGCGCCATGGACGCGGGCAACATGCTGAAACCCGCCCTGGCGCGCGGCGAGCTGCACGCCATCGGCGCCACCACGCTGGACGAGTACCGCAAGTACATCGAGAAGGACGCGGCGCTGGAGCGGCGCTTCCAGAAGGTGCTGGTCGAGGAGCCCAGCGTCGAGGACACCATCGCCATCCTGCGCGGCCTGCAGGTGCGCTACGAGGCCCACCACGGCGTGGACATCACCGACCCGGCCATCGTCGCCGCGGCCGAGCTCAGCCAGCGCTACATCACCGACCGCTTCCTGCCCGACAAGGCCATCGACTTGATCGACGAGGCCGCGGCCAAGATCAAGATCGAGATCGACTCCAAGCCCGAGGAACTCGACCGCCTGGAGCGGCGCATGATCCAGCTCAAGATCGAGCGCGAGGCCGTGAAGAAGGAAACCGACGAGGCCTCGCAAAAGCGCCTGCAGCTGATCGAGGAAGACCTGGAGAAGCTCGAGCGCGAATACGCCGACCTGGAGGAAATCTGGAAGGCCGAAAAAGCCAGCGCGCAGGGCAGCGAGCAGATCAGGAAAGAGATCGACACCATAGCCACGCAGATCGAGGACCTGAAGCGCAAGGGCGACTTCAACCGCGTGGCCGAGCTGCAGTACGGCAAGCTGCCTGAACTCGAAAAGCGCCTCAAGGAAGCGCAGGACAGCGAGGCCGGCGGCGCCGACGGTGCGCCCAAGCACCGGCTGCTGCGCACGCAGGTGGGCGCCGAGGAGATCGCCGAGGTGGTCAGCCGCGCCACCGGCATCCCGGTCGCCAAGATGATGCAGGGCGAAAAGGACAAGCTGCTGCACATGGAGGCGCGCCTGCACGAGCGCGTGGTGGGACAGGACGAGGCGATCTCCGCCGTGGCCAACGCCATCCGGCGCTCGCGCTCGGGCCTGTCGGATCCGAACCGGCCGCTGGGCAGCTTCCTGTTCCTAGGCCCCACGGGCGTGGGCAAGACCGAGCTCAGCAAGGCGCTGGCGGCCTTTTTGTTCGACAGCGAGGACCACCTGGTGCGCGTGGACATGAGCGAGTTCATGGAGAAGCACTCCGTGGCCCGCCTGATCGGCGCGCCGCCCGGCTACGTCGGCTACGAGGAGGGCGGCTACCTGACCGAGACCGTGCGCAGGAAGCCCTACTCGGTCATCTTGCTGGATGAGGTGGAAAAGGCCCACCCGGACGTTTTCAACGTGCTGCTGCAGGTGCTGGACGACGGCCGCCTGACGGACGGCCAGGGACGCACCGTGGACTTCAAGAACACCGTCATCATCATGACCAGCAACATCGGCTCGCGCCTGATCCAGAGCATGGTCGGCAGCGATGCCGAGGAGGTCAAGGAAGCGGTGTGGGGCGAGCTGAAGGAGCACTTCCGGCCGGAATTTTTGAACCGCATCGACGAGACGGTGGTCTTCCACGGCCTGGATGCGCGCCACATCGAGGCGATTGCCGGCATCCAGCTGCGCCAGCTCGAATCGCGCCTGGCGCGCATGGACCTGCACCTGCAGGTCTCGCCCGCCGCCATGGCCGAGCTGGCCAAGGTCGGCTTCGACCCGGTGTTCGGCGCGCGGCCGCTCAAGCGCGCCATCCAGCAGCGCATCGAGAACCCGCTGTCCAGGCTGCTGCTGGAGGGCCGCTACCCGCCCAAGAGCGTCATCCCGGTGGATGTCGATCCGGTGCGCGAGCCAGGGGTATTCCAGTTTGGCGCGGCCGAGGCCGCCTCGTGAGTCCTACCATGGGCGGCAGCGCAGCCATTGCGCTGCCCTCATGTCTGCCTGGAAAGGGGTAAGGTTTGAACAACATGCTGAACGGGTTGACCCGGTGGGTGTTGCGCCTGGTGGTGCTTGCACTGGGCGCAGTGCTGTTCCTGAGCGTCCTGGCGGTGGGCTGCGTGCTGGCCCTGGCCTGGGGACTGCGCCTGGCATGGGCGCGCCTGGCGGGGCGTCCGGTCACGCCCTGGATGCGCGTCGATCCACGCGGCGCCTGGAGCCAGGCCACGCGCAGCACCGCGCGCTGGACGGCCCATGCCGCCGGCACGGCGCGCGCCGGCGGTGCCCGGCTGCGTGAGGCCGCCGACGTGAGCGACGTGCAGGTGCGCGAAGTCCGCTGAATGGCAGGCGCCCCGCGCCTATGATGCTCGGCATGCGCCCCGACGACATCCGAGACCTTTTCGAGCGCCAGCGCGCCGCCACCCGCGCACAGGCCGACACGCCGCTGCACCTGCGCCGCGAGCGCCTGTTGCGCCTGGGCAAATTGCTGGAGGAAAACGCGCCCGCGCTCGCTGCTGCGGTGCAGGCCGACTTCGGCATGCGCTCGCCGCGCCTGACGGAGGTGGCCGATTTCTTCGTCCTGCGCGCCCAGCTCCAGCACACGCTGCGCCACCTGGCGCGCTGGAGCCGCCCGCAAAAGGTGCGCACCCCTCTCACCCTGCAACCCGCCCGCGCCTGGATCGAGCGCCAGCCGCTTGGCGTGGTCGGCGTCATATCGCCCTGGAACTACCCGGTGCAGCTGGCGCTGGCGCCGGCCATGAGCGCCCTGGCAGCGGGCAACCGCGTGCTGCTCAAGCCCAGCGAACTCACGCCGCACACCTCGGCGCAGCTGGCGGCGCTGGTGGCGCAATTTTTTGCACCCGACGAGTTCGCCGTGGTGCAGGGCGACGCCGCCACGGCCGCCCTGGTGGCCTCGCTGCCGTTCGACCACCTGGTGTTCACCGGCTCCACCGCCGTCGGGCGCAAGGTGGCGCAGGCGGCAGCGGCCAACCTGACGCCCACCACGCTGGAGCTGGGCGGCAAGTCGCCCTGCATCGTCGATGCCGATTGCGACCTGCAGGACGCGGCCTTGAAGATCGCCCACGGCAAGCTGCTCAACGCCGGCCAGACCTGCATCGCACCCGACTACATCCTGTTGCCGCGCGGCAGCGAGGCGGCTTTTGCCGAGGCGTTCCAGAAGGCCGTGGCGCGGCTGTTTCCCTACTTCGAGGGCAACCCCGACTACGCCTCCATCATCACGCCGCGCCATCTGGCGCGCCTGCGCACCATGCTGCAGCAGGCGCAGACCCTGGGCGCGCGGGTGCAGGTGCTGCAGCCCGTGCCCGGCAGCCCGGCGCCGCCGCCGCAGGGCATAGGCGACGGCGTGGGCCGGCAGATGGCGCCGGTGCTGGTTTTTGGCGCCACCAGCGAGATGCAGCTGATGCAGGAGGAAATCTTCGGCCCGGTGCTGCCCGTGCTCAGCTACGAGCGCCTGGACGATGCGGTGGCCCACATCAACGCCCATCCGCGCCCGCTGGCGCTGTACTGGTTCGGCCGCAATGAATCGGTGCGCGACGACGTGCTGCGCCGCACCGTGAGCGGCGGGGTGTCCATCAACGACACCCTGATGCACATCGCCCACGACAACCTGCCCTTTGGCGGGGTGGGCGACAGCGGCTGGGGCGCCTACCACGGCGAGCAGGGCTACCTGCGCTTTTGCCACCAGAAAAGCGTGCTGGCGCAGTCGCGCTTCGGCCAGGGCCACCTGCTGTACCCCCCCTACGGCCCGCGCTTCGACCGGGTCATGGCGCTGCTGCGCCGGCTGCTTTGATCAGGGCTTGCGAAACGCCTGCATGACAGAAGGATGCACGCCCCCCCTGGCGCAACGTTGGGGGTTGCGCGAAAATACCGGGTTTTCCCTTTGTCACCCGTCTTCGCTTTCCCATGTCCAGTATCCAGGTCCGCCCTGCCACTCTCCGCGATGCCAAGGCCATCGCCCAAGTCCACACCACTGCCGCGCTGGAGGCCTACCGCGGCCTGCTGCCGGATGACCAGTTGAAGTCCATGTCCTCGGTGGAGAAGCGCCAGGCCTACTGGCGCGAGGCCATCGAGTACTGCGAGCCCCAGGTGCAGGTGGCGGTCGATGGCGACAAGATCGTCGGCTTCGTCGGCTTCGACCGCTCGCGCGACGAAAAGACCCGCCCCACCACCGGCGAGATCTGGGCCATCTACGCCGTGCCCAGCCACTGGAGCCAGGGCGTGGGCGTGGCCCTGTGGGACGCTGCCCGCGACGGCCTGGCCGAGGAAGGCTGCACCACGGTCACCGCCTGGGTGCCCCTGCGCAACGAGCGCGCGCTGCGCTTTCACGAGCTCGCCGGCTTCAAGCGCGAGATGACCACCGCCAAGACCGCCTTGGTGGGCGGCGTGAAGATCGAAGAAGTGCGCCTGAAGCGCCCGATCAACTGAAGCGGCGGCCCGGTTTTACTATCAATTTGATAGCTATATAACGCCTGTTGACGCCGGCAAGCAGGCGATTTTGGTCGTAAACACCCCTGTGGCACCCTCTGCGACGCTTTTGCTCGCTCCCATGGAAGGGCTGCTGGATTTCGTCCTGCGCGACGTGCTCACCCGCGTCGGCGGGGTCGATCGCTGCGTGGGCGAGTTCATCCGCGTCACCGATACGCTGCTGCCGGAGCGGGTGTTCTACCGCTACCTGCCCGAGCTGCGCAACGGCGGCCGCACGCTGGCGGGGGTGCCGGTGCGGGCGCAGCTGCTGGGCTCAGACCCGTCCAGCATGGCCGAAAACGCCGCCCGCTTGGCGCAGCTGGGCCCCGAGGGCATTGACCTGAATTTTGGCTGCCCGGCCAGGACGGTGAACCGCCACGGCGGCGGCGCCTCGCTGCTGCGCGAGCCCGACCGCATCGCCGCCGTGGTGGCGGCCGTGCGCCGCGCCGTGCCCGTGCACCTGCCGGTGTCGGCCAAGATGCGGCTGGGCTATGACGATGCCAGCCGCGCGCTGGAATGTGCCCAGGCGATGCAGGACGGCGGTGCGTGCGAGATCGTCGTGCATGCCCGCACCAAGGCCGATGGCTACCGGCCGCCGGCGTATTGGGAGCAGATCGCGCCGCTGCGCCAGGCGCTGCGCGTTCCGCTGGTGGCCAATGGCGAAATTTGGAGCGTGCCGGATGCGCAGCGTTGCCGCCTGGAGAGCGGCTGCAGCGCGCTGATGCTGGGGCGCGGCATGGTGGCCGACCCGGGGCTGGCGCTGGCGATCCGCGCCGCTGATGCCACGGGCGCCCAGGACGCGGCCGGCGCCGGGCGGCTGGCATGGCAGGACTTGCTGCCGCAGATCGGCCGCTTCTGGCACATGGTTTGCACCGACCTGGAGCCAGGCCAACGCGCCGGCCGGCTCAAGCAGTGGCTGAACCTGCTGCGCCGCCGCTACCCGCAGGCGCAGGCGGCGTTCGATACGGTGCGCGCGCTGACCGACCAGCGCGCCATCACCGCGTGGCTGCAGGACGCGTTGCCTGCTACAGCAGCCGATCCGGCGCCAGCGGGCCGAGCAGCCTGAGCATCAGGCGCAGGCCGACGCTGGTGTCCGGCTCGCTGCTGGCATCGGCCAGCCCGCTGCCCTGCGGGGCGCGCCAGACCATGGCGCCGTGTTTGTCCAGCTCGACGTGCCAGGAGCCGCGGCGCATGGTGGAGTCAATCCGACTGGCGGCCTGGCCGGCCAGGGTGCGGCTGCGCACCAGCAGGGCGACTTCGGTGTTTTGCAGCTGCGAGCGCAGGTCCAGGTTCATGGAGCCCACCACCAGCAGGCGCCGGTCCACCACCAGCACCTTGGAGTGCAGCATGGAGCGCGAGGCACCGATGGCGCTGCTGCCTGAAGCCCCTTCGTCGCCGCCGCTGCCCAGCCCGCCCGAACGCGCCGAGCCTGCACCGGAGCTGCCGAAGGCCGAGCGCAGGTCGGACTGCTCACTGCGCAACTCATACAGCTCGACGCCCATGTCCAGCAGCTCCTGCCGATGCCGCGCATAGCCCACGTGGGCGATGGGCGCATCGTTGGAGGCCAGCGAATTGGTCAGGATGCGCACCCGCACGCCGCGTGCCCTGGCCGCGGCGAACGCCCGCTTCATGTCCGTGCCCGGCACGAAGTAGGGAGAGATGATCAACAGCTCCTCCCGCGTGTGCTTCATCAGGGTCAACAGGCCGTCCACCACGGTGTCGCCCTCGGCGGCGCCGTCCTGGCCGCCCTCGACCAGCGGCAGCGGCGCGGGGGCCGCCTTGCCAGCCGCCGCAGCGCTGGCAGTGCGGATATTGGCCACCGCCGTGGTGTGCGCTGGCGCGGGTTCGGGCTCCTCGGGGTCGCTGGGTGCTATCTTGGTCGGCTTGTCGGCCAGCATCGCGGCGGGCGCCCACACGAAGCGCGCCTGGCCCAGGTCCATGGCCTTCTCGTCCCAGGCCGGGCTGCGCTGCTGCAGGTCGGCTGGGCCGCCGGCCGGCGGCGCAACCAGTTCCGGCGGCGGCGCCTTGGCTGGCTCGCCCGGGGGCGCTGCTTGTGCCTGTGCATCGCTGTCGCGCACGAGCTGCGCACGCAACTTCTCCAGCTCTCCGCGCGTGATGAGCGACTGCACCGGGTAGGCGCGCGGGTTATTCCAGTAGCTGTCGAAGCTGCGCGACATGTCGGCCACGATGGGGCCGACGGCGAGCACGTCCAGGTCGACGAAGTTCTCCGCCTCGCCCTGCCCGAAATAGGCATCGCCGAGGTTGCGCCCGCCCGTGACGCCCATCGCGTTGTCGGCCAGGAACAATTTGTTGTGCATGCGCTGCTGCACGCGCGAGAAATCCGTCAGGGACCCCCACAGCCGGCCCAGCGTGGAGCCGCGCGTGCCCGCCACGGGGTTGAACATGCGCATCTCGATATGCGGCTCAAAGGCCAGCCGCATCACCAGCGCATTACGCCCGGTGCTGTGGAAATCATCCAGCAGGATGCGCACGCGCACACCGCGCCGCGCAGCCGCCGCCACCTCGCGCAGCAGCCGCGCCGAGCTGCCATCGGCGTGAATGGTGTAGTACTGCAGGTCCAGCGTTTTCTGCGCGCCCTGCGCCAGGGCAAGCCGGCTGCCGTAGGCCTCCTGCGGGCCATTGAGCAGCATGAAGCCGGACGGCGCCCTGGCTTGCGCGGCCTTGCGGCGCTGCTGCACCAGGGTGGACAGGGCGGTGGGCTCGCGCCCCACGTCGATGGCCGTGGACACGGGGCGGTCCACATCCTTGGGCAGGCCGGCGCAGGCACTGCACACCAGCGCCAGCAGGGCCGCCAGCCACCGGTGCGCAGCGGCTGCCGGGCGTTGCTGGGAAAGACGGGCGAAGATGGGCATGGCGGGGTGCGGGACAGGTGGCGTAAGTGATTGCAAATTTATAGCTTGCCTGTCCTGCGCGGCGCTGTCGGACGCTGGCCCGCCCTGTGGTGGGCCAGGGGTGCGGCGCTGTGGCGGGTCTCAGAAAGTGTCGCGGCCGGGCACGCGGAGTAGGAGGCGCAAGTCCGGGCCGATGCGCTGCACCTCGTGAAATTCAAGCCGCAGCCCGTCGGCCAGCGCTTGCAGCGGGCCCCACTGGGCCATGGGCCGCGCTCCGCTGCCCAGCAGCACGGGCGCCAGGTACACCAGCAGCTCATCCACGAGCCCTTCGCGGATGAATGAGCCATTGAGCTGCCCGCCTGCCTCCACATGCAGCTCGTTGGCGCCGCGCGCCCCCAGGTCGCGCAGCAACGCAGCCAGATCGACCTGGCCGCGCGGCCCCGGCAGCGCCACCACGGTCGCGCCGCGGGCCTCCAGCGCCCGGCGCTTCGCAGCATCGCCGCCCGAGGCGGTATAGACCAGCACCTCGCGCCCGGCCACCTCGAAGAGGCGTGCGCCGGCTGGCGTGCGCAGCTGGCTGTCCACGATCGCCAGGCGGGGCTGGCGCGGCGTGTCGAGTTCGCGCACGTCCAGGCGCGGGTCGTCCGCCAGCACCGTGCCGATGCCGGTGAGTACGGCACAGGCGCGGGCCCGCCAGGCCTGGCCGTCGGCGCGCGCCTGTGGCGACGTGATCCACTGGCTGGCGCCATTGGCCAGGGCCGTGGCTCCATCCAGCGATGCGGCAGCCTTCATCCGCACCCAGGGCCGGCCGCGCAGCATGCGGCTGAAAAAGCCGATGTTCAATTCGCGCGCCTCGTGCGCACCGGGGCCGATTTGAACCTGCACTCCCGCAGCGCGCAGGCGCGCGAAGCCGCGCCCGGCAACCAGCGGGTTGGGATCTGCCAGCGAAGCGACCACACGCGCCACGCCGGCAGCGACCAGGGCGTCGCAGCAGGGGCCGGTACGGCCGTGGTGCGAGCAGGGCTCCAGCGTGACATAGGCGGTGGCGCCGCGGGTCCCGTGGCCACGCGCCGCGGCATCGCGCAGCGCCATGACTTCGGCATGCGGGCCGCCGGCCTGTTGGGTGAAGCCCTGGCCGAGGACGGAACGACCGTCGGCAGACGTGATGACGCAGCCAACGCGCGGGTTGGGGCTGGATGAAAAAAGCGCCTGGGCGGCCAGCCCAAGCGCTTGTGCCATAGCCTCTCCAGGCCGGCTCAAGAATCACCCCCTGCCAGGCAGTTGGTGTCGGTGGCGCTTTGCGGAGTGCAAACCCGGATGCGGCCCGTGCGGGCAACAATGACGCGGCGCTTCTGCGAAAAATCGTCGGCGGCGTCTGAGCGGGAAATGGTCAGCGTGGTGTTGGGCGTATCAGAGCCGGTGGGACGTGAAAAACCCGAACCGTCATAGCGCACGTAGGCACTGCTAGCCGCGGTCGAGCCATTTCCGCTGATGCTGATGAAATCCGGTACGGCTTCCTGCCGCATCACCACGATATCGCCCGAATCGTATTCCTGGTTGTCATTCACATCCACGAAGGCAATCCAGCCCTTGAGCCAGTTGTCGTCCTTGTCCACCGGAGTCACCATGGCGAACATGTTGCGCTTCATGGCCTCGGAGCGCGCAGCGTTCACGGCGCCGACGAAATTGTTGGCAATCCCGGCCAACTCCGAATTGCGCCTGAAGCTCACGAAGCTGGGAGCCGCCACGGCCAGGAGCACGGCCAGCAAGGCCACCGTCACCATGAGCTCGATCAGGGTGAAGCCCGCGCCGCTCCTCGCCTTCATCGGTGAACAGGATTTCATTTCCAGCACGCCTTGGTGTCCGACCCCTCGCAACCCTTGACGCCGGTGCTTGAGATGGTCATTTTGGTAATCGCGGGATCGGAGCCGGCGGGGTTGGGCTTGGCGAACACCACCACGCAATTGGTGATGGTTTGGCTGGCGCACGCCCCGGTGTTCGTTTCCGCGCCGATGCGGAACGAGGCCTTGGCGGCGCTTTCACCCGAATACCGCTTGAAGGGCGCGGTCGTGTCCTGGGCAGGGTCTTCGCTGAAGGCCAGGTAGGTGTTGTTCTGGCTCATGTAGCGCTCTTGCTGCTGCAAGGTCTCCATGAGGGCCACCCGTGCCTCGGCGCGGCGCGACTTGCGCACGTACTCGCTGTAGGAGGGGTAGGCCACCGACGCCAATACGCCAACCAATGCCACCACGATCATCAGCTCGATCAATGTGAAACCGGTTTGCCCTGAGGGCGATTGCATGTTTGATCGCATGGTTGTTCAGTCCCAGCTCTTGTTCTTGAGTTCGCGGTAGTTGTTGATCTGGCGCCAGCTCAGGCGGCCCACCGTGGAGTTCACCGTTTTCGTGTCGGAAATTACGAGCCGGTCGTCGCCTGTGGTGGAGGAGCGCGCCAACACCATTTTCTCGCTCTTGGTCCGCATGCCTGCGGTGTCACTGACCGACACCTGCACGCCGCTGCCGCCCAGCTTCAATATCATGGGAGCGCTCTGTGCGCCATTGGTAAACGCCGTCACCGACCCCAGCCCGCTGGCCAGGTTGGCGGCATACAGGTAGCTGGAGCCGCCGCCACACGCGTCAGTCGAGGCGCTGGGTGGCAACACGGTGGTGAAGACAATTTCCTTGCCCAGCAGAGCCGCGCTGCTGATCTGCCGCTCGCCACCAGCGCTGCCGCTGCGCGGCAGATCGACATACCAGCCAGCCTTCTTGTCCGTGGAGTTGGTATTGCGCGGTGTGTTCCAGAAGAACGAGCCGACCGTGATCTGGCCGTTGGAGATCGTGCCCTGCTGAAGGCGGGCGCGCCCATTGAACGCAGCGTTGTTGCCGGTATCCGGCCCGACGTTGTCCTTGTAGGGGTCGTAGAGCACATAGAAGGACTGCGCCTGGGTGTTGGTATCGATGGCGTTGTCCCGGGCCTCCATGTATTTGCCGGTGCCGAACGCCAGGATATAGGTGTCCTTGGGGCCATAGGCGATCGTGGGCGTCATGGTGATGGGCTGCACCTTGCCGGCGGAAGTGGCAGCGACATACATGGGGATGGGCGTCTCCGCGTCCACCCTGTAAGCGGACAATTTCTTCAAATCCCATCCCGTGGAGCTGCTCGAGGACAGGTCAGCCCTGCCCATGTCCAGCTTCCAGAACTGGCCCTGCAGGTCGCCAAAATAGAAGAATTCAACCGCATCACGGGCATCGGCCGTGTGGTTGATGTTGACCAGGCCAGTGGCCTTGCCGCGCCCCGTGCCAGCGTTGTTGGCGTCCAGCTCCTGGGTGCCAGCCGCCACGTCGTTGCTGATGGGCAGGACGACCTTGAAATAATTGCTCCCCAAGGACCAGGCAGTGCCGGAAGGCTTGGCCAGGTCAAGCAGGAACAAGGCAGGCTTGCCGCTGGTGCTGAAGCGGCCCACGCCGTCGTTGACGTAGTTATTCACGCCCCCTGGAACGGCTGCGAACCATTTATAGGTGGCGTTTGCTTCTCCCGGTGCCGTGGTACGCAGCTTCACGATCCGCACCTGGCCCACGACGTTGCCCAGGTCCGGGTCGTCCGCATCCGTGAACTCCCACAGGACATTGCTGGCGCCGAAGGTGTCCGGGTTGGTCACGTCCAGGGCAAACACGCCCTGGCCGCCGCCACCGGTGCCTGAGACCAGGACGGTCTTCCAATCGCTTCCCAGCTGTGCCTCGGCCACGGTCGGGGTCGCGTCCACATAGCTCGTGTGGCGGCTGGAGTTGTAGCTGGCGCTGGTCAACAGCGACAACTTGGGTGCCAGCCAGCTCGGGATATAGGAAAACAGCTCGTCCATGGTGACTGCATTGAAGGCATGCAGCATGCCGTCGTTGGCGCCTATGAAAACGGCCTTGCTGCGATTCTTGTTGTCGCTATAGAAGGTGCTGTAGCCCGCGCCGTTGTAGCGCATGGTGGGTGCGCCCGAATAGGCGGCGCCGGAGTTGATGATGTCACCCAGGCGTGAGCTGCGCTGGCGAAACGGCTGTGCTTCCTTGACGCGGTAGCCGCGCAGGAACTTCAAGCGGTCTTCGCCCTGGCTGTCTGCGGTAGCGGTTTCTGTCTCACGGTTCAGGTACCCCTTGGTGGCAGCGTCTATGGTGCTCCAGGTGAAGGTGGTCGCAGAACCGCCAGTGGTGCTGCCTTGGTTGCCTATGAATATTTTGCGGTTGTCGGTCTGGGAATCCGACAGCAGGTCCAGGCGGCCTGCTGCAGACGGGGCCGTGCGCGGATCGCCCTGCTGGATGTTGCCATTGGCGTCCAGGCTGATGGTGTTGCGCTTGAGGTTGCCCGACCAGGCTTCGGCATTGAAGCTGGGGATGTAGATATAGCCTTCGTCGGTCGTCAGGCGGTTGCCAGAGGTCTCCGGAGTGGTGATGGCGTTGTTGACCTTGGCGGCGGCGGCGAAAATGTCGTCAAGCGCTTTAAGAGCTTGCCGGCATCGCTGGCCAGGAAGTAATTCTTGGCTTCGCCTGGGTCGTTTTCTTTTTCCCAATGCCGGTTGTCGTATTGCCCACTTTCGTTGGCGGGAAGATACGGGTTACCGGTTCCGGTGATGT
This sequence comes from Melaminivora sp., assembly GCA_034675505.1. Classification (GTDB taxonomy): domain Bacteria; phylum Pseudomonadota; class Gammaproteobacteria; order Burkholderiales; family Burkholderiaceae_C; genus Melaminivora. The sequence continues at coordinate 34,091 of JAUCDD010000045.1, read as the reverse complement.
CGTTGAAGCCGCCATATTTCGCAGCAAGGAAGAAGTGGGTGCGGCGACGTGCCGTAGCGTTGGTGCTATTGGCGCTGTTTTCATCCACGTCAATGACGTAGGTGGTGACCCGCATGCCGGGACGGCGGCGTGCTTCGTTTGACCAATCGGCCCCGCGTATGTCGTGTGTATGGGCCCAGTAGGCAGCACCAGCCATGAAATAAGCCGATTTGCCGCCTGAGCCTATGGGCCGGGTGTCAAGGTTGCTCAGTTCTGAATCCTTGACAGAGGTGGGGTTGCTGGTGGTGCGGGTCGCGCCCAGGCCATCCACATAGCTGATGGCGTCTCCGGATTCGAACCCGCCCACCACGCGTGTCCAGGTCTTGAAGTTCGGAACGTTGTTGGCGAGGTTGACCTCGCCCGTGCGATCAAAATCGGAATTGGCAGTGCTTGTGTTGCCAGGGAGGGAGCGGTCTGCGTGGGTATTCACGTCGCCAATCAACATGATGCTGTTGCGCAGGCAGGCGTAGTTCTTCGTGTTGGAGCCGCCCTCAAAAGGATCTGCCCAGGGGTCGCCAGTACCTCCGTACACGGGGAAACCATTTCTGTTGTCGGAGGTCAGGTTGGAAACGGCCTGCGGCGTGGGTTGCAAGCCCTGCAGATAGCGCAAGCTTTCATAATAAAGCTCACTGACGGGGTCGTTTCCTTTGTATACCCCTTCTTGGGCACCCGTTCGGCCAAACGTGTTCAGGTAGTTGATCACTCCGCTGATGCCCTCGGTGGCCACGCGTGGGTTCGGGGAAAATACCCCTGTATCCGGATTCCATTCACGATACGGATTCAGGCCTGCTTCAGGCGAGCCGTTGGCATCGTAACTTTTCGGCCCGACATAAGTCATGGGCGCGCGCAGTACGCCGCCGTAGCGGCCGTCACCATTTTCCATCAGATAGCCAAAGGCTGCCAGGCGGATGCGATCGCTATATTTTTGCATGTTTCCCACTGGTTTGAAATTGCCGTTGGGATATTTTTGACACATTCCTGGGCGAGAATCTTCTGGAGTGTCGCCAGATGTCGTGCAGGCCTTGGCGCGAACGTAAAGAAAATCATCGCCGGATAATTTCTCCATCGGGAATTTTTCCGTGGAAGATTTTATCTTGCATGTTTTTCCTGATCCCCCAGGGTTCAATCCCCAAGTGGCAGCATTGCAGGTAAATCCATTCTTGGCTATGCGCCTGGACCATTTTTTCCCCGCGCCAAATAACACTTCCCTGGTGCCGGTAAATGCGCAAAATTCTCCGTCATTGGCGCACTGGTCATCAAAGCCAGCCGGCATCGTGCTGTTGGTTTCGGTCTGCAAGATAGGGCCAAGAACAGCCCCCGGGTCGTCGCAAGCCTGGGTTCCGGATCGGCTCGGGTTGATGCCGTTGCTATAGATGTGTATCCGATTCAGGCAATTGCTGACGCGAATCTTGTTGTTGTCGCCTGGGTTGAAAAAACTGGATGGTAAAACCTGGCGGGCGACCGCATTGGTTAGCTCTTTTTTGGGAAAATATGCGCCGCTTTCGTAGAAGTCTTTGCGCAATACGGCACGCTGCAAGATGGTGGAGCTGGCGGTATCTTCGATACGATCTCCGCCGGTCAGGCCCAGGCGCAATATATCAATGGATGAACTGGATGCCCAGTTCATGAAATTGCCGCTGAAGCCGCTGCCGGCGCAGCCATGCGTAGTGCCATCGGCAGTGCCAGAGATGTAGAAATGCTTGGTGCCGGTATTGTTGTATTGGTAGCATTTCAACGGATCAAAATATCCCTGATAGATAGTCTCAGGTACGTAAGTCCCGTCGCGGTATGCCGCGCCCACGGTCGGAAATTCAACTGACAAAGCCAGGGTCAGCGTCGGTTTCTGCCCTGTTCCTTGCGCATACAAGGGATCTGCGGCCAGCTCGACCGGCGATATGTCTGGAGCAGTGTTGACCTGGCTGATGGAATACGCAGTGAACGCCACGGCGAGCGGCACCCCCAGGTATGCCGACCACCGCGCGAAACGAGATTTCGGAAGGAATTTCATGGTTGTTCCCCAGGTTCTCTTGTTATTCTTTTCTAAAGACCATTTGCATCACGGCTTGCAGGTCGGGCCTGTTGCCGAACCCTATCGACGTGACGCGATAGACGAATTTTTTCTCGCGGCTGCCGCTGGCGTCGCCAAACGCCTGTCTGTCGGGCAGAATCTCTATCATGTAGCGCGGCTTCTTGGACGGCAGCAATGCTTGCGAACCCGACGGGAAATCGCGGCCGGTAAATGCCCCATATTCCGTTAGAGGCGCGTTGTCTGCCGCCAGGTCGGTGGTCAGCCAAAGCGGTTTGCCGAGCAAGTCGGCAGGGTCGCACAAGCCTTTCGAATTGCCAGAGGTGCCGCAGGCCTGATAAGGAAAGGCAGCCATGTTGTCGGCAGCAAACACGGCCGCACGGGTCGCCGTGCCAGGGCCGCGCATGTCGAACTCTGCGTCCATCAAGGCTGCCTCGGCTGCCTGCCAGGCGACCTGGGTATCACGGTCGTTGCGTGCGCCTCGCTCGGTCATCATGGACAGTTGTGCGCCACTGATGCCCAACAGGGAGACGATGACCAACAGCACCATGACCACGACCAGGGACAGGCCGCGCTGTCGTACATGGGGCCCCTGCGGGTATGGATAAGGGAAATCTGCCATCACATCAGGTCCTGTCGGTTGCGCAGGTGAATGGTGAAGGTAACGGTCTGCCGCAGGCGGCCGTCGGTTTGCGCAGGGAAGACGCTGCCTGGGTCATCGGCGGAGTCCATCACGCCTTTTGCGCCTAACGGATACTGTGCAGGAATCTCGCCTTGCGCAGAACCAGGAGCCCCCCTCAACACCAGGCCGATGCGTATGGAGCGGACACGCTTCCAATTGGCATTTGTGTCGGCGTCCGACCCTGAAACCACCAATTGGTCAGCGCGCAGGTAGCGCTCGGGAACGCTATCGCTTGGATTGCTTGCGCTAGGTGCAGATCCCGGGGTTACGCCATCCACGCCGAACAGCACCTGCATGGTTTCCACGCCTTTCACCAAAGGCTCAGTTTTCCACTCTCACACTACCACTTTTTTTTGTCTGAATGGTGCACATCAATGCAGGCTCCCCTCCGGTGCTCATTGCTATATGAAAGGCGCTAACGATGCGTTCCTTTCGTCGGTCGTCTTCATTTACCGGTTCAAAAGGCGGCGGTTTTTACCCATGCATGAAATAATGCCCTGATCATCAATTGGGTAGCTGCTTATTTCTTTTAAAATCCGACTGGGTTGTGCGACGGACTATTAAGAGGTCACTGTTATTGACGCTTGGGGTGCTGCGGGTGTTGCTGGTTCCTATAACCAAGCTTTCTTTATATTTTGAATTATTGAAACCTTTGACGGGAGGCTCCACGTTTGCGTAATCAGCATCTTTGACCTTGAAATCATTCCCCGAAACATTGCTCGAATAATCAAGGTCCAGGTAGCCGCTTTGCAGCACGATGCGCCGCATGATGCTGGAGGCGAAGCGCCCGTCGTCGCGCAACTGTGCTGCTGCATCGACAGTATTGAAACCGCTGCGCGACAGGCTGAGCGCGGCGACGGCGGCGAGCACGACCAGGCTGCCCAGGGTCAATGCGACGAGCAGCTCGACCAGGGTCAAGCCACGGGCGAGGCGGGACTGCGGGAATACCGGCGTGCGTGGCAGGGTGGGGACGGCGCGGCGCATCAGGTTGTGCTCCCGGGGGTGAGGGGGAAAATGATGGCCGGGCGCAGCGCCTTGTCGAAGGCTCCTGTATTCGCGCCCGTGGTGGATGAGGCATCGGTGCCCGTGGCGCCGCGCAGCGTGTTGGTGCGCGTCCAGCCGATCTTCACGACCAGGGTGCCCCCGGTGTTGTCGCATGTCCATTGCGGCAGGTGCGATGAGTCATAGAGGGTTTTGTCCTGGCAGACCACTACGCGTGCGTCGGGCAGCTCGTTGCGCACGCGGGGCTTGCCGGCATCGTCCTCCATCCCCTGGACGCGCTGCCACCATTCGTACAGATCGCGCTGGGCGATGTCGCTGGCGGTGGTGCAGGCGTTTGCAGAGCCTGGATAGCCGCAATTGGGTTGGGTGAAGGGGCTCTGGCCCGCAGTGGCGTCGAACAGGTAGGGGTTGGTGCCGCCCGTCAATTTGGTCGCCAACTCCTTGTTGCTGCGCATCAATTCGCCGAGCTCCTCGGCCAGGCGCATGGCGCCAGCCTGGAGGCGCGCCTCTCGCGTGACCTGCAGCGACGACGCCTGAAGCCCGGCCGCGCCCAGGATGCCGAAGCTCAGGACCAGGATGGAGATGAGCACTTCCAGCAGCGAGAAGCCGCGCTGGCGAGAGGTAGGGTGAGGCGGGCGGTATGGCATGGCAGGACAGATGGCAACGTGCGTCCTGATCGTAGGCGCAAACCGCGCGCTGGCGGCTACCGCTCAGCTACCGCCTGCTACCGTCTGGGCCTTCACGCACGGTGTAGTCGCCCGGGCGCCTGCCGCCGTCAGGGTGTTTGCACGCCGGCCCGCCCATCCTCCACCACGAAGCACGCCAGCGGGTATGCCTCGCTGCCTGGCAGCAGGGGATCGCGCACTGCGCGCAGCGTCGCCACCCACTCGTGCGGCGTGATGTCACTCACGCAATAGCCGCGCTCCTCGCAGCGGGCCAGCACCACATGTGGGTTGTGGCGCGCCACTGCGTCCACCTTGTCCTGCGTGGTGCCGCTGCGCGAGCTGATGGAGGTGCCACAAAATTCGCTGGCCAGGATGCGAGGGGTTCCCGCATCGGCCCCATGGACGTTGCAGACGTAGTTTTGGTGGATGTCCCCGCCCAAAAATACGGTGTTGCGCGGCTGCGTCTGCTCCAGGTCGAGCAGCAGGCGCCGGCGCGCTGCTGGGTAGCCGTCCCAGCTGTCGCTGGACTGCAGGCCCGATGGGTAGCGGCGCGGCGAGAACAGCGTCTGCTGCGCGATCACGCTCCAGCGCGCGCCCTGGTCGTGGGCGTCCCCGGCCAGGCCGTTGCGCAGCCAGGCCTCCTGGGTCCAGCCCAGCAATGTTCGCTCGGGTTGCTCCAGCTCGGCGCAGGTGTCCGGACGTACCGCGGCAGCGCTCGCGCCGCCCTTGCGGCAGGCCTGCAGGTCACGGAACTGGCGCGTGTCCAGCACGTGCAGGCGCGCCAGCCGTCCCCAGCTTTGGCGCCGGTAGAGCTGCAACCTGTGGAACCCGTCGTTGCCGACAAGCGCCGAAGCGCGCAGCGGCATATGTTCATAGAACGCCTGCCAGGCCGCGCTGCGCAGGGGCAGGAATTGCTCCTGCGGCCCGCGTCCCTGAAGGCCGGCGTAGTCGTTTTGCACTTCATGGTCGTCCCAGGTCACGAGCCAGGGAGCGCAGGCATGGGCGGCCTGCAGGTCGGGGTCGCTCTTGTGCAATGCGTAGCGGTCGCGCCAGTCGCTCAGGCTGCGGGCCAGGGGCAGGGTGTGGGTGCGGGCCAGTCCTGCGCCGTCGCGCGGCGATGCATATTCATACACGTAGTCGCCCAGGAACACCACCAGGTCGGGCTGCTCGGCGCAGGCGTGGCGCCAGGCGGCATAGAAGCCGTGCTCCCAGCGCTGGCAGGAGGCGTGCACGATGCGCAGGCGCGCCGGCAGCTCATGCGCTGGCGGTGCCGTGCGGGTGCGCGCCGGCCGGCTGACGGCATCGCCCACCATGAACCGGTAGTGGTACCAGCGCCCCGGCGCCAGGCCCTGCACTTCTACGTGCACGCTGTGCGCCAGTTCGGGTAGCGCGGTCGCCGTGCCCTGCTGCACGATGCGGCGAAATTGTGCGTCCTCCGACACCTCCCAACGCACCGAGATGGGCCCCGCCCAGGCCAGCGCAGCCTCGCGCGGGCTTGCCGGCTGGGCGCCAGCCGGGCCTGGCGGCGGCATGAGCCGCGTCCAGAGCACGACGCCGTCGGGCAGCGGGTCGCCGCTGGCGACGCCCAGGGCGAAGGGGTCGTGGCGCATGGGTGCGACGGCCCAGGCCCAGCGGGGCACCTGCGCCGCCAGGGCGGCCCATGCTGCCTTGGCGAGCAGCTTGCGGCGGTCGATCATGAGGAGCTCCTCAAGCAGAGACCACGCGGTTCTTGCCGCTGCGCTTGGCCAGATACATGCCCTGGTCAGCACGCCGGACGGCGTCCGTGGCGTCGTCTTCGCCCTGCACCTGGGCTACCCCCGCGCTGAAGGTGATCAGGACGCGCTCGCCGTCCCTCAGGAAATAGCGGGTGGTGAGCTCGCGTTGCACGCGCCGCATGACCTGCACCCCCTCGGCAAGCAGGGTGTCCGGCAGGATGATGATGAATTCCTCGCCGCCATAGCGGGTCAGCTGGTCTTGCGGGCGCAGCACCTGGCGCGTCACCTCGGCCAGATGCACGAGAGCGTCGTCACCGCCAGCGTGGCCCAGTCGATCGTTGATGGCCTTGAAATCGTCCAGGTCCAGCAGCGCCACGCACAGCGGTCGGCCCTGGCGCTGGCTGCGCGCGACCTCGCGTTCCAGGGCCTCGTCAAAGCCCTTGCGGTTGAGCGAACCTGTCAGCGGGTCGTGCCTGGCGGCGGCGCTGGCGCGGTCCAGTTCCCGGCGTAGCTGGTCGATCTCGGCGTGGCGCGACTCGGCGCGGCTGCGCAGGTCCTGCAGCTCGCCCAGTGCCGTCCGGGTGTTCAGCGCCATGGTTCGGGTGGCGTTGATGACTTCCTCCAGCAGTGGAGCGATGTCTTGCAGCCGGGTCGCCTGGCTGATGCGTTCCGCGCACTGCTCCAGCTGGCTGTGGAAGCTGCTGCTGGAGTCATCCATGCGCGCCAGGCGTTCGATGAAACTGGCAAGCAATTCGCGCATTTGCGCCTGCGCCTGCACTGTTTGAGACTTGGCCTCGGCCTGTTTCAGGATGATGTCCTTCAGGCGTTGGTTCAAGTCGTCGAGGCGGCGCAAATTCAGGGGCGGCAGGGCCGCCTGCATGAGCGCCTCGGCCTGGCCATGCAGCCATTCGTCGTCGATGCTCAGGACGGCGATGTTTTCAAAAACCAGGTGCAGCAATGCCAGCAGCCGGCTGCGGATGGCGGCCTGATCCTCGGCCGCGAAGGACAGGCGGTGGCTGAAGTTGGCCAACTGGCGTTCAGTTTCTCCTGCTGTGGGCTCGTCGGTACGCAGCAGCAGCGTCAGCTGCCCGGCCATCTCCTGCAGGCGGCTGTCGTCGCCAGCCAATGCGGGCAATATGTTGTCCACCAGCCGGGCCAGCGCCTCGGCCAGCCGCTGGGGCACCCGGGCCAGCGCTGCGGCTTCGTGCTCCTGCGCGGCAGTGGCCACGGGCGACAGGTCGAGGTTGGCATAGCCGACCATGGCCCTTTGCACCAGTGACCAGTCCAGTTGCGCGACAGCGTTTTCCATTTGCGCCAACAGGCGTTTTTGCGCCGGAGTCTGGCCAGGCAGCACGCGCAGGATGGAGCGCAGGGGCTGGGTGGGGAAGGGCGGGGCGCTGGCTGTGCCGGCAATTTCGTCGTACAGCGCCTGGTAGTTGTCAGGCGTGGGGCTGAGCCGGCGCACGGCCAGTTGCTTGAACGTTTCGCGCGCAATTTCTGGCGCGGACTTTGGGGATGCGGCCATTTGCACGGACTGCAAAGGAAGGCAAAGGGAGCAGTGTGACAGAGCGGCTGCCGCATGGATAGCTCGCCAGGCCTTGCAGCGCTCCTAGTTGACCAGCACCAGTTTGCCCAGCACCGAGCGCGAGCCCATGCGCGAGAAGGCAGCCGGCAGCTGCGACATGGGCATGGTGCGGTCTATGACGGGCTTGATGCTGCCCTGCGCGTACCACTGCGCCAGCTGAGCCATCATGGCGGCGTTGGCCTGGGGCTCGCGCTTGGCAAATTCGCCCCAGAACACGCCGACGATGGAAGCGCCCTTGAGCAACGGCAGGTTGAGCGGGAGGGCGGGGATGGGGCCGGCGGCGAAACCAATGACCAGGTAGCGCCCGCGCCAGGCGATGGAACGAAATGCTGACTCGGACAGGCTGCCGCCGACGGGGTCGTAGACGACGTCGGGGCCCTTGCCCTGGGTGAGCGATTTGGTCGCTTCGCGCAGGTCTTCCTGGCTGTAGTCAATGACTGCGTCGGCGCCGATCTTCAGGCACAGGTTGCACTTTTCCTCGCTGGAGGCGGCTGCAACCACGCGCGCTCCCATGGCCTTGGCAATCTGGATGGCGGCGGTGCCGACGCCGCCTGCGGCGCCCAGCACCAGGACGGTTTCGCCCGCGCGCAGTTGCGCACGGTCCACCAATGCATGGTGCGAGGTGGCATAGGTCATGATGAATGCTGCGGCGTCCACGGGATCGAAACCGTCGGGCAGCGGCAGGCACTGCGCTGCAGGTGCCGTCACGTGGGTGGCAAAGCCGCCGGTTCCGCTGAGGCTGGCAACGTTTTGCCCGGCGCGCAGGTGGGTGACGCCTTCGCCCACGGCCCGCACCACGCCGGACCATTCGGCCCCCGGCACGAAGGGCAGGGCAGGCTTGATCTGGTACTTGTTTTGCACCATCAGCAGGTCGGGGAAGTTCAGGCTGGCCGCACGGATTTCCACCAATACCTCACCGGACCTGGGCTGTGGCGTGGGCAGCTGCGTCCAGGTCAGTGATTCGACGCCGGTGGGTTCGCTGCAAAGCCATGCGTGCATGTGTCGTCTCCTGGGTGGTTCGTTCGGTGGCAAGGAAAGGGCGATCATAGGTGCCAGGCCGCGTTTCCTGCTTCCCAGGCGGCAGGGTGCGGGTTTGTCAGTGCGCTCCTACAATGCGCGCCACTGCGTGATGCACCACCCATGAAGATCCTGATTTCCAACGACGATGGCTACCAGGCCCCCGGTATCGTCGCCTTGCATGATGCCCTGCGGACCATCGCTGATGTCGAGGTGGTTGCGCCCGAGCACAACAATAGCGCCAAGTCGAACGCCCTCACGCTGCATTCGCCGCTGTATGTGCAGCGTGCCGCCAACGGCTTTCGCTATGTCAACGGCACGCCCGCCGACTGTGTGCACATCGCGCTCACGGGTCTGCTTGGCTACCGGCCCGACCTGGTGGTGTCGGGCATCAACAATGGCGCCAACATGGGGGACGACACCATCTACTCGGGCACCGTGGGCGCCGCCATGGAGGGTTATCTGTTCGGTATCCCGTCGATAGCTTTCTCCCAGGTGGACAAGGGCTGGGGCGAGATCGAGGCGGCGGCGCACAAGGCGCGCGAGATGGTGGAGCAGATGCAGCGGCACAGCCTGATCGGCTCGGCGCCGTGGCTGCTCAACGTGAACATTCCCAATCTGCCGCTGGCGGCCCTGCAGGCATGGCGCTTGTGCCGCCTGGGCCGCCGCCATGCCGCAGAGCGCGTGATCGAGCAGCAAAGCCCGCGTGGCGAAGTGATGTACTGGATCGGCGGGGCCGGCGCCGCCAAGGATGACGCCGAGGGCACGGACTTCCATGCGACCGCACACGGCCATGTGGCGATAACGCCGTTGAAGGTGGACCTGACGGACCACGATGGCCTGGGCTATTGGGCGCAGACCGTCCAGCGCATGGCCGGTCCTGTGGAGCCGGGCAGGGCCGCCTGATGCAGCGCCGGCCCGGCTTTCCCGCACGCCTGGACGGACTGCAGCCGGGCGGTGCCGCGGCGGCTTCGGCCACAGCCACGCGGCCGCGCCCGGCGTCGCCCCTGCCAATGCCCGAGGGCGTTGGCCTGGACTCGGCCGCGGTGCGCGCGCGTATGGTGCAGCGCCTGGCTGCCACGGGCATAGACGCGCCGCAGGTCCTGCAGGCGATGGGGGCGGTGGAGCGGCACCGCTTCGTCGACACGGCGCTTGCCAACCAGGCCTACGAGGACACCAGCCTGCCCATAGGCTTGGCGCAGACCATCTCCAAGCCCAGCGTGGTCGCGCGCATGGCCCAGTTGCTTTTGGAGGCTCACTGTGCGCGCGGCGCGGGGCTGGGCAGGGTGCTGGAAATCGGCACGGGTTGCGGCTACCAGGCGGCGGTGCTGGCGCTCCTGGCGCGCGAGGTCTACACCATCGAGCGGCTGCGTGCGCTGCACGAAAAGGCGCGGGAGAACCTGCGCCCCTTGCGCCTCGCCAGCGTGCACCTGATCCTGGGCGATGGCCGGCTGGGGTATGCCGGCGGCGCCCCTTATTCCGGCATCATCGCTGCAGCCGGGGGCGATGCCTTGCCGCAGCCGTGGTGCGATCAGCTGGCGATCGGCGGGCGTTTGGTGGCGCCCATGATGGGCTCTGGCGGACGGCAGGCGCTCGTGGTGGTCGATCGCACCGCGCAAGGGTTCAAACAGGCCGTGCTCGAGAGTGTGCATTTCGTCCCCTTAAAATCGGGGATTGCCTGAAGGGAAGTGCTGTCTATGTCGGGAATGCGTGCTCAAGGGACTTGTGGGCTTGCCGTGTTGGCCGTTGCGCTGGCGCTGGCGGGCTGCGGCACGCCGGTCAACCGGGCTCCTGTGGAGGACCGGGGGACGTCTGTGGGCAGCGCCGCGCGCCCTCAACCGGCCGCCAGTGCCGCCCCGGCGCTGCCCGACCCCAAGCTGCTGCCAGGGGCCGAGAATGCGGGCAAGCCTGGCTACTACACGGTCAAGCCGGGGGACACCTTGATCCGTATCGGCCTGGAAAATGGTCAGAGCTGGAAGGACATCGCCCGCTGGAACAATCTGAAGAACGCCGACCTGATCGAGGTGGGCCAGGTTCTGCGGGTGCTGCCCCCCACCGCCGCCACGGCTGCGGCAAGCGTGGCCGCTGACACTGGCGTGGTCACGCGGCCTGTCGCTCCTCCGGCAGTGGCAGCCGCAGGGCCTGCCACCAAGCCCGTGGCTGCAGCCTCGGCCGAAGCGCCGCCGACGCCAGCGGCACCGGAGCCGGCGGCCAGCGCAAGCGACGCCATGAATTTCATATGGCCGGCCGCCGGTGCCCAGATCGCGGGCTTCGACGAGGCGCGCAACAAGGGCCTGGACATCTCCGGCAAGGCGGGCGATCCGGTGATTGCGGCCGCGGATGGCCGGGTGGTGTATGCCGGCGGCGGGCTGCGTGGCTACGGCAACCTGGTCATCCTCAAGCACAACAACACCTACCTGACGGCCTACGCCCACAACCAGACACTGCTGGTCAAGGAAGACCAGAACGTGCGGCGCGGCCAGAAGATTGCCGAGATGGGCAGCACCGACGCGGACCGCGTCAAGCTGCACTTCGAGATTCGCCGGCAGGGCAAGCCGGTTGATCCGGCGCGCTACCTGCCTGCGCGTTGAGCGCGCAAGCTGCGGGGGCGCCGCCCGACTTCGGCGACGACGAGATCGCGCAGGCCGAGGGCGGCGAAGCGGACACCCTCGTTGAACTGCGCGAATTTGCCATTCCCGGGGAGTTGCATCAGCAGCGGCTGGACAAGGCGCTGGCGCAGCTGGTGCCCGAGTTTTCGCGCAGTTATCTGCAGCAATTGCTGGCCCAGGGAGCGGTGCGGCTGGACGGCTTGCCTGCGCTGAAGCCGGCGCAGCGGGTGCAGGTGGGCGCGCAGGTCACGGTGGAGATGCGCCCCACCCTGCAAAGCCAGGCCTTTCGCGCCGAACAGTTGCCTGTCGATGTGGTGTTCGAGGACGAGCATCTGCTGGTGGTGCACAAGCCTGCAGGCCTGGTCGTCCATCCGGCGCCCGGCAATTGGAGCGGAACGCTGCTCAACGCCTTGCTGGGGCGCGACGCGCGGGCCGCGCAGGTGCCCCGCGCCGGCATCGTGCACCGGCTGGACAAGGACACCAGCGGCCTCATGGTGGTGGCGCGCAGCCGTGCGGCGATGGATGCGCTGGTGCGCATGATTGCCGCACGCGAGGTCAGCCGCCAATACCTGGCGCTGGCGTGGGGTGCCTGGGGCGGGCCGCTGCAGCGGCGGGTGGATGCGCCCATCGGCCGCGACCCGCGCAACCGGCTGCGCATGGCGGTCGTCGACCTGGCCAGCCAGCCCGGCAAGCCGGCGCGTACCGACATCGAGCAGCTCGCCAGCCAGGAGCAGGTCTGCCTCGTGCGCTGCACCCTGCATACAGGGCGCACGCACCAGATTCGCGTGCACATGGCATCGCTGCGCCACCCGCTGGTGGCCGACAGCCTGTACGGCGGCCTGCCGGCAGCCGGCCTGCAGCGCCAGGCGCTGCATGCCTGTCGGCTGGCGTTCACGCACCCCATGACGGGCGAGGCGCTGGAATTCCTTGCTCCCTTGCCGCTGGACATGCGCCAGGCGCTGGCTTTCTGGGGGCTGGACTACAATCTGCCGCCTGCGGCCTAAAGCCTGCCGACCGGCGCCTGGGAAGGCGGCCGCTTCCTCCCCGTCTTCGTCTGCGCGCCGCCCGTACCGGCGCCGCCTTTTCCCGCTATTGCCGCCCATGAATTCGGTGGATGCCAAACGGGTTCTCGAAACCGCCTTGATCTGCGCTGCCCAGCCGGTGTCCATACGCGAGCTGCGCACGCTGTTTGACGACGTGCTCGGGGCCGATACCGTGAAGGCCCTGCTGTTCCAGTTGCAACAGGACTGGTCGTTGCGCGGGGTCGAATTGGTGGCGGTGGCCAGCGGCTGGCGCTTCCAGAGCCGGCCGGAGATGCGCCCCTACCTTGACCGCCTGCATCCCGAGAAGCCGCCGCGCTACACGCGCGCTGCGCTGGAGACGCTGGCCATCATTGCCTACCGCCAACCCGTCACGCGGGGCGACATCGAGGACATCCGCGGCGTCACCGTCAACAGCCTGATCATCAAGCAGCTGGAGGATCGGGGCTGGGTCGAGACCATCGGCTATCGCGAAACCCTGGGCCGCCCGGCGCTGCTGGCCACCACGCGGCAGTTCCTGGATGACCTGGGCCTGCAGTCGCTGGATCAGTTGCCCGCGCTGGGCGATGGCGGCGAGGCCCAGGCCGATTTACCCGACCTGGGCGGATTGCTGGAACTGCAAGAGCCCGGACAAGACCCCGAGGCAGCCCCAGCGCCGAATGACCACGAAGCGGGTGCCGCCGACGCAGCCCCCGCGCCCACAACACCCGCCTCCGCCGGCGACGGCACCCCAAGGGAAGAACATCGATGAACCAACCTGCCAAGCCCTCGCGCCGCTCACCCGTCCCTTCCGGGCAACGCGCGGAGAGTGGAAAAAAGCGCTCTCCGGCCCAGGCCCCGGCTGCGCAGGCCAGCGACCCCGCCGAGCGAGCAGCCCCTGATCCCGGCGAGGCCGCCCTGGCGGCGGACCCGCAACACGGCGGCTACCAGTTTTCCGACGTCGTGTCCGGTCAGCTCGACCAGGACGAGGCGGATGTCCAGCTCGCGCCGCAAAAGCGCGTGCTGCAGCCCCATGCCGAGAGTCCCAAGCTGCACAAGGTGCTGGCGCAGGCCGGCCTGGGTTCGCGGCTGGAGATGGAGCAGCTGATCCTGGAGGGGCGGATCTCGGTGAACAACGAGCCGGCGCACGTCGGCCAGCGCGTGCAGTACGGCGACCAGATCAAGGTCAACGGCAAGCCGATCCGCTTTCGCATCGCACCGCCGCCGACCCGCGTCATCGCCTACCACAAGCCCACGGGCGAGGTGGTGACGCACGACGATCCGCAAAACCGCCCGACGGTATTTCGCAAGCTGCCGCGCCTGATGCACGGCAAGTGGCAGTCGGTGGGCCGCCTGGATCTGAACACCGAAGGCCTGCTGCTGTTCACCAGCTCGGGTGAACTGGCCAACCGCCTCATGCACCCGCGCTTCGGCCTGGAGCGCGAATACGCAGTGCGGGTGCTGGGTGCCCTCAGCCCCGAGGAGCGCCAGCGGCTACTGGACGGCGTGCGGCTGGACGACGGTGACGCCGCCTTCGGCTCCATCGAGGAAGGGGGCGGCGAAGGCGCCAACTGCTGGTACCGGGTGACGATCTCCGAGGGCCGCAACCGCGAGGTGCGGCGCATGTTCGAGGCCGTGGGCCATGCCGTCAGCCGCCTGATCCGCATCCGCTACGGCGCCATGATGCTGCCGCGCGGCCTGAAGCGCGGCGCCTGGCTGGAGCTGGACGAGCGTGACATACGGGCGCTGATGCAGGCGGTGGGCGTCACGCCGGAGCTGGAGCCGCGCGGCCCGCGCGCTGACCAGGCGGGTCCCGGGCGGCGCGGCCGCTCACCCGACCGGCCTGCAGGCGCGGGGCCAGCACGCGGCCCGGTGGCGCCGCGCGCAGGCCGGCAGCCGCCGCAGGGCCAGCCCGACCCCCTGAAAACCTCGGTCGGCTACATCGGCGCCGACAGCCTGGCGCGCAAGCGTGAACAGCAAAAGCAGCGCGGCCGCAGTGGGCAGCGGCGCGGCGGGCGCTGAGGCTGCTGCCCAAAGTTAAAATGCCGGGTTTTGCTCATCCGGCAAAAAAATAATCGCAACACATCACCAGGAAAAAATTCCCATGGCTATCGAACGCACCCTGTCCATCATCAAGCCCGACGCCGTCGCCAAGAATGTGATCGGCCAGATCTACGCCCGCTTCGAGGCCGCCGGCCTGAAGATCGCCGCCGCCCGCATGGTCCACCTGTCGCGCGCCGAGGCCGAGCAGTTCTACGGCGTGCACAAGGAGCGCCCGTTCTTCAAGGATCTGGTGGACTTCATGATCTCCGGCCCGGTCATGGTGCAGGCGCTGGAAGGCGATGACGCCATCCTGAAGAACCGCGAGCTGATGGGCGCGACCGACCCCAAGAAGGCTGCCCCCGGCACCATCCGCGCCGATTTCGCCGACAGCATCGACGCCAACGCCGTGCACGGCTCCGACGCTGCCGAAACCGCGCAGGTCGAGATCGCCTTCTTCTTTCCCGGCCTGAACATCTACACGCGTTGATGCAGTGGCTGCGGGCGGGCCTCGTGACTGCCCGCCCGGGCCCTGCGGCGTGGCAATTGCGGACAGCGCCATGACCACTAGCCTTCTGGACCTGGACCTCGACGGCATCGCCGCGTTCTGCGCGCAGCTGGGCGAGAAGCGCTTCCGCGCCACGCAGCTGTTTCGCTGGATCCACCAGCGCGGCGTGGCCGACTTCGACCAGATGAGCGACCTGGCCAAGTCGCTGCGCGAGAAACTCAAGGGCTGCGCGCATGTCGCGGCCCTGCCCATCGTCAGCGAGCACGTGTCGGCCGACGGCACCATCAAGTGGCTGTTCGACGTGGGCGGCGGCAATGCCGTCGAAACCGTTTTCATCCCCGAGGACGATCGCGGCACGCTGTGCATTTCTTCGCAAGCCGGCTGCGCCGTTGGTTGCCGGTTCTGCTCGACCGGCCACCAGGGTTTCAGCCGCAACCTCACGACAGGCGAGATCGTCGCCCAGCTGTGGTTTGCCGAGCACCAGCTGCGCCAGCGGCGGGGCAGCGATGAGCGCGTCATCTCCAACGTGGTGATGATGGGCATGGGCGAGCCCCTGCAGAACTATTCAGCCCTGGTGCCGGCGCTGCGCACCATGCTGGATGACCACGCCTACGGCCTGTCGCGGCGCCGCGTCACGGTGTCCACGTCGGGCGTGGTGCCCATGATCGACCGATTGGCGCAGGACTGTCCGGTGGCCCTGGCCGTTTCGCTGCACGCGCCCGTGGATGCGCTGCGCGACACCCTGGTGCCCCTGAATCGCAAATACCCGCTGGCAGAGCTGCTGGCGGCCTGCCGGCGCTACCTGGACCATGCGCCGCGCGACTTCATCACCTTCGAATACTGCATGCTCGACGGCGTGAACGACCAGCCCGAGCATGCCCGCCAGCTGGTGGCGCTGGTGAACGGCAGCGCGGGCGAGCGCGTGCCGTGCAAGTTCAACCTGATTCCCTTCAATCCATTCCCGGCATCGGGGCTGCACCGCTCCAGCAACGCCGCCGTGGCGGCCTTCGCCCGGATGTTGAGCGATGCCGGCATCGTCACCACCGTGCGCAAGACGCGCGGCGACGACATCGACGCGGCTTGCGGCCAGCTCGCGGGCGACGTGCGCGACCGCACCCGCGTGGGCGAGCGCATGGCCCGGCTGCGCACCATTCCCATCGTCCCGGCGTCATGAGAGCCTGTTCAGGCTCTGAGGGCGCGCGGCGCCACAACATCCAACGAACAGGGGAGATCTCCATGATCGTGAGCAAGGGGGGGGCAGGGCGCTGGCGGCTGCTGGCCGGTGCCAGCGTGCTGGCATGCATGGCCGTGCTGGCCGGCTGCGCGCACTCCGGCGCCGATGGCGAGGCCGGCAGCGGCGATGCCGGCGCCACGCAGGGCGAGAGCGAAGCGCGGCGGCGCGCGCGCATCCGCCTGGAACTGGCGGCCAGCTACCTGCAGCGCGGGCAGGCAGACGTGGCCCTGGAGGAAGTCCGCCAGGCGCTGGCGGCAGACCCCGGCTACACCGATGCCTACCACCTGCGCGGGCTGATCCAGATGGCGCGCGGCGAGCTGGACCAGGCCGAGCAAAGTCTGCGGCGCGCCCAGGGCATGAAGC
This sequence comes from Melaminivora sp., assembly GCA_034675505.1. Classification (GTDB taxonomy): domain Bacteria; phylum Pseudomonadota; class Gammaproteobacteria; order Burkholderiales; family Burkholderiaceae_C; genus Melaminivora. The sequence goes on along the minus strand of JAUCDD010000045.1, from coordinate 17,587 downwards.
CTGCGGACCCCGACATCCTGCACAACCTGGGCTGGCTGCAATGCCAGCGCGGCCAGTACGCCCAGGCCGACCAGCTGTTCGAGCGCGCGCTGGCCGTGCCCACCTATGCCGCGCGCAGCAAGACGCTGATGTCGCAGGGCATTTGCCACCAGCGCGCAGGCCAGGCACAGCTGGCCGAGCAGGCGCTGCTGCGCGCCTACGAGCTGGACGCCGGCAATCCACTGACGGGGTACCACCTGGCCGCGCTCATGTTCGCGCGGGGTGAGAGCAAGCGTGCGCAGTTCTATATCCGGCGGGTGAACAACGGCGAATTCGGCAACGCCGAATCGCTGTGGCTGGGCATCAGGATCGAGCGCGCACTGGGCGACACCGTCGCCATGCGCCAGCTGGCCGAGCAATTGCGCAAGCGTTTCCCCGACGCACGGCAGACCCATGCGCTGGACAAGGGAGCTTTCGATGAGTGATGCGGACCACGACAGCAGCCCGGCCATGCCGGACAGCGCCATGACTGCCGGCCAGCTTCTCATGCAGGCCCGCCAGGGTGCGGGCGTGCACCTGGCGGCGCTGGCGATGACGCTGAAGGTGCCGGTGGACAAGCTGCAGGCCCTGGAGGCGGACCGCTATGAGGCGTTCAATGACGTCGTCTTCATGCGCGGGCTGGCCGCCAGCGCCTGCCGCGTGCTCAAGCGCGAGCCGGGGCCGGTGCTGGCGCTGCTGCCCGGCGGCGCGCCCGCGCCGCTGCGCATCGACAAGGGGATCAACGCTTCGTTTCGCGACACCACCCACCGGGGGGGCGGTTTCTCCAGCACGGCCGAGGCGCCGCGCTCGCGGTGGCTGGGCGCGCTGGCAGGGGTGTTGCTGGCCGGCGCCCTGGCCATCGCGCTGTGGCCTGCAGGCTGGACGGTGCAGGCCCTGCTGCCCCAGCGCGGCCCGGACGCCGCAGCCGCCCCTGCCGCAGTGCCGCCCGCTCCCCAGGCCCAGTCCCTGCAAGACACGCCGCCGGCGCCAGAGCCGGCGCCTGGCGCCCTGGCGGCGCAGGGCCAGGCGCCTGGCCCTGCCGCGCCCGCGCCCGTGCCTACGCCCGCAGCCACGATGCCGGTGGCTGCGGCCCCCGCCGATGCGCGTGCACCGGCGGTTCCTGCCAGCGCCGCGGTTGCCGATGGCGGGGCCGTCCTGGTGATCCGCGCAAGCGCGCCCTCCTGGGTGCAGGTGCGCAGCGGTGGCGCAGTGGTGCTGCAAAAGATGCTGGCGGCCGGCGAGAGCGCCCCCGTGCCCGGGTCGGCTCCCTGGTCGGTGGTGATCGGCAAGGCCGACGTCACACAGGTCATCGTGCGCGGCCAGCCCATGGATCTGGCTGCGGTGGCCCGCGAGAACGTGGCGCGTTTCGAGGTGAAATGATGAATCCGGCAAGCAATGGCTCTCCCGTCGCCCTGTCCGCGCCCCTGCCGCGGCGCTCGCGCCAGGCGCGCGTGGCCTGGGGCGGGCGCGTGGTGACGGTGGGCGGCGATGCGCCGGTGCGCATCCAGTCCATGACCAACACCGACACCGTGGACGCCGTGGCGACGGCCATCCAGGTCAAGGAACTGGCCCAGGCCGGCTCCGAGATGGTGCGCATCACGGTCAATACCCCCGAGGCGGCGCAGGCCGTGCCCTATGTGCGCGAGCAGCTCGACCGCATGGGCGTGGACGTGCCGTTGGTGGGCGACTTCCACTACAACGGCCACCGGTTGCTGACCGAATTCCCCGCCTGCGCGCAGGCGCTGTCCAAGTACCGCATCAACCCCGGCAACGTGGGCAAGGGCGACAAGCGCGACCGCCAGTTCGGCCAGATGATCGAGGCGGCGGTGCGCTGGGACAAGGCCGTGCGCATTGGTGTGAACTGGGGCAGCCTGGACCAGGAGCTGCTGGCCGGCCTGATGGACGCCAACAGCCGCCGCAGCCAGCCCTGGGACGTGCGCCAGGTCATGTACGAGGCGCTCATCACCTCGGCTATCGATTCCGCCCGGCAGGCCGAGAGCATGGGGCTGGCCGGCGACCAGATCATCCTGTCGTGCAAGGTCAGCGGCGTGCAGGATTTGATCGCCGTATACCGCGAACTGGCGCGCCGCTGCGACTACGCCCTGCACCTGGGCCTGACCGAGGCCGGCATGGGAACCAAGGGCACCGTGGCCTCCAGCGCGGCGCTGGCCATCCTGCTGCAGGAGGGCATAGGCGACACCATCCGCGTCTCGCTCACGCCCCAGCCGGGCGAGGCGCGCACGCAGGAGGTGGTGGTGGCCACCGAAATCCTGCAGGCGCTGGGCCTGCGCGCCTTCGTGCCCAGCGTCACCGCCTGCCCGGGCTGCGGGCGCACCACCAGCACCACCTTCCAGGAGCTGGCCAAGCAGATCGACGACTACCTGCGTGCGCAAATGCCCCTGTGGCGCGCGCGCTATCCCGGCGTGGAAGCCATGAAGGTGGCCGTCATGGGCTGCATCGTCAATGGTCCCGGGGAGAGCCGCCATGCCGACATCGGCATCAGCCTGCCGGGCACCGGCGAGACACCGGTGGCGCCGGTTTTCATCGACGGCGAGAAGGCCATGACGCTGCGCGGCGAGCACATTGCCCGGGAATTCCAGGCCATCGTCGATGGCTACGTGGCGCGCCGCTACGGCAGCCCCGCAGGCTGAGTGCGGAAGCTATAAAAATGATAGCTAGATGCCGCCGCAGGACGCCGGCATGAGGCTGATTTGATTCAAAAACACGGAAAAACGCATCCATGCAGAAGCTGGTCGCCATCAAGGGCATGAACGACATCCTGCCGCCCGAGTCGGCGCGCTGGGAGTGGCTGGAGGACAAGGTGCGCGCGCTCATGGCGCGCCACGCCTACCGCAACATGCGCACCCCCATCGTCGAGCCCACGCCGTTGTTCGTGCGCGGCCTGGGCGAGGTCACCGACATCGTTGAGAAGGAGATGTACTCCTTCGAGGACCGGCTGAACGGCGAGCAGCTCACCCTGCGCCCCGAGGCCACGGCCGGCGTGGTGCGCGCCGTGGTCGAGCATTCCATGCTGTACGACGGCGGCAAGCGGCTGTACTACATGGGCGCCATGTTCCGCCACGAGCGGCCGCAGCGCGGGCGCTACCGGCAGTTCCACCAGATCGGAGCCGAGGCGCTGGGCTTTCCCGGTGCGCATGCCGACGCCGAGCTCATCCTGCTGGCCCATGCCCTGTGGCAGGAGCTGGGCCTTTCAGACGTGCGCCTGGAGCTCAACAGCCTGGGCCAGCCCGACGAGCGCCGCGCGCACCGGGCGGCGCTCATCGAGTACCTGGAGCAGCACCAGGAGCTGCTGGACGAGGACGCGCGCCGGCGCCTGCACAGCAATCCCCTGCGGATCCTGGACACCAAGAACCCGGCCATGCAGGCCGTGGTGGAGGCCGCGCCGCGGCTGATGGATTTCCTGGGCGAGGCTTCGCTGGCGCACTTCGATGCCGTGAAGTCCATCCTGGACGCCAGCGGCGTCGCCTGGCAGCTGAACCCGCGCCTGGTGCGCGGCATGGACTACTACAACCTGACAGTGTTCGAATTCGTGACCGACCGCCTGGGCTCCCAAGGCACCATCTGCGGCGGCGGACGCTATGACTACCTGATCGAGCAGATCGGCGGCAAGAGCGCGCCTGCCGTGGGCTGGGCGATCGGCGTGGAGCGCGTGCTGGAGCTGCTCAAGGAGCAAGGCGTGGCCGCGCCCGGGCTGGCCGCCGACGCCTATGCCGTGGTGCCGGACGCCGCGCAGCTGCCCCAGGTCATGGCGCACCTGCAGCGCCTGCGGTCGCTGGGCGTATCGGTGCAAATGCACGCGCCCACGGTGGCCGGCGAGGGCATGGGCAGCATGAAGTCGCAGTTCAAGAAGGCCGATGCCAGCGGCGCGCGTTTCGCGCTGGTGTTTGGCCAGGACGAGGCCGCACGCGGCGCCGTCACCGTCAAGCCGCTGCGCCAGGCAGGCGAGCAGGTCGAGCGCCCGCTGGACGACCTGGCTGGCTGGGCGGCCACCCTACAATCGGCGCGCTGAACAGGAACGGTACGCACATGGCCAACAATTTCGACCTGCAGGAGCAGGAACAGCTGGAAGAGCTCAAGCACTTCTGGAAGAACTGGGGCAACCTCATCACCTGGGCGCTGATCGTCGTCATGGGTGCATTCGCCGCCTGGAACGGCTGGCGCCTGTGGCAAAACCGCCAGGCCCAGCAGGCCACGGCCCTGGCCGAAGCGGTCGAAGCGGCCGCGCGCGCGGGCGATGCAGGGCGCCTGCAGCAGGCCTTTGGCGACTTGAAGTCCAGCTACGGCGGCACCCAGCAGACCGCGCAGGCCGGCCTGCTGGCCGCCCGGGCGCTGCTCGACGCCGGCAAGGCCGACGATGCCAAGGCCATCCTGACCTGGGTGGCCGAGAAGGGCGACGACGAAGGCCTGCGCGCCCTGGCCCGCCTGCGCCTGGCCGGCATGCTGGTGGACCAGAAGTCCTATGACGAGGCGCTGGCCCAGGTGTCCACGGCCATGCCCCAGGCCTTTGCCGGGCTGGCCGCCGATCGCAAGGGCGACGTGCTGCAGCTGCAGGACAAGAAGCCGCAGGCGATCGAGGAATACCGGCGCGCCTGGGGCCTGCTCGATGAGCGTGCCGACTACCGGCGCCTGGTCGAGGCCAAGCTGCATGCGCTGGGCGCCCAGACCCAGGCCGTGGCCTCGGCTGGCAACGCGGGAGCTGCGCAATGAGGGCCGCGCGGATGTTGCGCCCGACCGCCCTGCTGGCCTGCGCGCTGGTGCTTGCCGGCTGCTCGTCCTTGAGCGGCATGCTGCCCTGGGGCGGCTCCTCGCGCCCCAAGCCGGCTGAGTTGGGGCCCAACGTGCCGGTGCTCGGGGTGCGCCAGGCCTGGGTCAGCCAGATCGGCGACACGCAGGGGCTGGCGCTGGACGTGCACGTGCTGGGCCATACCGTGGTGCTGGCCTCCGGTGCCGGCGAAGTCGCTGCCATCGATGCGCGCACCGGCGGCGACCTCTGGCGCACCCGGCTGGGCGTGCCGCTGGCCGCGGGCGTGGGCAGCGACGGCCGCTGGACGGCGGTGGGCAGCAAGGCCGGCGAACTGATCGTGCTGGAGGCGGGCCGGGAAATCTGGCGCAAGCCGCTGCCGGCGCCCACCTACACCGCGCCCCTGGTGGCCGGCAGCCGCGTCTTCGTGCTGGGCGCGGATCGCTCGGTCGCCGCCTTCGACGCCGCCACCGGCTACCAGCTGTGGCGCCAGCAGCGCCCGGGCGAGCCCCTCATCCTGCGCCAGGGCGGGGTGCTCATGGCCGTTGGCGACACCCTGGTGGCCGGCGTGTCCGGCCGCCTGGTCGGCTTCAGCCCCGACAACGGCAGCGTGCGCTGGGAAGCGCCCTTGGCCAGCCCGCGCGGCACCAACGATGTGGAGCGCCTGGTCGAGATCGTCGGGCGCACCAGCCGTGTGGGCGACAGCATCTGCGCGCGCGCCTTTCAGGCCAGCGTGGGTTGCATCAACGCCGCGCGCGGCACCGTGGCCTGGACCCAGCCTGCCAGCGGCGGCGAGGGGATAGACGGCGACGACGCCATGGTGTTTGGCACCGAGGGCAACGGCACCGTGCTGGCCTGGCGCCGCGCCGATGGTGCGCGCGCCTGGAGCAGCGACCGCCTGCAGTGGCGCCGCCTGACGGCGCCGCTGTTGCTGGGCCGCTCGGTGGTGGTGGGCGATGAAACCGGCCAGGTACACCTGCTGTCGCGCGAGGACGCCGCACCGTTGAACCGCCTGGCCACCGACGGCTCGCCGATCGCCGCGGCGCCGGTGGCGGCTGCCGACACGTTGGTGGTCGTCACCCGCAAGGGCGGCGTGTACGGTTTTCGTCCCGAATGACGGTTCGCCGAATAGATTGAAAAAAGGCAAGGGATGAAACCCGTGATCGCCCTGGTGGGGCGGCCCAATGTGGGCAAGTCCACCCTGTTCAACCGCATGACGCGCTCGCGCGATGCCATCGTGGCCGACTTCGCCGGCCTCACGCGCGACCGGCATTACGGCAACGGCCGCCAGGGCAAGCGCGAGTTCATCGTCATCGACACCGGTGGTTTCGAGCCCGACGCCGGCACCGGCATCTTCCGCGAGATGGCGCGCCAGACGCAGCAGGCCGTGGCCGAGGCCGACGTGGTCGTCTTCGTCGTGGACGTGCGCGCCGGCGTCTCGGCGCAGGACCATGAGATCGCCAAGTATCTGCGCCGCCTGGGCAAGCCATGCGTGCTCGCCGGCAACAAGGCCGAGGGCATGCAGGGCGGCGTGCAATTGGCCGAGTTCTACGAGCTGGGCCTGGGGGAGGTGTACCCGGTCTCGGCAGCCCATGGCCAGGGCGTGCGCGGGCTGGTCGACCAGGCCCTGGAGCCGCTGGGCGAGCCCCCGCATGACGACGCGGAAGCCGCCGAAGGGGACGATGGCGTCATCCGCCTGGCCGTTGCGGGCCGGCCCAACGTCGGCAAGTCCACCTTGATCAACGCCTGGCTGGGCGAGGAGCGGCTGATCGCATTCGACCTGCCCGGCACCACGCGCGACGCCATATCCGTGCCGCTGGAGCGCGGCGGCCAAAAGTTCGAGCTCATCGACACCGCCGGGCTGCGCCGCAAAGGCCGCGTGTTCGAGGCGATCGAGAAATTCTCCGTCGTCAAGACGCTGCAGGCCATCGAGTCGGCGCACGTGGTGCTGCTGCTCCTGGATGCCACCCAGGGCGTCACCGACCAGGATGCCCATGTCGCCGGCTACATCCTGGAGAGCGGGCGCGCCGTGGTGGTTGCCGTCAACAAATGGGACGCGGTGGACAGCTATGAGCGCCAGCAGCTGGAGCGATCGATCGAGACGCGCCTGTCGTTCTTGAAATTCGCCTCCATGCATTTCATTTCGGCGCAAAAGCGCCAGGGCCTGGCGCCGCTGTGGGGGTCGATCACCCAGGCCTACAAGGCCTCCATGCGCAAGATGCCGACGCCGGTGCTTACGCGCGTCCTGCTGGAGTCGGTGCAGTTCCAGGCGCCCAAGCGCTCGGGCAGCTTCCGCCCCAAGCTGCGCTACGCCCACCAGGGCGGCATGAACCCGCCCATCATCGTCGTGCACGGCAACTCCCTGGAGCACGTCACGGAGGCCTACAAGCGCTTCCTGGAAGGGCGCTTTCGCAAGGAGTTCGACCTGGTGGGCACGCCGCTGCGCATCGAGATGAAGACCCAGGCCAACCCCTTTGCCGACAAGGGCGGCAGCTGAGCTGCCTTGGCTCCGCATGGCTGTGGTAAGGTGCTGATCCACAACAACACTCTTGAACACGGAGAATATCGTGAGCAACAAAGGCCAGCTTCTGCAAGATCCCTTCCTCAACGCCCTGCGCCGCGAGCACGTGCCCGTTTCCATCTATCTGGTCAACGGCATCAAGCTGCAGGGCCAGATCGAGTCCTTCGACCAGTACGTCGTGCTGCTGCGCAATACGGTGACGCAGATGGTCTACAAGCATGCCATCTCGACCATCGTGCCGGGCCGGGCGGTGAATTTCTCCACCGCCGAACCTGCTGAATCTGCCGACCCCGGCAGCAGCGACAACCGATAAACCCCCCACTTGGCGGCGCCCCGTCGCGCCGCACTCCCCGCGCTGCGACCTACCCGCGCCTGCGGTCTTGACCATTACTGAACATCCTTTTGAGGGCCCACCCACGCCGGTCTTGTTGGTCGGCGTGGATTTTGGCCTGCCGCATTTCGACGGCGAACTCGAAGAGCTGGGCCTGCTGGCCCAGACCGCCGGCCTGCATCCGGTGGCCCGCCTGGCGTGCAAGCGCAAGGTGCCAGACGCCGCGCTGTTCGTGGGCAGCGGCAAGGCCGATGAAATCCGCCTGCTGGCGCAGATGCATGGCGCCCAGGAAGTGTTGTTTGACCAGGCCCTGAGCCCGGCGCAGCAGCGCAACCTGGAGCGCCACCTCGGCCTGCCGGTGAACGACCGGACGCTGCTGATCCTGGAAATCTTCGCGCAACGCGCGCGCAGCCACGAGGGCAAGCTGCAGGTGGAGCTGGCGCGGCTGCAATATCTGTCCACACGGCTGGTGCGCCGCTGGTCGCACCTGGAGCGCCAGCGCGGCGGCATTGGCGCACGCGGCGGGCCGGGCGAACGCCAGATCGAGCTGGACCGCCGCATGATCGACGATGCCATCAAGCGCACGCGCGAACGCCTGGTCAAGGTCAAGCGCCAGCGCGGCACCCAGCGGCGCCAGCGCGAGCGCCGCGAGACCTTCAACATCTCCATCGTGGGCTATACCAACGCCGGCAAGTCCACCTTGTTCAATGCGCTGGTCAAGGCCCGCGCCTATGCAGCTGACCAGCTGTTTGCCACGCTCGATACCACCACGCGCCAGCTTTATCTGGGCGAGGGCGTGGGCTCGGTGTCCCTGTCCGATACCGTGGGTTTCATCCGCGACCTGCCGCACGGCCTGGTCGACGCGTTCGAGGCGACCTTGCAGGAGGCGGTGGACGCCGACCTGCTGCTGCACGTTGTCGATGCCTCCAACCCTGGCTACACGGAACAGATCGCGCAGGTGCAAAAGGTGTTGCAGGAAATCGGCGCCGCCGGCATCGCGCAGCTACTGGTGTTCAATAAGCTCGATGCGGTGGCGCCGGGTGCGCAGCCGGCGGCCTTGCTCGACGAGTACGAGATCGATGGACGCGCCGTGCCGCGGTTGTTCGTGAGCGCGCGCACCGGCAGCGGCATGGCGGCATTGCGCGAGCAGCTCGCGGCCATGGTGCTGCGCACACGCGAGCCGATGCCCCCAGCGCAGGAGGCCCAATTGCCGAGTGCGGCGGACTGATTGGGCACAATGCCGTCTGCCTTTTTTCCGACACTCCAAGAAGCAAGAGAAACCAAGCGCATGAACCTTCCTAACCGCTCCTGGCGCCAGGCCTCGCTGCCGGCGCGCATCCGGGGGATGTTCAACCTCAACGACCCGCGCTGGGGCCGCAGCGACGATGGCAACGAAGGGGACGCGCGTCCCGATCCCGAGCGTCCGGGGGGCGAGCCGCCGCGCGGCAACCGCAACGGCCCGGGGGGGCAACCGCCCGACCTGGATGAGCTGTGGCGTGACCTGAACCGCAAGCTGAGCGGCCTGTTCGGCGGGCGGGGAGGCGGCGGAGGGCGCCGGCCCGCACCGGGCGGTGGGGGTGGCGGTTTTCAGCCTGACATGAAGAACGCGGGCGTAGGCCTGGGCCTGATCGTGGCCATTGCCGCGGTGATCTGGCTTGGCACCGGTTTCTTCATCGTGCAGGAAGGCCAGCAGGCGGTCATCACCCAGTTCGGCAAGTACAAGAGCACCGTGAATGCCGGCTTCAACTGGCGCCTGCCCTATCCCATCCAGCGGCATGAGACGGTATTCGTCACCCAGATTCGTTCGGTGGACGTGGGGCGCGACAGCATCATCAAGAGCACTGGCCTGCGCGAATCCGCCATGTTGACCGAAGACGAAAATATCGTCGAGATCAAGTTTGCCGTGCAGTACCGCCTGAACGACGCCCGGGCCTGGCTGTTCGAAAGCCGCGACCCTGGCGGTGCCGTGGTGCAGGTGGCGGAGACCGCAGTGCGCGAGGTAGTGGGCAAGATGCGCATGGATGCAGCCCTGGCCGAGGAGCGCGACCAGATCGCGCCGCGTGTGCGCAAGCTCATGCAATCCATCCTCGATCGCTACCACGTCGGTGTCGAGGTCGTCGGCATCAACCTGCAGCAGGGCGGCGTGCGTCCGCCCGAGCAGGTGCAGGCGGCGTTCGATGACGTGCTGAAGGCTGGACAGGAGCGCGAGCGCGCCAAGAACGAAGCGCAGGCCTACGCCAACGACGTGGTGCCACGCGCCGTGGGCGCGGCCTCGCGCCTGGGCGAGGAGGCGGCCGCCTACAAGGCGCGCATCGTGGCCCAGGCACAAGGCGATGCGCAGCGCTTCGCCTCCGTGCTGACCGAATACCAGAAGGCGCCCCAGGTCACCCGCGACCGGCTGTACCTGGAAACCATGCAGCAGATATACAGCAACGTCACCAAGGTCCTGGTGGATTCGCGCCAGGGCTCCAACCTGCTGTACCTGCCGCTGGACAAGATCATGCAAAACGTCGCCCAGGCATCGTCCACCCCGGCCGCCGGGGCAGACGCTGCCGCCGGCACCCCGGGCCTGGCGCAGCCGGCCAGGCCGGCCACGTCGCAGCCAGCGATGGCAGGCAGTGACCCGCGTGCGCGGGACGCCCGCTCGCGCGACCGTGAGTCCCGATAGGAGAACAGCCGCGTGAACAGAATCGGATTCATTGCCACCAGCGCGCTGGTGCTGCTGGCCCTGCTCAGCTCCATGCTCTTCGTGGTGGATCAGCGCCAATTCGGCGTCGTCTATGCACTGGGCCAGATCAAGGAAGTCATCACCGAGCCGGGCCTGAACTTCAAGCTCCCGCCGCCTTTTCAGAACGTGCGCTACATCGACAAGCGGCTGCTGACGCTGGACAGCTCGGAGACAGAGTCCATGCTGACGGCCGAGAAGCAGCGCGTGGTCATCGACTGGTACGTGCGCTGGCGCATCACCGATCCCTCGGAGTACATCCGCAACGTCGGCCTGGATGAAAATGCGGGCGCCTTGCAGCTCAACCGCGTGGTGCGCAATGCCTTCCAGGAGGAAATCAACCGCCGCACGGTGCGCGAGCTGATTTCGGCCAAGCGCGACGCGCTGATGTCCGACGTCAAGCGCGAGGTGCTGGAGTCCGTGCGCGGCGCCAAGCCCTGGGGGGTGGACGTGGTGGATGTGCGCATCACCCGCGTGGACTACGTCGAAGCCATCACCGAGTCGGTCTATCGCCGGATGGAGGCCGAGCGCAAGCGCGTGGCCAACGAGCTGCGCTCCACCGGCGCGGCCGAGGGCGAGAAGATCCGTGCCGACGCCGACCGCCAGCGCGAAATCGCCATCGCCAACGCTTATCGCGATGCGCAAAAGGTCAAGGGCGAGGGAGACGCGGAAGCGGCCCGCACGTATGGCGAGGCGTTCAGCCGGGATCCCCAGTTTGCGCAGTTCTACCGCAGCCTGGAGGCCTACAAGGCCAGCTTCAACCGCAAGAGCGACGTGCTGGTGCTGGATCCGGCTTCCAGCGATTTCTTCAAGTCCATGCGCACTCCTGGCTCCTCTGCCGCATCTGGCGGCCGCTAGGTGGACGTGGAATGGATTGGCAGCATCGGCGCTGCGCTGGGGCTGGTGCTGCTGATTGAAGGGCTGCTGCCCTTCCTCTCGCCAAGTGGCTGGCGGCGCATGTTTGCGCAGCTGCTGCAGCTGCGCGATGGGCAAATACGTTTCTTTGGCCTGGCCAGCATGCTGGCCGGCGCCTGCCTGCTGCTGCTGTCCTGAGCCCCCGTGGGCTGGCGACCGGGCCCGGGCCTGTCCAGCCGATAGAATCACGTTTTTAACAGCTTGCCCTTTCCATGTCTGCCTGGGTCCTGCCGGATCACATTGCCGATGTCCTGCCCTCAGAGGCCCGGCACATCGAAGAACTGCGCCGCGGGCTGCTCGACACGGCGCGCAGTTACGGCTATGAGTTGGTCATGCCGCCCCTGCTGGAGCACCTGGATTCGCTGTTGAGCGGCGCGGGCGAGGCGCTCGACCTGCAGACATTCAAGCTGGTCGACCAACTGTCCGGCCGTTCGCTGGGACTGCGCGCCGATACGACGCAGCAGGTGGCGCGCATCGACGCGCATTTGCTCAACCGCCGCGGCGTGACGCGCCTGTGCTATTGCGGCCCCGTGCTGCACACCCGACCGGATCGCCCCCACGCCACGCGCGAGCCTCTGCAATTCGGTGCGGAAATTTACGGGCACGCCGGTATCGAGGCCGACATCGAAGCCGTACTAGTGGCGCTGCAGTGCTTGCGGGTGGCGCAGGTGCCCCAGATGAGTGTCGACCTGGCAGACGTGCGGATCGTGCGCAGCCTGCTGGCCGGCGTGCCCGTCGGCATGGCCGCCCTGGCCCAGGTGCATGCGGCGCTGGCTGCCAAAGACGCCAGCGAACTTGCGAGGCTGACGCGCGACTTCCCGGCCGCCTCGCGGCAAGGCTTGCTGGCCCTGCTGCAGCTGTATGGCGACGCAAAAGTCCTGGATGAGGCCGAAAAGGCCCTCGCGCCGTCGCCCGGCCTTGCTCAAGCGCTATCGGATTTGAGAGAGATTGCCGCCCGTGTGGAAGGCGCCGGGGTTACCTTCGACCTGGCTGACCTGCGCGGCTACGCCTACTACAGCGGCACGCGTTTTGCGATCTACACCCCTGGGGCCAGCGACGCTTTGGTGCGGGGCGGGCGCTATGACGAGGTGGGAGCTGCCTTTGGGCGCAACCGGCCAGCTGCAGGCTTCAGCCTGGACGTCAAGCAACTCGTCGGCGTGGTGGCGCCGCGCGCGCTCAGGGCGGCGATTCGCGCGCCCTGGGCAGGCGGCGCCGAGATGGCAGCCGCGGTGGCGGCACTGCGCCGCCAGGGCGAGACCGTGGTATGCCTGCTGTCGGGCCATGGCAGCGAGGTTGATGAATTTTGCTGCGACCG
>JAUCDD010000044.1:0-20863 GCA_034675505.1 Melaminivora sp. | reverse complement strand
CCGCCAGATCGAGCGCGCCGTGATGCTGATCGAGATGGGCGCGCGCATGCAGGTGCTCGAGTCGGAAACCACGCTGTCCTACGAGCGCCTGATCCGGCTGTACAAGGAGGTGGCGGGCAAGTCCCCGTCCAAGGGCCAGCTGCCCTTTTCCACCGACTGGTTCCTGACCTGGCAGGAAAACATCCACAGCTCGCTGTTCATGAACATCCACGTCTACCTGTCCAAGGGCGTGGCGCTGGATTCGGCCGAGCTGCTCACGCGCGCCTACCGCCTGTACCTGGAGCAGGTGCAGGCGCTGGAGGTGGAGCCGCTCCTGTCGTTCACGCGCGCCTGGCGCCTGGTGAAGTTCATCGACGCCGGGATGCTCACGCGCACCAAGTGCTCGCAGTGCGGCGGCCTGTTCGTCTCCGAGCTGTACGAGAACCGCCACTACACCTGCGGCCTGTGCAACCCGCCAGCGCGCGCCGGCAAGAGCAAGAGTGCGGGCGCGTTGACGCTGCATTGAGCGCGTTTTCAGCCAAATACGCCAGTTGCCGGCGCCAATCAATGATTGTTTGCTATTGATATTGAAGTAACCGGCAGACGACAAAAGGCCCCGCCGTCCAGGCGGGGCCTTCGCCATGTGCGGCGCTCAGCGGCGCGCGCGGTCCGGCATCACTCGCGCACGGTGGTGCTTTGCAGCGCCGGGTCGGCGGCGATCTCGGACTCGGAGAACGGCACGCGCAGCCACTGCTGGGCGCTGTAGGCGCGCGTGTAGTCGCCGTAGCGCGGCGAGGCCGGGTCGTCCGACAGCGAGAACGTCAGGAAGGTGTATGCCTGCACGCCGCCGGCGGGGAAGTTCACCACCTGCATGTAGCTGTTGCCGTGCGGCTGCCCGTCCATGTTGTAGCCGCCCTGCTCGATGGGGTTCTCCGAGCAGTTGATGGTGAAGTAGCCCACCGCCGCGCAGCCGCCGTACAGCGGCAGCCGGGCGCCGCCGCGGGTGGCGAACAGCACTTCGCCGCGCCGCGCATCCTGCGCGAAGCCCGAGCCCTGCACCGCCTTGACGGCATCGGCAAACGCCTGGCGCAGCGCGGGCGCGGCCTCGGGGCGCAGGCCGCTGGGGGTGTCCAGGGCGCGCGCGGGGTCGAACGCCACGGCGTACAGCTGGCTGGCGGGCACGCGCGCGGCGCGCGTCCAGAACTCGTCCCAGATGTGCGAGCCGCGCGCGTCGCTGCTGCCCCGGTTGTTCCAGGCGCGCAGCAGGTTGCAGGCCGCGCCCACGTCCACCGCCACGCCGTTGCTGGAGATCTGCACCGGGCTGGCGCAGGCCGCGCCCAGGGCCTCGTCCTTGAAGCGCTCGGCGCTGTAGACGCGGCTGTCCAGCACCATGCGGCGCACGGCCTCGCTGCTGGCCTGGTTGCCGGGGTAGCCGTCGGTGCCGGCCAGGCGCTGCAGCGCCATGGTGTGGCCCAGGCGCGTGCGCAGCGTCTGCGCGCTGGCGCCGGCCGGCCCGAAGATGGACGGGTAGCCGGTGAGCGGCGCGCTGGCGTTGGACAGCCAGTAGCTGTCGTTCATGTTGCCGACGTAGTCGGTGCGCAGCAGGCTGGGCATGCGCGCCGGCCCGATGGCGCCGGCCTGCGCCGAATCAGCGTCGCTTTGCCACTGGCAGGCGGTGCGCGAGCCGTCCAGGATGGGCACGTCGGGCAGCGCCGCGGCCAGCGCGCGGCCCACCGCAGGGGTGCAGCTGGCCAGCTGCGCCGGCGGCACGTTGGGCACGGCGCCGATGTCGGCATACCAGACCTGGCTGCTGCCCCGGCCCACCGCCACGGTGTTGACCCAGGGAATGGCCGACTCCTGCTTCTGGATGGCGATGAATTCGTCCAGGCTCCTGGCCTGGTTCCAGCGCATCCAGTTGCGGAAGGTGCGGTAGTTGGCGGCGTTGATGTCGCGGATGGCGAACGCCGACTGCCCCGACCAGCCCAGCGCCGGGTTCATGCTGCCCAGGTTGACCAGGGGGCCGTACTCGCTCTTGTAGAGCGTGCGCGTGACGGTGCTGGTCGCGCCCGAGGCGCCGCGCACCTCCACGCTGATGGGCACGGGCGTCATCTTGACGGCCTGGCCGTCGCGCAGGTAGCTGGTGGCGTCGCCCGGCGCCAGCGTGAGCTGGAACAGGCCGAAGCGCTTGGCGGTGGAGACGGTGTGGCTCCAGGCGACGTTGTCGTTGAAGCCGATCAGCACCATGGGCACGCCCAGGAAGGTGGCGCCGCTGACGTTGACCTCGCCGGGGATGGTCAGCTGGGCCTGGTAGAAGCGGTCGGGGCCCTTCCAGTACCAGTGCGGGTTGCCGAACAGCACCGGCCCGTCGCCGCCCGTCACCGCCGGGCCGAAGCCGTACATGTTGCTGCCTATGCCCTGCGTGCCGCCCACGGCCAGGCGCGGCGGCGTGACCTGCCCGGGCTGCAGCGCGGCCATGCGCGCCGCTGGCGGCGCCGCTGCCCCGGCGGCGGGCGGCGCGGCGTTGGCGATGGCGGCGACGAAGTTGCTGTAGCCGCCCGCCAGGTTGGCCGCGTACATGCGCCGCCACAGGTCGCCCTCGGTGATGGGCTGCACCCAGGCCTCGCCGCGGCAGGCGGCGTGCGCGCTGCCGCCCGCCCGGGCCTCGCGCACCTGGCGGTTGTAGCCGGCGGCGAAGCCGCGCACCATGGCGCGCATCTGCTCGCCCTGCGCGCCGGCCATGGCGTCCACCACGTCCTGCGAGATCACGTGGCGGAAGAAGAAGTCGGAGTCGATGTTGCGCGGGCGCTTGATGGTGCTGTCATAGACCGCGATGGCGTCGGCGCCGAAGTACCGGGAGCGCTCGCCGCGGTAGGTCAGGAAGGAGTCGGCCATGGTGCACAGGTTGTCCTGGGCCTGCGCGTAGCCTGCGCCGTAGCCCAGGCTGCCCCAGTCGGCGGCCTTGATGTGCGGCACGCCCATGGCGGTGCGGCGGATGTCGGCGCTGTAGCCGGCGCCGGCGGGGCCGCTGCTGCTGCCCCCGCCGCACGCTGCCAGCGCCGCAATCGCGGCCAGTGTCAGCGCCACGCGCGGCGTGGCGCCGCGCAGCATTGTGTGTTGCATGCTGAATGTCTCCTGTGGTGGTTGCGAGGGCCGCCAGCCGCTGCCGCGCGGCAGCGGGCGGGCTGCGCCAGCATAGGAGCAAATGCGCGGTTTGTGCGCTGTCAGGCGCTGTCAGGCGCCGTCAGGCGCCTGCATGGGCCTCGAAGCACGCGGCCAGCTGGTCCTGCCAGGCGCGGCGCTGCGCCTCGGGGGCAAAGCTGGCGGCAAAGCTGTTGTGCGCCAGCTGCCAGGCGTCGCGCCCGTCCAGCCGGGGCAGCGCGGCAAAGACCTGCGTGAAGTTCTCGTTCACGTAGCCGCCGAAGTAGGCCGGGTCGTCGGAATTGACCGTGGCGGCCAGGCCGGCCTCCAGCAGGCCCTTGAGGTTGTGCTGCGACAGCTGCGGGAACACGCACAGCTTGAGGTTGGACAGCGGGCACACGGTGAGCGCGATGCGCTCCTCGCGCAGCCGGCGCACCAGCGCCGCATCGCCCAGGGCCTGCACGCCGTGGTCGATGCGCTCGACCTTCAGCACGTCCAGCGCGCTCCAGATATAGGCCGGCGGCCCCTCCTCGCCGGCGTGCGCCACCAGGCGCAGGCCCAGCTGGCGGCAGCGGGCGAACACGCGCGCGAATTTCTCCGGCGGGTGGCCCAGCTCGCTGCTGTCCAGCCCCACGCCGACGATGCCGTCCAGCAGCGGCATGGCCTGCTCCAGCGTGGCGAAGGCGTCTTCCTCGCTCAGGTGGCGCAGGAAGCACAGGATGAGCGACGAGGAGATGCCCCACTGCGCCTGCGCGTCGCGGCCGGCGCGCTGCAGGCCGTGCACCACGGTCTCCAGGGCCACGCCGCGCGCGGTGTGCGTCTGCGGGTCGAAGAAGATTTCCGCGTGCAGCACGTTGTCGCGCGCGGCGCGCTGCAGGTAGGCGCGCGCCATGTCGTAGAAGTCCTGCTCGTGCAGCAGCACGCTGGCGCCGGCGTAGTAGATGTCCAGGAAGCTCTGCAGGTCGGTGAAGGCGTAGGCGCGGCGCAGCGCCTCGACGCTGTCGTAGGCCAACGGCACGCCGTTCCTTTGCGCCAGCGCGAAGATCATCTCCGGCTCCAGCGAGCCCTCGATGTGGATGTGCAGCTCGGCCTTGGGCATGGCGGCCAGCAGCGCGGGCAGGCGTTCGCGGGCGATGGGGGGCGGTGTGTACATGGCTTTCGGCTCCGTCGTCGTGTGGGGGCGTGGGTGCGTCAATGGGGAACGGCGGAGAACATCCGGTGGTGCAGCCGGCGCAGCGACCACCACACCGACAGCGCCACCACCGGAATGGCCAGCGCCGCCGTGGTCTCGGGCGCCAGCGGCCAGCCCAGGCCCTGCGCGCCCTTGGCCAGATAGCTGACCAGGCCGACGATGTAGTAGGTGATGGCGGCCACCGACAGGCCTTCCACCGTGGACTGCAGCTTGAGCTGCAGGTCCTGGCGCTGGTTCATGGCCGCCAGCAGCTGCTGGCTGCTTTGCTGCTGCTCGATCTCCACGCGCGTGCGCAGCAGGTTGCTGATGCGCGAGACGCGCTGCGACAGTGCGTCCTGGCGGCGCGCGGCCCACTCGCAGGTGGCGCGCGCCGGCGACAGGCGCCGGTCCATGAACTCGCGGATGGTCTGCAGCCCGGCCAGGCGCGACTCTGCGATGTCCTGGATGCGCGTGTCCAGCAGCTCGAAGTACGCCCGGCTGGCGGAAAAGCGCGAGTGCGTGGCGGCGTACTGGCTCTCGACCTTGCCGGCCAGGCGGGTCAGCCGGTCCAGCAGCGCGGGCTCGTCGCTCGGGCCGGCGCTGCGGATGGCGCCCGCCAGCGCCGCCAGCTCGGCCTCGGCCATCGCCAGCTCGCGCCCGGCGGCGCGCGCGGCCGGCAGGCCCAGCATGGCGGCCATGCGGTAGGTCTCGATCTCCAGCAGGCGCAGCACCAGGCGCCCCAGGCGGCGCGGCGTCAGGCTGCCAGCCAGCAGCACCATGCGCGAGTAGCCGTCGGGGTGGATGCAGAAATCGGTATAGACCTCGCCGTAGCCGTCGGCCACGGTGGAGGCGACCAGGCTGTCCTCGTGCAGCACCTGGCGGATCAGGGCGCCCTCGGGCACGCCCTGCGCGGGCAGCACCCACAGGTGCATGGCGCTCAGGCACTGGCCGGGCAGCTGCGCCATCCAGGCCTGGGGCACGGACTGCAGCGCGCTGGCCGGCTCATGGCGCTGGTCCAGCTCGCCCGGCGGCAGCGCTGCGGTGAAGGTCCAGGTGACGAACTCGGTGTGCAGCTCCCAGCGCAGGCGCCAGCCGCCCAGGTCCACGCGCAGGTGGATGCACTGCGCATCGGGCGGCGCCAGGTGGTGGTCGCGCAGCAGGGCGGCCAGGTGGGCGCGGCTGGCTTCGCGCCCGGCGGCGTCGGCCTGCATGACGACGTGCGTGAGCGCCAGCGGCGCCCCCAGCGGCTCGGGCGGGCGGGCGTGCACCTCGTTGTGCAGCACGGCGCGGTCGGGGTGCTGGGGCGGCAAAAAAGGCGGCTGGGGCATGGAATGTGGAGAAAACAAGCGCATGCCGGCGCCAGTGCATGCGTTTGTGCTATCAAAAAAGAAGGGCTGCGGGCCACAGCTGCCGCAAGGGCATGCCGCCGGCCCGCAGCCCGCAGGCGCTTACTTGGCGCCCGGCACCTGGCCTTCCACGCCCTTGACGTAGAAGTTGATGCTGGTCAGGAACTTGTCGTCGGCGGCGGCGCCCTCGGGCAGCGCGGTCTTGCCGGTGTTGTCCAGGATGGGGCCCTTCCAGATGGTCAGCGTGCCTTCCTTCAGGCCGCGCTTGGCTTCATCCACCTTGGCCTTGATCTCGGCGGGCACGTCGTCGGCGATGGACACCAGGTCGATGGCGCCTTCCTTGACGCCCCACCAGGCCTGGCCGGTCTTCCAGGTGCCGTTCAGCACGTCGTTCACGGCCTTGGAGTAGTAGGGCTGCCAGTTGATGATGGCCGAGCCCAGGTGCGCCTTGGGGCCGTAGGCGGTCATGTCCGAGTCCCAGCCGAAGGCGCGCTTGCCCTTTTCCTCGGCGGTCTTGAGCACGGCGGGCGAGTCGGTGTTCTGGAACAGCACGTCGGCGCCGCCGTTGATCAGCGACGTGGCGGCCTCGGTCTCCTTGGGCGGGCTGAACCACTCGTTGACCCACACCACCTTGGTCTTGATCTTGGGGTTCACGCTTTGCGCGCCCAGCGTGAAGCTGTTCAGGTTGCGCAGCACTTCGGGGATGGGCACCGAGCCGACCACGCCCAGGGTGCCGGTCTTGGTCATGGCGCCGGCGATGATGCCCGCCAGGTAGGCGCCCTCATACGTGCGGCTGTCGTAGGTGCGCACGTTCTCGCGCGTCTTGTAGCCGGTGGCGTGCTCGAACTTCACGTCCGGGAATTCCTCGCCCAGCTTCTGCATCACGTCCATGTAGCCGAAGGTGGTGCCGAAGATCAGCTTGTTGCCCTGCCCGACGATGTCGCGCAGCACGCGCTCGGCGTCCGGGCCTTCGGGCACGCTCTCCACGTACATGGTCTTGATCTTGTCGCCGAACTCGGCTTCCAGCTTCTTGCGCGCCTCGTCGTGGGCGAACGACCAGCCGCCGTCGCCCACCGGGCCGACGTAGGCGAAGCCGATCTTCAGCGGCTCGGTGGCGGCGGCGGGTGCCGAGGCGGCCGGAGCCGGCGCCGGCGCGGGCGCGGGGGCCGGTTCCTCCTTCTTGCCGCAGCCCATGAGGGCGGTGGCAGCGACGGCCGACAGGGCGGCGAGCTGGAGCAGGGAGCGCTTGTGCAGATCAGTCATGGGCTTAGGGTCCTTGGGTAGGGTTGCAACGAGGCACGGAAAAAAGCGTGGCGCCAGGCCGGCGCGCCCCCCGCGGGCAGGGCCGGCGCAGGCGGCGCACGGTCGTGGCATCGGGCATGGCGGCGGCTCGGGTTCTGGCCGGGCAGATCAGCCCCCCGGGTGGAAGGGCCGGCCCAGCGAGGCCGGCATATTCGCACGAATCCACATCGGATTGCGCGAGATGAACACCAGCACCACGATGGTCGCCACGTAGGGCAGCATGGACAGCAGCTGGCTGGCCACCTGCACGCCCGAGGCCTGCAGGTGGAACTGCAGCATGGTCACGCCGCCGAACAGGTAGGCGCCCAGCAGCACCCGCGCCGGCCGCCAGGTGGCGAAGGTCGTCAGCGCCAGCGCGATCCAGCCGCGCCCGGCCACCATACCCTCGACCCACAGCGGCGTGTAGACGGTAGAGACGTAGGCGCCGGCCAGCCCGCACAGCGCCCCGCCCGCCGCCACCGCGCCCAGGCGGATGCGCCGCACCGGGTAGCCCAGCGCGTGCGCCGACTCGGGCGACTCGCCCACCGAGCGCAGCACCAGCCCGGCGCGCGTGCGGTACAGGAACCACACCAGCGCTGCGGCCAGCAGCATGGTCAGGTAGACCAGCGGGTGCAGGCGAAACAGCGCCGGCCCGACCATTGGCAGCTCGCCCAGCACCGGCCAGGAGAACTTGGGCGTCTCGGGCAGCTTGGCCTGCACGTAGCCGATGCCGACGAAGGCCGAGAACCCCACGCCGAACAGCGACAGCGCCAGCCCGGTGGCGTATTGGTTGGTGTTGAACCAGATCACCAGCACGCCGAACAGCACCGCCAGCAGCGCCCCGGCCGCCATGCCGGCGGCAAAGCCCAGGGCGAAGCTGCCCGTGTGCACCACGGTGGCAAAGGCCGCCACGGCGGCGCAAAGCATCATGCCTTCGGCGCCCAGGTTGACGATGCCGGCCTTCTCGTTGATCAACAGGCCCAGCGAGGCCAGCGCCAGCACCGTGCCGGCGCTGAGCGTGGCCCCAATCAAAAGCAGGTAGCTATCCATAAATTTCCTTGCTGCGCTCCCGATGCGGGGTGCGCTCAGGCGCCGGCCGGCGGCGCGACCCAGGGACGGGCACGGCCCAGCACGTTTTTCAGGCGCAATGCGCGCGCTTCGATGAGATACCAGGACGCGGCCGCCGCCGCCAGCGTGAGCGCCGACGCCGCTGCCAGCACCATCCAGCCGCTCCACGCCGGGTACAGGTGCACCAGCGCCTGCTGGATGGGAAAGCCGTACAGGTAGATGCCGTAGGACAGGTCGGGCCAGCCCTCGGGCTCGGGCCAGGCGCGGCTGAGGGCGGCCACGGCATTGAGCAGGAACCACGCCAGCAGGCCCACCCGCGCCAGGTCCACCCAGCGCCACAGCGCATGGTCGGCGGGCAGGTACCAGGCCAGCGTGGCGGCGGCCCACAGCATCAGCGCCGGCCGCAGCCAGCCGGTGTAGATGCGCTCGCGCCACAGGCACATGAGCATGCCGCAGGCAAACGCCGCGTAGTAGCGCGGCAGCGACACGGGCGCAATGTGCGCGCCAAACAGGTTGATGCCGCTGCCCCACAGCGTTACCGCCACCAGCGTCGCAAGGCCTGCCGCCGTGGCCACGGCGCGCTGGCCCAGCGCCCCCAGCGCACCCAGGGCGAGCACCCACAGGTAGCAGGTCACCTCCAGCGGCAGCGTCCAGAACGTCCCGGTGACGACGGGCCCGGCCGGATTGCCGGCAAACACGCCCGGCAGCACCATCACGTTGCGCAGCAGCGCGTTGCCCAGCACGTAGTCGCGCAGCTGCGAGTGCGGCCAGTACGCCGCGGCCGGCAGCGTGCCCAGCGCCCAGCCCAGCAGCACCGCAAAGGCGATGCAGCCCCACAGCCCCGGCATGATGCGCAGCAGGCGGTGCCAGGCAAAGACGGCCGCGCTGCGCAGGCGCTGCCAGCTTTGCGTGACCAGGAAGCCGCTGACGATGAAAAACAGCGTCACCCCCAGCCCCGAAATGCCGATCAGTACCGGGAAGGCGCGCAGCAGGTCCATGGGCAGCTTGCCACTGAGCTCGAAGGAGTGGGCGAACAGCACGCAAAAGGCCGCCAGGTGGCGTACCACCCAGAAGTTGTGCCGCCGCCCGGGCGCGGCCTGCGCGCCGCTCATGGCGCCCGCTTCCACGCCACGCGGTAGGCGATCAGCGTGTCGCAGGCCAGCAGCGTGAACAGCAGCAGGCCCTGGAACACGCCGGTGAGCGACTTCGGCAGGCCCAGGCGCGACTGCGCCAGCTCGCCGCCGATATAGAACATGCTCATCAGCAGCGCCGACAGCACCATGCCCAGCGGATGCAGACGGCCGACGAAGGCCACGATGATGGCGGCGAAGCCGTAGCCGGCCGGCACGTAGGGCGTGAGCTGGCCGATGGGGCCGGCGACCTCCAGCGCGCCCGCCAGCCCGGCGGTGGCGCCCGACACCAGCAGCGCCGTCCACAGCGCGCGGCGCGAGGAAAAGCCCGCGTAGCGCGCCGCCGCTGGCGCCAGCCCGCCCACCTGCAGCGCAAAGCCGGCGCGCGTGCGAAACAGGAACACCCACAGCAGCGCCGCGCCCGCAAGCGCCAGCGGCAGCCCGATGGTCACGCGCGAGCCGGCCAGCAGCCGGGGCATCTGCGTGACGCGCTCGAACGCGCGCGTCTGCGGGAAGTTGTAGCCCAGCGGGTCCTTCCAGGGCCCATACACCAGGTAGCCCAGCAGCAGGATGGCGACATAGACCAGCATCAGGCTGACCAGGATTTCGTTGGCGTTGTAGCGGTCGCGCAGGAACGCCACGATCGCCGCCCAGGCCATGCCGCCCAGCACGCCGGCGGCCAGGATGGCGGGAATGATCCACGGCCCCGTGCCCTTGTCGGCCAGCAGCGCCATGCCGCCGGCGGCCACCGCGCCGATGACGAACTGGCCCTCGGCGCCGATGTTCCAGACGTTGGAGCGAAAGCACACCGCCAGGCCCAGCGCCACCAGCAGCAGCGGCGTGGCCTTCAGCGCCAGCTCGCCCAGGGCGTAGCCGGACTTGATCGGCTCCCAGAAAAACACCTGCAGGCCGCGCACCGGGTCCTTGCCCAGCAGGGCGAACAGCAGCACGCCGATCAGCACCGTGATCGCCAGCGCCAGCACCGGCGAGGCGTAGGTCCAGATGCGCGAGGCCTGGGGCCGCGCTTCAAGCTTGAGCATGGCCAGCCTCCCGCCCGTGCTGCTGGCCCAGGTGCTCCTGCACCTGGGCATGCCACAGGCCGCTCATCCATTCGCCGATGCGCTCCACGCTGGCTTCGGCGCGCGGCACCGAGGGCGACAGCCGGCCCTTGGCCAGCACGTGCAGGCGGTCGCAGATTTCAAACAATTCGTCCAGCTCCTCGCTCACCACCAGCACGGCGCAGCCGGCATCGCGCAGCTTCAGGATCTCGCCGCGGATCTGCGCGGCCGCGCCCACGTCCACGCCCCAGGTGGGCTGCGAGACGATCAGCAGCCGGGGGCCGGCATCGATCTCGCGCCCGACGATGAACTTCTGCAGGTTGCCGCCCGACAGCGACTTCGCCGGCGCGTCCGGCCCGCCGGCCTTGACGTGGAAGCGCGCGATGATGTCCTGCGCCTGGCCGCGCAGGCGCCCCAGCCCCAGCCAGCCGCCGGGGCCCACGGCGTCGGAGCGCGTCAGCAGCAGGTTGTGCGCCAGGCCCATGGTGGGCACGGCGCCCCGGCCCAGCCGCTCCTCGGGCACGAAATGCAGGCCCAGCTGGCGCCGCGCGCGCGGCGCCAGGCGCCCTGCGGCGCGCCCGTCCAGCTCGACCATGTCGGCGCGCGCCCGCGTGTCCTCGCCCGACAGGGCGTAGAGCAGCTCCTTTTGCCCGTTGCCCGAGATGCCGGCGATGCCCACGACCTCCCCGGCGCGCACTTCCAGGTCGATGCCGACCAGGGGCACGCCGAACGGGTCGGCGCAGGGCAGCGTCAGGCCCTGGGTGCGCAGCACCGCGCCGCCCACGCGCACCTGGCGGTGCGTGAGCGCCGGCGGCTCGGCGCCGATCATCAGGCGCGACAGCGAGGCGTTGGACTCCTGCGACGGGTCGCACACGCCCGTCACCCGGCCGCCGCGCATCACCGTGCAGGCGTTGCACAGCTCGCGGATCTCGTGCAGCTTGTGGCTGATGTACAGGATGGAGCAGCCCTCGCCGCTGAGCTGGCGCAGCACCACGAACAGCTTGTCCACGGCCTGCGGCGTGAGCACCGAGGTCGGCTCGTCCAGGATCAGCAGGCGCGGGTTGGTCAGCAGCGCGCGGATGATCTCCACGCGCTGCATCTCGCCCACCGAGAGGGTGTGCACCGGGCGCTGCGGGTCCAGGTCCAGGCCGTACTCGGCGGCCTTGTCCTGGATGCGGCGCGTCACCTGCGCCAGCGGCTGGCTGCGGTCCAGCCCCAGCCAGACGTTCTCGGCCACGGTGAGGGTGTCGAACAGGCTGAAATGCTGGAACACCATGGCGATGCCCAGCGCGCGCGCCTCCTGCGGGTTGCGCACGCTCACCGGCCGGCCGTCGAACTGCACGCTGCCGGCGTCCGGGCGCACGGCGCCGTAGATGATCTTCATCAGGGTGGACTTGCCGGCGCCGTTCTCGCCCAGCACGGCATGCACCTGGCCCGGCAGCACCGTGAGCGATACGCCGTCGTTGGCCACCACGGCCGGGTAGCGTTTGGTGATGCCCGTCAATTGCAGCCGCGGCGCGGCTTGCGCAGTCGCGGCATCCGGGGTGGGGGAATTCATCGCGGTGATTGTCTCCGAAGTTGGTCGCGCGTTATATGAGTGGAAACAGGTGCCTGCCGTTGCCCTGCACCGGGCTATAGCTATCCTTTCCGTAGCGATGCCGCCACATCGCGGATGCATTCGCGCAGCCATGCGCCGGCCGCCGAGTGGTGCGTGCGCGCGTGCCACAGCTGGTAGTACATCAGCCGCGGGAAGGCCACCGGCGGCGCCAGCACGGCCAGCGGCAGGCGCTCGGCGTAGCGCTCGCAGAACTGCCGCCCGGTGGTCAGCACCAGCAGGCTGGCGGCCACCATGGCCGGGATCAGGCTGAAATGCGCGCAGCGCACGGTGATGCGCCGCGACAGCCGCAGGCCGTCCAGGTGCGCATCGATCACGCCGCGCGCGCCGGGGTGCGTGGGCGTGGGCGCGACGTGCTCGGCGGCCAGCCACTCGCCCTCGCTCCAGCCGCGGCGCACGGCCGGGTGCTCGCGGCTGACCAGGCACACCACCTCGTCGGCGAACAGCCGGCCCAGGTGCAGGTCGCCCGGCGGCTCGGGCCAGTTGCCGACCACCACGTCCACCTCGCCCTGCGCCAGGTGCGCGTGGTAGTGCGCGTCGGCCGACAGGGGCAGGATCTCCACCCCGCACAGCGGCGCCCCGGCCTTGATGCGCGCCACCAGCAGGGGCAGGAACAGCGGGTCCAGGTAGTCGCTGGCGGCAATGCGGAAGGTGCGCGTGGCGCTGCGCGCGTCAAAGCCCCGGGTGTCCGAGAACAGCGCCTCGGCGGCGCCCAGGATGCGGGCGGCCGGCTCCAGCATGGTCAGCGCCGCGTCGGTGGGCTGCATGCCCGCGCCCGAGCGCACCAGCAGCGGGTCGCCCGTCAGCTCGCGCAGGCGCTTGAGGGCGCCTGAGACGGCCGGCTGGTGCATGCCCAGGCGCAGGGCGGCACGCGAGACGCTGCGTTCAGTGATCACGGTGTGCAGGACCCGGATGAGATGAAGGTCGATCTTGTCGAAAAGGGCTGGCTCTCTCATATCCGCTCGGGAATGCGCGCCATGGGCGGGGGCGTATGCGCCGGCCGTGCCGGCCGGGCTATATGCGGGGGCGCGCATGCCGGCCGGGGTCACGGAAAAATAGCCGGCTACTCTACACGCGCCATAGCGTGCCCGGCATCCGGGTTATATGCAGGGCCGTATGCCGCCCGCCAGCGTCCGCCCTACCCTAGCAGCCATGACCACCATCCGCCCGATCCGTTTCATACGCCGGGGCCAGCGCGTGCAGCTGGCCCATGTCGCTGCGCACCGCACGCTGCTGGAGGTGCTGCGCGAAGACCTGGCCGCCACCGGCACCAAGGAGGGCTGCGGCGAGGGCGATTGCGGCGCCTGCACCGTGGTGCTGGGCAGCCGCCGGGACGGGCGCATGCACTACGAGGCGGTGAACGCCTGCATCCGCCTGGCCCACTCCATCGACGGCATGGCGCTGTGGACGGTGGAAGACCTGGGCCAGGACCCGCTGATCCAGCCCGCCGCGGGCAGCGGGGCGGGCGGCGCGCTGCACCCGGCGCAGCAGGCGCTGGTGAACTGCCACGGCACGCAGTGCGGCTTTTGCACCCCCGGCTTTGCCATGAGCATGTTCGGCATGTACCAGAACCACGTCTGCCGCGGCCAGCCCATCACGCGCGAGCTGGCGGTGCGCGAGCTGTCGGGCAACCTGTGCCGCTGCACCGGCTACCGCCCCATCCTGGAGGCCGCGCAGCACATGCAGGCGCTGCCGGCGGTGCGCGTGGACGAAGCCGCACTGCTCCAAAAACTGGAGCAGCTCGCCGCCGAGCCCCAAGGGCCGCAGGGTGATGACGCCTATGCCGCCCCCTCGGACCTGGCCGGGCTGCTGGCGGCGCGCGCGGCGCATCCGCAGGCGCAGGTGGTCGCCGGCTGCACCGACGCGGGGCTGTGGGTCACCAAGGGCCACCGGCAGTTCGAGCGCGTGCTGGACGTGACCCGCGCGCGTGAGCTGCAGCAGCTGCATGAGCACGGCGGCCAGCTGAGCCTGGGCGCCGCCGTCTCGCTGACCGACGCCTTCGCCGCGCTGGTGGCGCGCTGGCCGCAGCTGGCGCGCTTTGCCGAACGCTTCGCCGGCCTGCCGGTGCGCAACTCCGCCACCCTGGGCGGCAACATCGCCAACGGCTCGCCGATCGGCGACTCCATGCCCCTGCTCATCGCCCTGGGCGCGCAGGTGGAGCTGGCCAGCACGCGCGGCAGCCGCCGCCTGGCGCTGGAGGACTTCTACACCGGCTACCGGCAAAACGCCCTGGCGCCCGATGAGCTGCTGAGCTTCATCCACGTGCCGCTGCCGGTGCCGGGCCAGCTGCTGGCGGCCTACAAGGTCTCCAAGCGCTTCGACGACGACATCTCCGCCGTCTGCCTGGTGCTGAACCTGCAGCTGGAGGGCGGGCGCGTCGTGCAGGCGCGCATCGGCGCCGGCGGCGTGGCCGCAGTGCCGGCGCGCGCCCGCCAGGCCGAGGCGGCCCTGGCCGGCCAGCCCTGGAGCGAGGCGGCGGCGCAGCGCGCGGCCCGCGTGCTGCAGGCCGAGTTCAGCCCCATCAGCGACATGCGCGCCAGCAGCGCCTACCGGCGCGAGATGCTGGGCGCGCTGGTGCAGCGCCTGTGGCGCGAAAGCCAGGGCGGCGCAGCGGCGCTGCGGCTGGAGCGGCTCCAACCCCTGACCCTGCCCGAGGAGGCCACGCCATGAAACGCGACGACGCCCTGCTGCACGCCGCCAGCGGCGCCGGCCCCGCAGCCAGCCTGGCCGCCATGGGCCAGCCGCATGCGCATGAGAGCGCCCACGCCCAGGTCGCCGGCAACGCGCACTACATCGACGACCTGCCCGAGGTGCGCGGCACGCTGTACGCCGCGCCGGTCATGAGCCCGGTGGCGCACGGCCGCGTGAACGCCATCGACGCCAGCGCAGCGCTCGCCCTGCCCGGCGTACACGGCCTGGTGCAGGCGGCGGACATTCCCGGCGACCGCATCTTTCCCTCGGCCGCGCGCGACGAGGCCATCTTTGCCAGCGAGCTGGTGCAGCACGTCGGCCAGGTGGTGGCGCTGGTGGTGGCCGACTCGGTCATGCAGGCGCGCCGCGCCGCGCGCGCCGTGCAGCTGGACATCACGCCGCTGCCGGCGCTGCTGACGGTGCACGAGGCGCTGGCCGCGCAAAGCTTCGTGCTGCCGCCGGTGCGGGTGCGCCGGGGCGACGCCCAGGCCGCGCTGGCGCAGGCCGCGCACCGCCTGCAGGGGCGCTTCGAGGTCGGCGGGCAGGAGCACTTCTACCTGGAAGGCCAGATCGCCTACGCGCTGCCGCTGGAGCAGGGCCAGTGGTGGATCCACTCCAGCACCCAGCATCCGGGCGAAGTGCAGCACTGGGTGGCGCACGCCCTGGGCACGCAGGGCCACGCGGTGCGCGTGGAGTGCCGGCGCATGGGCGGCGGCTTTGGCGGCAAGGAGACGCAGGCCGGCCACCTGGCGGTGTGGGCGGCGCTGGCGGCGCACAAGTTCGGCCGCGCCGTCAAGCTGCGCCTGGACCGCGACGACGACTTCATGGTCACCGGCAAGCGCCATCCGTTTGCCTACGACTATGACGTGGGCTTCGATGCCAGCGGCCGCATCACCGGCCTGCAGCTGGCCATGGCGACCAACTGCGGCCACAGCGCCGACCTGTCGGGCGCGGTGGCCGACCGGGCGGTGTTCCACTGCGACAACGCCTACTTCCTGCAGGACGTGGACATCACCTCCTACCGCTGCAAGACCCACGTCCAGAGCCACACCGCGTTTCGCGGCTTCGGCGGGCCGCAGGGGGTGATGGCCATCGAGGTCATCCTGGGCGACATCGCCCGCGCGCTCGGGCTGGACGCGCTGGACGTGCGCATGCGCAACCTCTACGGCCGGCAGGAGCGCAACGTCACGCACTACCAGATGCAGGTGGAGGACAACATCCTGCATGAATTGCTACCAAAATTGGAGCAAGACTGCCAATATCGGCGCCGGCAAGAGGCCATTTCGGCCTGGAATGCGCAAAATCCGGCCTTCCAGCGCGGCCTGGCGCTCACGCCGGTCAAGTTCGGCATCAGCTTCACGGCCACGCTGTTCAACCAGGCCGGCGCGCTGGTCAACGTCTATACCGATGGCAGCGTGCAGGTCAACCACGGCGGCACCGAGATGGGCCAGGGGCTGAACACCAAGGTGGCGCAGATCGTGGCCGACGAGCTGGGCGTGCCCCTGGGGCGCGTGCTGGTGACGGCCGCCGACACCAGCAAGGTGCCCAACGCCAGCGCCACCGCGGCCAGCAGCGGCACCGACCTCAACGGCCGCGCCGCGCAATACGCCGCGCGCACCGTGCGGGACAACCTGGCGGCCTTCGTCGCCGGGCTGGACGGCTGCGGCGCGGGCGCCGTGCGCTTCGAGGGCGGCCTGGTGATCTCGCCGCGCGCCACGCGGCCCTGGCAGGAGGTGGTGGTGGCGGCGTATGCCAACCGCATCCAGCTGTGGAGCGACGGCTTCTACCGCACCCCCAAGATCCACTACGACAAGACCACCCTCACCGGCCGGCCGTTCTTCTACTTCGCCTACGGCGCGGCGTGCACCGAGGTCGTCATCGACACCGCCACCGGCGAGAGCCGGGTGCTGGCGGTGGACATCCTGCACGACGTGGGCCGCAGCCTGAACCCGGCCATCGACATCGGCCAGATCGAGGGCGGCTTCATCCAGGGTATGGGCTGGCTGACCACCGAGGAGCTGGTCTGGGACGAACGCGGCCGCCTGGCCACGCACGCCCCCAGCACCTACAAGATCCCGGCCACCGGCGACGTGCCCGCGCACCTGAACGTCGCCCTGTGGCCCGAGGCCAACCGCGAGGACAACGTGGGCGGCAGCAAGGCCGTGGGCGAGCCGCCCTTCATGCTGGCGGTGAGCGTGTACGAGGCGCTGCGCAACGCCGTGGCTGCGGCGCGCGGCGCGGGCGGCGAGCGAATCGCCCTCACGGCGCCGGCCACGGCCGAGAACGTGCTGCGGGCGCTGGGGCGGCTGCAGGACTGAGCCAGAGCCTGTTCATGATCTTTTCATCCTGCCCGCAAGGCAGCAAACGGCCGCAGCCAAGGCGCCTGCCGCAGCCCATGCTGGCGGCCTGGGCCAGGCGGGCAACGCCGGATGCGGCCGTTTGCTGCCTTGCCCGGAGGGTTGCCCCCCGCCTGGGGCCCATCTGCGGCGTCGCAAATGCTCGCCGGGCCACCAGCTTAGGCGCGCTTTGCTTCTTGCACCTGGGCCCCAGGCGGGGCAACGGGCAGGATGAAAAGATCATGAACAGGCTCTGAGGGCGCCAAGCCCTCGGCCTCGGGCTGCAGCTGCACGCTGCGCACCTCGACCCGGTTGCGCCCGGCGCGCTTGGCCTCGTAGCAGGCCATGTCAGCCGCGTGCAGCAGCGGCGCCACTTCGCGCAGGCCGGCGGGCAGCGGCACCAGCCCTATGCTCAGGCCCAGCGTGAAGTTGCGCCCGCCATACGCCGGCTCCCAGGCCTGCACGGCGGCGCGCAGCTGCTCGGCCACGGCCTGGCCGCGCGCCGCCGTGGTGCCGGGCAGCACCACGGCAAATTCATCGCCCCCCAGGCGCGCCGCCCAGCCCATCTGGCGCACCTCGGACTCCAGCAGCCGCGCCAGGTGGCGCAGCACGTCGTCGCCCGCCTCGTGGCCGGCCAGGTCGTTGATGACGGCAAAGTGGTCCAGGTCCAGGAACATCAGCACGCCGCTGCCCTCGTCGCCATACAGGCCGGGGGCTGCCGCGCCCGGCACCGGCGCGCGCCGGCGCTCGGCGCGCGCGGCCAGCAGCGCGTGCAGCCGCTGCTCGAACGCCGCGCGGTGCGGCAGCAGGGTGAGAGCGTCATGCGCGCCCTTCCAGGCCGCCTGCTGGCGCGCGTCGCGCGTGGCGCTGCAATCCTCCAGCATCCACACGGTGCCGGCCTGCGGCTCGCCGGCATGGATGGGCTGGCCCTGCGCGCGCACCCATTGCACGCCGCCGTCGCGGCGCAAGAGCGGCAGCTCGCCCTCGAAGGTGCCGTGCGCGGCAAACTGGGCGCGCACATGCCGCGCCATGCTGCCAACCTCGCTGCGCGCCGGCGCCAGCAGCTCCAGCAGGTCGCGGCCGTGCAGCTGCGCCGGGGTGTAGTCCAGCAGCCGGCAGGCCTGCAGGCTGACCACCTCGACGCGCTCGGCGCGCGTCACGGCAATGCCCAGCGGCACGTGGCCCAGCACCGCCTGCAGCTGGCGCATCAGCGCCTGCGAGCCGCGCTGGTGCAGGCGCCGGTGCTCCAGCAGCCGCGAGCACACGCGCACCACGTCGTCCACCTCGCCGGGCGAGCGTGGCCAGGCGGGCTCGCCGGCCGGGCTGCTGCGCGGCCGGGGAATCGGCCTCGCGCAGCAGCTGCATGGCGTGCTGGCGCAGCAGCGCCAGCGGCCGCGCCAGCCAAGCCATGGCCAGCAGCGCCAGCAGGCACACGGCCAGGGTGGCGCCGGCGGCCAGCAGCCAGGCGCGCTGGCGCACGCCCTCCACCGGCGCCAGCAGGGTGCGCGCATCGGTCACCCGCGCCACCATCCACTGCGGCATGGGCACGCTGGCCAGGCTGACCACATGGCCCGAGCGCAGCCCGGTCATGTCTTCGCTGGCGCCCATGGGCTTGCCCTTGCTGCGCCAGCGCTCATAGGCCTCAGCCAGGCCGGGCTCGTCGCGTACATGGCCCAGCACGCGCTCCAGGTCGGGGTGCGAGAGGATGACGCCCTCGCGCGTGAACACCACCAGGCGGGACTCGGGCCGCTGCGGCAGCGCCAGCGAATGCGGCAGCAGCCCTTGTGACTGCAGGCGCAGCACCCCGGCCACCACGCCCAGGGCGCGCCCCTCGCTGCGCAGCAGCGGCTGGGTGAACATGACGCGCGCGTCCTGCGCAGTGGTGCCCAGCAGCTCGGACACCAGGGGCTTGCCGTCCACCAGGGTGCGCACCAGGTAGTCGCGCTCGGCCGGGTCCAGGGCCGAGGCCTGCTCCAGGTGGCCCGAGCGCAGGTTCACGCTCAGCTGCCCGTCCTTGCGCGCCACCTGCATGGCGTCCAAGAAGCGCACCGCCGGCAGGCCCTGCTGCAGCAGCCATTCCAGCGACGCGGGCGATTCGAGCATCTGCGGCGTGATGCCCTCGGCCACGGTGGCCAGCACCTTCTGGCTTTGCTCGATCTTGCTGGCCAGCAGCCGCGCCACCAGCTCGACCTCGTCGCTTTGCTGCGCCACCAGGCGCTGCATCGCATCCTGCGCGGCGGCGCGCGCCACCAGCCAGCCGGCCAGCGCGCCCGCCGCCAGCACCGCCAGCGCGGCCACCAGCAGCAGCCGGCGCACCAGCGGCCCGGGGAACCAGCCGGCCAGGGCGTCGTCGCCGGCGTCGGCGGCCGCGTCCAGGGCCGGCACCGGCGCAGCCGGCGCGTGCCAGGCGCTGGCGTGCTCACCGGGCGCCATGGCGGCTCCGGCAAGGCAGCAGCCGGGCCGCGGGACAGGAACGGGGGCGTTGCATGATCGGGGATGGATGGAGGCCCGCGCGGGGCAGGCGCGGGTCATATACGCAGCCATCCAGCCCCAAACCTTGGGGTACAACCCTTGGCGCGGTGCAGGAAAACCCTGACGCGCAGGGCGCCCGGCGCGCGCCGGGCGGGGGTGCTACGCGCCGGCGACCAGGCGCAGCGCGTGCGGCTGCGGCAGGTTCAGCACGTTGCCGGTGCCGGCGATCAGGCCGTGCTCGCGCAGGTGGCGCAGGACGCGCGAGAACGTCTCGGGGGCGATGCCCAGCTGCGCTGCGATCAGGCGCTTGCGCTGGTGCAGCGTGACGCGCAGCCCGCCGCCCTCGCCACCCTCGTGCGCGTGGCGCAACAGCCACTGCGCGCAGCGCGCCTCGGCGTCCTGCGCCAGGCGGCTCACCGCCAGCTCGGTCTGGCGGCAGTAGCCCGCCGCCATGTCGCGCAGCAGGATGCGGGCCGATTCCGGCAGCTGCTCCAGCGCGCGGCGGAAGTCCTCCAGCGGCACGCGGCGCAGCTGCACCCGGGTGTCGGCCACCATGTCCACGGCGCTGGGCTGGTCCAGCAGCGCGGTGGCGGCGTCCAGCCAGAAGGGCCCCTCAACCATGCCCAGCTGGTGGCGCAGCACGCCTTCTTCGCGCACGCCCAGCAGCACGCGGCCGCTGTCCAGGTACAGCACGGACAGGGGGTGCTGGTGGCGCTCGCGCAGGACCTCGCCCGCAGCGGCCACCTCGATCTGCACGGACGGGTCGGAGGAGGGAGTGGGGAACATGGCGCCGACTGTGCCGCCGGCCCCTGCCCCCTGCATTGAGGAATATCAAATATGCGCCGCCAGCATGGCAGCGCCCCGGCATTCGCACACAATGCACGGCTGGCGCACAGCGCCAGCAACCTTTCCTCACGACCCCTGAAGGGATCCCTCCACCATGCAACGCAAACTGCTCGCCCTTGCCATCGCTGGCGCATGCGCCAGCGCCGCCCACGCCCAAAGCTCGGTTCAACTATCGGGCACCACAGACGCCTATGTCGGCTCGATCAAGATGGCAGGCGACGCCGGCCGCAAGTCGGTGGTGGGCAGCGGCGGCCTGACCACCTCCTGGTTCGGCTTCACCGGCACCGAAGACCTGGGCGGCGGCCTGAAGGCCGGCTTCGCCCTGACCTCCTTCATCCAGGTGGACGACGGCACGCAAGGCCGTTTTCCGAACGACACCTTCTTCTCGCGCGACGCCAACGTCAGCCTGTCCGGCGCCTTTGGCACGGTGCGCCTGGGCCGCTGGATGGCGCCCAACTTCCTGCCCTCGGTGCTGGGCAACCCGCTGGGCGACTCGTTCACCTTCGCGCCGCTGATCCTGCACATAAACGTGCCGCTGTTCAACGCCTCGGGCTGGAAGGCCACCACGCCGTCTGATACCGGCTGGAGCAACCAGATCGCCTATTCCACGCCCGACTTCAATGGCTTCAAGGCCAATGTGCAGTACCAGCTGGGCGAGCTGCCGGGCGACAACGGCAAGAAGAACATCGGCGCCAACTTCTTCTACTTCGGCGGCCCGCTGCTGCTGACCGG
>JAUCDD010000043.1:0-164991 GCA_034675505.1 Melaminivora sp. | reverse complement strand
ACACGGCGCGCAACGTGCTCGCGGCGCAGGGCTTCGGCGGCCTGCCGGCGGGTGAGCTGAAGCACCTGCAGCGCGCGCTGGTGCTGCAGGCGCTGGAGCAGCGCCTGGACACCGACGACATGCCCTCCTTCATGGCCGCGGCCACGCTCATCAACCACCTGCCCAGCCGCGAGCTGCACGCGCTGATGCACGAGGAGCGCACGCTGGGCGGCGCCGACCTGTTCAACGCCCCCACCGCCGTGCTGGGCGCCATCGGCCGGCGTGCCGACCTGCTAGAGCAGCAGCTGGGCGGCGGCCTGGCCGCGCTGCTGGCGCGCCGCACCCCGGCCGAGGACGACCCGGGCGGCATCCTGCACGCGCCGCAG
The DNA here is from genome assembly GCA_034675505.1 of Melaminivora sp. Taxonomy (GTDB): domain Bacteria; phylum Pseudomonadota; class Gammaproteobacteria; order Burkholderiales; family Burkholderiaceae_C; genus Melaminivora. The sequence continues at coordinate 164,626 of JAUCDD010000043.1, read as the reverse complement.
CGCTTCGCCCGCGACGTGGAGGGCGCTGGCCAGGCGCTGGCCGACCTGCGCCAGCACTGCGAGCTGCACGACATGCACTTCCCGCCCGCGCTGGCCGCCGACCACGCGCGCGCCCTCACCCACCTGGAGGCCTACCTGGGCAACCCCACCCATTTGCTGCAGCTGCCCGAGCTGGGCGCCAGCCAGCTGCACGGCATGCAGCGCGGGCTGCAGCAGCTCGGCGTGCAGGCCGGCCAGGCCGACATGACCCTTGATGCCGCGCGCCGGCGCGAGGCCGCCATTGGCGCGCACGACCAGGCGCTGGCCCCCGGCCTGCAGGCGCTGGCCCAGGGCCAGCTGCCGGCCGCGCTGGACGCGCTGGCGGCGGCGCAATCGCGCGCCGACGCGGCGCTGGCGGTCCACATGGCGCTGGGGATGAAGGTCGAGGGCGCGGACGAGATCATGGACCTGCGCGACCGGCTGGTCGGGCACTCCCTGGCCAAGCTGGACGACGGCACGCTGCAGGCGCTGTCGGCGCGGCTGCACAGCCCGCAGGCCGATGCGCTGATGGACACCCTGGGCGAGACCGGCAGCGCCCTGGTATCGGGCGGGGCGGCCACGCAGGACGTGGACGACGGCGCCGGCCGCGCGCTGTACAACCGCGCCACCGACCTGCAGCTGCTGCGCCTGCTGGTGGACCGGCAGCTGGAGCAGCGCGCCCTGCCCGCGCCTCCCCCCGCCTGGGCCGGCCCGCTGGACGCGGCGCAACTGGTGCGCACGCACTTCGGCGTGGCCGCCGGCGCGGACGGCAGCGTGCGCGTGCTGGCCGGCCAGGCCGGCCCGCAGATGCAGGAGGCCGTCCAGGACAACATCGCGGACATGGTGGCGCGCCCCGACAGCCTGCCGCGCCACGCGCAATTCACGCAGGTCAGCCAGGCCTTCATGGCCGACCTGCCGCGCGCCAGCTACGCCATCACCGACGCCGGCGGCAGCCGGGCCCTGTTCGACCCGCAGGCGGGCGACCGCGCCGGCGCCACGCGCTCGGCCATCGACCAGCTGCACCAGCTGGCCGGCGGCAACGATGAGCTGGTGCTGCTGGCCTCGCGCCTGGCGCACCAGGGCAGCCTGGCCGGCCTGCAGGCGGCGCTGCTGACGCCCCAGGGCCTGCTGCGCCTGGAGGACGGCACGCCCGGGCGGCTGATGGGCACGGAGCACGTGGACTACCGCTTCGCCAGCGATGGCGACGGCGGCCTGCTGCTGCAGGTGGACTACGCGGTCAGCGACGCCACGCACTTCCTGCCGGCACCGCGCAACGCCAGCGAGGGCATAGGCAGCCCGGTGGCGCTGGACGCGCAGCGCAGCAGCTCGCAGTTCAACTTCACGCTGCACATCGGCGCCGACCTGTCGGTGCGCGTCAGCGAGCCCGTGCAGTTCCGCTTTGATGCCGTGCGCGCAGGGTAGAACGCCCCGCCTCCCCTTTTTTCACCAGGAAACCCCATGTCCACCACCGACCAACTCCTTCTCGACCTGGGCCAGGCGGCCGGCCTGGCGCAGCCGCTGCGCTTTGACGAGCACGGCTGCGCGCGCCTGGTGTTCGACGGCCAGCTGGCCATCGACTTCGAGCGCGACGCCGACGCCGGCCTGCTGCAGGTCTACAGCGTGCTGGGGCCCCTGCCCGCCCAGGGGCGCGAGGCGCTGCTGCTGCAGCTGCTGCAGGCCAACCTGTTCGGCGCCGACACCGGCGGCGCGGCGCTGGCCGTGGATGGGGACACCGGCGAGGTGGTGCTGTGCCGCAGCGCTGCCGCCGAGGGCCTGGCGGCGCCGGCCTTCGTGCAGCTGGTCGAGCAGTTCGTGGCCGTGGCCGAGGACTGGAGGGAGCGCCTGGCGGCCTGGCGCCCGGCCGCTGGCGCGCCGGATGGCGCCCAGCCGGCCGCGCCGGCCGCAGCCACGCTGCAGGCGCCGGAATTGGGCGTTTTCCTGCGCGCTTGAGCCCAAAGCGGCGCTTGCCGGCGTCCACAGGCGATGTCTAGCTATTCAAACAGTAGCAATCAGCGCAGCGCCACGTTGTTCAGCTTGTCCAGCCGCTCGGGCCAGCTGCCCTGCTCGGCGGACTGCGCCAGGATGCGTGTCCAGGCGATCCAGGCGTCCCACTGCACGCGCTTGTCCCAGGCGTTGCCCCAGGCGCACAGCTGCTGCAGCGCGCCGCGCGCGGCCAGGGCGGCGTCGCCCGCGCGGCCGGCCGACAGGTACAGCTGCGCCAGCACCATCTGCGGCTCGCCCACCCAGGGGTTCAGGCGCACCGCCTGCTCCAGCGTGGCGGTGGCGCCGTCCAGGTCCACCAGCGGCTGGTCCAGCTGCACCACCGACCAGTACAGCGCGCAGGCCGCCGCCTCGTCGGCGGGCGCCAGCCGCGCGCTGCAGTGGGCGAACACCGGCGGCAGCGGCAGCTGGCCGGCCAACACCGGGTGCTGCTGCAGCGCCTGCCCCAGCGCCGCCACCTGGCTGAGCATGCGCGCCGTGGGCCGCATCGGCCCCGGCCACAGCGACGCCGCCCAGTGCTGCGCCTGGCGGCGCGTGGTGTCGGTGGCGGGGAAGCGCGAATAGACCTCGTCCTGCCAGCTGAACCACTGCTCGATGGTGTCGGCCATGCTGACCACGGCGAAAGCCGCCACCTCGGCGGCGGACAAGAGCACCTCGCGGCGCGGCGCCGGGCCGTTCAGCTCCACCTGCAAGGTGCCATCGCCCTGCGCCCGCCCGGCCAGCAGCCGCTGCACGAACTGGCCCCGGTCCATTGTGCAAAACAAATGCACCAGGTGCTCGGCCGGCTCGCCCACCAGCTGCTGCAGGCGCTGGCGCTCGCTGGCGGCGTCGAACTTCACCAGGTCCACGAAGGCATTGCCATAGACGCTGTGCAAAAGGCCCAGCAGGCGCACCTCGCGCGGCTGCTGCCACAGCGTGAGCGAGCGCGCCACGCCCACCAGGTGGTGGCGGAAGGTGCCGGCCTTGTGCCAGTCCTGGCCCACGCCGCGCGCCAGCACCACGGGCAGCACCAGGGCCAGGTCGGCGTCCGCCGCCAGCCATTCGTCGTCCAGCAGCGGCAGGGCGCGCTGCAGCAGCGCATCGTCCAGGGCGGGAAACAGCTTGCAGGCGTCGGTCATGGGTTGCGTCCTTCTTCGCTACCGGCGCCGCAGCGCACGGATCGGGGGGTTTTCAGTGATTTCAGCCGCTCGCCGGCAGCAGGTGCCGGCATGCCGCTATCAAAAAAATACCTGATCAAGGGTTTTCGGGGGCCTCCGCGCCACCCACGCCCAGCATCTGCTGCACCTTGTGCACGAAGGCCGGCGCGTCGAAGGGCTTGACCAGCAGCTCCATGCCATCGCCCAAAAGCCCTTCGCCGGAGGCGGCGCGCTCGGCGTAGCCGGTCATGAGCAGCACGCGGATGGCCGGCAGGCGCTGGCGCGCCAGGTCGGCCACCTGGCGGCCGTTGGGGCCGGGCAGGCCCACGTCGGTGATCAGGAGGTCGAACTGCAGCGCCCCGGACAGCAGCGCCATGGCCTCGGTGCCATCGGCCGCCTGCATGACCTGGAAGCCCATCTCCTGCAGCAGCTCGACCACCGTGGCGCGCACGGTGGCGTCGTCCTCGACCACCAGCACGGCGTCGTGGCGGCGCTCGTGGGTCTGCGCGTCCAGCGCCGGCGGGGCGGCGACCTGCGCCCCGTCCTCGCAGCGCGGCAGGTACAGGTGCACCGTGGTGCCGCTGCCCACCCCGCTGTCGATCTCCACCGCGCCGCCGGTCTGGCGCATGTAGCCATAGATCATGGACAGGCCCAGGCCCGTGCCCAGGCCGATGGGCTTGGTGGTGAAGAAGGGGTCGAAGGCGCGCTCGATGACGTCGCGCGCCATGCCCGTGCCGCTGTCGGACACGCTCAGGCGCACGTAGTCGCCCGCCGTCAGGCCGCTGCCGCCGCCCCGCGCGCCATGGTCGCTGGCCACGGGCGCGTTGGCGGCGTGGATGCGCAGGCGGCCGCCTTCGGGCATGGCGTCGCGGGCATTGATGGCCAGGTTGAGCACGGCGCTTTCCAGCTGGTGCAGGTCGGTGCGCACGCACCACAGGCTGCCTTCCACCTCGATGGCGAGGGCGGTGTTCTCGCCGCAGCTGCTGCGCAGCATGGGCTGCAGGCCGGCCAGCATGGCGGCGACGTCGGTCGGGCGCACGTCCAGCGGCTGGCGGCGCGAAAAAGCCAGCAGCCGCTGCGTGAGCGAGGCGGCGCGCCGCGCCGAGGCCAGCGCGGCGTCGATGTAGCCGCCCACGTCCTGCACCCGCCCCTGCTGCAGGCGCCGCTGCATCAGCTGCAGCGGCAGCACGATGCCCTGCAGCATGTTGTTGAAGTCATGCGCGATGCCGCCCGTGAGCTGGCCTATGGCCTCCATCTTCTGGCCCTGGCGCAGCCGCTCCTGGGCTTCGGACAGCTGCTGGGCGCGTTCGGCTTCCTCGGTTTCGTCGCGCCCGACGGCGTGCAGGAGGCCGCCGGACTCCACCACCGACCAGGCGATGGTGCGCAGCCGCCCGTCAGCCGTCAGGCAGCGCATGCGCACCTGGCGCCGCTGCGCCACCGTGCGCAGCAGCGTCCCCTCGGCATCCAGCTCGGCCGCGTCGCCGGCGAACACGAAGGCGCGGACGTGGCGGCCCACGGTGTCGGCCTCGCTCCAGCCCAGCGCCGCCGTCCAGCCCGGGTTGGCCGAGAGGATGACGCCATCGAGGCCGGCAACGATCATCAGCGCGTCCGACAGGCTCCACAGCCGGTCGCGGTCGGCGGTGCGCTGCGCCACCTGCTGCTCCAGCGACGAGGCCTCGGCGCGCAGCAGCTGCTGCGCGTGGTGGCTCTGCGTGGTCTCGATGACCGTCACCGCAAAGCCCCCCACCACGGCCTGCACGTCGCGCACCGGGCTGAAGCAGAAGGTGAAGAAGGTCTGCTCGGGGTAGCCGTGGCGCAGCACCGTGAAGGGCATGTCCTGCATGAAGGTGGCCTGCCCGGCCATGGCGCGCACGGCCATCGCGTCCACCAGGTGCCAGGTCTCGTGCCAGACCTCGGGGAAGGGGCGCCCCAGGGCCTCGGGCTTTTCGCCCAGCAGCGGGCGGTAGGCGTCGTTGTAGAAGGTGGTCTGGTGCTCGCCCCAGACCAGGCACTTGGGGAAGTGCGAGGCCAGCATCAGCTCCAGCACCACGCGCAGGGTCAGCGGCCAGCCGCTGATGGGCCCCAGCGGGTGCGAGGCCCAGTCGAAGGCCCGCACCTGCGCGCTCATCGCGCCCGGGGCATAGGGAAAGTCTGGCGAAGGAAGGTTCGGGTCGGCCATGGTGATCGGGAAGTGGCCCGGCACCGGGCTCGCGCAGGCCGGACGGGCCGGCCGCGCACCGCGCCGGCGGGCATGTAGCCGCAGTCTAGCGGCGAAAGGCCGGCGCCGCCGGCGCCGCTCAGCCCCGCGGCGCCGCGTCCTGCAGGCCCATGACCTGGCGCACCTTGCGCACCAGGGCCGGCGCGTCGAAGGGCTTGGCCAGCAGCTCCAGGCGGTCGGTGTGCAGGTCATGGTCCAGGTCGCCGCGGTCGGCGTAGCCGGTCATGAGCAGCACGCGGATGTCCGGGTTTTGCTGGCGCGCCAGCTCCGCCACCTGGTGGCCGCTGGGCCCGGGCAGGCCGACGTCGGCAATCAAGAGGTCGAATTGCCGCTGCCCGGACAGCAGCGCCATGGCCTGCGAGCCGTCCGCCGCCTGCGTGATGCACAGGTCCAGCTCGCCCAGCAGCTCCACCACCAGGGCGCGCACGGTGTCGTCGTCCTCGACCAGCAGCACCGAGTCGCGCCGCCCGGCCAGCGACTGGCCGCCCAGCTGCACCGCCTGCGCGGCCGGCGGCGCCAGCCTGCTGCGCGGCAGGTACAGCAGCACCGTCGTGCCCTGGCCGGGCTGGCTGCGGATCTCCACCGCCCCGCCAATCTGGCGCATGTAGCCATACACCATGGACAGGCCCAGCCCCGTGCCCTGCCCGACAGGCTTGGTGGTGAAGAAGGGCTGGAACAGCCGGTCCACCACCTCGGGGGCCATGCCGCAGCCGCTGTCGCGCAGGCTCAGCAGCACGTAGCGGCCGGGGTCCAGGGCGCTGCAGCCCCGGCCGCCGGCATGCCCCTCGCCCACGCAGGCGTTCACCGCCGCGATGTGCAGCGCGCCCCGCCCGGCCATGGCGTCGCGCGCGTTGATGGCCAGGTTGAGCACCGCGCTCTCCAGCTGGTGCTGGTCCACGCAGGCGCTCCACAGGTCGGCCTGCACCTGCACGTCCAGCGTGATGTTCTCGCCGCAGCTGCTGCGCAGCATGTGGTCCAGGCCGCCCAGCATGGCGGCCACGTCCGTGGGGCGCACCTCCAGCGGCTGGCGGCGCGAGAAGGCCAGCAGACGCTGCGTCAGCGAGGCGGCGCGCCGGGTCGAGCCCAGCGCGGCGTCGATGTAGCCGGCGGCGTCCTGCGCCCGCCCCTGCTGCAGGCGCCGCTGCATCAGTTGCAGCGGCAGCACGATGCCCTGCAGCATGTTGTTGAAGTCGTGCGCGATGCCGCCCGTGAGCTGGCCGATGGCCTCCATCCTCTGCATGTGGCGCATGTGCTCCTGGGCGTCGCTCAGCTGGCGGTCGCGCTCCAGCTCCTCGGTTTCGTCGCGCCCCACGGCGTGCAGCAGGCCGTCGGCGGCCACCACCGACCAGGCGACGGTGCGCACCGGCTGCCCCTGCCGGCAGACCAGGCGCAGCGTCAGGCGGCGCCGCTGCACGGCCGTGCGCAGGATCAGGGCCTCCTGGCGCAGCCTGGCGATGTCGTCGCCGTGGATGAAGTCGCACAGGTGGCGGCCCAGGCTCTGCGCCTCGCTCCAGCCCAGCGCCTGCGCCCAGGCCGGGTTGGCTGCGACTATCGTGCCGTCGAACTCCAGCACGAGCATCAGGGCGTCCGACAGGTTCCACAGCCGGTCGCGGTCGGCGGTGCGCTGCACGACGCGGCGCTCCAGCGAATGGGCCTCGGCGCGCCAGCGCTGCTGCAGCCCCTTGGCCTGCGTGGTCTCGATGGCCAGGTTCACCCAGCCGCCCACGGCGCCCCCCGCGTCGCGCACCGGGGTGAGGCCGAAAGTGAAGAACGACGGCCTGGCGTGGTGCAGGGCCAAGCGTTCGCTCGGCACCAGCACGGCCTCGCCGGCCTCGGCGCGCTCCACCAGGGGCAGCAACCGCCGCCATTCCTGGCCCCACACCGCCTGCACGCGCTGCCCGGGCGCGTCGGGCAGGCCCTGGAGCAGCTCGGCGTAGGCGTCGTTGCACAGCAGGCGCCGCTCTGGCCCCCACACCAGCGCCTGGGGGTAGCGCGCGGCCAGCACCAGCTCCAGCGCCTGGCGCATCGCCGGCGGCCAGCCGGCTATGGGACCCAGCGGGTGTGAAGCCCAGTCGAACGCGCGGATGCGCGCACTCATGGCCCCGGGGGCATGGGGAAAGGCGCACAGCGGTGCCGGGTTCAGTTCAGCATTCATGTTCCAGTGGACAGGACGGCGGCGCTGGGGAGGCAAAGCCCCGCTGCACCTGCGGGCCGGCCCCGCGTACAAATGGATGAATGCTCCGCAATCTAGCCCCGTTTGCCGCCCGGGCCGGGGCTGCGGCACCTGTAGTTACGGCTCTTACGAACAACACACTACAGCCGGGGAACTGCCAGGCTGCGGCGCAGCACAGCCGCGCCGGCGCGTCAGCGCCGGTCCGCCAGGGCGTGCGCGATGGTGCCCAGGTCCACGTATTCCAGTTCGCTGCCCACGGGCACGCCGCGCGCCAGCCGGGTGACGCGCACGCCCCGGCGCTTCAGGGCCTCGCCCACCGCGTGCGCGGTGGCCTCGCCCTCGGCGGTGAAGCTGGTGGCCAGGATCACCTCCTGCACGGCGCCGCCTTCGGCGCGCTCCAGCAGCTGCTGCACGCCGATGTCGCGCGGGCCCACGCCATCCAGCGGCGACAGCCGCCCCATGAGCACGAAGTACAGGCCCTTGAACGCGCCGGTGCGCTCCATGGCGGCCTGGTCGGCCGGGGTCTCGACCACGCACAGGCGCGTGGCATCGCGCGCCGGATCCTGGCAGACCTCGCACAGTTCGTGCTCGGTGAAGGTGTGGCAGCGCTGGCAGTGGCGCACGTTGCCGGCCGCCTGCGCCAGCGCCTGCGACAGCAGCTGCGCGCCGGCGCGGTCGTGCTGCAGCAAATGAAAGGCCATGCGCTGCGCGGACTTCTGCCCTACTCCCGGCAAGCGGCGCAGCGCCTGGATCAGCGCATCGAGCGAACTGGTGTCAGACATGCCAAAACTCCAAAGACGCCAAGAAAGGCAAGCCTCCTGAAAAACTGGCGCGCCCAAACGCCAGCAGACGCCGTGGATCCGGCTTCGCCGGCCCACCAGCGTCGTCCCCCCCTTCCCGAATGGCGCAGCCATTCGAGAGAACGGGGAAGCGGCGCAGCCGCGCAGGGGGTTGTCCTTAGAAGGGGAATTTCATGCCCGCCGGCAGCCCCGGCATGCCGGCGGTGAGCTTGCCCATCTTCTCCTGCGAGGTGTCCTCGGCGCGGCGCACGGCGGCGTTGAAGGCGGCGGCCACCAGGTCCTCCAGCATGTCCTTGTCCTCGGCCAGCAGGCTGGGGTCTATGGTCACGCGGCGGACGTCGTGCTTGCAGGTCATCAGCACCTTGACCAGGCCGGCGCCCGCCTCGCCCTCGACTTCGATGTTGCCCAGTTCGTCCTGGGCCTTCTTCAGGTTGTCCTGCATGGCCTGGGCCTGCTTCATGAGGCCGGCGAGCTGTCCCTTGTTGAACATGGTGTTTCCTTTGCTTTCCTTGTGGTTGATGGGTTGCCCGGGGAGCAGGTGTGCTTCAGGGCTCGGGCCGGATGCTGCCGGGCACGATGCGTGCGTCGAAATCGCGCATCAGCTGCTGCACATAGGGGTCGGCGTGCACGAGGGCCACGGCGCGCTTTTGGCGCTCTTCGGCGGCATGGGCGTTGCGCAGCGCCGGGCTGTCGCTGACGCGGCCGACCTCCACGCTGATCTGGCGCGCACAGCCCGCCGCCTCCAGCGCCGCCCGCAGGCGCTCGTGCGCCGTGGGCTGGTTCAGCGACTCGCGCTCGATGCGCAGCAGCCAGTGCTCGCCGTCGCGCGCGACGAGCTGCGACTGCAGCGCCAGCTCGCGCGTGAGGGCGCTGATGGCGCCTTCCTGCACCAGGCGCTGCACGGCGGCGTGCCACACGTCGCCGTCCTCGCTGGGCGCCAGTGCCGAGGCGCCAGCGGGGCGGGGCGAGGGCTGCATGCGCGCGCCCGGCTCGGGCGCCTGGTGCACGGGTATTGCTATTGTTTGTGTAGCTAGAGGCCGGCCATCCACGCCGGCATCGGGCAGTTCTTGCCCAATTTCCTCGGGCGCGCGCACCGGCAGGCGCATGGGCGGTCTGGGCGCGGGCGCGGCCGCCTGCACCTCAGCCGGGGCCTGCGTCAGAGTTTTTTTCTTTCCGCAGTGTCCGCGGGCGGGGCCGGGGGGGCGGGCGGGACCGGCGCGGCCTGCGCCGGCTTGAAGGCCAGCAGGCGCAGCAGCGCCATGGTCAGGGCGGCGTACTCGTCGGGGGCCAGGCCCAGCTCGGTGCGCCCGTGCAGGCAGATGCTGTAGAGCAGCTGCGTCTCGTCGGGGGGCGCCAATGCGGCCAGGCGCGCAATCTCGGCCGCGTCGGGGTCGCTGGCATCGGCCTGGGCGGCCAGCTGCGGCACGGCCTGCAGCACCGCCATGCGCTGCAGCACGGCGCTCATCTCCTCCAGCGTGGAGGCCGCCGACAGGCCGTGCGCGCGCAGCAGCTCGCAGGTCTGCACCACGGCCAGCCCGTCGCCGCGCGCCAGCAGGGCATCGACCAGGGTGAACACATGGCTGCGGTCCACGCTGCCCAGCATCTGGCGCACGGCGGCCAGCTCCACCCGGCCGCCGCCGAAGGCGATGGCCTGGTCGGCCAGCGACAGCGCGTCGCGCATGGAGCCGCGCGCCGCGCGCGCCAGCAGCCGCAGGGCCTGCGGCTCGGCGGCGATGGCCTCTGCGGCCAGCACCTGCTGCAGGTGCTCCAGCACCACCTCGGGGGCCATGGGCCGCAGGTTGAACTGCAGGCAGCGCGACAGCACTGTCACGGGCACCTTCTGCGGGTCGGTCGTGGCCAGCACGAACTTCAGGTACTCGGGCGGCTCCTCCAGCGTCTTGAGCATGGCGTTGAACGCCGTGTTCGTGAGCATGTGTACTTCGTCGATCATGAAGACCTTGAAGCGGCCCTGCACCGGCTTGTACACGGCCTGCTCCAGCAGGCCCTGCACCTCGTCCACGCCGCGGTTGGAGGCGGCGTCCAGCTCGGTGTAGTCGGGAAAGCGCCCCTCGTCGATGGCCGTGCAGGCCGGGCACACGCCGCAGGGCGTGGCGGTGATGCCGCCGCGCCCATCCGGCCCCTGGCAGTTCAGCGACTTGGCCAGGATGCGCGAGACGGTGGTCTTGCCCACGCCGCGCGTGCCTGTGAACAGGTAGGCGTGGTGCAGGCGCTGCTGCGTGAGCGCGTTGGTCAGCGCCTGCACGACGTGCTCCTGGCCCACCATCTCCGAGAAGGTCTTGGGACGGTACTTGCGGGCGAGCACGAGGTAGGACATGGGGGGGGCGATTCTATGTGCCATGCCGGCGCCGCCCGCCCCAGGCATACTGGCCCGGCACCCGCACCTGCACCGCCTTCATTGCCCCATGCCTGCCACCGACGCCTGCCCTCCCAGCCCGACGCCGCCCCCGGACGCCTTCCGCCTGCTGCTCGACGAAGTCGGCGCCTTCGTCTACACGACCGACCTGCAGGGCCGCTACACCTACGCCAACCGTCTGGTGCTCGATCTGCTGGGCGTGGCGCAGCTGCAGGAGGTGCTGGGCCGGCTGTTCAGCGACGTGGTGCCCCTGGACGAGCAGGCCGATGCGGCCCTGCGCGCCGCCGACGCCCGCGTGCTGCACGGCGGCGAGATCCTGGCGCGCGAGGAGTCGCACCCAGTGCCCGGCACCGGCGAGCTGCGCACCTACTGGTCGATCAAGAAGCCGCTGCGCGACGCGCAGGGCCACATCGTCGGCCTGATCGGCATCTCGCACGACATCACCGCCAAGAAGCGTCTCGAAGACCAGGTGCACCAGCAAAACGTGCTGCTGGACGCCGTGCTGAACGGCGTCGATGCGCTGGTGTACATGAAGGACGCCGAGCGCCGCTTCGTCTATGCCAACCAGAACATGGCGCGCGCCTTCGGCCAGCCCGTGCAGGCCATCGTCGGGCGGCGCGATACCGACTTCCTGCCCGGGAGGCGGCAGACCGCTTCTGGAAGCTGGACCAGCAAATCCTCGCCAGCGGCCAGCGCCACAGCAGCGAGGCATCGCTGCCGGACGCCAGCGGGCAGATGCGCCACTACTGGAGCGTGGTCGTGCCCTGCACCGCGCCCTCGGGCACCCCGGCCGTCATCGGCGTGAGCACCGACATCACCGAGCTGCACGAACTCAAGGAGCAGCTGCGCCTGCGCGCCGACCACGACAGCCTGACCGGCCTGGTGAACCGCGGCCGCTTCTGGGAGCAGGCCGAGCGCGAGTTCGACCACAGCCGCGCGCAGGCCGCGCCGCTGTCGCTGCTGGCGATCGACATCGACCACTTCAAGGCCATCAACGACGCCCATGGACACCCCGTGGGCGACCGGGTGCTGCGCGCGTTCGCCCACTGCTGCCGCCAGGTGCTGCGCGGCACCGACCTGTGCGCCCGCACCGGCGGCGAGGAGTTCTCCATCCTGCTGCCGGCCACGCCGCTGCCCGGGGCGCTGGCCATGGCCGAGCGCATCCGCGTGCAGCTGGCCGCCCTGTCATCCGGCGACTGGCCGGACGGGCTGCGCGTCAGCGCCAGCTTCGGCGTGGCCAGCGCCAGCACGCTGACGCCGCGCTTTGACGCCCTGTTCCTGCACGCCGACCAGGCGCTGTATGCCGCCAAGCGCGCGGGCCGCGACCGCACCGTCGCCTGGCCGGACATGGGCGCCCACGGCGCCGCCGCGTGAACCTGCCCCTGGCGGCGCCGGCAAGCAGCTACAATCGCCGCTGACGGGCCTCCCCGCATGGGGAAGCGGCCAACCGGGTCAGGTGGGGAACCAAGCAGCCCTAACCGTGGAGCCAGTGCCGGGGGTAAGGCTCGTCACCTCTTCTTTCTTTCTCCCCCTTGCTTCCCTGCTTCCTGCCTTCCGTACAGCGGCTGCGGCCGTTTGTCTGACAGGCAGCTGCGCCGTCCGGCGCTGACCGCGCGCGCAGGCGTGTCCATACTGGAGCCAACCCATCGGTTGCCGCCCCATGTGTACCGCCATGAAGCCCCGCCCCCCACTGCCCCCACCTGCCAGCGCTGCGCTGGCCCTGGCCCTCTGGGCATCGATCAACCCGGCCCTGGCCTGGGCCCAGGACGACCTGGCCGAACGCGCCAGGAGCGCCGTGGCCGAGGAAGCCTCGCGCCGCCACTCCGGCGTCGCCCCTGACAGCCTGACGCTGCGCCTGCGCGAGGACGCCGCGCTGTTCAGCAGCGGCGCCAGCCCGGCGCTGGCCCATGCCCGCTACAGCGAAGCCACCGGCTGGCTGAGCCCGGACAAGCCCTCCAGCATCGGGCTGACGCTGGGCGTGCTGTCGGCCGGCGCCGTGGAAAGCAGCCCGGCCGCGCCGCTGGCCTACGACCTGGGCCTGCGCTGGCGCACCCGGCTGGAGCCGCGCGTGCACCTGGACATACAGGCCTGGACGCGCACCAGCAGCCGGATCGCCACGCATGACGCGATGGGCATGATCTGGGCGCGCGAGCCCGCCGGCGTCGGCACCCGGCTGGAAGTGCAGTGGAAGGCATCGCGCACCGGCGGGCTGATCCCCGAGTTCGGCGCCATCGGCGTGCAGCTGCAGGGCGATGCCCGGCTGCTGCTGCGCGCCCGCCATGGCGGGCCGATGGTGTACTACCGCACCCGGTTCTGATCCGCCGCCGCCAGCCAGCGCGCCGCGCCCTGCCCGGCTGCGCGGCCCGTGGCAAAGCAGGCGGTGAGCAGGTAGCCGCCGGTGGGCGCCTCCCAGTCCAGCATCTCGCCCGCGCAGAACGCGCCGGGCAGCGCGCGCAGCATCAGCGCCTCATCGAGCTCCTGCAGCGCCACGCCGCCGGCGGTGCTGATGCTCTCGTCGATGGGCCGCGGCGCCACCAGCGTCAGGGGCAGCGCCTTGATGGCCTGCGCCAGCTGCACGGCATCCTGCATGCCCTGCCTACCCAGCACCTCGTGCAGCAGCGCCGCCTTGAGCCCGGCCAGTCCCAGCCGGCCCTTGAGGTGGTTGGCCAGGCTGCGCGCGCCGCGCGGGTGGCGCACTTCGGCCAGCACCCGCTCGGGGGCATGGTCGGGCAGCAGGTCCAGGTGCAGCGTGGCGCTGCCGTGCGCGGCGATCTCGTCGCGCAGCAGGCTGGATGCGGCGTAGACCAGGCTGCCTTCCACGCCGGTGGCGGTGGCGACGAATTCGCCGCGCCGCTCGAACCGCCGCCCCTGGCTGTCGGCAAACGACAGCCGCACCGACTTCAGCGGCTGGCCGGCGAAGCGCTCGGCAAAGTACGCCGACCACCCCGGCTGCGCCGGCTCCTGGCGGCCCAGCAGCTCGCGCAGGAATTCACGCCGTGTCTCGCCCGCCCCGGCGCCGGCGCCCAGCACGTCGAAGCCGCAGTTGGCCGGCTGCAGCGGGGCGATGGCCACGCCGCGCTGCTGCAGCAGCGCGGCCCAGGCGCCATCCGAGCCCAGCCGCGCCCAGCTGGCGCCGCCCAGCGCCAGCACCACGGCGCGCGCCTGCACGCTGGCCGGGCCGGCGGGCGTGGCGAACCGCAGCTGCTGCAGCGCGCCCTCGCCGGCGCCGCCCGCCGTGGCCGCGTCCTGCCAGCCCAGCCAGCGCTGGCGCATGTGCAGCTGCACGCCGGCTGCGCGCAGCCGCTGCAGCCAGGCGCGCAGCAGCGGCGCGGCCTTCATGTCGGCGGGAAACACCCGCCCTGAAGTGCCCACGAAGGTGTCCACGCCCAGCGCCTGCGCCCACTCGCGCAGCTGCTGCGGGCCAAACGCCTGCACCAGCGGCGCCAGCGCGGCCGCCCGGGCGCCATAGCGCTCCAGGAAGGCCGGCAAGGGCTCGGAGTGCGTCAGGTTCAGCCCGCCCTTGCCGGCCAGCAGGAACTTGCGCCCGGCCGAGGGCATGGCGTCGAACACATGCACGCTGCGCACGCCGGCAGCATGGGCGGCCTCGGCGGCCATCAGCCCGGCCGGGCCGGCGCCGATCACGGCCAGGTCGCAGGCCAGGGGGGCGGCGGGTGGGGTCAGCAAGGTGTCGTCGTTCATCATGTGTGGGGGGTTTCAAAACAGCTCCGCCTGGTGCGCGGCGTCCACCAGCACCAGGCGGCCCTGGCTGGTCAGGAACGCCGCCTGCACCGCCTCGCCGGGCAGCAGCACGGCCAGCGCCTCGCGGTAGCGGCGCATCTGCGCCAGCAGCGGCAGCTGGAGTTCGGGCTCGGCGGCGCTCTTGTAGTCCAGCACCCACCAGCGCGCGCCCTGGCGCGGCTGGCGCAGGCGCACCAGCCGGTCCAGGCGCAGCCCCTGGCCCTGCCAGGTCAGGGGCACTTCGTTCATGGCCTGCTCGACCTGGGCCTCGTCCCAGGCCCAGGCGCCTTCGCCCTGCAGGATGCTGCGCGCCATGGCGGCGGCGTGCGCCGCGGCGTCCAGGGGCAGGTCGAAGTCACGCGCCAGGCGCGCCAGGCGTGCGGCGCAGACCTGCTCCAGCCCGGCGGCATGGCCGGCCTGCTCCAGCAGCTGGTGCATGGCTTCGCCCTGGCGCGACTGCTCGGTGCTGGCGGGCGGCGGCGGGGCCGGGGGCTGGGGCGCAGGGGTATAGGCGGGCAGCACGGCCAGGGCGATGTCCGCGCCGGCGGCGGCCGGCCCGCCGCCGGGAGCGGCCTCCGCGCCGGCGTGGGGCTGCAGGTCGGCCAGCAGGCGGCTCCACCAGCTGTCCGGCGCGTGGCCGCCGGCCCGCGCCTGCACGCACGACAGCGCCAGGCAGCGGCGCGCGCGCGTCATGGCGACGTACAGGGTGTTGAGCTCCTCGCGCTGGCGCTCGACCAGCTCGCTGGCCAGCAGCTCGCGCACGCTGGGCGGCGGCCTGGTTTCGCTGGCCAGGAAGACGAACTGGCGCGGCACGGGATGCTCGCCCGGCCAGTCCACCAGCGCGCCCATGGTTTCGGCGCGCTGGGCGCCGGCGTCGGTGTCCAGCAGCAGCACGGCCTGGGCCTCCAGGCCCTTGGCGCCGTGGATGGTCAGCAGCCGCACGGCCTGCATGTCCACCCGGCCGGGGGCGCGCGGGCCGCCGTGCTTCATGGCGCGCACGAAGGCGTAGGGCGTGAGGTAGCGCCCGCCAGCCTCGTCCAGCGCGGCCGCCAGCAGCGCGCGCAGCTGGGCCAGCACGCCCGTGCGCTGCGCGGCGGGCGTCGCGCGCGCGTAGCGCGCCAGCACGTCGCGGTGGGCGTAGATGGCCTGCAGCGCGTCGTGCGGCGGCAAAACGGCCAGCCACTGCTGGTATTGGGTCAAATCGGCCCCCAGCCCTTGCAAACTGGCGGCATCTTGCTCATTTTTTTGAAGCACATCGAGCCAGCTGCAGCGCGTGGGCTGCGCCGGCCCGGGCGCGGCGCCGTCCGGCTCGGCGGGCGCGTCCTGGCGGGCCTGCGCCGCGCGCCGCTGCAGCTCCAGGGCCACCAGCGCCGCGTCGTCCAGGCCGAACAGGGGCGACTTGAGGGCGCGCGCCAGCGCCAGGTCGTGGTCGGGGGAGACCAGGGCGTCCAGCAGGGCGACCACGTCCTGCACCTCGGGTGCGTCGGCCAGCTGGGCTTTTTGGGGCGCACGCAGGGGATGTGCAGCGCGCGCAGCGCCTCCTGCATCTGCGCCAGCCGGTCGTGCTTGCGCGCCAGCACCAGCACGTCCTGCGGCGCCAGCCCGGCGCCGATCTGCGCTGCCACCCACTGCGCGGCCTGCGCGCACTCGCGCATCAGCAGCGTTTCCTCGGCTTCATGGCGCGCCTGCGCCAGGCTGTCGCGCCAGGGCGGCCCGCCGGCCTGGGCGGCGCCGCCGTCGCGGCCCGCGCGCGCGATGGGCGGCAGCTGCACCAGCGCGCCGCATTCGCCAGACTCGGTGGTGTGCGCGCGAAAGCCGCTGTACAGCTGCGCGGCCTGCGCGGCCTGCATGACGCGGTTGACGCAGCCGATGACGCTGGCAGCGTTGCGCCGCGTGTGGTCGCAGGCCAGCAGGTCGCCGCCCAGCACGGTCTGCACGAAGGCCTGCGCGGCGCGGAACACCTGCGGCTCGGCGCGGCGGAAGCGGTAGATGCTCTGCTTGGGGTCGCCGACGATGAACACGCTGGGCGGCAGCTGGCCGCCGCCGGCGCCGCCGTAGCCCGACAGCCAGGCGTGCAGGGCCTGCCACTGCAGCGGGTTGGTGTCCTGGAACTCATCGATCAGCAGGTGGCGCACGCGGGCGTCCAGGCGCTCCTGCACCCAGCCCGACAGCACGGGGTCGGACAACAGCGCCAGCGCGGTGCGCTCGATGTCGTTCATGTCGATCCAGCCGCGCTCGCGCTTGAGCTGCGCGAACTCGGCAACCATGCGGCGCGTCAGGCGCGCCATGCGCTGCTGGTGCTGCCAGGCCTCGTGCTGGCAGCACGCCTGGCGCAGCACGTCGGCTTCGGCCTGCGCGTCGAGCACGGCCTGCGGCGGCGACTTGCCGAAAGTACGCGGCGTGCCCGTGCCTTCCTTGGTGAACAGGGCCTGGAGCACGCCCTGCCAGTCGCCGGCCTCGCTGGCCGCCAGCAGTTCGCCGCCCTTGGCGGCGAAGCTGGGCGCCAGCGGCGCGAGCGCGCGCGCCGCGTCCTGCAGCATGGCCCGCCCGGCTGCGCGCTGCAGCAGCCAGTCGGCGGGGTGCCCGGCCCCGTCCAGGTGGCTGAACACCGCCTGGAAGGCAGGCACCGCCTGGTCCACCACCCCCGCCTCGTCGGCCAGGGTGAACTCCACGCGCTTCTTCAGCGCCGCCTCCAGCGCCTTGTGCGTCTGCGAGCGGCCGTGCGCGGCCACGCAGGCCTGGTAGTCGGCGCGCAGCGTGTCGTCGCCGGCGACGGCGTGCAGGAAGGGGCGCCAGACTTCGGCCATGGCGGCCTCGTCGTCTTCCAGCAGCTCGTAGCGCGTGGGCAGGCCGTGCGCGGCCAGCACCGACAGCGGCGCGCTGGACAGCAGCGCGGCAAACCAGCTGTGGAAGGTGCGGATCTGCAGCGGCCGGCCGGCGTCCAGCGTCTGGCGATATAGATTTTGTAGCAGCTCGCCCTTGTTTCTCGCCGGCTCCGGGTCGATTCCCCTTGAAATGAGCTCTTTTTCGAGTTCCGCGGGGCTTTTGCGCGCGAATTCCTGCAGCCACTCCTGCAGGCGCTGGCGCATCTCGCCTGCCGCCTTCTTGGTGAAGGTGATGGCCAGGATTTCATGCGGCGCGCAGCCGTCCAGCAGCGCGCGCAGCATGCGCGAGACCAGCATCCAGGTCTTGCCGGCGCCGGCGCAGGCCTCGACGGCGACGCTGCGGCGCGGGTCGCAGGCGATGGCGTAGAAGCGCTCGCGCGAAATGCCCTGGCCGTTCAACTCATACGCTGCTGGCATGCCGGTTCCCCAAGGTGGCAGGGCGCGTGCAGGCGGCCGCGCGATCGATCTCTATGCATCCCAAAAATCCCTGCGGCACAGGCCGCGCGCGGCGCACCACTGGCAGGCGGCGCCCTCGCCCAGCGCCTGCAGAGGCGCGCCGCCCGCGATGCGCTCCAGGTCCAGGGCGATGCCCTGCAGCAGCTGCTCGCGCTGCGCCAGCACGTCGGCCTGCTCGTGCAGCTGGGTCTCGCCGCGCTCGCCCACGTTCACGTAGGCGGCGCGCAGCGCGCTGCCCGGCGGCATCAGCGCGGCGTAGAAGGCCAGCTGCGTGTCCTCGCCGCCGGCCTTGACGCGCGCGGCGGTCTTCCTGGCGTCCTCGCTCTTGTAGTCGATGACCAGGTACCGGGGCGCGCCGGCGCCGGCCGCGCCCAGCCGGTCCACCCGGTCGAGCTTGCCGACCAGCTCGACGCCGGGCAGCGGCTGGCTGGCGCGCAGCTCGGCGCGCTCGAAGCGGGGCGCGCCCTCGCCGGCCTCGTGCTGCGCCAGCCAGGCAAGGTAGCCATCGCGCAGCGCCGGCCAGCCGCTGGTGTAGGGCAGGAAGTCGCCGGCGTGCAGCCGCAGCTCGCCCAGCGCGCGCTGGGCGGCCGCGTCCATCAGCGCGGCGCGCCCGGCGGCCGCGTCCTGCGCCAGCGCTTCATGGAAATGCTGCAGCACGGCGTGCAGCCAGGTGCCGAAATCGCGCTTGTCCACCTGGCCGTCCAGCTCGTCGTCGCCCTGCAGGCCCAGCAGGCGCAGCGCGAAGAACCGGTAGGGGCACTGGCGCAGGTCCTCGTAGGCCGACGACGACAGCCGGGCCAGGGCGAGCGCGCTGCCCCCGGCCTGCGGGCGGGACACGGGCGCGGGCGCCAGGCGGCGCACGGCGCAGGCGTCGTGGCCGGGGCTGGCGCGGCCATCGAGCTGCAGTGCCTGCACCAGCGCGCTGGGCAGCAGCGGCTCGCCGCCCTCGCCGGTGCGCCACAGCACGTCCACCCAGGGCGTGGCCAGGGCGCACTGCCAGGCCTGGCGCTGCGCCAGCGCCAGCGACTCGCGCGTGGGCAGGCCCAGGCCGTCGCGCTGCGCGGCGCTCCAGGCGCCTGGGGGCTCGGGGGCGGGCTGCAGGCGCTTTTCGTCGCAGCCGGGCAGGACCAGGGCCGCGAACGAGCGCCCCAGCAGCTGCGCCAGCGGCAGCACCACCACGGGCGCGCCCGACGGGTACTGGGGGCGGTGGCGCGCGCACTCCAGCACCTCGCCGGCCCAGTGGGCGAACTCGGCCAGGCCCAGGCGGCGGTGCGCGCCGTCGGCGTCGCACAGGCCGGCATCCAGGCCGGGCGGCAGGTGCAGCTCGGCCAGCACGCGCCCGCCGGCGGCGTCGCCGGCCAGCGCGTCCCAGGCCTGCGTGGCCTGGAGCAGGCTGCGCAGCGCTGCCAGCCAGGCGGCCAGCGGCCGGGGCGCCTGCAGCTGCGCGCGCCAGTCTTCGCACTGCGCGGCCAGGGCGGACTCGGCCGGGTGGCGCCCGGGGTGCCGTGCCAGCTCGGCGGCAGCGCCGGGCCAGTGGTGGGCGCTGCGCCGGCGCAGCCAGCGCTCGAGCGCGCGCACCTGCTGCGCCGGCGCCGCCGGGCAGTGCTTGAGCCAGTCCAGCACCGCATCGCTGGCCGCGTCCCGGGCGCAGGCGCGCAGCAGCGCCATCAGGTGCGCCGCGGCGCGCGTGGTGGACAGCGTCCAGCCGGTCTCGTCCTGCAGCGGCACGCCCGCCTGTTCCAGCAGCGCGCTGATGCGCCGCGTCAGGGCCCGGTCGGTGGCCGCCAGCGCCACCGGCGCGCGTTCGCCGCCCAGGTGGGCCAGCACGCAGGCGGCAGCGCGCTGGGCCTCGGCCTCGGCGTCCTCGGTGGCGTGCAGCGCAAGGCGCGCCGGCGCGCCGGCAGCTGCATGGGGCAGCGCCATGGCGCAGCCGTCCTCGCCCCATTGCGCCAGCAGCGCCTGCGCCAGCGGGTCGGGCTGCAGGCCCTCGATGACCAGCAGCAGCCGGGTGCCGGCGCGGGCCTGGACGCTGAACAGCGCGTCGCTGGCATGGCGCGAGGCCAGCACCCATTCCAGGGCCACCCGGGCGGCGGCCGCCTCCAGGCGCAGGGCGCTGTCCTCGCCGCCGGGGGGCAGCAGGGTGCGCGCCACGTCGCCCCAGGCGGCGCGGCGCGCCGGCTCGATGGCGGCCGCGGCGGCGGCGAGCTGGGCGGCCATGTCCAGCAGCGGGCCGGCCAGCAGGTCGCGGTGCTCGGCCAGGCCGGCGCGCTCAAGCAGCGCGCGCGCGGTGATGGCGTCGCGCGCGCGCTCGCCGCTGTACTCGGCGGGGTGCGCAGGCGCCTGGGCAAACTGGCCGGCCCAGTTGCGCGTGGTCTCGAAGCGCGGGGCAAATCCCTGGGGAAAGGCCGCCTGCCAGTGGCGGCGCGCCGCCGCCATGAGCTGGGCGTAGGGCAGCAGCACCACGGCCGCGCCCAGGGGCACGCCGCGCTGCGCCGCACGCGCCTGCAGCCAGGCAAACGCCGGCGCCCAACCGCAGGCCGGGCGATCGTCTGCCGCTATGACAGTCATAGCGTCCGGAGGCCTGTCCAGGGCGCAGTGGGGGGTGCGGGTTTCTGTCACAATGCCGCCAATGTAGCCGCGCCCCAGGGGCGCCAGACCGGAAAGGACGCAAAGGAACGCACCATGGCCAGCGAACTCATCAAACAACTCACCGACGCCAGCTTCGATGCCGACGTGCTCAAGGCGAGCACCCCGGTGCTGGTGGACTACTGGGCCGAATGGTGCGGGCCGTGCAAGATGATCGCCCCCATCCTGGACGAAGTCGCCAGCGCCTACCAGGGCCGGCTGACGGTGGCCAAGATGAACGTGGACGACAACCGCGAGGTGCCGGCCAAGTTCGGCATCCGCGGCATCCCCACGCTGATGGTGTTCAAGGACGGGCAGCTGATCGCCACCAAGGTCGGCGCCCTCAGCAAGGCCCAGCTCACGGCCTTCATCGACCAGCAGCTGGGCTGACGCCAGGCCCCTGCTGACGCCCTGCGGCTGCCCGGTGCAGCCGCTTTGCTTTGGCCCACCGCCGAAGCGGCGGCGCCGGCAAAAATTTTCCTGTCATAATTTCCGGCGGATCGCCTGGCGCCACGGCTCTTGCGCCAGTGGCCCGATCCCCGGCTCGGCCCTTCGCCACCTGCGCGTGGCTCCCACGGCACGCAGCCCCTCACCCCCCTCCCTTCCAGACATTTCCACTCCGCCCCAGGAGTCCATCCATGCACCTTAACGAACTCAAGGCACTGCACGTGTCTGAAGTGCTCAAGCAGGCCGAGGAGCTCGAAATCGAGAACGGCGGCCGCATGCGCAAGCAGGAGCTGATGTTCGCGATCATCAAGAAGCGCGCCAAGGCCGGCGAGCAGGTGTTCGCAGACGGCGTGCTCGAGATCCTGCCCGACGGCTTCGGCTTCCTGCGCAGCCCCGACACCAGCTACACCGCCAGCACCGACGACATCTACATCAGCCCCAGCCAGGTGCGCCGCTTCAACCTGCACACCGGCGACATGATCGAGGGCGAGGTGCGCATACCGAAGGACGGCGAGCGCTACTTCGCGCTGACCAAGCTGGACAAGGTCAACGGCGACGCGCCCGAGAAGAACAAGCACAAGGTGATGTTCGAGAACCTCACGCCGCTGTTCCCCAAGGAGCAGATGAAGCTGGAGCGCGACATCAAGGGCGAGGAGAACATCACCGGCCGCATCATCGACATCATCTCGCCCATCGGCCGCGGCCAGCGCGCGCTGATCGTCGCGCCCCCGAAGAGCGGCAAGACGGTGATGATGCAGCACATCGCCCACGCGATTACCGCCAACAACCCGGACGTGCACCTGATGGTGCTGCTGGTCGATGAGCGGCCCGAGGAAGTGACCGAGATGCAGCGCTCGGTCAAGGGCGAGATCATCGCGTCCACCTTCGACGAGCCGGCCGCGCGCCACGTGCACGTGGCCGAGATGGTGATCGAGCGCGCCAAGCGCCTGGTCGAGCTGAAGAAAGACGTGGTGATCCTGCTGGACTCCATCACCCGCCTGGCGCGCGCCTACAACAACGTCGTGCCCAGCTCGGGCAAGGTGCTGTCGGGCGGCGTGGACTCCAACGCCCTGCAGCGCCCCAAGCGCTTCTTCGGCGCGGCCCGCAAGGTCGAGGAAGGCGGCTCGCTGACCATCATCGCCACGGCGCTGGTGGACACCGGCAGCCGCATGGACGAGGTGATCTTCGAGGAGTTCAAGGGCACGGGCAACAGCGAGGTGCACCTGAGCCGGCGCCTGTACGAAAAGCGCGTGTTCCCGGCCATCGAGATGAACAAGAGCGGCACGCGCCGCGAAGAGCTGCTGCTGCCGCCCGAGATCCTGCAAAAGACCCGCATCCTGCGCCAGTTCATGTACAACATGGACGAGATCGAGTCCATGGAGCTGATGATCAAGAAGATGAAGGAGACGAAGAACAACTCCGAGTTCTTCGAGGCCATGCGCCGCGGCGGCTGACCGCGCCGCGCCCTGCGCCCCCTGCAAAGAAACGCCCCGTCCTGCACGGGGCGTTTTGCCTTGTGGGCGCGGAGCAGTCGCGCAGCGGCTTTTGTCAGTCCTTGAACTGCGGCGCCTGGCGGGCCCTGGCGGCCTGCAGGGCCTGGGCCAGGTCCTGGCTTTGCAGCATGGCGGCGTTCCAGGTGGCGATGTAGTTCAGCCCGTCGGCCACGCTGTGGTCGCGCGCGTAGTTCAGCATCTCCTTGCTGCCGCGGATCGACAGCGGCGACTTGGCGGCGATGGTGGCGGCGATCTCGCCCACGCCGGCGTACAAGTCCTCGCGCGTGGCGAACACGCGGTTGACCAGGCCGATGCGCTGCGCCTCCTCGGCGCCGAACACGCGGCCGGTGTAGGCCAGCTCGCGGGCGATGCCCTGGCCGACCAGCCCCGGCAGGCGCTGCAGCGTGCCCACGTCGGCCACCATGCCGATGTCGATCTCCTTGATGGTGAAGCTCGCGTCCGCGCTGCAGTAGCGCATGTCGGCGCAGGTGACGAGGTCGATGCCGCCGCCGATGCAGCCGCCGTGGATGGCGGCGAGCACGGGCTTCCTGCAGCGCTCCAGGCTGGTGAGCGTGTCCTGCAGGTCCAGGATGAGGCGGCGCAGCTTCTCGCGCTGGCGGCCCTCGCAGTCGTCGGCCACCTGCGCGCCCAGGCCGGCCATCATCGCCAGGTCGATGCCGGCGGTGAAATAGGAGCCCTCGGCCTGCAGCACGGCCACGCGCGCCTCGGCGGTGTCGTCCACCCACTGGAAGGCCTGGCGAATCTCCTGCCACATGGCGGCGTTCATCGCGTTGGCCTTCTCCGGGCGGTTCAAGGACACCGTGGCGACGTGCCCGTCCAGGCTGACGCGCAAGGTTTCGAAATTCGGCATGAAAAACTCCGGTTTGAAGTGTTTTGGCGCCCTTGCCGGCGCCAAACAACGGCCTTCAGCTATTGAATTGATAGTAAAAATCAGGCCTTCGCGCCCTGCATCGCACCCAGGTAGGGCGCCAGGCGCCGACCCATTTCGTCGCCCAGGGCCTGCAGCGCGCTCATGGGCCGCACCATGACCTCGAAGTCCACGATCTTGCCGTCCTGGTCGAAGCGGATCTGGTCGATGCCCTTGAGCTGCTTGCCGCCCACCGTGGCGCTGAACTCGAGCACCACGCTCAGGCCATCGTCGCTGGCGTAGCTGCGGAGGTAGGTGAAGTCCTGGAACACCTGCACCACGGTGCCCAGGATCAGCTGCACCGCCTGCGCGCCGGGGTAGGGCGTGTGCGCCATGGGCGAGCGGAACACCACCTTGGGGTGCAGCAGCGACGGCAGCAGCGCCATGTTGCCGCCCGCCACCAGGGCGTGCCAGGTGTCCAGGCTCTGCTGCACGGCGGGGGGCACGGAGTTCGCGCGCGCGGCCGGGGCCTGCTCGGGCGCGCCCGGGTCCAGTCGCAGCGCCAGTTCCGTGCCTTGCTGGATGGCGCGCTTGGCGTCCAGCTCGGCTGCCTTGTCGGCGCCGCCGATCAGGTGCACGCGCACGCCCTGCGCCTGCAGCGCGGCCTCGAGCTCGCGCTCCGGATCCTGGCCGGCGCAGATGACGACGTTGTCCACGGGCAGCGTCATGTCGCAGCCGTCCACGGTGATGTGCAGGCCGGCATCGTCCACCTTGCGGTAGGCCACGCCGGCGATCATCTCTACGCCCCGGCTCTTCAGGCCCGTGCGGTGGATCCAGCCGGTGGTCTTGCCCAGGCCGTCGCCCACCTTGCTGGCCTTGCGCTGCAGCAGGTAGATCTTGCGCGGCACCGGGCCGATGTGCGGCGCCTTGACGCCCCCGCGCCGCGCGCCCGTGGTGTCCACGCCCCACTCGCCAAAGAACTTGCCCGCGTCCAGGCTGGCGCTCGCGCCGTCCTGCAGCAGGTATTCGCTCACGTCGAAGCCGATGCCGCCCGCGCCGATCACGGCCACCGTCTTGCCCACGGGCCGCTTGCCCTGCAGCACGTCCAGGTAGCCCAGCACCTTGGGGTGGTCGATGCCCTCGATGCCGGGCAGGCGCGGGCGCACGCCGGTGGCCAGCACCACGTGCGCAAAGCCTGCCTGCACCAGGTCCTGCGCGCTCACGCGCCGGCCCAGCTCCACCCGCACGCCGCTCGCGCGCAGGCGCTGGCCGAAGTAGCGCAGCGTCTCGTGGAACTCCTCCTTGCCCGGGATCTGCTTGGCCACGTTGAACTGCCCGCCGATCTCGGCGGCGGCGTCGAACAGCGTCACCTCCAGCCCGCGCCCGGCAGCCTCGGTGGCGAAGGCCAGCCCGGCCGGGCCGGCGCCCACCACGGCCACCCGCTCGCGCGCGGGCAGCGGCTGGCGCACCAGGATGGTCTCGTGGCAGGCGCGCGGGTTGACCAGGCAGGATGTGATCTTGCCGCTGAAGGTGTGGTCCAGGCAGGCCTGGTTGCAGGCGATGCAGGTGTTGATGTCCTGCGCGCGGCCGGCGGCGGCCTTGTTCACGAACTCCGGGTCGGCCAGGAAGGGCCGCGCCATGCTCACCATGTCGGCCTGGCCGCTGGCCAGCACCTGCTCGGCCACCTCGGGCGTGTTGATGCGGTTGGTCGCCACCAGCGGGATGCCGACCTTGCCCTTGAGCTGCCCGGTGACCCAGGCGAAGGCCGCGCGCGGCACCTTGGTGGCGATGGTGGGAATGCGCGCCTCGTGCCAGCCGATGCCGGTGTTCAGGATGGTCACGCCCGCCTGCTCCAGCGCCTGCGCCAGCTCGATGACTTCTTCCGTGGTCGAGCCGCCCTCGACCAGGTCCAGCATGGACAGGCGAAAGATGATGATGAATTCGCGTCCCACCCGCGCGCGCGTGCGGCGCACGATCTCCAGGGCGAAGCGGATGCGGTTGGCGTAGCTGCCGCCCCATTCGTCATCGCGCTGGTTGGTCTGCGCGGCGATGAACTCGTTGATGAGGTAGCCCTCCGAGCCCATGATCTCCACGCCGTCGTAGCCCGCGCTCTGCGCCAGCGCGGCGGCGCGCACGTAGTCCTCTATGGTCTGCTCGACCTCCTCGCTGCTCAGGGCCTTGGGGCGGAACGGGCTGATGGGCGCCTTCAAGGCGCTGGGCGCCACCAGCTCGGGGTGGTAGGCGTAGCGGCCGAAATGCAGGATCTGCATGCAGATCTTGCCGCCCGCCTCGTGTACGGCGCGCGTCACCACGCGGTGCCGGTCGGCCTCGGCCTGGGTGGTCATGGCGGCGCCGCCGGGCATGGGGCGGCCGCGGTCGTTGGGCGCGATGCCGCCGGTCACGATGAGGCCCACGCCGCCGCGGGCGCGTTCGGCGTAGAAGGCGGCCATGCGCTCGAAGCCCTGCGGCGCCTCCTCCAGCCCGACGTGCATGGAGCCCATGAGCACGCGGTTCTTGAGGGTGGTGAACCCCAGGTCCAGGGGCGCGAGCATGTGGGGATAGGCGGTCATGGGGTTCCTCGTGGAGGCGGGATGGGAAATGGGCCGGCGCACTATGCAACCAGTTGCACAAAAATGTACGGTCGTTCGCCTTTTTATGCAACGGGTTGCATGGCAGGGTTTCCCGGATAGACTGCCCGCCACCATGTCGCTGCCGCACGCTGTCCTGACGTCGCTCCTGGAGAAATCCACCTCGGGCTACGACCTGGCGCGGCGCTTCGACAAGTCCATCGGCTACTTCTGGCACGCCACGCACCAGCAGATCTACCGCGAGCTGGCGCGCATGGAAGCGGCCGGCTGGATCGCCGGCGCCACCCCGCCCGACGCCGGCAAGACGCGCAAGAAGCACTACCGCGTGCTGCCCGCCGGCCGCCTGGAGCTGGCACGCTGGACGGCCGAGCCCGCCGAGCCGCCGGACCTGCGCGACGCCTTCACCCTCAAGCTGCGCGCCGACGCGGTGCTCGACGAGGTCGACCTGACGGCCGAGCTGCAGCGCCATATCGAGCTGCACGCCCGGCGGCTGGAGCACTACCGCGGCATCGAGGCACGCGACTTCCCCGCCGGCGCCCGGCTTACCCGGGCCCAGGCCATCCAGCTGCTGATCCTGCGCAAGGGCCAGCGCTACGAGGAAGGCGAGATCGAGTGGGCGCGCGAGGCCCTGCCCTTGCTGCGGCCAGCGGGCGTATGCGACAATCGCGGGCTTTTTGCGGAAAGTACGCCGGAATAGGCTGGCGCGGCTACCGCGGATATCCAAAGAGTAGGCTATGAAAGAAGGCATCCACCCCAACTACCGCGAAGTGCTCTTCGTGGACCTGTCCAACGGCTTCAAGTTCGTGACCCGTTCGTGCGTCAACACGAAGGAAACCGAGACGTTCGAAGGCAAGCAGTACCCGCTGTACAAGCTGGACACGTCTTCCGAATCGCATCCCTTCTACACCGGCACGCAAAAATCCGTGGACAACATGGGCGGCCGCGTGGAGCGCTTCCGCAACCGCTTCGGCAAGGGCGCAGCAGCCGCCAAGTAAGCGGCGACCTGGCAGCGCGCCGCCTGCGGCCCGCGTCGCCCAAGAAGGCAGCCCGGCACGCCGCGCTGCCTTTTTTCACGCCCGCGGCGTGCGCCCCAGGGCCTGCCCGCACCCTGCTACCCTGCTCCCCCCTGCGCTTCGCCCGCCCTCCTGAACTGCGCCGTCCCGCGTGAACCCGCCCTCCCCTGCCATCGTCGCCCAGGATGCCGTGCGCCCGCTGCCGCGCTGGGCGCTGCTGCTGCTGTGCCTGGCCTACACGGTGGCCGGCTACGTGGGGCGCGCGCCCTGGCGCGGCGAGGACATCACCGCCTTCGGCTACATGCGCGCACTGGCGCTGGGCCACGCCGACTGGGGCGCGCCGCTGCTGGCCGGCCTGCCGCCCGAGACCGACGGGCTGCTGCCCTACTGGCTGGGCGCCTGGGCCATACGGGCGCTGGACGGCTGGCTGCCGGCAGCGCTGGCCGCGCGGGCGCCCTTCATGGCGCTGCTGGCGCTGACGCTGGCCGCCACCTGGTACGCCGCCTACAGCCTGGCGCGCGGCCCGGGCGCGCAGCCGGTGGCCTTCGCCTTCGGCGGCGAGGCCGAGCCGCTGGCCTACGCACGCACCATGGCCGATGGGGCCCTGCTGGCGCTCATCGCCTGCCTGGGGCTGATGCAGTACTCGCACGAGACCACCAGCTACCTCACCCAGCTGGCCTGCGGCGCACTGGTGTTCGCCGCTGCCGCCCTGGTACCGCAGCGCCTGTACTGGGGCGCGGCGGCCGGCGGCGCCGGCATGGCCGGGCTGGTGCTCAGCGGCGCGCCGGCCCTGGCGGTGCTGCTGGGCCTGGGCGGCGCCTGGCTGGCCTGGCAGGCGCAGCCGGCCCCCCGCCGCCAGCGCCTGTGGGCGGCCGCGCTGCTGCTGGCGCTGGCCGCCGGCGCCGCCGTGCTGGCCGCCGCGCTTGACCTATGGCGCTGGCGCCTGGTGGAGTTCTGGAGCGTCAAGGACGGGCCGGCGCTCCTGCGGCTGTTCATCTGGTTCACCTGGCCGGCCTGGCCGCTGGCGCTGTGGACCACCTGGCGCTGGCGCCACCAGATCGCCAGCCGCCAGTGGCACCGCCACCTGTGGCTGCCGCTGTGGTTCGTACTGGTGTCGGGCGCCGCCACGCTGGCCACCGTGCCCTCCGACCGGGCGCTGCTGCTGGCGCTGCCTGCGCTGGCGACGCTGGCGGCGTTCGCCCTGCCCACCTTGCGGCGCGGGCTGGCGGCGCTGATCGACTGGTTCACGCTGCTGTTCTTCAGCATCGGCGCCATCACCGTGTGGGTGGTCTGGCTGGCGGTACAGACCGGCGTGCCTGCGCAGCCGGCCGCCAACGTGGCGCGGCTGGCGCCGGGCTACGTGCCCGAGTTTTCCGCGCCGGCCTTCGCGCTGGCGCTGGCGGCGACCCTGGCCTGGGCGGCGCTGGTGCGCTGGCGCACCGGCCGGCACCGCACGGCGCTGTGGAAGAGCCTGGTGCTGCCGGCCACCGGCGCCACGCTGGGCTGGCTGCTGGTCATGACGCTGTGGCTGCCGCTGCTGGACTATGGCCGCAGCTACGCCCCCCAGGTGGCGCGCGTGGCGGCCGCCCTGGGGCCGCAGCCGGGCTGCGTGGCCGGCCAGGGCCTGAGCCGCGGCCAGGTGGCGGCGCTGGCCTACCACGGCGGCATCGACATCGTGGCGCCGGGTTCGCCAGCGCAGGCCTGCGACTGGCTGGTCGCCGCCGCAGGCCTGCGCCAGCGCCCGCCCGCCACGGGCTGGGAGGTGGTGGCCGCCATCGGCCGGCCCACCGACCGCAGCGACCGCCTGCTGGTGCTGCGCCGCCAGGCGGCCCCGGCGCCGGACTGACGATGGGCAGCGAGCGCGCGCTGATCGTGCGCCACGCGCTGACGGTGCTGGCGGGGCAGCTGGCGGTGATGGCGTTCGGCGTGACCGACACGGTGGTGGCCGGGCGCCATTCGCAGGCGTCGCTGGCGGCGCTGTCCATAGGGTCGGCCGTGTTCGTGAGCGTGTATGTGGCGCTGATGGGCGTGCTGCAGGCGCTGCTGCCGGTCTGGGCCGAGCAGCGCGGCGCCGGCCAGGAGGCCGCCATCGGCGCCAGCGTGCGCCAGTCGCTGTACCTGTGGCTGGCCGCCAGCGTGCTGGGCATGGCGCTGCTGCTGTCGCCCGGCGCACTCCTGCAGGCCACCCAGGTGCCGCCCGCGCTGCGCGGCCAGGTGCAGGAATACCTGGCCATCCTGGCGTTCGGCCTGCCCCCGGCGCTGCTGTTTCGCATCTACAGCACGCTGAACCAGTCACTGGGCTGGCCGCAGCTGGTGACCTGGCTGCAGGTGGGCTCGCTGGCCCTCAAGGTGCCGCTGTCGATCTGGTTCACCTTCGGCGGCGCGGGCCTGGCGGCGCAGGGCGCGCCGGGCTGCGCCTGGGCGACGCTGGTGGTCAACTACGCGCTGGCCGGGCTGGGCCTGTGGATGGTGCGCCGCCGGCCCATGTATGCGCCGCTGCGGCTGTGGCGCGCGCTGGAGCGCCCGCATGGCGCGCAGCTGGCGCGCTTTTTGCGGCTGGGCCTGCCCGCCGGCCTGGCGATCCTGGTGGAGGTCACCTCGTTCACCCTGATGGCGCTGTTCATCGCCCGCCAGGGCACGCTGGCCTCGGCCGCGCACCAGGTCGCGGCCAACCTGGCGGCGGTGCTCTACATGGTGCCGCTGTCGCTGGCGATTGCCGCCAGCGCGCGCGTGAGCTTCTGGCGCGGCGGCGGCGACGAGCAGCGCGCCGTCGAGGTCGCCTGGCAGGGTTTTTGGCTCTCCGCCGGCATGGGCTGCGGGCTTGCAGCTATTCTTTTTTGCAGCAAGGCAGCCCATTGCGCAGCTGTATTCGGGCAGCCCCGAGGTGGTGGCGCTGGCCACCGGGCTGCTGGCCTGGGTGGCCGCCTACCACGTTGCCGATGCGCTGCAGACCCTGTGCATCTTCGTGCTGCGCAGCTGGCACATCACGCTGGCGCCGCTGGCGCTCTATGGCACGCTGCTGTGGGGCGGCGGGCTGGCGGGCGGCTACGCGCTGGCCTATCGCGGCGTGGCGGGCCTGGCGCCGCTGCAGTCCCCGGCCGCGTTCTGGCTGGCCAGCGCGGCCGCGCTGGCCCTGGTGGCGCTGGCCTTCACGGCGCTGCTGGCGTACGTGCTGCGCCGGGCGCAGCCGCACGCACCCGCCCGGCCGCAAAGTCCACGCTGAAGGTCGAGCCCTGCCCCGGGGTGCTGCAGATGTGCAGCTGCGCGCCGTGGCGCTGCACCACATGGCGCACGATGGCCAGGCCCAGGCCGGTGCCGCCGGTGTCGCGCGAGCGGCTGCGGTCCACCCGGTAGAAGCGCTCGGTGATGCGCGGCAGGTGCTCGGGGGCGATCCCCGGGCCGCTGTCGCTGACTGAAAAGCGCGCCCCGCCGTCCGGCAGCGGCTGCCAGGACACGCTGATGCGCCCGCCGGCCGGCGTGTGGCGCACGGCGTTGTTGACCAGGTTGGCCAGGGCGCTGTGCAGCTCGGCCGGGGCGCCTGCCACCTCGCCGGCGGCCTGCAGCTGCGCCGGCGTGGGCAGGCTGAACACGTGCCCCGCCTGTCCGCCGGGCGTGAGCGCGGCGGACAGCGCCTGTCCCTCCTCGCAGCACTGGCGCACCAGCCGGCCCGCGTCCAGCCACTCGTGCAGGCCGGGCAGCGGGCTGCCCTCCAGGCGCGACAGCGTCAGCAGGTCCTGCACCAGGCGCTGCATGCGCTCGCCCTGGCGGGCCATCAGGCCCAGGTAGCGCGTGCGCTCGTCCTCGGCCAGGGGCAGGTTCTGCAGCGTCTCGACGAAGCCGACCAGCACCGTGAGCGGCGTGCGGATCTCGTGCGAGACGTTGGCCACGAAGTCGCGCCGCATGGCCTCGGCCTGCTCCAGCTGCGTGATGTCGCGCGACAGCAGCAGCCGCCGGCCGTCGCCATAGGGGTGCAGCCGCACGTCCAGCCGCACCGGGCGCGCGGAGCTGCTGGCGCGGCCGGGCAGCAGCACGCCGGGCGCGGGGTCGGGGCTGGCCAGGTAGGCGGCGAAGGCGGGTTCGCGCACCAGGTTGCCGATGGACTGCAGCGTGTCGCGCCCGGCATCGATGCCGAAGTGTTCCTGCGCCACCTGGTTGCACCATTCGATGCGGCCCTGGGCGTCCAGCAGCGTCACGCCGTTGGGCGAGGCCTGCAGCGCCGCCAGGATGTCCTGCAGCCGGGCGTTGCCGGCCAGCTCGCGCTGGCGGCCCTGGCGCAGCAGGCGGGCGGTGCGCTCGGCCGCCTCGCCCCAGACGCCGGGCACGCGCGGCGGCGGCGCGCCCGGCGGGCTGCCCGGCTCCTGCTCGGAGCCGGCGTCCTGCGCCCGGCGCAGCCAGGCCAGCACGCGCGCGCCGCGCCAGCAGTCCCAGGCCAGCCACGGCCAGGCCCCCAGCGCCGCACCCGCCGCCGCGCCCCAGGGCCCGGCCAGCCACCAGCCCGCTGCGGCGCCCGCCAGCTGGAACACAAGGAAAACGAGCAGGCGCAGCACCATGCAGGAACCACCTGGTTGCTGGCTAGCGCGCCAGGCCGCCAAAACCGTGTTTTTGGCATGTTTTCAAGCCAAAACACCCTGTCGCCGGCATGCAGGGCCGGCATGTTGCTATCTTTTTCATAGTCCTCGGCGGTCAGCCCGCTGGCTGCTGCACGGCGGCCGGCTGGGGCACCTGCGCCGTCAGGCGGTAGCCGGTGCCGCGCACCGTCTCCACCATGGCGGCGGCGCCGCCCAGCGATTCGCGCAGGCGCTTGATGTGTACGTCCACCGTGCGCTCTTCGATGAACACATGGTCGCCCCAGATCTTGTCGAGCAGCTGCGCGCGCGTGTGCACGCGCTCGGCATGCTTCATCAGATAGTGCAGCAGCCGGAACTCCGTCGGCCCGACCTTGAGCGGCTGGCCCTGCCAGCTGACGCGGTGCGTCGCGGCATCCAGCACGAGGGCGCCGATGGCCACGCTGTCGCCCGCCTGCTCGGGCGCGCGCCGGCGCAGCACGGCGCGGATGCGCGCCAGCAGCTCCTGGGTGGAAAAGGGCTTGGTCACGTAGTCGTCGGCGCCCGCGTCCAGCCCGGCCACCTTGTCCGGCTCGTCGCCGCGCGCCGTCAGCATCAGGATGGGCACGCCGCGGGTGCGCGCGTCGGCGCGCCAGCGCCGCGCCAGCTGCAGGCCGCTGGCGCCGGGCAGCATCCAGTCCAGCAAGATGACGTCGGGCAGCACGGCGTCCAGCTCGCGCTGGGCGCATTCGCCATCCTCGGCCCAGATGGGGGCAAAGCCGTTGTGGCGCAGGTTCACGGCGATCAGCTCGGCGATCGGCGGCTCGTCCTCGACGATCAGCACGCGGGGCAGTTTTCTCATGGTGCGGGCGGCGGCGGGGTCAGGACAGCGCGGACTCGATCTCGTGCAGGGCTTGGTGGCGCACGTCGCGGCCTTCGACCAGGTAGATGATCAGCTCGGCGACGTTCTTGGAGTGGTCGCCGATGCGCTCTATGGCCTTGGCCAGGAACAGCAGGTCCAGGCTGGGCGAGATCATGCGCGGGTCTTCCATCATGTAGGTGACGAGCTTGCGCACGAAGCCGTCGAACTCGCGGTCGATCAGGTCGTCTTCCTTCAGGATGGCCAGCGCCGCGCGCGTGTCCAGCCGGGCGAAGGCGTCCAGCGCCTTGCGCAGCAGGCCCGAGGCCAGGTCGGCGGCCATGCGCAGGTCGCCCGTGGGCAGCTGGCGGGCGGCGCCGCTCTCGATGATGGACAGGCACATGCGCGCCATGCGCGTGGCCTCGTCGCCCATGCGCTCCAGGTTGGCCGTGGCCTTGGAAAACGCCATCAGCAGGCGCAGGTCGCGCGCAGTGGGCTGGCGCCGGGCGATGATGGTGGTGAGCTCATGGTCGATCTCGACCTCCATGGCGTTCACGCGCTGCTCCAGCGTCTCGACTTCCTGCGCCGCCTCGGGGCTGAAGTGCGACAGCGCGTGGATGGCCTGCCGGATCTGCGCCTCCACCAGCCCGCCGAGTTCCATGACGCGGGCGGAGATGGCGTTCAACTCGCTGTCGAACTGCGTGGAAAGGTGTTTCTCGGTCATTTCTTTTCCTCAGGTCTCAAGAGCCTGCAACGTTCTGTACCGGCACGCGGCAGGCCAGGGCCGCCGCGTTTTGGATCCCCCGCCGCGCTGAGGCAAAGTCCCCCCTAAAGGGGGAGCGGCGCAGCCGCTCAGGGGGGTCATCCAAACCTTCCGGTGATGTAGTCCTCGGTCTCCTTGCGCTGGGGCTTGAAGAACATGGCCTCGGTCTCGCCGAACTCCACCAGGTCGCCCAGGTACATGTAGGCCGTGTAGTCGCTGCAGCGCGCGGCCTGCTGCATGTTGTGCGTGACGATGACCACCGTGTAGTCGTTCTTCAGCTCGGCGATCAGCTCCTCGATTTTTGCGGTGGAGATCGGGTCCAGCGCCGAGCAGGGCTCGTCCAGCAGCAGCACCTCGGGCAGGACAGCGATGCCGCGGGCGATGCACAGGCGCTGCTGCTGCCCGCCCGACAGGCCGGAGCCGCTTTGGTGCAGCTTGTCCTTGACCTCGCCCCACAGCGCGGCCTTGCGCAGCGCCCACTCCACGCGCTCTTCCATGTCGGTGGCGTTCAGGCTCTCGAACAGCTTCACGCCGAAGGCGATGTTGTCGTAGATGGACATCGGGAACGGCGTGGGCTTCTGGAACACCATGCCCACCTTGGCGCGGATCAGCGCCACGTCCTCGCGGCTGGAGAGCAGGTCCTGCCCGTCCAGCAGGATCTGCCCTTCGGCGCGCTGCTCGGGGTACAGCTCGAACATGCGGTTGAAGGTGCGCAAGAGCGTGGACTTGCCGCAGCCGGACGGGCCGATGAAGGCCGTGACCTTGTTTTCCGGGATGTCCAGGTGGATGTTTTTCAGCGCATGGAAGCGCCCGTAATAAAAATTCAGGTCGCGCACGGTGAGCTTGGCGCGCGGGGTCTCGAAGGTCCGGGTTGCGGGCATGGAAACTCTCGCTAGGGGGGATCGTTGCGTTGTCTTATTTCTGCCGCGCCAGCACGCGCGCCAGGATGTTCAGGGCCAGCACGGCCAGCGTGATCAGGAACACCGCCGCCCAGGCCAGCTGCTGCCAGTTCTCATAGGGGCTCATGGCGAACTTGAAGATGGTCACCGGCAGGCTGGCCATGGGCTTGGACAGGTCGCCGTTCCAGAACTGGTTGTTCAGCGCAGTGAAGAGCAGCGGCGCCGTCTCGCCGGCGATGCGCGCCACGGCCAGCAGCACGCCGGTGATGACGCCGGCGCGCGCCGCGCGCAGCGTCACCAGGGTGATGACCTTCCACTTGGGCGTACCCAGGGCGTAGGCCGCCTCGCGCAGGCTGGCGGGCACCAGCAGCAGCATGTTCTCGGTGGTGCGGATGACCACCGGGATGACGATCAGCGCCAGCGCCAGGATGCCGGCCCAGGCCGAAAAACTCTTGAAGCGCACGACCACCACGGCATAGACGAACAGGCCGATGACGATGCTGGGCGCCGACAGCAGGATGTCGTTGACGAAGCGCGTGGTGGCGGCCAGCCAGCCGCGCGGGTCGTATTCGGCCAGGTACACGCCGGCCATGATGCCGATGGGCGTGCCCACGAAGGTCGCCAGCAGCACCATGACGAAGGAGCCGAAGATGGCGTTGGCCAGGCCGCCGGCCTCGCCCGGCGGCGGCGTCATCTGCGTGAACAGCGCCAGGCTCAGGCCGCCCAGGCCCAGCCGGACCGTTTCCCACAGGATCCAGACCAGCCAGAACACGCCAAAGGCCATGGCCAACAGCGACAGCGCGAGGGCCACCTGGTTCACGCGCTTGCGCGCCGCGTAGCGCGTGGCGCGCACCCGGGCCAGGTCGGCGGCAGCGATCAGCTGCTGCGAGGTGGAGGTATTCATGCGCGCGCTCCCTCGCTCTTTTTCAGCCGCGCCAGCAGCAGCTTGGACAGCGACAGGACGACGAAGGTGATGAAGAACAGCACCAGCCCCAGGTAGATCAGCGAGGCCTGGTGCAGGCCCTGGGCGGCCTCGGCGAACTCGTTGGCCAGGGCCGAGGTGATGCTGTTGGCCGCGTCGAAGACCGACAGGGTGTTGAGCTGGTTCATGTTGCCGATGACGAAGGTGACGGCCATGGTCTCGCCCAGGGCGCGGCCCAGGCCCAGCATCACGCCGCCCAGCACGCCCGACTTGGTATAGGGCAGCACGACCTTCCAGACCACCTCCCAGGTGGTGGCGCCCAGGCCGTAGGCAGATTCCTTCAGCAGGGCCGGCGTGACCTCGAACACGTCGCGCATCACCGAGGCGATGAACGGGATGATCATGATGGCCAGGATGATGCCGGCCGACAGGATGCCGATGCCCACCGGCGGGCCCGACACCAGCGCGCCGAAGTACGGCACGCCCGACAGCAGCGCCTGCAGCGGCTGCTGCACCCAGGTGGCCAGGATGGGCCCGAACACCATCAGGCCCCACATGCCATAGACGATGGAGGGCACGGCCGCCAGCAGCTCCACCGCCGTGCCCAGCGGGCGCTTGAGCCAGGCGGGCGATAGCTCCGTCAGGAACAGCGCAATGCCGAAGCTGACCGGCACGGCGATCAGCAGGGCGATGAACGAGGTGGCCAGCGTGCCGTAGATCATGACCAGGCCGCCGTACTCGTCCTTGACCGGGTCCCACACGCTGCTGGTCAGGAAGCCCAGGCCGTAGGCCTGGATGGACGGCCAGGCGCCATGCACCAGCGAGGCCAGGATGCCCAGCAGCAGCGCCAGCGTGAGCAGCGCGGCGCCGCGCGCCAGGGCGCCGAAGATGCGGTCGACCAGCACGCCGGAGATCATCGGCCGGCGCGCAGGCGGGGAGCTTGGGGAAAGCCGGCGGGCCGCTTCGAGCGGCGCCGCCTGTGGGGCTGGCAGCATGGTGGACACGTCCGTTGCCTGGGGTGGGGGTGGTGCAAGGCGGCCGGCCCACCCTGCACGGGCGGGCCGGCGCGCCAGCTTACTTCAGCGAAATGGCCTGGCCGGAGGCGTCCTTGATGTCGCCCCAGGACTTGGCGATCACGCCCTTGACGCTCGCGGGCATGGCCACGTAGTCCAGGTCGGAGGCGGTCTTGTCGCCGCTCTTGTAGGCCCACTCGAAGAACTTGAGCGCCGTGGCGGCCTGCGCCGGCTTGTCCTGCGCCTTGTGCATCAGGATGAAGGTGGCCGAGGTGATGGGCCAGGCGTCCTTGCCGGGCTGGTTGGTGAGGATCTGGTAGAAGCTCTTGGCCCAGTCGGCGCCCGCGGCAGCGGCCTTGAAGGAGGTTTCGTCCGGCGAGACGAAGTTGCCGGCGCTGTTTTGCATCTGTGCGTAGGTCAGCTTGTTTTGCTTGACGTAGGCGTATTCCACGTAGCCGATGGAGCCCGGCAGGCGCCCCACGAAGGCGGCCACGCCCTCGTTGCCCTTGCCGCCCGCGCCCAGGGGCCAGTTCACCGCCGTGCCCTCGCCCACCTTGGCCTTCCACTCGGCGTTGGTCTTGGACAGGTAGTTGGTGAAGCCGAAGGTCGTGCCCGAGCCGTCGGCGCGGCGCACCGGGGCGATGGCCGCATCGGGCAGGGCCACGCCGGGGTTCAGCGCCTTGATGGCTTCGTCATTCCACTTGGTGATCTTGCCCAGGTAGATGTCGCCGATGACCTGGCCGTTGAGCTTGAGCTGCCCCGGCTGGATGCCCTTGATGTTGACCACCGGCACGATGCCACCGATCACCGTGGGGAACTGCACCAGGCCCTTGGCGGCCAGCTCCTCGTCCTTGAGCGGCGCGTCGGAAGCGCCGAAGTCCACCGTCTTGGCCTCGATCTGGCGCAGGCCGGCCCCCGAGCCCACCGACTGGTAGTTGATCTTCACGCCCGTGGCCTTGTGGTAGTCGGCGGCCCACTTGGAGTACAGCGGCGCGGGGAAGCTGGCGCCCGCGCCCGTTGCCTCCTGCTGCGCCCAGGCGCCACCTGCCGCGCCCACGGCCACCACACCCGACACCAGAACCCGAATCGCGGAGAGTTTCATGAAGAAGACCTCGTGGTTGAAAAAAGCGGTATGCAGGGAATGTAGGAATCGTTTGTGACAGGTGCGTGACACGCAGCGCGGCCGTCACCAAGGTGGCATTTCCCCGCCACGCGGGTGCCGCGCCGCTGTCACACGACTGTCGCAGGCGCTGCGTAGGCTGCGCAGCCGCTGCCGATGCTGGCGCAGCGCACACGGAAGACCCCCATGCACCGCCACCCCTCACCCCGGACCGCCCCTGCCCCCGCCCTGCGCCGCCGCACCCTGCTGCAAGCCGCCGGCCTGGGCGCCGCCGCTGCCGCCCTGCCCAGCGCCCGGGCCCAGGACGAGCGCCCGCTGGCCGTGGCGCAGATCGTCGATCTGTCGGCCCGCCAGCAGGACGTGAGCCGCGACTTCCTGATCGGCTCGCGCGCCGCCTGGGCGGACTTCAACGCCCGCGGCGGGCTGCGCGGCCAGCCGGTGCAGCACCTGGTGCTGGAGACCGATGGCTCGGCCGCCGCCACGCGCGCCGCCTGGCAGTCCGCATACCAGCACGCGGGCTGCATCGCCCTGTCGGGCTGCGCGGGCGACGGGGCTGCCGCCGCCCTGGCCCAGCTGCAGGGCGCCAGCGCCGGCATGGCCCTGGTCGCGCCCTGGCTGCACCGGCAGTGGCAGGACGAGAGCGACACCGTGTTCAACATCTTTCCCGACTACCAGGCCCAGATCGGTCATGCCGTGCGTTCGCTGGCGACCGTGGGCGTGCAGCAGGCGGGCGTGGTGTTTGCCCACCCGGCCCTGCAGCAGCAGCTGCAGGCCTCGGTGCTGCAGGCTGGCGCGGCCATGGGGCTGCGCACCCAGGTGCTGACGGCCGCGCAAGGCCGCAGCGCGCCGCCCGTGATCGTGCTGTTCGTGGGCGGCACGCCCGAGCTGCACGAGTACCTGGCCGGCCTGGAGCTGCCGCGCGGGCGCCAGTGCTACGTGGTGGCCCTGGCCGACGTGAACCTGCAGGTGCTGGCCCAGCTGGGCGGCGCGCGGCGCAACGTGCCGGTGATCGCCACCCAGCCGGTGCCGCTGGTCACCGCTGGCCTGCCCATCGTGCGCGCCTACCGCGAAGTGCTGGGCCGGCTGTACGACGAGCCGCCCTCGCCCCAGGGGCTGGCCGGCTTCATCGCCGCGCGCTACACGGCCGAGGTGCTCACCTCGGCGCCTGGCCCCCTGACCCGCGCCAGCGTGCTGGCCGCCTTCAGAAAGCGCCGCGAGGTGCAGCTGGGCGGCTACGTGGTGGCCTACCAGGGCCGGCGCCTGGCCAGCGGCGTGGTGACGCAGAGCATGCTGGCGGGCGACGGCCGCATCGTCGGCTAGCCGCCTGCCCGCCCCCACACGCGGCGGCGCTACCATGCGGCCCCGCCAAAAAAAAAGCCGCGCTGAACGCGCTCATCCATGCAAGACGGAACACTGCTTGCGGCCGTGGACCTGGGGTCCAACAGCTTTCGCCTCGAAATCGGCCGCCTCGAGCACGGCCTCATCCACCGCGTCGAATACCGCAAGGAAACCGTGCGCCAGGGCGGCGACCTGGACGACGAACGCAACCTGTCGCCCGCCGCCATGCAGCGCGGCTGGGACTGCCTGGCACGCTTTGCCGAGCGCCTGGCCGGCTTTGCGCCCGCCCGGGTGCGCGCCGTGGCCACGCAGACGCTGCGCGAGGCGCGCAACCGCGAGGAATTCACCCGCCGCGGCAGCGCCATCCTGGGCTTTCCCATCGAGGTGGTCTCGGGCCCTGAAGAGGCGCGGCTGATCTACCAGGGCGTTGCGCGCCTGCTGCCGCAGTCGGACGAGCGGCGGCTGGTGGTGGACATCGGCGGGCGCTCCACCGAGCTGATCCTGGGGCGGCAGTTCACGGCTGCCGCCGTGGCCTCCTGCCGCGTGGGCAGCGTGGCCTGGTCGGGGCGCTACTTTGCCGGCGGCGACTTGACGCGCGAGGCCTTCGCCGCCGCCGAGACGGCCGCCCGCGCCGTGCTGGACGAGGTGGCCCAGGCCTACCAGGCCAGCCAGTGGGACGTGGCCTATGGCTCGTCCGGCACCATGGGCGCGGTGGGCACGGTGCTGGCCGCGGCCGGCCATGGCGAGGGCCTGATCACCCGCGCCGGCCTGGACTGGCTGCACGAGCAGCTGCTGCGCGCGCGCCACGCCGACCGGGTGAAGCTGGACGGCCTGAAGGACGACCGCCGACCGGTCATCGGCGGCGGCGTGAGCATCGTGCGCGCCCTGTTCGACCTGCTGGGCCTGGAGCAGATCACCGTGGCCCAGGGCGCGCTGCGCCAGGGCGCGCTGTACGACCTGCTGCAGCGCGAGCAGCCGGGCGCCGACCTGCGCTCGGCCAGCGTGCAGGGCCTGATGCAGCGCTTTGGCGTAGACGAGGCGCAGGCCGACCGCGTGGCCGCCCTGGCCGGCCGGCTGTTCGCGCAGGCCGCGCCCGCCGGCAGCGAAGGCGCGGCGCGCCAGCTGCAGTGGGCGGCGCTGCTGCACGAGATCGGCTGGCGCATCTCGCACGAGGGCTACCACCGCCACGGCGCCTACATCCTGGCCCACGCGGATGCGGCCGGCTTTGCCCAGGCCGAGCTGCAGGCCCTGGGCCAGCTGGTGCTGGGCCACCGCGGCAAGCTGCGCAAGCTGGAATCCGCCCTGGCCGACCCTGCGCTGGCCCTGCAGCTGATGTGCCTGCGCACCGCCGTGGCCCTGTGCCATGCGCGCCGCGCGCCCGACGTGGACGGGCTGCAGCTGCACCTGCAGGGCCGCCGCTGCACCGTGCGCGTGCGCCCCGGCTGGGCCCGGGCCTACCCGCAGTCGGCCCACCTGCTGCGCGAGGAGGCACAGGCTTGGCAGAAGACGCCGTGGGGCTATCACGCCGAGCTGGCGTGAATGTGCATGAAAATAGCTTCTAGCGCCCGTCAGTAAAGCCCTGGAAGCTATCAAAACAATAGTTTTCAGGCCACTCCGCGTCCCAGGTGCATACCCGTCACAGGCCCGCGCCGCCCTTGAGGGCCGGCGTGCGCGGCGCGTAGCGCGCCATCAGCGCCGCCTGGGCGCCGTGGCCGTCCAGGGCGCGGGGGGCGCGCGTGTAGCAGCCATCGCCCGCCAGCGTCCAGGCGTCGCGGTCGTCGTGCAGGTAGGCGACCAGGCACTCATCGATGATGCGCTGGCGCAGCCGGGCATCGGTCACCGGCCAGGCGACTTCGACGCGGCGCAGCATGTTGCGGTTCATCCAGTCGGCGCTGGACAGGTACATGTCCTCCTGATCGCCACTGCGAAAGTAGAAGACCCGCGTGTGCTCCAGGAAGCGGCCGATGACCGAGCGCACGCGGATGTTGTCCGTCATGCCCGCCACCTGCGCCGGCAGCATGCAGGCGCCGCGCACGATCAGGTCCACGCTGGCGCCGCGCCGGGCGGCGCGCACCAGGGCCGCCATCAGCGCCTCGTCGGTCAGCGCGTTCATCCTGGCCACGATGCGCCCGCCCTCGCCGCGCTCGGCGGCCAGGCCGGCGGCGTCGATCTTTTCGATCATGCGCCGCTGCAGATCAAACGGCGCGAGCAGCAGGCGCTTGAGTTTGGGCACGCGGTTCTGGTTGGCCAGGTGGTCGAACACGGCGTCCATGTCGGCCGTGAGATGCGGGTCGGCCGTGAGGTGGCTCAGGTCGGTGTACAGCCGCGCGGTGCGCGGGTTGTAGTTGCCGGTGGACAGGTGGCCGTAGCGGCGCAGGCCGCCGCCCTCGCGCCGGGTGACCAGCAGCATCTTGGCGTGGGTCTTGAGCCCCACCACGCCATAGACCACCTGCGCGCCGATGGACTCCAGCGCCTCGGCCCAGTTGATGTTGGCCTCCTCGTCGAAGCGGGCCTTCAGCTCCACCACGGCCATCACCTCCTTGCCGCGGCGCACGGCCTCGCGCAGCAGTTCCATCTGCTCTGCGTCGGCGCCGGTGCGGTAGATGGTCTGCTTGATGGCCAGCACCTGCGGGTCGTGCGCGGCCTCGCGCAGGAAGGCCAGCACGCCGTCGAAGCTCTCGAACGGCTGGTGGATGAGCACGTCGCGCCGGCGCAGCCGCGCCAGGATGCCGCCAGCGCGCGGCAGCTGCGCCGGCCAGGCCGGCCGCCAGGCGGGAAAGAGCAGCGCCGGCTGGTTGACCAGCTCCACCAGCTGGCCCAGCCGCACCAGGTTGACGGGCCCGGGCACGCGGTACAGCGCGGCCGCCGGCAGCTCGAACTGCGAGCGCAGAAAGTCCGCCAGGAAGTCCGAGCAGCCGGCCGACACCTCCAGCCGCACGGCCCGGCCGTAGTGGCGGTGCTGCAGGCCCTGGCGCAAGGCGGTGCGCAGGTTGCGCACGTCTTCCTCGTCCACGGCCAGGTCGGAGTGGCGCGTGACGCGGAACTGCGAGACCTCCACCACCTGCCGCGCCGCAAACAGCTGCTCCAGGTGCGCGCGGATGACGCTGGACAGGCTGACGAACGTCGTGCCAGGCACCGCCCCCTTGGCCGGCAGCCGCAGGATGCGCTGCAGGGCGCGGGGCACTTTCACGATGGCAATCTCGTTTTCGCGCCCGAAGGCGTCGCCGCCGCGCAGGCGCACGATGAAGTTCAGCGACTTGTTGGCCACCTGCGGGAAGGGGTGGGCCGGGTCCAGCCCCACGGGGATCAGGAGCGGCCGCACCTCGCGCGCAAAGTGCTCGCGCACCCAGCGCCGCTGCGCGGGCGTGCGTTCGCTGTGCGGCACGACGCGGATCCCCAGCGCCGCGAAGGCGGGCATCAGCGAGTCGTTGTACAGCGCGTACTGGCGCGCCACCAGCGCCTGGGCCTTGAGCGCCAGCGCCTCGAAGGAGGTGGCGCCGCAGGGGCTGCGGGCGCTGCCATCCTGCGGCGCATCCAGGTGGGCGGCGGCCCGCACCTCGAAGAACTCGTCGAGGTTGGACGAGACGATGCACAGGTAGCGCAGGCGTTCGAGCAGCGGCACGTCCTCGCGCACGGCCCAGTCCAGCACGCGCTCGTTGAAGGCCAGGATGCTGTGGTCGCGGTCCAGCAGGGACAGGCTCGGTCTCTCCAAGGCGCCCGGCGGCGGCGCATCGCCCTGCACGATGTGTTCGTCGGAGGGCGAAGGCTGCAGCAGGGACATCATTGCGCGGACGGTGAGAAAGAATCTCTCGCCAGTGTCGGCAGGCGCGGTGGCATTTTCATGACAGGCCTGGCGGCCGGCAGACCACAGGCCCTTGCGTTTCCCGGGCGGCGATCCGTGTTATTACGCTTGCCGTAAAAACAACAATTTGGTACAAATTGCGGTTTCGCCTTCCGCCACCGGCGCCTCTTTCCCTGCCATGTCCCACATGCCCGCCTCCCTGGCTGCGCAGCCAGGACAGTCCTCCACGCTGGCGCTGCAGCGCATTTTGCGTGAGCAGCAGACCTTGCTGGACAGCGCGGGCGTGGGCATCGTCTTCATCCGCCACCGCGCCGTGGTGCGCTGCAACCAGCGCTACGCAGAGATCTTCGCCCTGCCCTCGCCCAGCGACGCCGTGGGCCGCAGCAGCGAGGCCCTGCACCCCAGCCGCAAGGCCTTCCGCGAACTGGGGCGCGCCGCCTATCCGGTTCTGGCAGAGGGCCGGACCTACCGCACGGAGCGCCAGCTGCGCCGCATCGACGGCCAGCTGTTCTGGGCCCACCTGACCGGACGGCTGATCAACCCCCTGGACAGCAGCGAGGGCTCGATCTGGATCGTCGACGACATCGACGGGCAAAAACTGGCCCAGGCACAGCTCAGCGCCGCCATGCGCGAAAAGCAGATGCTTTTCGACAATGCCATGGTCGGCATCGCCGTGCTGCGCGACCGGCACCTGACGCGCTGCAACCGCCACTTCGAGCAGCTCCTGGGCTATGGCCCGGGCGAGCTGCTGGGCAGCTCCTCGCGCCGCTGGTACCTGACCCACGCCGACTGGGAGGCCGCCGCCCACGATTGCTACGCCCCCCTGCGGCGCGGCGAGGAATTCGAAGGCCAGATGACGCTGCGCGCCAAGGACGGGCGCGCCGTGATCTGCGAGATCCGCAGCCGGGCCATCGACCCGCAGGACCTGGAGCACGGGACGATGTGGATCGTCCTGGATGTGAGCGAACGCATGCGCATCCAGGCCCAGCTGGCGCAGATGCACCGCGCCCTGGAGCAACAGGTGCGCGACCGCACGCGCGAGCTGCGGGAGACCGTGGCCGACCTGCACCGCCAGATCGAGCAGCGCAAGCGCGACCAGGAGCGCATCCACTGGATGGCGCACTACGACGCCCTGACCGGCCTGCCCAACCGGCTGCTGCTGGCCGAGCGCGGCCAGGAAGCGGTGCGCCAGGCACAAACCACGGGCACGCCCTTGTCCGTGATGTTCCTGGACCTGGACAACTTCAAGCATGTCAACGACTCCCTGGGCCACCGCACCGGCGACACCCTGCTGATCGAGATCGGCAGGCGCTTGCGCAGCACGGTGCGGGAGCGCGACACCGTGGCGCGCCTGGGAGGCGACGAATTGGTGCTGTTGCTGCCCGGCGCCGACGCCCAGGGCGCGGCGCGCGTGGCCGCCAAGATGCAGCTGGCAGCGCACCAGCCGGTGCAGCTGGGCGCGCACGAGGTGTGCATGTCGCCGTCCATGGGCATCGCGCTGTATCCCGACCACGGCGACGATTTCGAGGCGCTCATCCAGGCGGCCGACACGGCGATGTACCAGGCCAAGGCCGAGGGGCGCAACAGCTTTCGCTTCTTCAGCCCGCAGATGCACGCCCAATCGACGCGCGCTCTGCAGCTGACGCACGCGCTGCGCCGCGCGCTGGAGCGCGAGCAATTCACCCTGCACTACCAGCCGCAACTGGAGCTGGCCAGCGGCCAGGTCTGCGGCGCCGAGGCGCTGCTGCGCTGGCGCCACCCCGACCTGGGGGACGTGAGCCCGGCAGAGTTCATTCCCGTGGCCGAAGACAGCGGCCAGATCATCGCCATTGGTGAGTGGGTGCTGCGCAGCGCGCTGGCGCAGCTCGCGTGCTGGCGCCAGCAGGGCCTGCCGCCGCTGACCATGGCCGTGAACCTGTCGGCCGCGCAGTTCCGCCACCCCCCGCTGCCAGACCTGATCGAACATCTGCTGACCCAGCACCAGCTGCCCGCCGACCGGCTGGAACTGGAGTTGACCGAACACGTCGCCGTGGCTGACACCCGCGCCGCAGCGCAGATCATGGACCGCATGCACGCCAAGGGCGTGCGGCTGGCGGTGGACGATTTCGGTACCGGGTATTCCTCGCTCAGCCAGCTCAAGCGCTTCCAGATCTTCCGGCTGAAGATCGACCAGTCCTTCGTGCGCGACCTCGCCCACGACGGCAACGACCGCGCCATCGTCAGCGCCATCGTGCGCATGGCCCAGGCACTGGGGATGCGCACCACCGCCGAGGGCGTGGAGACCACCCAGCAACTGGCCTTCCTGCGCGAGCAAGGCTGCGACGAAGCCCAGGGCTACCACTTCGCCC
Source organism: Melaminivora sp. (assembly GCA_034675505.1). GTDB lineage: Bacteria > Pseudomonadota > Gammaproteobacteria > Burkholderiales > Burkholderiaceae_C > Melaminivora. The sequence goes on along the minus strand of JAUCDD010000043.1, from coordinate 120,185 downwards.
GGCCCATGCCGGCGGCGCAGTTCGAAGCCTACCTGCGCGAACACATGGCGCCGTAAGGGATGCCCGGCAGGTCGCGCGGGCCTTCGCACACAACCGCCGGCCCGACCCGGCGGCGCTGACAGCAAGGCAGCCAGGGCTGCGCAAAACAGGATCAGGCGGCCGCATGGCAGGGAGAAAGAAAAAACCCCGCTATCCAGAAGATAGCGGGGTTTTCATTTTTACCTGGGGTGGCTGATGGGGCTCGAACCCACGACAACAGGAATCACAATCCTGGACTCTACCAACTGAGCTACAGCCACCGTAGCCACGCATTGTAGCGTGGAAAACGTCACATTTTTAGGTCGCGCATCAATTTACCGCTGCCGCCTTGTCCAGGGCGCTTGGACGCGGGACCTTGATCTGCACCTTCAGGCGCTGCTTGAGCAGTTCGTAGTAGGCCAGCGCTTCGGCGGAGCCCCACACCTGGCCATATTGCTGGCGCTCGGCCAGCCGGCTTGCGCCCTCTTGCTCGTCGCGGGGCACGATGCGGTTGACCTTGACCACGGTGTAGCCGTCATTGCCCAGGTCCACGCCAACCCATGCGGGCAAGGCGTCCACCGGGGTCTGCAGCGCAGCGTCCAGCACGGCACGGCCGACATCCTGGGGATGGTCACGCGAGACGGTGATGGCCGCGCCCAGGCCGCTGGCAGAAGCGGGGGCGGCCTTCCAGGCGGCCAGGCGCGCTTCGCCCTGCTCGCGGGCGAGCTGTGCCGACTTGTCGGCCAGGTAGAGCGTTCGCGCCTTGCCCTGTGCCTTGTCCAGCGGCAGTGTCATGGCCGCCTGGTAGGCGGTGACGCGGCCTGCCGCCAGCGTGCTGGGGGCGATTTCCACGGCTTCGGTATTGCGCTTGGATTGCAGCGCCTCCGGCTGGAACAATGCCTCCAGCAGGCGCGGGCTGGCCAGCGCGCCGGTGGCGCCCGGTGCGGGCTGGCGCGTCACGCCGACGGCCGTTTGCACCTTGAGCTTGAACTTCTCGGCTACCGGGGCCAGGCTGTCGGATTGCTCATAGACGGCATTGGCAAAGCCCTCCGCCAGCTCGGCGTACTTGCGCTGCGCCTGCTGCTGCTTGAGGTCGGCCTCCAGCTTGGGGCGCAGCTCTTCGAAGCTGGGCTCGCGCGGCTTCTTGATGTCGGTGAGCTGGATGATGTGGTAGCCGAAATCGGACTCGACCACATCGCTGATGTCGCCCTTGTGCATCGCATAGACCGCGTCCTCGAACGGCTTGACCATGGCGCCGTGGCCGAAGAAGCCGAGGTCGCCGCCCGCCGGCGCGGAGCCGGGGTCCTGCGAATTCTTGCGGGCCAGTTCGGCAAAGCTGCCGGGCGCCTTGCGCAGCTGGGCCAGCAGCTCCTGGGCGCGCGCGCGCGCCTTCTCGCGCTCGGCGGCGGGCGCGTCCTTGGGCGCATTGATCAGGATGTGGCTGGCGCGGCGCTCCTCCTTGCCGGCCAGGCGCGGCAGGTTTTCCTTGTAGTAGGTGCGCAGGTCGTCCTCGCTCAGGCTGATGCCGGCCTTGACCGCATCCAGGTCCAGCACCACGTATTCCACCGTGGCCTGCTCGGCCTGCTGGAACTGGGCGGGATGCGCGTCGTAGTAGGCCTGCACCTCGGCGTCGGTCACGTTGACCTTGCTGGCGAAATCGGTGGCCTTGAAGCGCGCCACCTGTATCTCGCGGCGCTGCAGCAGGGCGTCGAACGCCAGGCTGGCCTCGGCCTGGCTGGCCAGGGCCGACTGGGTCACGGCGCCCAGCACCTGGCCGACGGCGATGTCCTGGCGCATGCGGGCCTCGAAGCCCTCGGGCGACAGGCCCTGGGCAGCCACCAGCGCGCGGTAGGCCTCGGTGTCCAGCGTGCCATCGGCGCGCTTGAGCGCGGCGATCTGCGGGATGGATTGCAGCTCGCGCGCCAGGCGGGCGTCGCTGGTCATCAGGTGCATCTTCTGTGCGGCGGCGGCCAGCACCCGGTCACGCACCAGGCGCTCCAGGGTCGCATAGCGGGCCTGGGGCGAATCAAGCAGCTTGGCGTCCACGCCCGGGGATTGCGCGCGGATGCGGTCGCTCTCCATGCGGTGGGCGTTGTCCCACTCGTCCTGCGTGATGTCCTTGCCGTCCACGCGCGCCACTGCCGGGCTGCCGCCCGAGAAGTAATTGCGGTCTATGCCCACCAGCACGAAGGACGGGATGATCAGCAAGAACAGCACAAGCATCACCACCTTGGAGTGCTTGCGGATGGATTCGAACATGGTCGGTCAGGCTTTCAACGGCGGAGACAAAAGAAAAGGCGAACTCGCGTTCGCCTTGTCGATTGGAGCCAGGGTGGGGGTGGTGGGTGCTGACGGGCTCGAACCGCCGACCTACGCCTTGTAAGGGCGCCGCTCTACCAACTGAGCTAAGCACCCCCCTTCAATCTTCTTCGGTCAGTTCAGGGCATCCTTCAAGGCCTTGCCCGGACGAAACTTCGGCACTTTAGCAGCCTTGATTTTAATGGTGTCGCCGGTGCGCGGATTGCGGCCGGTGCGCGCTGCGCGCCGTCCCACGGCGAAGGTGCCGAAACCCACCAGCGAGACCGTGCCGCCTTTTTTCAAGGTTTTCTTGACCGCGTCGATCGTGGACTCCAGCGCGCGCGTGGCTGCGGCCTTGGAGATGTCGGCGTTGGTGGCGATGTGCTCGATCAATTCGGTCTTGTTCACAAAAAAAGCCCTCTCGCGTGGACGGTGGATGCATGGCGCGGAACTACAAATTCTAGACGCAATTGCCCGGTCTTCCAGGCCTGGCGCGATTGCGCAGGCGCAACGGCCCTGGCCGGCCGCTCAGCGCGCCACGCGCGCGCGGATCTCGGGCAAGGCCTTTTGCAGGTAGTACGCCATCGACCACACGGTGAGCACCGCCGCCAGCCAGATCAGGCCGGTGCCCCAGACGCCGGTGTCCACGCCCAGCACGCGCCCGTCATACAGCAGGAACGGGATGGCCACCATCTGCACCGTGGTCTTGAGCTTGCCCAGCATGTGCACCGCCACGCTCCTGCTGGCGCCGATCTGCGCCATCCACTCGCGCAGCGCGCTGATGGCGATCTCGCGGCCGATGATGATCAGGCCGACGAACACATCGGCGCGCTGCAGGTGCACCAGCACCAGCAGCGACGCGCAGACCAGGAATTTGTCGGCCACCGGGTCAAGGAAGGCACCGAAGGCCGAGGTCTGGTTGAGCTTGCGCGCCAGGAAGCCGTCCAGCCAGTCGGTGGCCGCGAACACCATGAACATCACGGTGGCCACCAGGTTGCGCATCTCGGGCGCCAGCGGCAGGTAGAACACCCCCACGATCAGCGGAATGGCGACGATGCGCGTCCACGTCATCAGGGTGGGGATGGTGAGAAACATGGGGCGCGATTGTGGCATGGGCCTTTGACTCGAATGTCAGCGCAGCGCGCGGTAGATGTCCTCGGCCAGCGCCTTGGAGATGCCCTCCACCAGCATCAGGTCCTGCACGCTCGCGTCCTGTACGCCGCGCACGCCGCCAAAGCGCTGCAGCAGCCTGGCGCGCTTCTTGGGGCCGACGCCGGGGATCTCCTCCAGCCGCCCGCCGCCCACGCGCACCCGGGCGCGCGCCGCGCGCATGCCGGTGATGGCGAAGCGGTGCGCCTCGTCGCGGATCTGCGCCACCAGCATCAGCGCCGCCGAGTCGCGCCCAAGGAAGATCTTGGGCCGGCCGTCGGCGAACACCAGCTCCTCCAGCCCGACCTTGCGACCCTCGCCCTTCTCGACGCCGACGATGCGCGCGATGTCCAGCCCCAGGGCGGTGAACACCTCGCGCGCCATGCTGACCTGGCCCTTGCCGCCATCGACCAGCACCAGGTCGGGCAGGCGCGCCTGGCGGTTGCTGATCTCGGCGCCGCCGGCCTCGCGCTGCGCCTCGGCCACGTGCGAGTAGCGCCGGGTGAGCACCTGGCGCATGGCGGCGTAGTCGTCGCCGGGCGTGATGCCCTCGACCTTGTAGCGGCGGTACTCGCTGTTTTGCATCTTGTGGTGGTGGAACACCACGCACGACGCCTGCGTCGCCTCGCCCGAGGTGTGCGAGATGTCGAAGCACTCGATGGTGAGGCTCTCCAGGTTCTCCATGTCCAGGTCCAGCACCTCGGCCAGCGCGCGCGTGCGCGCCTGCTGCGAGCCCTCCTCGGCCAGCAGGCGGGCGAGCTGGATTTGCGCGTTCTGCTGCGCCATGTCCAGCCAGGCGCGGCGCTGCTCGCGCGGCTGCTGCACCGCCGTGATGCGCACGCCGCTTTGCTGCGACAGCGCGGCCAGCAGTTCGGGGTGCACCGGCTCGCTCACGATCAGCGTGGGCGGCACCGGCACGCCCAGGTAGTGCTGGGCGATGAAGGCCTCCAGCACCTGCGCGGCCACGTCGTGCGCGTCGCCGCCTTGCGCCGGCGCTTCGTCCTCGGCGTGGTAGATGCCTGCGGCCTCCTCCACGTGTACCGGGAAGTACGCCCGGTCGCCCAGGTGGCGCCCGCCGCGCACCATGGCCAGGTTGACGCAGGCGCGCCCGCCCTGCACGCGCACGGCCAGGATGTCCACGTCCTTGTCGCTCACCGTCTCGATGGCCTGCTGGTGCAGCACGCGCGACAGCGCCGTGATCTGGTTGCGCACCTCGGCCGCCTGCTCGAACAGGAGGTGCTGCGAATAATCCAGCATGCGCGCCTCCAGCTGCGCCAGCAGTTCCTGCGTCTCGCCGCGCAGCAGGGCCTCGGCGCTGGCGACGTCGCCGGCGTAGGCCTCGGGCGACACCAGCCCCACGCACGGCGCCGAGCAGCGCTTGATCTGGTAGAGCAGGCAGGGGCGCGTGCGGTTGGCGAACACCGTGTCCTCGCAGGTGCGCAGGCGAAACACCTTCTGCAGCAGCTGGATGGTTTCCTTGACCGCCCATGCGCCCGGGTAGGGGCCGAAGTAGCGGTGGCGCTTGTCGGTGCTGCCGCGGTAGTAGGCCATGCGCGGATAGCGCTGGCCGGGCGCGTCGCCGGTGCCGTCCTTGCCCGCCACGCCGGTGATCTTCAGGTAGGGGTAGCTCTTGTCGTCGCGAAACAGGATGTTGTACTTGGGCTGCAGCGACTTGATGAGGTTGTTCTCCAGCAGCAGCGCCTCGGCCTCGGAGCGCACCACGGTGGTCTCCAGCCGCGCGATCCGGCCCACCATGTGGCCGATGCGCGTGCCGCCGTGCTGCTTGGTGAAGTAGCTGGAAACGCGCTTTTTCAGGTTGCGCGCCTTGCCCACGTACAGCAGCGCGCCGGCCTCGTCGAAGTAGCGGTACACGCCCGGCAGCGGCGGCAGCGCCGCCACCTGGGCCAGCAGTTCGTCGGAGTGGGCAGCACGGGTCATCGCGCTATTGTGGGCGCAGCGGCGATGCCCCGCCGCGCTATCAGATAAATAGCTACACCCCGGCCAGGGACGCCGGCAAGCGGCCCATCCGGCCCCAATTCACTGAATCACGCCCCGGCTGCGCAGCAGCGCGACCTGCTGCTGCGTCAGGCCCGCCTCGGCCAGCACGGCCTCGGTGTCCTCGCCCAGGCGCGGGGCGCTGGCGCGGATGCGCCCGGGCGTGCCCGAGAGCTTGGGCACGATGCCCGGCACCAGCAGCTCGCGGCCGTCCCGCGTGCGCTGGGCGAGCAGCATGTCGCGCGCGCGGTAGTGCGGGTCCTCGGCGATGTCGCGCGCGGTATAGACCTTGCCGGCCGGCACGCGCGCCGCCGCCAGCTGCTGCACCACCTCGGCCACGGCGCGCGCGCCGGTCCAGCCGGCGATGGCGGCGTCGATCTCGGCCACGCGCGCCACGCGGCCGGTGTTGTCCGCCAGCTGCGGGTCGGTGGCCAGGTCGGCGCGGCCGATGGCCTGCATCAAGCGCTTGAAGATGCTGTCGCCATTGCCCGCCACCAGCACCCAGCCGTCCTGGCATGGGTAGGCATTGCTGGGCGCGATGCCCGGCAGCGCGCTGCCGGCCGGCTCGCGCACCGCGCCGAAGGCGCTGTACTCGGGGATCAGGCTCTCCATGCAGTTGAACACCGCCTCGTGCAGCGCCACGTCGATCACCTGGCCGGCGCCGCCGTGCGCGCGGCGGTGGTACAGCGCCAGCAGCACGCCGATGGCGCCGTGCAGCGCCGCCAGCGTGTCGCCGATGGACACGCCCACGCGCACCGGCACGCGCCCGGGCTCGGCCGTGAGATGCCGCAGCCCGCCCATGGCCTCGCCGATCACGCCGAAGCCCGGCAGGTCGCGGTACGGCCCGGTCTGGCCGTAGCCCGAGATGCGCAGGATGATCAGCCCCGGGTTCAACGCCTGCAGCGCCTCGGGCGCCATGCCCCAGCCCTCCAGCGTGCCGGGGCGGAAGTTCTCGATCAGCACGTCGGCCTCGGCGATCAGGCGGCGGGCGATGTCCTGGCCTTCCTCCTGCCGCAAATCGAGCGCGACGGACTTCTTGTTGCGCGACTGCACCTGCCACCACACGGACGTGCCATCCTGCAGCAGGCGCCACTTGCGCAGCGGGTCGCCCTCGCCCGTGGCCTCGATCTTGACGACCTCGGCGCCGAAGTCGCCCAGCGTCTTGCCGCAAAACGGCCCGGCGATCAGCTGCCCCATCTCGACCACCCGCACGCCGGCCAGGGCGTCCTGCGGGATGCCGGCCGGGGCCCGCGCTGGCGTTGCTTGTTCCATGTGCTGTCTCTCGTCCGTCGTGGGCTGCGTTGGCGCGGCATCTTGCCACGCGTGCCGATAATCGCGCCGCCATGCCTGCCCACGCCGCGCCCGCCCCCACCATGCCCATCCACGCCGCGCCCGCCCACCGGGCCGGCCCGTCCGCCCCGCCGGCCGCGCTGCACTGGGACATTTTTTGCCAGGTGATCGACAACTTCGGCGACATCGGCGTGTGCTGGCGGCTGGCAGCCGACCTGGCTGCGCGCGGCGCGCAGGTGCGCCTGTGGACGGACGACGCCAGCGCCCTGGCCTGGATGGCGCCGCAGGGCGCGGCCGGCGTGCAGGTGCTGCCCTGGCCGCAGCAGGCGCCCGAGGGCGGCCCGGGTGACGTGGTGGTGGAGGCCTTCGGCTGCGAGATTCCCGCGCCCTTCGTCGCCACCGTCGCCCAGGCGGCGCGCGCGCGCGGCCGCGCGCCGGTATGGGTCAACCTGGAATACCTGTCGGCCGAAGGCTATGTGGAGCGCTGCCACGCCCTGCCCTCGCCCCTGGCCAGCGGGCCGGGCGCGGGGCTCACGCGCTGGTTCTTCTACCCTGGCTTTACGCCGGCGACGGGCGGGCTGCTGCGCGAGCCGGATTTGCCCGCGCGCCAGGCGGCGTTCGACCGCAGCGCCTGGCGCGCCCGGCGCGGCATTGCGCCGGGGGCGCTGGCGGCGAGCCTGTTTTGCTACGAGCCGCCGGCGCTGGCGCAGCTGCTGCGGCAGCTGCAGGCGCAGCCCGGCGCGCACCTGCTTGCCACGCCCGGCCGCGCGGCGGCTGCGCTGCGCGCGGCGCTGGCGGGCATGGCCGATATGGACGCGGGGGCCACGATGCGGGAGCCATGGGCAGCGCCACCAGCACCATTTTTGAATGAAACAAGCCCCCAGCCGGCGCCAATCAACGGCATCTCGCTATCAATTTCATACCTGCAACCCTGCCCCCAGCCGGCATTCGACGAGCTGCTGTGGGCCTGCGACCTGAACTTCGTGCGCGGCGAGGACTCGCTGGTGCGCGCGCTGTGGGCCGGCCAGCCGCTGGTCTGGCAGATCTACCCGCAGCACGACGGCGCCCACCACGCCAAGCTGCACGCCTTCCTGGACTGGCTGGCCGCCCCGCCCTCGCTGCGGCGCGCGCACCTGGCGTGGAACGGCCTGGCAGCCGCCGACACGCTGGCGCCGCTGGCGCCGGCGGTGCTGGCCGAGTGGCGCGCCTGCATCCTGGCCGCGCGCGATCGCCTTTACGGGCAAACGGATTTGTTGACGCAACTGCTGGGGTTTGTGCAGGACAAAAGCTAGAATCGCAGGTTTTGCGCCATGACAGGCGTGGCACCTGCCCACCGGGCCGGCACCCGCCGGCGCCCCCGCCGCTTAACCCCGAAGCTGCGGGGTGGACCAGGCAGGCCTGCCGGTTTCGCCCCGCCTCGTGCGAGCGGCCCAACCTCCACTCCATCAGGCCAAGCCATGAAACTCGCTCAAGAAATCCGCGCCGGCAACGTCATCATGCAGGGCAAGGACCCCATGATCGTGCTGCGCACCGAATACGCCCGCGGCGGCCGCGGCGCCGCCACCGTGCGCATGAAGCTCAAGGGGCTGCTCAACAACATGGGCACCGAGCTGGTCTACAAGGCCGACGACAAGATCGACAACGTGGTGCTGGACAAGAAGGAGTGCACCTACTCCTACTTCGCCGACCCGATGTACGTCTGGATGGACACCGAGTACAACCAGTACGAAGTCGAAGCCGCCAACATGGGCGACGCCATCAGCTTCCTGGAAGACGGCATGACCGCCGAAGTGGTGTTCTACGACGGCAAGGCCATCTCGGTCGAGCTGCCCACCAGCGTCGAGCGCGAGATCACCTGGACCGAGCCGGCCGTCAAGGGCGACACCTCGGGCAAGGTGCTCAAGCCCGCGAAGATCGCCACCGGCTTCGAAGTGCCGGTGCCGCTGTTCGTGGCCCAGGGCGACAAGATCGAAATCGACACCCGCACGGGCGAGTACCGCAAGCGCGTCTGAGCGTCGGCGGCGCCAGCAAAAAGGCTTCCCTCGGGAAGCCTTTTTTGTGCCCTCAGCGCCGTTTTCAAGCCATTTTGGCCTTCAGTCGGCGTGAATCAACGGCATGTAGCTACATTTTCAATAGCATTCAAACGGGCACGCCCACCAGGTCATGCCCTTGCGTGCCCACGATGCGCGCGCGCACGAAGTCGCCGCTCTTGTAGGTCTTGCTGGCCTTCTCGACCGGCTGCAGGTGCACCACGCCGTCGATCTCCGGCGCATCGGCATAGCTGCGGCCCAGGCCGCCCTTCTTGCCCAGGCTCACCGCCTTGTCCACCAGCACCTGCATGGTCGAGCCCACGCGCTGCGCGAGGCGCGCGGTGGAGACCTCCTCGGCCACCGCCATGAAGCGCGCGCGGCGCTCCTCGCGCAGCTCGATCGGCAACATGCCGGGCAGGCTGTTGGCCACGGCGCCGGGCACGTCGCTGTAGGCAAAAGCAGCCGGCGCGATCGATTTGCGCCTCGCGCACGAAATCCAGCAGGTGCTGGAATTCTTCCTCCGTCTCGCCAGGGAAGCCGGCGATGAAGGTGCTGCGCACGACCAGCTCGGGGCATTGCTCGCGCCAGCGCTGGATGCGCTCCAGGTTGCGCTCGCCGCTGGCCGGGCGCTTCATGCGGCGCAGCACGTCGGGGTGGCTGTGCTGCAGCGGCACGTCCAGGTAGGGCAGCACCAGGCCGGCGCTCATCAGGGGGACGATCTCGTCCACGCTGGGGTACGGATAGACGTAGTGCAGCCGCACCCAGGCGCCGTACGGCTTTGCCAGCTCGCCCAGCGCCTGCACCAGCTCCAGCAGCCGGGTGCGCACCGGCTTGCCGTCCCAAAAACCCGTGCGGTACTTCACGTCCACGCCGTAGGCCGAGGTGTCCTGGCTGACCACCAGCAGCTCCTTCACGCCGCCCTCGAACAGCGCGCGCGCCTCTTTCAGCACATCGCCGATCGGCCGCGACACCAGGTCGCCGCGCATGGACGGGATGATGCAGAAGGTGCAGCGGTGGTTGCAGCCCTCGCTGATCTTCATGTAGGCGTAGTGGCGCGGCGTCAGCTTGATGCCGGCCTCGCCGATAGCGCCCGGCACCAGGTCGAGGAAGGGGTCGTGCGGCTTGGGCAGCGTGCGGTGTACCGCGTCCATCACCTCTTGTGCCGCGTGCGGCCCGGTCACGGCCAGTACGCTGGGGTGTACGTCCTGGATCAGCGTGCCGCTGCCGTCCTTGCCAGCCTTGGCGCCCAGGCAGCCGGTGACGATGACGCGGCCGTTCTCGGCCAGCGCCTCGCCGATGGTGTCCAGGCTCTCCCGCACGGCATCGTCGATGAAGCCGCAGGTGTTGACGATCACCAGGTCCGCGCCCTGGAAGGTCTTGGAGGTCTGGTAGCCCTCGGCGGAGAGCTGGGTCAGGATCAGTTCGGAGTCGGTCAGGTTCTTGGGGCAGCCCAGGCTGACGAAGCCGATTTTGGGCGCCTGCGCGGCGGTGGGAAGGGGGGCGGATATGTCGCTCATCCGCCGTATTTTCCCAGGTTGTGCAAAGTCAGCGCTTTTTCAGGCCGAAGGCCTCCAGCATCTGCTCCGTCTGCCGCTGCATCTGCTCGTTCATCTGCGCAAAGGCGTTTTGCGACTGTTCGGCGTAGCTGCCCATCCAGGTTTTCATCAGCGGTGAGTTCAGCTGCATGAACTGCGCCCATTTCTCGGGCGACAGACCCTGCGCCTGGTCGGCCAGGCGGGCCTGGAACTCGGTGAACATCTGCACGTTCTTCTCCAGGTACGCGCCCATGTAGCCCTGCATGGCGTGGCCGTAGAAGCGGATGATGTTGGCCAGCGCCGCCTCGCTGAACATGGGCGCGCCGCCGGCTTCCTCGTCCAGGATGATCTGCAAGAGGATGCTGCGCGTCAGGTCGTCGCCGGTCTTGGCGTCGCGCACCGCCACGGCCTCGCCGTCGATGACCAGCTGCTTGACCTCGGCCAGCGTGATGTAGGTCGAGGTCTGGGTGTCATACAGGCGCCGGTTGGGGTATTTCTTGATGACGCGCTCGCGTGCCGCGCCATCGCTGGCGGCACTCTGGGCTTCGGTGGATTCGGGGGTCTTGTCCGGCAATGGGGGCTCCTGGCGGGGGCCGGCAGCCGTGGCGGCCGGAATTTTTGTATTGCAGTGCAGCAGATTTTAGGCAGCGCCTGCGGCGCGCCGCCGACAGGAATACCCTAAAGACACCGGCGCTGCAGCGTTCAGGTGAATCACCTAGAACCCGGGGCGGGCGCGGCCGCTACATTGCACCGTTCCCCCACGCGGGCCACGACAGACCACACCGAGGAGACACGAGATGCAGCGACGACACCTGGCCGCCCTGGCCGTTGCGCTGGCCGGCGCGCTCGGCGCCCCGGCCCTGCTGGCGCAGACCAAATGGGACCTGGCCGCGGCCTACCCGACGACCAATTTCCACACCGAGAACCTGGCGCAGTTCGTGGGCGACGTGGACAAGGCCTCGGGCGGCAAGCTCAAGATCACGCTGCACGCCAATGCCGCGCTGTTCAAGGCGCCGGAGATCAAGCGCGCCGTGCAGGGCGGGCAGGCGCAGCTGGGCGAGATCCTGCTGGTCAACTTCCAGAACGAATGGCAGCTGTTCGGCGTCGACGGCCTGCCCTTCCTGGCCGACAGCTACGACGCCGCCTGGAAGCTGTACCAGGCGCAAAAGCCCTTCCTGGAGAAAAAGCTCGCCGACCAGGGCATGGCGCTGCTGTACTCGGTGGCCTGGCCGCCCCAGGGCATCTACACCAAGAAGCCGGTGGCCAGCGCCGCCGACCTGAAGGGCATCAAGTGGCGCGCCTACAGCCCGGCCACGGCGCGCATCGCGGAACTGGTGGGCGCGCAGCCCGTCACCGTGCAGGCGGCCGAGTTCTCGCAGGCGCTGGCCACGGGCGTGGTCGAGTCCACCATGACCTCGGGCGCCACCGGCGTGGACAGCAAGCTGTACGAGCACCTGAAGTACTACTACGACACCCAGGCCTGGCTGCCCAAGAACGCGGTCATCATGAACAAGAAGGCCTTCGACGCGCTGGACAAGGCCAGCCAGGATGCGCTGCTGAAGGCCGCCGCCGATGCCGAGAAGCGCGGCTGGACGAACAGCCGGCGCGTGAACGACGAGACGCTGGCCAAGCTGAAGGCCGAGGGCATGCAGGTGCTGCCGCCCAGCGCGCCCTTGAAGGCCGACATGGCCAAGGTGGGCGACACCATGCTCAAGGAATGGCTGGACAAGGCCGGCCCGGACGGCAAGGCGCTGGTGGATGCCTACCGCAAGCAGTAGCGCGGCCGCGCCCCGCCCGCCCGCGATGCGCCGCCTGCTCGACGGGCTGTACGACGGCGCCGCGCTGCTGGCCGCGCTGTGCATGGTGGCGCTGCTGGTGGCGGTGCTGCTGTCCATTGCCGGGCGGCAGCTGAACTTCCACATCTCGGGGCTGGATGCCTACGCCGGCTACCTGATGGCCGGCGCCGGCTTCCTGGCGCTGGCGCACACCTTGAAGCGCGGCGAGCACATCCGCGTGACGCTGGTGGTGAGCCACCTGCGCGGGCCGGCGCGGCGCGCGCTGGAGCTGCTGGCCCTGGCGCTGGGCCTGCTGCTGGCGCTGCTGTTTGCCTGGTACAGCGTGCGCCTGGCCTGGCAGTCGCACGCTTTCAACGACATCTCCACCGGCAACGACGCCACGCCGCTGTGGCTGCCGCAGATCGGCATGGCCGTGGGCGCGGTGGTCCTGGCCATCGCCTGCCTGGACGAGCTCATCCTGGAGGCGCGCGGCCAGCGCCTGCAGCCCGAGGCCGCCGAAGCGCTGCGCAACGAATGAACCCCACCCCACGAAAGCCCGCATGAGCGACCTCGCCATCACCGCGCTCTTGATCGCCTCGCTGTTCCTGATCCTGGCCAGCGGCGTGTGGATCGGCCTGACGCTGTCGGGCGTGGCGTGGATCGCCATGCAGCTGTTTTCCGCGCGCCCGGCGGGCGACGCCATGGCGGTGACCATCTGGGGCTCGTCGTCGAGCTGGACGCTCACCGCCCTGCCGCTGTTCATCTGGATGGGCGAGATTTTGTTCCGCACCCGGTTGTCGCAGGACATGTTCCGGGGCCTGGCGCCCTGGGTGCAGGCGCTGCCCGGGCGCCTGTTGCACACCAACGTGGTCGGCTGCGCGATCTTCGCCGCCGTGTCGGGCTCCAGCGCCGCGACCTGCGCCACCATCGGCAAGATGACGCTGCCCGAGCTGACGCGCCGCGGCTACCCGGACCACATGGTGGTCGGCACGCTGGCGGGCGCCAGCACGCTGGGGCTGCTCATTCCGCCGTCCATCATCATGATCGTCTATGGCGTGACGGCCGAGGTGTCGATCTCGCAGCTGTTCATCGCCGGCGTGCTGCCGGGGATGCTGCTGGCCCTGCTCTTCTCGGGCTACATCATGCTGTGGGCGCTGCGCCACCCCGATCAGGTGCCGCAGTCGGACGCACGCCTGACGCTGGCGCAAAAGCTGTCCGAATCGCGCGCGCTGATCCCGGTGGTGCTCTTGATCGCCGCCGTGCTGGGTTCCATCTACACCGGCCTGGCGACCGCCACCGAGGCCGCCGCCGTGGGCGTGGTGGGCTCGCTGGTGCTGTCGGCGCTGCAGGGCTCGCTCAACTGGGTGAGCTTTCGCGATGCGCTGATGGGCGCCACGCGGCTGTACTGCATGATCGCGCTGATCCTAGCCGGGGCGGCGTTCCTGACGCTGGCCATGGGCTACATCGGCCTGCCGCGCCACCTGGCCGAGTGGATCGCCTCGCTGCAGCTGTCGCAGGCGCAGCTGATCGTGGCGCTGGCCATCTTCTACATCATCCTGGGGTGCTTCCTGGACGGCATCTCCATGGTGGTGCTGACCATGGGCGTGGTCATGCCCACGGTGCAGGCCGCCGGCATCGACCCGATCTGGTTCGGCATCTTCGTGGTGGTGGTGGTCGAGATGGCGCAGATCACCCCGCCCGTGGGCTTCAACCTGTTCGTGCTGCAGGGCATGACGGGCCGCCACCTGACCTGGATTGCCCGGGTGGCGCTGCCGATGTTCGGGCTGATGTGCCTGGCCCTGGCGCTGCTGTATGCCTTCCCCGGCATCGTGACCTGGCTGCCGCAGCAGATGACAGTGCGCTGACAGCCAGGCGGGCGGCACCCGCCCTTTCCTTTGCTACATTCGCCGCCCATGCTGCAAGTCCTCGCCATCTGCCTGGGTGCCTGCGCCGGCGCCCTGGCGCGCTGGCGCCTGGCGCTGTGGCTGAACACCCCGGGCGCCTTGCTGCCCTGGGGGACGCTGGCGGCCAACGTTGCGGGCGGCTACCTGGTCGGGCTCGCCCTGGCGCTGCTGCAGGCGCTGCCGCAGCTGGACCCGCTGTGGCGGCTGCTGCTGGTAACGGGCTTCCTGGGCGCGCTGACCACGTTTTCCACCTTCTCGGCCGAGGTGCTGGGCCTGCTGCTGCAGGGCCGGCTGGGGCTGGCGCTGGGGGTCACGCTGGCGCACGTGGCGGGCTCGCTGGTGGCCGCCTGGGCGGGGCTGCACAGCGGCGCGTGGCTGTGGCGCGGCGCCTGATTTCGCTACCATTTCAATAGCTGCATGTCCTTATGGGACGCCGGCATGCGGGCTAGAACACTAAAATTTCCTCCATGGACGCCAATACCAACCTGCAAGACAGCCGCCTCTCCAACGCCTGGAACGAGCTGCACAACTACTCCGTCTCGGGCAACCCGCTGCACGCCGACGCCTACCGCCTGGCCTTCGCCGACCCCGAGTTCCTGCTGCGCCGCGAGACGCGCGGCATCCGCTTCCAGCTGGAGCTGCTCAAGCCCGACCTGGGCCAGACCGCCCAGGGCATCGAGAGCACCGTCGTGGTCTATGGCAGCGCGCGCTTCCTGGCCCCCGAGGACGCCGAGCAGCTGCTGGCGGATGCCCGCGCCAGCGGCGACGCCGAGCGCATCGCGCTGGCCGAGCGCGCGGCCAGGAATTCCGGCTACTACCAGGCCGCGCGCCGCTTCGCCGCGCTGGTGGCCGAATACAGCGAATCGCGCCCCCTGCCTGAGCGCCTGTACATCTGCACCGGCGGCGGCCCCGGCATCATGGAGGCGGCCAACCGCGGCGCGCACGAGGCCGGCGCGCCCAACGTGGGCCTGAACATCACCCTGCCGCACGAGCAAAGCGGCAACCGCTACATCACGCCATCGCTGTCGTACAAGTTCCACTACTTCGCGCTGCGCAAGATGCACTTCATGATGCGCGCCAAGGCGCTGGTGGTGTTCCCGGGCGGCTTCGGCACCATGGACGAGCTGTTCGAGGTGCTGACCCTGGTGCAGACCACCAAGGCCAAGCCCGTGCCCATCGTGCTGTTCGGCAGCGCCTTCTGGCGCGCGTTGATCAACTTCGACGTGATGCTGGAGCACGGCACCATCTCGCCGGCCAACCTGGATCTGTTTCGCATCACCGACGACCCGGCCGAGGCCTGGGACATCATCCGCACCTTCTACAAGCTGTAGGACTGGCGCCGGGCGCTCACGCGCGCAGCCGCCGCGCCAGGCCCGCGCCCAGGCCCACGGCCGTGCCCATGATCCAGAACAGCCCGCCCGCACCCATGATGGCGCCCACGCTGCCGAACAGCAGCGGCATGGCCACGCTGGAGGCGTTGATGGCCATGGCGCGCAGGCCCAGCGCCTCGCCGTGGCGGTGCTCGGGCGTGATCTGGTGCAGCAGGCTCATGACCATGGGCTGCACCGAGCCCAGCGCCAGGCCCAGCAGCACCGAGCAGGCGCCCATCAGCAGCGCCGTGGGCAGCAGCGGGTAGGCGCCCAGCAGCAGCGCCGCCGCCACCATGGCGGCGGTCACCACGCTGGCCTCGCGCAGCCGCTCGGCCACCAGCGGGATCAGCACGCGCACCAGCGCCGCCGCCACGGCAAAGGCGCCCAGGATGGAGCCGATGCTGGAGGCCGACAGGCCGCGCCCGTGGCCCAGCAGCGGCACCACGAAGGTGTGCACGTCCCAGCACGAGGACAGCAGCCAGTTCACGACCAGCAGGCGGCGAAAGCGCTCGTCGGCCAGCAGGTCCCAGGCGCGCGGGCGCGGGCCGCCGGCGGGCGCCGCCACGGGCGGCAGCTCGGGCACGCCCTGCACCAGCAGCCAGGTGGCCAGGGGCAGCAGCGCCAGCAGCGCGAACGCCGCGCGAAAGCCGGCCAGGCTGCCGGGCGCGCCGCCGGCGTGGTCGATCAGCAGCCCGGCGCTGAACGGCCCGATGAAATTGGCCACGGCCGGGCCGATGGCCATCCAGCTGAACAGGCTGCGCAGCTCGCCCGGGTGGCGCGCCGAGCGGCCCACGTGGCGCTGCAGGGCAATGGTGGCCACGCCCGTGGCGCCGCCCATGAGCAGCGCCGCCGCGCACAGCACGGCGAACTGGGGCAGCGCCAGCGCCGCCGCGCCGCCTACGCAAGCCGCCACCACGGCCCGCCGCACCGGGCGCGCCAGGCCGTGCCGGTCGGCGTAGCGGCCCGCCGGCAGCGCCAGGAACACCTGCGCCAGCGCAAACAAGGCCAGCAAGAAGCCCACCGCCGCCGGGCCGTGGCCGGCGTCCAGCGCCAGCAGCGGCGCGGCCATGCGCATGCCCGTCATGGCCGCGTGGATGCAGATTTGCGCAGCGACCGGGCGCGCCAGCATGCGCAGCGCGGCGGGCGCGCGGCTCATGCAGCGCGCCCGGCGTTCATGCGTCCTCGGCTTCGACCTGCAGGTCGATCTCGTCCTGCACCCGCGCCGCAGCGGCCGCCGCTGCGTCGCCGCCGGCAGCGATGGCGCCGGCCTGCTCGGGCGCGGGCAGCGCCTGCACGTCGCGCAGGCGCCGCTCGATGGCGCGCGTCCTCACGCCCACCTGCTCGAAGCGCTTGGCCGCCGCGTCGATGGACTTGCGCGTGGCCTCGACCACTTCGCCGAACTTGGCGAACTCGGTCTTGACCTGGCCCAGCACGCCCCAGACCTCGGACGAGCGCTTCTCGATGGCCAGCGTCTTGAAGCCCATCTGCAGGCTGCTGAGCATGGCCGCCAGGTTGGCCGGGCCGGTGATCATCACGCGGCATTCGTTTTGCACCGCCTCCACCAGGCCGGGGCGGCGCATGACCTCGGCAAACAGCCCTTCCGTGGGCAGGTACAGCACGGCGAAGTCGGTGGTGTGCGGCGGCGAGACGTACTTGGCCGAGATCTTGCGCGCCTCGATGCGGATGGAGGTCTCGAAGGCATTGCCCGCCGACAGCATCTGCGCCTTGTCGGCCAGGTCGTGCGCGTCCTGCAGGCGCTGGTAGTGCTCCACCGGGTACTTGGAGTCGATGGGCAGCCACACCGGGTGCTCGTCGTTCCTGCCCGGCAGGCGGATGGCGAACTCGACCAGGTCGTCGCTGCCGGGCATGGTCTTGACGTTCTTGGCGTACTGCTCGGGGGTCAGCACGTTGTCGATGATCAGCCCCAGCTGCATCTCGCCCCAGGTGCCGCGCGTCTTGACGTTGGTCATCACGCGCTTCAGGTCGCCCACGCTGCCGGCCAGGGTCTGCATCTCGCCCAGGCCCTTGTGCACCTGCTCCAGCCGCTCGCTGACCAGCTTGAAGGACTCGCCCAGGCGCTGCTCCAGCGTGGACTGGAGCTTTTCGTCCACCGTGCGGCGCATCTCTTCGAGCCGCGCGGCGTTGTCGCTCTGGATGGCGGCCAGGCGCTCGTTGAGCGCGCCGCGCAGGGCTTCCGCGCTTTGCTGGCTGCCCTGCGCCAGCTCGCCCAGCTGGCGCGTGTTGCCATCGAGCTGGTCCTTGAGCGCCAGCGCCATGGCGGCCAGCTGGGCGTGGATGTCGCCCTTGAGCGAGTCGAGCGTGCTGCGCGTGGACAGGCTCAGGGCGTCAAAGCGCTCCTGGATGCGCTGGCCGAACAGCTGCGTGCTCTCGCCGATCGCCTCGCGCGATTTGCTGCTGCCGTCCGCCAGGGTCTGCGTGGTCTGCGTGAGCTCGGCGCGGAACGCCGCCAGCGCGTCCGACAGCTCCTTGCGGCCGGCGCCGGCGTCGGCGCGCGACTGCGCCAGCTGCTGCTCCAGCCGGCCCTGCAGCGCGGCAAAGGAGGCCTGCAGCTCGGCCCGGCTGGTGCGCGATTCGGCCGCCGCCTGGGCCAGGCGCTCGTCCAGCAGCGCCTGCGTGGCCTGGGTGAAGCCGCGCAGGTGCTGGTCCACGGCGGTCAGCGCGCCGTCCGAGCGCGCCACCGCCTGCTGCGTGGCCTGCATGCCGGCCTGCAGCGCCTGCAGCTGCGCCAGCCATTCGGGCGGCAGCTGCACGCGTGGCGCGCGCAGCAGCTGCGCCGCCACCAGCAACACGATGAGCAGCAGCAGGGCCAGGCCAAGATAGGTTTGCATGGAGTCGATATGTCAAAAATGATAGCTAGAGGCCGGCTATTGGCGCCGGCAAGAAGCCGATTTCACCCAATTTCGCCGTTGCGAGGGGTATTGACCGGGTTGAGCGCGCCGCCGCGCTCGAAGAAGGCGATCAGATTGTCCGCCGCCAGGTTGGCCATGGCCAGGCGCGTGGGTACGGTGGCGCTGGCGATGTGCGGGGTCAGCACCACGTTGGGCACCGCCAGCAGGCCCGGGTGCACGCTGGGCTCGCCCTCGAACACGTCCAGCCCGGCGGCGGCGATGCGCCCCTCGGCCAGCGCCTGCGCCAGCGCCGCGTCGTCCACGATGCCGCCGCGCGCGATGTTGACCAGCGTGGCCGTGGGCTTCATGCGCGCCAGCTCGGCCGCGCCGATGGCGTGGTGCGACTCCTGGGTGTAGGGCAGCACCAGCACCAGGTGGTCGGCCTCGCGCAGCAGCTCGTCCTTGGAGACGTAGCGCGCGCGGCATTCGGCTTCCATCTCGGGCGCCAGGCGCGAGCGGTTGTGGTAGATGACCTGCATGCCGAACCCGTGCGCGCCGCGCCGCGCGATGGCCTGGCCGATGCGGCCCATGCCCAGGATGGCCAGCGTGCTGCCGTGCACCTCGCCGCCGGCGAACATGTCGTAGCTCCAGCTCTGCCACCGGCCGGCGCGCAGGTAGTGCTCGGCTTCCGTCATGCGCCGGGCGGTGGCCATGAGCAGCGCGAAGCCGAAGTCGGCGGTGGTCTCGGTCAGCACGTCGGGCGTGTTGCTGCCCTGCACGCCGGCGGCGGTCATCGCCGGCACGTCGAAGTTGTTATAGCCCACCGCCATGTTGGCCACCATCTTCAGGCGCGGGCAGGCGGCCAGCAGCGGCGCGTCGATGCGCTGGCCGCCGGTGGTCAGCGCGCCGTCCTTGTCCTGCAGCTGCGCGGCCAGCTCAGCGGGCGTCCACTGCACGTCCTCCTCGTTGGCCTGCACGTCGAAGTGCTGCGCCAGGCGCTGCGCGACTTCGGGAAATATCTTGCGGGCGATCAGGATGCGGGGTCGGGTCATGGGAGCGTCCTCGCTGCGCTCAGCGCAGCCAGATGAAGGTGATGGCGATGAACAGCGGCACCAGGATGCCCACCGACCACAGCATGTAGCCGAAGAAGCTGGGCATCTTCACGCCCCGGTCCTCGGCGATGGCCTTCACCATCAGGTTGGGCGCGTTGCCGATGTAGGTGTTGGCGCCCATGAAGACCGAGCCGGCGGAGATGGCGGCCAGCGTCGCCGCCTGCGCGGTCATGAGCGTCACCGGGTCGCCGCCGGCGGTGTTGAAGAACACCAGGTAGGTCGGCGCGTTGTCCAGGAAGGACGACAACAGGCCCGAGGCCCAGAAGTACATGGCCGGGTCGGGCGCGCCGTCCGGGCGCGTGACGGCGGCGACGACCGCGCCGAACGGGCCGTGCACGCCGGCCTTCAGCATGGCGATCACCGGGATGATGGTGAGGAAGATGCCGGCGAACAGCTTGGCCACCTCCTGCATCGGGCCCCAGCCGAACTGGTTGTCCTCGTGCACCTGGCGCGGCGTGAGCCACAGCGACGCCAGCGTGACCACGATCAGCCCCGCGTCGCGCACCAGGCCCGGCAGGCCGACGGGGGTGCCCAGCAGGCTCCACTGCACCTCCGATTGCCACAGGCCGCTCATCAGCACCAGGCCCACCACCACGGCAAGCAGGGCGAAGTTGACCTTGCCGTCGAAGCCGAAGGACGCGGGCGGCGTGTCGGGCGTCGGGTCGGCGGGCAGCTGCTCGCCGCTGCGCCGCCACAGCCAGGCATCCAGCACGAAGAACAGCGCCAGCAGCACGCCGACGAGGAACAGCGTCTCCGGCCAGATGTGCTGCATCGTCCAGAAGAAGTCCACCCCCTTCAGGAAGCCCAGGAACAGCGGCGGGTCGCCCAGCGGCGTGAGCGAGCCGCCGGCGTTGGAGACGATGAAGATGAAGAACACCACCACGTGCGTGACGTGCCGGCGCCCGTCGTTGGCGCGGATCAGGGGGCGGATCAGCAGCATGGAGGCGCCCGTGGTGCCCATGAAGCTGGCCAGCACCGCGCCTATGGCCAGGATGGCGGTGTTGAGCAGCGCGCTGCCGTGCAGGTTGCCCCGGATGTAGATGCCGCCGGCCACCGTGAACAGCGCCGCCAGCAGGATCACGAAGGGCAGGTACTCGGCCACCAGCGCGTGCACCAGCCCGGCCGCGGCGGCCGCCGGGCCGAAGGCGGCAGCGAACGGCAGCACGAAGGCCAGCGCCCACGCCGCCGTCACCTTGCCGAAGTGGTGGTGCCAGAAGTGCGGCGCCAGCAGCGGCAGCAGCGCGATGGACAGCAGCACGCCGGCGAACGGCACGCCCCACAAGACGGACAGCTGGCTGCCGTCGATGTCGGCGGCCGAGGCCAGCGCGGGCGCCAGGAACAATGCGGCCAGGGCCGGCGCGCGCAGGAACTTCATGGGTGGGTCTCCTCCATCTGGATCGGTGCCGGGCCGGCGGGCGGCGCTCACGCCGGGCTCGGGATGTCGAACACCTGGCGCAGGTAGGCCAGGTACTTCTCATCGTTGCACATGCTCTTGCCCGGCGCATCGGACAGCTTGGCCACCGGCTGGCCGTTGCAGCGCGTCATCTTGATCACGATCTGCAGCGGCTCGTGCCCCAGGTCGTTGGTCAGGTTGGTGCCGATGCCGAAGGCCAGCAGGCAGCGGCCGTGGAACTGGCGGTGCAGCTGCACGATGCGCGGCACGGTGAGGCCGTCGCTGAAGATCAGCGTCTTGGTCAGCGGATCGACCCGCTTGTCGCGGTAGTGCTGCAGCATGCGCTCGCCCCAGGCAAAGGGGTCGCCCCAAGTCGTGGCGCGCGCCGTCGAACAGCTTGCAGAAATACAGGTCGAAGTCGCGCAGGAAGGCGTTCATGCCGTACACGTCCGACAGCGCTATCCCCAGGTCGCCCCGGTACTCCTTGGCCCACATCTCGAAGCCGAAGACCTGCGTGTCGCGCAGGCGCGGGCCCAGCGCCTGGCAGGCCTGCAGGTATTCGTGCGCCATGGTGCCCAGGGGCGACAGGCCCAGCTTCATGGCATACAGCACGTTGCTGGTGCCGGCCAGCTGCGCCGGCGCGCGCTCGCGCAGCAGGTGCAGCACTTCCTCGTGCCAGGGGCGCGAGAAGCGCCGGCGCGTGCCGTAGTCGGCGATCTTCAGCCCTTCCAGGCCGCCCTCCTGCAGCTGGGCGATCTTGGTGTCCAGGCGGCGGCGGCCCTCGGCGTGGTCGGGCGTGCGCTGCGTGTTGCGGAAGTAGACCTCGTTGACGATGGCCAGCACCGGGATCTCGAACAGGATGGTGTGCAGCCACGGGCCGGTGATGGTGATGTCGATCTCGCCCGAGGGCAGCGGCGTGATGCGGATGTACTTCTCGTTCAGCCGGAACAGGCCCAGGAAGTCGACGAAATCGCTCTTGATGAAGCGCATCGAGCGCAGGTAGGCAAGCTCGGCATCCTGGAAGTGCAGCCGGCACAGCGCGCGCACTTCCTCGCGGATCTCGTTGACGTAGGGCGCCAGCTCCACGCCCGGGTTGCGGCACTTGAAGCGGTACTCGACCTGGGCGCCCGGGAACTGGTGCAACACCACCTGCATCATGGTGAACTTGTACAGGTCGGTGTCGAGCAGGCTGGTGATGATCATGGCGGAAGCCGCAGGCGCGGCGCAGCGAACGAGGCCGGACGGACGGGTGCAGCCAGAACCGGCGAAGGAGGCGAAGCCGCGATTGTTGCACCCGGCGCCCCGGGGAGCACCGGCGGCGGCGGGCTCAGGCGGCCACGCGCAGCGCCATCAGCACCTCGCGCAGCGGCTGCGGCAAGGGCCGGGGGCGGCGGTCGCCGCGGCCCACGTAGACATGCACGAAGTGGCCCGCCGCTGCGCTCATCGGCTCGCCCTGCGCGAACAAGCCCACTTCGTAGCGCACGCTGGAGCCGCCTAGGTGCGCCACGCGCAGGCCGGCCTCGACCGGCTGCGGAAACGCCAGCGCCGCGAAATAGTTGCACTGCGTCTCGATCACCAGGCCGATGGTGTCGCCGTGGTGGATGTCCAGCACCCCCTGCTCGATCAGGTAGCCATTGACCGCCGTGTCGAACCACGAGTAATAGACGACGTTGTTGACGTGGCCGTAGAGATCGTTGTCCGACCAGCGGGTGCCGATGGGCCGAAAGGCCGCATAGGCGCTGCGTGGCTGGGGCATGGGGCGCGCAGCGGCCAGGCCTGCGTCCGGGTTCGGGGGTTGGGGTGCGCTCATGGGCCGAAGATTGTGCCAGCGCCCTGCCCGCTCGCGCCGGCCGAGCCGCCGGGGCGCCCATCCGTATCACATCGTAAAAATTTGCTGCACCGCAACAAAACCCTTGCGCCCCTGCGGCAAACCCGTACAATCGATCGCATGCTGCACTGCAACATAAGTCCTGGCACCCGCCAGTCAGCGCAGCCATCTCAACCCGCCCCGTCCAGGGCACCTTACCGGAGAGAAGACATGACACTGACCCAGGAACAATTGCTCGCATCGCACAAAGCCAACCTCGAAACCCTCTTTGGCCTGACCAACAAGGCTTTCGAAGGCGTGGAAAAGCTGGTCGAACTGAACGTCGCCGCCTCGCGCGCTGCGCTCAACGAAGCCTCCACCCACGCCCAGGCCGTGCTGTCCACCAAGGACGTGCAACAGCTGCTGACGCTGCAAGCCAGCCAGTTCCAGCCCCTGGCCGAGAAGGCCGTGGCCTATAGCCGCCACCTGTACGACATCGCCACCGGCACCAGCGCCGAGTTCGGCAAGGCCTTCGAAGCCCAGGCCGCCGAAGTGCAGCGCAACATCAGCAACCTGGTGGACACCGCCACCAAGAACGCCCCCGCCGGCAGCGAATCGTCCGTGGCCGTGCTCAAGAGCGCCGTGTCCGCCGCCAACACCGCCTTCGAGTCGGTGCAAAAGGCAGTCAAGCAGGCCAGCGACGTGGCAGAAGCCAACTTCACCGCCATGGCCAACAACGCATCGCGCCAGACCGCCACTGCCGTCGCCGCTGCACAGGCAACGCAAGGCAAGCGTTAATCGCGGGTTTACCCTATAATTTGCTTCTACCGGACTGCGGCTCACCCGCAGTCCCTCCAGTTGTCTCCTTGGATCCTCTCGAAACCTCCGTTTCTGGATCCTTTCAAGCCCAAGTCTCTGACTGGGCTTTTTTTTTGGCCGTGCGCGCCTGCACAGGCCCGTCCAGGCCCGGCCGCCGAGCCGGGCGGCCACCTGGTTTGCGGAACGATTCTCGTTTGCTTTATCATCACCATTCTTCGCCTCAAGAGAAAGCACAGCTGCCCATGTCCATCCGCATCCCGTCCCTGCTGCTCGCCTGCTCCCTGCTGGCCACTGCCGGTGCAGCCAGCGCCCAGGAAGAAAAGGTGCTCAACCTGTACTCGGCCCGCCACTACGCCACCGACGAAGCGCTGTACGACGGCTTCACCAAGACCACGGGCATCAAGATCAACCGCGTGGACTCGGACGACGCGGGCATCATGGCGCGCCTGAAGGCCGAAGGCGCGTCCTCGCCAGCCGACGTGATCCTGCTGGTGGATGCGGCGCGCTTTTATCGCGGCGAGGTCGACGGGGTGTTCCAGCCCGTGCGCTCCAAGCTGCTGGAAGAGGTCATCCCGGCCAACCTGCGCGCCAAGCCGGCGCAGGACGGCGGCATCGCCTGGTTCGGCCTGTCCACCCGCGCGCGCGTCATCGTCTACAACAAGGCCCGCGTCAAGGCCGAGGATGTGGACACCTACGAAGAGCTGGCAGACCCCAAGAACCGCGACAAGGTCTGCATCCGTTCGGGCTCGCACCCGTACAACCTGAGCCTGTTCGGCGCCGTGATGGAGCACATGGGCGAGGAAAAGACCCAGGCCTGGCTCAAGGGCATCGTGGACAACATGGCGCGCTGGCCCAAGGGCGGCGACACCGACCAGATCAAGGCCGTGGCCACCGGCGAGTGCGAGATCGCCGTCACCAACAGCTACTACCTGGCGCGCCTGATGCGCTCGGACAAGGCCGACGACAAGGCCATCGTGCAGAAAGTGGGCGTGGTGTTCCCGAACCAGAACTCCTGGGGCACGCACCTGAACATCGCCGGCGGCGGCGTGGCGCGCCACGCCAAGCACAAGGACAACGCCGTGCGCTTCCTGGAATACCTGGCCAGCCCCGAGGCGCAGAACTATTTCGCCAACGCCAACAACGAATGGCCCGCCGCCAAGGGCGTGGAGATCGACAATCCGGCGCTCAAGGCGATGACCGGCGGCAAGCCGTTCAAGAGCGAAACCATTCCCATCGGTGCCGTGGGGGCCAACCAGGTCAAGGTGCAGCAGATGCTGGACCGCGCCGGATTCCGCTGACCTTCTGGCTGGCCGCCAGCCCTGCCCGCGTGCCCGGCCCCGCCCGGGCGCTCGCCGGCCCCGGGCGTCGGCCATAATTGACGTTTACGTCAACATCCTTTCAGGAACCAGCACATGGATATCAAGGGCAAGGTTTTCATCGTCACCGGCGGGGCATCGGGCCTGGGCGAGGGCGCTGCGCGCATGTTGGCCGAGGCCGGCGGCACGGTGGTGATTGCCGACATGCAGGCGGACAAGGGCGAGGCCGTGGCGCGTGACATCCAGGGCGCCTTCGTGCGCTGCGACGTCAGCAGCGAAGCCGACGGCCAGGCCGTGGTGGCCAAGGCCGTGTCGCTGGGCAAGCTCATGGGCCTGGTGAACTGCGCGGGCATCGCCCCGGCGGAAAAGACCGTGGGCAAGAACGGCGCGCACGCGCTGGCCACCTTCGCCAAGACCGTCACGGTGAACCTGGTGGGCAGCTTCAACATGATCCGCCTGGCCGCCGAGGCCATGGCCAGCAACGAGCCCGAGGCCACCGGCGAGCGCGGCGTGCTGATTTCCACCGCCAGCGTGGCGGCCTATGACGGCCAGATCGGGCAGGCGGCGTATTCGGCGTCCAAGGGCGGCGTGGTCGGCATGACGCTGCCGATCGCGCGCGACCTGGCGCGCAGCGGCATCCGCAACATGACCATCGCCCCCGGCATCTTCGGCACGCCCATGCTGTTTGGCATGCCCCAGGAGGTGCAGGACGCGCTGGCCGCCGGCGTGCCCTTCCCCAGCCGCCTGGGCACGCCCCGGGACTACGCCCGCCTGGTGCGCCACATCTTCGAGAACGACATGCTCAACGGCGAGGTGATCCGCCTGGACGGCGCCATCCGCCTGGCTCCGAAATAATCAAAAAGCATAGCTGAAAGCCCTTGCGCCGCGCCGGCTGCAAGGGCTTTTCAGCATTGAGCGAGCGGACAAGACAAAACGGGCTGCATCTTGCGATGCAACCCGTTTGTTTTTTCTTTGGCGGAGTGGACGGGACTCGAACCCGCGACCCCCGGCGTGACAGGCCGGTATTCTAACCAACTGAACTACCACTCCGCGTTGGTAGCCGCTTTGCGACCTCTTGCGAGTCCAAGTGCAGCCAAACTTGGCGACCCTACGGGGATTCGAACCCCGGTACCTACCGTGAAAGGGTAGTGTCCTAGGCCTCTAGACGATAGGGTCAAAACCTAGAAACTTGCGTTCCAAAAAAACCTGGTGGAGGTAAACGGGATCGAACCGATGACCTCTTGCATGCCATGCAAGCGCTCTCCCAGCTGAGCTATACCCCCAAAACCTCAAAAACTTGGCGGAGTGGACGGGACTCGAACCCGCGACCCCCGGCGTGACAGGCCGGTATTCTAACCAACTGAACTACCACTCCGCGTTGGTAGCTGCTTTGCACCTTTGCAGGTCAAGTGCAGCCAAACTTGGCGACCCTACGGGGATTCGAACCCCGGTACCTACCGTGAAAGGGTAGTGTCCTAGGCCTCTAGACGATAGGGTCAAAACCTAGGAACTTCTCGTTCAACTTTTCAGTGGTGGAGGTAAACGGGATCGAACCGATGACCTCTTGCATGCCATGCAAGCGCTCTCCCAGCTGAGCTATACCCCCACTCAGAATCCAACGTCAATTGCTTGAGCATCGTCATCTGCTGAGCCTTGAATTATAGACAGCTTTTCAGCGGCTTTTCAAACGCGCGAGGATTTTTTCGCGTCCAAGCAATTCCAGCACCGCGTCCACCGATGGCGTGTGCGCCGTGCCCAGTGTCAGGACACGCACCGGCATGGCCAGTTGCGGCATCTTGGCGCCCTGCTCCTTGAGCACGCCCTTGATGGCGGCGGCGATGGCTTCGCGGCTCCACTGCACCTGCCCGATGGCGGCGGCGAAGGCATCGAGCAGCGGCCGGGCCGCTTCGTTCACGTGCTGGGCCAGGTCGGCCGCGTCCGGCTGCACGGTGTCCACGTAGAACAGCCGCGCCCAGTTCGCCAGGTCCACCAGCGTGTCGCAGCGGTCCTTGAACAGGCCGCAGATGCGCGGCAGGCGGTCGTCTGCGTCCAGCTGCGCCTCGGCCACGCCCGCCTTCAGAACGAACGGGCGCACCAGGGCGGCCAGGCGCTCATCCGCAAGGGCCTTCAGGTGCTGGGCGTTCACCCAGCGCAGCTTGGCCTCGTCGAACTGGCCGGCGCTCCTGCCCAGGTGGTCGAGGTCGAACCACTCCAGGAACTGCGCGCGCGAGAAGATCTCGTCGTCGCCGTGGCTCCAGCCCAGGCGCGCCAGGTAGTTGACCATGGCGTCGGGCAGGTAGCCTTCAGCCGCGTATTGCGTGACGGCCTTGGCGCCACTCCTTTTGCTCATCTTCTCGCCTTGCTCGTTCAGCACCGTGGGCAGGTGGGCGAACACCGGCACCTGCGCGCCAAGCGCCTCGAAGATGTGGATCTGGCGCGGCGTGTTGTTCACGTGGTCGTCGCCGCGGATCACGTGCGTGATGCGCATGTCGATGTCGTCCACGCAGACGCAGAAGTTGTACGTGGGCGTGCCGTCCGGCCGGGCGATGACCAGGTCGTCCAGCTCGGCGTTCTGGAACTCGATGCGGCCCTTGCACTTGTCGTCCCAGCCGACCACGCCGTCCCTGGGCGTCCTGAAGCGCAGCACCGGCTGCACGCCCTCGGGCACGGGCGGCAGCTGCTTGCCTTCCTCGGGCCGCCAGGTGCCGTCGTAGCGCGGCTTTTCCTTGGCGGCGGTCTGGCGCTCGCGCAGGGCGTCGAGCTCTGCCACGCTCATGTAGCAGGGGTAGACGTGGCCGCCGGCCTGCAGCTGCGCCAGCGCCGCGCGGTAGCGGTCCATGCGCTGCATCTGGTAGTACGGGCCCTCGTCCAGGTCTAGCTGCAGCCAGGCCATGCCTTCCAGGATGACGTCCACGGCGGCCTGGCTGGAGCGCTCCACGTCCGTGTCTTCGATGCGCAGGATGAAGTCGCCGCCCTGCGAGCGCGCGAACGCCCAGGGGTACAGCGCCGAGCGGATGTTGCCCAGGTGGATGAAGCCCGTGGGCGATGGCGCGAAACGGGTGCGGACTTGGATGCCGGCTTGGGTGCTTGTGGTCATGCGAGGGTGTCCAGGCCGCGCAGCAGGTCGGCCTTCAGGTCGTCGAGGTGTTCCAGGCCCACGGAGACGCGGATCAGGCCCTGCTTGATGCCGGCGGCCTGCCGCTGCTCCTCGCTCAGGCGTCCGTGCGAGGTGCTGGCGGGGTGGGTGATGGTGGTCTTCACGTCGCCCAGGTTGGCGGTGATGGAGCACACGCGGGTGCTGTCGATGACGTGGAAGGCGTTGGCACGCAGCTGCGCCGCCCCCTGCCCCACCACGTCGAACGCCAGCACCGGCCCGCCCAGGCCGCTTTGCTGGCGCATGGCAAGCTGGTGTTGCGGATGGCTGGCCAGGCCCGAGTAGTGCACGCGGGCGACGTTGGGGTGCTGCTCCAGCCATGCGGCCAGTTCGAGGGCCGCCGCGCTCAGCGCGCGCACGCGCAGGCCCAGCGTTTCCAGGCCCTTGAGCACCACCCAGGCGTTGAAGGGCGACAGGTTCAGCCCGGCGCTGCGCATGAAGGTGCCCATGACCTTGTCCACCAGGGCGGTGCTGCCGCACACGGCGCCAGACATGACGCGGCCCTGGCCCTCCAGGATCTTGGTGCCGGAATAGACCACCAGGTCGGCGCCCAGCTGCGCCGGGCGCTGCAGCACGGGCGAGCAAAAGCTGTTGTCCACCGCCAGCAGGATGCCGCGCGCATGCGCAATGGCAGCCAGCGCGGCGATGTCGCACAGGTCGCCCAGCGGGATTGGTCGGCGTCTCGGCGAACAGCAGGCGGGTGTTGGGGCGGATGGCCGCCTCCCAGGCCTGCACGTCGGTCTGCGAGACGAAGGTGGTCTCGACGCCAAAGCGCGCCATCTCGCTGCCCAGCAGCTTGAGCGTGGAGCCGAACATGGACTGCGAGGCCACGATGTGGTCGCCGCTTTTCAGCACCGTGAGCGCCATCAGCAGGATGGCCGACATGCCGGTGCTGGTGGCCACGGCGCATTCCGTGCCCTCCATGGCCGCCAGGCGGCGCTCGAAGCTGGCCACCGTGGGGTTGGAGGTGCGCGTGTAGGTGTAGCCGGGCTCCTCGTTCGCAAAGCGCCGCGCGGCGCTCTCGCAGTCGGGCTGCACGAAGCTGCTGGTCAGGTACAGCGCCTCGCTGTGCTCGCCCCAGTGGCTGCGCGCGGTGGCCTCGCGCACGGCCAGGGTCTCGGGGTGCAGGCCTTCGGGCAGGGTGGATTCGGTGGCCATGGATTTGTTCTTGTTCAAATCAAAAAAATGATAGCTGCTCGCGCTTGATTGGCGCCGGCAAGAGGGCCATTTGGCTCAAAAAACGCCTGGATCGGCGGCGCGAGCCGGTTGTCAGGCCGCGTCGGCGTTGGGCAGCGACAGGCGCGAGGCGTCCTCGCCTTCCTCCTCGTCGCCGCCGCGATTGCGGCCCTCGTTGAGCGCGGTGACCTGCTCGTCGGAAATGTCGCCGGTGATGTAGCAGCCATCGAAGCACGAGGCCTCGAAGCCCGCCACCTGCGGGTTGATGCGGCCCACCGTCTGCTTCATGGCCTCCACGTCCTGGTAGATCAGCGCATCGGCACCGATCCACTGGCGGATTTCCTCGACGCTGCGGCCATGCGCGATCAGCTCGGCGCGGGTCGGCATGTCGATGCCATAGACGTTGGGATGGCGCACCGGCGGCGCGGCCGAGGCCAGGTAGACCTTGGTGGCGCCGGCGTCGCGCGCCATCTGCACGATCTCCTTGGAGGTGGTGCCGCGCACGATGGAATCATCGACCAGCAGCACGCGCCGGCCCTTGAACTCGCTGCCGATGGCGTTGAGCTTCTGGCGCACCGACTTCTTGCGCGCCGACTGCCCCGGCATGATGAAGGTGCGGCCCACATAGCGGTTCTTCACGAAGCCCTCGCGGTAGGGCAGCCCCAGCTTTTGCGCCAGCTGCATGGCGCTGGGGCGGCTGGACTCGGGCACCGGGATGATGGCGTCGATCTCGCTGGGCGGCACCGTGGAGATGACGCGCTTGGCCAGCGTCTCGCCCATGTTCAGCCGCGCCTGGTAGACCGAGATGCCATCCATGACCGAGTCCGGCCGCGCCAGGTAGACGTACTCGAACATGCACGGGTACAGCTGGCTGGAGGCGGCGCACTGCTGCGTCTGCACGCGGCCATCGGAGTGCACCAGCACCGCCTCGCCCGGCGCCACGTCGCGCTCGAGCTGGTGCAGCGTGCCTTCCAGCGCCACCGACTCGCTGGCCAGCATGACGGTGCCGTCGGCGCCGCGGCCCATGCACAGCGGCCGGATGCCGAACGGGTCGCGGAACGCCAGCAGGCCGTAGCCGGCGATCAGCGCAATCACGGCATACGAGCCCTTGACGCGCCGGTGCACGGCGCGCACGGCGGCGAATACGTCGTCGCTGGTCAGCGCGCCGCCGCTGCTGGCGCGCGCCAGCTCGTGCGCCAGCACGTTCAGCAGCACTTCCGAGTCACTCTCGGTGTTGGTGTGGCGATGGTCGGTCTCGGCCAGCTCGCGGCGCAGCTGGTGCGCGTTGGTCAGGTTGCCGTTGTGCACCATGACGATGCCGAACGGCGCGTTCACGTAGAACGGCTGCGCTTCCTCCTCGCTGGCCGCGTTGCCTGCCGTGGGATAGCGCACCTGCCCAGGCCCGCATTGCCCGGCAGCGCGCGCATGTTGCGCGTGCGGAACACGTCGCGCACCATGCCGTGGGCCTTGTGCATGAAGAACTTGCGCCCTTCCTGCGTCACGATGCCGGCCGCATCCTGGCCGCGGTGCTGCAAGAGCAGCAGCGCGTCATAGATGAGCTGGTTCACGGGATTGGCGCTGACCACGCCGACGATTCCACACATAGAGAGTTTCTCGCGCTGAGAGGGTTGCCAAAGGGCCGCTCGTGGCAGCCCCGAAAATCGAACTTCCTGCCTCACCGGTGCGGCAACTGCCGCCCCAATGCCTCGGGCAATGCCGGCCCCAGGGTCTCCAGGGCCAGCTGCAGCAGCGGCGCACCGTGCGACTGCCGCCACCAGGCCGCCTCGCCCATCGGCGTCCAGCCCGCCACCAGCGCCGCCGCCAGCAGCAGCACCGCGCCGCGCAGGGCGCCAAACAGCGCCCCGAGCGCCCGGTCTGCCGGCCGCAGGCCCGCGACTTCGACCAGCTTGCGGACCAGCCCGGCCAGCAGGCCCCAGGCGAAGACCGCACCGACGAACACCAGCGCAAAGCCGGCGACGTGGCGCCACCCCTGCGGCACCGCGCCCAGCGGCAGCAGCGCTGCGACATCGGCGGCCAGCCACTGCGCGGCAATGAATGCCAGCACCCAGCCGGCCAGCGACATCAGCTCGAACACCAGGCCGCGCCAGGCGCCGATGACCAGCGACAGGGCCAGCACGGCCACGAAGATCCAGTCCAGCACCGCCATGGGCGTTCGTCCTGCCGCGCGTTGGCTTGCCTGGCGCCTACAGCGCCAGCACGGAGCCCGCCAGGCCCGCGCCCTTGATGCGCTCGGCCGCCTTGTCGGCTTCGGCGCGGCTGGCGAACGGCCCCACGCGCACCCGCGTGCGCCGCCCGTCCTTGGTGTCCACCGCCTGGGTGTAGGTCTTGAGGCCTGCACGCTCCAGCTTCTCGCGCACCTCGCGCGCCTTGTCGGCATCGGCAAAGGCGCCGACCTGCACGATGAAGCGGCCCGCCTCCGCGCCTTCGGCGCGCGCTGGCGGCGCGGCGGGCTCGCGCCCCTCCAGCAGCGCGCGCGCACGGCCGGCGTCATCGCTGCGCGCGGGCTTGGGTTCGGGCCTGGGTTCGGGCTTGTGTTCAGGCCTGGGCTCGGGCTTGGGGTCTGCCTTCGGCTCGGCCCGGGGTTCGGGCCTGGGCTCGGGCCGGGGTTCGGCTTTGGGTTCCGCCTTGGGTTCGGGGCGCGGTTCGCTCCTGGGCGCGGCGGCCGGCCTGGCTTCGGCCACAGCCGGGGCACGCGCCGGCGCTTCAGCCGCGGCAACGGCGGCGGTCCGGGGCGCGGCCGGGGCCACCCATTGCTCGCCAGCGGCCAGCCCCGACGGGGCGCGTTCCGGGGCGGGCGCAGGCGGCGGGGGCGGCGGGGGCGCCGCAGCCGGCCTGGCCGCTGCCGCGCCGTCTGGCTGCGGCACGACCAGGGGAGCGACCTTGTTGCGATCGGGGATGTCGATGGCCACGTTCACGGGCACCGGGCGCGGCTGCGAATCGAACAGCAGCGGAAAGCCCACCACGCCGGCCAGCACCAGCACCGCCGCACCGATCAGGCGGTGGCGTGCGCGCCGGCGCATGTCCTCGATGCTTTGTGCCGGGGCAGCGCGGGATGGCGTGGAAGCAGTGCGCCGGGCCGGCCTGGTGTTTTCGGCTTCGGGCTGCTGCCTGCCGGGCCAGCGGAACTTGAAAAATGCCATGGACGGGGGAGAGGTTCGCTAGGCGCCCAGGTGCTTGGCCTGCAGCCGGGGCACCCCCTGCTGGAGCACGCCGCCCACCGTGTAGAACGAGCCAAAGACAACGATTCTAGCAGCCGGCTGCGCCGCCTCCAGGGCCGCATCCAGGGCCTGCTGCGGGCTGGCGTGGGTGCTCACGGGCACCTCGCGCCGGGCGCCGGCCGCCATCTGCAGCGCATGCCATTTCTGCTGCAGCTCGTGCGCCTTGAGCGCGCGCGGCGTGTCCAGGTCGGTGAAATACCAGCGGTCGATCAGCGGCGCCACCCGCGCCAGCATGGGGCCGAGGTCCTTGTCGGCCATGGCGCCAAAGACGGCATGGGTGTTCTCGAAGTAGCCCATGGCGTCCAGGTTGGCGGCCAGCGCCGCGACGGAATGCGGGTTGTGCGCCACGTCCAGCACCAGCGCCGGCTGGCCCGGCACGATCTGGAAGCGCCCGGGCAGCTCGACGTGCGCCAGGCCCAGGCGCACCGCCTGCGCGGTGACCGGCAGCCGCTGGCGCAGCGCCTCCAGCGCGGCCAGTGCCCCCGAGGCGTTGATGAGCTGGTTGGCGCCGCGCAGCGCCGGGTAGGCCAGGCCGGCGTAGCGCCGGCCCCGCCCGGCCCAGGCCCATTGCTGCTTGTCGCCGGAGAAGTTGAAGTCCTGGCCAAAGCGCCACAGGTCGGCGCCCAGGGCCTGCGCGTGCTCGATCACGCTGGCCGGAGGCATGGGGTCGCTCACCACCACCGGCCGGCCGGGGCGCATGATGCCGGCCTTCTCGCGGCCGATGCTCTCGCGGTCGGGCCCCAGGAATTCCACATGGTCGACGTCGATGCTGGTGATGATGGCGCAGTCGGCATCGATCACGTTGGTGGCATCCAGCCGCCCGCCCAGGCCCACTTCCAGGATGGCCACGTCCAGCCGGGCGCGGCTCATCAGGCGCAGGATGGCCAGGGTGGTGAATTCGAAGTAGGTCAGGGAAACGGCCTCGCCGCCCTGGGTGCGGGCCTGCTCGACCGCCGCGAAATGCTCGACCAGGTCGCCCGCCGCCACCATCTCGCCCTGGATGCGGCAGCGCTCCTCGAAATGCACCAGGTGCGGCGAGGAATAGACGCCGGTGCGCCAGCCCGCCTCGCGGCAGATGGACTCCAGCATGGCGCAGGTCGAGCCCTTGCCGTTGGTGCCGGCCACCGTGATGACGGGGCAGGCGAAAGCCAGCTCCAGCCGCCGCGCCACCTCGGCCACGCGCGCCAGGCCCATGTCGATGGTCTTCGGGTGCAGCTGCTCGCAGTGGTGCAGCCAGTCGGAAAGAGTCTTGAAAGAGGCGGTTTGCATGGCGGGCGTGATTGTCGCGCAGCCCCGCCTGCCCGATGATGGCGCGCATGAGTATCCCCACCCTCACCCTCTACGGCATCCCCAACTGCGACACCGTCAGGCGTGCGCGCGCCTGGCTGGCAGCGCGCGGCGTGCCGCACGAATTCCATGACTTCAAGAAGCACGGCGTGACGGCCGAGCAGCTGCAGCGCTGGCTGGACGCGCTGGGCGCCGATCGCCTGGTGAACCGCCGGGGCACGACCTGGCGCACCCTGGATGCGGCCACGCAGGCACGCGCCGCCGACGCGGCCAGCGTGGCGGCGCTGCTATGCGAGCACCCCTCGCTCATCCGCCGGCCGGTGGCCGACTGGGGCGACGCCGTGACGCTGGGCCTTGACGAGGCCGACTGGAACCAACGCCTGGCGCAGGTGACCCAATGAGCAGGCGGCGCCCAGGCCATTGTGCTTGTTTTACGCATCTTTACGCTGGCCGGCCCTGCCCTTGACGCTGCCCGGCGAAACTTTTTGCCCCACCTCGCGCGTTACCTGCCGACTGAAAGGAGTTTTCCCGTCATGCAAAAAATCATCGCTTTCTCCCTGCTGGCCACGGCCGCGTTCGCCGTGCAGGCCCAGGAGATGGGCCGCGTGCTCTCGGCCACCCCCATCACCCAGCAGTTCGCCGTGCCGCAGCAGGTGTGCGGCAACGAGACCATCTACAGCGGCGGCCGCTCGCCCAGCGGCGCCGGCGCGGTGCTGGGCGCGATCGCCGGCGGCGCTGCCGGCAACGCCATCGGCGGCGGCACCGGGCGCGCTGCCGCCACGGCCATCGGCCTGATCGGCGGCGCGGTGCTGGGCAACAGCATCGAGGCCGGCCGCCCCGGCTACGAGAACGTGCAGCGCTGCACCACGCAGACCTACTACGACAACCGCGTGGTCGGCTACGACGTGGTTTATGAATACGCCGGCCGCCCCAGTACTCCACCCGCACGCAGGCCGACCCGGGCAGCTGGATTCCGCTGAACGTGCAGCCCGCCGTTGGCGGCATGCCCACGCCGCCGGCCGCGCCCCCGGGCTATTACGCCCCTGCGTATGGCGATTCGGGCCGCTACGTCAACCCCGGGGTGGTGGTCTCGACGCCGCCCGGCCCGCCGGCCTACGTCACGCCGCCGGTCACGGTGATCGAGTACCAGGGCGGCTATCCCTACCGCCCGCGCTACAACGACCGCTACTGGCGCTGACTCCGGCCCAGCGCCCACCGGGAGCCCTGCGGGGCTCCTTTTTTATTGGCACCTAAAATCGCCGGTTTTGTCCACCTTTCGACCACACTCATGACCACCCAGCAGCTCACCGGCGCCAGCGTCAATCCCCAGGCCAACGTGTATTTCGATGGCAAGTGCGTCAGCCACAGCCTGAGCTGGCCGGACGGCACCAGGAAGTCGGTGGGCGTGATCCTGGCGGCCACGCTCACCTTCAACACGGCAGCAGCGGAGGTCATGGAATGCGTGGCCGGGGCCTGCGAGTACCGCCTGGCGGGCAGCCAGGCGTGGCTGAAGTCCGGCCCGGGCGAGACCTTCGCCGTTCCCGCCAACTCCACGTTCGACATCCGCGTGGCCGACGCCTATCACTACGTCTGCCATTTCGGCTGAGCCCGCACCTGCCAATCCAGGCCTCCTTGCCTGGCTGCCGGCGCCAGGCAGGCACGGGCAGCTATCGTTTCCATACAGACCCCCTCAATAGAATTTCCATGGCAACCATCCTGCAAAACCTCCCCGTCGGCCAGAAGGTCGGCATCGCCTTCTCGGGCGGCCTGGACACCAGCGCGGCGCTGCGCTGGATGAAGAACAAGGGCGCCCTGGCCTACGCCTACACCGCCAACCTGGGCCAGCCCGACGAGGAGGACTACGACGCCATCCCGCGCAAGGCCATGGAGTACGGCGCCGAGGCCGCGCGCCTGGTCGACTGCCGCACGCAGCTGGCGCACGAGGGCATCGCCGCCATCCAGGCCGGCGCCTTCCACGTCAGCACCGGCGGGCTGACCTACTTCAACACCACGCCCCTGGGCCGCGCGGTGACGGGCACCATGCTGGTGGCCGCGATGCAGCAGGACGACGTCAACATCTGGGGCGACGGCTCGACCTTCAAGGGCAACGACATCGAGCGCTTCTACCGCTACGGCCTGCTCACCAACCCGCAGCTGAAGATCTACAAGCCCTGGCTGGACCAGGCCTTCATCGACGAGCTGGGCGGGCGCGCCGAGATGTCGGCCTTCATGACGAAGGAAGGCTTCGGCTACAAGATGAGCGCCGAAAAAGCCTATTCCACCGACAGCAACATGCTGGGCGCGACGCACGAGGCCAAGGACCTGGAGTTCCTCAACCGCGGCATGCGCATCGTGAACCCCATCATGGGCGTGGCGTTCTGGAAGCCCGAGGTCGAGGTCAAGCCCGAGGAAGTCTCGGTGACCTTCGAGGAAGGCCGCCCCGTGGCGCTCAACGGCCGCGCGATCGACGATCCGGTGGAGCTGTTCCTGGAGGCCAACCGCATCGGCGGCCGCCACGGCCTGGGCATGAGCGACCAGATCGAGAACCGCATCATCGAGGCCAAGAGCCGCGGCATCTACGAAGCCCCCGGCATGGCCCTGCTGCACATCGCCTACGAGCGGCTGGTGACCGGCATTCACAACGAGGACACCATCGAGCAGTACCGCGCCAACGGCATGAAGCTGGGCCGCCTGCTGTACCAGGGCCGCTGGTTCGACCCGCAGGCCATCATGCTGCGCGAAGCTGCCCAGCGCTGGGTGGCGCGCGCCGTCACCGGCACGGTGGTGCTGGAGCTGCGCCGCGGCAACGACTATTCGCTGCTGGACACGCAAAGCCCCAACCTGACCTACGCGCCCGAGCGCCTGTCGATGGAAAAGGTGGAGGACGCGCCCTTCTCCCCGCTGGACCGCATCGGCCAGCTCACGTTGCGCAACCTGGACATCTCGGACACGCGCGAGAAGCTGGGCGTGTACGCCCGTGCCGGCCTGCTGTCGCTGGGCGGCAATGCGGCGCTGGCGCAGCTGGAAGGCGACGGCAGCAGCAAATAAGCATCAAGAGCAGCCCATGCCGGCGCCAATCGCCGGCATGTTGCTATCAATCTTGAGCTGCCCGCCCACCTGGCGATCCGGAACTGCCCGCGCGGGCCATCGACGCCATCCGCCGCACCGGCGCCCGCCCGTGGCGGGCTGCCGGTACGACTGTGTCGGTCAAGCCGCCGCAGGCTCCGGCGCCCGTCCCAGCACGCGCACGATGCCCGCCAGCGCCACGCCGTAGGCGGGCACGAACAGCAGCAGGCTCACGGCCAGCTTGACGGCGTAGTCCACCCAGGCGATCTCCACCCAGTTGGCGGCCATGAAGGGGTCGGAGCTGCGCCAGAAGGCAATGGAGAAGAAGGCCGCCGTGTCCAGCGCCTGCCCGACCACCGAGGCCGCCGCCGGCGCCAGCCACCAGGCGCGGCCCTGCTGGCGGATGCGGTCGAACACCTGGATGTCCAGCAGCTGCCCGAGCACGTAGGCGGCAAAGCTGGCCAGCGCGATGCGGAACACGAAGACGTTGAAATCGGCCAGCGCCGCCAGGCCGTTGAACTGCCCGTCGCGAAACAGCACGCCCACGGCGTAGGACGCGAGCAGCGCCGGCAGCATGGCGCGGGCGATGACGCGGCGCGCCGGCGCCTTGCCGATCAGCCGCACCGTGAGGTCGGTGGCCAGGAAGATGAAGGGAAAGCTGAACGCGCCCCAGGTGCTGTGAAAGCCCAGCAGGTCCACGGGCAGCTGCACCAGGTAGTTGCTGGCGATGACGATGGCGATGTGCAGCGCCACCAGAGCGGACAGGGCGGAGGGCGCGCGCGGGTGCGCAGGCGCCTGGATGAGAGGCATGGCTATCCTTTTTGATGGATGGGGGCGAGGGAACCCATGGGGCCGCAGGCTGGCGCCAGCGGCGAAAACCGGCCATTTTAGCTGCCTGGCACTCAGGCGTGCCAGTCGATGGGGTCTTGCTGCAGCACGGCGTCGATGTCCAGCCCCAGCGTCACCCCCACCTCGCCGGGGAAGGTGACCACCGTCTCGCGTTCGCCCAGGCCCAGCGCGTGCGTGCGGGCGCGCCACACCGCCAGGTGCAGCACCCCGGCCAGCGGCTCGTAG
Source organism: Melaminivora sp. (assembly GCA_034675505.1). Lineage (GTDB taxonomy): Bacteria > Pseudomonadota > Gammaproteobacteria > Burkholderiales > Burkholderiaceae_C > Melaminivora. Next base: position 82,529 of record JAUCDD010000043.1, on the reverse strand, counting down.
ACCCCGTTGTCGAACGGCGCCAGGTGGTGCTGCAGGGCATCCACCACGTCCTGGGGCAGCGCCCACTGCGCCGCCAGGCCGGCGCTGACCTGGGCGTAGCTGTAGCCGATGATGTGGCGCTCCACCCGGCCCCGGCGCAGGTCCAGCAGCGGCGCCACGGCGGCGATGGAGCGCATGCGCGCCGGGTCGGCCAGGTGCAGCGCCAGCTCGCCCAGCCCGTGCAGCAGGCCGGCGGTGTAGGCGGCCAGCTGGTCCAGGCGCACCAGGCCGGCCAGCGAGCGCGCCATCTTGGCCGTGTGCAGGCTGTAGCGCCAGAACTGCTGCAGGTTCACGCCCGGCACCGAGCGCGAGGTGGTGCCCACGGCCGCGGTATCCACCAGCGCGCGCAGGCTGTCCAGGTCCAGGAGGGCCAGCGCCTGGGCAATGCCGTGGACCTGGCGCGCCACGCCATGCCCGGGCGCGTTGGCCTGCTGCAGCAGGCGCGCGGCCAGCGTCGGGTCGGTGGCGAACAGCTGGCTCAGCCGGCGCTGGCTGGGCTCGGGGCGGGCCAGCTCGCTCAGCAGCAGCGCCACGGCGCGCGGCAGGCTGGGCAGCCGCGGCGGCTGGGCGAGCAGCGCTTGCAGTTCCATGGGTGGGGCCTGGCTCAAGGGGGGCCGGCCATTATCGGCGCCGGGTGCGCGCGGGCTTCAGCGCTTGAGCTTGGCAAATGCCGAGGCCATGGCCGACTGGGGCGCGGGCGCGCCGTCGCCGCGCCGCGCCGGCTGGGCGTGGCGGGCATCGCGCCCGGCGCCCTCGAAGCGGTTGCCCGGCGCAGCGCCGCGCGCGCCGCTGCTGCCGCTGGCGCCCTCGGGCTTCATGCTCAGGCTGATGCGGCGCCGGGCGGCATCGACCTCCAGCACCCGCACCTTCACGATGGCGCCGGTCTTGACGACCTCGCGCGCGTCCTGCACGAAGCGGCTGCTGAGCTGGCTGACGTGGATCAGCCCGTCCTGGTGCACGCCCAGGTCGACGAAGGCACCGAACTGCGCGACGTTGCTCACCGTGCCCTCCAGCACCATGCCGGGCTTGAGGTCCGCGATGTCCTGCACGCCCTCGTTGAAGCGCGCCACGCGGAAGTCCGGGCGGGGGTCGCGGCCGGGCTTTTCCAGCTCCGCCAGGATGTCGCGCACGGTGACGGCGCCAAAGCGCTCGGTGACGAACTGCTCGGGCGCGAGGGCCTTGAGCGCCTCGGCGCGGCCCATCAGCTCGGCCACCGGCCGGCCGGCCTTGAGCAGGATCTGCTCGACCAGCGGGTAGGTCTCGGGGTGTACGCCGGTCATGTCCAGGGGGTTGTCGCCGCCGCGGATGCGCAGGAACCCTGCCGCCTGCTCGAACGCCTTGGGCCCCAGACCGCCGACCTCCAGCAGCTGGCGGCGGTTGCGAAACGCCCCGTTGGCCTCGCGCCAGCGCACCACGGCGCGCGCCTGCGTGCCCGACAGGCCCGACACGCGCGACAGCAGCGGCACGCTGGCGGTGTTCAGGTCGACACCGACGCCGTTCACGCAGTCCTCGACCACGGCGCCCAGCGTGCGCGCCAGCTCGCCCTGGTTCACGTCGTGCTGGTACTGGCCCACGCCAATGCTCTTGGGGTCGATCTTGACCAGCTCGGCCAGGGGGTCTTGCAGGCGGCGCGCGATGCTGGCCGCGCCGCGCAGGCTGACGTCCACGTCGGGCAGCTCCTGCGAGGCGTACTCGCTGGCGCTGTAGACGGAGGCGCCGGCCTCGCTGACCACTATCTTTTGTATAGCTGAAGGCGCTTGATCCACGCCGGCTTGTGCCGCTTTTTGGCACATTTTGATCAATTCGGCCGCCAGCTGGTCGGTTTCGCGGCTGGCGGTGCCGTTGCCGATGGCGATCAGCTGCACGCCGTGCTGCTGCACCAGGCGCGCCAGGGTGTGCAGGCTGCCGTCCCAGTCGCGGCGCGGCTCGTGCGGGAAGACGGTGGCGGTCTCGACCAGGCGGCCCGTCGCATCCACCACGGCAACCTTGACGCCGGTGCGGATGCCCGGGTCCAGCCCCATCACGGCGCGCGGGCCGGCGGGGGCGGCCAGCAGCAGGTCGCGCAGGTTGTCGGCAAAGACCTTGATGGCGACCTTCTCGGCCTCCTCGCGCAGGCGCGAGAACAGGTCGCGCTCGGTGGACAGGGACAGCTTGACGCGCCAGGTCCAGGCCACGCACTTGCGGATCAGGTCGTCGCCCATGCGGCCCTGGTGGCTCCAGGCCAGGTGCAGCGCGATGCGGCCCTCGGCCATGGACACCGCAGGCGCTGCCGCGCGCCCGGCGGGCGGGCTGGCGGCGGGGGCGCCGGGCTGCACCAGCCGCGCCTCCAGCACCTCCAGCGCCCGGCCGCGGAACACCGCCAGCGCGCGGTGCGAGGGCACGCGGGCAATGGGCTCGTCGTAGTCGTGGTAGTCGCGGAACTTGGCGACTTCGGGCTCGTCGGGGTTCTTGCCATCGACCAGCCTGGACGCCAGCAGGCCCTCGGCCCAGAGCCATTCGCGCAGCGACTGCACCAGCGCCGCGTCCTCGGCCCAGCGCTCGGACAGGATGTCGCGCACGCCGTCCAGCACCGCCTGCGTGGTGGAGAAATCCGGCCCCGGCTTGCCGTCATCGAGCACCGTGGGCGGCTGCAGGTAGGCCAGCGCTTCCTGGTGCGGGTCCAGCGCGGGGTCGGCCAGCAGCCGGTCGGCCAGCGGCTCGATGCCGAACTCGCGGGCGATCTGCCCCTTGGTGCGGCGCTTTTGCTTGAAGGGCAGGTACAGGTCTTCCAGCTCCTGCTTGGTCGCGGCGGCGGCGATCTGGGCGCGCAGCGCATCGGTCAGCTTGCCCTGCTCGTCGATGGCCCGCAGCACGGCGGCGCGCCGCTCCTGCAGCTCGCGCAGGTAGGCCAGGCGCGCCTCCAGTTCGCGCAGCTGCACGTCGTCCAGGCCTTGCGTGGCCTCCTTGCGGTAGCGGGCGATGAAGGGCACCGTGGCGCCGCCGTCCAGCAGCTCCACGGCGGCGTGGACCTGGGCCTCGGTGATTCGGATTTCTGCGGCCAGCTGCCGGACGATCTGTTGCATGGGCGAAGGAAAACGAGCGGTCGGAAAACGAAGCGCGCGAGTGTGCCACAGGGCCTGGCGGCGCCCGCCTGCAGGCTGCCGGGGGGCGGCGCCCATAATGTCCGGTGCCATGCCGACCCCGCCCGCACCCCTTCGCACCGAGTGCCCGCCAGGCAGCTGCGTATGCGGCCGCAGCACCCTGGAGCAGGCCGGCGCGCCGGCCGACCAGCGGGTGCTGCTGCTGACCCGCGCGGAAGAACAGCGCCTGCTCCAGCGTCTGGAGCGCATCGCCAGCCTGGCCGAGCTGCGCCACCTGCAAAAGCGCCTGCTGGACCAGCTGGGCATGCGCCTGAGCGTGCGGGCGGCCACGCACGAGGTGCGCAGCCTGCGCGGCATCGCCATCACGCTGCACGAGCAGCCCGGCCTGTGCCGCAAGACGCGCCAGGCCGTCCCCGCCGCCGTGCGCCGCAGCCTGGAGCAGCGCCCCGAGATCGCCTGGGCGCTGCTGGACGAGGGCGGCCTGTTCGCAGGCGACGGCTGACATGCAGGACGACCTCTTCGGCGCGCCGCCGCCCCCACCGCCCCCGTCCCCGCCTGCGCCTGCTCCCGCACCCGCGCGCGCGGCCCCGCGCGCGCCCAGGGGCGTGCAGCCCGCCGCCCACGGCGAGGCGCTGCGCGCCCTGGCCGCGCAACTGCCCGCCACGCTGCGCCTGGGCACCTCGTCCTGGAGCTACCCGGGCTGGGACGGGCTGGTCTGGGACGGCGCCTACAGCGCGCAGGTGCTGGCGCGAAAGGGCCTGGCCGCCTACGCGCAGCACCCGCTGCTGCGCACCGTGGGCATAGACCGGGGCTTCTACCGCCCCTTGAGCGCCAGCGAATTTGCCCTGTACGCCGCCCAGGTGCCCGAGGATTTCCGCTTCGTCGTCAAGGCCCCCAGCCTGGTGACGGACGCCGTGGTGCGCAGCCAGGAGGGGCGCGGGCGCGAGGCCAACCCCGCCTTCCTGGACGGGGCGCTGGCGGCGCAGCATTTCACGCTGCCGGCGCTGGAGGGCCTGGGCGCGCGCACCGGCGCGCTGGTGTTCCAGCTCAGCCCCCTGCCCTGGCACCTGATCGAGCGCCTGCCCGAGGTGCTGGAGCGCCTGCGCGCCATGCTCGCCGCCCAGCCCAGCCTGGCGGCCGCGCCTGACGCCGTGCTGGCCGTCGAGGTGCGCGACGGCGAATGGCTGGCGCCCGGCCACGTGGAGCACTTCGCCGACGTGCTCAGGAGCACCGGCGCCACCTACTGCCTGGGCCTGCACGCGCGCATGCCGCCGCTGGCCGGGCAATTGCCCCTGCTGCGCCGGCTGTGGCCCGGCCCGCTGGTGGCGCGCTGGAACCTGAACCCGGTGCACGGCGCGCACGGCTACGAGCAGGCCGAGCGCCTGTATGCCCCCTACGACCGCATCCACGACCCGGCGCCCGAGGACATCGCCCTGCTGGCGCGCACGCTGGCCGGGGTGTGCGGGCATGGCGGCCAGAACGCCTTTGTGACCCTGAGCAACCATGCCGAGGGCAGCGCGCCGCTGACCGCGCAGCGCCTGGCGCAGGCGCTCGCGCAGCTCAACCCCCTCCTCCTGCAGGCCCCGCCATGACGATGCACCGCACCCGGTATCTTTCGGCCCGCCGCGCCGCCGCCGCCGCGCTCGCCCTCACCTTCACCTTCGCCCTGGCCCTGCCCGCGGCCGCCGCCGGGCACGGCGCGCCGGATGCCGCGGACCCGGGGGACGGCGCAGCCGCCCCGGCCCTGGCTGCCTCAGGCGACGGCACGCTGGTCATCGACCAGCGCGCGCGCCTGGCCTGGGCGCGCTGCGTCGAGGGCATGCGCTGGGACGGCCGCACCTGCACCGGCACCCCCGAACTGCTGACCTACGGCGAGGCGCAGGCCCGGGTGCGCCAGCGCTGGCAGGACAGCGGCGTGCGCTGGCGCCTGCCGCGCGTGAATGAGCTGCGCCGCCTGGCCGGCCGCAGCGCCAAGCCGCCCGTGCTGGATGGCACGCTGTTCCCGGCGGCGCCCGGCGAGTGGCACTGGACGGGCACGGCCAGCGTCAACACCGCCACGGTCAACCCCTATGCCTATGGCAACGTGATGCGCGGCGGCGCCGGCGAACACCAGCTGAGCGCCCAGCAGGCCTGGGCCGTGGACATGGCCAGCGGCGAGGCGCGCGGCGACGTGGGGCGGGGCTCCCGGCTGGCGGTGCGGCTGCTGCGGCCGCCGCCGTGACTCAGGCCAGGAGCTCTTGCACGGACATATAGCGCTCGCGCCACTCCTCGAACGAGAGGGTGTCCGCCTGCTCGATCGCGGCCTGCGCCGCCAGCGACTGCGCGGCCAGCTGCACGTAGCGCTGCTGCTGCGCCTCCGTCCAGGGCAGGCCCAGCAGCACGTCGCGCGCGGACTGCGAATGCGCGCGCGCAAAGGCGGTGAAATCGCCATCGAACTGCTGCGCCAGCTCGGCCAGCACATGCGCCGAGGGCGTGCTGTGCGGCGCCGCCATGGTGGCCTGCGCGCCGGCCAGCGCGCGGGTGTAGTCGGTGCCGCCGCAGGCCGCGTCCAGCGCCGCGGCAATCGGCTGGCAGTCGGCCAGGATCTCGGCGCCCCACTCGCACAGCAGCACCTGGCGGCCGCCGCGCCCCAGCTGCAGGCCGCGCTCGCGCCCGCGCTCGGCCGCCAGCTGCTGGTTGTGCTTGAGCTGGGCGATCTCCTCGGGCGTGTCGGGCGGGCTGTCGGTGAGCAGGCAGTGCAGCAGGAACACGTCCAGCACGCGCATGGTCTCGGCCGTGATGCCCTCGGGCACGAAGGGGTCCAGGTCCATCAGGCGCACTTCGACGTACTCCACGCCGCGCTCGCGCAGCGCGTGCAGCGGGCGCTCGCCGCTTCGGACCGTGCGCTTGGGGCGGATGGTGCCGTAGAACTCGTTCTCGATCTGCAGCAGGCTGGTGCCCAGCTGGTTGTAGTCGCCGCCCAGGCTGCGCACGCCTATGGCCTCGTAGTCCGGGTAGGGCTTGGTGAGCGCCTCGTGCAGCGAGTCGGCATAGCCCTGCAGGCCGTTGTAGCTCACGCGCAGGCTGGCCTGCGCTTCGCTCTGGTAGCCCAGCCGGCCCATGCGCAGCGAGGTGGCATGCGGCAGGTGCAGGGCGCGCCCGGCGTCGCCCAGGGGCTGCAGGCGGTGCTCGCGGCCCTGCACGAAGCACGGGCACAGCGCCGGCGAGGCGCCGAACAGGAACAACAGCACGAAGGCCTGGCGGCGGAAGTTGCGGATCAGCGCGAAATACTCGTCGCTGGTGACGCCCGGCAGCGACCAGTTGTAGTGGATGCCTGAAATCGTCTGCATGCGCCGGCCATAGCGGTGGCCCAGGCCCATGCGGTAGACGCTCTTGGCGCGCCCGACGTTGGAGCCGCCGTAGCGCCCCAGCGGGATGGTCTCGTCCGGCGGCAGCTGGCACGGCATGCTGGAGGCCCACAGCAGCTCGCCGCCGGGCTGCTGCTGCGCCAGCACGCGGTGCACGAACTGGTGCAGCTCGGTCAGCTCCTGCAGGCACTGGCCCACGCTGGCGCGGGCGCCGGTGATCAGCTCCAGTTGCGATTCGCTGTAGTCGGTGGTGATGCTGGCGTGCGTCAGGGCCGAGCCCAGGGCCAGCGGGTGCGGGGTGAGCGCCAGGTGGCCCGTGGGCAGCACGCGCAGCCCTTCCTTTTCGATGCCGCGGCGTATGCCGGCGAGGCGCTCGGCGGGCAGGGCAGCGAGTCGCTGGGAAAGTAGGCTCATGATGGGGGGCGCTGGTTGTGGGTGCGGGGTTCTACCAATGGGGCCGGAACTTAGCACGGCGCGCCGCCCTTTGCCGGGCCGCGCGCGCCGGTGTCCGGCCGGCGTCCCGCACGGGCCGGCCGCCGCCCTCAGCGGTGCGCAGCCATGGCCTTGGCCAGCTCCAGCGTGCCCTGCGCGGCGCCGCTTTGCGGCACCTGCTCCTGCGCGCGGGCGGTGACTTCGGCCAGGCGCGCGGCCAGCTGCTCGGGCATGCCGGGGCCGGGCTCCAGGTGGATGCCCTGCGTCAGCGTGATGTGCGCGGCCTCGAAGCCGCCCGCGCCGGCGCACAGGATGGTGCGCGTGGGCGCGCTCTCGTGCGCCAGCACCAGCATGGCGGGCACGACGGACTCGGGCGTGAGCCGCGCCAGCACCTCCTCGGGCATCAGGCCCTCGGTCATGCGCGTGGCGGCCGTGGGCGCCAGCGCGTTGACGTGGATGCCGTGCTTGGCGCCCTCGATGGCGAGGGTCTGCATCAGCCCCACCTGCGCCAGCTTGGCCGCGCCGTAGTTGGCCTGGCCGAAATTGCCGTACAGCCCGGTGGACGAGGTGGTCATGACGATGCGCCCGTAGTTCTGCGCCTGCATGTGCGGCCAGGCGGCCTTCGCGCAGTAGGCAGCGCCCATCAGGTGCACGTCCACCACCAGGCGGAAATCCTGCATGTCCATCTTGGCGAACGACTTGTCGCGCAGGATGCCGGCGTTGTTCACCAGGATGTCCACGCGGCCCCAGGCGTCGATGGCCTGCTGCACCATGGCCAGCACGGCGTCGAAGTCGGCCACCGAGGCGTTGTTGGCCAGCGCCTCGCCACCCGCGGCGCGGATCTCGTCGGCCACGGCCTGCGCGGCGCTGGCGGCCGAGCCGCTGCCGTCCACCGCGCCGCCCAGGTCGTTGACCAGCACCTTCGCGCCGCGCGCGGCCAGCGCCAGCGCATGCTGGCGGCCCAGGCCGCCGCCGGCGCCGGTCACGATGGCCACGCGGCCTGCAAAGTCGAGGGACATGTGGGAATCTCCTTGGGTTGCAAATTTGATAGCTGATTGCCCTTGCCAGCCAAGGGCAACCGACGGATTTTGCTGCAGAAACCGCCTTCAGCCTCGGCAGCGCCCGGGCGCGCCGTCGCCCGCGCGACGGCCGGCGCGGCGCAGGCGATCCGCACTCCGGGTTATCCCTGTGCATGCTGGACAATCATGTGGATAACCCCGAACAAGCGCTGTATGGCAGATGCAAGCCGTTGATTTGCAAGCAAAACTCTTGTGCTGCCTGATTTTTCAGCAGGGGATGGCCGGTTATCCCTGGCGGCACTGGACAATCATGGGGATAACTTTGGACAAGCCCTGAATCGGCGGCCTAAGTGCCTGATTTGCAAGGAAGTCCGGTCTTGTGCCTAAAATTTAAGCAACCCGAGACGCCCGTACAGGCCTCGTGCAAGCTATATTTTTCATAGCTAACAACCATTTATCCACGCCGGCAAGAGCCACTTTTTGCCGTTTTTCACCGAATTTCATGCATTCTCCCCCGCCCCAGCCCCCTTCTTCATCGCCCGCGTGGGCACGGATGGCGCCCAGTGCGACGCCTGGCCCGGGCAGCCGCTGCTGGCGTCCCTCGAACAGGGCGGCATCGACTGGCCCAGCTCCTGCCGCAACGGCACCTGCCGCACCTGCATCGGCGTGCTGGAGCATGGCGAGGTGCGCTACGCCATCGACTGGCCCGGCCTCACGCCCGAGGAGCGCTCGATGGGCTGCGTGCTGCCGTGCGTGGCCTATCCGGCCAGCGACCTCACCCTCGCCGGCCCGGCCATTTGAGAGACGCTCTAAAATCCCGCCCTTCGGGATGCGCGCATCCCGCCTGCCGTGCCACCTGGCCGCGCCAGTGCGTCGTTCTTTGGGAAAGCCTGCCGCAACAAGGAAACGCCTGCCGCCCGGCCCACCCAGAAAGCTCCGCCGCATGAACACCCCCCCCCTCCCCCGCCCCCATTTCGCCCGTGCAGGACATCGTGGCCGAGCTGGCCGCCGGCCGCATGGTCATCCTGGTCGATGAGGAAGATCGCGAAAACGAAGGCGACCTGGTGCTGGCGGCCGACCACGTCACGCCCGAGGCGATCAACTTCATGGCGCGCTTCGGCCGCGGCCTGATCTGCCTGACGCTCACGCGCGAGCGCTGCGAACTCCTGAAGCTGCCGCCCATGGTGGCGCGCAACGGCACCAAGATGGGTACCGCCTTCACCGTCTCCATCGAGGCCGCCGAGGGCGTGACCACCGGGATTTCCGCTGCCGACCGCGCCCGCACCGTGGCCGCCGCCGTCGCGCCCCGCGCCCAGGCTGCCGACCTGGTGCAGCCCGGGCACATCTTCCCGCTGCAGGCGGTGGACGGCGGCGTGCTGATGCGCGCCGGCCACACCGAGGCCGGCTGCGACCTGGCCGCCATGGCCGGCTGCAGCCCGGCGGCGGTGATCTGCGAAGTCATGAAGGACGACGGCACCATGGCCCGCCTGCCAGACCTGCAGGGCTTCGCCGCCGAGCATGGCATCAAGGTGGGCACCATTGCCGACCTGATCGAGTACCGCAGCCGCAACGAGTCGCTGGTCACGCGGGTGGGCACGCGCACGCTGCACACGGCCTTTGGCGAATTCACCGCCCACGCCTTTCGCGACGTGCCCAGCCAGGCGGTGCACCTGGCGCTGGTGCGCGGCCGCTGGGAGGAAGGCGAGAGCGTGCCGGTGCGCGTGCACGAGCCGCTGTCGGTGCTGGACGCGCTGGAGGTGGGCCGCAGCATGCATTCCTGGAGCCTGGACGCCAGCCTGCGCCACATCAGCGAGCACGGCCGCGGCGTGGCCGTGCTGCTCAACTGCAACGAGAGCGCCGAGCAGCTGCTGGCGCAGTTCGACGGCAGCGCCCGCGCCGCCCAGGCACCCGAGCGCGGCCGCATGGACCTGCGCACCTACGGCGTGGGCGCGCAGATCCTGCGCGAGTGCGGCGTGGCGCGCATGCAGCTCATGGGCCAGCCCCGGCGCATGCCCAGCATGGCCGGCCACGGGCTGGAGATCACCGGCTACATCGCCAACGAATAAGACGACCTACGAAAGAAAAAATCAGCCATGTTTGACGCAGAAAAAATGGAACGGCGCAGGGCCTGGACGGCACCGGCCTGCGCATCGCCATCGTGCAGGCGCGCTTCAACGAAAGCATCACCAACACCCTGGCCGGCGCCTGCCGCGCCGAGCTGGGGCGCCTGGGCCTTGCCGAGGCCGACATCCTGCATGTGCAGGTGCCCGGCGCGCTGGAAGTGCCGCTGGCGCTGCAGCAGCTCGCGCAGCGCGGCGCCGACGAGGACGACGGCGCCGAGCCCTTCGACGCGCTGATCGCCCTGGGCTGCATCATCCGCGGCGAGACCTACCACTTCGAGCTGGTGGCCAATGAATCCGGCGCTGGCGTCACCCGCGTCGGCCTGGACTACCACGTGCCGATCGCCAACGCCATCCTGACCACCGAGAACATGGAGCAGGCCATCGCCCGCCAAAGCGACAAGGGCGTGGACGCCGCGCGCGTGGCGGTCGAGATGGCGCAGCTGCTGCGGGGCCTGGCATGAGCGGCGCCGCTGCCTCCGGCCGCCCGCCGCGCCAGTCGCGCACCGGCACCACCAGCACCGGCGCGCGCAAGGCCGGCTCCAAGTCCACCCGCAGCCGCGCGCGCGAATTTGCCCTGCAGGGCGCTGTACCAGCACCTGGTGGGCGGCAACGACGCCGCCGCCATCGACGCCTTCACGCGCGACCTGTCGGGCTTCCACAAGGCCGATTCGGCGCACTACGACGCGCTGGTGCACGGCTGCATCGAAGGCGCGGCGCAGCTGGATGCGCTGATCGAGCCGCACCTGGACCGCAAGCTGGCCGAGGTCTCGCCCATCGAGCACGCGGTGATGTGGATAGGCGCCTACGAGTTCCAGCACTGCCTGGACGTGCCCTGGCGCGTGGTCATCAACGAGTGCATCGAGCTGGCCAAGGAGTTCGGCGGCACCGACGGGCACAAGTGGGTCAACGGCGTGCTGGGCAAGCTGGCGCCGCAGCTGCGCGCGGCGGAGGTGGCGGCGGACAAGGGCACTGCCGGCAGCGCGCCGCCGCAGAGCTGACGCGCCGTGCGTGGTGCGGCGCGCGCCGCGCTTGCGTTTCTTCTTCCACCCAGCCTGCCACCCGCGGCAGGCACAGCAGGCAGCCTTGCTCCATGAAGTTCTCCACCCGCGCCGAGCGCATCGAACCGTTTTACGTGATGGAAGTGGCCAAGGCCGCGCAGCAGATGGCGCGCGAGGTCGCTGCCACGGCCGAGCCGATGATCTTCCTGAACATCGGCGAGCCGGACTTCACCGCGCCGCCTGCGGTGGCGCAGGCAGCCGAGCGCGCCATGCGCGCCGGGCATACGCAATACACCAACGCCCTGGGCCTGGACCAGCTCCGCGAGCGCATCAGCGGCTGGTATGCGCAGCGCTTTGGCCTGGATGTGCCGGCGCGGCGCATCGTGGTCACGGCTGGCGCGTCGGCGGCGCTGCAGCTGGCCTGCCTGGCGCTGATCGAGGCCGGCGACGAGGTGCTGATGCCCGACCCCAGCTACCCGTGCAACCGGCATTTCGTGAGCGCCGCCGAGGGGCGCGCGGTGCTGATCCCGACCACCGCCGAGGAACGCTTCCAGCTCAGCGCCGCCAAGGTCGAGGCCGCCTGGGGGCCCAGGACGCGCGGCGTGCTGCTGGCCTCGCCGTCCAACCCCACGGGCACGTCGATCGCCCCGGCTGAGCTGCGCGCCATCCACGAGGTGGTGCGCGCGCGCGGCGGCATCACGCTGATCGACGAGATCTACCTGGGCCTGTCCTACGACGAGGCCTTCGGCCACTCGGCGCTGGCGCTGGGCGAGGACATCATCAGCATCAACAGCTTCAGCAAGTACTTCAACATGACCGGCTGGCGCCTGGGCTGGATGGTGGTGCCGGATGCCATGGTGCCGGTGGTCGAGCGCCTGGCGCAGAACCTGTTCATCTGCGCCTCGACCATTTCGCAGCACGCCGCGCTGGCCTGCTTCGAGCCGGAGAGCATCGCCGAATACGAACGCCGCCGCGCCGAGTTCCGCGCCCGGCGCGACTTCTTCATCCCCGCCCTTGAGGAGCTGGGCCTGCAGGTGCCGGTGGCGCCCGACGGCGCCTTCTACGCCTGGGCCGACTGCACGCAGGCGGCACGCAAGCTGGGCGTGGCGGGCAGCTGGGATTTTTCCTTCGAGCTGATGCGCCGCGCGCACCTGGCCACCACGCCCGGGCGCGATTTCGGTAGCAGCGACACCCAGCGCTTCGTGCGCTTTTCCACCGCCAACTCGATGGCGCAGCTGCACGAGGCCATCGCCCGCCTGCGCACGTTGCTGGGCTGAGCGGGCAATGACAGCCTTCCGCTGGCCGGTGCGCATCTACTGGGAGGACACGGACGCCGGCGGCATCGTGTTCTATGCCAACTACCTGAAGTTCTTCGAGCGCGCGCGCACCGAGTGGCTGCGCTCGCTGGGCCTGGCGCAGCAGCAGCTGCGGGAACTCAGCGGCGGCATGTTCGTCGTAAGCGAGGCGCGCGTGCGCTACGCGGCCCCGGCCCGGCTGGACGATGAACTGATTGTTACGGCACGCCTGGCCGAGAGCGGCCGGGCATCGCTCACAATCGCCCAGCAGGCCCTGGCCGGCGGCGCCCCGGGTGCCGCCCTGCTGTGCGAGGCGACCATCCGTATCGGCTGGGTGGACGCCGCCAGCTTGCGCCCCGCGCGCATCCCGCCTGCCGTTTTGCAACGATTGCCCACTGCCCCATGAATTCCCAAGACATGTCCATCCTTAGCCTGGTGCTGGGCGCCAGCTGGGTCGTGCAGCTCGTCATGCTGCTGCTGCTGGCAGTGTCGGTGGCCAGCTGGGCGGCCATCTTCCGCAAGCTGTTCGCGCTCAAGCGCGTGCGCGCTGAACGACGAATTCGAGCGCGAGTTCTGGTCGGGCACCAGCCTGAACGACCTGTACGCCGCCGCCGCGCTGGAGCCCGCGCGCAACGGCCCGATGGAGCGCATCTTCGCCAGCGGCATGCGCGAGTTCCAGAAGCTGCGCGAGCGCCGCATCCAGGACGCGGGCACGCTGATGGACGGCGCGCGCCGCGCCATGCGCGCCAGCTTCCAGCGCGAGATGGACGTGATCGAGTCCAGCCTGTCCTTCCTCGGCTCGGTGGCCTCGGTCAGCCCCTACGTGGGCCTGTTCGGCACCGTGTGGGGCATCATGCACGCCTTCACCGGCTTCGCCGGCATGGAGCAGGTGACGCTGGCCACCGTCGCCGGCATCGCCGAAGCCCTGGTGGCCACCGCCATCGGCCTGTTCGCCGCTATTCCCGCCGTGATCGCCTACAACCGCTTCGCGCGCGACATCGACCGCGTGGCCACGCACCAGGAGACCTTCATCGAGGAGTTCTCCAACATCCTGCAGCGCAACCTGGCCGTGCAGCCGGCTGCCGGCCACTGAGGGAGAGCGCCGCATGCCCGCCACCGCATCGCGCAGCGGCAGCCGCCGCCGCTCCATGAACGAGATCAACATGGTGCCCTTCATCGACGTGATGCTGGTGCTGCTCATCATCTTCATGGTGACGGCGCCCATGCTCACGCCCAGCTCGGTGAACGTGCCCTCGGTGGGCAAGGGCGCCAAGGTGCCCAAGACACGCGCCGACGTGTTCGTGGACAAGGACGGCGGCATCCGCTTCAAGACCGACGGCAACGAACGCCCCGTGGCGCTGCAGAACCTGGGGCAGACCGCGCGCACCTGGCTCAAGGACCAGCCCGAGGACACGCCGGTGCTGATCAGCGCCGACAAGGGCGTGCCCTACGCACGCCGTCATGCAGGCCATGGCCGCGCTGCAGCGCGCCGGCGTGGCGCGCGTGGGGCTGCTCGTCAAGAGCGGCAGCTGATCCGGCGTGCCCGCGCAGCGCATGCAGCAACAGCAGCAACAGTTCCAGGCCGCCAGCGACCGCGACCAGTTCGCCCCGCCGCGCCCACCCGGGCGCTCGCGCGCGGTGGCGCTGGCGGTGCTGGCGCACCTGGCGCTGATCGGCGCGCTGACCTGGGGCGTGCGCTGGAAGGCCAGCGACGACACGCCGGCCATGCAGGCCGAGCTGTGGTCAGCCACCGCGCAGCAGGCCGCGCCGCGCGCCGTGGCGCCGCCACCGCCGCCGGCCCCCCCCTCCACCCCCTGCCCCGGCCCCGCAGCCCGCACCGCCGCCGCCCGCGCCGGCGCCCGCCCCCGCTCCAAAGGCGGCTGTGCCCGACACGCGCGAGCACGCCGACATTGCGCTGGAGCGCGAGAAAAAGCGCCTGGACGACGAGAAGAAGCGCCGCCAGCAGCAAGAGCGCGAACAGCGTGAACGCGAGCGCAAGGACGAGGAGCGCCGCGAGCGGCTGGAGCAGGAGAAGAAGGAGCGCCTGGCGCAGCAAAAAGCCGAGCAGAAAGCCGAGCGCGAAAAAGCCCAGCGAGAGAAGGCGGAACGCGAGAAGGCCGAGCAGCAAAAGGCCCAGCAGGAAAAAGCCCGGCAGGAGAAGGCCGAGCATGACAAGGCCGAACGGCAAAAAGCCGAACGCGACAAGGCCGAGCGCGACAAGCTGGCGCGTGCCGAGCAGGAGCAAAAGAAAAAAGCCGCCGAGGACAAGCGCCGCGCCGAGGCCGAGGAGAAGCGCGCCGAGGAGCTGCGCAAGGAACAGCTGCGCCGCATCGCCGGCCTGGCCGGCGCCGCCGGCGGCGAGAACGCCAGCGGCAGCGCGCAGCGCAACAGCGGCCCGGGCGGCGCGGCGGGCGGTGCGGGCGGCAGCGGCCCCATCGGCCGGCTACGGCGGCAAGGTGGCGGCCAAGGTGCGGCCCAACATCGTCTACCCCGACACCATCAGCGGCAACCCGCGCGCCGAGGTCTAGGTGCGCGCCGCGCCGGACGGCACCATCGTCGGCGTGCGCATCCTGCACTCCAGCGGCAACCCGGCCTGGGACGACGCCGTGGTGCGCGCCCTGCACAAGACCGACACCCTGCCGCGCGACACGGACGGGCGCGTGCCGCCGTCGCTGGTCATCGGCTTCCGCCCAAGCATTGAGGCGCGGCGGGGCGCCGCGCCCACGCCCGCTCAACTATCAAAAACATAGCTGAAAGCCGTTGAAAGACGCCGGCTGGTGGCCAAAATGGCTTGAAAACCGCCCCAATCGGCCGGCGCCGGGCCCTGCGGCGCGGCGTCAGCCGCGCTGCTGCTCGACCAGACGGTTGATGCGCAGCGCCGCCAGCGTACACACCACGCCCGACAGCAGGTAGACCGACACGGCGCCCAGCCCGAAGCGCGAGGACAGGCGAAGGGCCACCAGCGGCGCAAAGGCCGCGCCGAACAGCCACGCCAGGTCGGACGACAGCGCCGCGCCGGTGTAGCGGTAGTGCGCCGAGAAATTGGACGTCACCGTGCCGGCCGACTGGCCATACGACAGCCCCAGCAGCACGAAGCCGATGAGCAAGAAGGCGCTGCTGCCCGCCTCGCCGCCACCCAGCAGCCAGGGCGCCGCCAGGCTGAACAGCCCGATCAGCACCGCCATGCCGCCCAGCAGCCTGCGCCGCCCGATGCGGTCGGCCAGGCGGCCCGACAGCATGATGGCCAGCGCCGCGAGGAAGGCGCCGGCGATCTGCACGCCCAGCACCTCGGTCATGCTGCGCTCGGAGTACAGCGAGATCCACGACAGCGGGAAGATGGTCACCAGGTGGAACAGCGCGAAGCTGGCCAGCGCGGCAAAGGCGCCCAGGAAAACGTTGCCGCCTTCGTCACGCAGCAGCTGGGTGGCAGGCATGGGCTCCAGTTCCTTGTCCTCCAGCAGCTCGGCATACGACTGCCCCACCACCAGCCGCAGGCGCGCAAACAGCGCCACCACGTTGATGGCAAAGGCCACGCAGAACGGGTAGCGCCAGCCCCAGGCCAGGAATTCCTCGTGCGTCAGCTGGCCGTACAGGTAGGCGAAGAGCGACGCCGCCAGCACGAAACCCGCCGGCGCGCCCAGCTGGCCGACCATGGCGTACCAGCCGCGCCGCTCCCTGGGCGCCGCCATGGCCAGCAGCGACGGCAGCCCGTCCCACGAGCCGCCCAGCGCAATGCCCTGGCCGATGCGCAGCACCATCAGCGCGGCGATGGCGGCAACGCCCGCCGTCTGGTAGCCCGGCAGCAGCGCCATGCTCACCGTGCTGCTGCCCAGCAGGAACAGCGCCAGCGTCAGCTTGGTGCCGCGCCCCCAGCGCCGCTGCACCGCCATGAACAGGGCGGTGCCGAACGGCCGCGCGACGAAAGCCAGCGCGAAGATGGCAAAGGCCGCCAGCGTGCCGGCCAGCGGCGACAGGAACGGAAACAGCAGCTGCGGGAACACCAGCACGCTGGCGATGCCGAAGACGAAGAAATCGAAGTACTCGGACGAGCGCCCGATGATCACGCCCACGGCGATCTCGGAAGGCGTCACGTCCTCGTCGGTGTGCGCGTGTGCCAGCGATGCGTCGCCCTCGTAGCCGTATCCGGGCATGGTCATCGAACTGCTGCTCATGGGCAAAACTCCTTGGCTTGGGGTGGCAAGCCTTGATGTGTCTCAAGGTCAAACCGTTCTACACGCTCGCAGCGCGTGCCACAAGGGCGCTTTCTCGCAAGTGCGCGGAGAAATTTCGCCTGTCCCAGGTCAGGGATTGGCGTTTTCTCGCTTGCCACCGGCCGGCAACTTTGATCCAGGACAAAATGTCCCACTTGCGAGGGCGCTAGGCGCAGTACATTTCCAGCCGTCCTTCCATCCGCGTTTACCCGAGGCGCGGGGCGTCTTTTCGCCGTTTTCCTTTCTCTTTTTTCGCACGCTGAACACCTCCCGATCCCGAGGGCCTGCGTGGCTCGCGGCGGCTGCCGCTGCCGCGCTGCTGGCCGGCTGCAGCAAGGCCGTCGTGCTCAACCCGGCCGGCGACGTGGCTGCCCAGCAGGGCAACCTGGTCGTCACCGCCACGCTGCTCATGCTCATCATCATCGTGCCGGTGATCGTGCTGATCCTGGTCTTTGCCTGGAAGTACCGCCAGGGCAACCAGGACGCCGCCTACGACCCCGACTGGCACCACTCGACCACGCTGGAGCTGGTCATCTGGACGGTGCCTTTGATGATCATCATCGCCCTGGGGGGCGCTGACCTGGATCGGCACGCACAAGCTCGACCCCTACCGCCCGCTGGACCGCGTGGACGCCAAGCGCCCGCTGGCCGAGGGCGCCAAGCCCCTGGAGGTCCAGGTCGTGGCCATGGACTGGAAGTGGCTGTTCGTCTATCCCGAGCAGGGCATCGCCACGGTGAACGAGCTGGCCGCGCCGGTGGACCGGCCCATCCACTTCAAGCTCACCGCCACCTCGACCATGAACGCGTTCTACGTGCCCGACCTGGCCGGCATGATCTACGCCATGCCCGGCATGCAGACCGAGCTGAACGCCATCATCAACAAGGCCGGCGAGTTCAAGGGCCTGGCGTCGCACTACAGCGGCCCGGGCTTCTCGGGCATGACGTTCAAGTTCCATGGCCTGCCGGAGGCCGACTTCGCGCAATGGGTGCAAAAGGCCAAGGCGAACGGCCAGGCGCTGGACCAGTCCAGCTACCTGCAGCTGGCCAAGCCCAGCGAGCGCAACCCCGTGCAGCGCTTTGGCGCCGTGCAGGCGGACCTGTACGACCGCATCCTGAACCGCTGCGTCGAGGACGGCCAGACCTGCATGCACGAGACCATGATGGCCAAGGGCGCGCGCGCCACCACGCCCCAGGCCGGCAGCCACTGAAGCTGCGCCGCCGCGAGAGAAACACGCTATGTCCCCTGAACAACTGACTCCCAACCACTGGCTGCTGGGCCGCATCACGTGGCAGTCCATCCCCATGGCGCACGAGCCCATCCTGCTGTGGACCTTCATCGCCGTCGTGCTGGGCGGCCTGGTGGTGCTGGCCGGCATCACCCGCTTCAAGCTGTGGGGCCCGCTGTGGCGCGACTGGATCTGCTCCATCGACCACAAGCGCATCGGCATCATGTACATGATCCTGGGCCTGGTCATGTTCCTGCGCGGTTTCTCCGACGCGATCATGATGCGCCTGCAGCAGTCCATGGCCTTTGGCGAGGCGCTGGGCTACCTGCCGCCGCACCACTACGACCAGATCTTCACGGCGCACGGCGTGATCATGATCTTCTTCGTGGCCATGCCGTTCGTCACCGGGCTGATGAACTACCTGGTGCCGCTGCAGATCGGCGCGCGCGACGTGTCCTTCCCGTTCCTGAACAACTTCAGCTTCTGGATGACCACGGGCGGCGCCATCCTGACCATGCTGTCGCTGTTCCTGGGCGAGTTCTCGACCTCCGGGTGGCTGGCGCTGTCCAACCTGGGCGCGCAGGACCCGGGCGTGGGGCTGGACTACTACATCTGGGGCCTGCAGGTGGCGGGGGTGGGCACGACGCTGTCGGGCATCAACCTGATCGTCACCATCATCAAGATGCGCGCGCCGGGCATGAAGCTGATGAAGATGCCCATCTTCACCTGGACGGCCCTGTGCACCAACGCGCTGATCGTGGCCACCTTCCCCATCCTCACCGCCGCGCTGGTGCTGATGAGCCTGGACCGCTACCTGGGCACGCACTTCTTCACGAACGACCTGGGCGGCAACGCCATGCTGTACGTGAACCTGATCTGGATCTGGGGCCACCCGGAGGTCTACATCCTGGTGCTGCCGGCCTTCGGCGTGTACTCCGAGATCGTGCCGACCTTTACCAGGAAGCGCCTGTTCGGCTACACCTCCATGGTCTATGCCACGGTGGTCATCACCATCCTGTCGTACCTGGTGTGGCTGCACCACTTCTTCACCATGGGCTCGGGCGCGACGGTGAACACCTTCTTCGGCATCACGACGATGATCATCTCGATCCCGACGGGCGCCAAGATCTTCAACTGGCTGTTCACCATGTACCGCGGCCGCATCCGCTTCACGGTGCCCATGCTGTGGACCCTCGGCTTCATGGTGACGTTCGCCATCGGCGGCATGACGGGCGTGCTGCTGGCCGTGCCGCCGGCTGACTTCGTGCTGCACAACTCGCTGTTTTTGATCGCGCACTTCCACAACGTGATCATCGGCGGCGTGGTGTTCGCGGTGTTCGCGGGCATCAACTACTGGTACCCCAAGGCCTTCGGCTACCGCCTGGTCGAATCGTGGGGCAAGGCGTCGTTCTGGTTCTGGCTGGTGGGCTTCTGGGTGGCGTTCACGCCGCTCTATATCCTGGGCCTGATGGGCGTGACGCGCCGCGTGAACCACTTCGAGGATGCGTCGCTGCAGCCCTGGTTCCTGGTGGCGGCCTTCGGCGCGCTCCTCATTGCCGTCGGCATCGCCTGCTTCTTCGTGCAGCTGTTCGTCAGCTACCAGCGCAGGAGCGAATTGCGCGACGTGACCGGCGACCCCTGGGACGCACGCACGCTGGAGTGGGCCACCTCCTCGCCCCCGCCGCAGTACAACTTCGCCTTCACGCCCGTGGCCTATGAGATCGACGCCTGGTGGGACATGAAGAAGCACGGCTACCGCCGGCCGCTTTCGGGCTTCGTGCCCATCCACATGCCGGCCAACACGGGCGCGGGCTTCGTCATCGCCATGCTGTCCACGCTGTTCGGCTTCGCCATGATCTGGCACATGTGGCCGCTGGCCATAGCCTCGCTGGCCGCCATCATCCTGGCCACCATCGTGCACACCTTCAACTACCAGCGCGACTACTACATCCCCGCGGCCGACGTGGCCGCCACGGAAGAGTCGCGCACCCGGCAACTGGCCACGGCTGCATCGCATGCTTGATACCACCCTGAACCACGCCGGCGGCGCTGCCGCCGCCGCGCCGCGCCAGTACCACCTGGCGCACGAGCCGCACCCCGAGAACGGCACCTCGCTGGGCTTCTGGCTGTACCTGATGAGCGACGTGCTCATCTTCGCCGCCCTGTTCGCCACCTACGGCGTGCTGGGCCGGGCCTACGCCGGCGGCCCCACGGGTGCCGAGCTGTTCGACCTGAAGCTGGTGGCCATCAACACGGCCTTCCTGCTGCTGTCGTCCATCACCTTCGGCTTTGCCATGCTGCAAAAGCAGGCCAAGAACGTGGGCGGCACGCTGTTGTGGCTGGCCGTCACGGGCCTGCTGGGCCTGGCCTTCCTGGGCGTGGAGCTGTATGAGTTCGCCCACCTGATCCACGAGGGCGCCACGCCGCAGACCAGCGCCTTCCTGTCGGCTTTCTTCACGCTGGTGGGCACGCACGGGCTGCACGTCACCTTCGGCATCATCTGGCTCATCACGCTAATGGTGCAGATCTCGCGCCACGGCCTCACGGCCGCCAACGTGCGCCGCATCAACTGCCTGTCCATGTTCTGGCACTTCCTGGACGTGGTCTGGGTGGGCGTGTTCACCTTCGTGTACCTGATGGGAGTGCTGTAAGCATCATGAGCGCACAACAACTTCATCCTGCCCACCACACACCCCACGGCGGGCACCACGACGAGCACCACGATGGCGACGACCTGCACGTCAGCCTGTCCGACTACGTCAAGGGCTTCGTGCTGGCCGTCATTCTCACGGTGATCCCCTTCTGGCTGGTCATGGCCGGCGTCATCCAGGACCGCGCCACGCTGGTGGTGGTGCTGGGCGTGCTGGCAGCCGTGCAGATCATTGCGCACATGGTGTATTTCCTGCACATGAACGGCAAGGTGCAGGGCGGCTGGACGCTTTTGTCCACCATCTTCGCCGTGGTGTTCGTGGCGGTGACGATCGCCGGCACGCTGTGGGTCATGTTCCACATGAACGCGCACATGATGCCCGACCACGCCAACCCGATGGCCCCCGCGGCGCAGCCCGCCCACCCGCACGCCCAACACCCGCAGTAAAGGCCTTGACCCAGCCGCCGGACCGCGCCCAGCGCCCTCCCCGCCCGCCCGCCGCGCTGGCCTTGCTGGCGCTGGCGGGCGTTGCGCTGTTCGCGCTGTTCGCCGCGCTGGGCGCGTGGCAACTGGAGCGGCGCGCGTGGAAACTGCAGTTGATGGAGCGGGTGGAGCAGCGGCTGCACGCCTCGCCCGCGGCCCTGCCCCCGCGCAGCCAGTGGCCGCAGATGGATGCGGCCAGCCATGAGTACCAGCCCGTGCGCGTGCGGGGCCGCTGGCTTGCGGGCCACACCGTACTGACGCAGGCCACCACCGAGCTGGGCGCCGGCTGGTGGGTGCTGACGCCCCTGGCGCTTCATGGTGGCGGCCAGGTGCTGGTCAACCGCGGCTTCATCCCCGACGCGCTGCGTGCCCGCTGGGCCGCGCAGGACCCCGCCGCCACGGCGCCGGACGCGCCGGTGGAGCTATCCGGACTGCTGCGCATGAGCGAGCCCGGCGGCGGCTTTCTGCGCCGCAATGCGCCCGAGCAGGGCCGCTGGCATTCGCGCGACGTGGCCGCCATCGCGCTGGCGCAGGGCCTGGCGGATGCGGCGCCGTTCTTCATCGACCAGGGCATCCCCGCCGTGCGCGCCGCCGCGCCTGGCCCGGGCGCTGGCGCCGAGGCCTGGCCGCGCGCCGGCCTGACCGTGGTGCAGTTCCACAACAGCCACCTGGTCTATGTCTTCACCTGGTGGGGCCTGGCCGCCATGGTGGCGGGTGCGGCCGTCCTGGTCACGCGCCATGAGCGGCGCGTGCGCGCCGCGCACCGCGCCCGTCTGCCGTGACGAGCGAACAAGGCACGCAGGCCCTGCCGCCCGCCGCTCCTGAGCGCAAGGCGCGCGCCGCCGACGCCGCCGCGGGCCTCAAGAACCTGCACCAGCTCATCCAGCTGCGCTGGTTCGCCGTCATCGGCCAGATCTTCACCATCGAGGTGGCGCACTACAGCCTGGCGCTGCGCCTGCCGCTGGTGCAAATGCTGCTGGTGGTGGGCTGCCTGGCGCTGTACAACGCCGCCAGCTGGCTGCGCTGGCGCTCGGGCCTGCGCGTGCGGCCGGTGGAGCTGCTGCTGGCGCTGCTGGTGGACGTGGCCGTGCTCACCGTGCAGCTGTACCTGAGCGGCGGCGCGGGCAACCCGTTCGTGTTCCTGTACCTGCTGCAGGTCACGCTGGGGGCGGCGCTGTTGCGCAGCCGCCATGTGTGGACGCTGGTGCTGGTGACCACGCTGTGCCTGGCGCTGCTCACGCGCTTTCACCTGCCGCTGCCGCTGGCGGTGGATTTCTCGCGCGGCCTGGCCAGCCCCTACGTGCTCGGGCTGCTGGTGTGCTTCGTGCTGAACGCGGCGCTGGTGGTGGTCTTCATGAGCCGCATCGGCCGCAACCTGCGCCAGCGCGACGCGCGCCTGGCCGCCGCCCGCCAGCGCGCGGCCGAGCAGGAGCATGTGCTGCGCATGGGCCTGCTGGCGTCCGGCGCGGCGCACGAGCTGGGCACGCCGCTGTCCACGCTGGCCGTCATCCTGGGCGACTGGCAGCACGACCCGCAGCTGGCGCGCAACCCGCAGGTGCGCCAGGAGGTGGCGGAGATGCAGGCCCAGGTGCAGCGCTGCAAGGCGATCGTCAGCGGCATCCTGCTGTCGGCGGGCGAGGCGCGCGGCGAGGCCTCGGCGCAGACCAGCGTGTGCCAGTTCCTCGACACGCTGGTGCAGCAATGGCGCACCACGCGCACCGTGGCCGTGTTCGAGTACGACAACCGCTTCGGCCAGGACCAGCCCATGGTGGCCGACGCCACGCTGCAGCAGATGGTTTTCAACGTCCTGGACAATGCGCGCGAGGCCTCGCCCGGCTGGGTTCGCCTGCAGGCCGGGCGCTCGGCGGACGGCCAGTCGCTGCAGATCGCGGTGAGCGACCGCGGCCCGGGCTTTGCGCCTGCCATGCTGCGCCAGCCGGGCACGCCCTACCAGTCCAGCAAGGGGCGCGCCGGCGGCGGCCTGGGCCTGTTCCTGGCGCTGAACGTCGCGCGCACCCTGGGCGGCGGCATGCAGGCGCAGAACCTGCCCGACGGCGGCGCCTGCGTCACCATCACCCTGCCGCTGTCGGCCATCACCCTGTAGCTACCTTTTTTGTGCCCCCTGCCATGGAACCCGCCGACGACGACCGCCTGCTGCTGCTCGTGGAGGACGACGAGGATTTCGCGCGCACGCTGGCGCGCTCGTTCACCCGGCGCGGCTGGCGCGTGCTGCACGCGGACAGCCTGGGCGCCGTGCAGGCACTGCTGGGCAGCCACCAGCCCACGCACGCGGTGGTGGACCTGAAGCTGCGCGGCGAGGCCAGCGGCCTGGCCTGCGTGCGCGCGCTGCACGCGACCGATGCCGGGATGCTGATCGTCGTGCTGACGGGCTACGCCAGCATCGCCACCGCCGTGCAAGCCATCAAGCTGGGCGCCTGCCAGTACCTGGCCAAGCCGTCCAACACCGACGACATAGAGGCCGCCTTCGCCCGCACCGAGGGCGACACCGAGGTGGACCTGACGCAGCGCGCCAGCTCCATCAAGACGCTGGAGTGGGAGCGCATCCACGAGGTGCTGGCCGAGACCGGGTTCAACATCTCCGAGGCCGCGCGGCGCCTGGGGATGCACCGGCGCACGCTGACGCGCAAGCTGGAAAAACGCCGGGTTTGAGGCAAAACCAGCCCTTGCCGGCGCGCCGCCACGGGACCTTGCTATCAACAAATGAGTGACCCGGGCACAGGCCCGGCTCCGCCTCACTTTTCCAGCCAGGCCAGCAAGTCCTTCATGGCGCCTTCGCCGCCGGTGTCAAAGCCGGTGATGCCGATGCGCTTGAGGATCTCTACGCCTTCGGGCTTGCCCGCCAGGCCCTGCAGTTCCTGCTGGATCGCCTTGATCTGCGCAGCCTCGAACCGGCCGTGTGCCACCAGCGGAAAGTACGGCTGCTGCACGCTCTTGTGCAGGATGCGAAAGCCCTCCGGGTCCAGCTTCCTGGCAGGCCCTGAATACGAAGCGATGCCGCCCACGTCGGAGAACTTGTTGGCCAGGTAGAAGGTCACGGCCGCCTGCTCGCGCACGTACTTCACATCTTCGCCGGCCAGGTCGATGCCCCGGTCACGCAGCTCGGCCCGGCAAAAGCGCGACATGTACGACACCTGCTCCGGCATCACGAAGCGCTTGCCCCTGGGGTCGTCGATCGTTTTGAGCGGCGAGTCCTTGGGCACGATGATCAGGCACTGCCCCGCGGGCTTGGCGTTGGCGACGTATTGATAGCCGTTGTCGCGCATGCCGCGCGCCGGATAGTCGCTGGGGCGCGCCATGACGAAGTCGAACTTGCCGGCTTTCATGCCGTTCTCCAGCGTGGCGAATTCGCGCGCGAACACCACGTTGACCTTGGCGCGCAGCACGTGGCCGATGACGTTGGCCAGGTCCTGGTATTTGGCGATCACCTGGGCATGGTCCAGGCCGCCCGAGGTGCCTTCGCTCACGACCAGCACCAGGGGTGTCTGCGCCCGCACGACAGTGCCGGCGCCAAGCAGCAGCAGGCCCAGGAACACCGTGGGTAGCGCGCGTAAAAGCTTCATGTCCATGTCTCCTTGTACAGGCCAGGGGCGCCTGGTGGTATGCGTCACCGAGCATAACGAGACTTGCGGGATGGCAGGTCTGCGGCGGGCACAGCCCAGCCGTGCCGGAAGGCGGCGCAGCCAGGGCGCACGCTGCCGCGTGCGCCGCAGGTTTTTCCGGCGCGGGGTGGCGCGCTGCTTCCGCTCGCATCGCAACGCTTGGAAAATGCTGGCAAGGAGGCTTTCTGCCATGTCCCGTCCTTTTCCTCTCGCCGCACTCACGGCGGCCGCGCTGTGCGCCCTGCTCAGCGGCTGCAGCAGCCCACGGGCGCCGTTGAGCGGCGCAGCGGCCCCTGCCGAGGCTGCGCCCCGGGCCGTCGCCTGCCCGGCGCAGGTGCCCGCCACGGCGACCTGCCTTGCGGGCCAGGATTCGCAAGGCGCCTACTACCTGATCGCCAGACCCGCCGACTGGAACGGCACGCTGGTGCTGCACGCGCACGGCGGCCCCGCCCTCGAGCAGCCGGCCATGGCACGCGCCGAGGAAGACCTGAACCGCTGGGCCGTCATGGTGCGCGCCGGCTATGCCTGGGCCGGATCGACCTTTCGCCAGGGCGGCGTGCAGGCAAGCGCCGCTGCCGAGGACACCGAGCGGCTGCGCGGCATCTTCCGCGAGCATGTCGCCACTCCCCGGCGCACCATCCTGCATGGGCAGTCCTGGGGCGCATCGGTCGCCGTCCGGGCAGCGGAAATGTTCACCGCGCAGTCTGCAGGCACGCAGCCCTACGACGCCGTGCTGCTCACCAGCGGCGTGCTCGGCGGGGGCACACGTTCCTACGACGTTCGCACCGACCTGCGGGTGGTCTACCAGTACCTGTGCGGCAACCACCCACGCCCCGGCGAGCCGCAGTACGCCCTGAACCTGGGCTTGCCGGCAGGCGCGGCCATGAAGGCCGCCGATATCGCCCGCCGGGCCAACGAATGCCTGGGCCTGGACAAGCCGGCGGCCCAGCGCAGCGCCGAGCAGCAGGCCAGGGTGCAGACGATCGTGCGCGTCATCCGCATTCCGGCAAGCAGCATCCAGGCGCACCTGAACTGGGGCACGCTGCATTTCCAGGACATCACGAGCAAGCGCACCGGCGGTGCGAGCCCCTTCGGCAACGAAGGCGCGGTGTACTCGGGCTCTGGCGACGACGCGGCGCTGAACGCGGGCGTGCTGCGCTACCGCGCCGACCCTGGCGCCTACCGCACGCTGGCCGCGGACATGGACCCGGCCGGCAGGATTCCCGTGCCCGTGCTGTCGGTCAAGTGGATCGGCGACCCCACCGCGTTCGTCGAGCTGGATGCGCGCTTTCGCGATGTGATGCAGCAAGGCGGCAGCGGCGAACGGCTGGTGCAGACCTTCACCACGCAAGGCACGCACAGCTATATCAGCGACCCGACCTACCCTGCGCTGATGAGCGCCCTGCTGCGCTGGGTGGACGCAGGCGCCAAGCCCACGCCCGCCGCCATCGCGGCCGCCTGCCAGGGCTTCGAGGCCCGCTTCGGCGCGGGCTGCAGCTTCGATCCGGGCTATGCCCCGGCTGCGCTGGAGACGCGGGTGCCGCCCAGGCAGCGCCCGCAGTAGATCCGACCCGCACGGTGCGCGGCATGCGGCCTCCGCGCCTGTACCCGCGTGGGGCTACGGCCCTGCGCCTGTCCGGAAAAACGGCGATCGGAGAAAATCGCGCCCCATGACCCTCAAGACCCCTGAACTGCTGCTGCCCGCCGGCTCGCTGGACAAGATGCGCGCCGCCTACGACTTCGGTGCCGATGCCGTGTACGCCGGCCAGCCGCGCTACAGCCTGCGCGCGCGCAACAACGAATTCCGACTGGAGCAGATCGCGCAGGGCATCCAGGAGGCGCATGCGCGCGGCAAGAAGTTCTTCGTCACCAGCAACCTGATCGCGCACAACGACAAGGTGCGCACCTACCTGCGCGACATCGAGCCCGTCATCGCCTGCCAGCCCGACGCCTTCATCATGGCCGACCCGGGCCTGATCATGATGGTCAAGGAGAAGTGGCCCGAGACGGAGATCCACCTCTCGGTGCAGGCCAACACGACCAACTGGGCCACCGTCAAGTTCTGGCAGAAGATGGGCGTGTCGCGCATCATCCTGTCGCGCGAGCTGAGCCTGGACGAGATCGAGAAGATCCGCCAGGAATGCCCGGACATGGAGCTGGAGGTGTTCGTGCACGGCGCTTTATGCATCGCCTACTCGGGCCGCTGCCTGCTGTCGGGCTACTTCAACCGGCGCGACCCCAACCAGGGCACCTGCACCAACGCCTGCCGCTGGGAGTACAAGACGCACGACGCGCAAGTCGATCCCAACACCGGCGAGGCCCTGGCCACGCGCATGGAGGGTGACGGGTTCAACTTCGAGGCCGCGCGCGAGGAGGCTGACAGCCAGTTCAGCAGCACCTGCGGCAGCGGCCAGCGCCACCCCAAGGCCGACCAGGTCTACCTGATCGAGGAGATCGGCCGCCCCGGCGAGCTGATGCCCATCATGGAGGACGAGCACGGCACCTACATCATGAACAGCAAGGACTTGCGCGCGGTCGAGCACGTAGAGCGGCTGGTGAAGATCGGCGTCGATTCGCTCAAGATCGAGGGCCGCACCAAGAGCCTGTACTACGTGGCGCGCACGGCCCAGGTGTACCGCCGCGCCATCGACGACGCCGTGGCCGGCCGGCCGTTCAACCCCGAGCTGATCACCGAGCTGGAAGGCCTGGCCAACCGCGGCTACACCGGCGGCCTGCTGGAGCGCCGCCCGGCCAACGACTACCAGAACTACGAGACCGGCCACAGCGTGCTGCAGCGCAGCCACTTCGTGGGCGAGGTGCGCAGCTACGCGGACGGCATGGCCGAGGTGGAGACCAAGAACCGCTTCGCCGTGGGCGACCGGCTGGAGATCATCCACCCCTCGGGCAACCGCCAGATCGAGCTGAAGGAAATGTTCAACCTGGACGGCGAGCCGGTGCAGGTGGCGCCAGGCAACCCGCTGCGCGTGCGCATTCCGCTGGACGGGCCGGCCGAGGGCGCGCTGATTTCCCGCTTGCTCTGAAAATAATAGCTAACTGCCGTTGATTGGCGCCGGCTAGAGCCAAAAAACACCCAAAATCGGCCGTTCAGGCCATCTCCAGCGCCTGCGGGGCCGGCAGTGGGCGCGGCCTGGCCGGCACGGGCGCGTCCTGCACCGCCGCCACCGGCTGCGGCCCCACCTTGAAGCGCTGCACCAGCGCGCGCAGCTGCTCGGACTGCTGGTGCATGCTGTGCGCGGCAGCGGCGCTTTGCTCGACCAGCGCGGCGTTTTGCAGCGTCATGCGGTCCAGCGCGCCCACCGCCTCGCTGACCTGCGCCACGCTGCCCGACTGCTCGGCCACGTTGGTGTTGATCTCGCCCATCACGGCGCTGGCGCCGCGCGTGGCCTGCACCACCTCGCCCATGGTGCCGCCCGCGCCCTGCACCAGGCGCGCGCCGTCGGCGGCGCGATCGACCGAATCCTGGATCAGCTGCTTGATCTCCTTGGCCGCCTGCGCGCTGCGCTGCGCCAGCTGGCGCACCTCGGCGGCCACCACCGCGAAGCCGCGCCCGGAGTCGCCGGCGCGCGCCGCCTCCACGGCGGCGTTCAGCGCCAGGATGTTGGTCTGGAAGGCGATGGAGTCGATCACGCCGGTGATGTCGGCGATCTTCTGGCTGCGCGCGTGGATGTCGGTCATGGTGGCCACCACCGCGCCCACCTCGGCGCCGCCGCGCTCGGCGACGCTGGAGGCCTGCTGCGCCAGCCGGGCCGCCTGTTGCGCGCCGCCGGCCGTCGCCTGCAGGCTCTGCGTGAGCTGCTGCATGGCGCCGGCCGCCTGCTGCAGGTGGCTGGAGGTTTCTTCGGTGCGCTGCGACAGGTCCTGGTTGCCGCTGGCGATCTCGGCGCTGGCGCTGGCGATGGCGTCGCCGCTGTCGCGCACCTCCTGGATCATGGCGCCCAAGGCGCCGCTCATGCCCTGCAGCGACTGCAGCAGCCGGCCGAACTCGTCGTGGCGCTGCACCTGCACGCGCACGTCCAGGTCGCCAGCGGCGATCTGCGCGGCCACGGCGTTGGCCTGGGCCAGCGAGCGGCGGATGCCGTTGATCAGCAGCCACGCGCCCCCCGCGATGCCCAGCAGCAGCGCCACCATGTTGATTGCCGCGCCGCGCACCACGCCCTGGCGCGCCGCGCCCATTTCGGCGCGCATGGCCAGCAGCCCCTGGCCCTGGTGCTGCGCCAGCGCGCGCAGGCCCTGCAGGTAGGCGGCAGTTGCCTCGCGCAGCGGGCCGCGCAGCCGCGCGCGGCTTTGCTCGGCGTCGCCCTGGGCCTTGAGCGCCATGGCCTGCTGGCGCTGGGCCTGCGCGTCCTGGCGCTGCGCCAGCAGCTGGGCGAGCC
Source organism: Melaminivora sp. (assembly GCA_034675505.1). GTDB lineage: Bacteria > Pseudomonadota > Gammaproteobacteria > Burkholderiales > Burkholderiaceae_C > Melaminivora. Next base: position 53,612 of record JAUCDD010000043.1, on the reverse strand, counting down.
GGGCGCGGTCCTCGTCGTCCTGCGCCGTGGCGGCGAGCTGCTGCGCCAGCTGGTCGATCTCGGCGGAGGTGGCGGCCAGCTGGGCGGCCAGCTCGGCCTCGTCCTGCGCATGCGGGGCCAGCACCAGCGCCTGCGTGCGCACGGCGTTGACCTGCGCCAGTGCGCTCCACTGGCTGGCCTGCTCCAGCCGCTGCGACAGCAGCAGGTCGCGCTCCTGGTGCTTTTGCTGGTGGCGCGCGGAGTTGATGCCCGCCAGCGCCAGGATGACCACCGAACCCAGCACGATGGTGGCCACGCCCAGCCACAGCTTTTGCGTCACGCTGATGTGTTTCATGCTCCTGCCTGCTCCTTCCTTCGCACGCGCCCCAATCAAAAAAAGCACGATCGTGCTGAAAAATGGAGTGGACAATACCTGACCCGTGGCCCGCAACCGGGTAAGCACCGACCCCCGGCAAGGCAAATCGCCCGGCGGGACAATATCCCTCTTGTTCCTGCGCCACCTCAATGTCCCACCAGAAGGCCCGCACGGGCCTTTTGCCTTGTATTCATGACCGACTCCCCCCCATCCATCACCGTCCTGCCCGAGCTGCAGGCCTATATCGACCCCCTGACCCCCGACGAGCACGAGGCGCTGGAGCGCAGCATCCTGGCCGAGGGCTGCCGCGACGCGCTGGTGCTGTGGGGCGACGTGCTGGTGGACGGGCACAACCGCTTCGGCATCTGCCAAAAGCACGGCCTGCCCTTCCAGACCGTACAGAACCCGCGCTTTCAGAGCCTGGAGGACGTGCACCTGTGGATGATCGACCAGCACCTGGGCCGGCGCAGCGTGTCCGAGTTCCAGCGCGGCGTGCTGGCGCTGAGGAAGCGCGAGATCATCGCCGCGCGCCGGGCGGCTGCGGCTGCGGCGGTGGTGGCCGCCAAGGCCGAAGCCCCCGCCGAGCCCGCGCCCTGGGAGGGCGATACCGACCCGGCCGTGGCGCGCGCGCTGGCCAGCGTGCCCAAAGTGCCCGATGACGCGCTGGACACGCGCGAGGCGCTGGCGCGCGCCGCCCGGCTCACGGCTGCGCAGGTCAAGATGATCGAGGCCATCCACCAGGGCGCGGCGCCCGAGGTGGTGGCGGCCGTGAAGTCGGGCGAGCTGTCGCTCAATGCGGCGGCGGTGGTCGCCAGCCTGCCGCAAGACGAGCAAAAAGCTGCCGCCGCCGCCGGCGCGCAGGAGCTCAAGCAGGCCGCGCGCCGCGTGCGCGAGGCCAAGAAAAAGCCCCGGGCCGATGCGCCAGCCGCGACGGTAGGCGACGCCGAGCCCCAGGCGGCCCCGGACCCCGCCGCGCTGCAGCAGCGCGTGCAGGAGCTGGAAGCGGAAAACGAGCGCCTGCGTCAGCAGATCAAGGCGCTGCAGGAGCTGCTGGCGGAGCAGGATTGAGGCGGTGCGCCTGGCTGGCGACGTTTACTCGTTACTAAACCGATAGCTTGGCGCCCTTGTCCGGCGCCGGCTTCCCCTCTCCTTCCCCCTCTGGGGGAAGGCCGGGATGGGGGCCCGGCGCCCCGAGGCAACGGCGCTCGTCAACCACCCTCGCCGGCCCTCACCCTGCCCTCTCCCAGGGGGAGGGGGAAAAACCCGGGGGACAGGCCAGCGCCAGGCCGTATTCGCGCTGCAGGCGCTCCAGGTCCTGGGGGGTGTCCACGTCGGTGCAGTAGCGCGCGTGGGCCACCGACAGGCTGTGCACCTGCTGCGGATGCGCGCGGCGCCATTCGCGCACGCCGTGGCCGCCCGCCATGGCCATCACGGCCGCGCGCAGCTGCGGGCCAAAGGCGATGGGGTGGCCGGGCTGGCCGTCGTGCGTGGGCACGACCAGTTCGATACCGCTCGCGCGCTCGCACCACGCTCGGATCACGGCCTGAACGTCGGCCGGCTCCAGCAGCGGCTGGTCGGCCAGCGCCACCAAGAGGGTGGTGGCATCGGCGGGCAGCAGCGCCAGGCCGCAGCGCAGCGAGCTGCCGGGGCCGGCGTCGGGGTCGGGGTTGACGGCCCAGGACAGGCGCGCCGCGCCGGCGTCCAGCCGCTGCAGCTCGGGCATCAAGCAGTCGGCATGGTGGCCCAGCACCACGGCGATGTGCGCGGCGCCGGCATGGGCCAGCAGCCGCACCTGGCGCGCCAGCAGCGTTTCGCCATCGCGGCGCAGCAGCGACTTGGGCAGGTGGCCCATGCGCCGGCCGGCGCCGGCCGCCAGCAACACGGCGGCGCAGGCCGCCGGGCTCGCCTGGCCCGCCGGGGCGGTGGGCGTGTCCGGCTGGCTCATCCCACCACGCAGGCCGACCCGGGAGGCACCAGGCCCAGCTGGTCCTTGACGTGCGCCACGTCCATGCCCTGGGGCAGGGCCACGCCGTTCTTCACCGCCAGCACCTCGGCCATGATGCTCACGGCGATCTCGGGCGGCGTCTTGCTGCCGATGTACAGGCCCACCGGGCCGCGCAGGCGCGCCAGCGTCTCCTCGGTCTGCTCCAGATGCTCGATCATGCGCTGGCGGCGCGCCGCGTTGTTGCGCCGGCTGCCGATGGCGCCGATGTAGAACGCAGGCGTCTCCAGCGCCTGCAAGAGCGCCAGGTCGTCCAGCTTGGGGTCGTGCGTGAGGGCGATGACGCAGGTGCGCGCGTCGGGCTGCAGCTCGGCCACGGTGTCGTCGGGCATGGTGGAGACCAGCCGCGCCCCGGGCACGTTGAAGCTGCCGCGGTATTCCTCGCGCGGGTCGCAGACGGTGACGGCGAAGCCGCAGAACTGCGCCATGGTGGCCAGGTATTCGCTCATCTGGCCGGCGCCGATGATCAGCATGCGGTACTCGGGGCCGAAGGTGTTGACCAGCCGGTCGGCGTCCAGGCGCAGGTCGGCCGGCGCGTCGGCGGGGGCCAGCTCGACCTGGCCGTCCGCCAGGCGCACGCTGCGGTGCACCAGGCGGCCGGCGTCCAGCGCCTGCACCAGCTCGCGCAGGCTGGTGGCGTCGGGGTCGAACTCCAGCAGCAGCTCCAGCGTGCCGCCGCAGGGCAGGCCGAAGCGGTAGGCCTCCTCGGCCGATACGCCATAGCGCGCCGGCTGCGGCGCGGCGCTGCGCGGCAGCGCGTCATCCGCGCCGGGCTGGGTGTAGCGGGCGATCAGGTCGTCCTCGATGCAGCCGCCCGAGACCGAGCCGACCACCGCGCCATCGCCGCGCAGCGCCATGATGGAGCCCACGGGGCGCGGCGACGACCCCCACGTGCGCACCACCGTGACCAGCAGCGCGTGCTGGCCGGCCGCGCGCCAGTCGCGCAGGGCGCGCAGCACGGTGACGTCGAGGTTTTCCATGGCGGGCCTTTCTTTAGGGCTTGCTAATCAAATTGATAGCGCAGTATCCAATGGGGGCACAGGCAAAGTGGCCATTTCTTCCAACACCGCCGGTGCGAGGCATCCAGGCTCCCCCTCCCGCGCGCGGGAGAGGGTCGGGGTGAGGGCTGGCCAGCAACAGGCGCAGCGCTCGAACCGCCCCCTCATCCCAACCCTCTCCCCCTGAAGGGGGCGAGGGAGTGAAGGCGGGGTCAGGCCTCGCCCGGCGCTGCCGGCTCGTCCTTGCCGCCGCCGGTCAGCTTGCCCCACATCTTTTTCAGCGTCCCAGGCTTGCCCTCCTCCTCTGCCGCGCCCGCCTCGGGCTGCGGGCCGTGGCGGCGCCGCATCTCCTCTTCGAAGCGCTTGAAGAAACTCTCGGCCATGGACTTGGCCACGCCGTCGATCAGCCGCTGTCCTACCTGGGCGATCTTGCCGCCAACGGTGGCATTGGCGCTGTAGGCCAGCTCGCAGCCTTCGCCCTGGGGCAGCAGCCGCACCTGCGCGCTGCCCTTGCCAAAGCCGGCGACGCCACCGTTGCCCTCGAAGGTCAGCGTGTAGCTCTCGGGCGGCTGGATGTCGGACAAGGCGATGCTGCCTTTGAACCTGGCCGCGACCGGGCCGACCTTGATGGCGTTGACCAGGTCGTAGGTGTTCTCGCCCGTGGCCTCGATGCTGTCGCAGCCGGGGATGCAGGCCTTGAGCACTTCGGGATCGTTCAGCCCCTCCCAGGCCTGCTGCTGGGTGACGGCGAGCTGGCGCGTGCCTTGCATTTCCATGATGGGTCTCCTTTTCCTTGAAAAATCTCAACGCTGGCGCAGCAGTTGCGCCAGGGCGGCGGCCAGCTGCTGCAGCCGGGTGACGTTGTGTACCGCCAGCATGGCGTCGCAGGCGCGGTGCAGCGCCGCCGCGCCCTGGGCCAGCGGCTGGTAGCCATCAAAGCGCAGCAGTGGGTTCAGCCATAGCAGGCTGCGCGTGTGGCGCTTCAGCCAGTCCAGCTCCCGCGCCAGCGCGTCGGGTTCGCCCGTGTCCAGCCCGTCGCTGACCAGCAGCACCAGCGTGCGCCGGCCCACTAGGCGGCGCGCGTGGCGGCCGCGCAGCTCGGCCAAGCTCGCGCCCAGGCAGGTACCGCCGCCAAAGCCCTGGATCAGCTGGCCAGCGTGCGCCAGCATGGCGTCGGTATCGGCGTGGGCGAAGGCGGCGTGCAGGTCGGTCAGGTGCGTGCCGAAGGCGAACGCGTCGCGGCGCACCGCCAGGCGCCGGCCGCCGACGGCCACGCGCGCGGTGGCGGCGTGCAAAAAGGCCAGCAGCAGCCGCGCGTAGCGCTCCATGGAGCCGGACACGTCCACCAGGATCAACAGCGGCAGCGGCTGGCGCCGCGGCTTGCGGCGCGCCAGCAGCGCCACGGCGCCGCCGGTGCGCGCGGCGGCGTGCAGCGTGCGGCCCCAGTGGATGCGCGCGCCCCGGCTGCCGGCGCGGCTGCGGCGCGTGGCCACCGTGGGCACGGGCAGCGCGATGGATTGCACCAGCTGCTGCACCAGGCGGTACTCGCTGGCGCTGAGCTGATTGAAGTCGGCGTTTTTCAGGCGCGCGAGCTGGCTGGCGCTCATGGCGGCGTCCAGGTCGATGGCCTGCTCCTGCGCCGGCTGGGCGGTTTTGGCAGCGCGCGGCGGTGCCAGGGCTTCGCGCACGCGCGGGCGCTGGCGCGGCGGCTCGGCGCGGCCATCGGCGCGCGGCAGCATCTGCGCGAGCAGCTTGTGCGCCAGCTCCGGATCGCGGAAGAAGGCGGCGAACATCTCGCGAAAGACCAGTCGGTCGGCCTCGCGGCTGACGAGGACGGACTCCAGCGCGGCTTCCATGTCCAGCCGCCGTGCCACGCCCACGGCCAGCAGCGCCTGCTGCGCCAGCGCGATGCGCGCGGCGTCCACCGGCACGCCGGCGCGGCGCAGGCTGCGGCCGAAGGCCGCCAGGTTGGCGGCCAGCTTGCCGGTGCGCGCGTCTCCCAGCTGGGGGATGAGGCGCGGCGGGGGTGCTGGCGCTTGCATTTTGATAGCGCTATGTCGTGGATGGGCGCCGGCGTGGGCGGTATTTATTCAAAAAATGGGGCGAAATGGGGGTTTGGGGCGGTGTCGAGCGGGCCCTCACCCCGGCCCTCTCCCGCCAGCGGGAGAGGGAGTGGGGGCGCTGGCAGGCGGGGCGGGATGGGCCGGTCCGGCTGGCTCCTGCGGCCCCGCCCGCTGCTCCTGCCGCGCACCCTGCCCCTCCTGTTCCATTCGCTGCTGCTCGCCGGCCCGCATGGCCTGCAGGGCCTCGTCCGCCAGCGCCAGGTTCAGCGCGGCCACGTCGTCGCGCTGCTTGAACAGGATGCCGGCGGTGTCCACCACCACCTCGGGGTCGAGGGCGATGGTGTCCAGGGCCACCAGGGCGCGCGCCCACTCCATCGTCTCGGCGATGCCGGGAGCGCGCTGGAACTGGCCGCCGTAGGGGGCCGTGCGCAGCTGCTGGACGAAGGCGGCGACCTGGGCGGCCAGCTGCGCGGGCGCCTCGGGCACCTGCGCGCGCACGATGGCCAGTTCGCGCTCGCGCTCGGGGTAGTCCAGCCAGTGGTAGAGGCAGCGGCGCCGCACGGCATCGTGCAACTCGCGCGTGCGGTTGCTGGTCAGCAAGGTGACGGGCGGCACGGCGGCGCGCACCGTGCCCAGCTCGGGGATGGTGACCTGGTACTCGCCCAGGTATTCGAGCAAAAAAGCCTCGAAGGGCTCGTCGGCGCGGTCCACCTCGTCGATCAGCAAGAGCGCGCCGGGCTCGGGCGTCTGCAGCGCCTGCAGGAGCGGGCGGCGCACCAGGTAGCGCGGCTGGTAGACCTCCTGCTCCAGCTCGTCGGCGGTGCCCTGGCCCTCGGCCGCGCGCAGGTGCAGCAGCTGCGCGGCGTAGTTCCACTCGTACAGGGCCTCGCGCTGCTCCAGGCCATCGAAGCACTGCAGGCGCAGCAGCGGGCGGCCCAGCACGGCGGCCAGCGCCTTGGCCAGCTCGGTCTTGCCGACGCCGGGCTCGCCCTCCAGCAGCAGCGGGCGGCCGAGCGTCAGGGACAGGAAGGCGGCCGTGGCCAGGCGGCGGTCGGCGTAGTAGCCGACGGCCTGCAAGGCCGACTGCAGGGCGTCGATGGAGGCGGCGGGGCCGGACGGAGGCTGGCCGATAGGTGGAGTCATGGGTTTTGGATGAATTTCGCCTCGGGCCTGCGCCGCAGCACGGGGGGCAGCTATCAAATTCGCATATTGCTGCCGGGCTGTACTCCTTCCCCCTCTGGGGGAAGGTGGGGATGGGGGCCGGCTTGCGTTGCGAGCAGCAGTTGGTGCGCCGCCGGTGCTGGCCCCCACCCCAACCCTCCCCCAGAGGGGGAGGGGGAGCGAGAGGCCCCGGCAACGGCGCCGGGATCAGGCCAGTGCCTGCTCCACCGCGCGCCGGGCCATCACGCCCACCAGGTGTGCGCGGTAGGCGCTGCTGCCGTGCAGGTCGCTGCTCATCTCGCCCTCGTCGGTCGCCACGCCGGCGATCGCCCCGGGCGAAAAATCGCCAGTCAGCGCCTGCTCCATCGCCGTGTGCCGGAACACGCCGTTGCCACCACCGGTGACGGCCACGCGCACGCCGCCAGCGGTCTGCGCGACGAACACGCCGACCAGCGCGAAGCGCGATGCCGGCTGGCGGAACTTGACGTAGGCCGCCCGCTGCGGGATGGGGAAATGCACGGCGGTGATCAGCTCGCCCTCTTCCAGCGCGGTGGCGAACAGGCCCTGGAAATAATCGTCGGCGGCGATGCTGCGCTGCGTGGTCTGCACGGTGGCGTTCAGGCCCAGCACGGCTGCGGGATAGTCGGCAGCCGGGTCGTTGTTGGCCAGCGAGCCGCCGAGGGTGCCGCGCGCGCGCACCTGGCGGTCGCCGATCAGCGTGGCCAGGTGCGCCAGCGCCGGGATGGCGGCGCGCACCGCCTCGCTTTCGGCCACCTGGTGGTGGCGCGCCATGGCGCCTATGACCAGCTGGTCGCCGCCACTGCGGATGCCGGCCAGCTCCTGCACGCCGGCCAGGTCGATGAGTTGCCCGGGCGCCGCCAGGCGCAGGCGCATGGAGGGCAGCAGCGTCTGCCCGCCGGCCAGGAATTGCCCGCCGGCGCGCGCCAGCGATTGCGCCGCGTCGCGGCTGGCAGGCCGCTCGTAGGTGAATGCGTACATGTTCGTCTCTCCTTCCTGCTCAAGCCTTGGCCGACTGGATCGCCTGCCAGACCCGGTGCGGCGTGGCGGGCATGTCCAGGTCCTTGACGCCCAGGTCCTTCAGGGCGTCCAGCACCGCGTTCATCACCGCTGGCGGCGAGCCGATGGCGCCCGCCTCGCCGCAGCCCTTGCTGCCGATCGGGTTGTGCGTGCAGGGCGTGCATACGTGGCCCAGCTTGAATTGCGGGAAGTCCTCGGCGCGCGGCATCTGGTAGTCCATGTAGCTGCCGGTGAGCAGCTGGCCGCTGTCCGGGTCGTACACGCCGTATTCCTGCAGCGCCTGGCCTATGCCCTGCACCAGCCCGCCGTGCACCTGGCCCTCGACGATCATGGGGTTGATGATCACGCCGAAGTCGTCCACGGCGCAGTAGCGGTCCACGCGCACCACGCCGGTCTCGGGGTCGATCTCGACCTCACAGATGTGCGTGCCGGCCGGGTAGGTGAAGTTGGTCGGGTCGTAGAAGGCGGTTTCGTTCAGGCCCGGCTCCAGCTTATCCAGCGGGTAGTTGTGCGGCACGTAGGCGGCCAGCGACACCTGGGCGAACGGCACCTTCTTGTCGGTGCCCTTGACGGTGAACTCGCCATTGGCGAACTCGATGTCGGCGTCACTCGCTTCCATCAGGTGGGCGGCGATTTTCTTGGCCTTGGCCTCGATCTTGTCCAGCGCCTTCATGATGGCCGTTCCGCCCACCGACAGCGAGCGGCTGCCATAGGTGCCCATGCCGAAGGGCACGCGGCCGGTGTCGCCGTGCACGATGTCCACCTGACTCGGGTCCAGCCCCAGGCGCGCGGCCACCAGCTGGGCGAAGGTCGTCTCGTGCCCCTGGCCGTGGCTGTGCGAACCGGTGAACACCGTCACGCTGCCGGTGGGGTGCACGCGCACCTCGCCGGCCTCAAACAGGCCGGCGCGCGCGCCCAGGGCGCCCGCGATGTTGGAGGGGGCCAGGCCGCAAGCCTCGATGTAGCTGCTGTAGCCCATGCCGCGTTTGAGGCCCTTGGCCTCGCTGGCCTTCCTGCGCTCGGCAAAGCCGGCCACCTCGGCCAGCTGCTGCGCCTGGTCCATGCAGGCGGGATAGTCGCCGATGTCGTACTGCAGCGCCACCGGCGTCTGGTAGGGGAACTGGGTGATGAAGTTGCGCCGGCGGATCTCGTCCTGGGCCAGGCCCAGATCCCAGGCGCAGCGCGTGACCAGCCGCTCGACCACATAGGTCACTTCCGGCCGGCCCGCGCCGCGGTAGGCATCGACCGGCGCGGTGCTGGTGAACCAGCCATCGACCTCGACGTAGATCTGCGGCGTGGCGTACTGCCCGGCCAGCAGCGTGCCGTACAGGATGGTCGGCACGCTGGAGGCGAAGGTGGACAGGTAGGCGCCCAGGTTGGCATCGGTGTGCACGCGCATGGCGAGGAATTTGCCGTCCTTGTCCATGGCCATCTCGGCGTGCGTGATGTGGTCGCGGCCGTGGCAGTCGCTCAGGAAGGATTCGCTGCGGTCGGCCGTCCACTTGACGGCGCAGTTGAGCTGCCGGGCGGCCCAGGTCACGGCCACGTCCTCGGCGTACAGGAAGATCTTGGAGCCGAAGCCCCCACCCACGTCCGGCGCGATGACGCGCACCTTGTGCTCGGGCAGGCCCAGCACGAAGGCCGTCATGAGCAGGCGCTCCACGTGCGGGTTCTGGTTGGCCACGTACAACACGTACTCGTCGGTAGCGCGGTTGTAGCTGGCGTTGGCGGCGCGCGGCTCGATGGCGTTGGGGATCAGGCGGTTGTTGACCAGATCGAGCTTGCTGACGTGTGCGGCATTCGCAAAGGCCGCGTCCACGGCAGCCTTATCGCCCAGCGTCCACTTGTAGCACTGGTTGTCCGGGGCTTCGTCGTGCAGCGCCGGGCCGTTCCTGGCCTTTTTCATGTCGATGACCGGGGGCAGCTCTTCGTAGTCGACTTCCACCGCCTCCGCCGCGTCGCGCGCTTGCTGCAAGGTATCGGCCACGACCATGGCAACGTGGTCACCCACGTAGCGCACCTTGCCGATGGCAAGAATCGGGTGCATGGGCTCCTTCATCGGCGTGCCGTCGGGGTTGCTGATCAGCCAGCCGCACGGCAGGCCGCCCATCTTGCCCTCGATGTCCTTTCCGCTGTGGATGGCGGCGACGCCGGCCATGGCCGCAGCAGCATCGGTGGAGATGCTCTTGATGCGCGCGTGCGCATGCGGCGAGCGCACGAACACGGCGTAGCGCTGGTGCGCCTGGTTGATGTCGTCGGTGTAGTTGCCCACGCCGGTCAGGAAGCGCGCGTCCTCCTTGCGCTTCAGGGATTCGCCGATGTGCGGCAGCTTGGCAAAGTCACTGGCACCCATGTCTGTCTCCTTGAGCGGGCCGCTGGTTCAGGCGGCGGTGGGCTGCTGCGCGGTCTGCACGGCGCGCACGATGTTCTGGTAGCCGGTGCAGCGGCACAGGTTGCCGTCCAGCTGCTCGCGGATCTGGCGCTCGTCGGCTTGCGGGTGGCGCTCCAGCAGATCCACCGTGCTCAGCACCATGCCGGGCGTACAGAAGCCGCATTGCAGCCCGTGGCACTCCTTGAAGGCCGCCTGCACCGGGTGCAGCGTGCCGTCGGGCTGGGCCAGGCCCTCGATGGTGGTGATCTCGCAGCCCTGCATCTGCACGGCCAGCGCGTTGCACGACTTGATGGCCCGGCCATCGGCCAGCACGGTGCAGGCGCCGCACTGCGCGGTGTCGCAGCCGATGTGCGTGCCCGTCAGGCGCAGGTGCTCGCGCAGGAACTGCACCAGCAGCGTGTTGGGCGGCACGTCGGCAGAAACCGGCTTGCCATTGACGACGAGTTCGACTTGCATGTGGGGCGTCTCCTTCTCGCGGGTTGCGGTTTTGTGGTGTCAGAATCGATCCATTCTTGGCGCAAGGAGTGGGCTCAAGCCCCTGGTAAACCCTTGATTTGCGCGCAACGGCAGACAAATTCTCAAAACTGAGACGGGCCAGCGCCTACCGGACGCGGCTGCGGGAGACAACCGGCCATGCAAGACAACCACCGCCTTGGACAGATCGCATTGGCGCGCCAGCGCGTCCTGTCGGACGGCGGCGAGCTGACGCAGGCGCTGGCCAGCGCCTGGTGCGACCGCGCCTGGATCCTGCACAGCTGGCGCCGCTGCCTGGCGCAGGGGCGCCACCCCGGCGAGGCCGTGGTGTTCAACGCCGTACCCGCCAGCGCCGCCAGCCGGTTGTCAGAGGCCAATGCGCCGCTGCTGGCGGCGGCGCGCGGCGAGCTCGACCGCCTGGGCGCGCTGCTGGCGCCCATCCGCCACTTCGCGCTGCTGACGGATGCGCACGGCATCGTCATCGCCACCGCCGGCGCCATCGACCACGCCGAGCCGCACAGCCACGCCATCGCACGCGTGGGCGTGGACCTGTCCGAGGGCAGCATAGGCACTAGCGCCATCGGCGCCGCCCTGGCCGAGCGCCTCCCCGTCTGGCTGCACCGGGGCGAGCACTTCTTCCAGCACACCAGCGTCTACAGCTGCGCCGGCGCGCCGCTGCTGGGGCCGGCGGGCGAATGCGTCGGCATGCTGGACGTGACGGGCATCAACGTGCCCGAGCGGCCCGAGCTGCAGCACCTGGCGGCGCAGTCGGCCCGGCGCATTGAGCAGGCCTTGCTGCTGGCGCGCCCGCACAGCCTGCGGCTGCACCTGGCCTGGCCGCCGGCATTCGGTGCGGCGGGCGAAGGCGAGGCCGCCCAGGGCCTGCTGTGCCTGGACGACGCGGGCGCAGTGGTGGGCAGCAACCGGACCGCACGCGCCATGCTGCCCGCCCTGCACGTGCCGCACGCCGCGCCGCTGCACGCCAGCGACCTGTTCGCGGCGCCATGGCAGGGCCTGTTCGACCTGGCGCAGCAGGGCGAGGCCGCCGTGCTGCCGCTATGGTCGGGCCTGCAGCTGCGCGTGGCGGCGCAGCGCGCGGCGGCGAGCGGACAGGCCGGCGCCGCCCCGGCGCGCTCGCTCAAGGCCCTGGAGACCGCGCTGATCCACCAGGCCGTGCGCGACGCGGGCGGGCGCGTCGACGTCGCCGCACGGGCGCTGGGAGTGAGCCGGGCCACGCTGTACCGGCGCCTGTCGCCGCAGCGCGGCGCCGGCGCGGCGGACGCGCGCAAGCCTGGCGGCTGACGCCAGCGCGCAGCCGCCGCCCCCTTGGCCGCGCCGGCGTCCAGACAAAAAAAGGCCACCCGCGCGGGGTGGCCCTTGCCGCTTTCAGCCGCTGCCGATTTGCCGCAGCGGCTGGACGCGATCAGTGGAACTGCTCTTCTTCGGTCGAGCCGGTGAGTGCCTTGACCGAGGACGAGCCGCCCTGGATCACGGTGGTCACGTCGTCGAAGTAGCCTGCGCCCACTTCCTGCTGGTGGCTCACGAAGGTGTAGCCCTTCTCGCGAGCGGCGAACTCGGGCTCCTGCACCATGTTCACGTAGTGCTTCATGCCTTCGCCGCGGGCGTAGGCGTGGGCGAACTGGAAGGTGTTGAACCAGTTGATGTGGATGCCGGCCAGCGTGATGAACTGGAACTTGTAGCCCAGCGCGGACAGCTCTTCCTGGAAGGAGGCGATCTGGCTGTCGTTCAGGTTCTTCTTCCAGTTGAACGACGGCGAGCAGTTGTACGACAGCAGCTTGCCCGGGCAGGCGGCATGCACGGCCTGCGCGAACTCGCGGGCAAAGCCGATGTCGGGCACGCCGGTCTCGCACCACACCAGGTCGGCGTAGGGAGCGTAGGCCACGCCGCGGCTGATGGACTGCTCCAGGCCGTTCTTGACGCGGTAGAAGCCTTCTTGCGTGCGCTCGCCCGTCAGGAAGGGCTTGTCGTTGGCGTCGTGGTCGCTGGTGATCAGGTTGGCGGCCTCGGCATCGGTGCGGGCCAGCACGATGGTGGACACGCCCATCACGTCAGCGGCAAAGCGCGCCGAGATCAGCTTCTCGCAGGCTTCCTGCGTGGGCACCAGCACCTTGCCGCCCATGTGGCCGCACTTCTTGACGGCGGCCAGCTGGTCTTCGAAGTGCACGCCGGAGGCACCGGCGGCGATCATGTTCTTCATCAGCTCGAAGGCGTTCAGCACGCCGCCAAAGCCGGCTTCCGCGTCGGCCACGATGGGCAGGAAATAGTCGATGAACTCGGCGTCGCCGGGGTTCACGCCACGGCTCCACTGGATCTCGTCGGCACGCTTGAAGGTGTTGTTGATGCGGCGCACCATGGTCGGCACCGAGTCATACGCGTACAGCGACTGGTCGGGGTACATGGTCTCGGAGGTGTTGCCGTCGGCGGCGACCTGCCAGCCCGACAGGTACACCGCCTCCAGGCCGGCCTTGGCCTGCTGCATGGCCTGGCCGGCGCTGATGGCGCCGAAGGCGTTCACGTAGCCCTTCTTGGCGCCGCCGTTGATCTTGTCCCACAGCTTCTCGGCACCGCGCTTGGCCAGCGTGTGCTCGGGCTGCAGGCTGCCGCGCAGGCGCACCACGTCGGCGGCGGTGTAGCCGCGCTTGACGCCCTTCCAGCGCGGGTTGTTCGGCCCAGTCTTTTTCCAGGGCGGCGATTTGTTGCTCGCGGCTGAGTTGGGCGTTCAGGGAATCGGGCATGGTGCTCTCCAGCTAAGGGTTGGGTGATCGGCTTCGGCAAGGGTGTGCCGTTGGGATGAACTTTAAGTCTTGTATAAGACTAACGCAACATCTTATGTCTTATATAAGACAAAAATTTTCTTCTTTTTAATCAATGGCTTGACGTTTGAATTTCTCAAGGTGAGAAAAATTTTCTTGTAATGAGAAAATTTGTGGCAATGCAACACGGGGCATTTGCCGCAATATGAAAAATGCGCCACACCATGCGGAAAATCGCCGCCGGCGCGGCCGATGCTGCCGGCCGGCCGGTGCGTGCATGCCGTGGTGCATGATGCGCAGCCCATCCGTCCTGTCCCGTCATTGCGTGAACCCTCCCAGCCGCCCCGCCGCGTATGCCTGCCTGGCCCTGAGCATGTCGCTGGTCGGCAGCTATGTGGCCCTGTCCAAGCCCCTGGCCGCCACGTTCCCGGTCTTCCTGCTGGCATGGTTGCGCTTTGGCATCGGCGGCGTGGCCATGCTGGGCTGGCTGCGGCGCCCGCCGGGCGAGCCGCCCATGACCGCCCAGACGCGCGCCCTGCTGCTGCTGCAGTCGCTGCTGGGCAATTTCCTGTTCACGATCTTCATGATCTACGGCGTCAGCCTGACCAGCGCCACTTCGGCCGGCGTCATCATGGCGTCCATCCCGGCCTGCGTGGCGGTGATGAGCTGGCTGTTCCTGCGCGAGCGCGTGGCCGTGCGCACCTGGGTGGCGGTGGCCTGCGCGGTGGCCGGCATCGCCCTGTTCGCGCTGTCGGGCCCAGAGCCGCGCCCCTCCGCCTCCGGCGTGCAGGATGCGCGGCTGGCCTGGCTGGGCTACGCGCTGCTGGTGGCGGCCTCGCTGTGCGAGGGCGCGTACTCGGTCATCGGCAAGAAGCTCACCGGCGCGCTCGGGCCCAAGCGCATCACCTCCCTCATCAACCTGTGCGGCTTTGCGCTGGCCACGCCCCTGGGCCTGTGGTTTGCGCTGCGCTTTGACTTCGGCGCCGTGCCGGGGGCGATGTGGTTGCTGCTGCTGTTCTATGCCCTGGCCGCCTGCATGTGGACGGTGTGGCTGTGGATGACCGGGCTGCAGGTGGTGCCCGCCGCGCAGGGCGGCGTGTTCACGGTGCTGCTGCCCGTCAGCGCCGCCCTGGTGGGGGTGCTGGTGCTGGGCGAGCGGCTTGCCGGCATGCAGCTGGTGGCGTTCGCCATCGCCCTGGCCAGCGTGGTGCTGGCCACGCTGCCCAGCCGCCTGGCCTGGCGGGTGGGCCGCCGCGCGCCGCCGCCGGGCTGACCCGGCTACAGCGACAAGGCCCGGTCGCTGACCACGATGCCGTCGGCATCGGCATACAGCCAGTCGCCCGGCCGCACCCACACGCCCTGCAGCTGCACGGCAACGCCGGCCTGGCCCTCGCCGCGCTTTTCGGTGGGCAGCGGCACCACGCCCAGCGCGCGGATGCCGACTGGCGCCGCCGCCAGCTCGGCCACGTCGCGCACGCAGCCGCCGACCACGATGCCGGCCCAGCCGTTGCGCGCGGCGCTGGCTGCCAGGTTTCCGCCCACCAGCGCACGGCGCAGCGAGGCGCCGCCATCGACCACCAGCACCCGGCCCTGGCCGGGCGAATCCACGGCGGCCTTGACCAGCGAGTTGTCCTCGAAGCAGCGCACGGTGCATACCTCGCCGCTGAACGCGGCCACGCCGCCGTAGCTGTGAAAGCCAGGCGGCAGCACGCGGAAGGCCCCGCTGTCGTCGCCCTTGTGGACGTCGCACAGGTCGCAGGTGGCGGGCGCGGAAGGGAGGGTGGCAGCGGTCATGGGCAGGGCCTTGCAGGGGCGTTGGGAACAGGGGGAGCGCCGCGCCCGGCAGGCGCCGCAGCGGGCGGCGCGCATTGTCGCCTGAGCCACAGCCGGGGCGCCCGGGGGGCGAAAAATGCGCCCCCTGCCTTGGAAAGCCGATTTTTTCCCAGTAGCATCGCCGCTACCAGTGGAGCACCAGGCGTTCGCTGGTGACCATCTCCACCACCCACAAGGACTATTTCGACATGGCAACTGCAAAGACTGCGCCCGCCGCTCCCGCCAAGAAGCGCACGCCCAACGCCGCCTTCATGAAGCCCCTCACCCCCAGCCCGGCCCTGGCCGCCGTGGTCGGCAGCACCCCGCTGCCGCGCACCGAGGTGATCAGCAAGCTGTGGGTCTACATCAAGCAGCACAACCTGCAGGACCCGGCCAACAAGCGCATGATCAACGCCGATGCCAAGCTCAAGGAAGTCTTTGGCAAGCCCCAGGTCTCGATGTTCGAGATGGCCGGGCTGATCGGCAAGCACGTGAAGTAAGCGCTTCCGGCACGCTTGCAACCGACGCCCAGGCGTCGGTTTTTTTTGGCCTGCCAGGGCGGCGCCCCCAGGCGCATCACCGCAACCGCAGCAGGGACGTGGGCACCAAAGGACAGTAATGCGACGGATTCTCATTTATACTCGCGTCACCTGTTCAATCAAAGCCAGCCACATCTGCCTGCGCCCCAGCCATGATCGTCTGCGTCTGCCACCGTATTTCTGACCGCGAGATTGCGCGCCATGCGCGGTCCGGGATGAGCTTTGACGAAATCCAGTTCGAGCTGGGCGTCGCCACCCAGTGCGGCTGCTGCGAGGCCACGGCGCGGGACGTCGTCGCCCAGTGCTGCGCCACGCAACCCGTGGCGGCGCTGCGCAACGAAGCAGCGCCGGGTGCCAGCCAGCTGGCCCACCCCGTCCTGCAAGGCAAGGCATGCTGCAAATCGTCGTCCCGCTCGCCGGCAGCCTGATCATCGTGCTGTGCTCGGTCTGGTGGATCGTGCGCAAGTGACGCCATCCTCCCTCCCGCCCTGAAGGCCCTATCGGCTTCCTGCCCTTGCATGGCAAGGGCATGCAGCCATCATTTTTCATGCCCCTGACTGACAGACATGGCGCCGCGCCAGGCCTCACGGGCCGCAACCTGGCCATAGGCGCGTCGGTGCTGCTGCTGCATGCGGGCGGGCTTTGGGCGCTGCAGGCCGGCCTGGGCCGTCCCACGGTGCCGCCAAGGGTGGTGCCGGTGCAGGTGATCAGCGAAATGCTGGTCGCCCAGCCCCCGGCCCCTGCCACGCCGCCAGCCCCCGCAGCGCCGCCCCGGCCCGCGCCGCCCCGGCCGGCACCCGCGCCGCCCAAGCCCGCGCCCACGCCGCCCAAGCCTGCCAAGGCATCCCCGGCGCCCCTGCCCCTGGCGGTTGCCCATGCCTCGGCCCAGGCGGCGGTGGGCAGCGCCGAGCCGCAGCCGCCAGCGCCCCCGGCCCCGCCCGCACCGCCCGCACCGCCGGCGCCACCGGCGCCGCCGGCTCCCCCTGCGCCGCCGGCACCGCCAGCGGTGGTGCAGCCGTCCAGCAACGCCAGCCACTTGAACAACCCGGCCCCGGCCTACCCCGCCGTCAGCCGCCGCCTGGGCGAGCAGGGCGTGGTGCTGCTGAGCGTGCTGATCGGCACCGACGGGCAGCCGCAGAAGGTGGAGATCAAGAAATCCAGCGGCTTCGAGCGCCTGGACCGCCAGGCGCTGGAGACCGTGCAGCGCTGGCGCTTCATACCCGGCACCCGGGGCGGCGTGCCGGAAGCCATGTGGTTCGTGCAGCCCATCAACTTCGTGCTCAAGCAATAAATCAACGGCCCAGGCCACCCCCAGGAGTTTTCTTCCATGCAATCGCAATTCGGCATCGCCAATGTCTGGATACAGGGCGACTTCGTCACCCGCGCCACCGCCGTGCTGCTGCTGGGCATGTCGCTGGCCAGCTGGATCGTCATCGCCATCAAGGCGCTGGACATCGTGAAATTCAAGCGCCTGGCGCGCGAGACGCATGCGTTCTGGCACAGCGAGGACTTCGCCGCCGGGCTGTCCAAGCTGGACTCCAGCCCCGCCAACCCCTTCCGCCACCTGGCCATCGAGGGGCGCGAGGCCACGGCGCACCACCGCAACAGCCAGGCCCAGTTGCACGACCACCTGGACGTGAGCGACTGGGTCACGCGCAGCCTGCGCAACAGCATCGACGAGTTCACCGCGCGGCTGCAGTCCGGCCTGGCCATCCTGGCCTCGGTCGGCTCCACGGCGCCCTTCGTCGGCCTGTTCGGCACCGTCTGGGGCATCTACCACGCGCTGCTGGCCATCGGCGCGTCGGGCCAGTCCACCATCGACAAGGTGGCCGGCCCGATCGGCGAGGCGCTGATCATGACCGCGCTCGGGCTGGCGGTGGCGATTCCCGCCGTGCTGGGCTACAACGCGCTGGTGCGCGGCAACAAGCACATCCTGAGCAGCCTGAACAGCTTCGCGCACGACCTGCATGCCTTCTTCGTCACCGGCGCGCGCGTGCGCGCGTCCAGCGAGACCGGCAGCGCCAGCGTCATTCCCATGAAGAAGGGCTGAGCGCCATGGCCTTCGGAACCCAGGACAGCGCCGACGAGGTGATGAACGAAATCAACATGACGCCGCTGGTGGACGTCATGCTGGTGCTGCTCATCATCTTCATCATCACCGTGCCGGTCATGAAGCACGCGGTGCCGGTGGACCTGCCGCGCGCGGCCAACCAGGAAGAAGTGGTCAAGCCCGAGACCATCCGCCTGTCGGTGACGGCGGACGGCAGCTACCACTGGAACGAGGCCGCCATAGGCGACG
Organism: Melaminivora sp.; assembly: GCA_034675505.1. Classification (GTDB taxonomy): domain Bacteria; phylum Pseudomonadota; class Gammaproteobacteria; order Burkholderiales; family Burkholderiaceae_C; genus Melaminivora. Next base: position 35,705 of record JAUCDD010000043.1, on the reverse strand, counting down.
CGGAGCTGGAGCCGCGCCTGCGCCTGGAGGCCGCCAAGGACCCGCAGCCCGACCTGCACATCCGCGGCGACAAGGACGTGCGCTATGAGCGCGTGGCGCAGGCCATGGCGGCGGCGCAGCGCGCCGGGGTGCGCAAGATCGGCTTCGTCACCGACCCGGCGAAATAGCGCCGGCGCGCGGCCAGAGGCCCAAAAAAAGCAAAAAACGGGGCGCCAGGCTTGATTTATGAATGATAATAGTTATCATTCACAATCCTTCATCCAGCCCGACTTCCCTCTCATGCAAGCCGCCCTGCCCGCCTCGCCCGTCGCGCCCACCCTGCTCCTGCAACCTGGGCTGGCCCCGGCGCCAACGGACGCCGCCGCCCTGGACAGCGCCCGCCTGCTGCAGGGCCACAAGGCCGTGACCATCGTGCACAACGGCGCCCAGTACCGCCTGCAGGCCACGCGGCTGGGCAAACTGATACTGACCAAGTAGGCCGTACAGCGTTTCATCGTGGGGCGACTCGACGGCCATTGCGGCCGGAACAGTCGTTTTGGCCAGCCAACGAAGGCCTAGCGCCTTTGCGTAGCCAGGCCTTTTTTCGGCGCGCCCCACGCCGCGCCCGGGCTGGAGGGCTACAGCCCGATCGCGCTGATGCCGGCGCGCGCGACCTGCGCGTCTTCGCTGGACTTCACCCCGCTCACGCCCACCGCGCCCAGGCACTGCCCGTCCTTCATGATGGGCACGCCGCCTTCCAGCATGCCCTCGATGGCGGGTGCGGACAGGAACGAGGTGCGCCCGCCATTGATCATGTCCTCGTAGCCCTTGCTCTCGCGCCGGCCCAGCGCGGCGCTGTGCGCCTTGGCCGTGGCGATGTGGGCCGACAGGGGCGCGGCGCCGTCCAGGCGCGCCAGGTGCAGCAGGTGGCCGCCAGCGTCCACGATGGCGATGGTGACGGCCCACTGGTTCTTGTGCGCCTCGGCCTCGGCGGCGGCGGCGATCTTCTTGGTGTCGGACAGTTCAAGGACGTGGGTGGTTTTCATGGCAATGCATCGATCAAGGGTTCAACAAACGAAAAAGCCGCAGCAGCATAGCCAGCGGCGCTGCAATCACTGCGCCCGCGCAGGGTGAAACAATGCCGACATTAAAGTACGGGATGGGGCGCGGGTATTGCAAAGCTGCCGCGGACCCCCCACCTAGAATCCGCTGGCCTGCGACGTGCAGGCCCTGGTCGAACAAGCAGGAGAGCCACCACATGGACAACCAAATGACCCGCTTCGGCAGCGCCGCCAGTTACGGCATGTCGCAGGAGCAGCGCCACCGCGTGCTGCGCAACACCTACTGGCTGCTGGCGCTGAGCCTGCTGCCCACGGTGGCCGGCGCCTGGCTGGGCGTGGCCACCGGCATCACCGCAGCGCTGCAGGGCGGCCTGGGGCTGATCGTCTTCCTGGGCGGCGCCTTCGCCTTCATGTTCGCCATCGAGAAGACCAAGAATTCGGCCGCCGGCGTGCCGGTGCTGCTGGCCTTCACCTTCTTCATGGGCCTGATGCTGTCGCGCCTGATCGGCATGGTGCTGGGCTTCTCCAATGGCTCCCAGCTGATCATGACGGCCTTCGCCGGCACGGCAGGCGTGTTCTTCGTGATGGCCAGCCTGGCCACGGTGATCAAGCGCGACCTGTCGGGCATGGGCAAGTGGCTGTTCGTGGGCGCGCTGGTGCTGATGGTGGGCGCCGTCATCAACGTGTTCGTCGGCTCCTCGGCCGGCATGATGGCGATCTCGGTGGCGGCCATCGGCATCTTCAGCGCCTACATGCTGTATGACATCAAGCAGATCCTGGACGGCGGCGAGACCAACTACATCACGGCCACGCTGGCGCTGTACCTGGACCTGTTCAACGTCTTCCAGAGCCTGCTGGCGCTGCTGGGCATCATGGGCGGCGAGCGCGACTGAGCGCCGCGCCCGGCCCCGCCCCGAGCGCAAGCCCTGCACGCCGTGCAGGGCTTTTTTTCGCCCTGCCTCAACTTCAGCGCCCGCTGGCCGATATGCAAGACATGCTGCAGCGCACCCCGTCCCACCCGCCCGGCGCCGCTGGCGCCCTTCCCCGCGCCGCCTGGCTGGCGCTGGCCCTGCTGCTGGCCGGCTGCGACATCCCCGGCCTGGGGCCGGATGCGCGCACGCTGCAGCGCGACTCCGAGGCCAAGGCCATCGGCGGCGCCTGCCGCCACGCGCTGCGCGGGCTGGAGGACTGCTTCACGCTCAACCCCAAGGCGGCCAAGGCGCAGGTCTTCGCCGGCTGGAAGGACATGGACGCCTACATGCGCGAGAACAAGATCGAGGGCGCGCCCTCGGTGCTCACGCAGCTGCAGCCGCCCGCCGAAGCGCCCAAGCCCAAGCGCGCGCGCGACGCCGAGGACGACCCGCGCAGCAGCAGCCGCAGCGGCGGCCGGGGCTGAGGCGCCGCGCAAGCGCTGCTCCCCGCGCCGCCTCCCGCCCTGGCGCGGCACCGGCGGCCGCGGCCCTTTACTGCGCTGCGCCGGCGCGCTCGAACACCGCCATGCTCTCCACGTGCGCGGTGTGCGGGAACATGTTGACCACGCCCGCCGCCGTGCAGCGGTAGCCCGCCTGGTGCACCAGCAGCCCGGCGTCGCGCGCCAGGGTGGCGGGGTTGCAGCTGACGTAGACGATGCGCGCCGGCGGCGTCCAGCCCTCGCTGCCGGCGGGCAGCGGCGCGGCCCCCTCGGCGCCGATGCGCGCCTGGTGGATGTCGGCCAGCGCCCGGGCCAGGGCAAAAGCACCCTCGCGCGGCGGATCGACCAGCCACTTGTCCGCGCTGCCGTCCGACATGAGCAGCGCAGGCGTCATCTCGAACAGGTTGCGCGCTTCAAAACTTGTAGCGCAAAGCCGTTGACCGACGCCGGCATGGGCCTGGTTCAGTTCAAAATTGGCCCGCGCGCGCGCCACCAGCGCCTCGCTGCCCTCTATGCCCAGCACCTCGCGCGCCTGGGTGGCCAGCGGCAGGGTGAAGTTGCCCAGGCCGCAGAACCAGTCGATCACGCGCTCGTCCTTGCGCACCTGCAGCAGGCGCAGCGCACGCGCGACCAGCACGCGGTTGATGTGCGGGTTGACCTGCGTGAAATCGGTGGGCCGAAACGGCATGGTGACCCCGAAGTCGGGCAATTCGTAGGCCAGGGGCTCGCCGCCCTCGCCGTCCAGCAGGTGCACCGTGTCCGGCCCCTTGGGCTGCAGCCACCACTGCACGCCATGCTCGGCGGCGAACGCGCGCAGGCGCTGCAGGTCCTCGGGCGACAGGGGCTGCAGGTGGCGCAGCACCAGCGCGGTGACGCGGTCGCCGCAGGCCAGCTCGATCTGCGGGCAGGTGTCGCGCGCCTGCAGGCTGCCGATCAGCGCGCGCAGCGGCAGCAGCAGCGCATCCACGTGCGGCGGCAGGATCTTGCAGGTCTGCATGTCCGCGATGTAGCGGCTCTTGCGCTCGTGGAAGCCCACCAGCACCGTGCCCTTCTTGGCCACGTAGCGCACCGACAGGCGGGCGCGCCAGCGGTAGCCCCAGGACGGGCCCTGGATGGGGCGCAGCACGGTTTCGGCGCGCACCTTGCCCAGGTGCCAGAGGTTGTCCTCCAGCACGCGCTGCTTGACGGCCACCTGGGCGGCGGCGTCCAGGTGCTGCATCTTGCAGCCGCCGCAGGCGCCCTCGTGCAGGCCGAAGTGCGGGCAGCCCGGGCGCACGCGCTGGCTGGACTCGCGGTGGATCTCGGTCAGCTGCGCCTGCTCCCAGTTGTTCTTCTTGCGCCCGCCGGTGCGCACGCTGACCAGCTCGCCTGGCAGCGCGCCGTCGATGAACACGACCTTGCCGTCCGGGCGGCGCGCGACGCCCTGGGCGTCCAGGTCCATGGAGGTGATTTCCAGCCAGCCCTCGGGCAGCGCAGGCCCGTCGGCAGGGAGGGTGGCGGGGATGGATTCGGCAGTGTGGGGTGCGGGAACGCTCATGCCCGCGATTGTCTCAGAGCGGGTTTTCCCGCAGCTGGCGCTGCGGCGCTGGCGCTTCGGTCAGCGCGGCGCGGCCGCCGGGGCGGGCGGGCGCACGGCGGTGACCTCGATCTCCACCAGCCAGGCCGGGTTCGCCAGCGCGGCCACCTGGAACGCGGAGCGCACCGGCAGGCGCGGCTGGGCGCTGGTGCCGAAATACTGGGTGTAGCCCTGCATGAAGCCGGCAAAGTCCATCGCGTTGCCCCGTGCCGGGTCGGCCACCAGGAAGACCTGCATCTTCACAACATCGCCCATGCCCAGCCCCAGGCCCCGCAGCTGCGACTCGATGCTGCGCAGCACGCCCAGCGTCTGTGCGCGCGTGTCGCCGCCGTAGGCGCGCGGGTCGTTGCCGGGCAGGGCCTTGTCCACCATGGGCGGCACCTGGCCCGACAGGTACACGGTGGTGGCTCCCGCCGGCACCTCGATGGCTGCGGCGACGGGAAAGTCCGACCCCGGCACGCGGTGGCGCACCAGCTCGGCCGGGGGCTGGCCTGCGCAGCCCGCAAGGCCGGCCAGCGCCAGGGCAGCAGCGAGCGCGGCGGGCGCACGAAGGGCGCGCAGCGGCGAATGTGGGAGGTTTTTCATGGCGAGGGGGCAAGGAAATGGGGGTGGGACAGCCGGCGCCCGTGGCGCGGCGCCGGGCCGGGGATGCAGCGGCCGGGACGGGCAGGCGTCGGAGGCGCGCCGGACGTGCGCCGGATGTGCGCCGGATGTGCCGCCGGGGCTGCTTCATGCCGGCTCAAGGCCGCTGCTTGGCCACGTCCTGCGCGCTCAGCGCGTCGCGGTAGTCGTTGCCGAAGTGCGTGCGCACGTAGTTCACGACGTCGGCCACCTGCTGGTCGCTCAGGCGCTGGCCGAACGGCGGCATGCCGCGCAGGCCCTTGAGCACCACGAAGGCCGGGTAGGCCCCTGCCGCCAGGCGGGCGTTCTTGGCCAGCGCGGGGTACATGCCCGCACCCTGCGCGCCCTGGCCCTGGGGCATGTGGCAACCCTGGCAGATGGAGCGGTACAGCTGCTCGCCGCCTTGCTGGACGAAGTGCTCGCCCTCGGGCGAGAAGCGCGGGTTGAAGCCGGCGGGGCGGGCGGCCTCCGAGGCGTCGCGCTTGGCCATGGAGCGCGAGCGCGCCGGCGCTGCCGGCTGGCTCGGCTGCGCGGCGGCGCCGGAAGTCCCGGAAGCGGGCGCCGCAGCAGGCTGCGCAAGGACGGGGGCGCAGAGGAAGGCTGTGAGCAGCGCGCTGCCCGCTGCAAGCCGGGGGAGGATGGAATTCATGGTGCTGTTCCTTGGCTGACGGTCGGCATGGGGGGCGTGCGCGGGCTCAGGCCGCCTGCGCGCGCTGGTGCAGGCGCTTGACGGCATCCAGCGCGGACAGCACCGCGCCTTCCTGCCAGGCGGGGATGAAGGAGGCATGCTCGCCCGCCAGCACGATGCGCCCGTCCACCTGGCACAGGTTGTCGTAGTGCTGCTTGCGCGTCTCGTCGGTCCAGATGCCGAAGCAGCCGTTGATCCAGGGCATGCGGTGCCAGCCCACCGAGACGCCGTTCTGGAACTCCTTCTTGTACTGCGGGTGCAGCTGCGAGCCGAACTCCACGGCGGCGCGGATGCGCTCCTGCGGCGACAGCGCGGTGAATTCAAAGGCGTGCGTGTTGTCGAAGGCATAGCCTCCCAGCAGCACGCCGGGACCCTTGGTGTTGAAGTTGTTCGACGGGTACGAGATCTGCTCGATCGGCAGGTCGGTGTAGCTGATGCCGCCGAAGATGGCCTCGTCCTCTTCCCAGAAGCGCCGCTTGAACTGCAGCCCGGCCTTGAAGGACGCGCCATAGGGCACGGCCGCGATGGCCGCCTTCATGGCATCGCTGACCTGGACGTCGATCTGGCTCAGGATGGACAGCGGGATGGTGCACACGCACCAGTCGGCCTTGACCTGCTGCACCGCAGCGCCGGCGGCGCCGCCGCGCGCATCCACCCAGCTCACCGTCACGCCTTGCGGGGTCTGCTCGATCTTGGTGACCTTGCGGTTGAACTGGATCAGCGAGCCCACCTGGCGCTCGAAGCCCCGGGCGATCATGTCCATGCCGCCCACGGGCTCGAAGATGGCGGTCTGGAACTCGTACAGCTGGCCGATGTTGATCTGCGACCACAGGCGCGACTGCAGCAGCTCATGCTGGCCGATGGGCCTGGACGGCTTGGCGCGCGGCATCAGGCCGCCGGCCGGGTCGCTGTGGTAGCCCCGGAATCTCGCTGCTCACCAGGCCTTCGCGGTAGCGGTACTGGGCGTCCAGCCCGCCCCAGTCCTTCCAGGCCTTCCAGCAGCAGCTCGCGGTCTTCCTGGGTCACGGCCTGGTCCAGCGCGTGCTGGTTGGTGGCCTTGGCCAGCAGCTCGGCCACGTAGCCGTGCACGTCGGCCTGGATGTGGCGGAACTTCTGCGGCTTGCCGCCAAACGCCTTGGTGGAGTGCACCAGCGCGTTGTAGTTGACCTGGACGAAGGACTCCAGCTGCACGCCAAAGCGCTTGCAGTAGTCCAGCAGCGCGTAGTGGTGGTAGGGCACGCGCCAGGGCCCGGGGTTGATGTACAGGCCCTTGTCGAACTCGCAGGTCTGGCGCGTGCCGTCCAGCTCGGTGAACGAATCGCCGCCGCGCAGCGACCAGCTGCGCCCGCCGGCGCGCTCCTGGTATTCGAGGATCTGGACGTCGTAGCCGGCGGCGCGCAGCTCATAGGCGGCCGTCATGCCCGCCAGCCCCGCGCCCAGGATCACCACGGTGCCGCCGCGCTTGGCGCGGCCCAGCTCCAGCGGGCCGCGGTAGCTCGATTCCTGGGCATGGCCGAGCGACGCCATGGCCTGGTACATGAGGCCGCCGCCGGCGGTCTTGCCGATCATCGACAACAGGTTGCGGCGGCTCATCTGGGGGGGCTGCAAGGGCATGGCTTCTCCTGGAAATGGGGCCGCCGCGCACGCCAGGAAAAAATAGCGGCGCCGGCAACCGGGCGCAGCAAGGAGCCCGGTGCGCCCGCCCTGTGCGGCCAGCGTGGCGCCTGGCGGCGCGGCGGCTCCTTCCTGCCGTGCCATTGTTGGGAGCGCCGCCAGCGCCCCGGCATCGGAATGGAGGCGCCATGCCCGTAGGACAAGGCCCTGCCGCGGCGCCGCCGCCCCGGCGGCCCGGCCCGCGCGGCGCGCAGCCCGCAGCCCCGCCCTGCCCCGGGGCGCGGCTTCAGGCAGCGGGGGCGCTGGCGCTCAGTTGCGCGGGGCGCGCGGCGCTCGGGCGCCCGGGCCGGCGGGCGCCAGCGCCACGCGCGCGCTGGCGCCGGCGCCGGGCGCGAGCAGCAAATGGACTTCCTGCTCGCAGGCGCTGCTGTCGAGCGAGAACACCAGCGCCCCGCCCGGCGCCACGCGGGGCAGCGTCTCGTGCAGCGGGCGCGACATGTCCACCGGCGGGGTCTGCGCGCGGTAGATGACCTGCTGGTCGGCGCCATGCACGATGTAGCAGGCGGCCTGGGCGGCCGGGCTCACCAGGGCGGCCAGCAGCAGCGCGGCCAGGGGCGCGAGGGTGCGAAGGTGGGTCATGGGTGCGGCTCCTGCGCCCCACGGGGGCGACGTCATGGGCGCGATTATTGCCCCTGCGGCCGGGCGCGCCCAGGGCGGGCCCGGGGCCCCGTCCCCACCTTCTTCAGCCCAGGTGCAGGTGGTTGGAGTGCTTGACCTCCTCCATCACCGCGTAGGTGCGCGTCTCGCGCACGCCGGGCAGCTGCCACAGCACGTCGCCGGCGAAGCGCCGGTAGGCCGCCATGTCGGCCGAGCGCGTCTTGAGCAAATAGTCGAAGCCGCCGGCGACCATGTGGCATTCCATGATCTCGGGGTGCACCTGCACGGCGGCCTTGAACTGCTCGAACACGTTGGGCGTGGTGCGGTCCAGCAATACCTCGACGAACACCAGCATGCCGGCGCCCAGCTTGAGCGGGTTCAGCCGAGCCTCGTAGCCCAGGATGAAGCCGTCTCGCGTCAGCCGCTGCACGCGCGCCAGCACCGCCGTGGGCGACAGCGCCACGGCCTCGGCCAGCTTCAGGTTGGACAGCCGGCCGTCTTCCTGCAGGATTCGCAGGATGCGCAGGTCTGTTCGATCGATATGGTCCGCGTCTTGTGATTTCATTGCATGATTATTCGCGCATCCGGCCATATTTTGGTGATTCATTCGGCAGACAAAACCCGATGATCCGCGCATGCCCGACACCACCTTCACCCCCCGCCCGCAAGACGAAAACCCCCTGCGCCAGGCCATCACGGCCGCCACCCGGGCGCCCGAGCCGCAGGCCCTGGCGCCTCTGCTGGCCGCCGCGCGCCTGCCCGGCGCGCAGCAGCAGGCGGTGCACGCGCGCGCCCTGGCGCTGGCGCGGGGCCTGCGCGAGCGCAAGGCCGAGGGCGGGCGCGCCGGGCTGGTGCAGGCCCTGCTGCAGCAGTTCGCCCTGTCCTCGCAGGAGGGCGTGGCGCTGATGTGCCTGGCCGAAGGCCTGCTGCGCATCCCCGACGCCGCCACGCGCGACGCGCTGATCCGCGACAAGGTGGGCGCCAGCGACTGGGCGCGGCACCTGGGGCAAAGCCCCTCGCTGTTCGTCAACGCCGCCACCTGGGGCCTGCTCATCACCGGCCGGCTGGTGGCCACGCACAGCGAGTCGGGCCTGAAGGAGGCGCTGCGCCGCATCACCGCGCGCGGCGGCGAGCCGCTCATCCGCAAGGGCGTGGACGTCGCCATGCGCATGATGGGCGAGCAGTTCGTGACCGGCGAGACTATTCGAGAGGCGCTGGCCAACGCGCGGCGGCTGGAGTCGCGCGGCTTTTCCTACTCCTACGACATGCTGGGCGAGGCCGCGCTCACCGGCCACGACGCCGAGCGCTACCTGCAGTCCTATATCGACGCCATCCACGCCATCGGCCGGGCCAGCAACGGGCGCGGCGTCTATGGCGGCCCCGGCATCTCCATCAAGCTCAGCGCCCTGCACCCGCGCTACCAGTGGGCGCAGTGGCAGCGCGTGATGGACGAGCTGTACCCGCGCGTGCTGCAGCTGGCGCAGCTGGCGCGGCAATACGACATCGGCCTGAACATCGACGCCGAGGAGGCCGACCGGCTGGAGCTGTCGCTGGACCTGCTGGAGCGCCTGTGCCACGAGCCCGCGCTGGCCGGCTTCGGCGGCATCGGCTTCGTCATCCAGGCCTACCAAAAGCGCTGCCCCTTCGTGATCGACTACGTGATCGACCTGGCGCGGCGCAGCGGCCACCGGCTGATGGTGCGCCTGGTCAAGGGCGCCTACTGGGACAGCGAGATCAAGCGCGCCCAGGTGGACGGCCTGGCCGGCTTCCCCGTCTACACGCGCAAGGCGCACACCGACGTGTCCTACATCGCCTGCGCGCAAAGGCTGCTGGCCGCCCCGGATGCGGTCTATCCGCAATTTGCCACGCACAACGCGCAGACCCTGGCCAGCATCTGGGAGCTGGCCGGCCCCGACCGCTACCGCGCCGGCCAGTACGAGTTCCAGTGCCTGCACGGCATGGGCGAGCCGCTGTACGAGCAGGTGGTGGCCGAGCGCCCCTGCCGCATCTATGCCCCCGTGGGCACGCACGAGACGCTCCTGGCCTACCTGGTGCGCCGGCTGCTGGAAAACGGCGCCAACACCTCGTTCGTGAACCGGGTGGCCGACGCGGCGCTGCCGCTGGAGGCGCTGATCGAGGACCCCGTGGCGGCCGTCGATGCGCTGGCGGCCAGCGAAGGCGCGGCAGGCCTGGCGCACCCGCGCATCGCGCTGCCGCGAGCGCTGTACGGCGCGGCGCGCGCCAACTCGCAAGGCCTGGACCTGGCCAGCGCCCCTGTGCTGGCCGAGCTGGCGCAGGCCCTGGCCGCCAGCCGCGCCGCGCCCGTCGAGGCCGCGCCGCTGCTCGCCACGCCTTCCGGGGCGGTTTTTGAGCCAGATCCGGCCCATGCCGGCGCCGATCAACGGCCTTCAGCTATGGAAAACATAGCTTCCTGCACGCACCCCATCCGCAACCCGGCCGACCACGGCGACCTGGTGGGCACCGTGCGCGAAGCCGGCGCCGCCGACCTGGAGGCCGCCCTGGCGGCCGCTGCCGCCCAGCACCCGGCCTGGGCGGCGACGCCCGCGCCCGCGCGCGCCCAGTGCCTGCGCCGCGCCGCCGACCTGCTGGAGCAGGCCGCGCCGCGCCTGCTGCCGCTGATCATGCGCGAGGCCGGCAAGACCGCCGCCAACGCCGTGGCCGAGCTGCGCGAGGCCGTGGACTTCCTGCGCTACTACGCCGCACAGGTCGAGCTGGGCGGCTGGGACAACGCCACCCACCGGCCGCTGGGCCCGGTGGTGTGCATCAGCCCCTGGAACTTCCCGCTGGCCATCTTCCTGGGCCAGGTGGCGGCGGCGCTGGCCGCTGGCAACGTGGTGCTGGCCAAGCCGGCCGAGCAAACGCCCCTCATCGCCCACGAGGCCGTGCGCCTGCTGCACCAGGCCGGCGTGCCGCGCGGCGCCGTGCAGCTGCTGCCCGGCGACGGCGAGCGCGTGGGCGCGGCGCTGGTGGGCGACGCGCGCGTGCAGGGCGTGATGTTCACCGGCTCCACCGAAGTGGCGCGCATCCTGCAAAAGACCCTGGCACGGCGCCTGGCCGCACACGGCCAGCCGGTGCCGCTGATCGCCGAGACCGGCGGGCAGAACGCCATGATCGTGGACTCCTCGGCGCTGGCCGAGCAGGTGGTGGCCGACGTGGTGGCCTCGGCCTTCGACAGCGCCGGCCAGCGCTGCTCGGCGCTGCGCGTGCTGTGCCTGCAGGACGACGGCGCCGACCGCCTGCTGGCCATGCTGCGCGGCGCGCTGGACGAGCAGCGCGTGGGCGACCCCACCGTGCTGGCCACCGACATCGGCCCGGTCATCGACCGCGAGGCGCAGCGCGGCATCGAGGACTACATCGCCAGCCGCCGCAGCCAGGGCCACGCCGTGGTGCAGGGCGCGCTGCCCGGGCCGGCGGCGGCGCGCGGCACCTACGTCGCGCCCACGCTGATCGAGCTGCAGGACCCGTCCCAGCTGGGCCGCGAGGTCTTCGGCCCGGTGCTGCACGTCGTGCGCTACGCCCGCGGGCAGCTGCCGGCGCTGCTGGCGCAGATCAACGCCACAGGCTACGGCCTGACGCAGGGGCTGCACACCCGCATCGACGAAACCGTGGCGCGCGTGGCCGCGCAGGCGCACGCGGGCAATCTCTACGTGAACCGCAACATGGTCGGCGCCGTGGTGGGCGTGCAGCCCTTCGGCGGCGAAGGCCTGTCGGGCACCGGCCCCAAGGCCGGCGGGCCGCTGTACCTGCTGCGCCTGCTGGCGCACCACCCGGCGGACGCCGCGCGCCGCGCGATCGCCGCCAGCGCCGCCCAGGCCCCGGACGACGCGCTGCAGGGCGCGCTGCTGGCGCCGCTGCACGCGCTGCAGGCCTGGGCGCGGCAGGCCCCTGCCGGCGCCCCCGGCGCGCTGGCGGACCGCTGCGCCGCGCTGGCCCGCTCCAGCTGCGCCGGCCTGTCGGTGCGCCTGCCCGGGCCCACGGGCGAGAAAAACGAGTACCAGCTGCTGCCGCGCGAGCGCGTGCTGTGCCTGGCCGGGAGCGACGCGCAGCGCCTGCTGCAACTGGCCGCCGTGCTGGCCGCAGGCGCGCAGGCCCTGTGGCCGGCCAGCGCCCAGGCCCTGCGCGCCAGCCTGCCCGCGCAGGTGCAGGAGCGCATCGTGCTGGCCGCCGACTGGCAGGACGCGGACTTCGCCGCCGTGCTGCACGCCGGCAGCGCGGCAGCGCTGCTGGACCTGCAGGGCCGGCTGGCGCAGCGCCCGGGTGCGCTGGTCGGCCTGGCCGCGCTGGCGGGCGAAGGCAGCGCCGGCGACCCGGCGCAGGCCTGCGCCGCACTGCTGCGCCTGGTGCTGGAGCGCAGCATCAGCATCAACACCACCGCCGCCGGCGGCAATGCCAGCCTGATGACCATGGCTTGAGAGGCCCGGGGGCCACAATCGGCCCCCATGCCTCTTTCCTCGCCCATGCTCACCCTGGGCCCGCTGGTGCTGCCATGGGCCGCCGTCATCGCGCTGCTGGCCTGGTGGGCCGCCAGCGCGGTGCATGACCGCGCCGCGCGCCGCGCTGCGCTGGCGCCCGGCCCGCACGCCTGGGGCGTGGCGCTGGCGGTCCTGGCGGCGGCGCGGCTGGCCTTCGTACTGGCGTACTGGCCCGAGTACGCCGGCGCACCCTGGACGGCGCTGGACATCCGCGATGGCGGCTGGGCGCCCGGCTGGGGGTGGCTGGCCGGCGCGCTGTACCTGCTGGCCCTGTGGCTGCGCCGCAGTGCCTGGCGCCGGCCGACCACCCTGGGCGCCGCGGTGGGGGGTGGCCTATGGCTGGCCGCCACCCTGGCGCTGCCCCTGGCGGCGCCCGCACCGCCGGCCGCGCTGCCCGCCTGGCAGGGCGTGGCACTGGACGCCCGCACCGTGCAGCTGCCGGCCCTGCAGGGCCAGCCGGTGGTCATCAACCTGTGGGCCAGCTGGTGCCCGCCCTGCCGGCGCGAGATGCCGGTGCTGCTGCGTGCGCGCGCCGCCCACCCCGGCGTGCGCTTCCTGTGGGTGAACCAGGGCGAGGCGGCCGAGGCCGTGGTGCGCTTTGCCGCTGCGCAGCAGCTGCCCGCGGCGGACGTGCTGCTGGACCCGCCCTCGCAGCTGGGCCGGCTGCTGGGCCAGCAGGCGCTGCCGACCACGCTGTTCGTCGATGCCGGGGGGCAGCTGGCGGCCGTGCGCAGCGGCGAGCTGTCTGCGGCCACGCTGGCGCAGCACCTGGCCCTGCTCGCGCCTGCCGGGGCACTTGCAAAACCATAGCAAACAATCATTCATCGGCGCCGGCAGGAGCCGAAAAACAGCAAAAACCGTGCTTTTTCAGCGCCAGCGGCCGGTTTCCGGCCCTGCCGGCGCCCGGGGCGGCGGCCCTTACTTGCCCACGCCCAGCCGCTCGAACAAGCCGCCGCTTGGCCCCTGCAGGCCCTCGCCGGTGCCGCCGGCGGCCTGCACTGCCGCCAGGAAGTGCGCCATCGCCTCGGATGCGCGGCTGCGCTCCTGGCCGCTGCGCACGGTCTCGTCCACGCTGGCGCCGTCGGCCAGGTAAATGCGCATCCAGGTGCTTGGCGCATGGGCCAGGCGGTCCACCAGGCGCAGCGGCACGTCGAAGCGGCTGGGCTCCTGCTGCCCTCCCGGCGCGCCCGCGCCTGCACCCGCTGCCGCGTCGCTGCGCACGCGCAGCCGCACGACTTCGGAGCCGCCGATGTGCACGTCGGCGCCGGTCACGGCAGCGCCCAGCTGCGGCAGCCCGATCGCCAGCTGCGCCTGCCCGGGGCGGGCGCCGCTCCAGGAGGCGGCAAGCACCGGGCAGCGCGGGCCCGGGCTGCACGCCAGGCGCTCGGGCGCCACGCCGACGGCCTTGCCGCCGCCGGCCGCCACGGTGCTGGAGACCTGGGGCAGCGGCACGCCGGGGCTGGCGCAGCCGGCCAGCACGGCGATCGCGGCGGCCAGCGTGAGGATGGGGAGACGCATCATGGAAGTCTTTCCAGCAAACAGGGGCCCCTGTCGGGGCAAAGCCGCCTTTCGGCGGGGGGCAGCGCCGCGCCCCGGCCGCAGGCCTGTGGGCCGGCGATTGTCGCCGTGCGCCCGCCCGCTGCGCTCATCGGGACGCCAGCTCCAGGGCGGCGACCAGTTCCCTTTCGCCGTAGGGCTTGCGCAGGTAGACCGGCCTGGGCCCCGCGCCGTCGTCGCCCGGCAGGGCCGGCGCCTGGTCGTAGCCCGAGGCAAAGACGATGCGCAGGCCCGGGACAAGGCGCCGCGCCTCGGCGGCCAGCTCGGTGCCCGGGCGGCCGGGCAGGCTGATGTCCGTCAGCAGCACATCGACGGGGTGCGCCGCCAGCAGCGCCAGCGCCTCGGCCGCATCGCCTGCCGCCAGCACCGAATGCCCCAGCTCTGCCAGGATGTCGGCGGTGAGCACGCGGATCATCTGCTCGTCCTCGACCAGCAGCACGCGCAGGCGGGGCAGTTGGGACGGTTGCGCCGGCGCCGGCTGCCCGGGGGGCTGCGCGGCGGCCTTTTGCAGCGCCTGCAGCTGCTGCTGGCCGCGCAGCACATGGCGCACCTTGCGCGCCAGCTCCTCGCGCGTGTAGGGCTTGCTGAGCAGCTCCACGCCGGCGTCCAGCCGCCCGCCGTGGACGATGGCGTTTTGCGTGTAGCCCGAGGTGAACAGCACCGCGATGCCCGGCAGCCGCTCGCGCGCCTTGCGCGCAAGCTCGGGGCTGCGCAGCGTGCCCGGCATGACCACGTCGGTGAACAGCAGGTCGATGGGCACGCCGCTTTCCACCACCACCAGCGCGCCGTCGGCGTTCCTGGCCTTTAGCACCCGGTAGCCCAGGTCGGTCAGCATCTCCACCACGGTGGCGCGCACGCCCTCGTCGTCCTCCACCACCAGCACCGTCTCCGTGCCGCCCACCGCCGGGCCGGTGCGCGTGTCGGTGGCGACGTCCTCCTGCTGGTGGGCGCGCGGCAGGTAGATGCGCACCGTGGTGCCGTGGCCGGGTTCGCTGTAGAGCTTGATATGGCCGCCGGACTGCTTGACGAAGCCATACACCATGGACAGGCCCAGGCCCGTGCCCTGCCCTTCCGGCTTGGTCGTGAAGAAGGGCTCGAAGACATGCTCGATCACGTCCGCCGGGATGCCCGAGCCGGTGTCGGTCACGGCCAGCACGACGTACTGCCCGGGCGCCACTTCGGTGTGGCGCAGGGCGTAGTCGTCGTCCAGCAGGGCGTTGCCCGCCTCGATGGTCAGCCGGCCCTGGCCCTTCATGGCGTCGCGGGCGTTGATGGCGAGGTTGAGCAAGGCGTTCTCGACCTGCGCCGTATCGACGAAGGCATTCCACAGCCCACCGGCGACCACCGTCTCGATCTCGATGGTCTCGCCCAGGGCACGGCGGAACATGTCGTCCATGTCGCGGATGAGCCGCCCCAGGTTGACGACCTTGGGCGCCAGCGGCTGGCGCCGCCCGAACGCCAGCAGCTGCGAGGCCAGCTTGGAGCCGCGCGCCACGCCCGTGAGCGCGTTGCGCAGGCGCAGCTCGGCGCGCTCCTGCCCGGCCACGTCCTTTTGCAGCAGCTGCAGGTTGCCGCTGATCACCTGCAGCAGGTTGTTGAAGTCGTGCGCCACGCCGCCGGTCAGCTTGCCCACCGCCTCCATCTTCTGTGCCTGGCGCAGCTGCTCCTCGGCGCGCTGCAGCGCCTCGGCCTGCTGCCTGGCGGCAGTCACGTCGCGCGCGGCGCAGTACAGCCGCCCGCCCTCGGGCGCGGCCGTCCAGGACAGCCAGCGGTAGGAGCCGTCGCGCGTGCGAAACCGGTTCTCGAACTCGGCGGAAGGCACGCCCTCGGCCAGCTGGGCCACCTCCGCGCGCGTCCTGGCGCAGTCGTCGGGGTGCTCCAGCCATTCGGACGTGCGGCCGACTATCTCTGCCTCGCTCCAGCCCAGCAGCTCGGTCCAGGCCGGGTTGACGCTTTGCCAGACGCCCTGCGCATCCGCCACGCCCAGCATGTCGCGGCTCACGCGCCAGATGCGGTCGCGCTCGTGCGTGCGCTCCTCCACGCGCTGCTCGAGCGTCGCGTTGAGCTGGCGCAGCGCAGCTTCCGCGTGCTTGCGGGCGGTGATGTCGCTGGCGATGCCGAACCACTCGACGATCTCGCCCTGCTCGTCCAGCATCGGAATCGCCCGCGAGGCCGCCCAGCCCGGGGTGCCGTCCGCGCGCACCACGGGGTGCTCCAGGGCGTAGACGCTTTTGTCCCGTATGGCCTGCTGCGCGACGGCGTTGAGGCCCTCCTGGTCGGCCGGGTCGATGTAGCGGTGCAGCCAGTCGCGGCACGGCGCCGTGGTGTCGGCCAGGAAGCCGCGGCCGACCAGGTGGCGCAGCTCCTGCCAATCCGGGCTCACGCGGTAGACGACGTCGAAGCTGGCGTTGACCAGGGCGCGGAAGCGCCACTCGCTGGCCCGCAGCTCCGCCGTGGCCTCGCGGCGCAGCCGCGCCAGCTTCAGGTTGGCGTCCACCCGGGCGAGCAGCTCGCGCGGCGAGAACGGCTTGACCAGGTAGTCGTCGGCGCCGGCGGCGAGGCCCTCGACGCTGGCCTCCTCGCCCGCGCGCGCCGACAGCGCGATCACGGGCAGGCCCTGCAGCGCGGGGTCGGAGCGGATCGCGCGCATCAGGCCGAAGCCGTCCAGGCGCGGCATCATGATGTCGGTCAGCACCAGGTCGGGGCGGCGCTCCCGGATGGCCTCCAGCGCGGCCTGGCCGTCGGCCACCGCCTCCACTACGTGGTGCCCGGACAGCAGCCGGCGGACGTAGTCGCGCATGTCGGCGTTGTCGTCCGCCAGCAGGATGCGCGCCGGGCCGGCGCCGCGCCCCGCCTCGTCCGCGAACTCCAGCGCAGCGGCGGCCAGCACCGCGTCAGCGGGCCCGGCATCCGGCAGCCAGCGCAGGGCTTCGTCCACATAGGCGCGCGCGCGGCCCGCGGTGGGGCCCAGCGCGCTCTCTTCGCGCACATGCTCGGCCGGCAGGTGGCGGCTGCCCAGCGGGATGGCGACGGTGAAGGCGCTGCCGCGCCCCTCCTCGCTGGCCACCTCGATGGTGCCGCCGTGCAGCTTGACCAGCTCGTGCACCAGCGCCAGGCCGATGCCGCTGCCCTCGAAGCTGCGCCCGCGCGCGCCTTCGACGCGGTGGAAGCGCTCGAACATGCGCGGCAGCTCCTGGGCGGGGATGCCCGTGCCGGTGTCGCGTACCGTGAGGACTGCGGCCCCGTCGCCCGCCGCCATGCTGACCGCGATTTCGCCGTCGAAGGTGAACTTGAAGGCGTTGGACAGGAGGTTGAGGACCACCTTCTCCCACATCTCCCGATCGACGAAGACCGGCCCCGGCAGCGCCGCGCACTGCACGATGAGCTCCAGCCCGGCCTTTTCGGTGGCCGAGCGGAAGTTGCTGGCCAGCTCGGCCGTGAGCGCCGCCAGGTCGGTCGGCTCGAAGCGCGCCCTGGCCCGGCCCGCCTCGATGCGCGAGAACTCCAGCAGCGTGTTGACCAGCTTGAGCAGGCGCAGGCCGTTGCGGTGGGCGATCTGCACGCGCTCGCGCTCGTCCTCGGGCAGGCGCTCGGCCTGCGCCATCGAGTCTTCCAGCGGCCCCAGCATGAGGGTCAGCGGCGTGCGGAACTCATGGCTGACGTTGGAGAAGAACAGCGTCTTGGCCTGGTCGATGGCGGCCAGCGCCTCGGCCCGCTTGCGCTCCTCCTCGAACCCTTCGGCGTTGGCGATGGCGGCCGCGACCTGGCCCGCGAGCAGGGCTACAAAGCCCTGGTAGTCCTGGTCGAACTGGCGAAACGGGTTCAGCCCGACGACCAGCGCGCCGACCTGCGCGATCGGCAGCACCACGGCCTGGGCGGGCGGCAGGTGCCAGGCGCCGGCCGGCAAGTCGGCAAACTGCGCGCGAAGGTCGGTGACGACGCGCAGCTCCTGCCCTTGCAGCACCTCGGCAAGCGGCCAGGGCGACGGATCGCCCGGCAGGACGGATGCCGGCGCAGCCGCGTGCCCGGCAGCAATGCCGGCCGCGGCCGCCAGCGTCATGGCCCCGCCTTGCGCGTCGGCCAGGTACAGCAGGGCAAACGGCAGGTCGTGCCCGTTGGTGGCCAGCGCCGCCGCGCTGCGCGCGCATACCTGCTCGCGCGTGCGCGCATTCACGATGCGCGAGGACAGCTCATGCAGCAGCGCCAGCTGGCGCTCGGTGATCACGCGGCGGGTGTCGTCGGTGTTGGCGCAGATGATGCCGCCCGGGCTGCCGTCGTCGTCGGGGATGGGACTGTAGGAGAAGGTGTAGTAGGTCTCCTCGGGGTAGCCGTTGCGCTCCATGATCAGGAGCTGCTCCTCGACGTAGATGCCGCTGGCCCCGCCCATCGCCGTCTCCAGCAGGGGGCCGATCTCGCCCCAGAGCTCGCGCCACACCTGCGACACCGGCTGCCCCAGCGCCCAGGGGTGCCTGGCGCCGATGATGGACTGGTAGGGGTCGTTGTAGAGGTAGATCAGCTCTTTGCCCCAGCCGATCCAGATCGGCTGGCGCCGACGTGAGCATGATGCCGACGGCCGTCTTGAGGCTTTGCGGCCAGGCCTGCGCCGGGCCCAGCGGCGTTGCCGCCCAGTCGCGGGCCCGCATGAGGGCCCCCAGCTCGCCGCCTGCGGACAGGCAGGCTGGAACGGCGGCATCCGATTGCGCATCGGGATAGTTCACATCAGCGTCCACGGGGCTCCTGCATTCATTTGAAAGGCCTTGGAGCCGGGATTATTGCCCGCCAGCCGCGCCGGCATCCGGCGGGGAAAGCCCGCAGCAGGAACACGCCGGCAGCGCCCGCCCCGGCGGCCGGGAAGCCCGGGCGAACCACAGGCTGGCCGGCCCAGCCTTCGCTCACGCGGCCGCGCCAGCCCGGGCCGCGCGCGGGCCGCCCGGCCTTCTGCTTTCAGGCGCGTCGCGCCGGCGTTTCGCGCGGGCAGGCGTGTGAACCTGCCGCCGGGGACAGGTCAGTCACTCCCACTCAATTGTCAACCGATTTGGTGAGTTGGACGACATTGAACGGTAATGGTGTTTTTTGCACATGGCGCTTTTGGGTGGGAAAACGGCCTTACCGTCATGGCTACCGTCAAAACCGCAACCAGCCGCGTGGTGCAAGCTGGTTGCATTGTTGACAATATTTTCCCACACCTCAACACGCTTGAAATTCAACAGCAAAATGCACTGCCTTCCAGCAGCGTCTATGCAAGCTACTTGGCTCGGATGAATTCCAGAACGTCCTTTACCAACGCGGCACGTTGCTTGTCGTCACCGCCATAGCTCATGGGAATGTGCTTCATGCACGACTTTACCGATGCGTACCACTCATCGTAGCTTGTGATGGTTTTGCCAGTTTTCAGGTCTTTGGCGCTCTGCCCTACTCCACCGCCGGGTTTATCGGTCATTTGGAGTTCCATGTTGCAATCGAAACTTGTGTGGCTGTTCTGGAAATACCCGAAGCGGTTTAACGTATCCCAACCGTGGTATGCCCCCTCGTATGTTTTGACCGTTATGGAGTTGCCAGCCGCTGCCACATCACTCATGTACTGTTTGCATGTGGCCTCGTTGGTACTGACATCCTTGGTGCCCAGAGCAACAAGAATTGGTGCTGTAGCCTTATCTGCTGCATCAGCCCGGTATCGAATTTCACATACGCCGGGATAAACGGAAATGTGCCCAGCAAACTTGGCACCCGCCGTTTCAACTGGCCGCTGGTACATCGGCCAAGCCGTGTAGTAAGCAATCGAGCCACCTCGTGAGAACCCCATGTTGTATATGCGGGTGCTGTCGATTTGCGGATGCGTTGCCAGCAGCTTGAGCGCATAAAGTGCGTCGGAAACCTGTGACGCTGGACTAAGTTGCCCCTGATTGGTTTGTGTCTCAGTGATGCCGCGAGGCTTGTAGCTGTCAACCACGAACAGCGCGATTCCCGCGTTGTTCAGTTCTTTCGCCCACACGTCGTATGCCGCAGCCGTTGCCCCAGTGCTGCCATGTGAATACACCACGGCGGGCACTTTGCCACTGGCGTTCTGAGGCATCATCAAGTCGCCAAAAACTGTAGCTTGGTTGGTGTTTTGGGTATTGCGACGAGCGTACTGCCAAAGGTCAGGGACAGTAATAGAGTGGAATTCGATGCGGCCAGTCTGACCGCCCGACAAATCGCTTACTGGCGCTGCTGTAGCAAGATTAGCGGCGAACGCCATCGCGACAAAAAATTGATATTTCATGAGCTTTCCTTTTATTGAACTGAAATCTGGCGAGGTGCTGTTGCACATGCGCCTTGATCAGGCTCGGCGTTTGATCGTGTGAACAATGCCTCGCGCCCGCGCAACTCATAGCTTCCGGTGATGTCGATGAACCGGACATATCCACCCCAAGGAGGCGTTGCCGATGAACCATCCCGTAAGTGCAGATACGGGTGCTTTTTTCTCGATCTGGGCTTTCAGCGCCGCCTGCTCGTCTTTTGAAACCCCAAAAAACTTGGCAATTTCAGCAACCCGAGGGCGTCCATCACGGCCAAACCTCACCTGAAACTTTGTGGCTCCAAGCGGGGAAGTCAGTCCAAAGTTGAAAAACTTGCCACCCGTCACGCAAACAGGCTGCTTGTTCTCCGCGAAGAACGCCACCAATTCCGCTCTCGGCTTCTGATTGCCAAAGATCAACAGTTCGCAGAGCTTGCTTGCCTTGGAACCCCATTGGGCCTTGTTTGATTTCTCACAAGTGTCCAAACCCTTGCGGATACCTTCGTCGTAGCTTTTCTTGAAGTCACGGCTTGGTTCCTCCGGTCGGGCTGGCGCTGTCCAAGCCAGTCCAGCGGAGACAGCACCGAGGTCTTGTTCAACACACACGGCATCGACACACATGTCCGGTGTGATGGGCTGCTGCATGGCCACGCTTTGTGCCAAGGCTTGGTTCGCCACGAACATGAAAGCCGCTGCCGCCAGTCTTTTTTGATTCTCCATTTTCTTCTCCTTATGTGTCTCGAACGACACATGATTTTCTCATGCATTGTGTCGTTTAGGACGTTTCCCTGAAAGGCACACTACGCGAACCTTCAGGGCATGAAAACAACAGCCCCGAAAAGCAGCCGGGGTGCCGAAAGTTCGACAAGTCTTCTCCCCAATCCGGTGACGCTTGCACTGGGTCAGAACCTCAAGCGGCACCGCGAAGCAGCAAAGAAAACTCAAGTTGATTTGGCGTATGACGCGGAGGTAGAACGCTCTCGCATCAGCAAAATTGAGTGCGGATACGTCAACCCTTCTCTGCTGACGCTGGCTACCCTGTGTTACTCGCTGGGCATTACGCTGCCAACGCTGTTTGAGGGCATCACGGCCACCATGAAGCCAGTGGCTGAGGGTGGCGACAAGCGCCGTGCCAATCAAGCTACGCTAGACAAGCCTGCGCAGAAGCTGGCTAGACGCACTGCCAAAACTGCTGCACCAGCCCGGCCTGTCAAGTCCAGTCGGCGTACCTGAACCGAACCGCTGACACCAAGCGCACTTGCTCAGTGGGAAAGTCTCCTGATTCGTACAGCCAATGAATGGGCTTGTTCGTGGATTTGCTTTTGTTCGACTGGCTCAGTTGGTCGGCAGACTTTCCGGCTCGACTACCGGGGCCAGTGAACGGCACACGAAGTCTTGCGTTATGTGGTCTGTAACTCGGCTCGCTGGCAGATGGGTCAAGCATCAAGATCGTGTCTGGCTTGATTTCACGCCCCGCCACCAAACCCTCGATTCCGAGTGCCAGTGACCAATGCTTGAACTTGGCGTTCTTCGCGTTAGCCGTCACGATGGCAACGAGTTCACCACGCATCAAACAGTCCACCACCCAGCGGTCTAAACCACCGTCTTTGCTTTCACGAAGTGTCAAGTTCAGCGGTAGCTTGAGGGAGTCAACCAGCGTCACGAATTCATGCGCGTGAACGCCAGTGAAAAATGTGTGCTGAAAAACCGCCCAGACTTCGGCTGGCACACCGTACTTTCGCTTGGGCATGTCTTGCAGGGCAACACTCTTGGCCAGGTCAAAGAGAACCATAACGGCGGCGAACACATGGATGCCGCATGCCCCATCTATGTCGCCCTGCTGGAAGAACACCCGCACGGGGTCTTGCCGCTTGGATTTTTTGAGCAAGTAGTGCCCGGTTTGCAGGGTGTGAAAGTAGCGTTGGAACCGATACGAAACGACAGTATTAGATTTCGATTTGTGCGCCGTCATGTCAGTAGTCTTCTGGCAAAAGGACGCATGTGCTGGCGCGTCGGCCCTCGTTACCATCGCAGCCGTCGCTTCTCACTGCTTCCGTGAGAATCCATACGGTTGGCAAGTCAGATCGCTTTGATTGCGGTGTTGCCTTGAACTTTTCGGGCGAAACCAAGCGGTACACCGACATGATGCGGCTGCCGTCTCCGAGCGCCATTTCATTCAGTTCAGCATCCTCTTTGCAAACATCACCCCACGAACCATGAACATGGCGGTTGATGAGAAACGCTGCGCTGAATCCGGTCTTCTCCAGCAGTGCCAGTGCGCCCGGCGTGGCAACGCACTGCCCCGGCCGAAACCTCATAGCGTTACTGATGATGGTCACAGGCGGCTTTGCTTGCGCCGTGTCGGTTTGGGTGTCTTGGTTGTTGGTCATGGTCTTCTCCGTGGTGATAGCAAATGAACGTAAATTGCGGACGTGAAAAAGCCTCGGCATGAGCTATCCGATACTTCGCCTTATCGAAAAATCAGGGTGTCAGTGCTACGAGAACTGCGTTAGCGGTTCGGTGCTTCATCGGGAGTGGCGCGGCGTTTGAAGACAACGCTGCAACCATCGTGGCGCTTGAGTTCGCGCCCGTCTCTGCTACTGATAACCGTGTAGGGCATGCAGCGGTGCTCAAAGCCATTGCAAGCACTGCGCCAGTCGCAAGCGCGGCAGATGTTGCCAAGTCGTTCTGTTGCCACATCGCTTTTGAGTACCGCAATGAAGCCTTCTGGCGCTTCGTTGGGGTCGAGAACTGCGGGTGCTGGTGTCGGACTCTGCGGTTGCATTGTTCAGCCCTCCTTGCCGTCGGTTGACCCAAGAGAAACATCGCTGGAAGCTGCAAAAAGTGCTTTCAGAATCGCATGTGCGTCCAGTGGCCTGTTCTCGGTACAGCACGCCAATGCAGCGCGTTTGAGCGCATCGCGGATGGATTCAAAAGTGAGACGGCTATCGAGGGCGTACCACGCCGCTACAGGAATTGACAGACCACCTGTGAACCACTCAACGAGAAAATGCACATGCTGGTACAGCAAGGGGCGATTCAGCACAGTGCGCTCGTAACATTCCGCGATCTGACTGGGCATGATTTCGTACATGTAGCCGATGGGCGTGCTGCCGTCATCTACGCTATCAAGGTCGCGTTCTGATTCCAGAATTCGTGCCAACACAGCAGCGTGGCTCAGGTGCGGCATTTCCAGCAGCGTGACAAATTCGTCGGACAGAGTGAAAACGCTGCGCAGATTTCTTGCCTGATTGAAGACATGCACATCGACGAAGCGCAATGCGACCAGCGCAATAGGCGGCATGAAAAGGGCTTCAACCTCAGCAAGCGGAACATCCAGCAAAACGGCCACGGCGCGGTTGCGGTCTTCGTCATCAGCGACTCCGATGTAACTCAGTGCCAGCGGCAGGCCACTGGACTCGTCTTTGCTCAGACTATGGCGGCAGGTATTGGCATAGGCCAGTGTCAAAAACTTGATAGCCGTATTGCTCAGATTCAGCAGCTTTTGCAGCAGCGCCAGCTTTGACGATACGATGCACAGCACGGGTGTTTCCGGCATGGGCACCGCCGCCAGTTGGTATGCCAGTTCTTGCGGGTCTGTTCGAGGCTCCATCTTGTGGTCAGGCTTGAGCAAGAACCGAGGCACTTCAGCTGCCAGTTCAGGCGGTTGCGACAGTCCCAACTCGTTCCAAAAATGGCGCTTGATGACGTGTGCTGCATATTGCAGGTCTTCGCTTTCAGGACGGCTCACAATCTTGGTCAAATGGGTGCCCAGTCGGTGCATGGCACGGCGTTCTTCCGTTGCTTGAAACTTCAGGTTGTCAGGATGCGGCACAAGACTATGACTGTCCCAAATTGCGTACTCGCGGATGGTTTCAAAGGCGCTGGTCAGGGATTCATTCAGGCTCACGGTTTCTCTCCATGACCCTGCATACCGCTGCGCCCGTCATGGGCTGGCGGTGACGCAGGATCGGTCAGGGTTTCGGGGATGCAGACAAAGCACAGACGTGACGAAGCATCCCGATGCTTTGAAGGCGTCAGGAACACGTTTTTAGGTGCTCGAATGCGGGGGACTTCAGTGCCGTCCGGTGCCGCCTATCTAGGCGGTGGGCAACTGCCTCAAACAGAACGTTTGGGGCGGCTCAAGCAAGCCAAAATTCGTGGCGAACAGAGCTTGCTTGGCATCGGTTGCCGATCATGAAAATTCGGTCAAAAAACCGCAATTTCACGAAATTGGCTACCTATACGTGTATTTTAGACGATTTTCAACATAAAAGCCATCAAAAACAGCCAGTTGACCATCTAAAAGTGGTGTTTTTGATCCCTAAACAGCCACTTTGACGGCCTCAAAACGGTCAAAAAAGTGCTTCATGGACAAGTACCGACCATACCACGGAAAATGTGATTTTGCTTATTTTTTGAGCAAGTTCCAAGATTTTTGAAATCTTGCCTGCCACAACGGTGTGACGTAAAATATGACCAAAATTGTGAGCACCATCAACTGCGGTCAAAGCCATGAAATTCTCAACTGACGAACTCATGCCCTTCTTCGAGGTGCGCACTGGCATGTCCAAGCATCTGGACGATGTGCAGGCCGGAAAAGAGATTGTCATAACGCGGCACGGCAAGCCAGAAGGCGCACTGCTTTCTGCTGCTCGGTTGTTCCAGTACCGTGAGCATGAACGTGTCATGGGCGACTTGCTGACTTTATTGAAATCGGCCACACCACAACCGAAGTTGACAACGGCGCAAATCGCTGTGGTGCGTGAAGCTGAGCAACTGTTGGCCAAGCCGATGGAGCGTGCATGAGCCATTACAGTCAACCGAACCCATTTGAGTTCAGCGAAGCAGATACCTGCCGCGAGTATGTGACACCAGCCATTCAAGCGGCTGGTTGGGGTGACAGCCCTTTTGAGATAGCCGAACAGCGCAGCTTTACCGACGGTCGCATCGTGCTCACTGGCCGCTCCGCCAAACGGCGTGAAGGCAAACGTGCCGATTACCTGCTCCGTTACCGTCGTGACCTGACTTTGGCAGTCGTCGAAGCCAAACCGTACAAAGCGCCAGCAGGCGACGGTTTGCAGCAAGCCAAGGACTATGCCGAAATTCTTGGACTCAAGTTTGCCTATGCCACCAATGGCCGCGAAATCATCGAATTCGACTTCTTGACAGGCATCGAGCAAAAGATAGACCGCTACCCTACCCCGGATGAACTTTGGCAGCGTCAAACCGCAGGCACGCCATTGACCAGCGCGGTTGCTGTCAAGACGATACTCCAGCCGCTGAACCACAGCACGGGCAAGCCACCACGTTACTACCAAGAAATTGCCATCAACCGAACGGTCAGCGCGATTCTTTCAGGACAAAAGCGCATCTTGCTCACGATGGCAACGGGCACAGGCAAAACGCCCACGGCCTTTCACATCGTTTGGAAACTCTGGACTTCGGGTTGGAACAAAGATGCCGACCCCACACGCAAGACGCGAGTGCTGTTCTTGGCAGACCGCAACATCTTGGTGGACGACCCAAAAGACAAGACCTTTGCCATCTTTGGTGATGCCCGATGGAAAATCGAAAATGGAGATGCAGTCAAAGGGCGTGAAATCTACTTCTCTACCTATCAGGCCATTGCCGAAGACGAACGCCGCCCTGGCCTGTACAAAGAGTATTCGCCAGATTACTTCGACCTTATCGTCATCGACGAGTGCCACCGTGGTTCCAGTCGTGCGGATTCAACCTGGCGCGAGATATTGGAATGGTTTGAGCCAGCCTTTCAACTAGGCTTGACGGCTACGCCCTTGCGCGAAGAGTCGCGTGATACCTATGCCTACTTCGGCCAGCCGCTGTACGAATACTCGCTCAAGCAGGGTATTGAAGACGGATTCTTGGCACCGTACCGGGTGCATCGCGTCATCACCACCTTTGATGCTGCGGGATGGCGACCCACACGCGGCCAGCTTGACCGCTATGGCAACGAGATACCGGACGAGGAATACCACACCAAAGACTTTGAGCGGCTGGTCAGCTTAAAGGCTCGTACCGAAGCCGTAGCGCAGCACTTGACCGATTACCTCAAGCGCACCGACCGCTTTGCCAAGACCATTGTGTTTTGCGTCGATCAGGAACACGCCGATGAAATGCGCCGTGCCCTGTCCAACCTGAATGCTGATTTGGTGGCGCAGAACCCAAATTACGTGTGCCGCGTGACTGCCGCTGAGGGCGATATTGGCCGTGGTCACTTGTCACGGTTTCAGGACTTGGAAACCAACCAGTCCACGCCAACGATACTGACCTCATCACAGATGCTGACCACTGGTGTGGATGCACCCACGGTCAAGAATGTGGTGCTGGTGCGCGTCATTGGCTCTATGAGCGAATTCAAGCAGATCATCGGGCGCGGTACACGGGTGCCCGAGGACTACAACAAGTTGTTCTTTGACATCCTCGACTACACCGGGTCAGCCACCCGATTGTTTGCCGATCCCGACTTTGACGGTCATGCCGCCCAAGTCATGGAAGAAGCCGCCAACGACGCGGGGCAAGTGGTTGAGCCTGAGCATTTGGTCGAGTTTGACCAGCAGCAAAACGAACAGTACCCGCCCATCGAACCCGGTCAGCCGCAAGGCGTCAACGACCCGGCGCTGGATGAACGACGCAAGTTCTACGTTGACGGTGGCCGTGTTGAAATTGCCGCCCACCTCGTGTACGAACTGGATGCCGATGGCAACAATTTGCGCATGGTGCAGTTCTCGGACTACACCGCTGAAAAAGTGCGTGTGCTGTACCGCTCACCCGAAGACTTGGCAACCCACTGGAAAGCCCCCGCCACACGCGACACCCTGATCGCTCAACTGGCCGACCGTGGCATTGACCTTTCCCAACTGGTGGAACAAACCAACCAGCCCGATGCCGACCTGTTGGACTTGCTATGCCATGTGGCATTCAACGCCCCGCTACTGACCCGCCGCCAACGGGCTGAAAAGCTGCGCCGTGACAAGTCAGATTTTTTTGACCAGTACGGCGAAGAGGCACGGCAGATTTTGAATGAGCTACTGGACAGGTACACCGAAAACGGCACCGACCAGTTGCGCTTGCCTGATGCGCTGCGCATTGCGCCTATTTCTGACCACGGCAATGCGATGGAGATTGCGGCGATGTTTGGCGGCGCGGAGAACTTACGCTCCGCAGTTGAAACTTTGCAGTCCTGCCTCTATGCGCAAGGATCTGCCTTATGAGGTGCATTTGGTGCAAACAAATCTCTGATTCATCGAAGTCAGTTGAACATATTTTGCCCGAGTCGTTTGCTAATCAAGCGCATACGCTCCCACGCGGATGGGTGTGCGATCAATGCAACAACTATTTCTCTCGAAAGGTTGAAGAACCATTCTTGAATTCACACTACGGCAAGGCAATTAGGTTCGAGGCAGCGATTCCGAACAAGAAAGGCCGCACACCACCGTTAGCGGGAATTCACCTTCAATCATCAATTCCCATTGAGGTAGTAAGGCCACAAAGTGGTGATGGTATTCACTTTGGCGCAAAAGATGAAAGAGATATTCCCAAATGGATTGATTCGATCACTAGCAGCAAGCGGGGAACATTGATTCTTCCTGCCGCCACTGAACCAGCGAACGATAGAACACTTTCAAGGTTTATTGGGAAAGTTGCGCTTGAGGTGCTTGCTAGCAAGTGTATTGAGATTGATGGTTGGAATGACGAACTTGTAGATCAACATGCGCTTGAAGAAATTCGGCAGTACGTTCGATTTAATCAGCCTGCTAGTCTTTGGCCGATTCACATGCGTCGTCTATATCCCCACGACACGACATTTTTGGACGAAGACCTTTCGTTCCAGGTACTTAACGAGTGGACTATTTTGGTCACGCAGAGTCAGGAGTATTTTGTCGTTGTTGCTCTATTTGGAATCGAATACGCAATAAACCTTGGTGGCCCTGAACTCGATGGATACATCAAGTGGCTTGATGAGCACGATCACAAAAGCCCCCTCTACTGGAATGAGGCATCGGCCAGTGAACCTGCATCCAATGTCAGTTATTTCAAATGAAGCCTTCAAAGAAAAACCTACCCCAAACCACCGCCCAGCAACTCGGCTCCATCATCAAGTCCGCACGCGACATCATGCGCAAGGACAAGGGGCTGAACGGCGATGGCGACCGTCTACCCATGCTCACATGGATGATGTTCCTGAAATTTCTGGACGACCATGAGCAAGTGCGTGAGGCCGAAAGCCAATTGGCTGGCGAAAAGTTCAAGCCTGCCATTGAAGCGCCCTATCGCTGGCGTGACTGGGGTGCCACCAAAGAGGGGTTGACTGGTGACACGTTGATCGCCTTCATCAACCAAGATGAAGCCATGCGCCCGGACGGCTCACGCGGCCCCGGCTTGTTCAAGTACCTGCGCGAACTGCAAGGCACCAAGTCGCATGACAGACGCGACACCATTGCCGCCGTGTTTCGCGGCATGGTCAACCGCATGATTAACGGCTACCTGCTGCGGGATGTGCTGACTAAACTGGACGGCATTCACTTCAACGCCAGCGAAGAACTGGAAGTGCTTGGCCGCGCCTACGAAACCCTTCTACGTGAAATGCGCGATGCAGCCGGGGATGCGGGTGAGTTCTACACCCCGCGCCCCGTGGTTCGCTTGATGGTTGAACTGGTCAATCCACAGTTGGGTGAAGTGGTACTTGACCCAGCCTGCGGCACGGGCGGCTTTTTGGTGGAGAGCTACACCCACCTTGCCAAACAAGCCACCACGGTGCAGAAGCGCAAACAGCTTCAACAAAGCAGCATTCAAGGTTGCGAAGCGAAGCCACTGCCCTACCTGCTGGTGAACATGAACCTGCTGCTGCATGGCTTGGAGTCACCCGACATCGACCCCGGTAATGCACTGCGTTTTCCGCTCAAAGAAATTGGTGACCGCGAACGGGTCGATGTGATTCTGTCCAACCCGCCTTTGGTGGCGAAGAAGAACGCGGCATCTTGGGCAACTTCCCCGATGACAAACAGACCGCAGAAACCGCCTTGCTGTTCCTGCAACTCATCATGCGTAAGTTGCGCAGGCGACCCGCTGGCCGTGCCGCAGTCGTCGTGCCCAATGGAACCCTTTTTGCAGACGGCATCTGCGGTCGTATCAAACAGGAACTGTTGACCGAGTTCAACCTGCACACCATCGTGCGCTTGCCAAATGGGGTGTTTGCGCCGTACACCAACATCCCTGCCAACCTGCTTTTCTTGACCGCAGTGGCCCCACCAAAGATGTTTGGTTTTACGAGCAGCCGTTACCCGAAGGCCGCAAGAACTACACCAAGACCCAGCCACTCCAGTATGAAGAATTTGGTCGGCTGCTGACATGGTGGAACAAGCGCGAAGTGAACGCACAGGCATGGAAGATTGCAGCGGCTGAAATTCTTGCCAAAGGCTGCAACCTACACCGAAAGAAGCTACAGCCAAAGAAGACATCACGCACCTGCCGCCTGAGCAGCTTGTTGCCAGCATTCTGGACAAAGAGCGGCAGATCATTTTGATCATGGAGCAAGTTCAGGCGTTGCTGAAGGAGCCTGTATGAAGCAGGGATGGCCGCTCGTCCGTCTTGGCGAGGTGCTGAATCAAGCCAGCAGGCCGGAGTATCTTGACCCGCTACAGGAATACACAACCCTTCATGTCGATGGTATGGACAAGGTTTATTTGCAAAAGACAAATTGATGGGGCATCAAATTGCTGCACCAAAAATTTATCGAGTGAAAAGCGACGACTTTGTTTACAACCGATTGTTTGCTTGGAAAGGTTCGTTCGCGGTTGCCGACAAGGCGGTTTCAGATTGCTATGTGTCCAACGAGTTCCCATGTTTTCGTTCCGAAGATGAAATTTTGGATGTTCGATACCTTCACGCCTGCTTTTCCGTCAGGAGCAATCTTGGACTGCTGCCTTGGGCCTCAGCAACGGGGCGACCCCAACTAGCAGAAACCGATTGAAGGAAGCGGCATTTCTTTCATTGAGGGTTCCCGTGCCTCCAATAGACGTACAAAGGCACATAGTTGCCAGAATAAATGCAGTCGATCACCAATTGCAGGCTGCCAACAAGCTCGCAAATCAGCGACTGCTGAACTACATGCACTATGCCGCGCCTTGGTTATCAGCGACCCTAGCACGAAGCAAATAGCGGTTGCTGAGCTAGTCCAACAAAGGCCGCGGATGTGAATGTAGAACCCGATGTGAGCTATCAATTCGCGGTATCTATTCATTTGGTAGAGGCGTATTCAAAGGTGGAGTAAAAACCGGCACTGAATTCGCGTACCCCAAGCTGTCACGCATAAAGGCTGGCGACTTTATATATCCCAAGCTCATGGCATGGGAAGGTGCTCTCGGTGTAGTTCCTGACGAGTGCGATGGCTGTGTGGTTTCACCCGAGTTTCCGGTATTTGAAATTGACAAGGCTAAAGTTTTGCCTGATGTCTTAGACGTGTATTTCAGAGACCCCAATACATGGGAAAGTCTTCAAGGTGGCAGTACAGGCACAAACGTTCGCAGACGCCGCCTGAACCCTACTGATTTTTTGAAACTAAAAATCCCCGTGCCAAGCATGGCGACACAGCGAAAGCTTGCGGCTATTCGATTGCATCAAAATCAAATCCAAAGCATCAACACCGAAGCTGAAAGCGGTGTCGTACTCGCCGCCCTGCTGAACAAGCTGCTGTCCTCTTTTGTCTGGATGTAAAACATTTCCATTGTTGTGCCGCCTATGTTCTGCATTATCCTGCCGCCATTGTCCACGCCTGCGCCTTCTGGATTGTAGTTCCAGCCGTTGAGCTTGCAGTATGCTTTCAATGATTTTTTGAAGCGCTGAGAACTCACGTTTTTAAATCCGGACTTGTCTGTATAATCTTTTTGCGCGGGAATTTTCTGAACATAGGTGTCCAGGTTTATGCTTGGTTGATCATCCACTACTGCGAAGAAAACATCTGCCCAGTTTTTGAAAGCTTCACCCATTTCATTCAATAGATTTCGCTTGGTGACGTTGCCCCCATTGGTGGATCTATCTTTTCGCGCTGGCCCAAATAAAAGCTAATTGCTTGCCCACAGAAGTTTAGGAAATCGTTCCAATCTGTTTCGGTGAAATCCTTGAACAGTGTTTTGTTGTCAAAATCATCACTGATGGTTCGGGTTTGTTCATATTCGCCGTCTTTGTTGTAGTGGTAATAATCACTGAAAACAATAAACAACAATCTGCGCTCCAGCGATGGATCCATATTGTTGGGCGGGAAGTTACTTGCAAACCCAATCTTTGGCGATTTGTCAAAAGGAATGATGTAGCGCATTCCGTTTTTGTTGTTCACGTCCAAATCTCCTGTAATAGCATTGTAGAAGAAACCGTAATCCAAATATTGGTGGCAGTCATCCACCAAGGTGTAATCTGTTTCGTCGTTAATACCGTGGTAAATAAAATCGTCTTGGGTTTTCTTGCTGTCACGGCCGTTTATATAATGGCTCACTTTCAGGATTTGCTGTAGGCTTTTCATAAACACAGACTTTCCGGAACCACCGTGGCTCTCGCTAATGTCTGCCACCTTATTATCCATTGCATAAACTGCCCAAGGGCGTTGCGGACTTTTATAGGTATGCAGCATATAGCCCAGCGCATAAATTTTATTGATCAAATGAAGCTTCTGTTCCAGAATTTCATTCTCATTAAGGTTAGTACCCGCTATGTTGAATTGGTTTGCTTTGAAATAGGCTTCCTTATCGGCTATTCTTTTTCCTTCAAAAGCAGTCTCCAAATCCTTGCGCCAGTGAATGCGGGAAACGTTCACCAAATAGTTGAAAAATTTATTGTCTTCCTTGAGTTTCTTAATATCCCAATCACCGTGAACGTCTTGGTTTATTTCGAAATGTTTTTCCTGAAGATGAACCGTGTGCTCAATAACTTTTTTCTCCCATACGTAGCGCTCCACTTCACCAGCTCTTTTTTTGGTAATTCCTGCTTCGGTAATTTCCCAAACCTGGTTGTTGAAAAACATATACTGCATATTTCTATCTGCAATATTGAAGTCGATGTCAAAATTATCCAACTTGGTAAGCGCTCTATCTGATAGGGAAGTGCTGTAAATTTTATCGCGAAGCTCCACCTGGCATTTGGCGCTCCTTTAAAAAAGTATGCACAAATGCTTCAATTTCGTATGGACGCACCACACGAATGATGTTTCCATCAATGCGTATGTATTGAAATCCGTCCTTTGTTTGATCGTCTGCGTGGCGTCCAAAACCTTGCAAGCGCAAGAAGTTGAACAGCTGCGTCCAACGCACGTAATACTGCGTTCTATCGCCTTTAAAAGTGGAGTCCCAAAATTCGCACGGCAACGCATTTTCTATAAGTTTGTCCAGCATATAGCCAAACTTTCTAGGCTTTCGTGCATCGTACATTTTCTCTGCAAAATCCTTAAAATCCTTACACGGATTGCCGCGTCTGTCACGGAAGGTTTTAAGGTTCTGCCGGCAGTAGCATAAGTTTGATATCCAAATATTTCAAACCCAGCTCCACGCTCACGCGCATTCCTGTATGGTCTAAATCTGGAACATAGATAATGTTCTTTGCCCACGTTTTTAGGGTGCGGTATTCCTCATAATTCAGTTGCTCACTTTCGCTATTGAACCAAATGGCGGTGTACCCAAAACTGCGTATGTTCATTCCGTCACTTCCGCCGGAGCAGATAAACACATTGTCCACACGTGGATCTGTATCTACTTTTTTTATTTCTTCATTCTGAATTTCTTCATCAATGCGGGCTTTGTTTTTTTTGCGAACTGGCTTTTCAGTAAACTCCAGCCGTACACAAAGCGCTCAGGCTTTTTCGCCAAGAAAACGGAAACGGTATTGTTTTTCATAGCTGAAAGGTTGGTACAACTTCGCCCAGCCTTCGCCTTCAAAAGCGTAGATAGGATAGTTTTCTGTAGCTGTAGTAATCAAAACCTCGTTATTTTTTACGTATGAAAAAGATTTTAGGCTGTGCATTTGGTAATCCAAACAATGGCCAGCTTCTACGGCAGGACCTAATGTTTTTAATTCCGCATCGGTAAAATCCTTAAATTCCAAAGTATATGCTCCAGCTTTTTCATCCTGCTTAATTGGGCGGCGTTCAATTTCTGGTTTGATTGGCGTCCAAGTGCTATCAGCACCTTTAATGTGAAACTGGGCAGCAAGATATTTGCAAGCTTCGCCAAAGTCTTTATTGGTTTCCAGCATACACACGCCAAAGAGGTTGCGTTCCTTTTGATCGCCACCAAAATCGGTAACCTTGTATTCGCCACCGTGGAACCGGATAGAAGCGCTTGCCGTTTTTTCATCCCGGATTTTAAATTTTTTATCTTTTCTATCGATACCTTGACGGGCATCTGGATAATAGTTTATTATTATGTCCAGCCCATTGTTGGTCTGCTCGATGATTTCTTGCCATTTTATAAAGCTCATACTGTTGGGGCTTCTGTTTGGGTTGTTAATTTTTCAATCTGTTCTTTAATCGGGGCGCAAAGTTTTTGTTTTTCGGTTACCGTAAATAAATCACTTTCGCAAAGCTGCTGTAGGTTTGCCCGGAGCAGGTTTAGTTTTGATTGGGTTTGGGTTTTGGGGGTCATAAATCAACCTTTTCGACTTATATAATCATCCTTAATTGGCAGAACCAAAAAAGCCATTCGCTCACCTCTCATTAATTCTTGCATTAATTCTCCCGGTATTCCAACGCTAACAACTGCGCCACCATTCACGTTTCTCATTTCAATAATATCTGTACAAACGCCAATGGATTTAGTTCCATTTTCGCTATCGTTGACATTCATTTCATCCATAATCTGAAAAGGTCTTTTGCTCATAGTTGAAAATTTTAATTTGCCAAACGCTCGGAATCGAACCAAGAACAGGACTATCCTGTTTCCAGAGCAACACTCCTATTGCTCCCGTTTGATCCACTGGGGATATTAGTAAAAGGTAATTTTTACGGCGCCTTTTTTCTCGGCGCGCACATCAAAGCTGTGCGGGATCCTGTTTTCCTGTTTGTAAGTTGCCAATTGCGCAACTTTACTTCTGAAGCAGAGTCTACGTGTACCGAAACTTCCTCAAAGCGGCCGTCGCTATCTGGCTCACTTGTTTTTTGTACTGCGTCTTTCCCGAAGATTTCTCTGAAACCTTTCTGGATTACTTGAACATTTTCTTTTGAAACTGACATAATTGTGTGTATTAAATTAAACTTGAGTTAACTTTTTAAAAAACCGCCCAGCTCCTCAGCCGGGCGGGCATTTTTAACCGTAAATACCAATTCATTATGAAAAGGGCAATTGAAAGAACGTAGCGCGTAGCAAGTGCTACACTATTGTTAGGGCGCGGCTCATTAAGGCCACTTCCTGTTTTGTTTGCACGCCGCCAAGGGCTTTGTACAGTTGTTTTTTTAGTAAATGGTAACTGCCCAGGGGAAGGTGCATTTTGTCTGCAATTACCTCATTGGTATCTGTGCCAGACAGCAAGCGCATAAGGTTCACGTATTGAATGGTCAACCTACTGCCGTTAATTTTTGGGAGTTTGCAAAGGATGCCTTCTGCAGCACAGTTTCCCCGGTGGGGACAGGGGTGAAATTCACCGTCCTGCAGTTGGTTATCCTTGATGTCGGCCAAAATCCAAGCCTCCAAAGCGGCACCCTGCGAATTGGTGGATCTGCTTCATTGAGGAGTCCGGGTGCCATTTTTCTAATATTTGTTTTGCTTCTGGTTCTTGCTCCAGCTGCTCCATTAAAATGGATATAAGCGAGAATGGAGCCTGTGAAAAAGGGATTACCTTGCCAGCAGAAAGTATTTTAGTATTGAATTCTTGATCATTGAATATTTCAATGTCGGGGCCTAAAAGGCCAGGAATGGAGATGTTTGTTGTTTCCATAGTTTTAAATGTGTTATGTGGTTAATTTTTCTTTTATCTCAAGTCGGGCTGCAACACCGTCCGCTTTATTATCTGCGGCTACTTCAAGTAAAAATTTAAATACTCTTTCGTTTTTATAGGCTCCATTCTTAATAAGCCTTATGGATTGTGCCGTTATCTGAACTTCATTGCGCAGGGCAAGGGAAAGCACTTCACTGGTGTAGCCATAGCCTAGATTTTCATCCAGCAATTCTATTGCTGAACGCGCTTCTTCTTCCGTCAATAGAGATAGAATTCACAAAAGGCTTTTATCCGTGCATTATGTAAACGCATATCAATTGGTATCTTCTTTTCTGTTATATTTGTTTTCAAATGTTTTTAATCGTTTTGAATTGTTTTCAAATGTATTAACAAATACGTTAACTGCCAAATGAAAAGTTAACAAATACGTTAATTTATACACATTCTAAATTATGTCAATAGGAATAACGTTTCAGGAATACCTTAAATACAATAGCATTGAGCAGAAAGATGCCGCGGAAAAGCTGGAGATAAGTGCTCCACAATTATCAATGATGGTGAACGGAAAGCGTCCGTTCCATCAAGAAACAATTGAAAAATTAGTGAAGCTCTGGCCAGATATAAATATTAACTGGCTTTTTCAGGAAGAACTTTCTGAAGAAAATAAGGTGAAAGAACCCGGAATGGGCTATATAAAAACCCACGAAGCCGAGGGCATCATCACCGATATTGAAGAAAACTTAAAGAAACTAAGAGCGCTTGTGGCACAAAAATGACACAAACTTTTTGTATTAGCATTGAATATTAACCTGTTAACTTTTGTGGGGTAGTCTT
>JAUCDD010000042.1:0-25045 GCA_034675505.1 Melaminivora sp. | reverse complement strand
TCTGCTGCGCCTGTCCGCGCCTGATACCGGTCAGCGCTTTAAGCTCCTGTGCGGGGGCAGCGTGCACCACGTGCTGGTACATGTCCATCTGCGGGTAGGGGATGGTGATGCCGTTCTCGTCGAAGGCAATCTTCATGTTTTCCTTCAGGTCGCACATGGCGCCGAAGTAGTCGTCTGTCCTGACCCACGGCCGGACGTGGATGTTGACACTACTGACGGCCAGATGGCGACGCCGATGAAGGGTGCGGGATGGGCCAGCACACGCGGCTCGGCCTTGAGCACCTGCTCGATGATGGTCTTCACCTTGCGGATGTCGTCGTCGTAGCCGATGCCGAACAGCAGGTCGATGCGCCGCGTGGGGCGGGCGAAGAAGATGGTGATCACGCCGGAGTAGATGGCACCGTTGGGCACGATGATCTCGCGGTTGTACACGGTGCAGAAGGTGGAGCTGAAGATGTCGATCATTTCCACCACGCCCGAGGTGCCACCGGCCTCGACGAAGTCGCCAGCCTTGAAGGGGCGGAACAGGATCAGCATGACGCCGGCGGCGAAGTTCTTCAGCGAGTCCTGAAGCGCCAGGCCAACGGCCAGACCGGCGCCTGCAATCAGCGCCGCCAGCGAGGTGGTGGGCACGCCGAGTCGATTGAGGGCGGCGATGATGACGACCAGCCACAGCACGCCGTTCAGGATCGAGACGATGAAATTCACCAGAATCACATCGATGCGCGCGCGGGTGAGCAACTTGCGCGCCACGCCCACGACGATGCCCGCAATCCAGCGCCCGACAATGAAGGTGCCGATGGCAAGCAACACATTGATGCCAGGGCAGGGCGTAGGTGCTTATACAGTCCAGGTTGGTGAGGTGTTCCAGCATGGGCTCAGGGCTCCTTGTTCGATTTTTTCAGTGGGGTGAATGTGCCCGGGGGCGGGTGTGCAGC
This sequence comes from Melaminivora sp., assembly GCA_034675505.1. Lineage (GTDB taxonomy): Bacteria > Pseudomonadota > Gammaproteobacteria > Burkholderiales > Burkholderiaceae_C > Melaminivora. Next base: position 24,107 of record JAUCDD010000042.1, on the reverse strand, counting down.
CAGGCGGCAACTGCGTTTTGTCTTCGAACGCCGGGTGTTGTTCCGTGCATTTCCTGTTCGCCTGCGCTGCTGGCTGGGGCAGGGCTGTGGCCGCCGAGCCTGGAATGGTACGCGTCGTGCGCCTTCTCCCGTCGCGCGTAACCAGTTAAACTCGCGCTCTTTGTGCAAGTTTCTGCCGGAGCGATACATGGCTGTCCAGCGCGTCCTCACCGGGATCACCACCTCGGGCACGCCTCATCTCGGCAAGTACCCCGGTGCCATCCGCCCGGCGATCGCCGCCAGCCAGCGTGCGGGGGTGGAGAGCTTTTACTTCCTGGCCGACTACCACGCCCTCATCAAGACCACCCGATCCCTTGCGCGTGCAGCGTTCGACGCTGGAAATCGCCGCCACCTGGCTTGCCGCCGGGCTGGACACCGAGCGCGTGTGGTTCTATCACCATTCCGACATCCCCGAGATCCCCGAGCTCACCTGGCTGGTCACCTGCGTGGCCGGCAAGGGCCTGCTCAACCGTGCCCATGCCTACAAGGCGGCGGTGGACAGGAACCTCACTGAGGGCGTTCTGACGCGGACGCTGGCGTCAACATGGGTCTGTACATGTACCCGGTGCTGATGGCGGCCGACATCCTGCTGTTCAAGGCGCATTCGGTGCCGGTGGGGCGTGACCAGATCCAGCATATCGAGATGGCGCGCGACATCGCCGGCAGCTTCAACCACATCTACGGCGAACACTTCGTGCTGCCCGAGGCCGCGATCGACGCTTCGGTCGCCACCTTGCCCGGACTCGACGGGCGCAAGATGAGCAAGAGCTACGACAACACCATTCCCTTGTTTGCCCCGCCCGCCGAGTTGAAGAAGTTGATCTTCTCCATCGTCACCGACTCGAAAGCGCCGGGTGAGCCCAAGGACGCCGATACATCGGCGCTGTTCGAGCTCTACCGCGCTTTCGCCAGCGCCGAGGAAACACGCGCGATGCGCGCCGCGTTCGAGTCCGGCATCGCCTGGGGCGAGGCCAAGCAGGCGCTGTTCGACAAGATTGAATCCAGCGTCGCGCCGATGCGGGAAAAGTACGACGCCTTGATCGCCGATCCGACCCAGATCGAGCGCCTGTTGCACGAGGGCGCGGCCAAGGCGCGCGCGATCGCCACGCCTTTCATTGGCGAGCTGCGCCATGCCGTTGGTCTGCGCAATCTGGCCGCGGCGGCCAGGCCGATGGTGAGCGCAAAGACCAAGGCTGCGCTGCCCCAGTTCAAGCAATACCGCGAAGCCGACAGGCAGCTTCGCTTCAAGCTCGTCGATGCCGAAGGGGGGCTGCTGCTGCAGGGCGAGGGCTTTGCCTCGCCGCGCGAGGCCGGTGGTGTGGTGTCGGCGCTGAAGCAGGGCGCAGCCTTCGAGATGAAGGGCAGCGCGTTGTGGCTCGCAGGTGCGCCGGTGGGTGTGCTGGCGGACGGTGTGGACGCGGCAACGCTGAGTGCGGCACTCGCTGCCTTGGGGAGCTGACAGGCACCCAGATGGAAAACGCCCGCCCGCGGCTGCTCGGTGGCAGCCAGGGGCGGGCGCTGAGGTGGCTGGCGCCGGCGAGCGCTTATTGCGCCGCTGCGCGCGCAGCCTTGAGCCAGCCCTGGTAAACGTCGGCGTGGCCCTTGATCCAGCCTGCGACGTGGCGCTCGATGTCGGCCTCCTTGTCCTCGCCGTCACGCATGCGCTTGTTCTGCGCGCTGATGTCGTTGTTCGACAGCTTCATGACGGCAAACAGTTTCGCCGCCGCCGGATTGGCCATGGCCCATGCGCGGTTGGCGACGATGTGCTGCTTGTTGGCCTGGAAACCGTAGTTGGAACCGTCCGGCAGGGCGGTATCAACGTCCTTGGGTTCGCCGGCAGGGCCGAGAACGGCACCTTCAGCCAGGTCACGTCCTTGCCCGGACCCAGCACACCACTCACCCAGTACGGTGTCCAGGTGTAGTAGAGCACGGCCTGCCCCTGCTGCTGGCGGGTGATGGTGTCGGCGATGATGGCGGCGTAGGAGCCTTGCTTGTGCGTGACTGCGTCGCGCAGGCCATAGGTGTCGAGGTGGTGCTCGATGACTTTCTCGCAGCCCCAGCCCGGGTTGCAGCCGGCGAGGTCGGCCTTGCCGTCGCCGTCGGTATCGAACAGCTTGGCGATGGCGGGGTCCTTGAGCTGATCGATGCTCTTGATGCCGTACTGGTCTGCGGTCTTCTTGTCGATCAGGTAGCCCTGCAGCGCGCCGTCCGAATACACGCCCTGACGATACAGCTTGGCATCGCCGCCGGCCTTTTCGTAGAAATCCACATGTAGTGGGTCCCAATGGTCGGCCATGAAGGTGGCGTCGCCGTTGCCGATTGCGATATGGCCGGCGGCGTGTTCGATTTCCTTGATGGGCTCGACCTCATAGCCCAGGTCCTTCAGCGCCTGCATGACGAGCGGGTCTGGAAGGTCTCTTCGGCAATCGAGCTCTTCAGCGGCTGCACCTTCACCCCCGCGCCCGGCATTTCGGCAGCATGGGCGTGGAAAGGGGCGGCAGCGGCCAGGGCGATGGCGGCGCCGCCGAGAATGTTCTTGAGGAAACGTCTTTTTTGCATGCAGGACTCCTGTGTGGGTGCGGTAATGAGTGTGTCAGTAAGGGGATAGGCCGGTGTCGGGATCAGGCGCATTGCTGTGCGCCGATGTCGGTCTCGTCGGCTGGGTGCTGAGCTGGCTTGGGCTGGCGTTTGCCGAACAACAGCCCGAGGGGGCCACTTTCGTACCAGCGCCCGCTCTTGCGCTCCTGTGTGGCCATGGCCTGGGTGATGCGATCGAGGATGATGGCGAGGATGACGATGCCCAGCCCGCCTATCGTTGCCAGGCCCATGTCGAGGCGGCCGATGCCGCGCAGCACCATCTGGCCCAGCCCGCCCACGGCGATCATCGAGGCGATCACCACCATCGACAGCGCCAGCATCAGCGTCTGGTTGATGCCGGCCATGATGGTCGGCATCGCCAGCGGCAGCTGCACGCGGGTGAGTAGCTGCCACGGTGAGGCGCCGAACGCGAGCGCGGCCTCGATCAGGTCCGGGCGCACCTGGCGGATGCCCAGGTTGGTGAGCCGGATCAGCGGTGGGAGCGCGAACACGATCGTCACCACCACGCCGGGTACGTTGCCGATGCCGAACAGCATCACCACCGGCACCAGATAGACGAAAGCGGGTGTGGTCTGCATGGCGTCGAGCACAGGGCGGGCGAGCTTCTCCAGGCGCTCGCTGCGTGCCATCAGGATGCCCAGCGGCAGGCCCAGCAGCATGCAGAACACGACCGAGGTAAGTACCAGCGACAGCGTCACCATGGCTTCGCTCCAGGCGCCGATGAAGCCGATCACCAGCAGTGACAGGACAGTGCCGAACGCCAGCCGGCGCCCGCTCGCCTGCCAGGCGATGAGCCCGATGAGGGCAATCATCAGCAGCGGCGGCACCGCCAGCAGCCCATGCTCGATACCGTTCAGCGTGGCATCGATGGGCACGCGCACGGCCTGGAAGGCGGGGCGCAAGTTGTCCACCGTCCACGTCAGGCCACTGTCCACCCACTCGTCAAGGGGGATCACCGCGCCGTCGAAGGGCTGGGCCCAGTCGAAGGCCGGTGCGCTGGCATCGCCGGGCAGCGCGGCCTCGATCAGCCAGTCGTCAGCGCCGGGTGCGCTCGTCGCGGCGCTGTCGTCGGCGCTCGTGCTGCCCCAGGGATTGCTGGGTGCTGCCGGGGCAGGGGTGGTTTCAGTGCTTGTCGCCCACGGATTGGAGGTGTCTTGATCGCTCATTGGCTCGTCTCCGAGTTTTGTGCATGCAGGAACTCGAGCATCGTGTTGCGGGTGATGGAGCCGCGGTAGCGGCCCTTGGCGTGCGAACCACCGGCAGGCCGTAGGGATGCTGGGTCAAGGGTTCGTAGAGGCCGGCGATGGGGCAGTCGTGGGCCACGCTTTCGACGCCAGGCAGGAAGGCCTCGCGAAGCTTGGGGTTGTCGCTGCTGCGCGCCACTTTCTTCAGCGAATCCACCGACACCACGCCCATCAGCCGCTGGTCCGGGCTGACCACGTAGCCGAATTCGCGGTCGTGGCTGCGCAGCCGTTCGAGGGCGCTGTGCACGCCCATGCCGGCGTGGTCGATGATGTTAACCTGGGTGCGGCGGGCGAGATCGGCCGCCGACAGGATGGAGCTGGCGTTCACGCCGCGGAAGAAGGACCTCACATAGTCATTGGCCGGCTTGCGCAGGATCTCCTCGGCGGTGCCCACCTGGACCACGTTGCCACCTTCCATGATGGCAATGCGGTCGCCGATGCGGATGGCCTCGTCGAGGTCGTGGGAGATGAAGATGATGGTGCGCTTGTGGCCGGCCTGCAGCTTGACCAGTTCGTCCTGCATCTCGGCACGGATCAGGGGGTCGAGCGCGGAGAAGGCCTCGTCCATGAGCAGGATGTGGGGGTGGTTCGCCAGGGCGCGGGCGAGGCCGACGCGCTGCTGCATGCCGCCCGAGAGCTCGTCCGGATAGCTCTCCGCCCATTGCGCCAGCCCGACCTGTTCAAGCGCGACCATGGCGCGTTGGGTGCGTGTCTGCTCCGCTTCGCCGGCGAGCATGAGGCCGAAGGCCGTGTTCTCCACCACGCTCAGGTGCGGCATGAGCGCAAAGGACTGAAACACCATGCTCATGTGCTTGCGCCGAAAATCACGCAGCTCGGTGTCGGACATGCGCGCGATGTCGCGGCCATCGACCAGCACCTGGCCGGCGGTCGGTTCGATCAGCCGGTTGAGCAGCCGCACCAGGGTGGATTTTCCCGAGCCCGACAGGCCCATGACCACGAAGATCTCGCCCTCATTGACCTCGAACGAGGCGTCATTGACGCCCAGGGTCTGGCCGCTGCGCGCGAAGATCGCGGCTTTGTCCAGCCCTTGCTCGACCATTTTCATGGCCTCGCGGGGATGCTCCCCGAAGACCTTGTATAGATTCTTTACGACAAGTTTTGCCTGCATCGATGAGTCGCTGGCGCAGCGATCAGCCAGGTATGGCAACAGCGCAGGGGAGAAACCGGCCCACAACAAATGGCCGGAAAAGAGCCGGCCATGCCGCCAGGGTGGCGGAGATGCATTTGCAGTCGGTAACGCCGGGACGCAGCACGAAGATCAACCACAGAACAGGCTGTGCTATGTGCTACTGAAACGCCAGCATTTAGAGTTGTAAGGTTTGTATTCTAGCAAATATATTTGTATCAATGTAAATAATACTCTTTTCACCTGGCTGCAGCTCGCGCAGCATGCAGTCCTGCCAGCTTGATGCTTGCCTGTGGTCGATGCGTGCGCGCTCGGGGCGCAGGCGGCGGCATGCTGCATTAAGATGACTGGCTCATCCGTTCAGCTCCCGGAGCCGCACCGAAATGTCCGTCATGCCTTCACTTGAAACCCTCACCGTTCATGGTCTTGGCCGTGTTGCCGAGCCTTATCGGGACATCGTCCCGCCCATCCACCTGGCCAGCACCTTCGAGCGTGGAGAGGATGGCGGCTATCCCGGAGGGCGGATGTACTCGCGTGACGGCAGCCCGGCCTACATCGAGGTGGAAGAGGTATTGCGCCAGCTCGAAGGCGGTACGCAGGCGCTCGTGTTTGCCTCCGGTCATGCCGCAGCAAGCGCTGTGTTGCAGGCATTGCAGGCGGGCGATCGCGTCGTGGCGCCACGGGCCATGTACTGGGGTTTGCGCAAGTGGCTGCTGGACCTGGCCGAGCACGGCTACATCGAGCTCGCCTTCTACGACAACGTCAACCTCGCCGATCTCGACCGTCAGCTCGCCGCCGCGCCCACCCGTCTGCTGTGGATAGAGACCCCGGCCAACCCGACCTGGGAAGTGACCGATCTGCGCGCTGCGATCGCGCTCGCGCAAAAGCATGGCGCGCACACGCTGGTGGACTCCACCGTGGCCACGCCGGTGCTGAGCCAGCCGTTGGCGCTGGGTGCCGACATCGTCCTGCATTCGGCCACCAAGTATCTCAACGGGCATTCCGATGTCGTCGCCGGAGCCCTCATCACGCGTGAGGATTCGGCGCTGTGGCAGCGCGTGCGCAGCATGCGCAACCTCGGGGGCGCGGTGCTGGGGCCGTTCGAGGCCTGGCTGCTGCTGCGAGGCATGCGTACCCTGCACCTGCGCGTGCGCGCCGCCTGCGCCAATGCGCTGCAGCTGGCGGGCGCGCTCGAGCAGCACCCAGCGGTTGCACAGGTGCTGTATCCGGGCCTGCCCTCGCATCCGGGGCACGCAATCGCTGCGGCGCAGATGAGCGGAGGCTTCGGCGGCATGCTGTCGATCCGGGTGCGGGCGGGTGAGGACGCTGCGCGTGAGGTGGCGGCGCGGGTGCGGGTGTTCAAGCGCGCCACCTCGCTGGGCTCGGTCGAGAGCCTGATCGAGCACCGTGCCAGCGTGGAGGGGCCGACCAGTCGCTGCCCGCCGGACCTGTTGCGGCTGTCGGTGGGCATCGAGCCGGTGGCGGACCTGCTAGAGGATCTGCAGCAGGCGCTTGGCGTTTGAGCGCCTGCGGCGTGACAGCACGCTGGCGGCCGCTTCGCCTGCCGATCTGGCTTCCTGTTGTGTGGCTGTAACAGTGTCATTTTTCCGCACCAAATTGCGGATAATTGACGCAATGCAATATCGATCCGTCACGCGGTGAATTCCCGCACACCCTCTTCCGCCCGCAGGTCTGTCACATCGCGCCCGCGTCGCGTGCGGCCGCTGCATGTGCTGGGCGCGGCAATCCTGATCAGCGTGCTGGTGGCGCTGGTGGCGGGGGGCGTGTTGCTGGCGCACGAACTGCACAACTCGCGCCTGCAGGCGCGCCTCATCAGCCGCCATGCTGCACAGCTCGACTATGCGCGCGTTGCAGGCCACAGCGATGCCGTGCGCTATCCGGCACACGGCCCCTTCGATCAGCGCCTGGGCTACACTGAGCTGCCGCGTTTCATCGAGCGTCTGCAAGCGCGTGGTTTCGCCCTCACTGCCCAGACCCGCTTCAGCCCGGCTTTGCTGGACTACGTCGATCAGGGGTTCTCCCCGCCCTATGCGGAGAAAACGCGCGCCGGGCTCGATGTGCGCGATTGTCGTGGCGCACCGCTCTACGACTTTCGCTACCCCGAGCGCAGCTACGCCGACTTTGCCGCGGTGCCCGCGGTGGTGGCGCAGACCTTGTTGTTCATCGAGAACCGCGATCTGCTCGATGAGTCGCGGCCGACGCTGAACCCGGCGGTGGACTGGCCGCGTTTCGCGCGCGCTGCGCTGGCGCAAGTGGGGCGCATGTTCAATGCCGACCTTGACGCCCCGGGCGGCAGCACGCTGGCGACGCAGATCGAGAAGTACCGCCATTCGCCCGACGGCATCACCTTTGATGCGCGCGAGAAGCTGCGCCAGATGGTGTCGGCCAGCGTACGCGCCTACCGCGAGGGCGAGAATACGCTGCCGGTGCGCCGCCGCCTGGTGCTGGACTACCTCAACACTGTGCCGCTCTCGGCCGCGCCCGGCCATGGCGAAGTCAATGGCCTGGGCGACGGCTTGTGGGTGTGGTTTGCGGCGGACTTTGTCCGTGTCAATGCGCTGCTGTCGGCGGCGGATGGGCAGGGTGAGGTCTTGCGCGCGCAGGGCCGGGCGCTGCGCCAGGTGGTGGCGCTGATGATTGCCCACCGTCGCCCGACCTGGTATCTGGCACGTGGCCGCGACGAACTGAGCCGCAGCACCGACGCCCACCTGCGCCTGCTGGCCGGCGCAGGTATCATCAGCGCGGCGCTGCGTGAGGCCGCATTGGCACAACCCCTGTTATTCCGTGAGCTCGCCGCTGACCCGGCCTTGCTGCCGGCGCGCCCGGGCAAGGGCTCGACCGCCGTGCGCGCGCGCCTGGCGGGCATGCTCGGCACCTCGCTGTACAGCCTCGATCGGCTCGACGCCGAGCTTGACGCCACGCTGCACGGCGACTTGCAGCAGGCGGTCGGTACTTATCTGAACCGCCTGTCCGACGCCGACTTCGCCCGCAGCCAGGGCCTGCTCGGTGAGCGCATGCTGGTGCCGGCGAGCTTGGGCGCGGTGCGTTACAGCTTCACCCTGGTCGAACGCACGCTTGGCGGCAACCGCGTGCGCGTGCAGACCGACACCACCGACCAGCCGCTCGACATCAACGAGGGCAGCAAGCTCGAACTCGGCTCCACCGCCAAGCTGCGCGTGTTGAGCACTTACCTCGAGATCGTGGCCGAAGTGCATGCCCGCCTTGCCGTGCTCGACGTGCCGGCGCTGCGCCGGGTGGAGGTCGCACGCCAGGACAGGCTCACGCGCTGGGCCATCGACCACCTGGCGACCACCAGCGACCGCAGCTTGCCGGCCATGCTCGAGGCCGCGCTCGAACGCCGCTTCTCCGCCAGCCCGGGCGAGAGTTTCTTTACCGGCGGGGGTGTGCATACTTTCGGCAACTTCAACGCCAGCGACGATGGCCGCGAACCCACCCTGCGCGAAGCGCTGCGGGCCTCGATCAACCTGCCTTTCGTGCGCCTGATGCGCGAGATCGTGCGCTACACCATGTACCAGGTGCCGGGCAGCACGGCGCAGCTGCTGGAAGACGCAGAGGACCCGCGCCGCGCCGAGTATCTGGCGCGTTTCGCCGATCGTGAGGGGCAGACCTTCGTGCGCCGCTTCTGGCGCAAGTACGAGGGGCGCTCGGCAGAAGAGATGCGCAGCTTGCTGCTCGACGGCCTGCGCCCCAGCGCCGAGCGCCTGTCCGCGGTGTTTCGCTATCTCGAACCGGAAGCGCCGCCGGCCGCGCTCGCCGCCTTCCTCGCACCTCGCCTGGGCGATGCCGCGCTGACTGAGGCGCGCATTGCCCAGCTTTACAGCCGCAACGCGCCGCAAGCCTTTGATCTGCCCGATCGCGGCTATGTGGCGCGCGTGCATCCGCTCGAGCTGTGGCTGGTCGGCTATCGCATGCAGCACCCCCAGGCCAGCCTGGCCGATGCGCTGGCGGCCAGCGCCGAGCAGCGTCAGGCGGTGTACCGCTGGCTGTTTCGCACGCGCTCGCGCAGCGCGCAGGATTCGCGCATCTTCACCATGCTCGAGGTCGAGGCCTTCCTCGACATCCATAGGCGCTGGGCGCGGCTGGGCTATCCCTTCGGCCATCTCGTGCCCTCGCTGGCAACGGCCCTGGGCAGCTCGGGAGACCGTCCGGCGGCGCTCGCCGAGTTGATGGGCATCATCGTCAACGACGGCGTGCGCCTGCCAACGCTGCGCATCGACCGCCTGCGCTTCGCCATGGCCACGCCCTACGAGACCGCCTTCGCGGTGCGCGCGGGCGCGGGCGAGCAGGTGATGGCGCCGGAGGTGGCAGCAGCCCTGCGCGGGGCGCTGTCGGATGTGGTTGAAAGTGGCACCGCACGTCGCCTGGCGGGCAGTTTCCGGCTTGCCGATGGCAGCGAGCTGACCTTGGGCGGCAAGACCGGTACTGGCGACAACCGCATCGTCATCGGGGGGCGTGCAGGCACGGCGCTCAACCGCACGGCGACCTTTGTGTTCTATCTCGGCCCGCGCCATTTTGGCGTGCTCACCGCCTACGTGATCGGTGCTGACGCGGGCGCCTATCGTTTTACTTCGGCACTGCCGGTGCAAATCCTGAAGTCGATGGCGACGGTGCTGCTGCCGCAGTTGGAGGCGGGTGCGGACAAGGCGTGTCCGGCGCTGGAAGAGCTGATGCCAGCAGGCGGGCTGGCTGCGCCGGTGAATGGCGGCCTTGTAAGCGGTGACGAGCTTATGGCCGGTGACGAAGTTGCAGCCAGGGACGAAGTTGTGGCGGGTGGCGAGGTCGCGGCCCGTGATGCCGCACCCTTGCCGCGCCTGCGCATGGGGCGCATCAACGGTGGCGCGGCTAGTGCCGTGCCGCTGCCAGCCGTGCCTGTGCCGCCCGATTCAGCTCCGGAGCGCGTGCCTGCAGAAAGCGTAGAAAGGCATCTGCCAGCGGAGTGAGGCGTTTGCCGCTGGGATGCACTACCTGCCAGTGGGTAATGACCGGCGTGTCTTCAACCGCCAGCACGGCAATACCCTCTTCGGCCGCATGCGCGAGCGCGTGTGCCGACATCAGTGACAAGCCCAGTCCGCCCGCCACCGCCTGCCTGACGGCTTCGTTGCTGCCCAGCTCCAGGCGCGGGCGCAGCGTCAGGCCATGGCTGGCGAAGAAGGCTTCTGCCGCCTGACGTGTGCCCGAGCCGGGCTCACGCAAGACGAACTCCTCATCGGCCAGCGCACTCGGCGCCACGCCGCTGTGGCTGGCCAGCGCATGGTCGGCGGCGGCGATCACCACCAGCGGGTTGGCGAGAAAGGGCGTGGCGACCACCGGCGGCGCCAGCGGTGGGCGGCTCATGATGTAGAGGTCGTCGAGGTTGTCTGCCAGCCGGCGCAGCACGGCGTCGCGGTTGAATACCACCAACGACACTTCCACCGCCGGACGTTCGCGCCGGAACTCGCCCAGCAGGCGGGGGATGAAGGTCTCCGCGGTGCTGACCACGGCCAGGCGCAGGCGCCCGCCGATGTCGCCGCGCAGCTCGGCAAGCGTCTCGTCGAGCAGCTCGAGCTCCTGCTCCAGCCGCGTTGCGCTTGCCACCACGACCTCGCCCGCCGGTGTCAGATGCAGGCGGCGGCCGACGCGCTCGAACAGTGGCAAGCCGACCTGTTCGGCGAGCTGGCGCAGCTGGGTTGACAGCGTGGGCTGGGTGAGGTGCAGGCGCTGGGCGGCGCGCGAGACGCTGCCCTCGCGGGTGACGGCGAGTAGCAGGCGTAGTTGGTGAAGGGTCAGGCGCATGATTTATACATAGATAAAAATCTATAAAAACAAAAAGAATAAATGATTTTTCTGTATGTGTGCGCTGCGGCAAAATGCGCCTCAAGCCATCCCAGGCAGCCGCTGCTACGCGCGGCCTACCCGTACATTCTCAGGAAACCAGACGATGATCGATGCTGTTCCCTTCTTTTTTGCCCTCGGCGCTGTGGCCTCGCTGCTCAAGAGTGGCCTGCGCCTGCCGGCGGCAGTGTTTGAAACCCTGTCCATCTACCTGCTGCTGGCCATCGGCCTGAAGGGCGGGGTGGAGATTGCACGCGCGGAGAATGTCGCCCTGTGGCGCGATGCTGGGCTGGCCATGGGCCTGGGGGCGGTGATCCCGCTTTTCGTGTTTCCGCTCTTCCGCTTGCGCTTTGGCCGGGCCGATGCCGCCTCGCTGGCGGCGCACTATGGTTCGGTGAGCATCGTCACCTTCGCCGTGGGCGCGGCCGTGCTGGCGGGGCGGGGCGTCGAGGTCGAAGGCCATCTCGCGCTGCTGGCGGCGCTGATGGAGGCGCCGGCGCTCATCGTCGCCACCTTGCTTGCGCGCTTGGGCCAGCGTTCCAGCGACGGTAGCTCGGCCACCGCGGCCCTGGTGCACGAAGTGCTGGCAAACAAGAGCGTGCTGTTGCTGGGCGGGGGCATCCTCATCGGCTGGGCGGCTGGCCCCGAAGGTGCGGCGCCGCTGGCGCCCTTGTTCGTGGATCTGTTCAAGGGAGCGCTGTGCCTGTTCCTGCTTGAGATGGGCTTGGTCGCGGCCGAGCGCCTGCCCGATCTGCGCCGTGCCGGGTTGTTCCTGATCGGCTGCGCGCTGAGCTTGCCGCCGGTGCTGGCGCTGGGCGGCTGGGGCGTGGCGCAGGCGATGGATCTGGGTCTGGGCGGCACGGTGCTGATGATGACGCTGGCTGGCAGCGCGTCTTACATTGCCGCGCCCACCGCGATGCGCATCGCGGTGCCCGAGGCCAACCCGGCCCTGGGGGTGGCAGCCGCGCTGGCGGTGACCTTCCCCTTCAACCTGGTGCTGGGGATTCCGCTCTACCTGTGGTGGGCGCAGCGGATGGCAGGCTGAGCTCCGCGTCAGCCTGCGTCGTGACGGCGATTGAAATGAACAAACGCTTCGATTTCCGCTGTTGCGAAGGTTCTGCTGAGGGCGGCAGCAACTATTGGCTCTGCATGGGCGGTATGGAGTCGATGTCCCGACCCTTTTCGGTCGCTGCTGCCGCTGTTTCGGCAGCAGCGACCGCGGGCGCGCCGTCTTCTTCGCCCTTGTCTGCCGTGGCGCAGGCGGGCGCCGAGTCTGTCTCCGCGTCGGGTGACACCATGTCGAGTGCGACCGGCGAGGTGCGCAACATCGGTGCGAATTCCGCCGCCTCATCGATGATTTCGTCCTTGCTGCGCCTGGCCTGCAGCAGCGCGAAAATCGCCAGTGGTGCGAACGAGATGGCAAAGTGCAGGGGCAGACCGGTGGGGCCGACATACTCCAGGAGTCCGCCCGCGATCAGCGGCCCGACCGCTGCGCCGACTCCGTGCAGGAAGAGGATGCCGGTGTTGCCGGCGAGGATGTCGTGCTGATGCAGGTGGTCGATGAGGTGCGCGACCACGATCGGGTAAACGGTGAATGCCGCGCCACCGAAGATGAAGAACCCGACCAGCGCGACCATCTCGAAACTGCCCATCGCGACCATGACCGCAGCGGTGACGGTGGCCGCGGTGGCGACCATGCCGAGGGCTTTGCGGCGATCGCCGCTGTCAGACAGATGGCCGATAGGCCACTGCAGCAGGGCGCCGCCGAGAATGGCGCTGGTCATCAGCATTGCGATGCCGCCGGCGTCGAGGCCGATGCGCTCGCCGTAGATCGGGCCCAGACTCCAGAACGCGCCCATTGCGATGCCTGAAGAGATCGCTCCCACGAAAGCCGCCGGCGCGGCCCGCCACACCATGCCCAGGTCGAGCTTCGCGGCGTGCCCGATCTGGGGTTGCGGCAGGCGTGTCATGGTCATCGGCAGCAGTGACAGGCACACGAAGATGGCGGCAATCGCGAACAGGGTGAAACTCTCCGGCCCTTCCACGCGCAACAGTTGCTGGGCTCCAGCGAGCGCGAGCAGGTTACCGCCATGTACACGGCAAAGACCTGGCCACGACGTGCGGCGGGGGTTTGCTCGTTGAGCCAGCTCTCGATCACGGCATAGAAGCCCACCAGCGCAACGCCGGTGATGACGCGCAGCAGCATCCAGAACAGGGCATGGACGATGAGGGCGTGCAACAACATGCACACGGCCACCGCCGCGCCGAAGAAGGCGAAGGCGCGTATATGGCCCATGCGCCGGATCAGGCGTGGCGCAATGAAGGTGCCGAGAAAGTAGCCGAGGAAATAGGTGGAGCCGATCAGGCCGAGCGTGGTGTCGGAAAAACCTTCCAGACTGCCACGCAGTGCGACGACGGTATTGAGCAGGCCGGAGCCGAGCAACAAAAGAGCTACACCGGCAAAGAGCGCGCCGGTCGGGAGTAGGGTGGTGAGCATGTATGAAACCTTGCGATGTCGCCGCGTCGCCCAGGACGTGGCGATGGAATCGCTCTGAGAGAGTTGCTTGGGTGAACAGTTTAGCCGCTTGGTGGCATGGATCCAGCCTGCGATGGTGCTGAATCGAAGCTCGGCAGGCTTGGAGTCGGCAAGGAGTCCGGAGGCGGTGCTCATGGCCCGTGTCCGGGGGCTTGGGTTGGAGGCGTTGTAACAGGGTGCAGCCGCGACGCCGTCGTGCACCATCCTGGCGGTGCGCAGCGGAGAGGCCTTGTGCTCGCACGGTCTGGTGTGATGCGTGATGCGCTTGCCAGCTTGACTGTCGATTTGCTACAAGGAAGGTGGCCGCGCACGCGGCCGTTCTGGTTCCGATGCGGGGACGACCCCGCCCGCTGTAAGCGCCGACCGTCGGTTTTTCACGGGACGACCCGTGTTGGGGGAGCTTGTCCCCGGTTTCGCTTGCCTTGCAGGATTCAATTGTGTCATCCAAACCCAAGCTTCGCTCCTTCGGCGATCGGCTGCGCCAGATTGCGCTGTTCGAAATCGGCGGACTGCTGCTGATCACGCCGCCCTTCGCATGGGCGAGCGGCGTGCCCATTGCCGAGTCGATCGGTCTGCTTGCCGTGCTGGCGCTGATCGCCTCGATCTGGAATGGCAGCTACAACACCTGCTTCGACTGGGTGGAGGGACGCGTCACCGGGCGCACTGCCGACCGCCGCCCCTTCCGCCTGCGCTGCGCGCACGCGCTGGGCTTTGAGATGGGCTTGTTCTGCATGACCTTGCCGATCATCGTGTGGTGGACCGCGATGGGCTGGGTCGAGGCGGCGATCGCCGATATCGGCCTGGCAGTCACCTATACCGTGTATGCCTTGCTGTTCAACATGGGTTACGACCGCGTATTCCCCATTGAGCAGGCGCCGGGCGCAGTCCGCGGTTGACAAGATCGTGCTGGAGCGCTGAGATGGGAGCCTCGCCTGGGGTGGAGCTGGATGTCGATCTGTCTGCGCTCAATACCTTTGGGCTGCGCGCACGCGCAGCGCGCCTGGTGCGCCTGCGCTCGGCCGAGCAGCTTGCGGCGGTGATCGCCGAGCCCGCCTGGGCGAGCGCGCCACGGCTGGTGCTTGGGGGGGGGCAGCAATGTGGTGTTGTGCGGCGATTTTTCCGGCACGGTGCTGAAAGTCGAGATCAGGGGGCGGCGCCTGGTGCGAGAGGAGGCGGCGGCCTGGATCGTCGAGGCGGCGGGTGGCGAGAGCTGGCACGATTTCGTGCGCTGGACGCTGGCGCAGGGCTGGCCAGGCCTGGAAAACCTGTCGCTGATCCCGGGCACGGTGGGCGCAGCCCCGATCCAGAACATCGGCGCCTATGGCCTTGAACTGGCCGAGCGCTTCGAGGGGCTGGACGCGCTCGATCTGCGCAGCGGAGCACGTCAGAGCTTTGGTCTGCAGGACTGTGCCTTCGGCTATCGCGACAGCGTGTTCAAGCGCAATCCGGGGCGCTGGCTGGTCACGGCCGTGCGTTTTCGGCTGCCGCGACCGTGGCAGGCGCGACTGGCTTATGCCGAACTGGTGCACGAAGTGCAGGCAGCCGGCGTGAGCTCGCCCACCGCGCTCGACATCTCCGACGCGGTGTGCGCGATTCGTCGGCGCAAGCTGCCCGATCCGGCAGAAATCGGCAATGTAGGCAGCTTCTTCAAGAACCCGGTGGTGGATGCAGCACATGGTGCCCGCCTGCTGGCAGGCCACCCCGCAATGCCGCACTACCCACAAGCGGACGGGCGCGTGAAGCTGGCTGCGGGCTGGCTGATCGAGCAGGCCGGCTGGAAGGGGCGGGATCTCGGTGCGGTGGGCAGCTTCGAGCGCCAGGCGCTGGTGCTGGTCAATCGTGGCGGGGCGACGGGTACGGACCTCATGCGCCTGGCCCAGGCCATCATGGCCGATGTCGAAGCAGGCTTCGGGGTGCGACTGGAGCCTGAACCGGTCTTCGTTTAGACCGCGGCCCGCCTCAAGATGACGCGGAGCGCGCGCGGCACCGCGAGCTTGCAACAGAAATACTTGAGCAAGGTCATGAAGCATCTCAGTCGTCGAGCATAAACCGCAAGCCCTGCTGCAGTGCTGCCCATTTTAGGGATTCCCGAATGATCCGCTTTGTCTCGTCCTCGCGCTGTCTTGCTTGCGCTGCTGTGCGCCCTGGCTTTGATGCCGGCGCTCGCTCAGGCCCAGGTCACCGATCTGAACGCTGCGATCAACAAGGCCGGTCGGGAGCGCATGTTGTCGCAGCGTATGGCCAAGGCCTATCTTCAGCTCGGCCAGAATGTTGACATGACGCGTTCGCGACGTGTGCTGGATGCGTCGGTCGCGCTCTTCGATCGTCAGCTTGTCGAGCTCAAGAACTATGCGCCCAATGCGGATACACGCGCCACCAGCCTGGCGCTCGAAAAGGCCTGGATTGCCTACAAGGATGTGCTGATCGGCATGGCGCCGAGTCAGGAGCGTGCGCCACAGGTGCTGCAGCTTTCCGACGAGGTGCTGGCGCTTGCGAACACGCTGACGACTCAGTTCGAGGCCTTGTCCGGAACGCCGGCGGGCCGTCTGGTCAACCTTGCCGGTCGCCAGCGCAGGCTGTCACAGCGGATGGCCAAGCTCTACCAGGCCCTGCACTGGAACCCGCCTGCAGGCAGGATGCGCGAGGATCTCGCGCTCGCGCGCAAGGAGTTCAGCGCCGCGCACGCGGAGCTTGAGGCCGCGCCGCTGAACACCGACAGAGCTCAAGCGTGATCTGCAGCTGACGTCCCAGCAGTGGTTCTTCTTTCAGGATGCGCTGGACCAGAAGGAGCAGGACGCGATGACGCGCGCCACCAACGTGGCCAGCACCAGCGAACGCATCCTGGAAATGATGGAAGAGGTGGTTTCGGGCTACGAAGCCCAGCGCTAGACGCGGTCTCAGCCCCGGCGCATCTTGCGCCGCGCTTCGCGGATTTCCTGCGCCTCGACGCTGAGCGTGGCCGTCGGCCGCGCCAGCAGACGCGCAATGCCGATCGGTTCGCCGGTGTCCTCGCACCAGCCATAACTGCCGTTGTCGAGGCGAATCAGCGCCTCATCGATCTTGTGCAGCAGCTTGCGCTCGCGGGCGCGAACGCGCAGTTCGAGGGTGTGGTCCTCTTCGAGTGAGGCGCGGTCCGAGGGGTCGGGCGTGCTCTCGAATTCCTGCAGATGCAGCGTCGTGCGATGTGCGGAGTCGAGCAGTTCGTCACGTTCGTGGATCAGCTTTGCACGAAAGAAAGCCTGTTGCGCTGCGGACATGTAGTCCTTGAGCGGGGCCTTGCGAATTTCCGCCTCGGTGGGCAGGAGTTCGGACGTGGTGGCGGTCTCGTTCATGGTGTTTCCTCCTCCTGGCTGCGATGCGAGCCGAACAGGGGGTTCGTGCGCTTGGCGGCCGATCATTCCGTCAACATACACGGCTATCTGACCGCGTGGCTGCACGAAGTTTGCTATGTCCGAAGTTCAGGCCGGAACGCCAAGGATGATGTTGGAGGCCTTGATCACCGCGCTTGCAGCCACGCCCGGGGCGAGGCCGAGTTCGGCGACGGCGTCGTTGGTGACGATGGCGGTGAGCTCGGTGCCGCCGGGCAGGGTCACCACGACTTCGGCGTCGACCTGCGCCTGCGTTCGACCGCTCGTCACCTTGCCGGCGAGGCGAGTCGCGGGCGGACAGGCGAATGCCGCTGGCGTCGGTCATCAGCATCACCCAGGGCGCCTTGATCAAGGCCAGCACCGGCTTGCCCGGCGTCAGCTGCAGGGATTTGACGCTTTCCAGAGTGATGACGGCGACCAGTTTGTCACCGCTGGGGAGTCCGATGCCCACTTCGGCATTGACCGTGCCGCTGTGTACGCTGCCGACAATGCCTTCGAATACGTTGCGCGCGCTTACTTTCATGATTTTTCCTGAGATGGGGTGACGGTAAAGGCGGAGCGAAAAACAGGAGCTTGTGAGTGGCGCACGTTATAGCTTTTAGTGCATATAATATGCGCCGGTATCGTCCTTCCGTCCGCGGACCGAACTGTACATGGATGCGCTGTAAAGAAGCGAGCACGGTAAAGGGACGCTTCTGTGACCTGTAATTATATAAACCTGCGGATATAGTTAATGAAGACCCCGACAGCAACCCGTTTCCTCGCCCGCATGTCGCTAGAAACCGAGATCGGCGCAGCGCTATCCGATACACGTATCCGCCTGCTCGAAGAGATCGGACGCAAGGGCTCGATCAACCAGGCGGCGAAGGCCGTGCCCCTGTCGTACAAGGCAGCATGGGATGCGATCGACACCATGAACAACCTCGCACCGGAGCCCCTGGTCGTGCGTGTGACGGGCGGCCGGCAGGGCGGCGGGACGCGGCTCACCGAGTACGGCGAGAAGATGGTGGCGATGTATCGGGCGCTTGAGATCGAGTATCAGGCGGCGCTCAACCGTCTGTCCGAGCGCCTGAATCAGTCCGGTGGCTGCGACATACACGGTTTTCAGAAACTGATGCACCGGATGAGCATGAAAACCAGCGCCCGCAATCAGTTTTCCGGTGCCATTACCGGTTTGCGTGGTGGCGGTGTCGACTATGAAGTACGTATTCGCCTCGACGAAAAGACCGAAATTGCGGCCGTCATCACCAAGGCCAGTGCCGAGAACCTCGGGCTGACGATCGGCAAGGAGGTCTTTGCGCTGGTCAAGTCCTCCTCGGTGATGCTGTCGGTCGAACCGGCCATGCGGCTCACCGCACGCAACCAGTTGTGGGGAGAGGTGGCAGCCGTGCATGAGGGACCGGTGAATAGCGAAGTCACCCTGGTCCTGCCCTCAGGGCGCAGCGTCACCTGCGTCGTGACCGGAGACAGCTGCAAGGCCCTGGGTATCGAAGCCGGTGTGGCTGCCTGTGCGTTCTTCAAATCTTCCAGCGTCATTCTGGCCCTTTACGACTGAGGCTGCCTTTCGTCATCATTTTCCGGAGTTGAATCATGAAGCCGTCCGTTTCCCGTCTTGTTCTTGCAATCGGTCTTGGTGTGTTCGCCGGCAGCGGTGAGTGCAGCCGACGTTCAGGTCGCCGTTGCTGCCAACTTCACCGCACCGATCAAGGACATCGCGGTGCAGTTCGAGAAGGCTAGTGGGCACCGGCTGATCGCCGCCTTCGGGCCGACGGGCGGCCTCTACACCCAGATCAAGAACGGGGCGCCGTTCGAGGTCTTTTTCGCTGCGGACAGCAAGACGCCGGCGAGCCTGGAAGCCGAAGGCGAAATCCTTCCCGGATCACGCTTCACCTATGCGGTAGGCAAGCTCGTGCTGTGGTCGTCTAATGAGGCTTACGTGGATGACAAGGGCGAGGTGTTGAAGAAGGAATGCGTTCAAGCACGTGGCGATCGCCAATCCCAGGACGGCGCCTTACGGGCTCGCTGCAACCCAGGTGCTGGACAAGCTCGGTCTGACGGCAGCGGTCGGCCCCAAGCTGGTCGAAGGCACCAACATTACCCAGGCCTACCAGTTCGTCTCGACTGGCAATGCCGAGCTGGGCTTCGTCGCGATGTCGCAGGTGTCCAAGGACGGCAAGTTTACGTCCGGGTCCGCGTGGATCGTGCCCGCCGATCTCTATGACCCGATCCGCCAGGACGCCGTCATCCTGAGCAAGGGCAAGGACAACGAGGCGGCGAGGGCGCTGGTCAATTACCTGAAGGGCCCGAAGGCGGCGGCAGTGATCCACGCCTACGGCTACGATCTTTAAGGCGCAGGGCGGGCATGTCACTCTCCGCGCTCGATCTCTCGGCAATCCGGCTCACGCTGGAGCTGGCGGGCCTGACCACCGTGTTGCTGTTGCTGATCGGCACGCCAATCGCGTGGTGGCTGGCGCGCACGCGCTCGTGGTTCAAGGGGCCGGTCGGCGCGGTGGTGGCACTGCCGCTGGTGTTGCCGCCGACGGTGATCGGTTTCTACCTGCTGGTGACGATGGGGCCGCATGGTGCCATTGGTAAGATCACCACCGCACTGGGTCTGGGCACGCTGCCCTTCACCTTTGCCGGGCTGGTCATCGGTTCGGTGTTCTACTCCATGCCTTTCGTGGTCCAGCCACTGCAGAATGCGTTTGAGGCCATTGGTGATCGCCCGCTGGAAGTCGCCGCCACCCTGCGTGCTGGTCCGTGGGACACCTTCTTTTCGGTGGTGCTGCCGCTGTCCCGACCGGGTTTCATCACTGCGTCCATTCTTGGATTTGCCCATACCGTGGGCGAGTTCGGTGTGGTGCTGATGCTTGGCGGCAATATCCCGGGCACCACACGCACGGTGTCGGTGCAGATCTTCGACCACGTCGAATCTATGGAGTACGCTCAGGCGCACTGGCTGGCAGGCGGTATGCTGGTGTTCTCCTTTTTCGTGCTGCTTGCGCTTTATTCCAGCCGGCGCTTCAAGCCGGGTCTGGGTTGAGGACAGGGGGCGCCGTGATGAATGCTGGGTCGAACCCGCACATTGTGTCAAGCCCCACTGGTCCCGCCAATGCAGCACCTGCGGGTGGCATCCACGCCTGCGTTCGCCTCGCCTATCCGGGTTTTGCGCTCGATGTCGATCTGAAACTGCCCGGGCAGGGCGTCAGCGCCCTGTTCGGTCATTCCGGCTCGGGCAAGACCACCTTTCTGCGCTGCATCGTCGGCCTTGAAGCGGCCTCGCTGGGGCGGCTATCGAGATCAACGGTGAGCTCTGGCAGGACAGCGCCGCGGGCGTCTTCGTGCCCACCCACAAGCGCGCGCTGGGCTACGTCTTCCAGGAGGCCAGCCTGTTTGCGCACCTGTCGGTGCGACGCAACCTGGAATACGGCATGCGCCGCGCCGGGGCGAACAAGGTGTCGTGGGAGCAGGCGGTGGAGCTGCTGGGCATCGGTCATCTGCTCGAGCGCATGCCCGGTCGCCTGTCCGGCGGCGAGCGCCAGCGCGTGGGCGTGGTGCGTGCCCTGCTCACCAGCCCGCGCCTGCTGCTGCTGGACGAGCCGCTGGCGGCGCTGGATCTGAAGCGCAAGAACGAGATCCTGCCCTACCTCGAGCGCCTGCATGACGAGCTCGACATCCCGGTGCTGTATGTCAGCCATTCACCGGACGAAGTGGCACGGCTGGCCGACCACGTCGTGCTCCTCGACCGCGGCGCCGCCATTGCCCAGGGGGGGGCTGGCGGAGACGCTGGCGCGGCTCGACCTGCCGACTGCCTTCACCGACGACGCGTGCGCGGTCGTCAACGCGGTGGTCGCCGCGCATGACAAGCGCTATCACCTGACCCGGCTCGAGTTCCAGGGCGGCAGCGTGCGCGTTGCCCTACGCCCGGAGCCGATCGGGCGTCGCCTGCGTTTTCGCGTTCATGCGCGCGATGTCAGTCTTGCGCTCGAGCGCCTCGACGGCAGCACCATCATCAATCTGCTGCCGGTCACCGTCATCGCGGTGGCTGACGCTGACACTCCAGCCCATGTGCTGGTGCGCCTTGACCTCGCAGGCACACCCTTGCTGGCGCGCATCACTCGCCTCTCCCGCGACCAGCTTGGTGTCGCGGCGGGCAAGCACATGTGGGCACAGATCAAGTCCGTGGCCCTGCTGGGTTGAGCGGTGCTGCGCGCCCTCGCACCAACTCCCGTCTTCCCGTCTGCGCGCTGATCCAGCGCGTACTCTTGTGCGCCTGCCGCTTTCGTCCTGGCTACGTTCGGGCGTGTGCGGCAGGTGTGTTCGTCAGTCTTGCCTCGGCGAAGCCAACCATCTCCTGCCGAGTTCGTCCCCCGGCATGGGGCGGCCAAAATGGTAGCCCTGTGCCTCCACGCAGCCGAGCGCGGCCAGACACCTGGCCTGCTGTTCGTCCTCCACGCCTTCTGCGAGCGAGGTCAGACCCAGGCTTTGCGCCATGGCGATGATGGTGCGCACGATGCCCTCGTTGCTGCCATCGGCAAGAAGCCCACTCACGAAAGAACGGTCGATCTTCAAGGTGTGCACCGGGAAGCGCTGCAGATAGGCCAGTGAAGAATAGCCTGTGCCAAAGTCGTCGATCGCGAACGTAAAACCCGCGTCCACCAGTGCCTGGGTGACCTCCATGGCGCACTGTGGGTCGCGCATCATGCTCGACTCGGTGAGCTCGAGCTCGAAGCGTGTCGGGCTCTGTCCGGCCTCCTCGATGATGGCCAGCGTGCGTGCGGCGAAATCTTTCTCGTCAATCTGGGGGGCGGCGACGTTGATTGCGATGCGCGGCGGCAGGGCCAGACCAGCTTCTTTCCACGTCTGCAGCTGTCGACAGGCCTCGCTCAGCACCCACTCGCCAAGCTCGGTCATCATGCCGCGCTCCTCGATGATGGGGAGGAATTCGGTCGGTGGCACCCAGCCCCATTGCGGGTCATGCCAGCGCAACAGCGCTTCGACGCCGGTCAACCGGCTGTCGCTCAGGTTGAGCTTGGGTTGGTAGTGGAGCTGCAGCCGGTTGTTGCGCAGCGCCTGGCTGAAGCGCTGCACCACATCCAGCTTGTGGCTGAGCTGCTCGCCCATTTCAGCACTGTACAAGCAGTGTCCGCCACCGCTGCCCTTGGCCCTGTACATCGCAATGTCGGCGGATTTGAGCAGGTTCTGCACGCTGTGGGCGTCGTCCGGATAGACGGCAATGCCGATGCTGGCGCGAAGTTGAAAGCTCGCCCCGCGCACGCTGAAGGGTGTCTGCAGGGTGCCGAGCAAGCGCAGTGCGATGGCGTTGGCGCCCTGACGATCGACTTCGTCAGCAATGACGACGAATTCGTCGCCGCCGAGACGAGCGAGCAGTTCCCCCTGACGTAGCGAACTGCGGAAGCGGTCCGCGATCTCGGCGAGCACCTTGTCGCCCGCCAGATGGCCCTGGGTGTCGTTGATGTCCTTGAAGCGATCGAGGTCAATGAACAACAGCGCCAGCGCATGCCCCTTGCTGCGGGCGCGCGCGAGTCGGCGCTTGAGCTGATCCTGGAAGTGAGTGCGGTTGGGCAGTGCGGTCAGGGTGTCGTAGAACGCCAGCTTCTCGATGTGGCGCTCGGCGCGCTTGCGCTCACTGATGTCTTGTACCGTGCCGACCACCCACAGCACGCTGCCATCCGCGTCGCGCCGGAGTTCTGCGCGCTCTTCGAGCCAGCGTATCTCACCCTCGAGCTCGACGCGGTGCTCGACCTGATAAGCCTGTCCGCGCAGCGCGTCCTCAAAGGCGGCGGCAACGCGCTCGCGGTCCTCAGGGTAAATGCGGTCGAGAAAGTCGGGGTAGGTCATTCTGGTGCCTGGCGGCACACCGAACAGACGGTAGGTTTCTGCCGACCACTCAAGAGTCTCCGGATCCAGGCCGCCCGGCTCGATGCGCCAGCTGCCGATTCTGGCCGCGGCCTGAGCCTGGCGTAGCAAAGCCTCGCTGCTGGCGAGTTTTTCCTCGGCTTCAAGCCGCGCCGACTCTTCCTCGTTGATGCGGTCAAGCACCAGCAGGGCCCGGCCGAGTTCGTCGCCCAGGCACACGCGCTTGAGCGTGATGCGGGCTTTGTGCCGGCAGTCGTGGTCCACCAGCCGCAAGGTGAAAATCTGATTGTCCAGCGCGGGCGCGCCATGCAGCACCGCATGGATGGCCTCTTCGAGCCCGTCGGCGTGCAGCACGGCGGCGAGCGGGCGCCCGAGCAGGGCATGTGAGTCCTCGCCCAGCAATTCTGCGCAGCAACGATTGCAGGATTCAATGCGGAGCTCGGGAGACAGCACGATGATGCTGTCGTTCATGCTGTCGAACACCAGCTCGGCGTAGTTCCTGAGGCCGTGAATGGTCTGGTCGCGGGTCTGCACGTAGGCCCCGATCGTCAGGCTCATGTCCAGCAGGATTGCCTTGAAAAAGGCGAGCATGGTGGCGCAGAAGCCGTCGATGTCCGCGCCGAAGTGATCGCGTATTCTTGGTAGCAGGACGCTGAGGTACTTGCCGTAGATGCCCAGATACCACTCGGGGGACAGCCCGATGTGTTGATGATGGAAGCCGACTTGCTGGCGGCGCCTGAAGTAGTCGTGATCGTAACGAGCCTCGGAAATCTCGCGGAAATACTTCGACTGCGAGTCCTGCATCCGCTTGAGGATGTCCGCGCCGCCGACCAGGCAGCGGGTCTCCTCGAATGCCGTCAGGTGGGCGCAGAGCGCTTGTGCGAAATCGTCGGAGTGCTTTTGCAGGGTGGCGTGAATCTGGCGCAGACGCACCGCGTCGGCTTCATCAAACTCCAGGAATGCCTTGCGGCGGAGAATCTCCGCGTGCTCGAAATCCAGCACTTCTTTCACTGTGAGCTGGAGCTCATCGACCATTTTCATTGCGTTTGATTCCTGGCAGAGGACGCAGCGCGCAGGCCGCAAGTGCGTCGATCAGACACGATCAGATGCGAAATGTCGGCGGCGCTGATGTCTGGGCTGCGTGGCGGTGCTGTGCGGTGAGCTTGTTGGGCGTAATTGATGTTACTTGAAGTGTGCTTGTTCGCCATGGGGTCATTCGTGTTGTCGATCACACAAACGCTAACTTTGATGGACTGCCCGGCATTAGGCTCCGGCTTCAGGGCGCTGACGCCGCCGCAAGTGTGGCCAAGATACGCCCCAGGACAGCCCCCGGCGGGCGGCTGCACACCGCTGTGTGCGACCTAGGTCACGACCCCTGTGATGGTGCAAGGCGCACAGGTCGAACGGGCCGCAGAGGGGCGTCCTTGCGGTGAGCGGTGAGG
>JAUCDD010000041.1:0-27926 GCA_034675505.1 Melaminivora sp. | reverse complement strand
TCGTTGGGTCTGCTCGCGCAGCGCCCGGTGCTCGGCTTCCTGGGCGCGCAGCGCCGGCCTAATGCGCCGGCCTCGCGCCCCTTGTCCAGCTCGGCGCTGAAGTGCCGGCGGCTGCCGTCCAGCTCCAGGTGCGCCTGGGCGACCTGCTCCTGCAGCGCCTAGGGGTGCGTGCGAGCGCGGCCGCGTGCTCGCGCCGCTGGGCCGCAAGCGTCTCCTCCAGCGCCTGCGCCCGCCCGGTGGCGCCCTGCAGCGCCTGTTGCGCCGCCTCCAGCCGGGCACGCGACTGGTGCCCCTCCCTGCAGCGCCTGCTCCAGCTGCTGCAGCGCCTGTTGCTCCCTGGCCTGGGTTTCCAGGCGCGGCGCCGCCAGCTCGTCGCGCGCGGCTTGGCTCGCCTGCTCCCACAGCACGGCCATGCGCCTCGGCCGGCGGCCTGAGGAAAAGGTCGGGCAGCCCGGGGTGGTCCAGTTCCACGCGCGCACGTCCGCGCAGGTCGTCCCAGAACTTGGCCAGCGCCTCGGCAGGCACGCCCATCGAGCCCTTGCGCACGTACTGGTAGAGCCGGCTGGCGGTGGGCGTGATGCCGTAGCGGAAGAACAGCAAGGCGCACACCTCGCCGTAGAGCAGGCGCGTGTCGGGAAAGCGGGTTCTCGGCTCCGATATCGGCCTGGAGGCGGGCATCAGCGGTGATTTTCAAATAATACTACGTATTACGTAATATTCAGTGAAAAATAGGAATGTCTTTGGACATAATTACTCTAATGTCCAGGATGGATGAGCGTGCTGCTTAAAATCGACTGGATGAGCCATCCCAAGTCCCAGAGCTCGGGCTCTGACCCTTTGCCGGCCTCATCGCTGGCCCAGATGCCCGTCCAGGTGCTGACCCAATTGCCGACCGAGGTGCCAGCGCGGCTGGCGGCCCTCCCACCCGCTCGCCTGCCGCCCCATCCTCCGGCACGCCTTCAGCGCTCGGCGGGCCGGCCCTGCCGCCCCACCTTTCGGGCGCGCGCGGCCGCAACCGCGCTGCCGGCCTGCCGCAGGTCGCGGCGCAGGACGACCGCTCGGCGGTGCTGGCGTGGCTGGCGCGCTATCAGGATTCCGCCCGCCACGCTGGCCAGCTACCGCAAGGAGGCCGAGCGGCTGCTGCTGTGGTGCGCGCTGCAGCACGGCAAGGCGTTGTCGGACCTGGCGCACGAGGATTTCCTGGTGTATGAGCGCTTCCTGGCCGACCCGCAGCCGGCCGACCGCTGGGTGATGCAGGTGGCGCAGAAGGCGGCGCGCGCGTCGCCGCACTGGCGCCCGTTCGCCGGCCCGCTGGACCGCGCGAGCCAGCGCCAGGCGCTATCCATCCTCAACAGCCTGTTCAACTGGCTGGTGCAGGCGGGCTACCTGGCCGGCAACCCGCTGGCGCTGCGCCGCCGCAAGGCCGCCGTGCACGGCCGGCAGACCAGCCGCTTCCTCCCGCAGGAGCATTGGGCGCAGGTGGTCGCCACCGTAGAGGCCCTGCCCGCCGGGACACCGCGCCAGGCGCTGCACGCGGCGCGCTACCGCTGGTTGTTTTCGCTGCTGTACCTGGCCGGGCTGCGCATTTCCGAG
Organism: Melaminivora sp.; assembly: GCA_034675505.1. Taxonomy (GTDB): domain Bacteria; phylum Pseudomonadota; class Gammaproteobacteria; order Burkholderiales; family Burkholderiaceae_C; genus Melaminivora. The sequence continues at coordinate 26,333 of JAUCDD010000041.1, read as the reverse complement.
GTCTGCGGCAACGGCATGGGCGACTTCTATGCGCGCAAGGGTTCGGACGGCCGCCTGCGCTGGTGGCTGTCCGTCCACGGCAAGGGCGGCAAGACGCGCGCGCTGCCGGCCACCGAGGAGCTGATGGACGAGCTGGCCCGCTACCGCCAGGCGCACGGCCTGCAGCCGCTGCCGGATGAAGGCGAGCAGCGCCCGCTATTGCTGCCGGTGATCGGCGCCGCTGCCGGCGCGGCGGGCCTGCGCCCCTTGAGCCGCAGCGCCGTGCATGCGCTGGTCAAGGACGTGGTGCGCCAGACCGCCGCCCGCCTGCGCGCGCTGGGGCCGCAGCATGAGGGGGCTGCCTGCCATATCGAGCAGGCCTCGGCGCACTGGCTGCGCCACACGGCCGGCACGCACCAGAGCGACGCCATGGATCTGAAAATGGTGCGCGACAACCTGGGCCACGCCAACATCGCCACCACCAGCATCTACCTGCACACCGAGGACGATGCGCGCCATGACGCGACGTCCGGGGCGCACCGGCTGGGCTGGGGCAGCGCCTGAAGCGCGCCAAGGGCGATGGCGAAATTAATTTGATAGCAAAAAACGCTTGACTGGCGCCGGCAGGAAGGGGATTTTGCTTGAATTCCTGCCGGCAGGGGCGTTTCGGCCCTGGTTGCCGCTGGCGCGCGGCACGGGCGAGCGGGGTGCACTGCCCCTCTCCCCAACCCTCCCCAAGGGGGCCAGGGAGCAAGAGGGGCAGCCGGGTGGCGAGGGTTGCCGACCTGGCCTACCGGCCTGCGCCAGCGCGCAGCGCGCAGGCGGCGCGCGCCAGCGCAGTGACGGCTTGCCAGTCGCCCTGCTCCAGCGCCTGGGCCGGTGCCAGCCATGAGCCGCCGACGCAGGCCACATTGGGCAGCGCCAGCAGTTCGGCGGCATTGCCAGGCTGCACGCCGCCCGTGGGGCAGAACACCACGTCGGCAAACGGCCCCTGCCAGGCCTTGAGCATGGCCACGCCGCCGGCCTGCATCGCGGGGAAGAATTTCAGCGCGGCCAGGCCCTCGTCCTGCGCCGCCATGATTTCGCCGGCCGTGGCCACGCCGGGCAGCAGCGGCAGGCCCAGGGCGCGGCAGCTGCGCGCCAGCGCCGGCGTAAAGCCCGGGCTGACGCCAAAGCGCGCACCGGCGCGCAGCGCGGCCTCGGCATCCGCGCCGCTGCGCAGCGTGCCGGCGCCGACCACCGCATCCGGCACCTCGGCGGCGATGGCGCGCATGGCGTCGAGCGCCTGCGGCGTGCGCAGCGTGATCTCCAGCATGCGGATGCCGCCGGCCACCAGCGCGCGCGCCAGCGGCACCGCGTGGTGCAGCTCGTGCAGCACGATCACCGGGATGACGGGCGCGTCGCGCACCACGTCCAGCGCCGTCAGGCCGGCAGCGGGGTTCACAGCCATGTGCAGGCCCCCTCTTCCGCGCCCAGCGCATTGCGCCGAAAGCCGGCGAACAGCTCGCGGCCCAGGCCGTGCGCGCTGTCTTCGGCCTGCTCGGGCGAGAGCTGCGCCGGCTCGCGCGCGGCCCAGGCTGCCTCGTCCACCAGCACGTCCAGCGTGCCGGCCACCGAATCGAGCCGGATCAGGTCGCCGTCGCGCACCTTGGCAATCGGCCCGCCGGCCAGCGCCTCGGGCACCACGTGGATGGCCGCCGGCACCTTGCCGGAGGCGCCGCTCATGCGCCCGTCGGTCACCAGCGCCACGCGAAAGCCCTTGCCCTGCAGCACCGCCAGCGGCGGCGTGAGCTTGTGCAGCTCCGGCATGCCGTTGGCGCGCGGGCCCTGCCAGCGCACCACGCAGACCACGTCGCCGTCCAGGTCGCCCGCGTGGAAGGCCGCCAGCAGCGCGGCCTGCGAATCGAACACGCGCGCCGGCGCCTCGATGATGTGGCGGTCGTCCGGCACGGCGGACACCTTGATGACGCTGCGCCCCAGGTTGCCGGCGAGCACCTTCAGCCCGCCGGTCTCGCTGAACGGGCTGGACGCCGGGCGCAGCACGCTGTCGTCGGCGCTGGCGCCGATCGGCGCCCAGTGCAGGCGCTGCTGCGCGTCCCCCTGCGGCAGCCGGGTGTATTCGCGGATGCCGCCGGGGCGCACGGTGAGCACGTCCTCGTGCATCAGCCCGGCGTCCAGCAGCTCGCGGATGACGTAGCCGGGCCCGCCCGCCGCCTGGAACTGGTTCACGTCGGCGGCGCCGTTGGGGTACACGCGCGCCAGCAGCGGCACGGCGGCCGACAGTTCGGCGAAGTCCTGCCAGTCGATGGCGATGCCCGCCGAGCGCGCCACGGCGACCCAGTGGATCAGGTGGTTGGTCGAGCCGCCGGTGGCCAGCAGCGCCACCATGGCGTTGACGATGGCGCGCTCGTCCACCACCTGGCTGATGGGCCGGGCACGGCCGGCTGCCGCCCTCCACCCGGCCCAGCACCGTGCGCGCGGCCTCGCGCGTGAGCTCGGCGCGCAGCGGCTGGCCGGGGTTGACGAAGGCGGTGCCGGGCACGTGCAGGCCCATGGCTTCGAGCAGCATCTGGTTGCTGTTGGCCGTGCCGTAGAAGGTGCAGGTGCCGGGCGCGTGGTAGGCGGCCATTTCGGCCTGCAGCAACTCGTCCCGCCCCACCAGGCCCTGCGCTGCCTGCTCGCGCACGCGGGCCTTGGCGTTGTTGGACAGGCCCGAGGGCATGGGCCCGGCCGGCACGAACACCGTGGGCAGGTGGCCGAAGTGCAGCGCGCCGATCAACAGGCCCGGCACGATCTTGTCGCACACGCCCAGCATCAGCGCGCCGTCGAACACGTCGTGGCTGAGCGAGACGGCGGTGGCCAGGGCGATGGTGTCGCGCGAGAACAGCGACAAGTCCATCGCCGGCGTGCCCTGCGTGACGCCGTCGCACATGGCGGGCACGCCGCCGGCCACCTGCGCGGTGGCGCCCTGGCGGTGCGCCTCGTCCTTGATCAGGTCGGGGTAGTGCTGCAGCGGCGCGTGCGCCGACAGCATGTCGTTGTAGGCGTTGACGATGCCGATGTGCGGCCCGCGCTCGACCACGATGCGCAGCTTGTCGTTGGCGGGAATGCCGGCCACGGCGTGCGCGATGTTGGCGCAGCCCAGGCGGTCCATGCTGTGCTCGCGGCGCCCCCAGGCTGCCGTGCGCTCAAGGTAGGCGCCTCGTGTGGGCGCGCTGCGCGCCTGGATGCGGCGCGTCACCGCTTCGATGGTGGGATGCAAGGTCATGGGAGCCCTCCCTGGCAAAAAGACCCAGTCGGCACAGGCCGGCGCCTTTGGGGGCGCGGGCCTGGCCCTGCGGGCCGGCGACGGTCGCCGGCCATGAAAGGGATGATGGTACGCCGGGGGCTATGCCTCACTTGGCGGCGCGGATGCGCGCCAGCTCGTCCTGCGCCTGCTTCCACAGGTCCTGGCCGACGGCGGCGGCCACGGACGAGTGCACGGTCGCCAGTTTCTCGCGCATGCGCGCCGCTTCGGCGGGCGGCAGTTCGTTGACGGCCATGCCCTTTTGCTTCAGGTCGGCCAGTGCCTTGGCGGCCTCCTCGCGCGTGTCGCGCCGCTCGAAGTCGCGGCTCTTGTTGGCCGCGTCCTGCAGCACCTTGTGCTCGGCCGGGCTGAGCTGGTCCCACCACTTCTTGCTCACCGTGATGATCCACGGGCTGTAGACGTGGTTGGTGACGGTCAAATACTTCTGCACCTCGTAGAACTTGCTGGACAGCACGGTGTTGTAGGGGTTCTCCTGGCCGTCCACCGCCTTGGTCTCCAGCGCCGTGAACAGCTCGGAGAACGGCAGCGGCACGGCATTCGCCCCCAGCGCCTTGAAGCTGTCCAGGAACACGTTGTTCTGCATCACGCGCAGCTTGATGCCGCTCATGTCCTCCAGGCGGGTGACCGGGTGCTTGTTGTTGGTGAGGTTGCGAAAGCCGTTTTCCCAGTACACCAGGCCGACCATGCCCTTGGGCTCGAGCGTCGCCTTGACTTTCTCGCCCACCGGGCCGTCCAGCAGCGCGTCGGCTTCCTTCGCGTTGGTGATCAGGAAGGGCGTGTCCCACAGCGCCATCTGCGGCGCGATGCCCACCAGCGTGGCGGTGGAGCCGACCATCATCTCCTGCGCGCCGCCGATCAGCGCCTGCTGCATCTGCGTGTCCGAGCCGAGCGAGGCATTGCCGATGGCGCGGATCTTCATCTTGCCGCCGGTGGCCTTTTCCACCTCCTGGGCGAAGAAGCGCACCGCGCGGCCCTGGTTGGAATCGTCCACCAGGCCGTAGCCGAAGCGCACGATGCGCGGCTTGAAGTCCTGCGCCTGGACGGCGCCTGCGGCCAGCAGCGCCAGGGCGGCGCCAGCGAGAGCGAATTTGATACGCATGGGGTTCTCCTGTGGGTCGTGAACCGGCCTGGCGGCCGGGGAAACGGGTTGGGGGCGGGTTTTCAAGCCTTTTTGCCACATGCCGGCGCCTGCAGGCGATATGTAGCTACATTTTTAATAGCGTCTGCGCCCTGTCAGGACATCCAGCGCAGCGGCACGGTGACGATCTGCGGGAACACGATCAGCAGCATCGCCAGCAGCACGTAGGCAATGAGGAACGGCGTGGTGCCGCGGATCACCACCTCCATGCGCAGCCGGCCGACGCCGGCGACCACGTTCTGCACCGTGCCCACGGGCGGCGTGATCAGGCCGATGCAGCCCACGTAGATGAACATGAAGCCGAAGTACACCGGGTCGATGCCGGCCTTGGCCGCCAGCGGCGCGCACACCGGGCCGAAGATCAGGATGGTGGGCGTCAAGTCCATGGCGGTGCCCACCACCAGCAAAAACAGCATCATCAGCGCCATGAACAGCATGGGCGAGCCCAGCACGCCGGCGAAGGTGCCGGCCAGCAGGTTGGGCAGGTCGGCCAGGGTGATCATGTAGGCGGTGACGGTGGCGGCGCCGCACAGGAACATGACCACGGCGGTGGTCTTGGCCGCGCCGAGGAATACGTTGTACAGCCCGGCCAGCGTGAGCTCGCGGTACACCAGCATCGACACCGCCAGCGCATACACCGCCGCCACCACCGCCGCCTCGGTCGGCGTGAAGATGCCGCCGCGCAGGCCGCCCAGGATGATGACCGGCATCATCATGGCCCAGAAGCTGTGCACCAGGGCCTTGAGGCGCGCGCCCCAGGGCACGCGCGGGCCCTGCGCCAGCTGGTACTTGCGCGCGATCTGCCACCAGGCAAACACCAGGAACACGCCCATGATCAGCCCGGGCACCACGCCCAGAGGAACAATTTGCTGATCGAGGTGTTGGTGGTGACGCCGTAGATCACGAACGGCATCGACGGCGGTGATGGGCGCGATGATGCCGCCCGAGGCCAGCAGGCCGGCGCCGTAGCTGTCCGGGTACTTCTGCTCGCGCATCATGGGCAGCAGGATGGTGGCCAGCGCCGCGGTGTCGGCGATCGCCGAGCCGCTCATGGACGCCAGCAGCACCGCCGCGCCGATCGCCACGTAGCCCAGCCCGCCGCGGATGTGGCCGACGAAGGCGCCGGCCAGGTCGATGATGCGGCGCGACAGGCCGCCCGCGTTCATCAGCTCGCCGGCCAGGATGAAGAACGGCACCGCCAGCAGCGGGAAGTTGTCGAAGCCCGCCTGCAGGTTCTGCGCCAGCAGCTGGGTGTCGAAGAAGTCCAGGTGCCACATCAGCGCGACGCCGGTCAGCACCAGCGCATGCGCGATCGGCATGCCGATGACCATGCCGCCAATCAGCACGGACAGGAAGATCAGGGTGACGATCATGGTGTGTGCGTCCCGGCGGTCATTCGATGTCCAGCGCGCCGGCCTGCGGCTGCGCCGGGCTGCCCCGGCGCAGGTCGCGCACCAGCACCGCCAGCAGGCCCACGGCCAGCACCAGCGTGGCGGCGGCGCCCAGCGCCAGCGGGTAGCCCAGCACGGTGCTGAAGCTGTCCAGCCCCGCGCCCACTTGCTGCCACGAGCCCCACAGCAGCAGCACCATGCACAGCAGGATGAGCAGCTGCGACAGCCAGAACAGCACGCGCCGCGTGCGCGGCCCGGCGCGCGAGGTCACCAGGTCGAACCCCAGGTGGCTGCCCTCCACCGCCGCGACGATGGTGCCCACCGCCACCAGCCAGACGAACAACAGGCGCGAGATTTCCTCGTACGACACGATGCTGGTGCCGAAGCCGTAGCGCAGCACCACGTTGATGAACACCGCGGCCACCATGCCGGCCAGCGCCAGCACCATGAAGTGCTCGGCCAGCCGCTGGGCGGCGCCCTTGCGCGGGGCGGCGTTTTCGGGGGTCGGGTTCATGCGGCGTCTCCTGCCAGCGGCGCACGGGCCGCGCCGGGGTGCAGCCAGCCCTGCACGGCGGCGGCCAGCTCGGCCATGGGGCGCAGCGCATCCAGCGTCAGCACCAGCGGCTCTGCCTCGGGCGGCTCCAGCGTGGCGAACTGGTCGGCCACCAGGCTGGGCGAGAAGAAATGCCCGGGACGCGCACGCACGCGTTCCAGGGCGTGCGCGTAGTCCAGCGCCAGGTACACGAAACCCAGGCCCGGGCAGGCCGCGCGCAGCCGCTCGCGGTAGCTGCGGCGCAGCGCCGAGCAGGTCAGCACCAGGCCTTGTTGCGCCTGGCTGCCGGCCAGCAGCTGCGCCAGGCGGTCCAGCCAGCCCAGGCGGTCGGCGTCGGTCAGCGCCACGCCGGCGCGCATCTTGGCGATGCTGGCCGGCGCGTGGTGCGCGTCGCCCTCGTGCAGCGGCCAGCTCAAAGCGGCAGCGCAGGCCGCGCCCACGCTGGACTTGCCGCAGCCGGAGACGCCCATGACCACGATGGCGGGGATGGCGGGCGGCGAAGGATTCAAGATAGCGCTATCCATAAAGAATCAAACAAAAGCGGGTTGGTTCACAGGCATCCAGGCCAACCCGCTGGAAGATAGCGCTATCTTATTGGACAATGCCAGCGCCGCCCGCTCGGGATTTACCCCTAACCAGCCGCCCTGCCCCTCCCCATCCACCCATCCGCCCCGCCCATGCGCCGCACCCCGCCGTGACCGCCCGCCGTCCCCGCCGCTCCAGCGGCCGCCTCACCCTGGCCGACGTGGCCGCCGCCGCCGGCGTCAGCCCGATCACCGCCTCGCGCGCGCTGCGCGGCCAGGCCAGCGTGGCCCCCGAGCTGGCCGCGCGCGTGCAGCAGGCCGCGCAGCGGCTGGGCTACGTGCCCGACCCGGCCGCGCGCGCGCTGGCCTCGCAGCGCAGCTCGCAGGTGCTGGTGCTGGTGCCGCTGCTGTCCAACGCGCTGTTCGTCGATCTGCTGGAGGCGGTGCACCGCACGCTGTTCCCGCAGGGCTTTCTGCCGCTGATCGGCGTGACGCACTACGACAGCGCCGAGGAAGAGCTGCTGCTGCGCACCTACCTGCCGCACCGCCCCGCCGGCCTGCTGGTCACGGGCTTTGACCGCAGCGAGGCGGCGCGCCAGCTCATCGCCGCCAGCGGCGTGCCCTGCGTGCACCTGATGGAGACCAGCACCGCGCCGGGCGTGGCCTGCGTGGGGTTCTCGCAGGTGGACGCGGGCGCGGCCATCACCGCCCACCTGCTGGCGCGCGGGCGCCGGCGCATCGCCTTTTGCGCCGCGCAGCTCGACCCGCGCGTGCTGCAGCGCGCCGAGGGCTACCGGCGCACGCTGCGCGCGGCCGGCCTGTACGACGCGCGGCTGGAGCTGCTGAGCGCCGAGCGCTCGTCCATCGCCCTGGGCGCGCGCCTGCTGCAGGACATGCTGCAGCGCGCGCCCGACCTGGACGCGATCTTCTTTTGCAACGACGACATCGCCCAGGGCGGCCTGCTGGCGGCCAGCCGGCTGGGCATTGCCGTGCCGGCTCGCCTGGCGATCGCCGGCTTCAACGACCTGGCCGGCAGCGACCAGATGGTGCCGCCCCTGACCACCATCCGCACGCCGCGCGCCGAGGTCGGCCGCGCCGGCGCGGCCATGCTGGTGCAGCTGATGCAGGGCGCGCCGCAAGCGGCCACCTGCGTGCAGCTGGACTATGAGCTGGTGGTGCGCGAGAGCACCTGAGCCCATGAAAAAAGCCCGGCCATGCCGGGCTGGGCGGCAGGCGCCGGCGGTCAGGGAACCAGGATCACTTCCACGCGCCGCGCCTCGGCGTCGCTGCCGCCAGCCTGGGTGACCTCGGGCTTCTTCAGCGTGATCCTGTCCTCGGCCACGCCCAGGGCCTTCAGCGCGCCCTGCACGGCCTGCGCGCGGCGCTTGGCCAGCTCGGCGTTGATGGCGGCGTCGCCCGTGGCGTCGTGGTAGCCGGAAATCTGGGCCACCTTGCCGCCCGCGTTCACGCCGCGCACCACCTCGGCCAGGGCTTCATTGGCGCCAGGGGCCAAGTCGGCACGGCCGGTGGGGAAGTAAAAGCGCACCACGCCGCCCTCCACCACCACGGTGGCCTCCTCGACCACCACCACGCCGGGCGCAGCGGCGTCCACCGCCACCACCGCGACGGGCGCGGCCTCGGGCGCACGCTGGATGCCGCGCTTGAAAACCACCACGCCCACGACGGTGGAGACCACCAGCGCGATCAGGGCAAAGAGAAAACCCAGCGCAAAGCGCTGCTGGCCGTCGTCATCCGAGCTGTTGAAGGACATGTGTGAAAACTCCCGTGAATGAATAATGGCTGCGTTGGACAAAACCCGCTGATTGTAGATTCGCCCATGGCCCCGTCCGCACCCGCCCCTGCCCCGCGCGACCCCGCCCCGCTGCTGCAGCGCACGCTCGCGCAATGGGGCGGGCGCGACGACCTGTGGCTGTTTGGCTACGGCTCGCTCATCTGGCGCCCCGGTTTCGCGTTTGCCGAATGCCGCCCCGCCACCGTGCATGGCTGGCACCGGGCGCTGAAGATGTGGAGCCGCGTCAACCGCGGCGCGCCCGAGTGCCCGGGGCTGGTGTTCGGCCTGCTGCCCGGCGGCAGCTGCCGGGGCATGGCCTACCGCATCGAAAGCGGCGAGGCGCGGCGCATGTTCCCGGCGCTGTGGCAGCGCGAGATGGTGCTGGGCGTGTACGACCCGCGCTGGCTGGCGTGCAGGACGCCCGCCGGCACGGTGCGCGCGCTGGCCTTCACGCTGGCGCGCACCAGCCCCAGCCATACCGGCGTGCTGCCCGATGCGCAGTACCGGCGCATCTTCCGGCAGGCGAGCGGCATCTACGGCAGCACGCGCGACTACGCCGAGGCCACGCACGCCGAGCTGCTGCGCCTGGGCATCCAGGACCGTGCGCTGGCCCGGCTGCTGGCCCTGGCGCGCAGCGGCGATGCCGGCGAAGGCGGCGACGACCACGGCCAAGGCGCCGATTGAGCCGCGCGCGCGGCGGCACAATGCGCGCCATGAACCCGCCAAGCACCCCGCTGTCCTCGTCCATCGCCGACCTGCGCAAGAGCTACGAGCGCGCCGAACTGGGCGAAGCCGCCTCGCACGCCGCGCCGCTCGCCCAGTTCGAGCAGTGGCTGGGCGAAGCCATCGCCTCCCAGGTGCCCGAGCCCAACGCCATGACGCTGGCCACCGTGGGCGCCGACGGCCGCCCCAGCGCGCGCGTGGTGCTGATCAAGGGCTACGACGCGCGCGGCATCACCTGGTTCACCAACTATGGCAGCCGCAAGGGCCGCGAGCTGGCCGGCAACGCCTTCGCCGCCCTGCAGTTCCACTGGGTGGAGCTGGAGCGCGTGGTGCGCATCGAGGGACGGGTCGAGAAAGTGGACGAAGCCGAGAGCGACACCTACTTCCACAGCCGCCCGCTGGACTCGCGCATCGGCGCCTGGGCCAGCCCGCAAAGCCAGGTGATTGCCGGGCGCAGCGTGCTGGTGGCGAATGCCGCCAGGTACGGTGCGCAATTCCTGCTCAAGCCGCCGCGCCCGCCGCACTGGGGCGGGTACCGGCTGCAGCCCGACCGCTGGGAATTCTGGCAGGGCCGCAAGAGCCGGCTGCACGACCGCCTGCGCTACCGGCTGGACGACGGCGGGCAGTGGCAGCGCGAGCGGCTGGCGCCCTGAGGGGCCTGTTCATGATCTTTTCAGGTGCCCGCAAGGCAGCCAGGGCCGGGGCGCCGGCGCGGCCGCCCCTCAAAAATCCACGCGCGCGCCCAGCACCACGCTGCGCCCGGCCAGCGGCGCCGCGTCCTTGATGAACGAGGTGTGGGCGTAGGCCAGGCGGTCAGTCAGGTTGCGCGCCCTCAGGTACACCTGCCAGGGGGCGCCGGCATGGGTGCGGCCGTGGTAGGCCAGGCCCAGGTTGAGCATGCCGTAGCCGGGCGTGGCGCTTTCGAACTGCGCCACGCGGCCCTGCCGGGCCACCTGCTGCCATTCGGCGTGGCCCTCCCAGTCCTGCCAGCGCGCGTCCAGGCGCAGCCCCAGCCGCGCGGGCGGAATGCGCGGCAGCCGCCCGCCGCCCGCCAGGCGCGCCTGCACCCGGTCGCCCGTCAGCGTCACGCCCACGTGCCGCGTGACGGCGTGGCGCGCCCGGCCCTCGATGCCGGTGAAGTCCGCGTCGGCCTGGCTGTATTGCAGCAGCTGCAGGCCCTGCTGCTCGTCGAGCGTGCGGCCGTAGATGTAGCGGCCGATGCGGTTGCGGTACACGCTCACCTCGAAGGTGGTGGCGCCGCTGGTCTTGCGCAGGGCGAGGTCGATGTTGCGCGAGACCTCCGCGCGCAGGTCGGCGTCGCCGCGCTCGTAGGTGGCGGTGGCCATGTGCAGGCCGCGCGCATACAGCTCCTCGGCGGTGGGCGGGCGCCGCGCGTGCGTGAGGCTCGCGCCCAGCGCATACCCGGGCTGCAGGCGCCAGACCGCGCCGAGCGAGGCTGACGCCCCGCCGTGGCTGCGGCGCAGGCCGCCGTCCAGCGCCTCGGCGCTTTGGCGGTCATGGCGCAGCGCGGCCTCGATGCGCCAGTCGCCAGCGGTGTATTCCTCCAGCAGGAACAGCCCCGCTGCGCGCGTGCGCGTGGGCTGCACGTAGGCCTCCTCGCCCAGCGCGCTGAACCTGCGCTCGGCCGACTGCACCCCCACCAGCCCGCGCCAGCCGGCAACCGGCAGGTGCTGCAGCTCGACGCGCAGGTCATGCGCCCGGTTGCGGAACGTGGTGGCTGCCGCGCCGTCCTCGATCTCGTCGTGCCGGTAGTGGGTGCCGCCGGCGCGCAGGCGCAGCGCGGCGATGCCGGCGAACGGCTCGCGCAGCTCGCCGCGCAGGTCCAGGCGCTCGCTGCGCATGGCCACCACCGGCACGTCGCCAGGGCTGCGGCCCTGGCCATCGGCGTCGCCATGGTCGCCATGGCCGCCGCAATGCAGGCGGTCGCCGTGGGCGTGGCAGCCCTCCAGGCCATGGTCGTGCCCGGGCAGGCCGTAGCGCGCGTCCTGGCGCGTGAGGGCCAGGCCCAGGTAGCCCTGGCTTGCGATCCAGGACAGCCCTGCGCTGGCGCTGCGGGTGTCGTTGAAGCTGCCCTGCACGCGGGCGCCGCCCGGCCAGCCGCCGCCCACGCGGTAGTCCGCCGCGTCGCGCCCGGCCGCCTCCACGTGTACCGCGATTTGGCCCGCGCCACCGGTGATGGCCACGGCGCCGGCCCGCTCGCCCGAGGCGCTGGCGGCACGCACTTCGGCGCTGCCCTCGTGGCCCCGGGCGGGAATGGCGGTCGGCACCTTGCCGTCCAGCACATTGACCACGCCGCCCACGGCGCCGGCGCCATACACCAGCGCCGACGGGCCGCGCAGCACCTCGACCTGCGTGGCCAGCAGCGGCTCCAGCGCCACGGCATGGTCCGGGCTGACGGTGGAGGCGTCGTGCAGCGCGGCGCCGTCGGTCAGCACCTTGACGCGCGCGCCGTCCATGCCCCGGATGACCGGGCGGCTGGCGCCGGCGCCGAAATGGCTGGCGGCCATGCCGGGCTCGCCCTCCAGGCTCTCGCCCAGCGTGGCCGCGCGGCGCTGCACCAGCGCATCGCCCTCCAGGACGGACACGGGCTGGGTCATCTCGGAGACGCCCAGCTGCAGACCGCTGGCGGATACGGTGACTTCGGGCAGGCTGGCGGCGGCCGCCTCTTGCGCCTGCGCCCAGGCCGCAGGCAGGCCCGCAGCCAGCGCGGCCAGCGCCGCGCCGGGCAGGCGGCGGGAGTTCGTGAAGAAAAATGAGTGGGTCATGAGAATGCGTGTGCGGTGCGCCCGCGCCGGCCTGCAGCCGCGCGTGGCGGTGGTTTTTGGACAAAAAATGGCTCTTGCCGGCGCCGGCAAATGGCTTTCAGCTATGTAATTGGTAGCATCAAGCGCTGTTGCCACAGGCCATGCGCGGCAGGCGCTGCCCGGCCGCGCTGCCCTCGGGCGGCTGCGGCGGGCAGGCGGTGGTCAGGAGACGGACAGGCTGCGCGGCGGCGGCGGCGCGCGGGCATGAAGGGGCGCTGGCCGCCGGCGCGCGGGGGCGGCCCCGGCCAGGCCCGCCGGCGCCTGGCCAGGCAGCGCCTGGACCAGGGGCAGCGCGCAGGCCGGCCAGGCCCCGGCACCCAGGGCCTGCTGGTCCAGCACCTGGCAGTCGGCGCTGCCGTGGCCGGCAAAGAGCGCATGCAGGACATCCACGGCCTGTTGCGCAGTGCCGCGCGCCCCGCCCTTGTGCTGCTGCTGCGCCCACGGGGCCGCGCCGCGGCTGCCGTGCACCACCTGGTGCATGCGCCCCAGCGCGGGAGCCAGCACCAGCGCCAGCAACAGCAGCCCATGCGCCAGGCGCTGGCGCAGCAGGGGGGGCGGCGGTGGATGAATGGATCACGGCAGGGGCGGCAAAGGGTGGGGAGTATGAACCGGTCAGCCCATCAACCCTGCTCCTCAGGCCCCAGGGCGTGCGGGCGCGGCACCTCATGGGCCGGCAGCTGCAGGAACAGCGCCGTGGCCGCCAGCGTCAGCAGGCCCATGCAGGCGAACGCGATGCGGAAGGCGTCCAGCGTGCCGCCCGCCCCCTGGCTTGCACCGAAGTAGGCCTGCATGCTGGCCAGCACCGCGCCCGCCAGCGCCACGCCCATGCCCATGGCCAGCATCTGCACCATGGACAGCAGGCTGTTGCCGCTGCTGGCGTGGCCGGGCTCCAGGTCTTTCAGCGTCACGGTGTTCATGGCGGAGAACTGCATCGAGTTGAACCCGCCGAACAACGCCAGCTGCGCCACCATGAGCGCCAGCGGCTGGCCCGGCGCGACGGCGGCAAAGCTGATGATCAGCAGCGCCAGCGCACAGGTGTTGGCCACCAGCACCTCGCGATAGCCGAAGCGCTGCACCACGCGCGTCACCAGCGGCTTGACGGCCATGCTGCCCAGCACCGCCGGCAGCATCATCATGCCCGCCTGCAGGGCCGTGTAGCCCAGGCTGACCTGCAGCACCAGCGGAATGATGAAGGGCATGGCCGAGCTGCCCAGGCGCGAGAAGAAATTGCCCAGCAGCCCCACGCGCAGCGTGCGCACGCCGAAGAGCGCGGGCACGAACAGCGGGTTCTTGCTGCGCAGCGCATGCAGCGCGTAGGCGGCCAGGCTTGCCAGGCCGAACACCAGCAGCACCAGGGCCGACGCCCGGCGCACGCCCCCGCCCGCCATGGCCTCCACGGCCAGCGACACGGCGGCCATGCCGAACGCCAGCAGGCCGTAGCCCACGGAGTCAAAACCGCGCACGCCCTGGGCGTCGCTGCCGCGCATATAGCGGCGCGCCGCCACCAGCCCCACCAGGCCCACCGGCACGTTGACCCAGAAGATCCAGTGCCAGGAGGCATACTCGACCAGCCAGCCGCCCAGCGTCGGCCCGATCAGCGGGCCGACCAGGCCGGGAATGGCGACGAAGCTCATGGCGCGGATGAATTCGTCGCGCGGGAACGCCCGCAGCACCGCCAGGCGCCCCACCGGCAGCAGCAGCGCCCCGCCCAGCCCCTGCACCACGCGCGCGCCCACCAGCAGCGGCAGCGTGGGCGCCAGCGCACACAGCACCGAGCCGGCGACGAACAGCGCGATCGCGGACATGAATACCTGGCGCGTGCCGAAGCGGTCGGCCAGCCAGCCCGATGCCGGGATCAGCACCGCCATGGCCAGCGAGTAGGCGACGATGACCGAGTGCATCTGCAGCGGGCTCTCGCCCAGGTCGCGCGCCATGGCCGGCAGCGCCGTGTTGACGATGGTGGCGTCCAGCGTCTGCATGAAGAAGCCCAGCGCCACCAGCCACAGCAGGGCCTGGCGCTCGTCGCGGGGCAGGAGTCGGGAAGGGGGCATGCGGATCAGGGCAGTGGATGGCGGTCCGCCGCAGTGTGCCTGCTCGGGCCCGCGCTTGCAGGCGCCGACGCCGCCGTTGTGCGCTTTGCCGTCTGGCGCTAGCGCTTTCGTCTGACGCGGGCGGCGGCGCGGGCACACGTATCGTCCTGCCATACCCCCTGCCTGGAGACCACCATGTTCAAGCGATTCCTCGACCCCGCCACGATTTATGCCCGCCGCGCCCAGCGCTGCATGGATGAGGCCCGCATGGCCGCGCTGGAGCACGAGAGCGCAGCCGAGCACCACGCGGCGCTGGCCCGCATGTACCGCGAGCGGGTAGCGCGCCTGCAGATCGAGCTGGCGCCGCAGCCCCAGGAGGCGCGCCCGGTGCTGGAGCCCGCCACCCAGGTGCCGCGCATCACGCCGCTGAAGAAGCGCGAGGAAATCGCCATGCCCAAGGGCCCGCTGGTGGCGCAAGGCATGGGGCTGGCCGGATGACGCCGCGCCGCACCAAGGGAGCCGGCCGCTGCGCCGGCTTTTTTTACGCCGGCCGCAGCGCGGCGCTCACCACGGGGTCCAGATCGCCATCAGCAGGAAGGCCACCACCAGCGCCGCCATGATGAGCGTGCGGTGGGTGGCAAAGTGGTTGCGGCTGGAGGAGACGGGCACTGCGCCCGGGGGTTTGCCGGCCTGGTTCATGGTGTCCTCGCTTTTGTCTCGGTCGTCTGTCGGGGGTGGAGGGCTGCCGCAGGCAGCCTCGTGCGCCTCACACCATCGGCGGGTCGCTCTCGCGGGAAAAATCGCGCGCCCCGCCCAGGCAGGCCAGCAGCTGCTCGATGGCCTCGGCCTGCTCGCCGTCGCGCAGGATCAGTGCCTTGTCGCCGCGCGCATCCACCTGCGCAGGCAGCACGCGCATGACCATGGCGCGCGCCTCGCCCATGGCGACGATGGGCTTGCAATGGCGGTAGGTGTCGCGCACGAACTCCCATACGTGGCCGTCGTCCACAAGCCCCTCGGCCCCGTCGGGCATGACCAGCGCGTCGAACAGGTAGGCCGGTGAGTTCTCGGTGGATGCATCGGCGTCTATGGCGCTGCCGTCGGCCGGCTGCACCGCGCCGATGTGCACGCCCACGAAGCGGCCCACGGCGCCGCGCTCCAGCAGCGCCTGCTGCACCCGGTGGGCAAATGCGCCATCGATCCCCGGCGCGACCAGGATGGCCACCTTGCGCCCGGCGATCGAGCCGTCGCCCGGCCGCGCCGTGAGCGAGAGGTACTTGGAATGCGTGACCTCGGGCGTGGGCGGGCTGGCCAGCGCCAGCGGCAGCGGCTCGGGCAGGGGATCGATGCCCAGGCCGGCGGCCACCTTGCGCGCGAAGTCGTCCGAGACGTTGCGCAGCGAGGCCACCATGCGCTCGCGCACCGCCGGCACGGTGCACTTGCTCAGCTCGAAGCGGAAGGCGGCGGCGATGTGGTTTTGCTCGGCCGGGGTCTGGCTGTCCAGGAACAGGCGCGCCTGGGCGTAGTGCTCGGCGAATTTCTCCGGCTTGGCGCGCACCTTGGCCACGCCCTCGCGCGATTCGTTGCGCGCCGCCACGGACACGAAGCCCTGCATGCCGGCCTGGAAGGGGCAGCCGCCGGCCAGCGAGTTCGGCTCATAGGCCACGCGCCCGCGGAAGATGGCCTGGCGGTGGAAGCCGTCGCGCTGGTTGTTGTGTACCTGCACGATGGGCGCGTTGATCGGGATCTCGTGGAAGTTGGGCCCCCCCAGGCGCAGCAGCTGGGTGTCGAAGTACGAGTGGATGCGGCCGGCCAGCAGCGGGTCGTTGGTGAAGTCCAGGCCCGGGATAATGTTGGCCACGCAGAACGCCACCTGCTCGGTCTCGGAGAAGAAATTGTCCGGATTGCGGTTGAGCGTCATGCGGCCGATGACGCGCAGCGGCACCAGCTCCTCGGGGATGATCTTGGTCGAGTCCAGCACGTCGAAGCTAAAAGCCTCGGCCTGCTCCTCGGTGAAGAGCTGCACCGCCAGATCCCATTGCGGATAGGCGCCGCCCTCGATGCGCTCCCACAGGTCGCGCCGGTTGAAGTCCGGATCGGCCCCGGAGATCTTCACCGCCTCGTCCCACACCAGCGAGTGCGTGCCGGCCACGGGCTGCCAGTGGAACTTGACCAGCGTGACTTGGCCCTCGGCGTTGACGAAGCGGTAGGTGTGCACGCCAAAGCCCTGCATGGTGGCGAAGCTGCGCGGGATGGCCCGGTCGGACATGTGCCACATCAGCATGTGCGTGGACTCGGGCATGAGCGAGACGAAATCCCAGAAGGTGTCGTGGGCGCTGGCGGCCTGCGGCATCTGGTGGTGCGGCTCCGGCTTGACGGCGTGCACCAGGTCAGGGAACTTCATCGCGTCCTGGATGAAGAACACCGGCATGTTGTTGCCCACCAGGTCCCAGTTGCCGGCGTCGGTATAGAACTTCACGGCGAAGCCGCGCACGTCGCGCGCCGTGTCCTTGGAGCCGCGCTCGCCGGCCACGGTGGAAAAGCGCACGAACAGCGGCGTGACCTGGCCCTTCTTCTGGAACGGCGCGGCGCTAGTGATGTCGCCGATCGCCTCGGTGCACTCGAAGTAGCCGTGCGCGCCCGAGCCGCGCGCGTGCACCACGCGCTCGGGGATGCGCTCGTGGTCGAAGTGCGTGAGCTTCTCGCGCAGCACGAAGTCCTCCAGCAGCGCCGGGCCGCGCACGCCGGCGCTGAGGGTGTTCTGGTTGTCCGAGATGCGCACGCCCTGGTTGGTGGTCAGGGGCTGGGCGCTGGAATCGACGCGCACGCGCTCCAGGCTGTCTATGGTGCTGTTGATGCCCTCGGGCGCGGCGCCGCCGGTCTTGGCGTTGCCGCCGCTGGACTCCGACAAGGTGCTGCCCAGCGGCTCGCGCGATGCGGCCTGGGCCGTTGCGCCGGCAACGGGCTGCAGGCCGTGCGCCTCGCCGTACTCGGCAGGCTTGGCGGGGTTGTGCGGCATGGCTGCGGCCAGCTGCTGCAGCTGGGCCGCCTTGCGCGAGGCGCTGCCGGCGGCGCCTGCGGGCACGGCGGCCGGGCCGCTGTCGGTGTTGCGCGCGGCCGCTTCGGCGCTGGCGGCCTGGGGCGGCGTGGGCTTGGACTTCGATTTCATGCGGGGGCACTCCTGGGCAGGCGGGAAAGTCGGCCCACGTTAAGAACCAGGCCGCCTGCGGCGTGTAGGAATTTGCCGCCTGCCATGCGGGCGGCAATGCCCCGGCAGCGCGGGCGCGCCCCGCCTGACCCGGGCGTGCGCCGCCCGCCTACCCGCGCCGGGCCCGCCGGGGGCCAACAATGAACCGCACCCCCGCCGCGCCCCCTGGGCCTTGCGAACCGCGCCCCCGGCGCGGGGCGGGACAACCATAGGAAACCCGCACCATGTCGCTCTCATTCATCCTGCTGATCGTCCTCATCCTGCTGCTGATCGGCGTGCTGCCGACCTGGGGCTACAGCCGCTCCTGGGGCTACGGCCCCGGCGGCGGCGTGGGCCTGGTCGTGGTGATCCTGCTCGTGCTGCTGCTGATGGGCCGGATCTGACGCGGCGCGCGGGCCGGCGCCGCCCGCTTAGGGCAGGACAGCTTCAAAGCTGGTGCACCACCAGGCGGAACTCCGGGTCCTCGGGGAAGGCCTGCACTTCAAAGCCCAGGCGGCGCATCAGCTTGAGCATGTTCGGGTTGTGCGCCAGCACCAGGCCCTGGATTTCCGCCAGGCCCCGGTCGCGCGCCACGTCCATGATGCTGAGCATCAGCCGCGAGCCCAGGCCCTGGCCGGCGAAGTCGTCGGCCACCAGCAGCGCGAACTCGCAGCTGGTTTGGTCCGGGTTGGTCACGTAGCGCGACACGCCCACGATGCGCTGCTTGTAGCGAACCTCGCCGTTGTCGTCGACCACGCGCTCGCGGTGCTCGCCCACCAGGGCCATCTCGCGGTCGTAGTCGATGAGCGTGAAGCGCGCCAGCATCGACGGCGGCAGTTCGGCCAGCTGCGACACGAAGCGGAAATAGCGGCTCTCGGGCGACAGCTCGCGCACCAGGCGCTGCACCATCTGCGCGTCGTCGGGGCGGATGGGCCGCACCAGGTACTCGCCGCCGCCGCGCAGCGGCCAGACCTGCTCGTAGCGCGCCGGGTAGGGCAGGATGGACAGGTGTGCGTACTGGCCCAGCCCCGCTCCCCCGCCACGCACGCCGGCGTGCGCGCTCTCGCCCACCACGATGCGGGCATCCACCGCCACCGCGCCCAGCTCATCGACGATCAGGGGGTTGATGTCCATCTCGCGCAGCTGCGGCAGGGCGCACACCATCTCCGAGACGCGCAGCAGCGTCTGCTCCACCGCCTCGCGGTCCACGGCGGCGGCGCCGCGCCAGTCGCCCAGCGTCTCGGCCACGCGCGAGCGGTCGATCAGCCGGCGCGCCAGGAACTGGTTCAGCGGCGGCAGCTCCATGGCGCGGTCGCGGATCAGCTCGATCATGGTGCCGCCGGCGCCGAAGGTGATGACCGGCCCGAAGGGCTCGTCGGTGACCAGGCCGATGTTGACTTCGCGGCCCCGGCGCGCGCGCGCCATGTTCTGCACCGTCACGCCGTTCACGCGCGCCTGCGGCTGCAGGCGCGCCACGCGCTGCACCATGTCCGAGTATGCGTCGCGCGCGGCGCTGCCGCTGTGGATGTTGAGCACCACGCCTCCTACGTCGGACTTGTGCGCGATGTCGGGCGAGTCGATCTTCAGCGCCACCGGGAAGCCCAGCTGGGTGGCGATCATCATGGCCTCGTGCGCGCTGCGCGCCAGCACCGTGCGCGTGACGGGCACGTGAAAGGCCGCCAGCAGCGTCTTGGATTCCATCTCGGTCAGCACGTGCCGGCGCTCGGCCAGCACGGTCTCGATCACCAGGCGCGCGCCCTCGATGTCGGGCTTGACCAGGGCCGTGAGCGGCGGCGGCGTCTGCTGCAGCAGCTGCTGGTTCTGGTAGAAGCTGGCGATGTTGCCGAACGCCCCGACGGCCGCCTCGGGCGTGCGGAAGCTGGGAATCTGCGCTTCGCGCAGCACCTGGCGCGCGGCCCCCACGGTGGCGTCGCCCATCCAGCAGGCCAGCAGCGGCTTGGGCGCGAGCCGGCGGGCGTCGGCCAGGGCGGCGGCGATGGCCAGCGAATCCACGCCCTCCTTGGGCGAGAAGATGGCCAGCACGCCGTCGATGTCGCGGTCGCGGAAGGCCGCCTCCAGCGCGGCGCGGTACTGCTCGGCGCCGGCCTCCTCGGACAGGTCGATCAGGTCAGTCAGCGAGGCCAGCGGCGGCAGCTTGGGCGCCAGCTGCGCCGCCGATTCCGGCGACAGGCGGCCCAGCTGCAGGTCGATCTCGCTGGCCCAGTCGGCCGCCAGCACGCCCGGGCCGCCGCCGTTGGTGATCAGGCCCAGGCGCCGCCCCACCGGCCGGTAGCGCGAGGCCAGGCACTTGGCGGCGGAAAACAGCTCGACGAACGAGCGCACGCGCACGGCGCCCGCGCGGCGCAGCGCAGCGTCGAACACGTCGTCGCTGCCGACGATGGCGGCGCTGTGCGTCTGCGCGGCCTCGGTGCCGGCGGGCTTGCGGCCGGCCTTGAGCACCACCACCGGCTTGGCATGCGCGGCCGAGCGCAGCGCGCTGATGAAGCGCCGCGCATTCTGGATGCCTTCCATGTAGACCACGATGCTTTGCGTGCGCGGGTCGTTGGCCAGGAAGTCCAGCGCATCGCTCAGGCCCAGGTCGGTGTGCGGCCCCAGCGAGATGACGCTGGAAAACCCCACGCCGTTGTTGCGCGCCCAGTCCAGGATGGATGCGGTGAGCGCGCCCGACTGGCAGATCAGCGCCAGCGAGCCGCTGTCCGCCAGCGGCCCGGCGACGCTGGCGTTGAGCTGCAGCGCCGGGCGCTGTACGCCCAGCGAGTTGGGCCCCAGCAGCCACAGGCCCTCGCGCCGCGCGATCTTGCGCAGCTGCTCGGCCAGCTGCGCGTCCACGCCGCTGGTGACCACCAGCGCGCAGCGGCAGTTGACGCGCCCGGCCAGCTCCAGCCCGGCGGCCAGCTCCTCGGGCGGCAGCGCCAGGATGGCCAGGTCGGCGCGGGTTTGCGCCAGGTCGGCCAGCGTGCCGCTGGTCTGCACGTCCATGAAGGTCAGCTCGCCGCTGTAGGGGTGGGCGCGCAGGGCCTGGTGCAGGGTGCGGGCCTGCGGCGTGAGCGTCTCGGGGGCTTCGCCGTTGCCCGCCAGCACGATGACCGAGCTGGGCGCAAACAGCGGCGTGAGGTAGTGTTTGTCCATCATGGCGATAAGCGGAAGGTGGCCGCGCGGGGCAGCGCGGACGGATGCGGGCGATTGTGGCCCATGGCTGCGCGGCAGCCGGCCCTCGCGCCACTCAGCGCCGGTCAGCGCCGCCCGGGCTGCGCTGCGGCCGCCAGCTGGCCTGCGATGGCCTGCGCGGTGGCGTGCGCCGCGCCCCGGTGCGCGCCGGCAAAGGCCACGCAGCACTCCGCCTGGCGCTGCTGCACGGGCGCGTCGAGCGCCAGCGCCGTGGCAGCGCGCACGCCCTCCTCCATGCCGGCCACGCGCCGGGCGCAGCCGGCGGCCAGCGCCAGCTCCGCGGCCTCCGCGAAGTTGAAGGTGTGCGGCCCCAGCACCACCGGGCAGCCGCAGGCGGCGATCTCGATCAGGTTCTGCCCGCCCAGGGGGGCGAAGCTGCCGCCCAGCAGCGCCGCGTGCGCCATGGCGCAGTACAGCGCCATCTCGCCCACGCTGTCGCCCAGCCAGACGTCGGCCGGCTGCGGCGCGGCGCCCCACTGGCTGCGCCGCGACACGCTCAGGCCCGCCGCCCGGCACAGGGCGGCCACCTGCTCGAAGCGCTGCGGATGGCGCGGCACCACCAGCCATTGGACGTCCCGCGTCGCTATGTTTTCAATAGCTGAATGTCGTGGATTGGCGCCGGCATGGGGCGTTTTTGACTGTAAAACGGCCAGCCAGGCCGCTTCCTCGCCCTCGCGCGAGCTGGCCAGCAGCACCACCGGCCGGCCGCTCGCCGCGCGCCAGGCACGCCCCTGCGCCTGCTGCGCCGGGTCGGGCTGCACGTCGAACTTCAGGTTGCCCAGCACGCCCGCCACGGGTGCGCCCAGGTCGCGCAGGCGCGCCGCATCCGCCGGGGCCTGGGCCCAGGCGGCCGCCAGCCCCGCGTAGGCCGGCCGCGCCAGCCAGGCAAGGCGGCGTGCGCCGGCGTGCGAGCGGGCGTTCAGGCGCGCGTTGGCCAGCACCAGCGGCACGCCGCGCGCGCGGCAGGCGGCGGCCAGGTTGGGCCAGACCTCGGTCTCCATCAGGATGCCGATGGCCGGGCGGAAGTGCGCCAGGAAGCGCCGCGTGGCGCCGGGCGTGTCCCAGGGCAGCCAGGCCTGCAGGTCGCCGCCGTGCAGCAGCGCCTGCCCGGCCGCGCGGCCGGTGGCCGTGCCGTGGGTGAGCAGCAGCCGCATGCCGGGCAGCAGCGCGCGCAGCTCGCGCAGCAGCAGCGCGGCGGCGCGCGTCTCGCCCAGCGACACGGCGTGTATCCAGACCAGCGGCGGCTGCCCGGGGCCGGCTGCCGGGGCCGGCGGCTGCAGGTAGCGCCCGAACCGCTCGCCCAGGTGCTGGCCATAGGCGGGCTCGGCATGGGCGCGTCGGCGCAGCTTGGCGCGCAGCAGCGGCGTGGCCAGCCACGCCAGCAGGCTATACAGCTGCAGGGCCAGGTAGCGCATGCCAATGGTTCCTGCAGGCCAGGCCGGGGGGCGCCGGCTGCGGGCGCGGCGGCGTCAATGCGCCGCGCCGCCGATGCGCGCGCCGGGCTTGACGCGCTCCAGCAGCGCCAGCATCCGGGCTTCGATGCGCGCCAGCGCCGCGCTGTCCTGGCCCTCGAAGCGCAGCACCAGCACCGGCGTGGTGTTGCTGGCGCGGATCAGCCCGAAGCCGTCGGGCCAGTCCACGCGCAGGCCGTCGATGGTGCTCACGCGCGCCGGCGCGGCGAAGGCATCGGCCGCCAGCGCCTGCAGCTGCGCGCTCAGGCGGTGCGGCTCGCCTTCCTCGCAGGCCACGTTCAGCTCGGGCGTGCTGTGGCTGCTGGGCAGTGCGTCCAGCACGGCGCTGGCGTCGGGGTGGCGGCTCAGGATCTCCAGCAGCCGGCAGCCCGCATAGGTGCCGTCGTCGAAGCCGTACCAGCGCTCCTTGAAGAAGATGTGGCCGCTCATCTCGCCGCCCAGCGGCGAATCCAGCTCCTTCATGCGCGCCTTGATGAGCGAATGCCCGGTCTTGAACATGACCGGCTCGCCGCCGGCCTCGGCGATCGCCGGCGCCAGGCGCTGGGTGCACTTGACGTCGAACACGATGGGCGCGCCCGGCACGCGCGACAGGACGTCGCGGGCAAACAGCATCAGCTGGCGGTCCGGGAAGATGTTGTTGCCGTCCCGCGTGACGATGCCCAGGCGGTCGCCGTCGCCGTCGAACGCCAGGCCCAGCTCGGCGCCGCTGGTCTTGAGCGCCTGGATGACGTCCCGCAGGTTCTCGGGCTTGCTCGGGTCGGGGTGGTGGTTGGGGAATTCGCCATCGACTTCGGAAAACAGCTCGATGACCTCGCAGCCCAGCGCGCGCAGGATGCCCGGCGCCGACGCGCCGGCGATGCCGTTGCCGCTGTCCACGACGATCTTCATGGGCCGCGCCAGGCGCACGTCGCCCACGATGCGCGCGGTGTAGGCCGGCAGCACGTCGGCGCTGCGCACGCTGCCGCCGCCCTGCAGCTGCCAGGCCTGCTGCTCCATGGCGCGGCGCAGCTGCTGGATCTCCTCGCCATGGATGGCGCGGCCGGCCAGCACCATCTTGAAGCCGTTGTAGTCGCGCGGGTTGTGGCTGCCGGTCACCTGGATGCCGCTGGTGCACAGCGTGCTGGCCGCAAAGTACAGCATGGGCGTGGTCACCGCGCCGACGTCGATGACCTGCAGGCCCACGTCCACCAGGCCCTGGATGAGCGCGCCCGCCAGCGCCGGCCCGGACAGGCGCCCGTCGCGGCCCACCGCCACCGTGCCCTCGCCCTGCTGGCGCGCGGCCATGCCGAAGGCGCGGCCCAGGGCGCGCGCCACGTCTTCGTCCAGGCTCGCGGGCACGATGCCGCGGATGTCGTAGGCCTTGAAAATGGCGGGCGATGGCTGCATCGGTCGGGTCCTTGTCGTGCAAAGGGCGCGCGGGCCGCGGCACACGGCCCGGCGCGTCGAAAATGGGGCTGCGGGCGATTGTAGGGGCGCCCTTGCGGCCCGCGCGCGCGGGCGGCGCTGCTATGGCTGTCATAGCAGCAGCCCCGGGCCCGGCCCATCCGGGGGGCCGATTTCGCTTTTAATATGGCTCCAACCGCCCGGCCGCCCCCGCTCATGACCGCTTCCGACCCCTGCGCCTTTGCCCCGCCCGTCCGCCGCCCCGCCTGGGTGGCGGAATTCGTTTTGCTATCCAGCCTGTGGGGCGCCTCCTTCCTGTTCATGCGCCTGGGGGCGGTGGAGTTCGGCCCGCTGCCCACTGCCGGGCTGCGGGTGGCGCTGGCCGCCCTGTTCCTGACGCCCCTGCTGCTGCGCAGCAGCGACTGGCCGGCGTTCCGGCGCCACTGGCGGCCGGCCCTGCTGGCCGGGCTGGTCAATTCGGCCCTGCCCTTTGCACTGTTCGCCTGGGCGGTGCTGCACATCCCCACCGGGATGAGCTCGATCCTGAACGCCGCCGTGCCCCTGTTTGGCGCCCTGGTGGCGCTGCTGTGGCTGGGCGAGCGCATCACCAGGCTGCGCTGGCTGGGCCTGGGGCTGGGTTTCGCTGGCGTGGCGCTGCTGGCCTGGCGCGCGCCCGCCAGCGTGGGGCTGGACGGCGGCGCCGCCAGCTGGGCGGTGGCGGCCTGCCTGGCGGCATCCACCTGCTACGCGGTGGGTGCGAGCTTCGTGCAGCGCTACCTGAGCGGCGTGCCGCCGCTGGCCTGCGCCACCGGCAGCCAGATCGGCGCCGCGCTGGCGCTGGCGCTGCCCACGCTGTGGGCCTGGCCGGCGCAGCCGCCCAGCCTGCGCGCCTGGGGCGCCATCGCCGCCATCGGCCTGCTGTGCACCGCCCTTGCCTACCTGCTGTACTACCGCATCATCGCCCGCGCCGGCTCCAGCCGGGCGCTGGCGGTGACCTTCCTGGCGCCGGTGTTCGCCGTCTGCTATGGCGCGCTGTTCCTGGGCGAGCGCATCACGCCGTGGATGGTCGGCTGCGGCGTGATCATCGTCTGCGGCACCATGCTGTCCACCGGCTTCGTGGCCGGGGCGCAGGCTGCGGGCCGGCACGCGCCGCTGAGCGGCAGCCGCGGCCATGAACGACGTACTGGTCTTCACGAGCGTCCTGCACCTGCTGCTCATCGCCTGCCTGGCGATGCTGCCGCAGGCCCTGCTGCTGCGCCCGGGACCGTGGCTGCGCCTGGCCCTGGGCGCGCTGTGCGGGCTGGCCTCGCTGATCATCGCGGCGCAGGCCACGGCGCCGGGCGAGCTGGGCATCTCCGCGGTGCACCCCTCGCTGGTGGCCAGCGCCGCCTTCCTGTGGGGCCCGGCGGCCGGGGCGCTGGCGGCCGCGGTGGCGCTCTCCGGCATGGCGTGGCTGCCGCAGCTGCCATGGGCCGGGGCGCCGGCCCTGGCGCTGGGCAGCCTGGCGCTGGGCACGCTGTGGGGCCTGGCCAGGCGCCACCCGCAGTTGAACACCGCGTGCCGGCCTGGTCGGCCTGGCGTTCAGCCTGCCGCCGCTGCTGTGGCTGCTGGCGCCGCCGGTTGCCGGCCAGGCGGCCGACTGGCACGGCTGGCTGACGCGGGCGATTCCCTGGCGCTACACGCTGGGCGTGCTGGTGCTGTGCGGCGGCTTCGAGCTGCTGCGCAGCCGCACCCAGTCGCTGGTCTCGCTGGCGCGGCGCGAGGACGACCTGCTCAGCGCCGTGCGCGCCTCGGGCGGCGGCCGCTGGGAGTGGGACGTGCGCGCGCAGCGCCTGTCCTACGGCGGGCCGCTGTACCGCCGCTTCGGCCTGCGCGACAGCCCCGACGACGGGGCCGGGGGCTGGGCCAGCTGCTGCTGGACAGCCCCGAGGGCCGGCGCTGGAGCCTGGGGCGCCACCACCCCGAGGACCTGCGCCGCCTGGCGCCCTACCTGGGCCGCGTGCTGGCCGGGCGCGAGCCCACCGTCCAGGCCGAGTACCGCATGCGGGACGACCTGGGGCGCTGGCGCTGGGTGGTCTCGCGCGGCCACGCCGTGCAGCGCGATGCCTCGGGCCGCGTGCTGCGCCTGTCCGGCATGGACCTGGACATCACCGAGCAGCGCGAGATCCGCGAGGCCCTGCGCGCCTCCGAGGCGCGTTATTCCATCATCTACCAGACCCTGCCCGATGCCGCAGGAATCACGCGGCTGAGCGATGGTTGCTACCTGGACGTGAACCCGGCCTTCGAGCGGCTGGTGGGCAAGCTGCGCGCTCACATCGTCGGCCGCACCTCGCTGGAGCTGGGCGTGTGGGCCGATACCGCGGAGCGCCAGCGCGTGGTCGACGGGCTGCGCGAGAAAGGCGAGGTGCGCGGCCTGCCGGTCACGGTGTGCGGCAGCACCGGCCTGGTGGCCGGGCTGATGTCCGCGCGCACCGAGGTCATCGACGGCCAGCGCTGCATGGTCTTCGTCTTTCACGACGCGACGCAGGAGCAGCGCATCCGCGAGGAGCTGCTGACCAGCAACCGCCTGCTGCGCCAGGCCGGCTGGATGGCTCGCCTGGGCGCCTGGGAGGAGGCGCCCGAGGCCGGCGCCGGCTACTGGTCGGACGTGTGCTATGCCATCCACGGCCTGGCGCCCGGCGCGCCGCGGCCGCGCACGACTGTCCGACGTACACCTCGCGCCCGAATGGCGCGAGGTGGTGCGCGAGCACATGCGCCGCTGCGTGCGCACGGGCCAGCCCTGGCGCCAGGAGATGCAGATCGTCCGCGTCGATGGCGCCCGGCTGTGGGTGCGCGTGCACGCC
>JAUCDD010000040.1:0-5753 GCA_034675505.1 Melaminivora sp. | reverse complement strand
TGTACCTAAGAATCATCGTATTGCTGTTCTTTTGAAAATCTATAGATTAGATCTTGAGAACATTTCGGACAAGCTTTTCCTACTTTTTCTATGACTTTTTCAGCATTTTCTCAAGCATTTTCTATATCTTTTTTCAAAGTTCCTACCCAAAATTTTTCAAGCATTTTATCATATTTGAGTTTTCACTCAGCAATTTCATCAAATTCTTCTTCTACATTTTTTGTAAATTTATAATCCCATCATTTCTTTGAAATATTCTTCTAAGAAATCATTCACTATAAAAGCGATTTCAGTTGGTGAAAGGTATTTTTTTTCTACTTTTTCTACATATGGGCGAGGTCAAGGAAGCCGTGCACAACCTGGCGGCCGTGAAAGGCCTGCCGGCCAGCGTGCGCCTGATCGACGTGGGCGACGCCGAGATGATGGGCGAGCTGTTCGCCAGCTTCGGCCTGGCCATGCTCACCGGCGTGGTGTGCATCTACATCGTGCTGGTGCTGCTGTTCAAGGACTTCCTGCAGCCGGTGACCATCCTGGCGGCGCTGCCGCTGTCGCTGGGCGGGGCCTTCGTGGCGCTCTTGCTGGCACGCCAGAGCTTTTCCATGCCCTCGCTGATCGGGCTCATCATGCTCATGGGCATCGCCACCAAGAATTCCATCCTGCTGGTCGAGTACGCCATCGTGGCGCGGCGCGACCGCGGCATGGGCCGGCTGGACGCGCTGCTGGACGCCTGCCACAAGCGCGCGCGCCCCATCATCATGACCACGCTGGCCATGGGTGCGGGCATGGTGCCCATCGCCCTCGGCTCAGGAGGCGCGGACATGAGCTTTCGCTCGCCCATGGCGGTGGCGGTGATCGGCGGGCTGATCACCTCCACCGTGCTGAGCCTGCTGGTGGTGCCGGCGGTGTTCACCTATATCGACGACCTGGAGCACTGGCTGCGCCGGGCCCTGGGGCGGCGCCGCCGCGCGCCCCGCCATGATGCACATTCGGTTACATCGACATGAAGCTGATCGCCCTAGACATCGACTCCATCCAGCTCGGCCAGCCGCTGCCATTCGTGCTGCGCGGCGCCGACGGCAAGCTGCTGGCGCAGCGCGGCTACGTGATCCGCAACCGCCAGGAGCTGGACGTGCTGCTGGCGCGCGGCCTGCGCCTGTGCCTGGACACCGAGGAGTCCGGCGACAGCCACCGCGCCTACCTGGCGCAGATGCAGCAGATGCTGCTGTCGCAGGCTTCGCTGGGGCAGATCGCCTCCATGAAGATGTCGGCGGCGCAGGAAGCGGCCGGCCGGGCCGATGCCGGCGCAGCCGACTGGGCGGCGCTGCAGTCGCGCGCCTCGCAGCTGCTGCGCACCCCCGGCGACGGCGAGTTCGCGCAGCGCCTGCTGACCCTGCACGACGAGCTGCAGCGCCACTGCCAGGACAGCCCCGACGCCACGCTGCTGGCGCTGATCTACCTCACCGGGCAGGAAACCCGCATGTACAGCGCCACCCACGCCATGCTGGTGGCCAGCGTGTGCATGCTGGTGGCGCGCGAGACGCTGCGTTGGTCCGAGCGCCAGGTGGCGCGGCTGGGCCAGGCGGCGCTGTCCATGAACGTTGCCATGACCACGCTGCAGGACCAGCTGGCGCTGCAGACCGACCCGCTCACCGCCGAGCAGGTCGATGCCATCCAGGACCACGCCGAGCACTCCGAGGCGCTCCTGCGCCGCATGGGCATGGTCGATCCGGTCTGGCTGGAGGCCGTGCGCCACCACCATGCGCGCACGCCCGGGCCACTGGCCAGCCGCAGCGAAGGCCAGCAGATGGCGCGGCTGATCCAGCGCGCCGACGTGTTCGGCGCGCGCATCGCCCCGCGCGCCACGCGCGCGCCCATGGTGGCCACCGCTGCCATGCAGGCCAGCTACTACGACGAGCAGCGCCAGGTGGACGAGGCCGGCGCGGCGCTGGTCAAGACCCTGGGCGTGTATCCGCCCGGCACCTTCGTGCGCCTGGCCACGCAGGAGGTCGCCGTGGTGCTGCGCCGGGGGCGCCAGCGCCACCACGCCGCGCGTGGCCGTGGTGCTGAACCGCGAAGGCATGCCCACCGGCGAGCTGATCCCGCGCGACACCACCCAGCCGCAATGGAAGATCGGCGCTGCCGTGGCGCGGCGCGACGTGCGCTTGCAGCTGCCGCTGGCGCGGCTGCTGGCGCTGGTGTGAGCCCAGTGGGCGCCTGCAGCGCGGCAGGCGGGCCGGGGCGGGCCCACTAGGCAGCATGAAAAGTCCATGGGCAGGCTCGGGGCAGCGGCTGAAACCCCGCGCGCCGCAAGTGCATGCACGCCGCCGCGTGCAGCCCGCGCACCCGGATGCTCCAATGGGCATCGCCTGGTTTTCGCTGCGGCGCGTGCAATGGCTGGCCTGCCGGCCCTGGAACTTTTGCGCAGCGGCCCCACTCTTGCATGGGTGGCCGGCGACACCCCGGCAAAGCGGGAGCCAGCCATCTTTTTTTCACGTTGCGAGGCCTGCGGGATCTCCCGGCTGACAGCCCTGGGGCGCTTCTCCTCCCTCCCTCTCTGACTTCGTTTCAGGGCGCCTCGCAACGTTTTTTTTATGCTGCGTACGCAACGCGCCTGCCGCTACCGGCAGGCGCGTTGTGCCTTGGGCGGGCGGCTGGCGCTACCGGGGGTGGGTGTCGGCGAAGCTCTGGCGCTGCATCAGCCGCTCCAGCAGCGCGCCCAGCCGCTCATGCCCCGCGCGCCAGTCGTGCTGCCCGAAGCGGAACTCCAGCCACGCCAGCGCGCAGCCGGCGGCAATGTCGGCCAGCGTCATGTGCGCGCCGCACAGCCACGGGCCGCCGGCCAGGCCGCGCTCCATGGCGGCCAGGCCGGCGCGTGCCTTGCCCAGCTGGCGGTCCATCCAGGCCTGGCTGCGCTCGCCCTCGGCGCGGCCCGGCCAGGTGGCCTCCAGGCGCGCCAGGATGGCCGCGTCCAGCACGCCATCGGCCAGCGCCTCCCAGGCCTTGACCTGAGCGCGCTCGCGGCCCTGCGCCGGGATGAGCCGGCCCACCGGCGACAGCGTGTCCAGGTATTCGACGATCACGCGCGAGTCGTACAGCGCCTCGCCGCCTTCCAGCAGCAGGCAGGGCACCTTGGCCAGCGGGTTGGCCTGGCCGATGGTGGTGTGCTCGGACCACACGTCCTCGACAAGGAGGGGGCAGTCGAGTTTTTTCTCCGCCAGCACCACGCGCACCTTGCGCACATAGGGGCTGGCCAGGGATCCGATGAGTTTCATGGCGGGGCCGCAGGAAGGGGTGCCGGCGCGCAAAGCGCGCGCCAGCGCCGGCAAATTCTATCGGCGCCCCGCGCCGGCCGCCGGGGAGGCGAGACCTACAATCCGCCGCCATGAGCCTGACCACCAACACCGCCCTGTCCCCGCTGGACGGCCGCTACGCCGCCAAACTCTCCGCCCTGCGCCCCATCCTGAGCGAGCACGGCTACATGCACCGGCGCGTGCAGGTCGAGATCACCTGGTTCCTCGCGCTGTCCGCAGGCCGGCCTGGCCGGGTTCGGCCCCCTGGCCGAGGACGATCGCAGCTACCTGCTGGGGCTGGTCCGGCATTTCAGCGAGGCCGACACCCAGGCCATCAAGGACATCGAAAAAACCACCAACCACGACGTGAAGGCGGTCGAGTACTGGATCAAGTCGAAGTTCGACGCGCGCCCGCAGCTGCTGCGCGCGGCCGAGTTCGTGCACTTCGCCTGCACCAGCGAGGACATCAACAACACCAGCCACGCGCTGCAGCTGCGCGACGGGCGCGATGGCGTGCTGCTGCCGGCGCTGGACGCCATCGTGCAGCGGCTGCGCGCCATAGCGCACCAGTTCGCCCAGGTGCCCATGCTCAGCCGCACGCACGGCCAGACCGCCAGCCCGACCACCGTCGGCAAGGAGCCGGCCAACGTGGTGGCGCGCCTGCAGACCGCGCGCCAGCGCATCGCCGCCGTGCCGCTGCTGGCCAAGATGAAGCGCCGTGGGCAACTACAACGCCCCCACCTGTCGGCCTGGCCGGAGTTCGACTGGGAAGCCTTCGCGCGCCGCGTGGTCGAATCGCCCGAGCCCGAGGGCCTGGGCCTCACGTTCCAGCCGTACTCCATCCAGATCGAGCCGCACGACTACATGGCCGAGCTGTTCGATGCCACGGCGCGCGCCAACACCATCCTGATCGACCTGGCGCGCGACATCTGGGGCTATGTCTCGCTGGGCTACTTCAAGCAGAAGCTGAAGGACGGCGAGATCGGCTCGTCCACCATGCCGCACAAGGTCAACCCCATCGACTTCGAGAACGCCGAGGGCAACCTGGGCCTGGCCAACGCGCTGCTGCGCCACCTGGCGGAGAAGCTCCCGGTCTCGCGCTGGCAGCGCGACCTCACCGACTCCACCGTGCTGCGCAACATCGGCGTGGCGCTGGGCTATACGGTGCTGGCGTTCAACTCGCTCATGACCGGCCTGGGCAAGCTGGAGTTGAACGAAGCCGCGCTGGCCGCCGACCTGGACGCCAGCTGGGAAGTGCTGGCCGAGCCCATCCAGACGGTGATGCGCCGCCACGGCGTGCCCGGCGCCTATGAAAAGCTCAAGGAAGTCACGCGCGGCCAGGTGGTGACGCGCGAGGCGCTGCACGCGCTGGTCCAGAGCCTGGACATCCCGCAGCAGGACAAGCAGCGCCTGCTGGAGCTGACTCCCCGCCAGCTACACCGGCAAGGCGGCCGAGCTGGCGCGGCGGGTCTGAGCAGGCGCAGGTGCCTCCCTGCCCGCCTGGAGCGCCACGAACCGCCCGCGTGCCCGCGCGGCGCGGTGCGTGTTGCGATCACAGGCGCAAAAATCCAACGCGAACACGTAGTACATAACACGCTTCAATGGCTCTCAAGTCCACCATCTTCAAGGCGCAGCTGCAGATCGCCGACATCGACCACGGCTACTACGCCGACCATGGCCTGACCCTGGCGCGCCACCCCAGCGAGACCGACGAGCGCATGATGGTGCGCCTGGCCGCGCTGGCGCTGCAGGCGCACGAACTGCAGGATACCTGCGGCGGCGACGGCCAGCTGGCCTTCGGCGCCGGCCTGTCGGACCCGGAAGACCCGGACGTCTCGCTGACCGATTTCACCGGCAGGAAGCGCCTGTGGATCGAAGTCGGCCAGCCCGAGGACAAGCCGCTGACCAAGGCCTGTTCCAGGTCGGATGCGGTGGTGGTCTATGCCTTCCACCACGCGGCCGAAGTCTGGTGGAAGGGCATCGCCAGCAAGCTCTCGCGCCTGGAGCGGCTGCAGGTCTGGCGCATCCCGGCCGGCGCCGCCCAGGAGCTGGCGCAGCTGGCCGAGCGCAGCATGCAGCTGCAGGCCACGGTGCAGGACGGCGCCCTCACGCTCAGCAGCACGCAGGGCAGCGTGGTGGTGGAACCGCTGCGCTGGAAGTGATTTTGGGGAAAAAGCTCTTCTGCCCGGCGCCAATCAACGATAGTTTGCTATAAATAATGCAGCGCTAAGGCAGGCGCGGCATCAAGGCCCCGCAGTTCCAGCACTGCTCGAAGCCGCCCTCCACGCGCTCGCCGCAGCCCGGGCAGAACCACTGGCGCTGGGGCAGGCGCTCCAGCTCGTGCAGCAGCGCCCGGGCGCGCCCGGCATGCTCGGGGTGGCGTAGCCAGACTTCCGGCAGGCACTCGCCCGGCGGCAGGTGCCCGGCCGCCGCGCCCGAGGTGCTGGCGCTGCACGCTGGCGG
>JAUCDD010000039.1:0-49651 GCA_034675505.1 Melaminivora sp. | reverse complement strand
TGTCCTCCTTGCTTCGTTCATGGTCCTTGCTGCGGCCGCCGCCAGCATCGTGCGCGGCCTGGTGCTGGAGCTGATCGACGAGGCCCATGACACCGCGCAGCTGGAGCGCACCTGGAATGCCCTGGACAGCGAGGAGCGGGCCACGCCCCAACTGGCGGTGCGCGCCGCGCAGCGCCTGGCCCAGCTGGGGGGCGAACCCGCCGGGTGCGCGCCTGGCTGCTGCCGGCCTGGGAGCGCTTCACCACCCACCACCCAGCACGGATGCCGGACGCCCAGGCGCTCAAGCTGCTGAACGTGCTGCAGGGCAACCTGCAGGACCTGGAGCCCGGCTGGCTGGCACGCATAGAGGCCGCCAGCCAGGCCAGCGGCGGCGACACGCGGCTGCAATACCTCTCGGCCATGGCGTGCGCCCAGCGCCAGCTGTGGGGCAAGGCGCGCCAGCTGCTGGGCCAGGCCGCGCCGCGGCTGGCCGAGCCGGCACTGCGCGCCAGCGCCTGGCGCACGCTGGCCGAGGCTGCTGGCCGAGCAGCGCGGCGATGCCGAGGCCGCTGCCCAGGCCTGGAGAGAGGCCGCGCTGGTCGCAGCCTGAGCACCTCAGGGCAGCGCGCCATCAGGGCCATCAGCGCCGCCGGCGCTGCTGCTCCGTGCCCATGGCCTTCCTTTGCCGGCTGATGCGGTCCTGGCGGCGCTGCTCGAGCTTTTCCATTGCGCGGCGCTTGCTCAGGCCGGAAGCGTCCGGCCCAGGCCCACCAGGCGGCCGTCACGGCAAAAGGCGACAGCACCCACCACCACGACCACTGCGCCACGGGGTCCACCTCCAGGTATTTGAGCAGCATCAACAGAAGACCCAAAAGCAGCGTATACATGACAACCCCTTGCGCGGCCGGCCGTGGCATGGTGCATACCCGGTCAACCGTGAACACTACAATCACATTGAAAGACCGACAAACTGTACTTCAACCCCACAGGAACCTCAGCATGAAGCGCACCCTGATGACCCTCTCCCTGGCTCTTTGCGTGGCTGGCCCCGCCCTGGCCGACGAGGCCTTGGCCAAGGCCAAGAACTGCATGGCCTACCATTCGGTGGACAAGAAGGTGGTGGGCCCGGCCTACAAGGACGTAGCCACCAAATCTGCCGGCCAGGCCGGCGCGGCCGACAAGCTGGCCGAGCACATCATCAAGGGCAGCGCCGGCGTCTGGGGCCCCGTGCCCATGCCGCCCAACGCCCAGGTGAACCCCGATGAGGCCAAGAAGCTGGCCAACTGGGTGCTGTCGCTCAAGAAGTAACCCACGGGACGCCCCGGCCTGCGCATTGCAGGCTGGCGGGCCGGCCCGCAGGCAGGAAAAAAAGCCGCAGCGCTCCAAGGCGCTGCGGCTTTTTTCTTGCGCCTGGCGGCGCCGCCTCAGGGGCGCAGCCCGGGCTCGATGCGCCCGGCGGGCAGGTCGGCCTGGCGCTGCAGCTGGTCTTCGAGCTGGCCGACATAGGCGGCGGTGACGTTCTCGGTCTCGCGCGCGCGGGCGTTGAGCCGCGCCTCCAGGGCGTCCATGCGCGCCAGCACGCTGGCGTGCTGGCCCTCCAAGTAGCCGCGCAGCTCGGTGAAGCGCGACGCCTCGGCCTTGTCGGCCAGTTCGCGCTGGGCGGCCATTTCCTTGCCATGGCGGCGCGTCTCCATCAACACCGAGCCATGCAGCCCCAGCACGTAGGCCAGGAACAGCACGGCCATGAGCGTGGTCAGCGCCAGCATGATCAGCCCCAGGGGGGCCTGCACCGTGGTCAGGCCCAGCGAGACGGTGGCCGGCAGGGACAGCAACGGCCAGTTCAGCACCGCCAGCGCGGCGGTCGCCACCATGATCAGCAGCAGCAAAAGGGTTCGCAGGTTCATGAAGCGTGGCTCCTTGGAGAAATTCACAATCCCGCGTTGTAACCCAGCCCGGCCCTCTTGCAGGCAGCGTATTGGCGCTATGTGGTGCAGGAAAAAAGCCACCCGGCGACAACCGGGGCAGCCTTCGCCCTGATTCTGCCGGCACGTCACATCGGCTGCGCCGATATGAGTGCCGTCGAATCCGGCGAGCGCTGCGCGCGGGCCACCTCGCGGTGGCCCTCCTGGATCAGTTGTTCTGCGACAAC
This sequence comes from Melaminivora sp., assembly GCA_034675505.1. GTDB lineage: Bacteria > Pseudomonadota > Gammaproteobacteria > Burkholderiales > Burkholderiaceae_C > Melaminivora. The sequence continues at coordinate 47,523 of JAUCDD010000039.1, read as the reverse complement.
TGATCCAGGATCGCCGGATTCTCCAGCGTGCTGGTGTCCTGCGTGATGGATTCGCCCTTGGCCAGCGAGCGCAGCAGGCGGCGCATGATCTTGCCCGAGCGGGTCTTGGGCAGGTTGTCGCCGAAGCGGATGTCCTTGGGCTTGGCGATGGGGCCGATCTCCTTGGCCACCCAGTCGCGCAGCTCCTTGGCGATTTGCGTGGCCTCGTCCCCGATGGGGCGCGGGCGCTTGAGCACCACGAAGGCGCAGATGGCCTCGCCCGTCAGGTCGTCGGGGCGGGCCACCACTGCCGCCTCGGCCACCAGGTCGGACTTGGCGACCAGGGCGGACTCGATCTCCATGGTGCCCATGCGGTGGCCGGAGACGTTGAGCACGTCGTCGATGCGGCCGGTCACGCGGAAGTAGCCCGTCGCCTTGTCGCGCACCGCGCCGTCGCCAGCCAGGTAGGCGCCGCGCATCTCCTCGGGGAAATACGTCTTCTTGAAGCGCTCGGGGTCGTTCCAGATGGTGCGGATCATGCTGGGCCAGGGCCGCTTGATGACCAGCATGCCGCCCGAGCCGTTGGGCATTTCCTGCCCCGTCTCGTCCACCACTGCGGTGTAGATGCCCGGCAGCGGCAGCGTGCACGAGCCCGGCACCATGGGCGTGGCCCCAGGCAGCGGGTTGATGATGTGCCCGCCCGTCTCGGTCTGCCACCAGGTGTCGACCACCGGGCAGCGCTCGCCGCCGATGTTCTTGTAGTACCACATCCAGGCCTCGGGGTTGATGGGCTCGCCGACGCTGCCCAGCACGCGCAGGCTGGACAGGTCCCAGTTCTTCGGGTGCACCTTCTCGTCCGAGTCCGCCGCCTTGATCAGCGAGCGGATGGCCGTGGGTGCCGTATAGAACGGAGCACTTATGGCGCTCGATCATCTGCCAGAAGCGCCCGGCGTTCGGATAGGTGGGGATACCCTCGAAGATGATCTGCGTGCCGCCGGCGGCCAGCGGCCCATAGACCACGTAGCTGTGGCCTGTCACCCAGCCGATGTCGGCCGTGCACCAGAACACGTCCTCGGGCTTCAGGTCGAAGCTCCACTGCATGGTCATCCTGGCCCACAGCAGGTAGCCGCCGGTGCTGTGCTGCACGCCCTTGGGCTTGCCGGTGGAGCCGCTGGTGTAGAGGATGAACAGCGGGTGCTCGGCGCCCACGGGCGTGGGCGCGCATTCGGTGCCCTGGCCCTGCATGGCCTGCTCGAAGGTCTTGTCGCGGCCTTCCACCATGTTGCAGGCGGTGGCGGTGCGCTCGAAGACGAAGACGTTCTTCACGCATTCGCAACCGCCCAGCGCCAGCCCGTCGTCCACGATGGCCTTGAGCGGCAGCTCCTTGCCGCCGCGCACCTGGTAGTTGGCGGTGACCACGGCCACGGCCTGCGCGTCCACGATGCGCTCCTGCACCGCCTTGGCGGAAAAGCCCCCGAACACCACGCTGTGCGTGGCGCCGATGCGCGCGCAGGCCTGCATGGCCACCAGCCCTTCCACGCCCATGGGCATGTAGACCAGCACGCGGTCGCCCTTGTTCACGCCGTGGGCCTTCAAGGCGTTGGCGAACTGGCTCACGCGCGTGAGCAGCTCGCGGTAGGTGTACTTGGTGACCTTGCCGTCGTCGGCCTCGAAGATCACGGCCGTCTTGTGCTCCACCGGCGTGCCCATATGGCGGTCCAGGCAGTTGGCGCTGGCGTTGAGCTCGCCGTCCTCGAACCATTTGTAGAACGGCGCGCCGGACTCATCCAGCACGCGCGTGAAGGGCTTGCTCCACTGCAGGTTCTCGCGCGCCTGGCGCGCCCAGAAACCTTCGAAGTCCTGGTCGGCCTCGGCGCGCAGCGCCTCATACGCCTGCATGCCGGAGATGCTCGCGCCCTCGACGACGCTGCGGGGCGGTTGGATGACGCGGTTTTCGACCAGGATGGACTCGATCGCAGACGGGGAAGCACTCATGGGTTGTCTCCTGCAAGGCTGACGGAACGGGAATATTTTCGGCGTGCAACTGTCATCCGCAGGACTTACACCCTACTGACGCAGCCAGCCAGCCCGCCCCAGCCCGCCGGACGCGGACGCGGACGCAGCCGGCGGCGGCCGCCAGGAGCCTTCCAGGGGCCTTCCAGGACCGTTTTTTGGCCAAATCAGGGCCACGCCGGCGTCAGTCCACGGGAGTTTGCTATGCTTTTTGAAAAGCGGCGGCCCGGTCAGCGGCCCACCATCTTGCCCGGCACCACCCACTCGTCGAACTGCGCTGCCGTGACGTGGCCGCAAGCCAGTGCCGCCTGGCGCAGCGTCGTGCCCTCGCGGTGCGCCTTCTTGGCGATCTCGGCGGCCTTGTCGTAGCCGATGTGGGGGTTGAGCGCCGTCACCAGCATCAGCGAGCGCTCCAGCAGCTGGGCAATGCGCGCGTGCTGCGGCTCTATGCCCACCGCGCAGTGGGTGTTGAAGCTGACCATGCCGTCCGCCAGCAGCCGCACGCTTTGCAGGAAGTTGTAGCTGATCAGGGGGCGGAACACGTTCAGCTCGAAGTTGCCGCTGGCGCCGCCGATGTTGATGGCCACGTCGTTGCCCATGACCTGCGCGCACAGCATGGTCAGCGCCTCGCACTGCGTGGGGTTGACCTTGCCGGGCATGATGGACGAGCCGGGCTCGTTTTCGGGGATGGCGATCTCTCCGATGCCGCTGCGCGGCCCGCTGGCCAGCCAGCGCACGTCGTTGGCGATCTTCATCAGGCTGGCGGCCAGGGTCTTCAGCGCGCCGTGCGCAGCCACCAGCGCATCGCAGCTGGCCAGGGCCTCGAACTTGTTGGGCGCGGTGACGAAGGGCTGGCCGGTCAGGCGCGCCAGCTCCTGGGCCACCGCCTCGGCGTAGCCGGCCGGCGCGTTCAGGCCCGTGCCCACGGCGGTGCCGCCCAGGGCCAGCTCATGCAGGTGCGGCAGCGCGGCGCGCACATGCCACTCGCCATGCCGCAGCTGCGCCGCCCAGCCCGAAATCTCCTGGCCCAGGGTCAGCGGCGTGGCGTCCTGCAGGTGCGTGCGGCCGATCTTGACCACATCGGCGAACTGCCTGGATTTTTCCTCCAGCGTGCCGCGCAGCTCCTGCAGCGCCGGCAGCAGCCTGTGCACGATGGCCAGCACCGCCGAGACGTGCATGGCGGTGGGAAAGACGTCGTTGCTGGACTGGCTCTTGTTCACGTCGTCGTTCGGGTGGACCAGCCGGGCGTCGCCGCGCTCGCCGCCCAGCAGTTCGCTGGCGCGGTTGGCCAGCACCTCGTTGACGTTCATGTTGGTCTGCGTGCCCGAGCCGGTCTGCCAGACCACCAGCGGAAACTCGCCGTCATGGCGGCCGTCGAGCACCTCGTCGGCCGCCGCCACGATGGCGCGCGTGCGCGCCTCGGGCAGCAGCCCCAGGGCGTGGTTGACCTGGGCCGATGCGCGCTTGACCTGCGCCAGCGCGCGGATCAGCTCGGACGGCTGCTGCTCGCCGGAGATGTCGAAGTTCAGCAGCGAGCGCTGGGTCTGCGCGCCCCAGAGCCGGTCGGCAGGCACCTCGATGGGGCCGAAGGTGTCGCGTTCGGTGCGGCTGGCGGGCTGCTGGCCGGGTGGGTGCTGGTTCATGTTGCAGATGCTCCTTGCTGGTTGATCGGGCCGGGGTCACGCGGGGCGGGGCCGGGGCGCGCGCTGGAGAGGCAGCGGCCGACGCCGCATTTCAACGCAAATCCCGCCGATGCCCTCGTCGGCCAGGGCCGCAAATAGCCACAGCCAGCTTGATGCAAGGCGGGATAGGGATAATCCCGCAATCGTTTTGTTACACGCCACCCACGTACCGAGGCCATGACCACAACCATCCGCTACCACGACCTGGTGGAATCCGTCGCCAGCGCGCTGCAATACATCAGCTACTACCACCCTGCGGACTACATCCAGCACCTGGCGCGCGCCTGGGAGCGCGAGCAGTCGCCGGCCGCCAGGGATGCGATGGCGCAGATCCTCACCAACAGCAAGATGGCCGCCTACGGCCACCGCCCCATCTGCCAGGACACGGGCATCGTCAACGTGTTCCTGAAGCTGGGCATGGGCGTGCGCTTCGAGGGCTTTGCTGCCGACCAGAGCCTGGAGGACGCCATCAACGAAGGCGTGCGGCGCGGCTACCAGCACCCGGACAACACGCTGCGCGCCTCCGTCGTGGCCGACCCGCACTTCGCGCGCAAGAACACCCGCGACAACACCCCGGCCGTCATCAACGTGCAGGTGGTTGCGGGCGACAAGCTGGACATCACCGTCGCGGCCAAGGGCGGCGGCAGCGAGAACAAGTCCAAGATGGTCATGATGAACCCCAGCGACAGCCTGGTGGACTGGGTGCTCAAGACCGTGCCCGAGATGGGCGCCGGCTGGTGCCCGCCCGGCATGCTGGGCATAGGCATAGGCGGCACGGCGGAAAAAGCCGTGCTGCTGGCCAAGGAAAGCCTGATGGACGACCTGGACATGTACGAGCTGCAGGCCAAGGCCGCCCGCGGCGAGAAGCTGGACCAGGTGCAGGAGCTGCGCCTGGAGCTGCACGAGAAGGTCAACGCCCTGGGCATAGGCGCGCAGGGCCTGGGCGGCCTGGCCACCGTGCTGGACGTGAAGATCAAGATGTACCCCACGCACGCCGCCAGCAAGCCCGTGGCCATGATCCCCAACTGCGCCGCCACGCGCCATGCGCACTTCGTGATGGACGGCAGCGGCCCGGTCCACCTGGAAGCACCCAGCCTGGACCTGTGGCCCAAGGTCGATTGGGCGCCCAACACCGAGACCAGCCAGCGCGTCAACCTGAACACCCTGACCCGCGAGGAGGTCGCCAGCTGGAAGCCCGGCCAGACGCTGCTTTTGAACGGCAAGATGCTCACGGGCCGCGACGCCGCGCACAAGCGCATCCAGGACATGCTGGCTGCAGGGCAGCCCCTGCCCGTGGACTTCACCAACCGCGTCATCTACTACGTCGGCCCCGTGGACCCGGTGCGCGACGAGGTCGTCGGCCCGGCCGGCCCGACCACCGCCACGCGCATGGACAAGTTCACCCGCATGATGCTGGAGCAGACCGGACTGATCGCCATGATCGGCAAGTCCGAGCGCGGCCCGGTGGCCATCGAGGCCATCAAGGACAACCAGAGCGCCTACCTGATGGCCGTGGGCGGCGCCGCCTACCTGGTCAGCAAGGCCATCAAGCACGCGCGCGTGGTGGGCTTCGATGACCTGGGGATGGAGGCCATCTACGAGTTCGACGTGGTGGACATGCCCGTCACGGTGGCGGTGGATGCAGGCGGCACCAGCGCGCACATCACCGGCCCGGCCGAGTGGAAGCAGCGCATCGCCAGCGGCGAGTTCAAGGGCATCGAACTGGCGACCGCCTGACCGGCAAGCCAGCGCGCCGGGGCCCGCCACCGGCAGGCGGCGCCCGCTTCTCGCGCGCGGCGCTGCGCCGCGCAATGGCCCCCACGGGCGGCCCCATCGCCGCTAGACTGTGCCGGCTGCTCTCGGGCCCCGGTCTTACAAAACAGGCGCAGGCATCCCGGTAGCTTCCAGGCCACTGTCCCACGCAACCCCCACCGAACGTGACGGCCACCCGCGCGCGGGCTGGGCCGGCGCGTGCGGCTTCACACCATCGGAGCCTTATGCGCCCCCAGGATCCCGAAGAGACGCAAGTCGTCAAAAGCGACCTGCACTTCCCGGTCGTGGGCATAGGGGCATCGGCAGGCGGCCTGGCGGCGCTGCAAAAACTCCTGGCGACCCTGCCTGCCGACCCGGGCATGGCCTTTGTCGTGGTGATGCACCTGAGCCCCGAGCACGAGAGCACGCTGGGCACCATCTTGCAGCGCAGCACGGCAATGCCGGTGGTGACGGTGGCCGAGGCCACCCGCATCGAGGCCGACCATGTCTATGTCATCTCGCCGGCGCAAAAGCTGATGATGACCGACGGCCAGCTGCGCGTGTCGCGCATGACGACCGTGGAGGGCCGGCGCAGCTCCATCGACCTGTTCTTTCGCACCCTGGCGCAGGCCCACCGGGAGCGCTCGGTGTGCATCGTGCTCACGGGCAGCGGCAGCGACGGGGCGCAGGGGCTGCGCCGCGTCAAGGAGCTGGGCGGCGTGGCGCTGGCGCAAAGCCCCATGGAGGCCGAGTTCGACGGCATGCCGCGCGCCGCCATGCAGACCGGGGTGGTGGACTTCGTCCTGCCGCTGGAGGAAATCGCCCCGAAACTCATAGACCTGTGGCGCAACGCCCGTCGCATCGAGCTGCCGGCGCCGCCGCCGGACCTGTGGGTGGAGCACGCCACCGGCGAGGACCAGATGCATGCCGAGGAAGCAATCGCCTCCATCAAGGCGCTGCTGCGCGAGCGCACGGGCCACAGCTTCACGCACTACAAGCGCGGCACGGTGCTGCGCCGGCTGGAGCGGCGCCTGCAGGTCAACGCCGTGCCCGACCTGCCCAGCTACCGCAGGCTGCTGGAGTCCGACCCGCGCGAGACCTTTGCGCTGCTGCAGGACATGCTGATCAGCGTCACCAACTTCTTTCGCGACCCGCAGGCGTTCGAGGCGCTGGAAAGGGCCGTCCGGGACATGGCGTCCGAGCGCACGCCGGGCGAGCCGTTCCGCGCCTGGGTGGCGGGCTGCGCATCGGGCGAGGAGGCCTACTCGCTGGCCATCGTCCTGCGCGAAATCCTGGGGCGCACGGTCCCGATCCAGATCTTTGCCTCGGACATCGACGAGCGCGCCATCGCGTCCGCGCGCACCGGGCTCTTTCCGGAATCGATCAAGTCGGACATCTCGCCCGAGCGGGTCCGCGAGTTCTTCGTGGCCGAGGGCGGCGGCCTGCGCGTCTCCAAGGCCGTGCGCGACACGGTGGTGTTTTCGGCGCACAACCTGCTGAGCGATCTGCCGTTCACCCGCATGGACCTGATCTCGTGCCGCAACGTGCTCATCTACCTGGATCGCATCGCGCAGATGCAGGCCATGCGCGGCTTCCACTTCGCACTCAAGCCGCACGGCCTGCTGTTTTTGGGCACCTCGGAAACCGCCGACGTGGCAGACGGCCTGTTCGACGACGTGGACAGGGGGCAGCGCATCTACCGCGCCAACCCCAACGCCGCGCCGGCCCGGGTCCTGCCGCCCATATCGGTGCGGACGCTGGAGCTGGTCATGCCCGCGCCGCGCGCCGAGAGCGCCGAGCCCGCGAAACCCCCGCTGGAGCACCTGCACGAACGCATCCTGCGCCACTACGCGCCGCCGACCGTGCTGGTCGATGCGGACGACACGATCCTGCATGTCAGCGAGCGCGCCTCGCACCTGCTGCGCCTGCCCGAGGGTGCGCCGACCAACAAGCTGCTGTCCCTGGCGCGGCCCGAGCTGCGCGCCGAACTGCGCGCTGCCCTGACACGCGCAGCGCAGACCGGGCGCAGCGTCCAGGCGCCGCGCGTGCAGCTGACGCTCAATGGCGATGTCCGCACCGTCACCATCACGGTGCGTCCCGCCGTGGGCGAATCGCCCAGCGGCCTGATGCTGGTGGTGTTCGACGAAGCGCAGGAACGCATGGGCGAGCCGGCCGACGCCATTCCTGCCCGCGACCCGCTGGTCGCCTCGCTGGAGGCGGAGCTGCTGCGCACGCAGGACAGCCTGCGGGCCATGGTCGGGGAGTCCACCACCTCGACCGAGGAGCTGCGCGCGTCCAACGAGGAGCTGCAGACCATCAACGAGGAGCTGCGCTCGACCACCGAGGAGCTGGAGACCAGCCATGAGGAGCTGCAGGCCGTCAACGAGGAGCTGACCACGGTCAACGCCGAGCTCACCCTGCGCATGGAGGACACCAACAAGCTCAACGACGACCTGCAGAACCTGATGAGCTCTGCCGAGATCGGCGCGGTATTCGTCGATCGCGACATGCGGCTGATGCGCTTCACGCCGCAGGCCGCGACGCTGTTCAACCTGCTGCCCACGGACGTCGGCCGCCCGCTGCTGGACATCACCCACCGCTTGCACTACCCGGAGCTGCCGCTCGACGTGACCAGCGTGCTGCGCGACCTCAGCCGGATCGAGCGCGAGGTGGCAAGCAACGACCACCGCTGGTTCCTGGCGCGCGCCGTGCCCTACCGCACCGGCGACAACCGCATCGAGGGCGTGGTGCTGGTCTTCCTGGACATCACCTCCAGCCGCGTGGCGGAAGAAAAGCTGCGCCAGAGCGAGCAGCGCATGCACCTGGTGGCCGAGAGCATGCGCGACTACGCCATCATCACCATGGACGAGGCGGGCACCATCGCCAGCTGGAGCTCAGGGGCGGAAAAGATCTTTGGCTTCCCCAGCGAAGAAGCCGTGAGGCAGTCCATGGAACTCATTTTTTCCGAGGAAGACCGCGCCGCCGGCCGGGCGCGCGAGGAGCTGCACAAGGCGCGCGAGGCCGGCCGCGCGGAAGACAACCGCTGGCATGTGCGCAAGAGCGGCGAGCGTGTGTATTGCAGCGGCATCACCATGCCGCTGTGCGAGGACGGGCGCCTGGTGGGTTTTGCCAAGATCGCGCGCAACGTCACCGAGGAGGAGCTGCGCACCCAGCGCCGCGAAGCGGCCCTGACGGCCGAACGTGCGGCCACCAGCAAGCTGCACGAGGCCGGCGCCCTCAAGGACGAGTTCCTAGCGGTGGTCTCGCACGAGCTGAAGAACCCCCTGTCGGTCATCCAGATGAACGCCCAGCTGCTGGCGCGGCTGCCGTGCGCGCAGGACGACGCCCGGGCGCTGCGCGCCACCGGCGCCATCCGGGGGGCGGTGGCCAGCCAGCTGCAAATCATCAACGACCTGCTGGAGCTGTCGCGCGCCAACATGGGCAAGCTGGTGCTGACGCCCTCCCTGGTGGACATGGCCGAGCTCGTGCGCAACATCGCCAGCGTGGTCCATGAGGACGTTGCGCGCAAGGCCCAGCACCTGTCGGTGCAGACCTCGGCCGCCTGCATCTACGGAGACCCGGTACGGGCCGAGCAGATCGTCTGGAACCTGGTGACCAATGCCATCAAGTTCACCCCGGAAGGCGGCTCGATCGACGTGCGCCTGGACGTACAGGATGGCATGGCGCTGGTGAGCGTGACGGACACCGGCATGGGCATGGAGCCGGCGCACGTCGACAGCGTGTTCGAGATGTTCCGCCAGGTCGATGCCGGCCCCAGCCGCCGCACCGGGGGCCTGGGCATAGGCCTGGCGCTGGTCAAGCGGCTCGCGGAACTGCACGGCGGCCGGGCGGCGGCCGCCTCGGAGGGGCTGGGGCGCGGCGCCTGCTTCAGGGTATGGCTGCCGCTGGCGATGATGGGCCCCCAGCCGGATACCGAGGCCGCCACGCAGGGGCACCTGGAGGGCCTGCGCGTGCTGGTGGTGGATGACGAGCCCGACTTGCTGGACGCCTTCGCCGCCATCCTTGACGCAGAAGGCGCCTCGGTGCGCACTGCCGGGGGCGCAGCGGCCGGCCTCGCCCTGTCGCACCAGGAACCATTCGACGTGATCCTGTCGGACATCGGCATGCCTGAGCATGACGGCTATTGGCTGGCCAACGAGTTGCGTGCGCAGCCGGCTACGCAGAACGCCGTGCTGGTGGCGGTCTCGGGCCGCGCCCGCGAGGCAGACCGGTCCCGGGCCATCGCGGCGGGATTTGACGCCCACCTTGGCAAGCCGGTTGACCTGAAGCTGCTGGAAAGCGCCGTAATCGCCGCGCTGGAGCAGCGGAGGAAAGTGCCCATGGGCGGACCCCGGAAGCCGGATTCCCCATGAGCGCAGGCCGGCGGCGGGAACCCGCCGCCAGCGATGCGCCGCCCCCGCCTGCCTTGCAGCCCTGCGCGGCGGCTGCAGCCACGCAAAAAGCAAAAAACCCGCTCTCTAATGGCCGAAGGGCCCAAGCGGGTTTTCTTTCAGGGATGCTTGATCTGCAAGCGAAAAACTGGTGGGTCGTACAAGATTCGAACTTGTGACCAACGGATTAAAAGTCCGCTGCTCTACCGGCTGAGCTAACGACCCCGGGCCTTTTTTTTAGATACCTTCAAAAGGCTCGCTGCAATTCCAGCGAAGCTTGCGATTGTAGCAGTTTTTTTTTTCAGCGGCCCTGCGCCTGTGCGGCGATGCGGTCCAGCAGCCATCCTGCTGCGCACAGCCCGAAGGTGGCCGTAACGGCGACGCTGGAGCCATAGCCCTGGCAGTTGAGCGAGCCGTCGCTGGAGGCGACCTCGCAGGAGGCGTGCGGGGCCGCCACGGGCTCGCGGCTGAATACGCAGGTCAGGCCCATGCGCTTGCCTCCCTGCGGTGCGCCATGTTCACGCCGCAGGCGGTAACGCAGCCGGGCCAGCAGGGGGTCGTGCGTGGCCTGGGCGAGGTCGTCCACGTCCACCAGGTGGCCATGGCGCTTGCCGCCCGCCGCGCCTACGGCGACCAGGGGCAGCCGCGTGCGAAGCGCCCACTGCGCCATGGCCAGCTTGGCGTCCATCTGGTCGCAGGCGTCGATGGCGGCATGCACGCCCGCAGGCAGGATGCCGGGCCAGTTGGCCGGGTCGACGAATTCCTCGACGCCGTGCACGCGGCACTGCGGGTTGACCAGGGCGATGCGCTCGGCCATGGCCTGCACCTTGGCCTGGCCCAGGGTGGGCGTCAGCGCGTGCACCTGGCGGTTGACGTTGGACTCGGCCACATGGTCCAGGTCGATCAGCGTCAGCTGGCCGACACCGCTGCGCGCCAGCGCTTCGGCAGCCCAGGAGCCCACGCCCCCGATGCCCACCACCGCCACATGCGCGCCGGCGATGGCCGCGGCACCGCCAACCCCGTAGAGGCGCGCCAGGCCGCCGAAGCGGCGCTGGAAGTCGCTGTCGTCCACCGCCGCTGGGGCGCTGGATGTCTGCAAGGGCGGCAGGCTCACTTCAGGCGCGCCAGGCGTTCCTTGGCGGCGGTGGCGGCTTCCGATTGCGGATAGGCGCGAACGAGGTCTTCCAGCGTCTTGCGCGCGGCGCGCGTGTCCTTGAGCTCCACCTGGCAGTTGGCGATCGACAGCGCTGCCTCGGGCGCCCTGGCATGGGCCGGGTTGGCTGCCAGCAGCGCCTTGAAGTTGTTGATCGCTTCCTTGTAGTCGCGTGTCGCGTACTGCGCGTTGCCGAGCCAGAAACGCGCAGACGGCAGGTAGCCCGATTGCGGGTACTGGCGCATGAAGCTGGCGAAGGCGGGCACGGCGTCGGCAAAGCGGCCGGAGCGAAACACCGCCAGCGCGGCCTCGAAGTCGCGCTTCTCGGCGGGGTCGGCCTGGAATTCCAGCCCGTCGACGCTGACCTTGACGGGCTCGAACTGGCGCAGGCGCTCGTCCACGCCCTGGGCCATGTCCTTCTGGCGCCGCTGCATGTCGGCCACGTCGCGCTGCAGCTGCTCGTTCTGGCCGCGCAGCATGGCCTGCTCGCTGCGCAGGGCCTCGATCTGGGTCTGCAGGTCCAGCAGGCTGCGGCGCAGCTGCGAGACATCGTCGCCCGAGCGTTCGCCGGCGCGCTGGCTGGCGTGGCCCAGTGCGTCCATGCGCTGGCGCAATTCCAGGATGGCGCGGCGCGCTTCATCGTCCTCGAACAGCGCGTAGCTGGGCGCCGACCAGGACAGCGCCGCCAGGCACACCGCAGCCATTGCCGCGCCGCGCGTGCGGCCCAGGCGTGCAAATGCTGGCGCTGCCATCAGCGGTACGTCAGTTCAGCGCGGCGGTTTTGCGCGAATGCGTCTTCGCCGTGGCCGGAGGCCGCCGGCTTTTCCTTGCCGAAGCTCACCGCCTCCATTTGCGTGTCGGGCACGCCCAGCAGCGCCAGCGAGCGGCGCACGGCCTCGGCGCGCTTTTGACCCAGCGCCAGGTTGTACTCGCGCCCGCCGCGCTCGTCGGTGTGGCCTTCGATCATGACCTTGCGCGAGGGCGCGGACTTCAAGAAGCGCGCGTGGCCTTCCAGGACTGCCTGGTACTCGGGCTTGACGGCGAAGCTGTCGAAGTCGAAATAGATGATGCGGGCCACGCCCACGGGGCCGCCGGCGTTCTGGCCGGATTGCGTCAGGTCGACCGGCGCCACGCCGCTTTGCCCGGTGCTGGCGGAGTTGGCGCCAGGCGCAGCGGGCGCCGTGGTCGAGGCGCCACGGTCCTCCACCGGCACGTCGTCGAGCTTGACGCCGGAGCTGCAGCCGGCGACCAGCGCGGCGATGGCCAATGCAGCGCCCAGGCGCTTGAAGGGAACGTGGATCATCTGAGTGCTCCTGAAAAGTGAGAGGAAGGAATTCGGAAGGGGAAAGGCAGAAGGCCGCAGCCGTCACTGCCGGGTGAACGGGCCCCAGTCGGGTTCGCGCAGGTCGCCGCCCTGCCCGGCCAGGCGCGCCTTGATCTTGCCGTCCAGCGTGGTGGTCATGAGTGCGTCGCGGCCCTGCTGCTGCGTGGCATAGACGATCAGGCGGCTGTTGGGCGCGAAGCTGGGGCTCTCGTCGGCGGTGGTGTCCGTCACCGCGGTCGTCGTCCCCGACTTCAGATCCATGACGTGGAGTTTGTAGCCGCCCCCCACGCGCGCGATGTAGGCCAACCACTGGCCATCGGGGCTGACGGCCGGCGAGATGTTGTAGGAGCCCTGAAAGGTGACGCGCTCGGCGCTGCCGCCGCTGGTGCCTACCCGGTAGATCTGCGGCGAGCCGCCGCGGTCGCTCACGAAGTAGATGCTGCGCCCGTCGCTGGCGAACGCCGGCTCGGTGTCGATGCCGCCGCTTTGCATGAGCCGGCGCGGCTCGCCGCCGTTGGCGTCTATGGTGTAGAGCTGCGAGCCGCCGTCGCGGCTGAGCGTCACGGCCAGCTGGCGGCCGTCGGGCGACCAGGCCGGGGCGCTGTTGGAGCCGCGGAAGTTGGCGATCAGCCGGCGCCGGCCGGTGGCCACGTCGTGTACGTAGACCACCGGCTTGCGCGACTCGAAGGAGACGTAGGCCAGCTGCCCCCCGGACGGCGACCAGGCGGGCGAGATGATGGGCTCGGGGCTGGACAGCGCCGACTGCGCGTTCTCGCCGTCGGAGTCGGCCACCCACAGGCTGTAGCGCGAGCCGACCTTGGTGACGTAGGCGATGCGCGTGGAAAACACGCCGCGCTCGCCGGTGAGCTTTTCGTAGATGTAGTCGGCGATGCGGTGCGCCACCAGGCGCAGGTCGGACTGCGTCACGACGAAGCTCTGCCCGCCCAGGTCCTGGCCCTTGACCACGTCCCAGAGCCGGAAGCGCACGTCGAAGCGGCCGTCGGCCAGGCGCGTGACGCTGCCCGAACTGAGCGCGTCGGCCTTGCGCTGGCGCCACAGCGCCAGGTCGGGGCGCGAGGTCTCGTCCAGGGCCACGCCGGCGGCATCGACGCCGACGAAGCGGCCGCTGCGCTCCAGGTCGGCCTGGACGATGGCCGATATCTTCTGCGGCGACTGCGCCTCGCCGCGGAACGCAGGCAGCGCAATCGGCAGCTGGGTCAGCCCGACGCCGGTGATCTCGACGCGGAACTGCGCCAGCGCCGGCAGCGCGCAGCCGGCGGCCACGGCCAGCGCTGCGCCGCGCCGCGACAGCGCGGGCAGCGCGGAGGGCTTGCGGTCCAGGGGGGAGGAGGGAGAAAGGCGGGGGGAGAGAGAAGGGAGTCGATACGCATGGGTGTCTGTGAATCCATCGAATGCAGCACCATCAAAGGCCGGACAACAGAGCCACGCATGTTACACATCGCGGGGCCGCGCCCGTGACAAACTGTGCCTGCTGTGCGTCCGTAGAATCTGCCCCTCATGCAAGAGATGAATCATAGCGCCGCGCAGCCCCTGGCCGCGCCGCCGCTGCCCCTGCTGGCGCGCCTGAAGCGCCTGCATATGTACTTCGGGCACCAACGCCTGGCCTGGGGCCTGGCCTTGCTGGCCACCCTGGTGGGCGCTGCCACCGAGCCGCTGATCCCCGCGCTGCTCAAGCCGCTGCTGGACCAGGGCTTCACCGACGGCTCGCTGCAGCTGTGGATGGTGCCGGTGACCATCATGGGCGTTTTCCTGGTGCGCGGCGTGGCGCAGTTTTCCGGCCAGTACGCGCTGGCGCGCATCGCCAACGAGGGCATGCTGCGCCTGCGCACCGCGCTGTTCGAGCGCCTGATGGTGGCGCAGATGGACCTGTTCAACCGCCAGTCGGCCAGCACGCTGTCCAACACCGTGGTGTACGAGGTGCAGACCGGCTTCACGGCGCTGGTGCAGGCGCTGATGGGCCTATCGCGCGACGGCTTCACGCTGCTGGCGCTGCTGGGCTACCTGATCTACCTGAACTGGCAGCTCACGCTGATCGTGGCCGTGATGGTGCCCGGCGTGGCCTGGATCATGAAGACCCTGTCGCGCCGGCTGTACCGCATCACCAAGACCAGCCAGCAGGCCACCGACGACCTGGCCTACGTGGTCGAGGAGAACGTGCTGGCCCACCGCATGGTGCGCCTGCACGGCGCGCAGCAGCAGCAGGCCGAGCGCTTCGGCGCGCTGAGCCGGCAGCTGCGCCGCCTGGCCATCAAGTCCACGATTGCCTCGGCGGCGATGACGCCCACCACCCAGCTGCTGGCCGCCGGCGCCTTGTCTGCGGTCATCGTGATCGCGCTGTGGCAAAGCCACGGCAGCAGCGGCAGCGACGTGACGGTGGGCGGCTTTGCCTCCTTCATCGCCGCCATGCTGATGCTGATCGCCCCCATCCGCCGCCTGGCCGACGTGGCCAACCCGATCACGCGCGGCGTGGCGGCGCTGGAGCGCGGGCTGCTGCTGATCAGCCAGACGCAACCCGAGAGCAGCGGCACGCACCAGGTGCAGCGCGCACGCGGCGCCATCGAGCTGCGCGAGGTGTCGGTGCAGTTCGGCGACAGCGAGGCACGCGCCCTGCACGGCGTTTCGCTGGCCATCCGCCCTGGCGAGGTGGTGGCGCTGGTCGGGCCCTCGGGCGCGGGCAAGACGACCTTGGTCAACCTGCTGCCGCGCTTCATCAGCGCCACCGGCGGCAGCGTGCAGCTGGACGGCGTGCGCCTGGAGGACTGGGACCTGGACGCGCTGCGGGCGCAGTTTGCGCTGGTCAGCCAGGATGTGGTGATGTTCAACGACAGCCTCGCCGCCAACGTCGCGCTGGGCGCGGCCATCGACGAGCAGCGCGTGCGCGACTGCCTGGCGGCAGCCAACCTGCAAGAGCATGTCGCCGCCCTGCCCCAGGGCCTGCACACGCCGGTGGGGCACAACGCCATGCAGCTGTCCGGCGGCCAGCGCCAGCGGCTGGCCATTGCCCGCGCGCTGTACAAGGATGCCCCCATCCTGATCCTGGACGAGGCCACCTCGGCGCTGGACACCGAGTCCGAGCGGCTGGTGCAGGATGCGCTGCAGCGCGTCATGCGCGGGCGCACGACAGCTGGTCATCGCGCACCGGCTCTCGACCATCGAGCATGCCGACCGGGTCATCGTCATGGAGCGCGGGCAGATTGCCGAGCAGGGCACGCACGCCGAGCTGCTGGCGCAGGGCGGGCTCTATGCCCGGCTGCAGGCCCGGCCGGCCAGCCCCTGAATTGCTATAACAAATATAGCCAACTATCGTTTATTGGCGCCGGCAACCGGCGGTTTTCACCTCAAACCGGCCGTTTTCCCTCAAAAACGGCTGTGCTGGCCTCACCAGCGCCCCTGGCGCGGCTGTCGCCGGCGCAGCGCGGCCGCCAGCAGCTCCACCATGTCCTCGCGCCCCCGCCTGGCGCGCAAAGGCCATGGCATCCAGGCCGCGCTCGTTGCGCAGCACCGGGTCGGCGCCCTCGCGCACCAGCAGCGCGGCGGCGTCCGCGGTGCCGTAGCGCACGGCCATCATCAGCGGCGTGGTGCCGTTGGGCGAGGCGGCATCGATGTAGGCGTGGCGCTCCAGCAGCAGCGCCACCATGGGCGCGGCCTCGTCGGTGGTGCCGGAGGCGGCGTAGTGCAGCGGCGTCCAGCCCTCCTGGTTGACGTCGGCGTCGCGCGCCAGCAGCGTGCGTGCGGCCGCCAGGTTGCCGCGCAGCGCCGCCATCATCAGCGCCGTCTCGCCTTTGGCGTTGCGCGCATTGACCTGCAGGCCGCGCGCCTGCAGCAACGCAGCCGCCGCCTTGTGCGACTCGGCCTGCAGCGCCACCACCAGCGCCGGGTCGCGCTTGGCGTTGCGGGTGTTGGGGTCCAGGCCCTGGCGCAGCAGCGAGGCGACTTCGGCCGCGTTGTCGATCTCGATGGCGCGGAAGAAGTCCGTGTAGGCGCTGGCGTGGGCGCACCCGGACAGGCCCAGAATCAATACGGAAGTTACAAAACGACGCGTGATCATGCTGCGTTGCGGGGTTGCAGGAACAGTTGCTCGAAGTTGCGGCTGGTGGCGGCTGCGATGTCCTGCACCGATGCCTGCCGGATCTGCGCCAGCTGCTGGGCCACGTAGGGAACGTAGGCCGGGCTGTTGACCTTGCCGCGGTAGGGCACGGGCGCGAGGTAGGGGCTGTCCGTCTCGATCAGCAGCCGGTCGATGGGCACGAAAGCCGCCACGTCGCGCAGCGCCTGGGCATTCTTGAAGGTCAGGATGCCGGAAAACGAGATGTAGTAGCCCAGGTCCAGCGCGGCCCGCGCCACCTCGGCCGTCTCGGTGAAGCAGTGGAAGACGCCGCCGGCGCGGTTGCCCGGTCCATCCTCGCCCTCCTCGCGCAGGATGGCCAGCGTGTCCTGCGAGGCGCTGCGGGTGTGGATGACCAGCGGCTTGCCGACCTCGCGCGCGGCGCGGATGTGCGTGCGAAAGCGCTCGCGCTGCCACTGCAGGTCGGCAATGCTGCGCCCGCCCTTGCGGTCGTCCATGCCGTAGTAGTCCAGCCCGGTCTCGCCGACGGCCACCACGCGCGGCAGCCGGGCGCGCTGCACCAGGTCGGCCACGGCGGGTTCGGCCAGGCCCTCGGTGTCGGGGTGCACGCCCACGGTGGCCCAGAAATTGCCATGGCCCAGGGCCAGCGCGTGCACCTCGTCGAACTCCTCCATCGTGGTGCAGATGCACAGCGCGCGGTCCACCTGCGCCTCGGCCATGGCCTGGCGAATCTGGGGCAGCTGGCTGCGCAGCTCGGGAAAGTTCAGGTGGCAGTGGGAATCGACGAACATGGAACAGGTCAGATGGTCTGCGTGGGCCGCTCGGAGCCCAGGCTGGTGCCCAGGATCTCCTCGATCCTGTAGCGCAGTTGGCGCGATTTGTCGTCCTTGGGGAGCTGCACCCCTATGCCCTGCGTGCGGTTGCCGGCGGCGCGCGCCGGCGTCACCCAGGCCACGCGGCCGGCCACCGGGTAGCGCTGTGGGTCGTCGGGCAGCGTCAGGAGCACGTAGACATCATCGCCCAGGCGGTATTCGCGCGAGGTGGGCACGAAAATGCCGCCCGGACTCGAAGAACGGGATGTAGGCGGCGTACAGCGCCGCCTTTTCCTTGATGTTGAGCTGCATCACGCTGGGGCGCGGAGCGGACGAGGGACTGCTCATGGCTGCCTTTCGGTTGCAGGGGAGTCGTTGCGTGGCTGCCAGTTTATGGCCTGGTGCGCCTGCGCCACCAGGGCTTCGAGCATCAGCGAGGCGTTGAACGGGTGGTCGGCCGTGCGCGCATGCTGCACCAGCGCGCGCGACCAGCGCGTGAGTGCGGACAGGCTGACGGCGGCGGGCAGGTCGGGCGCGGCAAAGAAGCGCGGCGCCGCGCCCAGGTGGCGCGCCAGCAGGTCGTGGCAGAGCTTTTGCAGCACCTGCACGGCCTGCGGCGGCTCCAGCCCGGCGAGCGCCGAGACATCGCCACGCGCCACGGCGCCGGGAATCAGCGCCCAGGCGGCCGGGCTGCTGCCCGACTGCGCCAGCGCCAGCGCCTCGTGCGGGCGCCCGCCGGCGGCGCGCAACCAGCTGTCGGCGGCGGCGTCCGCCACGCCCTGCCCGGCCAGCCACGGGCGCACCTGCGCCGGCTGCGGCCAGGCCATGGCGTGCGCCAGGCAGCGGCTGCGGATGGTGGGCAGCAGCTCGTGCGCGGCCTCGGTGGCCAGCACGAAGCGCACGTCGCCGGCGGGCTCCTCCAGGGTCTTCAGGAGGGCGTTGGCGGTGACGTGGTTCATCTGCTCGGCCGGAAACACCAGCACCGCCTTGCCCCGGCCCCGGCCGCTGGTGCGCTGGGCGAACTCCACCGCCTCGCGCATGGCGTCCACGCGGATCTCGCGGCTCGCCTTGCGCTTCTTGTCGTCGATCTCGCCCTGCGCCTTTTCCGGCAGCGGCCAGCCCAGCTGCAGCGCCACCGTCTCGGGCATCAGCACGCACAGGTCGGCGTGGGTGTGCACGGCGATGCCGTGGCAGCTGGCGCACTGGCCGCAGGCGCCTTGCGGCGTGGGCGCGTCGCACAGCCAGGCGCGCACCAGCTCCAGCGCCAGCTCGTACTGGCCCAGGCCCGCCGGGCCGTGCAGCAGCCAGGCGTGGCCGCGCTGGGCCAGCAGCTGGTCGCGCTGCTGCGCGATCCAGGGCGCCGCCGGGGCGGCCGCCGCGCTCCATGTTGCCGGCCCCTGCGCGGGCGCCAGCCAGCCGCGCGCAGCCACCTGCGCCAGCACCTGCGCGGCGACCTGCGCGCGCGCCTGGCCGGCGTCGATGCGGGCAAAGCGCGCCACAGCCTGGCGCGCGCGCGCGCCATAGCCGCCCGCCACGCGGCTGAAGAACTCCAGCGGCTCGGCCTCGAAGCGGTCGGGCACGCGCGCCGCCGCCAGCCGGGCGGCGGCGGCCGCCGGCGGCAGGTCAAACCACAGGGTCAAATGGGATTTCGGAACAGATAGGGTCTTGCCCGCAGCCAGTCTGGGCAAGATGCTCCATTTTTGATAGTAATTCCAGGTCGAAGCCGCGTCCCGCGCCCTGGTGGGCGAAGGTGGCGTCGGTGAAGCGGTCGCACAACACCACCTCGCCGCGCGCCAGCGCCGGCTCGATGACCTGGCACAGGTGGTCGCGCCGGGCGGCAAACACCAGCAGCACCTCGGTCAGGGCGTCCATCGCATCGTGCAGCAGCAGCGCGCGCAGTTTTTCCGCCAGCGGGGTGCGGCCCGGCTCGCGCGTCAACGCCACGGTGCGCCCGGCAGCGGCAAAGGCAGCCGCCAGCGTCTCGATGTGCGAGGACTTGCCGGCGCCGTCTATGCCCTCGAAGGTGATGAACAGGCCGGGCAGGGTCGGGGCTGTGGTCATTTCTGGCCGCGCTGGTAGCGGTTCACGGCGCGGTTGTGCTCGTCGAGCGAGTTGCTGAAATGGCTGCTGCCATCGCCGCGCGCGACGAAGTACAGCGCCTTGGTATCGGCCGGCTGCACGGCCGCCGGCAGCGACGCCTTGCCGGGCATGGCGATGGGCGTGGGCGGCAGGCCGGCGCGGGTGTAGGTGTTGAGGGGCGTGTCGGTGGTCAGGTCGCGCCGGCGCAGGTTGCCGTCGAACCTGTCGCCCAGGCCGTAGATGACGGTGGGGTCGGTCTGCAGCAGCATGCCCACGCGCAGCCGGTTGCTGAACACGCCGGCGATCTGCGCCCGGTCCTCGGCGCGGCCGGTTTCCTTCTCGACGATGCTGGCCAGCGTCAGGGCCTGCTCGGCGGACTTGAGCGGCGTGTCCGGCGCGCGCTGTGCCCAGGCGGCCTCCAGGCGCCGGTCCATGGCGTGCAGCGCGCGGCGCAGCACCGCCAGGTCGCTGCTGCCCTTGGCGTAGGTGTAGGTGTCGGGGAAGAAGCGCCCCTCCGGCGCTACGCCCGGGCGGCCCAGCGCGGCCATCAAAGCCTCGTCGCCCAGGGCCGCGCTGTCGCCGCGCAACTGCTCGGCGCGCGCCAGCGCCTGGCGCACCTGGCGCCAGTTCCAGCCCTCGACCAGCGTCACAGCGCGCAGGCCTCCTCGCCGCGCACCAGTTTTTGCAGCAGCTGCCGCGGGCTGGTGCCGGGCGGGGGGTACTCGTAGGTTGCCGGCGCGGATCTCCGAGTCCTGCCCCACAGGCGGAACCACCATTACAGCAGGTCGGCCGGGGGCGTCCAGGCCGGCCTGCACCGCCGCCCGAGCCACGCCGCGCGGGGTGGTGCCGGGCTCGATGGCCAGCTCCAGCGGCTGGCCGGCAGGGGCGCTGCCCGCGCGCTGCGGCAGCGGCGCCTGCAGCCACCAGGCGGCGGCCGCACCCAAGGCGATCAGCAGGACAAGCAGGAGGAGGACGAATCGGCGCACGGGGCAAAAGGCAGCAGCAGCGGGGCGGAAAAGCAGCCGGCCATGATAATGGACGCATGCCCGACTCCCAGCCCCTCCCCGTCCCCGCGACCCCTGCCGCCACCCCTGCCGCCGCTGCCCTCCTGGAGGGCGTCGCCCCCCTGGCCCACCTGGGCGTGATCCGCGTGGCGGGCGACGATGCCGCCGCCTTTTTGCATGGCCAGCTGACGCAGGATTTCGCGCTGCTGGACCTGTCGCACGCGCGCCTGGCGGCGCTGCTCAACCCCAAGGGGCGCATGCTGGCCAGCTTCGTCGCCTTCAAGCGCAGCAGCGCCGAGGTGCTGCTGGTGTGCTCGCGCGACCTGCTGGCGGCAACGCTCAAGCGCCTGTCGATGTTCGTGCTGCGCGCCAAGGCCAGGCTCAGCGACGCCACGGCGGAGTACGAGCTGCGCGGCCTGGCCGGCGCCGCCGCCCGCGCCCTGCTGCCCGGGCCGGCCGCGCCGTGGACGCTGGTGCAGCACGGCGAGGCCAGCGTGGTCGCCCTCTACCCCGCCGACGGGCAGCCGCGCGCGCTGTGGCTGGCGCCGGCAGGCGCGGCGCTGCCGGCGGGCCAGCCGCTGGAGCCGGCCCTGTGGCAATGGGGCGAGGTGCGCAGCGCCGTGGCCACCCTGAGCGCCCCGGTGGTCGAGGCCTTCGTGCCGCAGATGCTGAACTATGAATCGGTCGGCGGCGTGAACTTCAAGAAGGGCTGCTACCCCGGCCAGGAGGTGGTGGCACGCAGCCAGTTCCGCGGCACGCTCAAGCGGCGCGCCTGCCTGGCGCATGCCCCGGCGGCTCTGGCGGCAGGCACGGAGGTGTTTGCCGAGGGCGACGCCGAGCAGCCCGTGGGCCAGGTGGTGCAGGGCGCGCCGCACCCGGAGGGCGGGTTTGATGCGCTGGTGTCGCTGCAGATCGCGGCGGCGGACCAGCCGCTGGTGGCAGCAGGCCGCCCGCTGGCAGTCCAGGCGCTGCCCTACGCGCTCCTGCAGGACATTTGACCGGCTTCCCCCCCCACTCCCAGGAGCGCCCGCATGCCCCGGTTCAGCACCCTCCAGATCGAAGCCGACGCGCACAACCCGCGCATCGCGCGCCTGTTGCTCAACCGCCCCGAGCGGCTGAACGCCATCAACAACGACACGCCGCGCGAGCTGCGCCAGGCGGTGGAGTGGGCGCAGGACAACGAGGCCATCCACGTCATCGTGGTCGAGGGGGCGGGCAAGGGCTTTTGCGGCGGCTACGACCTGGCCGAGACGGCCGAGCAGGAGATCGAGCACCCCTGCCAGCAGGAAAAGTATCCCTGGGACCCGATGGTCGACTACGCCTTCATGAAGCGCAACACCGAGGACTTCATGAGCCTGTGGCGCTGCACCAAGCCCACCATTGCCAAGGTGCATGGCGCGGCGGTGGCCGGCGGCAGCGACATTGCCCTGTGCTGCGACCTGCTGGTGATGGCCGATGACGCGCGCATCGGCTACATGCCCACGCGCGTGTGGGGCTGCCCGACCACGGCCATGTGGACGCACCGCCTGGGTCCCACGCGTGCCAAGCAGCTGATGTTCACGGGCGACGTGATCTCGGGCGCGCAGGCGGCCGAGTGGGGCCTGGCCAACATGGCCGTGCCAGCCGATGAGCTGGAAGCCGCCACGCTGCGCCTGGCGACGCGCATCGCCGGCGTGCCGCGCGGGCATCTGGCGATGCACAAGCTGGTGGTGAACCAGTTCATGCTGCACACCGGCCTGGAGCAGATGCAGCAGTTGGCCACCGTGTTCGACGGCATCACGCGGCACAACCCGGAAGGGCTGTGGTTTCGCCGCCATGCGCAGGCCGAGGGCTTCAAGGCGGCGGTGCAGTGGCGCGACTCGGGCCGGCCGATTCCTGAAGGCGACGAAGCGCGCCAGGAGATCGCGCGGCTGGAAGCGCTGCTGCGCGAGCGTGCGGCGGGCTGACGCGCAGCTTCATCCTTGCAGCGCGCGGCGCATGGCGATGTGCGCGATGCCGGCCTCCTCGAACGGCGCGCCCTCGGGCGCGAAGCCGGCCTTGCGATAAAACGCCTCGGCGCTGCGCTGCGCGTGCAGCTCCACCGCCGCGTCGCCACGCGAGCGTGCGGCCTGCACCAGCGCGTCCAGAACGGCGCGCCCCCAACCTTCGCCGCGCATGCTGCGCTCCACCGCCATGCGGCCGATGCGCGCCACACCTTCCCGCGCGGGCAGCAGCCGCCCGGTGGCCAGTGGCAGGCCCAGGCGGTTATAGGCCACGGCGTGCAGCGCCTGGGCGTCGTGCTCGTCGATCTCGATGTCCGGGTCTATGCCTTGCTCCTGCACGAACACCGCCATGCGCAGCGCGCTGGCGTCGCGCTCCAGAGTCGCCCAGTCGCCGCAGCGCAGCTCGGCCATTGGCCCGCCGGCTTCGAAGCGGTCGATGAGGGCGCGCAGCGCCGGCGGCACGGATCGCTTGGTCTGCGTGGCCGGATCGGCAAAGACGTAGAGCAGGCGCACGGTGACCAGCAGCCGGTCGGCCGCGAAGATGCCGCACTCGAAGTTCAGCGAGCTGTTGCCGATGGAGGCGCAGCGCAGGCCCACGTCCAGCATGTCGTCCAGCCGCGCCGAGGCGTGGTATTCCACGTCGGCCTTCTTCAGGTACACCTCGCCGCCCAGCGCCTGCATGCTGGGCTCGTACGGCAGCGCCAGCGCGCGCCAGTACTCGGCCATGGCGCAGTCGGCATAGGTCAGGTAGTGGGCGTTGAAGACGATCTTTTGCGGGTCCACTTCGGACCAGCGCACGCGCAGGCGCAAGCGACAGCGGAAATCCTGGATATGCATGGAATGGCCTGGGTTCACTCGGTGGCAAAGGCCGCGCGCAGCGCCTGCGCGGCGTCACGGTGGAACTGCCGCGCTTGGGGAATGGCGCGGCCCATCTTGATGAATTCGTGCGTCACGCCGCGGTAGATCTCCAGATCGACCGGCACGCCGGCTGCGCGCAGCCTGTCGGCGTAGGCGATGCCCTCGTCCACCAGCGGATCGAGCTCGGCCAGGCCCACCCAGGCGGGCGCCACGCCCTCGACGTCGTCGGCCAGCAGCGGGGCGAAGCGCCAATCCTCGCGTGCGCCGGGCGCGATGTACTGGTCGAAGAACCAGGCGATGGCGGCGTGGTCCAGGATCAGGCCCTCGGCGAACGCCTCGTGCGAATCGGTGTCCTGGTGCGCCGTGGTGCCGGGGTATATCAGCAGTTGCAGCGCCAGCGGCAGGCCGGCACCCCGCGCCTGCAGGGCGCAGACAGCCGCCAGCGTGCCGCCGGCGCTGTCGCCGCCCACGGCCAGGCGCGAGGTGTCAGCGCCCCACTCCGCGCCCTGCGCGGCCAGCCACTGCAGGGCATCCCACGCATCGTGTACGGCGGTGGGAAAGCGGTGCTCGGGCGCCAGGCGGTAGTCCAGCGACACCACCATGCAGCCAGCGAGGCGCGCCAGCTCGCGGCACAGCACGTCGTGCGTGGCGATGCTGCCGATGGTGAAGCCGCCGCCGTGCAGGTACAGCAGGCAGGGCAAGCCAGGCTGCGCCACCGGCGCGTACAGCCGCGCCGGCAGCATCGCGCCGTCGCGCGCGCGGATGTGCAGGTCCTCCACGCGCGCCAGCTCGGCGCGCGGCACTTCCAGCACCTCGGCGCCGGCGGCGTAGGCGGCGCGCGCCTGCTGCGGCGCCAGGGTGTGCAGCGGCGGGCGGCCGAGCTGCGCCATGCGCTGCAGCACGCCCAGCATCTGCGGCGTGAGGCGCTGCGCGTGCGGGTGCGGGGCAGCCGCAGCGCTCACTGGAACTTCACCAGCACCGGCTGCGCGCCCGGCAGACCGATGTAGGTGGCTGTGACGCCCAGGCCGGCCTTTGGCGGCAGCAGCGGCGAGAACGATCCCAGGCTGACCAGGTCGCCGGCCTTCAGCGTGATGCCGTCCTTTTGCAGCGCCTGCGCGATCCACACCACGGCGTTGAGCGGGTGGCCCAGGATGTCGCTGCCCTTGCCCGCGGGCGCCAGCAGCTGGCCCTGGTCGTTGGTCAGCTGCACCTGCATGGTCTCCAGCGCGTCCAGCAGCCGGTAGCGCTCGCCGCGCGTGGCCGGCACCTCGATGGGCTGGCCGGCCACCCCCAGGCGCGCGCCGACGTTGATGGCGGCCACGCCCGCGCCGTTGAGTTGGCCGGGGGTCTCGACGATCAGGTCGGGCAGCTCGATGAAGGGGATCACCTGGTCGATGTGCTGCATGACTTCAAAGGGCGTGCGGGCATGGTTGATGGCCACGTCCTTCACGCGCACCAGCATGTCGGCCTCGTACAGGGGGCGCGCGCCGAAGGCGGCCGGCGTGGTGAAGCCGCTGGGCTGCACCATGCCCTCGTACAGCACGCCCCAGACCGGCTGGTCGGTGTTGAAGCGCTTTTGCACCGCCGGGTTGGTGAGGCCTGCCTTGTAGCCGACCACCTTGCCCAGCCGCGCGGCCAGCAGCGCATTGAAGCGCTTGCGCGTGCAGGCGCCGTCGGCGTCCGACAGCGGCGCGGCGAAGTTGGCCGCCGGCTGGCGCGCGGCATAGCGCGCGGCCAGCTCGCCGGCCTGGGCATCGTCCAGGCACTGGGCGTGCGCGGCGCCGCTGCCGGCGAGCGCCAGCGCCAGCGCCAGGGCGCCAAGGGTGGGTTGCGGGGTCATGCGTGTCTCCTGTCGTTGTGGGGCGGGCCATCGTAGCGGCAGGCCGCAGCGCCCGGGCGGGGCGCGCAGTGCGCCCGCAGGGCGTCTGCGGGCCCGTTTTGGGTCATTTTGGCTGCTTGCCGGCGTCCTGCAATGGGAGTCAGCTATGGTTTTTGAAGCGCAGCCAGCGGCTCACACCACCACTGGCTCGGGCTCCAGCCGGATGCCGAAGCGCTCATAGACGCTGGTCTGGATGGCGCGCGCCAGCGTCATCACCTCGCCGCCGGTGACGCTGCTCTCGGGCGTGCCGCGGTTGACCAGCACCAGCGCCTGGCGGTCGTACACCCCCGCCTTGCCCACGCGCTTGCCCTTCCAGCCGCAGGCGTCTATCAGCCAGCCGGCGGCCAGCTTGATGCTGCCGTCGGGCAGCGGGTAGTGCACCACCTTGGGGTCGCGGGCGATGATGTCCTGGCACTGCTCGGGCGACACGGTGGGGTTCTTGAAGAAGCTGCCGGCGTTGCCGAGCACGGCCGGGTCGGGCAGCTTGGCGCGGCGCACCTGGCACACCCAGTCGAAAATCTGCTGCGCGCTGGGTTGCTCCACGCCGGCTTCCTGGCGCTTTCGCTCCAGGTCCAGGTAGCCCAGCTCGGGCCGCCAGGCCTTGGGCAGCGCCAGCCGCACATGGGTGATCAGCGCGCGCCCGGCCAGGCCGAAGCCGCGCGGCGCGCCGCCATGCACGGCCTCGGGCGCGCGGTGCTTGAAGACCGAATCGCGGTAGCCGAAGGCGCATTGCGCGGCCTCCAGGGTGAAGGCCTCGCCCGTCACCAGGTCGATGCCATCGAGCGAATGAAAGCGGTCCTGCAGCTCCACGCCATAGGCGCCGATGTTCTGCACCGGCGCCGCGCCCACGGTGCCGGGGATCAGCGCCAGGTTCTCCAGCCCCGGCCAGCCCTGCTGCAGCGTCCAGGCCACCAGCTCATGCCAGCCCTCGCCCGCGCCGGCCTCGACGATCCAGGCCCGCTCGCTCTCGCGCACCAGCCGCAGGCCGGGGATTTCCACTTTCAGGACCAGCGGCTGCACGTCGCCGGTGAGCACGATGTTGCTGCCCCCGCCCAGCACGAACTTGCGCTGGCGCGCCAGCAGCGGGTCGGCCAGCACGTCCTGCACGTCCTGCCTGGAGCGCACGCGCACCAGGGTGTGCGCGCGCGCCGCGATGCCGAAGGTGTTGCTGCCCTGGAGGGACACGTTTTTCTCGACTACCATCGCCCGGATTGTCGCACCCGTGCCCGCGGCGCCCGGTGCCTGAACCATTCGTCCAAGGTGTAGCCATGCCCTCTTTCGATACCGTCTGTGAAGCCAATTTCGTCGAAGTCAAGAACGCCGTGGAGAACGCGGCCAAGGAGATAGCCACGCGCTTCGACTTCAAGGGCACGTCCGCCGCCGTCGAACTCAAGGACAAGGAAATCACCCTGTTCGGCGACGCCGAGTTCCAGCTGCAGCAGGTCGAGGAGCTGCTGCGCGGCAAGCTGGCCAAGCGCAGCGTGGACGTGCGCTTCCTGGACGTGCAGAAGCCGCAAAAGATCGGCGGCGACAAGGTCAAGCAGGTGGTCAAGGTCAAGAACGGCATCGACAGCGAACAGGCCAAGAAGATCCAGCGCCTGCTCAAGGACAGCAAGATGAAGGTGCAGGCCGCCATCCAGGAGGAAAAAGTGCGCGTCACGGGGGCCAAGCGCGACGACCTGCAGGCCGCCATGGCACTGATCC
Source organism: Melaminivora sp. (assembly GCA_034675505.1). GTDB lineage: Bacteria > Pseudomonadota > Gammaproteobacteria > Burkholderiales > Burkholderiaceae_C > Melaminivora. Next base: position 20,824 of record JAUCDD010000039.1, on the reverse strand, counting down.
GCAAGGACGTGGCCGACCTGCCCCTGACCTTCGACAACTTCCGCGACTGACGGCATCGCCGCCGCTGCCGCGGCGGCCTTCCCCCGGCCATGTCCAGCCTGCCCAGCACCGGCGCCGCCCAGCCGCCCGACAGCGAGTACGAGGACTTGCTGGGCCAGTGGTCGGACCTGGAGGCGTTCGCCAGCGTGCTGCTGGCGCGCCCCCTGGACGTGCGGGACTTCGCGCCCAAGGTGCGCCAGTGCGAGCTCTGGCTGGCCGACCTGGTGGCGCACGACAGCGATGCGGCGCTGTACCTCATGTTCCAGCTCGCTTCCACCTCGACGGTGGGCTACAGCGCCTCGCATGCGCTGGTCTGCGCCGCGCTGTGCCATGTGCTGGGGCGTGAATTGCGCCTGTCGCCGGCCGAGCGCAGCAGCCTGGTCTGCGCGGCCTTCACGATGAACATCGCCATGACGGCGCTGCAGGACGCGCTGTCGCTGCAGCACGAGCCCCTGCGCCCCGAGCAGGAGCAGGCGGTGCAGCAGCACCCCCAGGCCGGGCTGGCGCTGCTGCAGCGCCTGGGCGTGGGCGACCCGCTGTGGCTGAGCGCCGTGGGCGGCCACCATGCGCTGCCGGGCAGCGCGACGCCGCTGGCGACGCTGGCGCCGGCCCGGCGGCTGGTGCGCATCCTGGACACCATAGACCGCTACGCCGCCATGATCAGCCCGCGCAAGTCGCGCGCCGGGCGCAGCGCCACCGATTCGGTGCGCGCCGTCGTGGGGGGCGACGCGGTGCTGCACGACGAGGTGGGCGTGGCGCTGACGCGCACCGTGGGCCTGTGCCCGCCCGGCACCTTCGTGCGGCTGGACAACGGCGAGGTCGCCGCCGTGCTGCGCCGCACGCCGCGCAGCAACGCGCCCCTGGTGGCCAGCGTGCTCACCGCCCAGGGCGCGCCGCTGGCGGCGCCGCGCCTGTACCACACCGGGCTGGACGCGCCGCGCATCCAGTGCGCGCTGGCCCGCTCGGCCGTGGGCCTGGAGCTCAACCACCGCATGATGGTGCGCCTGGGCCTGTTTGCGGCGCAGCGCAGCATCACGCTGCGCGGCTGAAGCAAAGGACGAAAAGCGAGCTCGCGCGGGGTGCCTGGGCCCGCGCAAGGCGCCTCACGCCTTGTTCTGCTGCTTCTTCGCGCCCAGGCGTGATTCGGTGCCCGCCAGCAGGCGCCGGATGTTGTCCTTGTGGCGCCAGGCCAGCAGCGCCCCCATGGCGGCGATGGCCAGGCCCACGCGCGCGTCGGCCTCCCAGGCGATGCCGGCGCCCAGCACGTAGAAAAACGGCGCGAACACCGCCGCCACCAGCGAGGCCAGCGACGAGTAGCGGAAGAAGGCCGCGATGATCACCCAGGTCAACAGCGTGGCCAGGCCCAGCCAGCCGCTCACGCCCAGCAGCACGCCGGCCGCCGTCGCCACGCCCTTGCCGCCCTCGAAGCGGAAGAACACCGGCCACAGGTGCCCCACGAACGCCGCCAGGCCGACCGCCGCCTGCGCCCCCTCCTCCAGCCCGTAGGGCGCGCCGTACCAGCGCACCAGCACCACCGGCAGCCAGCCCTTGGCGGCGTCCAGCGCCAGCGTCACCACGGCGGCAGCCTTGCTGCCCGAGCGCAGCACGTTGGTGGCGCCGGGGTTTTTGCTGCCGTAGGTGCGCGGGTCCGACAGGCCCATGGCGCGGCTGACGATGACGGCAAACGACAGGGAACCGAGCAAATAGGCGGCGACCGCCGCCAGGGCGCAAGAGGCAAGGGACACGAGAAGGCTCTCTCGAAAGTGCAAGGGTTGGAAAGGGCGCGGGGGCTGCCCCGGCCCGGCCGCAGGGTGCGCGGCGCGGGCTGGCGGGGGATGCCCGCACCGGGCGCGGCGCTGCATTTTGCCACCCGCCCGGGCGCCCGGGCCGGGCCGCTCAGGCGGGCTGCAGGGCGCCTGCGGCGTCCGGGGCCGCAGCGCTGCAGCTTGCCCACTCGACGCGGTTGCGCCCGCCCGCCTTGCCGCGGTAGAGGGCCATGTCGGCGGCGTGCATGGCGGCTTCCAGGCCCTCGGGGCCGTGGAAGGCCTGCGACACGCCCACGGTCACCGTGCAGCGCAGCGGCGCCTTCGCGCCGGCCGGCGCCAGCTGCTGGTGCTCGATGGCGCTGCGCAGGCGCTCGGCCAGGCGCGCCACCCCGTCGCCGTGGGTGTCCAGGCAGACCACGACGAACTCCTCGCCGCCGGTGCGGCAGGCCAGGTCGCCCCGGCGCAGCGTGCGGCGCAGCACGGCGGCCACCTGGCACAGCACCTCGTCGCCGGCGTTGTGCCCGTGGGTGTCGTTGATGCGCTTGAAATGGTCGATGTCCAGCATCAGCAGGTGCGCAGGCCCGGCCGTGCGCGAGCGGAAATGCGCTTCCAGCCCGGCCAGCAGGCCGCGCCGGTTCAGCAGCTGCGTCAGCGGGTCGCGCTGCGCCGTGGCGCGCAGCGCATCGGTCAGGCGGCGCAGCACCAGCCAGACCATGGACGGCGCGAGCACGGTGGCCAGGAAGGACATGTAGGCATAGAACACGACCTGGAAGCGCTGCCCCATGTCCAGCGCCGCCAGCCCGTCCTGCAGCAGCCGCGCGCCCTTGAGCGCGTTCAACCCGCACAGCCCGCCGATGAGCAGCGCAAACAGCGCCATCTCCACGCGCAGGTCCCGGGCCACGCCGCGCATGGCGTGGATCACCGCCACCGCCATGGCGGCCAGCAGCGCCGCCGAGGCAAACGCCAGCAGCGCGTAGCGCGCCACCGGCCCCAGCAGCCACTGCACCAGCAGCTGCGCCGCGCCGTAGCCCAGCGCCAGCGCCAGCACCGGTTGCCACACGGGCGTGGTGCGGCCGAAAAAAGCGCAGCCCCGCCAGGGCATAGACCATGGGCGTGGTCAGCGTCAGGGTGTGGTTGAGCACGCTGGACAGGCTCCAGTTCGGCCCCCCGCCCAGCAGCTGCAGCACATAGGCCAGGCCCAGCATGGCGTTGCCCAGCGCGAAGACGTCCATGCCCAGGCGGTTGCCCTGCAGCCGGGTGCTGATCAGCCAGAACATGACGCTGAAGCACAGCAGGTGCACGCACAACATGCCGACGATGAGGGTGGCGTTCATGGCGGCTCCTGGTGGGCGGCGGCGGCAAGGGGGCGAGGCAGGCCCGGCGCGCGGGCGCTTCGCCAGGCTATCCGCGCACCGGCGGTTCGTCGCCCAGCGCGCAATGCACGGGCCGGGCCTGCAGCAGCTGCACGCAGACCTGGGGCGAGAGCTGCACCAGGTAGCCGCGCCGCCCGCCGTTGATGGCGATGCGCGGCAGCTGCAGGATGCTGTCCTCGATGTACACCGGCATCGCCTTGCGCGTGCCGAAGGCCGAGGTGCCCCCGACCTGGTAGCCGCTGTGGCGCTGGGCGACGTCCGGCGCGCAGGGCTGCACGCTCTTGGCGCCGATCTGGCGCGCCAGGTTCTTGGTGGACACCGTGCGGTCGCCGTGCATCAGCACGATCAGCGGGCGCGCGTCCTGGTCCTGCATGACCAGCGTCTTGACCACCATGTGTTCATGAAGCCCCAGCTGGCGCGCCGACTCGGCCGAGCCGCCGCGCTCGACGTAGTCGTACGGGTGCTCGGTGAATGCAACGCCGTGGGCACGCAGCATCTGGGTGGCGGGCGTTTCGCTGACGTGGCCCGCCTTGTCCTTCTTCGTCATGGCAACTGGTTCAAATTTGATAGCTGACTTCGATGCATTGGCGCCGGCAAGAGGGCGATTTGGCCCAAAAGCGGCCGTTTTTCACTGCGCCGGGTCGCGCAGCTGCCAGCGTATGGCATCGACTGCGGCCAGCAGCTCGGGCGCGAGCGGGGTGCTCCAGGCGTCCAGGTCTTCGTCCAGCTGCGCCAGGGTGGTGACGCCGATGATGGTGCTGGCCACGCGCCAGCTGCGGTAGCAAAACGCCAGGGCCAGCTGGGTGGGCGTCAGGCCATGGTCCTGCGCCAGCTGGTTGTAGCGGCGCGCCCCCGCCAGCGCCTCGGGCCGGCCCCAGCGCTGCTTGCGCACCGACTCGAACCTGGCGATGCGCGCGTCCTGCGGCGCCCCCGGGTCGGTGGGCCCATGCTGGTCGTATTTGCCCGTCAGCAGCCCGAAGCCCAGCGGCGAATACGCCAGCAGCGACACGCCCAGGCGGTGGCAGCTCTCGTCCATGGCGTTGTCCCAGCTGCGGTTGAGCAGGCCATAGGGGTTCTGCACCGATGCCACGCGCGGCAGCCCGTGCTGCTCGGCCAGCCGCACGAATTCGTGCACGCCCCAGGGCGTCTCGTTGGACAGGCCGACGTGGCGCACCTTGCCCGACGCGCACCAGGCGGGCCAGGGCCTCCAGCTGCTCGTGGATGGGCGTCTGGCTGGTTTCCCTGGCCGGGTCGTCGTACAGCTGGCCGAAGGCCGGCACATGGCGCTCGGGCCAGTGGATCTGGTAGAGGTCGATCACGTCGGTCTGCAGCCGGCGCAGGCTGCCCTCGCACGAGGCGGCGATGTCGGCCGCCGTCATGCCCAGCCCCTGGCGCACCCACGGCATGCCGCGCGACGGGCCGGCCACCTTGGTGGCGATGACCAGCTGCCCCCGCAGGCCCGGGCGCGCGGCCAGCCAGCGGCCGATGATGGCCTCGGTCGCGCCGCAGGTCTCGCGCCGCGCGGGCACGGCATACATCTCCGCCGTGTCGATGAAGTTCACGCCGCGCAGCACGGCGCGGTCCAGGATGGCATGGGCCGTGGGCTCGTCGACCTGCTCGCCGAAGGTCATGGTGCCCAGGCAAATGGGGGTGACGCGCAGGTCGCTGTGCCCGAGGGGTACGAGGGAAAGGGCCGCGGATTCGTTCATGGCGGGCAAGTGTAGGCGCAGCCCGGGCGTCCTGCGGCTGGCGCCGGCGCGGCGGCCTGTCCCGGCCTTGACTGGGCATTCGCCAGGGGCATGCGAATAATCGGCGCATGTACCAGCCCCAACGCACAGCGCGCACCGAAACCGTGCGCATCCGCACGCTCGACTACCACGTCCGCCTCTGGGGCGACGCCACCGGCGGGCAGCCGCCGCTGGTGCTGCTGCACGGCTGGATGGACGTGGGCGCGTCCTGGCAGTTCGCGGTCGATGCCTTCAGCGCCGCGTTCGCGCAGGGCCGCGCCATAATCGCGCCCGACTGGCGCGGCTTCGGCCACACGCGGGCGGCCGCGCCGGTCGATCACTATGTCTTTGCCGACTATTTCGGCGACCTGGACCAGCTGCTGGACCACTACGCCGGCGGGCAGGCCGTGGACCTGGTGGGGCACAGCATGGGCGGCAACGTCGCCATGCTCTACGCCGGCATCCGCCCGGCGCGCGTGCGCCGCCTGGTGAACCTGGAGGGCTTCGGCCTGCCCGCCACCCGGCCCGGGCAGGCTGCAAGCGCTACGCGCAGTGGCTGGACGAGCTGCGCCAGCACGAGCGCGGCGAGCTCGACCTGAAGACCTACGACGACGCCGCGGCCGTGGCGCAGCGGCTGATGAAGACCAACCCGCGCATCAGCGCCGACAAGGCCGCCTGGCTGGCCCACGAGTGGGCGGCCCCCCGCAGCGACGGCCGCTGGGCCATCCTGGGCGACGCGGCGCACAAGATCGCCAGCGCCTCCCTGTACCGGGTGGACGAGGCCAACGCGCTCTACGCGGCCATCGAGGCGCCGGTGCTGTCGGTCGAGGCGGACAGCAACAGCCTGGGCCAGTGGTGGAAGGAAAAGTACACCCTGGCCGAATACCACCAGCGCCTGGAGCAGGTGCGCGACGTGCGCACCGCCCGGGTGGACAACGCCGGCCACATGCTGCACCACGACCAGCCGCAGGAGGTGGCGGGGTTGATCGAGAGCTTCACCACGGCCAGCCCGGCCTTGCCCCCCATGCGAAAATCGCCTGTTATCGTTCCCGCAACACAGACAGACAGGACGCATTCGCCATGGAAGCAGAACACATCAACCAAATCGGCAACACCCTCGAAGACCTGACGGAGCGCACGCAAGAGTTACGGAGGTATCTTTGACTACGATGCCAAGTACGAACGCCTGCGCACGGTAAACGCCTCGCTGGAAGACCCGGGCGTCTGGAACGACCCCAAGAAGGCCCAGGAGCTGGGCCGCGAGAAGAAATCGCTGGACGCCGTGGTGCTGACGCTGCAAAAGCTCGCCGCCGAGCTGGCCGACAACAGCGAGCTCTACGAGATGAGCCGCGAGGAAGGCGACGAGGCCGGCCTGGCCACCATCGAGGCCGAGACCGCCAAGCTGCAGCCGCTGATCGAGGACCTGGAGTTCCGCCGCATGTTCGGGCGCGAGGCCGACCCGCTCAACTGCTACATCGACATCCAGGCCGGCGCCGGCGGCACCGAGGCCTGCGACTGGGCCGGCATGCTGCTGCGCCAGTACCTGAAGTACGCCGAGAGGAAGGGCTTCAAGGCCACGGTGGACGAGGAAACGCCGGGCGACATCGCCGGCATCAAGGGCGCGACCATCCACATCGAGGGCGAGTACGCCTACGGCCTGCTGCGCACCGAAACCGGCGTGCACCGCCTGGTGCGCAAGAGCCCGTTCGACAGCTCGGGCGGGCGCCACACCTCGTTCGCCTCGCTGTTCGTCTATCCCGAGATCGATGACTCCATCGAGATCGAGATCAACCCGGCCGACGTGCGCACCGACACCTACCGCGCCAGCGGCGCCGGCGGCCAGCACATCAACAAGACCGACTCGGCCGTGCGCCTGACGCACATCCCCACCAACACCGTGGTGCAGTGCCAGGACGGGCGCAGCCAGCACAGCAACCGCGACGTCGCCTGGCAGCGGCTGCGCTCCAAGCTGTACGAGCTGGAGATGCAAAAGCGCATGGAAGAGCAGCAAAAGCTGGAAGACACCAAGACCGACGTCGGCTGGGGCCACCAGATCCGCAGCTATGTGCTGGACAACAGCCGCATCAAGGACCTGCGCACCAACGTCGAGATCTCCGCCACGCAGAAGGTGCTGGACGGGGATCTGGACGCCTTCATCGAAGCCTCCCTCAAGCAGGGCCTGTAACCCCCGGGGCCGCGCGCCCAGCGCAGCGCGGCCCGGATGAAAGCAATTGCCATGATGACGAGAGAAGGACAAGCCGCCGCTGCCGTCCACCGCCAGGACTATGAGCCGCCGGCGTACTGGATCGATGCGGTGGAGCTGACGTTCGACCTGGACCCGGCCAAGACGCGCGTGCTGAACAAGATGCGCCTGCGCCGCAACCCGGCGGTCGCTGCCCAGCCGCTGCGCCTGCACGGCGAGGAGCTGAACCTGGCGCGCGTGCAGGTCGACGGCGCCGGCACCTCGTTCAAGATGGACGGCGGCCAGCTGGTGCTGGAGAACCTGCCCGAGGGCGAGGCGCCCTTCGAGCTGGAAATCTTCACCACCTGCCAGCCGGCCAGGAACACCCAGCTGTCGGGCCTGTACGTGAGCGAGGGCACGTTCTTCACGCAGTGCGAGGCCGAGGGCTTTCGGCGCATCACCTATTTCCTGGACCGCCCGGACGTCATGGCCAGCTACAGCGTGCTGCTGCGCGCCGACAAGGCCGCCTACCCGGTGCTGCTGTCCAACGGCAACCTGGTCGAAAGCGGCGAGCTTGCCGATGGCCGCCACTTCGCCCGCTGGCAGGACCCGCACAGGAAGCCCAGCTACCTGTTTGCGCTGGTGGCCGGCAAGCTGGTGGCGCGCGAGCAAAAGATCAGGAGCCGCAGCGGCACCGAGCACCTGCTGCAGGTCTGGGTGCGCGCCGGCGACCTGCAAAAGACCGAGCACGCCATGCACTCCCTGATGGTGTCGATCGCCTGGGACGAGGCGCGCTTCAGCCTGCCGCTCGATCTGGAGCGCTTCATGATCGTCGCCACCAGCGACTTCAACATGGGCGCGATGGAAAACAAGGGCCTGAACATCTTCAACACCAAGTACGTGCTGGCCAGCCAGGCGACCGCCACCGACGCGGATTTCGCCAACATCGAATCCGTCGTCGGCCACGAGTATTTCCACAACTGGACTGGCAACCGCGTCACCTGCCGCGACTGGTTCCAGCTGTCGCTGAAGGAAGGCCTGACGGTGTTCCGCGACCAGGAATTCTCCATGGACATGGCCGGCAGCCCGTCCGCGCGCGCCGTCAAGCGCATCGAGGACGTGCGCGTGCTGCGCACCGTGCAGTTCCCCGAGGACGCCGGCCCCATGGCGCACCCGGTGCGCCCGGACAGCTACGTCGAGATCAACAACTTCTACACCGTCACCATCTACGAAAAGGGCGCCGAGGTGGTGCGCATGCAGCACAACCTCGTGGCCAACGAGGCCGCCGGCATCGGCGCGCGCGAGGGCTTCGCGCGCGGCATGCAGCTTTACTTCGAGCGCCACGACGGCCAGGCCGTGACCTGCGACGACTTCGCCCAGGCCATGGCCGACGCCAACCCGGGCAGCGAACTGGGCAACCGCCTGGATCAGTTCAAGCGCTGGTACTCGCAGGCCGGCACGCCGCGCGTCAAGGCCGAGGGGCACTACGACGCCGCCGCGCAGACCTACACCCTGCAGCTGTCGCAAAGCTGCCCGGCCACGCCGGGCCAGCCGCACAAGCTGCCCTTCGTCATCCCCGTGACCCTGGGCCTCGTGGGCCAGGACGGCAGCGCCCTGCCCCTGCAGCTGGCCGGCGAGGCGCAGGCGGGCGGCACCGAGCGCACCATCGTGCTGCACCAGGACAGCCAGGCGCTGACCTTCACCGGCGTGGCCCAGCCGCCCGTGCCCTCGCTGCTGCGGGCCTTCAGCGCCCCGGTCTGCCTGGACTGCGACTACAGCGACCAGGACCTGCTGCTGCTGCTGGCGCACGACGCGGACGCCTTCAACCGCTGGGAAGCCGGGCAGCGCCTGCTGCTGCGCTTGATCATCAAAACGATAGCTGGAAGCCCAGCAGGGACGCCGGCAAGCGACGATCCTGGCCACAACCTGCTGCCCCAGGCACTGGTGCAGGCCCTGCGCACCGTGCTGCGCCACCCGCAGCTGGACGCGGCATTCAAGGAACTGGTGCTCACCCTGCCGTCCGAGACCTACATCGCCGAGCAGCTGGAGACCACGGACCCGCAGCGCGTGCACGCCGTGCGCGAGGCGCTGCGCCTGCAGCTGGCCACCGCCCTGCAGGCCGACTGGCAATGGGCCTACGAGACGCACCAGGACAGCGGCGCCTACCGCCCCGACGCAGCCAGCGCCGGGCGGCGCGCGCTGGCGGGCGCGGCCTTGTCCATGCTGTGCCTGGCGGCGCGGCGCAGCGGCGACGCCATCTGGCCCGGCAAGGCCTACCAGCGCTTCAAGGACGCGGGCAACATGACCGACCGCTTCAACGCGCTGGCCGCCCTGGTCAGCAGCGGCCACGAGCTGGCGCAGCCGGCGCTGGCGCGGTTCCATGCGCTGTTCAAGGACGACGCGCTGGTCATCGACAAGTGGTTCGCCCTGCAGGCCGCAGCGCCCGACCGCGGCGGCAACGCCCTGGCGGCGGTGCGCCAGCTGATGCAGCACCCGGACTTCTCCCTGAAGAACCCCAACCGCGCGCGCAGCGTGATCTTCAGCTACTGCAGCGGCAACCCGGGCGGCTTCCACCGCGCGGACGGCACCGGCTACGCCTTCTGGGCCGACCAGGTGCTGGCGCTGGACGCGCTGAACCCGCAGGTCGCGGCGCGCCTGGCCCGCTCGCTGGACCGCTGGAGCCGCCTGGCCGAGCCCTACCGCGCGGCCGCGCACGCCGCCATCGAGCGCGTCGCCGCGCATGCCGGCCTGTCCAGCGACGTGCGCGAAGTCATCACGCGCACGCTGGCCGGCTGACCCCCCTCCCCCAAACATTTCAAGGATACGAAGGCATGACCGAACGCATCAGCTTCACCCGCTACCTGGTCGAGCAGCAGCGCGACCACGGCCGCATCCCGCCGCAGCTGCGCCTGCTGCTGGAGGTGGTCGGCCGGGCCTGCAAGCGCATCGCCCTGGCCGTCAACAAGGGCGACCTGGGCGACGTGATGGGCAGCGCCGGCAGCGAGAACGTGCAGGGCGAGGTGCAAAAGAAGCTGGACATCATCGCCAACGAGACGCTGATCGAGGCCAATGAATGGGGCGGCCACCTGGCCGCCATGGCCAGCGAGGAGATGGAGGGCATCTACCTGGTGCCCAACCGCTACCCCCAGGGCGAATACCTGCTGCTGTTCGACCCGCTGGACGGCTCGTCCAACATCGACGTCAACGTCAGCATCGGCACCATCTTCAGCGTGCTGAAAAAGCCCGACGGCCACCCCGGCGTGCACGAAAGCGACTTCCTGCAGCCAGGCTCGGCGCAGGTCGCGGCCGGCTACTGCATCTATGGCCCGCAGACCACGCTGGTGCTCACCGTGGGCGACGGCGTGGCCATGTTCACGCTGGACCGCGAGCAGGGCTCCTTCGTGCTGACGCGCGAGAACATCCGCATCCCCGAGGACACAAAGGAGTTCGCCATCAACATGAGCAACATGCGCCACTGGGATGCGCCGGTGCGCCGCTACATCGACGAATGCCTGGCCGGCGAGGAAGGCCCACGCGGCAAGAACTTCAACATGCGCTGGATCGCCAGCATGGTGGCCGACGTGCACCGCATCCTGATGCGCGGCGGCATCTTCATGTACCCCTGGGACAAGCGCGAGCCGAACAAGCCCGGCAAGCTGCGCCTGATGTACGAGGCCAACCCCATGGGCTGGCTGGTCGAGCAGGCCGGCGGCGCCGCCACCAACGGCCGTGAGCGCATCCTGGACGTGCAGCCCACGCAGCTGCACCAGCGCGTGAGCGTGATCCTGGGGTCAAAAAATGAAGTGGACCGCGTGACAGGCTATCACGGCGGTATATAATTGCAGTCTTCGCCGGTGTAGCTCAGTCGGTAGAGCAGCTCATTCGTAATGAGAAGGTCGGGTGTTCGATTCATCTCTCCGGCACCAGAACACAAACCCCTGATTCGCAAGAGTCAGGGGTTTTTTGTTTGCCCAAGAAGGTTCTGAGTCGATGCCTTGCGGCCCGCGCCGCGCTCAAGCGCGCGCCGCCGCGCTGGCGTGCAGGCAGATGGCGGCGGCGGCCGCGACGTTCAGCGACTCCTCGCCGCCCGGCTGCACGATGCGGATGCGCTGGCCGGCCAACTGCTCCAGCTGCGCCGACACGCCCTGCCCCTCATGCCCCAGCATCCAGGCGCAGGGCCAGGGCAGCGCAGCGCGGTGCAGCCATTCGCCCTGGTGCGAGCTGGTGGCCAGCAGCGGCACCTGCAGTTGCGCGGCCAGCGCCGCCACGTCCAGCCCCTCGACCAGCCGCAGCGCGAAATGCGCGCCCATGCCGGCGCGCAGCACCTTGGGCGACCACAGCGCCGCCGTGCCGTGGATGGCGGCCACCTGGGTGAAGCCAAAGGCCGCCGCGCTGCGCACGATGGAGCCGACATTGCCGGCGTCCTGCAGCCGGTCCAGCACCACCGTGGGCGCACCGGGCAGCAGCGCCAGCTGCTGCGGCAGCTCCAGCACGAAGCCCAGGTGCGCGGGCGACTCCAGCGCGCTGATGCCGGCCCACAGGGCATCGGAAATTACTATGCTTTTTGTAGCTACATCCCGGTATTGGGCGCCGGCATGCGGCCAATATGACTCGGAAAACACCGCCAGGGCCGGTTTTTGCCCGCGCAGCAGGGCGGCGCTGCACAGGTGCTCGCCCTCGACCCAGACGCGGCCTTCCCGGCGGTATGCCGTGGTGCCGTGGGCCAGGCGGCGCAATTCTTTGACCAGCGCATTGCCGGCGGACTGGATGAGGAGCGGCGGCGAGGGGGGGCATCAGGCGGTCAGCAGGGAGTTGTCGAGGGTGCGCGCCACGGGCGCAAACGAGCGCCGGTGCTCGGGGCAGGCCCCGTGCCGGGCCAGCGCCGCCAGGTGCTCGGCCGTGCCGTAGCCCTTGTGGCCGGCAAAGCCATAGTGCGGGTATTGCTGGTGCAGCTGCTGGCACCAGCGGTCGCGCGTGACCTTGGCCAGGATGGACGCTGCGGAAATCGCCGGCACCAGCGCGTCGCCGCGCACCAGCGCCTCGGCGGGCACTTCCAGCACCGGCAGTCGGTTGCCGTCGACCTGCACGCGCGCGGGCTTCAGGCGCAGGCCCAGCACGGCGCGGCGCATCGCCAGCAAGGTGGCCTGCAGGATGTTGAGCTGGTCGATCTCGGCCACGCTGGCCTGGGCGACGCTCACGCACAGGGCGTGCGCGCAAATCTCGTCATACAGCCGCTCGCGGCGGGCTGCGGTGAGGGCCTTGGAGTCGGCCAGCCCGGCGATGGGCCGGGCGTCGTTCAGGATCACGGCAGCCGCCACCACCGGCCCGGCCAGGGGGCCGCGGCCGGCCTCGTCCACGCCCGCCAGCAGGCCGGGCGCGAACCAGTCGAAACTGGCCTGTTCAGGCTGCAAGCAGCGCGCTGACGGCATCGGCGGCAAGGCGCGGGGTGTCGCGCCGCAGGCTGTGGTGCAGGGCGGTGAACCGGCCCTGCAGCCCGGACAGGCGTGCGCCGCCCTGGCGGCAGGCGTCCAGCCAGTCGACCACGGAGGCGGCGAGCGCCTGCGGCGTGGCCGCGTCCTGCAGCAGCTCGGGCACCACGAAATCACGGCACAGGATGTTGGGCAGGCCGACCCAGGGCTGCAGCTGCTTGGCGCGCATCAGGCGCCAGCTCCAGGGGTGCATGCGGTAGGCGATGACCATGGGGCGCTTGAACAGCGCTGCCTCCAGCGTGGCGGTGCCGCTGGCGATCAAGGTGGCGTCGCAGGCAGCCAGGACGGCGTGCGACTGCCCGGCAACGATGCGCAGGGCGCCCGCCATGCCGCACTCGCGCGCCACCTGCTCGAGCCGCGCCTGCAGCGCCGGGACGGCGGGCACGACCAGCTGGACGGCCGGCCGCTGGCGCCGCACCAGGGCCGCCGCCTGGAAAAAAAGTGCGCGCCAGGTAGGCCACCTCGCCCGAGCGGCTGCCGGGCAGGATGGCCAGCACCTCGTCGCCGGGCTGCAGCCCCAGCGCGCGGCGCGCCGCGTCGCGGTCGGGCTGCAGGGGGATGACGTTGGCCAGCGGGTGGCCGACGAAGGTGGCGGCAATGCCGTGTTGCGCCAGCAGTTCGGGTTCGAACGGGAACAGGCACAGGACGTGGTCGCAGGCGCGGCGGATCTTGTCCACGCGCTCCGGGCGCCAGGCCCAGATGGAGGGGCACACGAAGTGCACGGTCTTGATGCCGGCGGCCCGCAGGTCGCTCTCCAGCCCCAGGTTGAAATCAGGCGCGTCCACGCCGATGAACACGTCGGGCCGATCGCCGCCCAGCAGCCGCGCGCGCAGCTGCCGGCGGATTTTCAGGATGCCCAGCAGGCGGCGCACCAGCTCGACGCTGTAGCCGTGCACGGCCAGGCGCTCGCTGGGCCACCAGGCGGCGAAGCCGCGCTCCTGCATGCGCGGGCCGCCTATGCCCGCGCTGGCCAGCTGCGGCCACTGCGCACGCAGGCCATCCAGCAGCAGGCCGGCGAGCAGGTCGCCGGAAGTCTCGCCGGCCACCAGGGCAATGCGGGGTGCGTGCTGCATGGATGGACGAAGGCAGGGCCGGGGAAAGCGGGCGACGCGCGCGCGGCGTCAGCGGGCGATGCCGCGCTGCGCTGCGGCAACGAAGTCGCGCAGCTGCAGCACGTCGGCGCCGGCCTGGCTGGCGCTGCCGCCGCCCTCGTCCGCGCCCTGCTGCAGGCCTTGCGCCAGCGCCTGCAGCGCGGCCAGCGCGGCCTCCAGCGTCAGGCCCTGGCGGTACAGCAGCCGGTAGGCCTGCTTGAGCGCCGCCACCCGCGCCGCCGAAAAGCCGCGCCGGCGCAGGCCTTCGGTATTGAGGCCGCGCACGGCCAGCGGGTTGCCATCGACCATCATGAAGGGCGGGACGTCCTGCGAGACATGGCTGGCAAAGCCGGCCATGGCGTGCGCGCCGACGTGGCAGAACTGGTGGATGCCGGTCAGCCCGCCGATGATGGCGTGGTCACCCACGTGCACGTGCCCGGCCAGCGTGGCGTTGTTGGCCAGGATGGTCTGGTTGCCGACCACGCAATCGTGCGCGACGTGCACGTAGGCCATGATCCAGTTGTCGTCGCCCACGGTGGTCTCGCCCCGGTCCTGCACGGTGCCGGTGTTGAGGGTGCAGAACTCGCGGATGGTGTTGCGGTCGCCGATCACCAGCCGCGTGGGCTCGCCGGCGTATTTCTTGTCCTGCGGCGCGGCGCCCAGCGACGCGAACTGGAAAATGCGGTTGTCCGCGCCGATGCGGGTGTGGCCTTCGATCACGCAGTGCGCGCCGATGCTGGTGCGCGCACCGATGCGCACCTGCGGCCCGATGACCGCATAGGGCCCGACCGACACCGAGCTGTCCAGCTGCGCGGCAGCGTCGATGACGGCGGTGGGATGGATAAGACTGCTGGAGCTCACGCGGCGACCTGCCCTGCCACTGGATTGCCCGCGTCAGGCCACCGTGCGCATGGTGCACATGATCTCGGCCTCGCAGGCCATGCTGTCGCCCACGCGCGCGCAGCCCTTGAACTTGTAGATGCCGCCCTTGATGCGGTCCAGCTCGATCTCCAGGATGAGCTGGTCGCCCGGCTCGACCGGGCGCTTGAAGCGCGCGCCATCGATGCCGACGAAGTAGAACACCTTGTCGTCGCCTGGCGCCTCGCCCATCATGTCGAAGGACAGCAGGCCCGCCACCTGCGCCAGGGCCTCGAGCATCAGCACCCCCGGCATGACGGGGCGCGAAGGAAAGTGGCCGGTGAAAAACGGCTCGTTGATGGTGACGTTCTTGATCGCCTGGATGCGCTTGCCGCGCTCAAGCTCGATCACCCGGTCCACCAGCAAGAAGGGGTAGCGGTGGGGCAGGAGCTTGAGGATTTGGTGGATGTCCATCATTGTTGTGTGGCGGCCTGGCCGTCCTTGGATTTTCGTTCGAGAGCCTTGATGCGCTCGCGCAGGCGATAGAGCTGGCGCAGTGTGGCGGCGTTCTTTTCCCACTGGGCTTTCTCATCCATGGGAAACGAGCCGCTGTAGTGCCCGGGGCGCGTAATCGAGTGCGTGACCACCGTGTTGGTGGAAACGTGCACATTGTCCGCCAACTCCAGGTGCCCGACGATGGAAGCCGCCCCGGCAATGGTGCAGTGGGCGCCGATCCTGGTGCTGCCGGCCACGGCCGAGCAGCCGGCCATGGCGGTGTGCCTGCCGATATGGACGTTGTGCGCGATCTGGATCAGGTTGTCCAGCTTCACGCCATCCTCGATCACGGTGTCGCCGAGTGCTCCGCGGTCGATGCAGGTGTTGGCGCCGATCTCCACGTCGTTGCCGATGCGCACCCCGCCCAGCTGCTCGATCTTGAGCCACTCGCCGGCCTCGTGCGCAAAGCCAAAGCCGTCGGCGCCAATGACCACGCCCGGATGCACGATGCAGCGCTCGCCGATCACGCAGCCCTCGCCCACCGTCACCCGGGACTTCAGCTGCGTGCAGGCGCCGATGACCGCGCCGCGCTCGACCACGCACAGCGGCCCGATGCTGGCCGTGGCATGCACCTGCGCCTGCGCGTGCACCACGGCGCTCGGGTGGATGCCGGCAGCCGGCGCGCGCCCCTGCAGGCGCGCCCACAGCTGCGTGACCCGGGCAAAGTAGGCGTAGGGATCGCGGGCCACGATGCAGGCGCCGCGCGCCTGCGCCGCAGCGCGCATCGCCGGGCCCACAATGACGCAGGCCGCCCGTGAGGCGGCCAGCTGCGACTCGTAGCGGGGGTTGCTCAGGAAGGACAGCGCATCGGCGCCGGCGCCATCGAGCGGAGCCAGGCGCCGTATCTCCAGGTCCCGACCGCCGCCCAACAATTCACCGCCCAGCGCATCGACGATCTGCCCCAGCCGCACGCTCACGTGCCATCCGCCCTGACCAGCGCACCGCTGCTGCTGCAGCAGCAGCGCTTACTTGCCATTGCCGGCGCCGGCCGCGTTCATGGCCTTGATGACCTTGTCGGTGATGTCGTGCTTGGGGTTGATGTACACGGCCTCCTGCAGGATGACGTCGTACTTCTCGGCCTCCGCCACCTGCTTGACCACGCGGTTGGCACGCTCCAGCACCTGGCTCAGCTCCTCGTTCTTGCGCGCGGCCAGGTCTTCCTGGAACTCGCGGCGCTTCCTCTGGAAGTCGCGGTCCTGGTCGACCAGCTGGCGCTGGCGCGTCACGCGCTGGCTCTCGGCCATGGTGGGCGCCTCGCGCTCGAACTTCTCGGACGCCGTCTTCAAGGCATTGCCCTGGTCTGCGACTTCCTTTTCGCGGCGCGAGAATTCCTGCTCCAGCTTGGCCTGCGCGGCCTTGGCGGAGGTGGCCTCGCGGAAGATGCGGTCGGTGTTCACGAAACCGGCCTTGAACTCCTGCGCCTGTGCAGGGACAGCGATGGCCATGGCGCCCAGCAGGACGGCCAGCGAAAAATGACGGGCAAGCGATTTCATTAGAAGGACGTTCCGATCTGGAATTGCAGTTTCTGGATTCTATCGCCGGCGAACTTGCGCACCGGCTGGGCAAAGGCAATGCGCAGCGGCCCCAGCGGCGAGATCCAGCTCAGGCCCAGGCCGGCGGACACGCGCATCTCGCCCAGCGCCCATTTCTCGTTCTCACCATAGACGTTGCCGGCATCGACAAACGTGAACCAGCGCAGCGTACGGTCGTTGCCGGCACCGGGGAACGGCGCGATGAGCTCGGCGTTCAAGGTGACCTTCTTGGGGCCGCCCAGCGAGGCGCCGGTCACGTCGCGCGGGCCCAGCGTGCCCTGGTCGAAGCCGCGCACCGAGCCCAGGCCGCCGGAGTAGAAGTTCTTGAACACCGGGAACGGCCGGCCGTTCATCCCCTTGCCCAGCCCCAGCTCGCCGTTGAAGGCCAGGGTGAAGCGCTTGTTCAGGGGCACGTATTGCTGGAACTGGTAGTTGGCGCGCACGTAGCGGGCGTCGCCGGCCACCGACCACTCCGAGTTGAGGCGCTGGTAGCGGCCGGAATTGGGCGCCAGGGCGCTGTCGCGGTCATCGCGCGACCACCCGATGGTCAGCGGCACGCCCAGGCTGTTGGCGCCGAACTTGTCCATGTAGGAAAGGTAGGCGGCGGGCATGTTGGTGCCGGCCTTGATGCGCGTTTGCTCGGCGCCGCCGCCGAAGAAGACGGTGTCGGTCTCGCTGAACGGCACGCCGAACCGCACGCTGGCGCCTGCCGTCACCAGCTGGTAGTTGCCGCCCTGGTCCTCGTAGGGCCTGGCCGTGCGGTAGTAGACGTCCAGGGTGCGCGACACGCCGTCGCGGGTGAAGTACGGGTCGGTGGTGGAGAACACCAGGGTGCGGCGGTACTTGCTGGTATTGACGTCCACGCCCAGGTAGTTGCCCGAGCCGAAGACGTTTTCCTGCTTGATGCCGAACGACAGCGAAATTTTCTCGGCGCTGGAAAAGCCCGCGCCCAGCTGCAGCGAGCCGGTGGGTTTTTCCTGCACGTTCACCACCATGTCCACCTGGTCGGGCGCGCCAGGCACTTCCTGCGTCTCGACGTTGACTTCGGTGAAGTAGCCCAGCCGGTCCACGCGGTCGCGCGAGAGCTTGATCTTGTCGCCGTCGTACCAGGAGGCCTCGAACTGGCGGAACTCGCGGCGGATGACTTCGTCGCGCGTGCGGTTGTTGCCCGAGACGTTGATGCGGCGCACATAGGCGCGCCGGGCGGGGTCGGCGCGCAGCACCAGGGCCACGCGGTTGTGCTCGCGGTCGATTTCGGGCACGGCCTCGACGCGGGCGAAGGCAAAGCCGAAGTTGCCGAAGTGGTCGGTGAAGGCCTTGGTGGTGGCGGCCACCTGGTCGGCGTTGTACGGCTCGCCCGGGCGGATGGAGACGAGGGACTTGAACTCGTCGTCGCGGTCCAGGAAGTTGCCCTCCAGCTTGACGCCGGAGACGACGTAGCGCGGCCCTTCGGTCACGTTGATGGTGATCGAGATGTCCTGCTTGTCCGGCGAAATCGCCACCTGGGTGGAATCGATGCGGAACTCGAGGTAGCCGCGCGCCAGGTAGTACGAGCGCAGCGTTTCCAGGTCGGCGTTGAGCTTGGCGCGCGAATAGCGGTTGCTCTTGGTGTACCAGCTCAGCCAGCCGCCGGTGTCCTGGTCGAACAGGCCCTTGAGCTCGGACTCGCTGAACGCCTGGTTGCCCAGGATGCGGATTTCGCCGATCTTGGCCGGCTCGCCCTCGGTCACGGTGAAGGTCAGGTTGACCCGGTTGCGCTCGATGGGCGTCACCGTGGTCACCACCTCGGCGCCGTACAGGCTGCGGTTGATGTACTGGCGCTTGAGCTCCTGCTCGGCGCGGTCGGCCAGCGCCTTGTCGAACGGGCGGCCTTCGGTCAGGCCCACGTCGCGCATGGCCTTCTTCAGCGTGTCCTTGTCGAACTCGCGGGTGCCGGCGAAGTCCACGTCGGCAATGGTCGGGCGCTCTTCCACGACCACCACCAGCACGTTGCCGGTAGCCTCCAGGCGCACGTCCTTGAACAGGCCCAGGGCGAACAGCGCGCGGATGGCGGCAGCGCCCTTCTCGTCGTTGTATTCATCGCCCACGCGCAGCGGCAGCGAAGCGAAGATGGTGCCGGGCTCCACGCGCTGCAGGCCCTCCACGCGGATGTCCTGCACCTGGAACGGCGACAGGGCCCACGCTGCATTGGCGACCAGGGCGAGGGCTG
The DNA here is from genome assembly GCA_034675505.1 of Melaminivora sp. Classification (GTDB taxonomy): domain Bacteria; phylum Pseudomonadota; class Gammaproteobacteria; order Burkholderiales; family Burkholderiaceae_C; genus Melaminivora. Next base: position 2,003 of record JAUCDD010000039.1, on the reverse strand, counting down.
CGATGGCCGTTGCAGTACGCACGCCCAGGCGGTTGATGGTGGTTCTCATGAGTGGAGTGAAGCTGGCGCCGGTTGCTGCAGCGCAGGTGCGGCGAAAAGGGTTAGCCAATGAGCCGGGTGATGTCGTTGAAGAGGGCGATGGTCATCATCAGCAGGAGTAGCGCCACGCCGCCGCGTTGCAGCCGTTCCATCCAGGCTTCAGGCACGCCCCGCCCTGTCACCCCCTCCCAAAGATAATACATCAGGTGTCCGCCATCCAGGACCGGCAGCGGCAGCAGGTTCAGCACGCCCAGGCTGACGCTGATCAGCGCCAGGAAGGCCAGGTACTGCGTCAGCCCCAGGCTGGCCGAACGGCCGGCGTAGTCGGCAATGGTGAGCGGCCCGCTCAGGTTCTTCAGCGACGCCTCGCCTATCACCATGCGGCCCATCATGCGCAGCGTCAAGAGCGACACCTCCCAGGTACGGCGCGCCCCCAGGGCCAGGCCTTCGACCGGCCCGTAGTTGACCTCCACCATTTGCGGCGGTGCGCCGACATAGGCGCCGATGCGGCCTATCGCGATGCCCTGCTCGTCGGCCACGTCGGGGGTGACGGGCAGCTCCAGCACTTGGCCGGCGCGCTCGATGCGCCAGCTCCGGGCCTCGGCCTGGCCTTGCTGCAGCGAATGGCGGATGGTCTCGCGCAGCTGGCTGCCGTCCACGATGTCGGTGGCGCCAACGCGCAGCACCAGGTCGCCGGCGCGCAGGCCGGCGCGCTCGGCCGCGCCGCCTGCCACCAGGCCGCCCAGCACGGGCTGCGTCCAGGGCCCGGCGACACCGATCCTGGCCAGCAGCGTGGCGTCGGCCTGGCTGACGTCCATGCCGGCCAGCTCCAGCAACACCTGCCGCTCGGCCGCGCCGGGACGCGCCTGGACCGTGAGGCGCAGGTTCTGGCCATCCAGCGCGGCGCGAGTCAGCGCCCAGCGCAGGTCTTCGAATGAGCGCACCGGCTCGGCCTCATCGTCGCCCGCAGCCTGGGCCAGCACCAGCTCGCCGCCGCGCAGGCCCGCCTGCTGGGCGATCGAGCCCGCAGGCGGGCTGGCCAGTACGGCGCGCGGCTCCTGCACGCCGATCCAGTTGACCAGGGCATACAGCAGCACGGCCAGCGCCAGGTTGGCCAGCGGGCCGGCGGCAACGATGGCCGCGCGAGCGCGCAGGCGCTGGTTGTTGAAGGCCAGGTGGCGCTCGGCGGGGGCCACTGGCGCCTCGCGCTCGTCAAGCATGCGCACGTAGCCGCCCAGCGGGAAGGCCCCGATGACGAACTCGGTGGGCGAGCCCGGGCGCTGCCAACGCACCAGCGGCTTGCCGAAGCCGACGGAAAAGCGCAGCACCTTGACCCCGCAGGCGACGGCCACGCGGTAGTGGCCGTATTCATGCACGGCGATCAACAGGCCGAGCGCGGCGACGAAGGCAGCGAGCGTCAGCAACATTCGCGTGCTCCTATGAAAATGATAGCTACAGCCCCTTCATCGGCAAGGGCAGCTGCAGGAAAAGATGCAATACGGGCCGCCCTGGGGCAATGCTTAAGCCAGGCGCTGCGCGAGCTCGCCCGCCCGGGTGCGGGCGTGCGCATCCAGCGCCAGCAGGGCTTCCAGGCCATCGGGGTTGGACGGCACGACGGCCTCCGAAGTTGCAAGGTTCAGGGCATGGATCTGGTCGGAGAAGCGGATTCGCCCCTCCAGGAAGGCCGCCACGGCTACCTCGTTGGCGGCATTGAGCACTGCGGTTGTTTCCGGCGCAGCGCGCAGCGCCTGCCACGAGAGATGCAGGCCGGGAAAGCGCACCGCGTCGGCCTCCTCGAAGGTCAGCGCCGCCAGCGGCGTGAAATCCAGCGGCGAGGCGCCGCTGGCCACGCGCTCGGGCCAGGCCAGGCCGCAGGCGATCGGCACGCGCATGTCCGGCGTGCCCAGCTGCGCAACGATGGACGCATCCACGAAGCTCCACCATGGAGTGGATGATCTGCTGCG
>JAUCDD010000038.1:0-115684 GCA_034675505.1 Melaminivora sp. | reverse complement strand
TTTGGGTGCTGTTGGCGGACATGTAACCAGCTAGGACGCGTGCAAGCGATTGGTCATCCTAACATCGCCTGCGCCGGCGCCACCATGCACCGCTGCCCCTGCCAGCGGCGCTGGAGCAACAGCCTGGATCCGGCGGCGGCGCATGAAGATGCAAACGCCAGAAACGATGAAGCCCCGGCGGGGCCGGGGCTTCATCTGAAGGGCCTTTCGGCCCTTGTGTCTTGGTCGGGGTGAGAGGATTCGAACCTCCGGCCTCTACGTCCCGAACGTAGCGCTCTACCAGGCTAAGCTACACCCCGAAAGCGGCTTGCAGGAAGCCACCTAAATGCGGCGCTCCAGAAGCTGAGCCGCCAATTGTAGCAAAGCTTTGGTGAAGGAATTGCCTGGCAGGCGGCGCGCGGCATCGATGGCCAGCTGGGCTTGGCCGGCAGCGGCGCGCCGGGTGGCGTCCAGTGCGCCGGTTTCGCGGATGATGGCCAGTACTCCGGCCAGGTTGTCGGTGGAGCCGGTTTCGATCACTTCGCGCAGCAGCTGTTGTTGTGCGGGGGTGCCGCGCTGCAGGGCCACGATGAGGGGCAGGGTGACCTTGCCCTCCCGCAGGTCATCCCCCAGGTTCTTGCCCATCTCCTGGGCGTTGCCGTCGTAGTCGAGTACGTCGTCGATGACCTGGAAGGCGGTGCCGAGTGCCTGGCCATACTCTGCGCAGGCCTGCTCGATTTCGGCGCTGCTGCCCGCCAAGATGGCGGCCAGGCGGGCGCTGGCCTCGAACAGCTTGGCGGTCTTGGAGCGGATGACGTGCAGGTAGCCGGCCTCGTCCAGCGATGCATCATGGGTGTTCATGAGCTGCTGCACCTCGCCCTCGGCGATCACGTTGGTGGCGTCGGCCAGCACCTGCATGACGCGCATGCTGCCCGTGTCCACCATCATCTGGAAGGCGCGCGAATACAGGAAATCGCCCACCAGCACGCTGGCGGGGTTGCCAAAGCTCTCGTTGGCGGTCTCGCGGCCCCGGCGCAGCGTGGATTCGTCCACCACGTCGTCGTGCAGCAAGGTGGCCGTGTGGATGAACTCCACCACTGCGGCCAGGTTGAAGCGCTGCGCACCCTGGTAGCCCAGCGCGCCCGCCACCAGCAGCAGCAGGGCGGGGCGCAGGCGCTTGCCGCCTGCCGAAATGATGTAGCGCGCCACCTGGCCCACCAGCGGAACGCTGGATTGCAGGCGTGCGGCAATGACCTCATCAACGCCGCGCATGTCATCGGCGATCTGGGCGAGGGCGGCGGCGGTGCTGGGGGAGTGTGCTGCCAAGGTAGGGTCGCCGGTTGGTGCAAAGCCGGGGATTATAGGAAGGGCGCAGGCGCGCCCCTGGACCGGCGCCGGGCGCCGCCTCCGGGGCGCGGCCGCACGAATTTTGGTGATTTTTCCCGCTCGTAGTAGAATTTATGGTTCTGCGAAAATTCGTTCGCGGAGCTTCAACTCTCTACGAGGTTTACATGTACGCGGTCATAAAAACCGGTGGCAAGCAGTATCGCGTTGCCGCTGGCGAAAATATCAAGATAGAACAGATTGCTGCGGATGTGGGCCAGGAGATCGTGATCGACCAGGTTCTGGCTGTCGGCAACGGCACCGAGCTCAAGGTTGGCACGCCCCTGGTATCCGGCGCAAGCGTCAAGGCCACCGTCGTGGCCCACGGCAAGCACGACAAGGTGCGCATCTTCAAGCTGCGTCGGCGCAAGCATTACCAGAAACACCAAGGCCATCGCCAGCAGTTCACCGAACTGCGGATCGAAGCGATTGCTGCTTGATTGTTGAGCACCAGGAGAGACTCTCATGGCACAGAAAAAAGGCGGCGGCTCTACGCGAAACGGGCGCGATTCCAAGCCCAAGATGCTCGGCGTGAAGGCTTACGGTGGTGAGCTGATCAATGCAGGCTCCATCATCGTGCGTCAACGCGGTACGCGCATGCACCCCGGCGTGAATGTCGGCATCGGCAAGGACCATACGCTGTTCGCGCTGGTGGACGGGCATGTGTCCTTCAGCACCAAGGGTGCGCTGTCCAAGCACACGGTCAACGTCACGCCCGTCTGACGTCCTCGGGCCTGCTGGCAGGCCCGAATTGCAAAGCCCCTTGAGCCCCGCTGCGCCGGGGCTTTGCTGTTTGCGCGGATGGCGTGCCGCGCTTTTGTAAACTGCATCCCATGAAATTTGTCGACGAGGCCTTCATCGACGTGGCCGCCGGTGACGGCGGCAACGGTTGCGTGTCCTTCCGCCACGAGAAGTACAAGGAGTTCGGCGGCCCCGATGGCGGCGACGGCGGCCGCGGCGGCCATGTCTTCGCGGTTGCCGACCTGAACCTGAATACGCTGGTGGATTACCGCTATTCGCGCCGCCACGAGGCCAAGCGCGGCGGCCACGGCCTGGGGTCCGACATGTTCGGCGCTGCCGGCAGCGACGTCACGCTGAAGATGCCCGTGGGCACCATCATCAGCGACACCGACACGGGGGAGGTGCTGCACGAGCTGCTCACGCCCGGCGAGGTCATCACCATCGCCAAGGGCGGCGACGGGGGCTTTGGCAACCTTCGGTTCAAGAGCGCCATCAACCGCGCGCCGCGCCAGAAGACGCCTGGCTGGGCGGGCGAGCGCAAGAACTTGAAGCTGGAGCTCAAGGTGCTGGCGGACGTCGGGTTGCTGGGCATGCCCAATGCCGGCAAGTCCACCTTCATTGCCGCGGTCTCCAATGCGCGGCCCAAAATCGCCGACTACCCCTTCACCACGCTGCACCCCAACCTGGGCGTGGTGCGCGTGGCGCCGGAGCAAAGCTTCGTCGTTGCCGACATCCCCGGCCTGATCGAGGGAGCGTCCGAAGGCGCGGGGCTGGGGCACCAGTTCCTGCGCCATCTGCAGCGCACGCGGCTGCTGCTGCACGTGGTCGATCTGGCCCCGTTCGACGAAGGAGTGGACCCGGTGGCGCAGGCCAAGGCCATCGTCAACGAACTCAAGAAATACGACCCGCAGCTGCACGCCAAGCCGCGTTGGCTGGTCCTCAACAAGCTGGACATGGTGCCCGCCGAGGAGCGCGCGGAGCGCGTGCGTGACTTCGTCCGCCGCTTCAAGTGGAAGGGGCCGGTGTTCGAGATTTCCGCGCTCACGCGGGAAGGCTGCGAATTGCTGGTCAAGACCATCTACCAGCACGTCCATGCCCAGCAACAGGTGGAGAACGGCCCGGTCGGCGATGTCGATCCACGCTTCGCCCCAGGGGTTGAGACGGGCGAGTGAGTGCGCGCGCCGGCACCGCAGTTGCTACTTGTTTTATAGCTAACAGCCGGCAGCCTGCGCCGGCTTGGTACAGATTCCATCCCAAATGAACTGCAACGTACTGCGCGATGCACGGCGCATCGTGGTCAAGGTCGGCTCCAGCCTGGTCACCAATGAGGGACGGGGGCTCGACGAAGCTGCCATCGGCGAGTGGAGCCGCCAGCTGGCGGCATTGGTGCGGGGCGAGGGAGAGGGCGATGGCGTCGCGCGCGAGGTCATCATGGTCTCCAGCGGCGCCATTGCCGAAGGCATGAAGCGCCTGGGCTGGGGCCGGCGCCCGCGCGAGGTCAACGAACTGCAGGCGGCAGCGGCCGTGGGCCAGATGGGCCTGGCGCAGATGTATGAAACCAAGCTGCGCGAACAGGGCATGGGCAGCGCGCAGGTGTTGCTGACCCACGCCGACCTGGCCGACCGGGAACGCTATCTGAACGCACGCTCGACGCTGCTGACGCTGCTGCGCCTGGGCGTGGTGCCGGTGATCAACGAGAACGACACCGTGGTGACCGACGAAATCAAGGTGGGCGACAACGACACCCTGGGCGCGCTGGTGGCCAACCTGGTGGAGGCCGACGTGCTGGTCATCCTGACGGATCAAAAAGGCCTGTACACCGCCGATCCGCGGCGCGATCCCTCGGCGCAATTCGTGCACGAGGCGCGGGCTGGCGACGCGGCCCTGGAGGCGATGGCCGGCGGCGCCGGCTCCAGCATCGGCAAGGGCGGCATGCTGACCAAGATCATCGCGGCCCGGCGCGCGGCGGGCTCGGGCGCCTCCACCGTCATCGCCTGGGGGCGAGAGCGCGACGTGTTGCTGCGCTTGGCTCGGGGCGAGGCCATCGGCACGCTGCTGGTCGCACAGACCGCCAAGAACCATGCGCGCAAGCAATGGATGGTCGATCACCTGCAGTTGCGGGGTTCGGTGACGGTGGATGCCGGGGCCGCTGCCAAGCTGAGGGGCGAGGGCAAGAGCCTGCTGCCTATCGGCATGGTGGCCGTGGAAGGGGACTTCGCGCGCGGCGACGTGATAGCGGTACGCGACGCGGCTGGTGGCGAGATTGCGCGCGGCCTGGCCAACTACGCCAGTGCCGAGGCCCGCCTGTTGTGCCGCAAGCCGTCTGCGGAGTTCGAGCGCCTGCTGGGCTACGCCGCCGAGCCAGAGATGGTGCACCGCGACAACATGGTGCTGTCCCATCATTGAGGCCCACAGCCAGCCCATGGCCGGGCGGCTGCGGCCTGCATCGTGGGGGCTCAGGACGGCTGCGGCTTGTCCGCAGCTGGCGTGCCGGCTGCAAAGGAGGAGTGATCGGCAGGCGGCTGGCCGCCCTGCATGCGCATCGAGGCGCTGGACTGGGGATCGGGATCGAAGCTGGCGCCCGGCGGCAACTCCACGCCGGGCTTGACCAGCAGGCCCCCGCCACTGCGATGCGTGGCCATCGGCCCGCCGTCCATGTCGCGCACACGCATGCCGCTGCGCAGGTAGCGGTTGCGCTGCTCGTGGCGGGGCACGAAACGCGCCAGCTCGGTCAAGGCCATCTCATAGACGCCGCGCTTGAACTCCACCACCACGTCCAGCGGCACCCAGTACTCGTTCCAGCGCCAGGCGTCGAACTCCGGGTGGTTGGTGGCGCGCAGGTTCAGATCCCAGTCGTGGCCGACCAGTTGCAGCAGATACCAGATCTGCTTTTGTCCACGGTAGTGGCCGCGCGCATCGCGGCGGATATACCGGTCCGGCACCTCGTAGCGCAACCAGTCGCGGGTGCGGGCAATGATGCGTACGTGGTTGGGCTGCAATCCGACCTCTTCGTGCAGCTCACGGAACATGGCCTGTTCCGGAGTCTCACCCCGATCGATGCCCCCTTGCGGGAATTGCCAACTGTGGGTGCGTATGCGCTTGCCCCAGAACACCTGGTTTCTCTGGTTGAGCAGGATGATGCCGACGTTAGGGCGGAATCCGTCCCGGTCGAGCATAATCTGACCCCAAATTTTCAAACTGCGGTCATTATGCACGCGCCCTTGCGTGCGGCAAGCACAGTTCCTGTGCTGTACAGGTTCGTTCCATGAAAGCTTCCCAATTCTTCATTTCCACACTCAAAGAGGCGCCGGCCGATGCGGAGGTGGTCAGCCACAAGTTGATGACCCGCGCCGGGCTGATCAAGAAGCTGGGTGCGGGCATCTATACCTACATGCCCATGGGTTTGCGCGTGATCCGCAAGGTCGAGGCCATCGTGCGCGAGGAGATGGACCGCGCTGGCGCCGTGGAGTGCTCCATGCCCGTGGTGCAGCCGGCCGAGCTGTGGCAGGAGACCGGCCGCTTCGAGAAGATGGGGCCTGAGCTGCTGCGCATCCAGGATCGCCACGGCCGCGACTTCGTGGTGCAGCCGACCAGCGAGGAGGTGGTCACCGACATCGCGCGCCAGGAGCTGCGCAGCTACAAGCAGCTGCCCCGGAATTTCTACCAGATCCAGACCAAGTTCCGCGATGAGCGCCGGCCCCGCTTCGGCCTGATGCGGGGGCGCGAGTTCATCATGAAGGACGCCTATTCCTTCGACCGCGACCAGGCCGGCGCCAAGGCCAGCTACCAAACCATGGCCCAGGCCTACCGGCGGATCTTCGATCGCTTCGGCCTGACCTACCGGGCAGTGGCAGCGGATTCGGCGCGATCGGCGGCGACCTGAGCGAGGAGTTCCAGGTGATCGCCGCCACCGGCGAGGACGCCATCGTCTATTGCCCGGCCAGCGAATACGCCGCCAACATGGAAAAGGCGGAAAGTGCGGCCCCCGCCGGCCCACGCCCCGCCGCCAGCCAGGCGCGCACGCTCACGCCCACGCCAGGCAAGGCGACCTGCGCCGACGTGGCCGAGCTGCTGGGCGTTGCGCTGGCGCACACCGTGAAGTCGCTGGTGCTGGCAACTGACGGCCTGGACGAGGCGGGGCAGCCGGCAGGCACCCAGGTCTGGCTGCTGCTCCTGCGCGGCGACCACGACATGAACGAGATCAAGGTATCCAAGGTGCCCGGCCTCGACAAGGGCTTCCGCTTTGCCACCGTGGCCGAGATCGAGCAGCACTTTGGCTGCAAGCCGGGCTACCTGGGCCCGCTGGACCTGAAGCAGCCCGTGCGCATCGTCGCCGACCGCGAGGTGGCGGTCATGGCCGACTGGATCTGCGGCGCCAACCAGGAAGGGCACCACATCACCGGCGTGAACTGGGGGCGCGACCTGCCCGAGCCGGACACCGTGGCCGACCTGCGCAACGTCGTGGCCGGCGACCGCTCGCCCGATGGCCTGGGGGAACTCGCCATCGAACGCGGCATCGAAGTCGGCCATGTGTTCTACCTGGGCACCAAGTACTCCAAGGCCATGGACGCGACCTTCCTGAACGAGGACGGCAAGCCGGCGCACTTCGAGATGGGCTGCTACGGCATCGGCGTGACGCGGCTGCCGGCGGCTGCCATCGAGCAAAACCATGACGAGCGCGGCATCATCTGGCCTGACGCCATCGCCCCCTTCACCGTGGTGCTGTGCCCCATCGGCATGGAGCGCAGCGGCGAAGTGAAGGCCGCTGCCGAAAAGCTCTACGGCGAGCTGCTGGCCGAAGGTGTCGACGTGCTGCTGGACGACCGCGGCGAGCGCCCGGGGGCCATGTTTGCCGACTGGGAGCTGATCGGGGTGCCGCACCGCGTGGTGCTGTCGGATCGCGGCCTCAAGGAAGGCCAGGTGGAATACCAGCACCGCCGCGCCACCAGCGCAACCAAGGTGGACGCGGCGGCGATTTTCTCGTTCGTGAAGGAACAACTCGCAGCATGAGGCCAGAGGGGATGGAACCGGTGCCCGCGCAACCCGGCGCGCTGCGGCGGCGCGCCTGCCTGGCGTCGCTCGCGGCCGGGCCTGGCGCCTGGCTGGGGCTGGCGGCGCCGACCTTGGCGCATGCCGGCGGGCAGCTGGAGGAGCCGCTGATCGATTCGGTGCGCGGTGCGCTGGCTTCGGCCGTGGGCGACCTGGCGCCGCCCGAGCCGCTGTTTGCCAGCACGGAAGCCCGGCTGCTGTACCTGCGCTGGCTGGCCTCCATGAGCGAGCGCCTGCGCAGCCGCAAGCCGGAATGGGAAGTGCGGCGCGACTTCCTGCAGACCGCCTGGTACGAGTCCAAGCGCGCCGGGCTGGACGTCTCGCTGGTGCTCGGGCTGATCCAGGTCGAGAGCGCGTTCCGCAAGTTCGCCATCTCGTCCGTGGGCGCGCGCGGCTACATGCAGGTCATGCCGTTCTGGACGCGCGCGATCGGCGACGGCGACGCGGGCAAGCTGTTCCACATGCAGACCAACCTGCGCTTTGGCTGCGTGATCCTGCGCCACTACCTGGACCGTGAGCAGGGCGACCTGTACCTGGCCCTGGGCCGCTACAACGGCAGCCGGGGACGGGCGCCGTACCCCAATGCGGTGTTTGCGGCGCAGCGCAACTGGTTCTATCAGGAACGCACCTCGGCCTCGGGCTGAGGCGCCGCTGGGGCGGGCGGCGCGCCGTCCGCTGCTGCCGCGCGCGTGGGGCCCAGGCGCGAGACCAGCACCTGGTCGATGCGGTAGCTGTCCACGTCGATGACCTCGAACTTGTAGCCGCTGAAGGTGACGCTGTCGGTGCGCCGCGGGACGCGGCGCAGCATGACCATGAGGAAGCCCGCCAGCGTCTCGTAGTCGCCCTCGTGCGGCAGCTCGTCGATGGCCAGCGCGTGCAGCACATCGTCGATCGGCGTGATGCCGTCGATCAACCAGGAGTTCTCGTCGCGGCGCACGATCTGCTCCTCGTCCGCCGGGCCCGGGCCGACCAGGTCGCCCATCACGGTGCTCATCACGTCATTGAGCGTGACCACGCCCACCACCAGGCTGTACTCGTTGACGATGACCGCGAAGTCCTCGTGTACCTGGCGGAACTGCTCCAGCACCTCGGCCAGCGACAGCCGGTCGGGGACGACCAGCACCTTGCGTACCAGCCCGTCCTCGGCCAGCGAGATGGGCTGGTTGTTCAGCGCGCGCTGGAACAGGTCCTTGGCATCCACGTAGCCGACCACGTGGTCGATGTCGCCCACGCACACCGGGTAGGTGGAGAACGGCTCGTTGGCAATGCGTGCGCGGATCACATGGTCCGGGTCGTCGCGCAGGAAATAGGCGATGCGCTCGCGCGAGGACATGCTGCTGACGACGCTGCGCGTATCCAGCTCGAACAGGTTCTCGATCACCTGCTGTTCGCGCGCAGCCAGCACGCCCGAGCGCGCGCCAGCTTCCATCATGGCCAGGATGTCGTCGGAAGTGACGCGCTCGTCGCGCTGCGCGGGCAGCCCTGATAGGCGCAGGAGCGCATCCGCCGCGCGGCTGTAGAGCCAGATCACGGGCCTGAGCAGGCGCATGCACCACTGCATGGGCCGCGCCACACGGACGGCCGCGCGCTCGGGCTGCGCCATGCCCAGGCGCTTGGGCAGCAGGTCGGCGAACAGGATGAACAGCGAGGTGACGGCCAGGAAGGATGCGAAGAAACCCAGGGTCTGCGCCCGCGCTTCAGGCAGCCAGAGCGCCAGCAGCGAGCCGAAATACGGGCTGAGCGCACCCTCGCCCACGATGCCGCCCAGGATCGCCACCGCGTTCAGCCCTACCTGCACCACCGTGAAATAGTCGCCCGGCTGCTCCTGCATCAGCAACACGCGCGCAGCGCGCTCGTCGCCCTCATCGGCCATCTGGCGCAGGCGCAACCGCCGCGAGGCGGCCAGCGACAGCTCCGCCACCGAGAAAAAGGCGCTGGCGGCGATCAGGAGGCCGATAACGAGCAGGCTCTGCAACAGGGTCATGGAAAACAGCGGCCGCACAGGGTGCGCGCGGTCGCTGCCTGAGTGTAGCGGCGGCCTGTGGCTGGCCCCGCCGGGCGCGGCAGGCATAAAAAAACCGCTCCCGGGAGCGGTTGGTTGCGGACGCAGCGGGCGCGCTGCGCAGGATCAGCCAGCGGCCTGCTGCCCGCCCACGACCTGCTGCAGTTCGCCCGATTCGTACATCTCCATCATGATGTCCGAGCCGCCGATGAACTCGCCGCGCACGTACAGCTGCGGGATGGTGGGCCAGTGGCTGTAGTCCTTGATGGCCTGGCGGATTTCCTGGTCGTCCAGCACGTTCACCGTGGTGATGTCCTTGGGCTCGACGCCGCAGGCCTTGAGGATCTGCACCGCGCGGCCGGAAAAGCCGCACATGGGAAAGCTGGCGTTGCCTTTCATGAACAGCAGGATGTCGTTGTTCTTGACCAGTTGGTCGATGCGTTGCTGGACGTCGCTCATGTCGTGATGCTCCTGGGGAGGGGTGGGGCGCCCCGCTAGGGGCCATGGATGGGATTATTTCATTGCAAAGGCATCTTTAGCAGGAATTGTCCCGCCGCCGCAGCGGGCTATGCGGCCTGCCTGCCCCGCTGCCTGCGGGCCGCTCCGGCCAGTGCCAGTAGCCGCACCGCCAATGTTGAATGCAGCGCCTTGGTTAGAGTGTGTCATGCACTTTTACCTGCCCGCGAAAGCCGGGCCTTTCCCGGCTTTCCCGAAGGGTTGGGTCTTTGCGCCCGTGCGCGGCGCGCCTTGCGATCACAGGCGCAAAGAGCCAACGCGGGCACGTAAGAGTGCATGACACGCTCTAGACTCGCTGCTTTCATTTGCGAAGCACACCACCACACAGTAGGCAGCCATGGCCATCACCGAACAACAGTTGCTGGCGGCACTCGCCGGCGTCTGCGATCCCTACACCGGCGCAGATTTCGTCAGCACCCGCGCGGTGCGCAACGTCCAGATCAATGGCACCGACGTGGCCTTCGACGTCGAGCTGGGCTACCCCGCAAAGAGCCTGGTGCCCGCGCTGCGCAGCCAGCTCATCGCCGCCGCGCGCACGCTGGCGGGCGTGCAGAACGTCTCGGTCAACATCACCAGCCGCATCACCGCACACGCGGTGCAGCGCGGCGTGCAGCTGCTGCCGGGGGTGAAGAACATCATCGCCGTCGCCTCGGGCAAGGGTGGCGTGGGCAAGAGCACCACTGCGGTGAACCTGGCGCTGGCGCTGTCTGCCGAGGGCGCGCGCGTGGGCCTGCTGGACGCCGACGTGTATGGCCCCAGCATGCCCACCATGACCGCGACCCATGGCAAGCCCGACAGCCTGGACGGCAAGCTGATGGAGCCCAAGGCTGCCATGGGCCTGCAGATCAATTCCATCGGCTTCCTGGTGGACGAGGCCCAGGCCATGATCTGGCGCGGCCCCATGGCCAGCCAGGCGCTGGAGCAGCTCATCACCCAGACGCGCTGGGATAACCTGGACTACCTGGTGGTGGACATGCCCCCCGGCACCGGCGACATCCAGCTGACCATGGCGCAAAAGGTGCCGCTCACGGGCGCCGTCGTCGTCACCACGCCGCAGGACATCGCCCTGATCGACGCGAAGAAGGGCATCACCATGTTCCAGAAGGTGAGCGTGCCCATCCTGGGGCTGGTGGAGAACATGGCCGTGCATGTGTGCAGCAACTGCGGCCACGCCGAGCACATCTTTGGCGCCGAGGGCGGCAAGAAGATGGCCGAGGGCCTGGGCCTGCAATACCTGGGCGCGCTGCCCCTCAAGATGTCGATCCGGGAGCAGGCCGACAGCGGCCGGCCCACGGTGGCGGCCGAGCCCGACAGCGACGTTGCGCAGCAGTACAAGGACATCGCACGCCGGGTGGCGGTAACGATCGCGCAGCAATCCAAGGACTTTTCCAGCAAGTTCCCGACCATCACCATCAGCAAGAAGAGCTGACAAACACGCGGCGGCGCGAGCAACAGCGGCCGTTCACCGCGCCGGCGGCACCGGAATGGCCGGCGCCTCGGCCCCAGTGGCCGTGCGGCTTTCAGGCAGGTAGGGGTCGTCGCCCGCGGCGAACAGCCGCCCCAGCCCGGCGACGACCAGCACCAGGGCCAGCACCACGGCGATGACGCCCACGGCGCGGCGCAGGTCGACGATGGCAGGCACCCTGCGCGGAGGTACCGGCGGGTCGGACGCATCGATCCTGGTGTCGGGAATGTGGGCCATGGGCGTGCCTCCAGCCGGTCAGGCGTGTGCGGGAGTGGTCGAAGAAAACCGGCGCAGGGCGGCGGGCAATGCCGGCGCTGCGGCCGCATGGCCTTTCTAGGATCTTCGCCGGGCCTGCGCCGTCGGACGCCGCCGCGCCGCAGTGGCCGCATGCGCCCGGCCCCGCGGTGGATTGACACCCACGCGCAAGTCCGCAAGATGGCCGGCATGACCTCCGAGCACAAGATCAACCTGTATGGCGGACCCGCCGGCGGCTGGGGCGCGCTGAACAGCGTCAAGAACACGCTGCTGCAACACGGCATCCCCGTCAAGGGCGCCAGGACGCTGCTGTCGGCCAACCAGCCCGATGGCTTCGACTGCCCCGGCTGCGCCTGGCCGGACCGCAACCACCACTCGACCTTCGAGTTCTGTGAAAACGGCGCCAAGGCCGTCGCGGCCGAGGCCACGGCGCGGCGCGCCACGCCCGAGTTCTTCGCACGCCACAGCGTGGCCGAGCTGGCCGCGCACAGCGACTTCTGGCTGGAAGACCAGGGGCGCCTGACGCACCCCATGGTGTATGACGCGGCCAGCGACCATTACCTGCCGATTGCCTGGGATGACGCCTTTGCGCTGGTCGCCCGGCACCTGAACGCGCTGCCAGACCCTGACCAGGCCATCTTCTACACCTCCGGGCGCACCAGCAACGAGGCAGCCTTCCTGTACCAGCTGTTCGTGCGCCAGTTCGGCACGAACAACTTCCCCGACTGCTCCAACATGTGCCACGAGGCCAGCGGCGCGGCCATGCGCGCGCAGATCGGCACGGGCAAGGGGACGGTCACGCTTTCCGACTTCGAGCGGGCCGATGCCATCTTCATCTTCGGCCAGAACCCCGGCACGAACCACCCGCGCATGCTCGGCGAGCTGCGCGCGGCGCACCAGCGCGGCGCGCGCATCGTGAGCTTCAACCCCCTGCGCGAGCGCGGCCTGGAGCGTTTTGCCGATCCGCAGGACAAGCTGCAAATGGCGACGCTGGGCTCGTCCCCCATCAGCACGCACTACTTCCAGCTGCGCATCGGCGGCGACCTGGCGGCCGTGCAGGGCATGGCCAAGCATGTGCTGGAGCTGCATGCACGCGGGCACCGCGTGCTCGATGAGGACTTCATCGCCCAGCACACCAGCGGCCTGCACGACTGGGCGGCGCTGCTGGCCTCGACGCCATGGCAGCGGCTGGAAGAAGCCTCGGGCCTGACCGAGGCGCAACTGCGCGCGGCTGGCGACGTATATGCCAATGCCGACAGCGCCATCGCCTGCTGGGGCATGGGCATCACGCAACACCAGCACGCGGTGGCGACCATAGGCGCGATCGTCAACCTGCTGCTGCTGCGCGGCAACATCGGCCGCGCAGGCGCCGGCCCGTGCCCGGTGCGCGGGCACAGCAACGTGCAGGGCGACCGCACCATGGGCATCTGGGAGGCGCCGCCCGCCGCGCTGCTGGACCGTCTGGCGGCGGTGTACGGCTTCGATCCGCCGCGCGCCCCGGGTGTGGATACGGTGGCGGCCATCGAGCAGATGCGCCGCGGCGGGTGCAAGGTATTTTTTGCCATGGGCGGCAACTTCGCCGCCGCCACGCCGGACACGCTGCACACCTGGGCCGGGCTGCGCCAGTGCGAGCTGACCGTACACGTCGCCACCAAACTCAACCGCAGCCATGTGGTGCACGGCCGCGCCGCGCTGATCCTGCCCTGCCTGGGCCGCACCGAGATCGATGTGCAGGCCGGCGGCCCGCAAGGCGTGACGGTGGAGGATTCGATGAGCATGGTGCACATCAGCGCCGGCATCAACGCGCCGGCGTCGCCGCACCTCCTGTCCGAACCCGCCATCGTCGCCCGCCTGGCCGAGGCGACGCTGGGCGGCCGCTCGGCCGTGCCCTGGGCCTGGCTGATCGAGGATTACGCCCGCATCCGGGACGAGATCGAAAAGGTCTTTCCCGACTTCCATGATTTCAACGCCCGCGTAGCTGTGCCCGGTGGCTTTCGGCTGCGCAATACGGCGGCGCAACGGCAATGGGCCACGCCCAGCGGCCGGGCGCAATTCAGCCTTGCCGCGCTGCCGCAAGCCACGGCACACGCAGCGCGCGCAGCAGCAATTGGGATCAGGCACGCTGGTGTTCACGCTGCTCTCCACGCGCTCGCACGACCAGTACAACACCACCATCTACGGCCTGAACGACCGCTACCGCGGCGTGCGCGGCCGGCGCGACGTGGTCTTCATCCACCCGGAGGGACATCCGCGCCCTGGGTCTGAGCGCGGGCGACGCGGTGGACATCCACACCGTCTGGCACGACGGCGAGCAGCGCTGCGTGCGCGGCTTTGCCCTGGTGCCCTATGACATCCCGCGCGGCAACCTGGCGGCCTACTACCCGGAAACGAACCCGCTGGTGCCCCTGTCCGCCGTGGCCGAGGGCGCGGGTACGCCCACGTCCAAATCGATTCCTGTGCTGCTCAAGGCAGCAGCGGCGACCCCCGCGCCGTGACGCAGCCCTCGCCCAGCGCGGCGCCACAGCGACACCGTCTACACGCCCGCTGGCAGCTGGCCATCCTGCAGGCGCTGGCAGAGCAGGGCGCGGACGCCCCGCAATCGCTGCCGCGCCTGGCCAAGAGCCTTGGCAGCAGCGCCAGCGCCTTGCTGCGCGAACTGGCGCTGCTGGGCGACGCGCCCGTGGCCGGCCATGCCGGCCCAGGCTGGGTGCGCGTGACCCAGCGCGACGGCCGCTGGCAGGTGGCGTTGACCGCGGAAGGCGCCGCGGTGATGAGGATCGGGTTGCTATTGAAATAATAGCTACATATCGCCTATTCACGCCGGCAACACCGGGTTTTGACTGAAAAACCGTCCAAAACGCCCCGCGCCAGCGCCTGCCCCGCCGCCCGTCACACACGGCTCAGCTTGCGGCCCAGTGCCAGCACACAATGCGCGTTCCCGCCGCATCGCGGCAGAGCGCGAAAGCCCACAAGCACAGCAGCACAGCACCATGGCCGCCCAAGACAGCCCACTCACCTATCCCTTCGAACCTCCCGCGCCGCGCACCAGCGTGGAAGTCGCGCCCGGCGTGCGCTGGATCCGCCTGCCCCTGCCCTTCAAGCTGGACCACATCAACGTCTGGGCGATCGAGGTAGACGGCGGCTGGGTGCTGGTGGACACCGGCCTGAACAGCCCGCAGACCGTGGCCGACTGGCTCGCGCTGATGGCCGACGGGCCGCTCGCGCGCCCGCTCAAGGGCGTCTGCGCCACGCACATGCACCCGGACCACATTGGCCTGGCGGGCTGGTTCACGCGCCGCGCCGGCGTGCCCCTGGCCATGAGCCGCATCGAATACCTGACCTGCCGCGTGCTGCACGCCGACACCAACCGCGAGGCACCGCCCGACGGCGTGCGCTTCCACCAGCGCGCCGGCTGGCCCGAGGCCGCCATCGAGGCCTATCGCAGCCGCTTTGGCGGCTTCGGCAAATTCATCCACGCCCTGCCCGACAGCTACCGCCGGCTGCACGACGGCCAGATGCTCGACTGGGGCGCGCAGCGCTGGCGCGTCATCACCACTGCCGGCCACTCGCCCGAGCACGTCAGCTTGTACAACCCGGCGCTGGGCGTGCTGATCGCCGGCGACCAGGTGCTGCCGCGCATCTCGTCCAACGTCTCGGTCTACGCCAACGAGCCGCACGCCAACCCGCTGCAGGACTGGCTGGATTCACTGGACAAGATGCAGCGCGAAGTGCCCGACACGGTGCTGGTGCTGCCGGCGCACAACGAACCCTTTTACGGCCTGCACGCGCGCCTGGAGCAGCTGCGCGCCAGCCAGCACCGCGCCCTGGGCAGGCTGCGCGCCCAACTGGCGAGCGGGCGCCTGCGCATCGTGGACAGCTTCGAGGCCCTGTTCGGGCGGCCCATCAGCACGGACGACGCCAGCCAGCTGGGTCTTGCCACCGGGGAGGCGGTGGCGTGCATGAATTACCTGATGGCGCAGGGCGAGGCGCGGCGCGAGGTGGACGAGGCCGGGGTGGCATGGTACGAGCCAGCGTAGCGGGGAGCCGCTGCCCCACCGAAACGCAGGTCATCGCTGGCTGCAGCCAAGCGACAGCAAGCGCATCACCGCAGCCCCTCGCTCAGAGCGAACTGCTTTTGGGGGTTGGGTCCATAAATGTTCTCGCCCGGTTGGCTGTCCTGAACGGTAAACACGAGCAGAACGATCGCGCCGACCAGGGGCACCAACGCTATCAAAAGCCACCAGCCGGTACGGCCAGTGTCGTGGAGCCGACGCACGCCGACTGCAATTGATGGAACGAACAAGGCCAGAGTGAAAAGGCCGCCGAGCAGGCCTATCCCGTCCGTTGAGCTGAACGAACCCGTTATGCCGTCAACGAATGAAAGAGCGAAAAGAATCAGAATATAAAAAAGTATGAAATACCAATATCGGCGCGCTGTGCTCGCCCTGAAAACGTGGCATATTTCTTTATCGCGATTAAAAACCAGTTCATGGGCTTCTCCTTGTGAATTTGCGTGTGGATGAATTTTTTTGCAAGTGGCGGCCACTTTTGATCGAGAAATTGGCATAAGAAAAGTGAGCCGCGCCACGGTCTGATACCAATACGGTTAAGCGGCCAGCAGGCATGCGTAGTCCGCAGAACGAACCAAGTAAGCCATCCGCAGCATGCGGTCGGCTTGAGCAACCGGTCAGCCTTGTGGTAAAAGTAAGGAATGGCTACCGGCAACCGTTTCCGTCATAAGAACGTGTCCACGATCTCCGCGCTGCTGTGCGGTCGCGGCCTCGGGCGGCCTGCGTCGTTGTAACTTTTCGCGATAGTACAGGCTATCGCTGTGGTTCGCGAGTCGCCGGTACTAGAGAGTGCTGCGATCCAGATTTGCATGTGGTACAGGTTGATGAATCACCTCGGTCGACACTGTAAGCAATCGGTTGCGAAAAAATTTTAGAAAATCAAGCTGAATTAAATTTCAATGACATTGCATGTTACCACCCGGGAAAACAGTGCAAGGGCGACCAGTCTGATTGTTGATAACCGTTCGCGGGTGGGTTGGGGTATTTTGATTGTTTATGATAATTCGAGTTGGTTCGGGCATATTTAACATTGATCGCAGTTTCAAGCACTCGGCGCCCTCGCGCTGCCGTTTGTTCGTTAACGTGTTTTTCTCCATATCACATCTTCGCGTCTGCTCTGACACGGAAACGTCATATCGGATGCCCGGTTGCGCTGGTAAATTTTGTGCAGGCTGTGGTCGTGAGAGTTGCTCGTTGAGTTGTTGTTCTCGTTGCAAAGCTTGTTGTTGCAATTTCCTGTTCTCTGCTTCCAGTGCCTGGAAGCGTTCCTGATATATTTGCTCTGGATCCTTCTTTGTTGAATTAATTCACCCGTGGAGCCGGATTGACAAGGAGTATCAGAAAAAGTGGTGCGTCCATTGACGCTGCATTTGTACACCTGTGCGTTCGCGATTGTTGGCACAGCCATAAAGTAGGCGAATATGAGGAGCGCGAAGTTTTTCATTTTTTTCAGGTTAAACTAACGAACGAAAGTAAGCCAACCGCCAAAGGCGGATCGACCTGGCTGCACAGTTAGACCCAGAAGCCAATACGGAAAACCCTAGCTTGGCCAAGCGCGCTGATCTCGGCTTGAATGAATCATCAGGCTCAATTTCTGTTGTAGCCATGTGGTGCCCTTGAGAGTAGCGCTTCTTTCCAATAGCACTCCCTATCAATGATTGTTTGGTCATCTGTACGACTAGGCCGGTACTCAAGCAGACTGATGCGAAAATTCTGACGAGCGTAATCCATGCCGTGGCGATCAATGAGCTTGGAAAGTTCGTCGTTATGCCCATGACCAGTCTCTACGTAGGCCGACCAGCGCGACCATACTCCCGCACCGCCGTAAGCCGAGCCAACGTATTTGAAGCCGTTGGAAGTGTCGAAAATCACGTAGACCCCCTTGACATGCAGCAACGCGGCACGCCAGTCTGCCTTATTGGTACGGATGATGTGCTCAAGGTCTAAAAAGCTGAGAGTGATGTTTTCGTAGCCAGGAAATGCTTGGCCGGTAAACGGTGTCTTTAGAATTGCGTCAAGCGTAAATTTGCCGTAGCAATTTTCCAGCTTCAGCGCTCTTGCCCGACCCGACCGAGCAAATCCGATCTTTAATCTGCCAGCCAAGTCGCTGGCTTGGTTGGTAAGAGCTAATTCATAGCTGCGCGCGTTGTTGATGCCACTACGGGAAAGCACCTCCCAGATGCCGCCGAATAGCCATGTTCCAGGATCTGGATAAAAGTCTATCAACGAAAAGATGTACTTGCGGTTGAAGTCGTCTTTTGATGAGCGCCATGAATTCCAGCCCTCCCATTCTTTCCGGTCCCGTACAAACACGTCTAGCGGACGATTTTTGCCGTTCCAGCTGGCTAGATGCGCCTTGTAGAGGTTTGGGTTCTCAATGTTGAGGATGCTAGATAATTTCACTATTGAGCCTAACACTTGAGTTAAGCCGTGCCGCGAAGCGGCGTCGGCTTGGGCGAATTACTAGCGCGTCCGCTCGATTCTCTCGGACGGGTGAACTGACCCATTGAGGCGGCGCAACGAGCCCAGCGATACCTGCCATTGTCCGTTCGTGGGCTTCGGTTTGTGGGCAACGAGCGCCAAAACGCGGTTGCCTCGCCCGTTGTAAACCTCGTCGAACGACCCGTCGCGGTTGATTTTCAGTACGAGAAGGTAGTCCGGCTTGCAGCGAAATGCGACGCGACTTCCCTGAGTTGCTTTTATCTCAACGCGCTTCTCTCCAATCGTCGCATCACAGCCTGGCGTGGAGCAAGGCAGGAGGGTTAAGTCGTAGTGGTGGGCGGCTAGAGCCTCACCGATGCTGCCCACCATGTGGCCGTCCGGCGTGAAAGGGCGCTGGAACATTTGCTCAAGCTCCGCCACGAGCCCGTACAACTCGGCCACTAGCTCCGGGAAGCGGATCGGATCCATATGTGCGCTAGCG
Organism: Melaminivora sp.; assembly: GCA_034675505.1. Lineage (GTDB taxonomy): Bacteria > Pseudomonadota > Gammaproteobacteria > Burkholderiales > Burkholderiaceae_C > Melaminivora. The sequence goes on along the minus strand of JAUCDD010000038.1, from coordinate 97,301 downwards.
CCTGAGATAAGCCGCCTGGCGAAGGCGGGTTCGCTTGAGCGAAATGTTAGACCTGATGGGTTGCGGGGGCAGCCTGCCTTGCCGACGGGCGCGGCAGTGGAGCAACCGTGAGGCCACGGAAGCGGCGCCGACGCTGCAAGAAGAATAGCTGGCCGCGCTTGACTGGTGCCGGTTAACCGCCAGAAGCATGCCAAACGAGCGCCAAGCGGGAAGACGAAGCCCGGCAGAGCGCCAAAACCCCGACCTTGCAACGCCTGAGGCGTGCGGAACGCTGGAGGCAAAGACGAGGTTCATGGGCTGGTGCACGAAGGGCCTAACGCTTTGAGTTCAGCCGCCGCGTAGCGGTCGGCTGCGACGAATAGTTAGAAATGAAAGTTACTTCTTATAATTTATACCGATTTGAAATTGCCCAGATGCTTTGCATCTTCTGCATTTCCAAGTGGTTTTTGAGCCGCTGGTTAATCTGTCAATAATTCCCCCGCATGAGGGATGTCGCGGAAGGTTAAGTTCTTGCTGGTGTTTTTCTTGCTCTGCAGCAAACAACAATTCATCTTTCATCGATTGCACTCTCATTTTTATATAAATGACGGCAGCCTTTGACTGATCCATATTTGCTTCTACGAGTGCCTTTGCCCATATGCCATCACGTCTGATACCGCTTTCAATCTCTCTCAGCGCGTCAGCGTATAAAGACTCTTCCATGAGGCGATGGACTGCCCCATCATTAGAACTCTTGTTGAATATTTTCATGTGCAATCTAACGCCTGAGATAAGCGGCCCGCCGAAGGCGGGTCCGCTTGAGCGAAATGTTAGAACAGCGACTTACGACGTTAGTGCCACATTCAAGCTGCGTACACGCCTAGAACAACGCAGACATACTCGCGCGGCACAATGCTCGCTATGAATCGCTGGATGCGTTAAGGAAGGTCTGCACAACCCGCCCCACAGGACGAGTTGAAGCGTGAATGCTCACATGGCGAAACCAAGGCCGAATTTGCGCCCGATTTGCCGCTCTTTCGGCCGATTTCAGCCGTTTTCTGGGCTTGCGCCCGTGCCTCGGGCGCACTCATGCCCGCACCGCCTGCCCCATTCGCTTGCGCACCATCCACAGGTTGGACAGCGCGAACATCACCAGCAACTGGCTGGTGTTCTTGGCCAGACCTTTGTAGCGCACCTTGCGATGGCCGAACTGGCACTTGATGACGCGAAACGGGTGCTCGACCTTGGCACGGATGCGTGCCTTGACAGTCTCCATTTGATCGAGCAAGGCCTGCAGCGGGTGGCTTGTGTCGAGCTTCTTGCGTTGGCCCGGCATCATGGCAACGTGCCAGGGGGTGTCGGGGTATTGATCCTGGACATCGCCCCGCTTTTCAACGCCCCGGTAGCCCGAATCGGCAAAGACGAGCTCTTCCTCGCCATGCAACAGCGCTGCTGCCTGCGTGATGTCGTGGGCATTGGCTGGCGTGGTGGTCACGGTGTGCACCAGCCCCGAGTCAGCGTCCACGCCGATGTGCGCCTTCATGCCGAAGTGCCACTGATTGCCCTTCTTGGTTTGGTGCATCTCAGGGTCACGCTGGCCGTCTTTGTTCTTGGTGGAGCTGGGCGCGGCGATCAAGGTGGCATCCACCACGGTGCCGCTCTTGAGCAGCAGGCCACGGGCGGCCAATTGGGCGTTGACGGTGGACAGAATCTGCGCGGCCAGCTCGTGCCTCTCCAGCAGGTGGCGAAAGCGCAAGATGGTGCTCTCGTCGGGCAGCCGGGTGATGCCGGCATCCAGGTGAGCAAATTCCCGGTACAGGGGAATGTCGTGCAGCGCTTCTTCCATGGCTGGGTCGGAGTGACCGAAGAACTGCTGCAGCAGGTGAATGCGCAGCATGGTCTCCAGCGCAAAGGGCGGACGGCCCGTCTTGCCCGCTGGCGCGTGCGGGGCAATGAGGGCCAGCAGATCAGACCAGGGGATGACCCGATCCATCTCCTCCAGGAACGCACGCTTGCGGGTGCGTTTACTGGCCAACTCGAAGCCGCTGTTTGCAAGACTGATCTGGTTCATCGGTGTTCAACGCTTGAGGGGCTCGGGCGGGGGACTTATGCAGACCTTCCTTAACTATCCAGAGAACCCAGAGCTCAAAAGGCAGAAGCCGTCATTTTTTACACACCATCGTGACCGCCTGTGAAATCTCCTGTGGAGACGACTTCTTCATGTGCACGAACGCGATATCAATGAGCGCCTTTATTTCTGAGTTGGTCAGATCGCCGCTCTTCTTTAACGCGGCTTGCACTTGAGCCGGCGTCTTTCCTTGGTCTCGCGCCGTGGCGGCGAGACCGGCGAGCATGGACTGCATCTCGCACGATAGCGGCGCGGCATTCGCTTGCAAATGCACGGCAAGCGCCGCTGCGGAAATAAAAAGCACTGATGCCTTCATTGATCATTCCTTTCTGACTGACGAAACGAGATAAGCGGCAGCTGTAAGCTGTCCGCTTGAGCGCCGGTTTAGCACCAGCGCCCACGCAAAAAAATTCGACCTCGGCCAATTTATTCTTCACTTAAAAAGCTGAGGACTCTGTTTCCGCATGATGTCTTCCATCTGGTTGCAGAGATCAGAAATCGTTGTGCTTCTGTCAATGATGAATGACCGATTGAAAGTTCCGTTCTGCCGGTACAAATCATCTGCGATATAGCCCGCAGGAAACTTTCCTTCGCAGACTACCGCGATATCTTGTCCGGGCTTCGCCTTTAACCTGCTCTTGGCTTCGATAGCTTTCCAGTTAGCAGCTACAACTGAACGTACCGGATTTCTGTTTGCCTTTGGGTCGTTAACTTCTAACAGGGCTTTGGATGTGTTATACATTCTCTGCTGGGCAACACCTGATATCGCACTCGTTGAAGCCAGTAGTAAAATCACTGGAAATATTTTCATAGCTTCTCGTCCTCTTTCAATCAATGCTGCCTAGAGTTGCTAACGCCTGAGTTCAGCCGCCGGCGAAGCCGGTCGGCTGCGACGAAATGTTAGACCCGATGGCTGGCAGAACGCCCCTGCCCTGACGACGGGCGCAATGCTGGAGCAATTATGAGCCACGGAAGCAGCGCAACGCTGCAAAAAGAATAGCTGGCCGCGCCTGGCTGGCGGCGGCTGGCGGCCAAAAGTATGCGAAACGAGCGCCAGACGGGCAGGCGAAGCCCGGCACAACGCCAAAACCTCGACCTTGTAACGCCTGAGGCATGCGGAACGCTGGAGCCAAAGGCGGGATTCATGGGCTGGTGTATAGAGGGCCGAACTAGGATCGTGCGAGGATGCTCATTTTTTTTCTGTTATTTAAGCAACGACCGATCTCAGTCGCCGCCTAAGGTGGGCGGCTGCGACGAATGGTCCGAAATGTATTCGCTTATTTGTAATTGGTGTATTTTGAGATGGCGGCATCTATGGCAGAGCTAATTGAGCCACCGGGGCGCGCTAGTTTTTTCAATTCTCGAAGCTTATCGATTGAATAGCGCCCTTTTTTTATATTTTCCACGTATTGCTCAGTGGTGTTTAAATTAGATAGCGTAGGGAATTCAAGTTCGGCATCTTTTAAAAACTTATTTTTTGCGATATTGTGCATTATTTTATTTTCTTCGTTTGCCTGTAACCAATTTGCCAACTCATCTTTATTGGGCTTGACTTCGCTGTTTATTTGATAATTTCCTTCGGAATTCGTTGCTAATATTGCAACGTTAGCAATATAGGCGGCAGTGTTTAAATCATTGAAATACCCGAACGTACGCCAACCGGATTCTATTCTCAGTGAAACTCGAAACCCTTCCTTATCAGAGTTTTTATAAACACCATTGAATCCTTTTTCCCATGTCTGATTATTCTTGGCGTTGCCTGAGAGATTAGAATCTTCGATGTTGGTATGTCTCACGATATTTTTAACCTAACGTTTTATTTCAGCGGAACGACGTAGGTGTATCTCCTTGAAAGAAGGGTTCGGCGCCACAGTGTGTAAGAAGTGTGTTGAAAGCATTCACCATGCCCAAGCATCGCATTACGTGAAGGTAGGAAGACTTCATTCTCTCAAGGTGATAGGCCTCAAACGACATCAATGTTCCGGGGAAGTCTCGGTTCACGACGAATTCACGCTGCTTAGGTTTCCATTCACCATGGACGTACGCATTTCTGATGTACTTGACCGCGAGGAAATCTTCAAATTGTTCGACCTTTGGCTCAAGGCCTCTCAAATGGAACGCTATTTGAAGCCGCTCAACACGCTGAGCATTTGAGCCATGTTCAAAATATGCATAGACATCGTGCATCGCCGATTCATCTCGCGCCCACTCTTTGATCATGCACTCGACTCCCCCGACCATCAGTACTGACCAAAGGCGACAGAGCGCTGAATACTTGATGCTTTCAGCAACCACGGGTTCTCTTGGGTGCGCTGCGACCAAGGCCTCAAGCATGTCGAGATAGATCTGGTCATCTGAATATGCGTTGATAAACTCGGCGACCATAGTTCTTTGCCGCCTAACACCTGAGTTAAGCCGCGCCGCGAAGCGGCGTCGGCTTGGACGAATTGTTAGGACTGACGGCCCGAGCTATGACATAGCCCACGGCGCCGCCAATGGCGCCGCACAGCGCAAGCCACAAGAACGTAAAAACAGCCAGTTTCGGAGTCGGCAGCAGTAGGATACTCCATGGGAGTCCAGCGAAAGCCGCGCCGGTTAGCACCCCGGGCGGATGCACTGAGCCGTTTGAAGTAATTGAGCACGCAGAGCGCGGGGAGCACGAGAAAAAGTGCCTGTGCGGCTGCGACCATTAGCGGAAAAACAATTAGATTCGGGCTTTGGAGCAGAAAGAAGCCGGAGTCCCACGAGTCGAAAACGACGAAGGCTGCGACGGCGGCCAGTGTTCCCGCCAGTGAGCCCATGAGCAGCGCGCTAAATTTCATAGCCGCAGTCCTAACGCCTGAGTTCAGCCGCCGGCGAAGCCGGTCGGCTGCGACGAAATGTTAGACCCGATAGCGTGCAGAACGCGCCCTGCCTTGACGACCGGCGCAACGCTGGAACCACCATGAGGCCACGGAAGCGGAGCAACGCTGCAAAAAGAATAGCTGGCCGCGCTTGGCTGACGGCGGCTGGCGGCCAAAAACATGCAAAACGAGCGCCAGGCGGGAAGGCGAAGCCCGGCGCAACGCCCAAGCACCACGCGGGCCGCGCTTGCTGCGTGCGAAACCGATGAATGGGTGGTGAGCTCCATGGGCTGGTGCACGAAGGGCCTAACGGCCAAGGTAAGCGGCTGGCCGTAGGCCAGTCCGCTTGACCGCAGAGTTAGACCTGAAGGCCAAAAGAGAGCGCCCTGGCTTGGAGACGGCGCAGCCCATGAAAAAGCGCTGCACCACGGGAGCGGCGCAGCGCTGCAATGATGGGTTAGAAAGTGGTTATGCCACATTTCTCTTAGAGTTTTTCTGAATTTCAAGCGCACGCTGTCGCCCCATAGATGAGAGCGAAAATAGACGGGAGTTGAACTGGTTAATAGAGATCAATCCTTTGCGCTGTAGTCCGTGTACCAGTTCAAGTACTTCCAAGCGAGTAAGACCCACCTGTTCGTAATTAATTTTATCAAAATCTAGCAATTCGCGGGGCGCTTCGCCCATTGCGTACAGGAGGTTTATTTCATTCTGGTTCAACTCGCGCGATGCGCGTGCCGATGCGGCTCGTTTCCAACGCCTGCCGAGCGATCCATATGTAAACGACAGTACCCAAAAGAGCAGAAGCGTGCCCGAGAATACGAGCGACCCGACCACAACTACAGCCCACTCCTTTGGCACGGAATCAACATATGCAGGCGCGAGCCTGGGGCCAACGTAGAGAGTGAGCGCAGTGATGAATATTGCGCCGATCGCCGAACGTGACAAACCTAGATGCTTGAGCAGGGCCGGTATCCAGTCCATGAGATATCCTAAGTAATCTAACGCCGGAGATCAGCGGCGCGCGTAGCGCGTCCGCTGGAGCCAAACGTTAGCCCCGGCGATGGAATGAGAGTCGGCGGCGCAGCGCTACCAACGCCAAAGCTGCTTGCGCTTGACCGACACGGGCTGAGGGCGAAAAAATTTTTTGTACCTGAGCAGCGCATCCAGGCGAAGCCCCGCGCGCAGCGCAAACTCCAACGGAAAGGCGCTTGCGGAGGGCGTGGCGATTATGTTTGGCACGGGCTTGAAAAGGGGTTTCTTCGCCAAGGCTAACGTCGGAGTTGACCGGCGCGCAACGGCATTGCGCCGCGCGGCGTACGCTCACCAGCACGCTGCGCGGCGCAATGCCGTTGCATGTCCGTGTCTATCGACCTGTTAGGCCGCAGATGCACTTGCACTCTGAATCTCCCTCCAAAACTGCATGGCAGTGGGCGTGCGTGCCTGCACATGCCGGCGGAGCGCCCGAGCGAGAGCGGCTGAGTACCTTGAGTTCAGACCTTCCGCCATCTTCCGAGGTTGACCGTCAGTGATCTCCTCCTGAGAGAACGAAGGGGAGCGGCCCAGTAGGATCGCCAGAAGTAGTAGGCCGACGTGGTAGATGTCGGTGGCACGCGACACTGCTCCGAATTGTGTCGGGTCGATTGCCTCCGGCGGCAACATCCACTGTGCAAGAAGTGTGTTGAAGGCACGAACTTCGGTTTCCAGCCGCGAAATCCCAAGATCGCCAACCTTGAACGACCACACCGGCTCCTTTGTCGGGACCATCCGATCCATCGTGTGCGAAACGAAAACATTCCCAGCGTGAATGTCTTTGTGGATGTAGCCCGCTGTGTGGATAAACGACAGCCCTTGCAAGATGTCCCGCGCAACATATGGAACCCAGAGCTCTCCGTTGAGATCCGGGAGATTAGTGAGAGAGTCAAGAGTCATGAAGCAGCGCTCCATGACGATGTAGAACGTGTCCTTGTGCTCGAAGGCGGCATGAACATACGTGATGTTCGGATGCCGCAGCGTGGCGAGCCTTGTCAGTTCCTGCACCCAACTCTCCCGAACCTCTTCGTAAGTTTGGTCGCGGGGAACTATTATTTTGGCAACCAGTTCGTTGCTCCACTCGTCCGTGCACTCATAGACGCGTCCAAACGCTCCGGCGCCCAAGAATTTGCCGACGAAATAGTAGTTTCCGTCAACAACGATCACCTCACCATGAGAAGGTGGTGTGAAGTTCCGAGCCGGTGGCGCTTCGGGAGGTACGGCAGACACGACTGATGCTGCGATTTCGGATGGCAGTTCCGGATTCACCTGCGCCGTGGGGCTATCGCCGACTGGATGTTCTGTTGGTTCGGGCATGGCGGTTCTGATGCGGCCTAACTATGTTTGGACGACTGCGAAGGCAGCGCAACAAGGTCTGCTAACGCCTGCATGACTGTCCCCCTGCCGTATACAACCTTGGTTTCTGCAATTTTTAGGCAAACCTAAAATTTCCCGGATGAGGCGCTTATCCGTCTCTCGCCGCCGCCTGCGTATTTCGTGTCTTCCCTGCGTGTCTCTGTAGCCGACATCGAGCAATCAGTTGCGTTTTGTATCACAGCCGTTGCCTCCAGCGTAGCCGGGTCTGTAGCAAGTCGGCATGCATATCGGGGTGGAGCGAGCGTGGTCGCGTCATTCGACGGGGTTACGCGCATGGACTACAGCGGATACGCATCCCCGCCGGGCGCCGTCTCGATCTCCTGCCGCGCCCGGCCCGCTCCCAGCCCCATGGCGCCGCCAGCGGCGATGCCGCCGCCGCCCATACTACCGCCGCCACCTCCGCCTCCCCCGCTTCCTTTGCCGCCGAGGCTGCCGCCGCCACCCCCGCGCCCGCTCCCACCGCCGGTGCGCAGCGGCCCCTGCGGCGGCGCTGATAGATGTGCGGGGACGGGCTCCAGCTCCAGCACCTCGCGGATGAAGTTGCGCAGCGAAACCACCAAGGCGGCAGTCTCGACGCGGCGCCCGACCACCATGTCGCCTGCCGCTTGCACTGCCAGCGCGACCTGCTCGGCCGTGCCCAGCAGGATCACGTCCGACAGCGCGGCCTGCACGGCGTCGCGTGTGCGGCGCCGGCGTTCGGAGGTGGGTGCGGACGTGGGCTCGGCGGCGTCGGCTTCCTGTACGTCCTGGTCCGATGCTGCCTCGGCGTGCGGTGCAGGCAATCCGCGCGAATCAAGCGAACCGCGCAAATTTCGCATGTGCCGCGGATCGACCGTCAGGTCACCGGTGAACGAGCCGCCCAGCGTCTTGTACGCGGCAATCAGGGTTTTCAGGCGCTCGTTGATCTGGCGGTTCTGCCGCTCGCGACGCTGCTGCACGCGTTGCATGACCAGCAATCGCACGCCCACCGCCACCAGCGTGAAGAGGACCAGTCCGAACAGTGTGGTCAGCAGGCCCTGCCACGAACTGAAGTCGAGGATGTTGCGCATGGCCCGCACCGTAGCAGACGCACACGGACACGGATCACCCGAATGCGCTGCGGGCCGCCAGGGATCGCTGCGATGAAGTCAGGCGAGGCGCAGACCCTGTGCAAACCCGTTGGCGGAAAGGAGAAGGAGTCGAACCTTCCGACCGCGCGTGGCGCAATCCACCGGGTTTGAAGCCCGGGCGCCCCACCAGGGACGCTTCCCTTCCAAAAAATTCAGTCGCTGCCGCCGTGCTGCGCGAACAGCGCCGCGCCGGGGCGCAGCAGGTGGGCGTCTCTGACGCGGCGCGTAAAGCCGACCCGGTCGAAGAACTCCAGCACCTGGATGGCGCGTTTGCGGCCCAGGCCTGAGGCGTCGCGAAAGGCTGCGGCCTGCAGGCCTCCGGGCGACGTCTCGCAGGTGCGCGCGATGGCGGCGAGGCGTTCGAGTGTAGCCGTTGGGTAGTACAAATCCTTGACCACCTGGAAAGCCTCGCCGCGCCGCGCCAGGCTGGCCAGCGTCTGGCGCACCAGGGTTTCGGGCTCGCGCAGGTCGGCGGCCAGGGTGCGCACCCAGGGCGGGTCGAAAGCGCCCTCCAGCAGGTGCGGGCGCAGGCGTTGGGCCAGCGCTTCCTCGGCGGCGGAGAGGCGTGCGGCGTGGTCGGGTAGGTGCAACCACTGGGCCGTGCGGGCCATGGCGCCGCTGGCGGCCAGTTGGTCGATGGCGTGCTGCCACAGGGCATCGCTGGCGCGCGGCGCGGCCAGGCGCTTCAACCGCCGGGCGTCCGGGCCGATCTCGTCCGGGCTGCGGGTGTGGAAGGCCTGCAGCTGCGCCAGCGCCAGCGCCTGCAGGGCCTGCAACGCGGCCGGCGCCATGGCCAGAGCGCCGCCGTCGATGAGCACGGCGTCCGCCGGCAGCGGCAGCTCGGCTGCGCTGGTCAGGCCTTCGGCGCGGGCGACCTGCGCCAGCGGCAGGCCCAGCGGCGAATGCGCAAGCAGGGCGGCGATGCGCTGGGCCCGGTCGGGCAGCGCCAGCGCGGCAAGCTGCGCCAGGCGCTCGGCCGTCTTGCGCCAGCGCTGCGGCGCGAATGGATCGAGCACACGCACGCCCGCCAGGGTGCGCGTGGCCGAGGCGTCGCGCAGCACGCCGCGGCTGCCGTGCCAGACGGCCACGTTGCCGCGCAGCACCAGCTGCGCCAGCGCGGTCTGCCCGGGGGCCAGCGCCGCGCGGTCGAGCAGCACCAGCGAGGCCACGACGTCGCTCGTGCCCAGGTGGACGTGTACGGGAGTGCCCGAGCGCAGCTCGCGCGCCTCATCCGGCCACAGGCGGACTTCCACGTCGATGCGGTTGCTGGCCAGGGCGATGGCGGGCGCGCAGGCCTGGTGGCCGCGATGCACCTCGTCGCGCGCGACGCCGGCCAGCGCCAGCGCGCAGCGCTGGCCGGCGTGGGCCATTTGCGCCGGCTGGCTTTGCGCGTGAATGCCGCGAACGCGAACCCGGCGGGACGCGCCATCCGGGGCGGGGCCAAGCGCCAGCTCGTCGCCGACGCGCACCTGGCCGCTGGCGACGGTGCCCGTGACCACCGTGCCGGCGCCAGCGAGCGAAAAGGCGCGGTCGATGGGCATGTGGAAGGCCTGGGCAGCGTCGGGGGCGGATTGATCCGCTTCAGGCCTCGCGTCCAGCGCCCGCGCGGCGGCCAGCAGGTGCTCGCGTAACGCGGGAATGCCTGCGCCCGTGGCAGCGGAGACTTCGAAGATGGGCGCGTCGGCCATGGGCGTGGGCGCCAGCAGCGCCTGCACGTCGCGGCGCACCTGCACCAGCCGTTCGCCCTGAGTGGCGGCGTCCAGGCGGTCGACCTTGGTGATGGCGACGCTGGCGCGTGCCACGCCCAGCAGCGCCAGCACCGCCAGATGCTCGCGCGTCTGCGGCATCACGCCGTCGTCGGCGGCGACGATCAAGAGCGCGTGGGCAATGCCGGTGGCGCCGGCCACCATGGTGTGCAGCAGACGCTCGTGGCCGGGTACATCGACGAAGCCCAGCGAAGTGTCGCCGTCCTGCAAATAGGCGTAGCCCAGCTCGATGGAAATGCCGCGGCGCTTTTCCTCGGGCAGGCGGTCGGTTTCCACGCCGGTCAGAGCGCGCACCAGCGTGGTCTTGCCGTGATCGATATGGCCGGCGGTGCCGATGATCATCTTCTTGTGCTTCTGTTTTGATAGCTGGCTGCGCTTGATCCACGCCGACTAATGGCCGATTTGGCTTGAAATCGCCTCAAATCTGCGCCAGCGCCTCGCCCAGCAGCGGCAGCTGTGCCTGGAAGGTTGGCAGCTCGTGCGCCTCCAGGCAGCGCAGGTCCAGCCACAGCGCGCCGGCCTCGATGCGGCCGATGACCGGGCGGGGCAGGGCGCGCAGCGCCGCTTCCAGCCGGCCGAGCATGCCCCCGCCCCCCTTGGGTTGTACCGGCTGAAAGGCCAGTCCCCAGCTTGGCAGCGTGTTCACGGGCAGCGCGCCGCTGCCGATCTGACTGAAGCATGGCGCGCTGCGCACCGCGTAGCCGGGGCCCACCGCCGCCTGCAGCGCGGCCTGCAGCTGCGCGGCCTGTGCCTGCATGTCGGCCTGCGGGCGGGTGAACAGGCGCAGCGTGGTCAGACGCTCGGGCAGGCGCTCGGGCGTCAGGTACAGGCGCAGCACCGGCTCCAGCGCCGCCAGCGTCAGCTTGCCCACGCGCAGGGCGCGCTTGAGTGGGGTTTTTCTTGATGGCGGCGATCAAGTCCTTGCGGCCCACGATCAGCCCCGCCTGCGGCCCGCCCAGCAGCTTGTCGCCGCTGAAGGTGACCAGATCGGCGCCGGCGGCGATGACGTCGCGCACCGTGGGCTCGTGCGGCAGGCCCCATTGCGCCAGGTCCACCAGCGTGCCGCTGCCCAGATCTACCACCAGCGGCAGGCCGCGCGCGTGGGCTATGGCGGCGACCTCGGCCTCGGCCACGCTCTTGGTGAAGCCGGTGATGGCGTAGTTGCTGCAGTGCACCTTCATCAAGAGGGCGGTTTGCGGGCGACAAGCGCTCTCGTAGTCGTGCGCGTGCGTGCGGTTGGTGGTGCCGACCTCGACCAGGACGCTGCCGGCGCGCGTCATGACGTCGGGAATGCGAAAGGCGCCGCCGATCTCCACCAGTTCGCCGCGCGAGACGATGGCCTCGCGGCCCAGCGCCAGGGTGTTCAGCGCCAGCAGCACGGCGGCGGCGTTGTTGTTGACCACCGTTGCGGCCTCGGCGCCGGTCAGCTCGCACAGCAGATCCTCGACCAGGTCGTCGCGGTCGCCGCGGCCGCCGGTGGCCAGGTCGTATTCCAGGTTGGCCGGCGCCGTCAAAGCCTGCACCACGGCTTGTACGGCCGCATCGGGCAGCAGCGCGCGGCCCAGGTTGGTGTGCAGCACGGTGCCGGTGAGGTTGAACACGGCCTTGAGGCGCGGCGCATGGCGCGCGACCAGGCTCTGCCGGGCCTGCCGGGCGATGGCCTCGGGCGCGAGGGCCTCGGCCGACAGCTCGCCGGCCAGGGCGGCCGGGCGCAGCGCGTCGATGGCCGCGCGCACGGCGGCAGTGGTGCCGCTGGCGCCGTGCTCGGCGCTTAACTGGCGCGCCAGCGGCGTGGACAGCACCCGGTCCACCCCGGGCAGGCGCGCGGCGGGCAGAGCGCTGGTGGCGCTCATGCGTCCGGCCCGGGCGCGGCGGGGGCGGGGTCGGCGTCGGCGTCCGACATGGGCAGCAGCGGGTTCATGCTGGCGCGAGCGAAGTCGGTCTCGCCCATCAGCAGGTCCAGCAGCAACGTGGCCAAGTCGTCGGCCAGGGGCTCGGCCAGGGGGTCTTTTTCCTGGTTCACCAGCTTGCGGTAGGTGTGGCAGACATCACAGGTCTCGGCCAGCACGGCCTGGTCGGCTTGGGGGCTGCCGGGCTGCAGCTGCTCCAGGCCCTGGTACCGAATGCCGCGCGTGGACTCGCAGTGGCTGCACTTGACGCGCACCATGTGCCACTCGGTGGCGCAGGTGCCGCAGTGCAGGTAGCGCAGGCCGGCGGATTGCCCGCCGATGCGCAGCACGCTGGCCACGGGCGCCGTGCCGCAGGCCGGGCAGATGGTGGCCGGGTCGGTGTAGGGAATATCGGATTCGCGCAGGCGGCTGGCGCGGTCGGCAAACACCACCTGCAGCGCCGCCATGACCAGGGGCGCGGCGGCCAGTTCGTCGCTGTCAGACAGCAGGCCGACCAGCACGCGGCGCGCCAGCGTGTCGCGCCCGTCCCGTGGCAGGGCGCGCAGGCGGGCGATGGTGGGCACGAGCTGCTCGGGCAGTTGCGGCGCGTCCTGCACCGCGTCCAGCAACTGGTCCAGCACACCGTGCCAGGCCGGATCGACGTGGCTGGCCGCAGGCAGCAGCGGCATGGAGTGCTCCTGCGCCTGCGCGATGGCTGCGGCATCGGGCGCAGCGGTCTGCACCGTGGCTGCCGCCTGCTGCTGCGCGCGCGCCAGGTGCGACAGGAACAGCAGGTAGTCGCCGATCGGGTTGCCCTGCGCCTTCTGCGCCAGCCGCGCGGCGCGGTCGGCAAACAGCTCGCGCGGCCTGGGCAGGCGCACGCGCTGCGGACTGGTGCGGTCCAGGGCTTCGATATCGCCTGGCTGCAAGATACGTTGCATGGAAGCTCACTCCAGAAATGAGGCCGCCGCCGGTCGGCACGGGCCTGCGGCGGCGGGAGTTAAGGGTAGCAGCGAATCTGGCCGATACGGCGCAGGTGCGCTTCGTTCAGGCGCCACCCAATGCCAGCGGACGCCGTGGATCAGGCTTCGCCTGTCCAGTGGCGTCGCCCCCGAGGGGGAGGCGCCGCAGGCGCCTCGGGGGTGGTCAAGAATTGTCTCCGGTCATCTTGCGATACCAGCCCCGGTGGTGCTGCTTGGCCCAGGCGCGCGTCACGGTGCCGTAGAGCATGGCGCGGATGGTGCCGCGCGTCCAGATCGCGGCATAGACGTGCAGGATGAAGATCAGCAGCATGACCACGGCCGAGGCCGCATGCACCACGGACGCCAGGCGCACCAGGTCCACCGGCAGCGTCAGCCAGGCGCGCCATATCATCACGCCGCTCACGATGAGCAGCAGCAGGCACAGCAGGAAGCCCCAGAAAACGAGCTTCTGGCCGCCGTTGTACTTGCCCTGCTCGGGCATGTCGTGGTCGTCGCCGTCCACCATCTTGCCCACGCTCTTCAGCCACTCCACGTCGCGCCGCTCGATCAGGTTGAGCGCGGCAAAGCGCACCACCATGCCCAGGAAGAACACGAACATGACCACCCCGACGTAGGGGTGCAGGATGCGTGCCCACGGCCCGCCGCCGAGCAGCTGCACCAGCGGATAGAAGGCCGGGTGGAAGAACGCCAGGCCCGACAGCGCCAGCAGGATGAAGCAGATGCCCACGATCCAGTGGTTCAGCCGCTCGCCTGCGGTGTAGCGCGGCAAATCGCGTGGGTTGCGTCTCATGGCAGTCTCTCCCCGGCGGCAGCTTCCGCCTCACGGTCCTTGCGCTCCATCTCGTCTTCCAGTTCCTTGGAGACTTCGTTGGGGCCCTTGGTGATGAAGTGAAACAGGCTGCCCAGGGCGGCGGCTCCCAGGGCGATCATGGCCAGCGGCTTGGATGCGCCCTTCCACAGGCTGACCATGGGGCTGATGCGCGGCGCGTCCGGCAGGCCCTGGTACAGCGAGGGCTTGTCGGCATGGTGCAGCACGTACATGACGTGCGTGCCGCCCACGCCGATGGGGTCGTACAGCCCGGCCTGCGCAAAGCCGCGCTCCTTCAGGTCCACGATGCGCCCGGCCGCGTGGTCCTTCATGGCCTGCTTGGTGCCGAACACGATGGCGCCCGTGGGGCAGGTCTTGACGCACGCCGGCTCCTGGCCCACCGCCACGCGGTCGGAGCACAGGGTGCACTTGTACGCCTTGTTGTCCTGCTTGGAGATGCGCGGCACGTTGAACGGGCAGCCGGTGATGCAGTAGCCGCAGCCGATGCAGTGCTCCTCGTGGAAGTCCACGATGCCGTTGGTGTACTGCACGATGGCACCGGGGGCCGGGCAGGCCTTCAGGCAGCCCGGATCCTCGCAGTGCATGCAGCCGTCCTTCCTGATCAGCCACTCCAGGTTGCCCGACGCCTCGTTCTCGTACTCGGTGAAGCGCATCACCGTCCACGCGCTGGGCGTCAGGTCCGTGGGGTTGTCGTAGGTGCCGTGCGTGCTGCCCGGCTCCTGGCGCAGGTCGTTCCACTCCATGCACGCCGTCTGGCAGGCCTTGCAGCCTATGCACTTGGAGACGTCGATCAGCTTGGCCACGTCGCCCGACTGCGGTCTGCGCGCCTGCGGCGCGGGCGAGGTGGTGGCGGAGATGCGCTGGATATCAAGGGATTGCAATGCCATCTCGCAGCTCCTTCAAGCTTTCTCGACCTTGACCAGGAAGGTCTTGAACTCGGGCGTGTTGGTGTTGCCGTCGCCCACGAACGGGGTCAGGATGTTGGCCAGGTAGCCCGGCTTGGTCAGCCCCTTGAAGCCCCAGTGGATGGGGATGCCCACGTGGTGCACGACCCGGCCCTCGATCTTCATGGGCTTGATGCGCTTGGTCACCACCGCCACGGCCTTGATGTGGCCGCGCTTGGAGCTCACCTTGACGCGGTCCCCGGCCGCGATGCCCAGCTCCTTGGCCATGACCTCGCCGATCTCCACGAACTGCTCGGGCTGCGTGATGGCGTTGACCAGCGCGTGCTTGGTCCAGTAGTGGAAGTGCTCGGTCAGGCGGTAGGTGGTGCCCACGTGGGGGAAGTCCTGCGCGCGGCCGAAGGTCTCCCAGATGTGGTCGAACACGCGCGCGGCCGGCGAGGACGTGGCCTTGGCGTTGTTCGGGTACATCGGGTTCAGGCCCAGCGGCGTGTCGAAGGGCTCGTAGTGCGTCGGGAACGGCCCTTCGGCCAGGCCCTTGCGCGCAAAGAAGCGCGCCACGCCCTCCGGGTTCATGAGGAACGGGCCGTTGCCGGTCTCCGGCGCAATGGCCAGGCCCGTGTCCGGCACGTCCGCGCCCACCCAGGCGCGGCCGTTCCACTCGACCAGCCTGCGCCGGGGATTGAAGGGCTTGCCCTGCACGTCGGCCGAGGCGCGGTTGTAGAGCACGCGGCGGTTCGCCGGCCAGGCCCAGGCCCAGTTCAGGGTGTTGCCTATGCCCGTGGGGTCGGAGTTGTCGCGCCGCGCCATCTGGTTGCCCGCCTGCGTCCAGCAACCGGCATAGATCCAGCAGCCGCTGGCGGTGGTGCCGTCGTCGCGCAGCTCGGCAAAGCTGGCGACCTGCTGGCCGGCAGCGCGGATGACCTTGGCCGGGTCCTTCGGGTCCACCAGGTCGACCAGCGCGCGGCCGTTGTACTCCTTGGCGATCTCCTCGGAGGAGGGGTGCGCCGGCTGGGCGTACTTCCAGTCCAGGTTGACGATGGGGTCGGGAAAGGCGCCCTTGTCCTTCTCGTACAGCGCCTTCAGGCGCAGGTGCAGCCCGGCCATGATGGCCACGTCGGTGCGCGCTTCGCCGGGCGGCTCGGCGGCCTTCCAGTGCCACTGCAGCACGCGCGAGGAGCTGACCACCGTGCCCTCTTCCTCGGCAAAGCAGGTCGTGGGCAGGCGAAAGACCTCCGTCTGCACGCTGGCGGTGTCGATGTCGTTGAACTCGCCGTGGTTCTTCCAGAACTCGGACGTCTCGGTGGCCAGCGGGTCCATGATGACCAGGAACTTGAGCCTGGCCAGCCCGTCGCGCACGCGGGTGCTGTTGGACAGCGAGGCGATCGGGTTGAAGCCCTGCGCGATGTAGCCGTTGACCTTGCCCTCGTTCATGAGCTGGAACACCTGCAGCATGTCGTACTGCTTGTCCAGCTTGGGCAGGTAGTCGAAGGCCCAGTTGTTCTCGGCCGTCGCCGCCGCGCCGAAGAGCGACTTCATCACGCTGACGTGGAACTTGGGGTAGTTCTGCCAGTAGTTCATCTGCCCGGGGCGCAGCGCCTTGGGGGTGCGCGCGGCAATGAAGGCGCCGTAGTCCTGCTCCTTCTCGTTGGGCAGCGTCAGGTAGCCCGGCATGCTGGACGACAGCAGCCCCAGGTCGGTCAGGCCCTGGATGTTGGAGTGTCCGCGCAGCGCGTTCATGCCGCCGCCGGCCACGCCGATGTTGCCGCACAAGAGCTGCACCATGGCCGCGCAGCGCAGGGTCTGCGAGCCGGTGGAGTGCTGCGTCCAGCCCAGCGCGTACATGATGGTCGCGGCGCGGCCCGGCACTGCCGTCGAGGCGAACTGCTCGCACACGTGCAGGAACTTCTCCTTGGGCGTGCCGCAGACGCTCTCCACCTTCTCGGGCGTGTAGGACGCATAGTGCTGCTTCATCAGCTGGAACACGCAGCGCGGGTGCTGCAGCGTCGGGTCGGTCAGCACATAGCCGTCCTCGCCCAGCTCGTAGTCCCAGCTCTTCTTGTCGTAGGTGCGCTTTTTCTCGTCGTAGCCCGAGAAGATGCCGTCCACGAATTCAAAGTCATCGCGCACGATGAAGCTGAAGTCCGTGTAGTTGTGCACGTACTCGTGCTGGATCTTGTCGTGGGTGAGCAGGTAATTGATGATCCCGCCCAGGAACGCGATGTCCGAGCCCGAGCGGATGGGCGCGTAGAAGTCGGCCACCGAGGCCGAGCGGTTGAAGCGCGGATCGACCACCATGAAGTGCGCCTTGTTGTGCGCCTTCGCCTCGGTCACCCACTTGAAGCCGCAGGGGTGTGCTTCGGCGGCATTGCCGCCCATGATGAGAATTACGTCCGCATTCTTGATGTCGACCCAATGGTTCGTCATCGCTCCACGGCCAAACGTCGGGGCAAGACCTGCCACCGTCGGGCCGTGTCAGACACGTGCCTGGTTGTCGAATGCGAGGATGCCCCAGGAGCGGGCGACCTTGTAGGTGATGTAGCCGGCTTCGTTGCTGGAGGCCGAAGCCGCCAGCATGCCGGTGGTCAGCCAGCGGTTGACGGTGAGGCCGTCCTCCGTCCGGGCCTGGAAGTTGGCGTCGCGGTCGTCCTTCATCAACTTGGCGATGCGGCCCATCGCATCGTCCCAGGACAGGCGCTTCCACTCGTTGCTGCCCGGCGCGCGGTACTCGGGGTACAGCAGGCGGTTGGGGCTGTTGATGAAGTCCAGCAGGCCCGCGCCCTTGGGGCACAGCGTGCCGCGGTTGACCGGGTGGTCCGGGTCGCCTTCGATGTGGATGACCGAGCTCCTGGCGTTCATGCCGCCGTCGCCCAGCGAATACATCAGCAGGCCGCAGCCGACGGAGCAATAGGTGCAGGTCTGGCGGGTGACCGTGGCAGCGGCCAGCTTGTACTGGCGCACCTCGGCCAGCGCGGTCGCGGGCGAAAAGCCCATGGCGACCAGGCTGGAGCCCACCAGGCCTGCCCCGCTCACGCGGAAGAAGTGCCGGCGGTTCATGTCCATGTGGGAACCTCCTGTCGTGGGAAATAACGTGACTGTGGGGATCGCCGACCATCTTCCACGCGATCGAGGCAAAACCGGCACGGGAAATTACCTAGCACGGTGCGGCGCGGCGCGGGGTTGGTTCGCTGTTGGCCATCATAGGCGCGGGGTCAATTTCCGAGTGCGGCGGTCGGGCCTGCCAGGCAGGCGCGGCCGGGGTGCGCCCGGCTGTTATGGTGCCGGGATGTCCGCCAGCCAGTGCCATGCCCCCCCCATTGCGCCCCAGCCTGCGGCGCCCCTGCGTGCGGCGCTGGCGCAACACGGGCAGGCCGGCGGCGCGGCGCAGCCGCAGGCGGTGGACCTGGCCGCCGAGGTGCCGGTGGCGCTGGTGTTCAACGACATCTCGCACGCCGTCATGATGGCCACGCCGCAGGACCTGGTGGAGTTCGCCATCGGCTTTGCCCTGAGCGAAGGCGTGGTCGGGCAGGCGCAGGAGTGCCGCAGCGTGGAGGTCGTGACCCACGCCGCAGGAACGCCGCAGGAGAGCTGCGCCGTACACATGGAGATCCCGCCGCGCCACTTCATGCGCCTGAAGGAGCGCCGCCGCGCGCTGGTCGGGCGCACGGGCTGCGGCGTGTGCGGCATCGACAGCCTGGCCGCGCTGGACCTGCGCCCCGAGCCTGTAGCCGCGCCCGCCTGGCGCGAGGGGCTGGACGCGGCCGCCGTGCTGCGCCCCTTTGCCACCCTGGCGGCGCGCCAGCCGCTCAACGCCCGCGCCGGCTCGCTGCACGCCGCCGGCTGGGCCACGCCCGCCGGCGAGCTGACCGACGTGCTGGAGGACGTGGGCCGGCACAACGCCCTGGACAAGCTGTTCGGCCGCCTGGCGCTGGCCGGGCGCCTGGGCGAGGCCGGCTTCGTGGTCATGACCAGCCGCACCAGCTACGAGCTGGTGCGCAAGTGCGCGCGCATGCAGGTGCCGGCGTTCGCCACCATCTCGGCGCCCACCACGCTGGCGCTGCAGCTGGCCCAGGAGGCCGGCATGCACCTGTGGGGCCTGTGCCGCCCGCCCACGGCCCTGCGCTATGCCTGAGGCGCGCGCGGGCACCGGCGCCGCCGCCCTGGCCTGGCGCACGCTGTGGCGCGACCTGCGCGCCGGCGAGCTGCGCCTGCTGATGGTGGCGGTGACGCTGGCGGTGGCGGCGCTGGCGTCGGTGGGCTTTTTTGCCGACCGGCTGCAGGGCGCGCTGGCGCGCGACGCGCTGCAGCTGCTGGGCGGCGACGTGGTCGTGGCCAGCGACAACCCCACGCCGGAGAGCTTCGCCGCGCAGGCGCAGGCGCTGGGCCTGCGCCACGCCACCAGCCTGGGCTTTCCGACCATGGCGCGCGCCGCCGACGCGCAGGGCGGCGCCAGCCGGCTGGCGGCGCTCAAGAGCGTCGAGCCGGGCTATCCGCTGCGCGGGCGCCTGCAGGTGGCCACGGCGCCGGACGCGCCCGGCCAGGTCACGCAGGACATCCCCGCGCCCGGCCAGGCCTGGGTGGACGCGCCGCTGCTGGCCGCCCTGGGCCTGTCCATGGGCGACGCGCTGCTGCTGGGCGACGCGCAGCTGGCCATCACCCGCGTCATCACGCTGGAGCCCGACCGCGGCGCCGGCTTCATGGCGTTTGCGCCGCGCGTCATGGTCAACGCGCAGGACCTGCCCGCCACCGGCCTGGTGCAGCCGGCCAGCCGCATCACCTGGCGCTTCGCCGTGGCCGGCGAGCCGCGCGCCGCGCAGCGCTATGCCGCCTGGGCGGCGGCCGAGGCCGGGCGCAGCGACGTGCGCGGCGTGCGCGTCGAGTCCATCGACAGCGGCCAGCCCGAGATGCGCCAGACGCTGGAGCGCGCGCAGAAATTCCTCAACCTGGTGGCGCTGCTGGCGGCGCTGCTGTCGGCCGTGGCCGTGGCGCTGGCGGCGCGCGCCTTTGCCCGCCGCCACCTGGACAGCGCGGCGCTGCTGCGCGTGCTGGGCGCACCGCAGCGGCGCATCGCCGGGGCCTACGCCATCGAGTTCCTGGCCGTGGGCCTGCTCGCCAGCGCCGCCGGCGTGCTGCTGGGCTACGCCGTGCACCACGTCTTCGTGCTGCTGCTGGCCGGGCTGGTGACGTCCGACCTGCCCGGCGCCAGCGCCTGGCCGGCCGTGCTGGGCGCCGGCGTCGGCCTGGCGCTGCTGCTGGCCTTCGGCCTGCCGCCGGTGCTGCAGCTGGCGCGCGTGCCGCCGCTGCGCGTGCTGCGCCGCGACCTGGCCGGGCCGCGCCCGGCCTCGGCGCTGGTGCTGGTGGCGGGGCTGCTGGGCTTTGCCGCGCTGCTGCTGGTGGTGGCGCGCGACGCCCGGCTGGGCGCCATCGCCGTGGGCGGCTTTGCCGGCGCGGCGCTGGGGTTCGCACTGCTGGCCTGGGGCGCGCTGCGCCTGCTGGCGCGGCTGGTGCCCGAGGCCACGGCCCCGCGCTGGCTGGTGCTGGCCACGCGCCAGGTGGCCGCGCGCCCCGCGCACGCGGTGGTGCAGGTGGCCAGCCTGGGCCTGGGCCTGCTGGCGCTGGTGCTGCTGGTGCTGCTGCGCACCGACCTGATCGCCAGCTGGCAGCGCGCCACGCCGGCCAACGCGCCCAACCGGTTCGTCATCAACATCCTGCCCGACCAGGCCGAGGCCTTCCGCGCACGGCTGGCCGCCGCCGGCGTGCGCGAGTACGACTGGTACCCGATGTTCCGCGGCCGCCTGGTCGCCATCAACGGCCGCGAGGTGCGGCTGGCCGACTACGCCGACGAGCGTGCGCGCCGCCTGGTGGACCGCGAGTTCAACCTCTCGCATGCCGCCCGGGCGCCGGCGCACAACCGCATCAGCGCCGGCACCTGGCGCGACGGCGAGAGCGGCGCCGTCAGCGTGGAGGAGGGCATCGCGCGCACGCTGGGCCTGCGCCTGGGCGACGTGCTCAGCTTCGACATCGGCGGCGTGAGCAGCCAGGCGCGCATCACCAGCCTGCGGCACGTGGACTGGGGCTCGATGCGCGCCAACTTCTTCGTGCTGTACCCGCTGGCGGAGATGCCTGACGTGCCCATGACCTACCTGGCGGCCTACCGCGCGCCGCAGGTCTGGCCCCCGCCCGCGGCCGCCGCGCAGGCAACGCCGCCCGCCGGGGGGCTGCTGCCAGCCCGCCGCCGCCCGGCACGGGGAGCGCCGGTTTCGACAACGCGCTGGTGCACGACTTTCCCAACATCACCAACGTGGACATGGGGGCGACGCTGGCGCAGGTGCAGGGCGTGCTGTCGCAGGTCATCCGCGCGGTGGAGTTCCTGTTCGCCTTCACCCTGGCGGCCGGCCTGGCCGTGCTGTTCGCGGCCATCGCCGCCACGCGCGAGGAGCGCGCGCGCGAGCTGGCCATCATGCGGGCGCTGGGCGCCAGTGCGCGCCTGCTGCGCCAGGTGCAGCGCGCCGAGCTGGCCGGCGTCGGCCTGCTGGCCGGGCTGCTGGCCAGCTGCGTGGCGCTGCTGGTGGGCTGGCTGCTGGCGCGCCAGGTGTTCGACTTCGCCTGGACGGCGCCCTGGTGGGTGCCCCTGGCGGGCGCGCTGGCCGGCGCCGTGCTGGCGCTGGCGGCGGGCTGGTGGGCGCTGCGCGAGGTGCTGCGCCGCCCCGTGATGCAAACCTTGCGCGAGGCCGCGCTGTAGGAGCCCTCGGCATGCCCCCGCCGCAGGCCGTCCCGGACGCCGGTGGGCACGCCCCGGCGCCGTGCACTGCAATATTGATAGCTGAAAGCCATGGATCCACGCCGGCAACCGCCTGTTTTGACAAGAAAGTGACGCCATGACCGCTCCCGCCGACGCTTTCCGGTCGCCCGACTGGAGCCAGGCCCCGCAAGGCTGGGACTGGCTGGCCCAGGACGCCGACGGCCGCTGGTTCTGGTACCGCACCGAGCCGCAGCTGTTCTGGGCCGGTGGCGTGTGGCGCTCCAACTCGCGCAACCAGCAGCCGGCCGGGCAGGGCGAGCCAGGCGAGGACTGGGCCGACTCCCTGCGCACGCGCCCCTGGCCCCCTTCCTTATTGGGGTCAGATTCCAATTAATCGGCTCCAGGCGCCCCTCCAGCGGCTGGCTGCACGGCGATTTTTGCTATCCTATGAATAGCTGAAAGCCGTGGATTGGCGCCGGCAAGCAGCTGTTTTGATCGAATTTTCACTTTCCATGCCCCCTGAACTGCCCGAGAGCCTTCCGGCGACGCCCTTTGACCAGCTGGGCGGCGAGAGCGCCGTGCGGGCGCTGGTGGAGCGGTTTTATGACCAGATGGAGCTGGAGCCCGGCTATGCCGAGCTGCGCGCCACGCATGGCAGCACGCTGGACAGCGCGCGCGACAAGCTGTTTTGGTTCCTGTGCGGCTGGCTGGGCGGGCCCCAGCACTACCAGAGCCGCTTCGGCCACCCGCGCCTGCGCGCCCGCCACCTGCCGTTTTCCATCGGCATCCTGGAGCGCGACCAGTGGGTGGCGTGCATGGACCAGGCCATGGGCGAGCTGGGCGTGGCGCAGCCGCTGCGCGAGCGCCTGAACGAGAGCTTCATGGGCACGGCGGACTGGATGCGCAACCGCTGACGGCCGGGGCCGGCAGGGCCGCACCCTGGCTGCCGGCGCGGCGCAGGCCTGCCCGGTGCAGCCGGCCGTCAGCGCCGCCCGGGCTGCAGCAGCACCACCAGCGCCCCCGCCCCGCCATCCAGCGGCCGCGCTTGCACGAAGGCCAGCACCTCCTTCTTTTGCACCAGCCAGCGCTGCACCCGGCCCTTGAGCACGGGCACCCGGCCGGGCGAGCCCAGGCCCTTGCCATGCACGATGCGCACGCAGCGCAGGCCGGTGCGGTGCGCCAGGCGGATGAACTCGCCCAGCGCCTCGCGCGCCTCGTCGGTGCGCAGGCCGTGCAGGTCCAGCTGGCGCTGGATGCTCCAGGCGCCCGAGCGCAGCTTGCGCGTCACGTCCAGCCCCACGCCGGTGCGGCGAAAGCTGAGCTGGTCGTCCACGTCCAGCAAGGTGGTGACGTCGAATTCGTCGCTGAGCGATTCGACCAGCACGCGCGCCTCGTCGAGCTGGCGCTGCACGGGAATGGGTTCGGGCGGCTCGCGGTGGAGCCAGCGGCGCGCGTCCTGGCCTTTCAGCGGCTGCACCGGGCCGACGTGGTGGGCAAACCATTGCCGCTCGATGCGCGCGCGCTGGGCCGCCTCGCGCGCCAGGCGCTCGCGCTCGGCCTGCTGCGCGGCGGCTTCGGCCAGCGCGCGGCGCACCGGCTTCAGGTCGGCAAACGAGCGCACGGCGATGGGTGTGCGGGCGGCGGTCATGGGCTGGCGGTTGTACCGCAGGCGGCATTCCCGCCGCCGGGCGGGCGGTACTCGGCGGCGATGAACTGGGTGGCCTGCGCGGGGTTGAAGTTGTCGTCGCTCACCAGCACCAGCACGCAGGCGCCGCTGGCCAGCGGCGCGCCCCAGGCCATGCCCTCCAGGTTGTCCACGGCCAGGCCCAGCGCGGCGAAGTCGGCCACCAGCACCTTGGGCGCCGGGGTGTGGTTGGCGGGGCGCAGTGCCGCCAGCGCCAGCGTGTCGCTGCCGCTGCGCGTGTCGATGCGGTAGATGCGCGCGGCAAAGCCGCTGCCGGCGCTGTAGGCGCGCTCCAGCACCAGCAGGTGGTGCGCGCCGTCGGCCAGGATCTCGCTCACGCCGCCCAGCTCGGGGCCAAAGGGCAGGCGGCGCGGGTGCGGGACGGCGTCCGGCTGGTAGGCGATCTGGCGCAGCGGCCGGCCGTCCGCCAGGTCGATCAGCGTGAAGCGCACCGGCGCGCCCGGCTGGCCGTGGCGCGCCGGCGCGCCGTCCTGGCGCCAGGGCAGCTCCATGGCCAGCCAGGCGCTGCGCCCGCCATCGACGATCGCCAGGCCCTCCAGCGTGCCGTTGGCGCGCGGCCCGCTGCCGGCGGCGCTCTGGAAGGACGGCGGCAGCGCCCAGCTGCGTGCGTGGCGCCCATCGGCCCAGGCGGCGTGCAGCTGCGGGCCGAAGCCGCGCGCGAAGTCGCCCTCGCTGGTCCACAGGAACTGGCCGGTGCCGGGCAGCCAGCGCACGCTCTCGGCGTCGGGCACGTCCATGCCGGGCAGCGGCTGGCGCGCGCTGGCGTAGGGCCTGCCGCTGGCGTGCAGCAGCCAGCGCACGCCGGTGATCCGGGGCGCGTCCAGGTGCTGGGCGTCGTAGGCCAGGCGCGCGGTGTAGATGCGCGCCGGGGCGTGCTGCGAGCGGTCGTCGCTGATGAGCAGGTACTCGCCCGTGGCCGGGTCGCGGTCCAGCCCCGAGATGCCGCCGAAGGTGCTGCCGCCCCATTCGGTGCCCGGCGCGATGTGCGCCGTGCCGATGATGCGCAGCCAGGGCGAGGTGCGCGGCGGCGCCAGCGGCGTGCAGGCGGCCAGCCCCAGCAGCGCCGCTGCCAGCAGCAGCGCCGCTGCCAGCAGCAGCGCCGGCGCGCGCCGGCTCATACCAGGCCCTGCTCGGCCATCGACAGCGAGGCGCCGGGCGCGACGATGACATGGTCCAGCACGCGCACGTCCACCAGCGCCAGCGCGGCCTTGAGGGTTTGCGTCAGCGCCTCGTCGGCGCGGCTGGGCTGCACGCTGCCGCTGGGGTGGTTGTGCGCCAGGATGACGCCTGCGGCCTGGTGGTGCAGGGCGCGCAGCACCACTTCGCGCGGGTACACGCTGGTCTGCGTGAGCGTGCCGCGAAACAGCTCCTCCATGGCCAGCAGGCGGTGCTGGGCGTCCAGCAGCAGCACGGCGAAGACCTCGTGGCCGCGCGCCGCCAGGTGCAGCTGCAGGTATTCGCGCACCGCGCCGGGCGAGTCGAACACCGCGCGCTCGGCCAGCTGCTGGGCCAGCGCGCGGCGCGCCAGCTCCAGCACCGCCAGCAGCTCGCAGCGCTTGGCCGGCCCCAGGCCCTTGATGCGCGCCAGGTCGGCGCCGCTGGCGTGCAGCAGCCCGGCGACGCCGCCCAGGCCGCCCTGCTGCGGCGGCGCCAGCAGCTCCTGCGCCAGCTGCAGCACGCCCTTGCCGACGATGCCGGTGCGCAGCACGATGGCCAGCAGCTCGGCGTCGGCCAGGGCGGCGGGGCCGCGCGCCAGCAGTTTCTCGCGCGGCTGGGCGTCGGGCGGCAGGTCCTTGAGCGGCATGGGGTCAGGAAGGCGTTTCCTACAATGCCGGCCAGTTTATTCCAGCGAACCTTTCACACCCTGCCGCCATGACCGCATCCGCAACCGCTGCCGCCGCCCCCCTGGTGCAGCCCGGCTCCTTTCTCACGCTGCACTACCGCCTGGCCGGGCCGGCAGGCGACGTCATCAACACCTTTGACGACAAGCCGGCCACGCTGTCGGTGGGCACGGGCGAGCTGTCGCCGGCGCTGGAGGCGCGCCTGACCGGCCTGGCCGAGGGGGTGCGCACGACCCTGGAGCTGCCCGCCGGCGAGGCCTTCGGCGAGCGCAACCCGGACATGCAGCAATGGGTGGCCAGGAAGCTGCTCGACGAGCTGGGCGACCCGCACGAGGAATACCGCCTGGGCGACGTGGTGCAGTTCCCCACGCCCGACGGCATGGGCAAGTACGCCGGCGTGGTGCTGCAGGTGCGGGATGACGGCGCGGTGCGCTTCGACTTCAACCACCCGCTGGCCGGCGTGCCCGTGACGTTCGAAGTCCACATCATCGGCGTCTTGTGAGGCAACCCCCTGAGCGGCTGGTGCCGCTTCCCCCTCCTCTCGCAGCGCGCTGCGCTGCGGGAAGGGGGGAGCGATTGCTCAGCGCTGCGGGGCGGCCCTTGCGCGGCGTCCGCTGGCCCGAGGCGTGCCCAGTGCCGGCGCCTGCTGGCGTTTTTACCGGCGCGCTGCGCCGCAACGGGTCTTCTGGTTTGATATGAAAATCCCCCAAGAAATCATCCTGGCCGAGCCGCGCGGCTTTTGCGCGGGCGTGGACCGGGCCATCGAGATCGTCGAGCGGGCGCTGGCCAAGTTCGGCGCGCCCATCTACGTGCGCCACGAGATCGTGCACAACACCTACGTGGTGAACGACCTGAAGGCCAAGGGCGCGATCTTCATCGAGGACCTGGCCGAGGTGCCGCCGGGCGCGACGCTGGTGTTCTCCGCCCACGGGGTGAGCCGCGCGGTGCAGGACGAGGCGCGCGCGCGCGGCTTCTCCATCTTCGACGCCACCTGCCCGCTGGTCAGCAAGGTGCACGTGGAGGTCGCCAAGCTGGCGCGCGAGGGCTATGAGTTCATCATGATCGGCCACCGCGGCCACCCCGAGGTCGAGGGCACCATGGGGCAGCTGGACAGCGGCATCCACCTGGTCGAGGACGTCGCCGACGTGGCGCGCGTGCAGCCGGCGCAGACCGCCAAGCTCGCCGTGGTCACGCAGACCACGCTCTCGGTGGACGACGCCGCCGAGATCACCGCCGCGGTGCGCGCGCGCTTTCCCAGCATCCGCGAGCCCAAGCAGCAGGACATCTGCTACGCCACGCAAAACCGCCAGGACGCGGTGAAACTGCTGTCCCCGCAGGTCGAGCTGGTCATCGTGGTCGGCAGCCCGACCAGTTCCAACAGCAACCGCCTGCGCGAACTGGCCGCGCGCATGGGCCGCGCCGCCTACATGGTGGATTCGGCCGACGAGCTGCGGCCCGAGTGGTTCGAGGGCGTGGCGCGCGTGGGGCTGACGGCCGGCGCCTCGGCGCCCGAGGTGCTGGTGCAGGAGGTGATTGCGCGCATCAAGGCGCTGGGCGCCGTGGCGGTGCGCAAGATGGACGGCATAGAGGAGACGGTGAAGTTCCCGCTGCCCAAGGGGCTGAAGCTGGGCGCCTCGCCAGCCGACTGAGCCGGCCGGCTCGGCCGGCGCGGGAATCATTCGTTTACATTTCCGCACCATGGCTGCGCGCAGGGCGATCCGCCGCGCATCCCGCCGCCTTGCTCCCGCCTTCCAGAACCCGCCGCGCCCATGGTCACCAGGACGATCGCCGACGAGATCCGCCGCACCGGCACGGTGCTGCGCGACTGGCTGACGCCCTACTACACCCTGGGCGGCGTGGTGATGTTCGGCATCGGCCTGCTGACGCTGATCGATGCCAGCGGCTGGCTGGTGCGCGGCGTGGGCGCGGCGCTGCTGCTGGCGACGATCCTGGCGTGGGCGCCGCACCTGGTGCGGCGCCAGCGCAGGCAGCGGGGCGCGCCCGGCGACGCCGCGCAGGCGCCGCTGCAGGTGCCTGCCGTCCTGCTGGCGGTCACGTCGTTCTTCCTGGTCGGCGTCGTCCTGGCCGAGGCCTACCGCGCGCAGCAGCAGCGGGCATCAGCGGCCGCCGCCCTCACGGCTCCCGGCGCCGGCGGGGCCAGGGCGGATGGCCGGGCTCCCGCACCCACACCCGCACCCGCACCCGCACCCGCACCCGTGCAGGCCGCGCCTGCCGCCGCCCAGCCGGGCCCTGCCGAGCCTGCGCCGGCCAGCCTGGCGGCGCGCGCGCCTGCTGGCGGCGCAGCAGCCCAGGCAGCGCCTGCGCCCGAGCAGCAGCACGCGCCTGCAGCGGCGCTGGCGCCGGCTGCCGGGCCTGCAAGCGCCCCTGCGCCCGCCGCCGCCCCGCCCCGCGCCACCCGGGCAGCGCCGCCGCCACAGGCGCCTGGCGAGCGCGCGCCCGCCGCCGCCCCCGCCCTGGCGGCGCAGCAGCGCACGCGCTGCACCGAGCTGCTGTCGCGCTTCAGCCTGGGCGAGCCCTTGCAGCCACACGACCAACAGTTCCTGAGCACCACATGCCGCTGATTCCTCTCGCCCGCCGTGCGCGCCATTTCCTGGGCGCCTGCCTGCTGGGGCTGGCCGTGGCCGCCTGCGTCAGCAATCCGCCCGCGCCGCCGCCCTCCCGGGCCTGCCACCATGAGCGTGGCGGTGCAGCGCCTGGGCGGCGACCTGGCGGCCCAGATCAGCCCCAGCATCCTGGAGCGCATGCGCAGCCGCAAGGTGGTGCTGGACCCCTTCATCGACGCGCAAAGCGGGCAGCAGACGGCCAGCGCCGTGCGCGCCGCGCAGCTGCTGGCGCAGCGCCTGTCGGGCAAGGATTCGGGGCTGAAGATCGAACCCTTCACGGCCCAGGGCGTGCAGCAGGCCGACTACCTGGTCGCCGGCACGCTGGCGCGCACCGGCGACGGCGCCGGCGACCACACCCTCAGCGCGACGGTCACCGAGCGGCGCACCGGCCTGGTCATCGCCAGCTCGACCGTGCGCATTGCCGCCGGCGAGATCGATGGCACGCCGACGGCCTTTTTCTCGGACAGCCCCTCGCTCGTGTCCGACCGCCTGACGCGCGGCTACATCGCCACCTCGCGCACGGCCCAGGGCGGTGCGGCCGACGCGCCCTACCTGGCGTCGGTGGACACCGCCGCGCTCATCAACGAGGCCACCCAGGCCTACGAGGCCGGGCGCCATGCCGATGCCCTGGCGCGCTACCAGGCCGCCGTCGGGCGGCCCGACGGCAAGCAGCTGCGCGTGTTCAATGGCCTGTACAACAGCCACATGAAGCTGGGCCAGGCGCCGGAAGCCGAGGCGGCGTTTGCGCAGATCGTCGCGCTCGGCCTGGCGACCAACAACCTGGCCATGCGCCTGCTGTTCAACCCCGGCACGACCGAGTTCTGGCGCGACCGTGCGGTGAGCGGCCACTACCCGTCCTGGCTGCGCCAGATCGCCCGCGAGACCACGGCCGGCGACTACTGCCTGACGGTGGTCGGCCACACCAGCCGCACCGGGGCCGAAGGCGTCAACGAACGCCTGTCGCTGGCCCGTGCGCGCGCCGTGCGCGACCTGCTCACCGCCTATGACCGCAAGCTGGCCGAGCGCGTGGACGTGGACGGCATGGGCTGGCGCGAGAACATCATCGGCAGCGGCACGGACGACGCGCGCGACTCGCTGGACCGCCGGGTGGAGTTCAAGGTGCGCAACTGCCGGTGAGCCGCCGGCCGGGGCCTGGCCTGGCGCCTGCGCTGGCAGGCCGGCACGGCGCCGGCCCGCAAGGGCCGGGCGCCGGGGCGCTGCACAATGCAAGCCTTTCTACAATCGCTGGCCCACCACTCTCAGGGAGCGCCTGTGCTCCCCGCCTATGGAAGTCGCCCTACTTTTCGCCCTCATCGTGCTCAATGGCCTGTTTGCCATGTCCGAGCTGGCGCTGGTGTCCGCGCGCCGCACGCGGCTGCAACGGCTGATCGATGAGGGCGACAGCGGAGCGATCGCCGCCGCCAAGCTGGGCGAGGATCCGACGCGCTTCCTGTCCACCATCCAGATCGGCATCACCTCCATCGGCGTGCTCAACGGCATCGTCGGCGAGGCGGCGCTGGCCAAGCCGCTGGGCGACTGGCTGATCGGGCTGGGGCTGGACGCCCACACCGCCGGCTACCTCGCCACCGGGCTGGTGGTGGTGGTCATCACCTATTTCTCCATCGTCGTCGGCGAGCTGGTGCCCAAGCGCCTGGGCCAGAGCTACCCCGAGACGCTGGCGCGCCTGGTGGCGCGCCCGATCAACTGGCTGGCGATCGCCACCAAGCCCTTCGTGCGGCTGCTGTCGGCGTCCACGCAGGGCCTGCTGCGGCTGCTGGGCGTCAAGGAAACGGCCAGCACGGTGACCGAGGCCGAGATCCACGCCGTGCTGGCCGAGGGCACCAGCGCCGGCGTGATCGAGTCGCACGAGCACCTCATGGTGCGCAACGTGTTCCGCCTGGACGACCGCCAGATCGGCTCGCTGATGGTGCCGCGCGCCGACGTGGTGTTCCTGGACGTGGCCGCCAGCTTCGAGGACAACCTCACGCGCATCGAGCAGTCCGAGCATGCGCGCTTCCCGGTGGTGCGCGGCGGCATGGAGAACATCCTGGGCGTGCTCAACGCGCGCCAGTGGCTGTCGCGCGCGCTGCGCGAGCCGGCCGCGCGCGAGCTGGGCCAGGTGCCGCTGCAGACGGCGCTGTACGTGCCCGAGACCATCAACGGCATGGAGCTGCTGGACAACTTCCGCCAGTCCGGCGTGCAGATGGCGTTCGTGATCGACGAGTACGGCGAGGTGCAGGGCATCGTCACCCTGCAGGACCTGATCGAGGCCATCACCGGCGAGTTCACCACGCTCGACCCCGAGGACGCCTGGGCCGTGCAGCGCGAGGACGGCAGCTGGCTGCTGGACGGCCACATCCCGGTGCCCGAGCTGAAGGACCGGCTGCAGCTGGACTCCGTGCCCGAGGAGGAGCGCGGGCGCTACCACACGCTCAGCGGCATGGTCATGCTGCTGACCGGCAAGCTGCCCAACCTGACCGACACGGTGCAGTGGGAGGACTGGCAGTTCGAGGTCGTGGACATGGACGGCAAGACCATCGACAAGGTGCTGGCCACGCGCCTGGCCCCTGCGGCGCTGAGTACCGACCCGGCGGCCGAGATTTGAGCCAAGACGGCTTCCTGCCGGCGCCAATCAACGGCTTTCAGCTATCAAAAATATAGCTCAACTCCACAGGTCCAGGGGCGGGTCGTGGGCCACTGCGCGCAGGATGTCGGTGCGCGAGACAAAGCCCTGCAGCACGCCGCGCTCATCCGTCACCGGCAGGCCGGCCAGGCCGGTCTCCAGCAGCACGCTGGCCAGGTGGCGCAGGTCGGTGTCCGGCGCCACGGCGGGCACCGGCGTGACCATGGCCTGCTCGACCGTGCGCCGCGCGCGCGCGATCGCCGCGCGCACGCCCTCGCGCCCGGGCAGCAGCTCGGTGGGCGCCAGGTCGGCGCGCAGCAGCAGGCCCACCACCACGCCCTGCGCGTCCACCACCGGCGCCTGCGCCGTACCCTGCTCGGCCAGCAGCCGCCAGGCCTCGTGCGCCGCCAGCCCGGGCGGCACGCTGATGGCGTCGTGCGTCATCACATCGCTGACGCGCGTGAGCGGCTGGCGCGGCGCGGCCGGGCCCTGTTCGGTCTGCACGTAGGCCGACACGGCCTCCAGCACACGCACCGGCACGGCCGGCGCCGGCGGCCCCGGCGGCGGCCCGCCGGCGCTGGCGCCCTCCCGGTGCGCGGCGCGCAGCGCCAGCGGACGCTGCACGCCGCGCACCGGCGCCACCTGCGACAGCTGCCCCGGCCCGCCGCGAAACATCTGCCCTGAAGGGCCGAACACGAAAAACATCGCCTGACTCCTTCGCTATCTGCCGGCCATGGTATCGGCGCCCGTGCGGCGGCTGGCCGGGCGCGCGCACCCCGCCCTAAAATCGCCGGCTATGCTCGATATCCTCCTTCTTCGCAAAGACCTGGCCTCGGTCGTCGCCCGGCTGCAGACACGCAAAAATCCCCAGCCCTTCCTGAACGTGGAGGCCTTCCAGGCGCTGGAGGGCGAGCGCAAGGCGCTGCAGACGCGCACCGAGGAGCTGCAGTCGCAGCGCAACCAGCTGTCGCGCCAGGTCGGCGCGCTGATGGGAAAGGGCGACAAGGACGCGGCCGAGGCCGCCAAGGCCCAGGTCGCGGCGCTGAAGGCCGAGCTGGACGACTCGGCCGCGCGACTGGAGCAGATCCAGGCCGAGCTGCACGCCATGCTGGCCGCCGTTCCCAACCTGCCGCACGAGAGCGTGCCGGTGGGCGCGGACGAGTCGGCCAACGTGCAGGTGCGCCGCTGGGGCGAGCCGCGCGCTTTTGATTTCCCCGTGCGCGACCACGTCGACCTGGGCGCGTCGCTGGGGCTGGACTTCGACCTGGGCGCCAAGCTGGCGGGCGCGCGCTTCACCGTCATGAAGGGGCCGATCGCCCGCCTGCACCGGGCGCTTTCGCAGTTCATGCTGGACATGCAGACGCAGCAGCATGGCTACACCGAGTGCTACGTGCCCTACATCGTCAACGCCGATTCGCTCAAGGGCACGGGCCAGCTGCCCAAGTTCGAGGGCGACATGTTCGCCGCCAAGAAGGGCGGGCAGGACGGCGAGCCGGTGCCCGACCACGCGCAGCTGTACCTGATCTCCACCAGCGAAATACCGCTGACCAACATGGTGCGCGACGTGGTGATGCCCGAATCCGAGCTGCCGCTGCGCCTCACGGCGCACACGCCGTGCTTTCGCTCCGAGGCCGGCAGCCACGGCCGCGACACGCGCGGCATGATCCGCCAGCACCAGTTCGACAAGGTTGAAATGGTGCAGATCGTGCATCCGCAGCAGAGCTACCAGGCGCTGGAGGAGATGACCGGCCACGCTGAAGGCGTGCTGCAAAAGCTCGGCCTGCCGTATCGCGTCATGTTGCTGTCCAGCGGCGACATGGGCTTCGGCGCCGCCAAGACCTACGACCTGGAAGTGTGGCTGCCGGCGCAGGGCACCTACCGCGAGATCAGCTCGGTGAGCAACTGCGAAGCCTTCCAGGCGCGGCGCATGCAGGCGCGCTTCAAGAACGCGCAGGGCAAGAACGAGCTGGTGCACACGCTGAACGGCTCGGGCCTGGCCGTGGGCCGCACGCTGGTGGCGGTGCTGGAGAACTACCAGAACCAGGACGGCAGCATCACCGTGCCCGAGGCGCTGCGGCCCTACCTGGGCGGGCTGGCCGCGCTGGCGGCCTGAACGCCGGGAGGCGCCGGGCCCGGGGCCTGGAAGGGGTGTCGCTTAAAATTGCCGGCCCCCGATTCCCGAGGGCGCAGGCAGCGCCCGAGCTTCCAGGTTGACCTCCCCATGAACGTTCCGATTGCGCTGGCGGCGCTGCAGACTGCGCTCGGCGCCGAGCCCGTGCGGCTGCGCGAGATTCCGTACAACTACACCTCGTTTTCCGACCGCGAGATCGTCATCCGGCTGCTGGGCGCGAGCGCCTGGGAGGTGCTGCACCAGCTGCGCCGCGAGCGCCGCACCGGCCGCTCGGCGCGCATGCTGTACGAGGTGCTGGGCGATATCTGGGCGGTGCAGCGCAACCCCTACCTGCAGGACGACCTGCTGCACAACCCCGAGCGCAGGAAGCTGCTGGTGGACGCGCTGCGCCACCGCATGGCCGAGATCGAGAAGCGCCGCCTGCCGCACGAGGACGCCGAGCGCGACCGGCGCGTGGGCCAGCTGGTCGAGGCCGCGCAGCGCGCCATCAGCGAGTTCGACGCCACGCTGGCCGAGGCCGGCCGGCTGCGCCGCGAGGTGCAAAAGCGCCTGGCGCGCCTGACGGCCCGGGACAACGTCAAGTTCGACGGCCTGTCGCGCGTATCGCACGTGACGGATGCGACCGACTGGCGCGTGGAGTTTCCCTTCGTCGTGCTCACGCCTGACACCGAGGATGAGATGGCCGCGCTGGTGCGCGAGTGCATCGCCCTGGAGCTGACCATCATCCCGCGCGGCGGCGGCACCGGCTACACCGGCGGGGCGATCCCGCTGACTTGGCGCAGCGCGGTCATCAACACCGAGAAGCTCGAAGCCATGACGGGCGTGGAGATGCGCCGCCTGCCGGGCGTGGCGCAGGAGGTGCCCACGGTCTGGACCGGCGCCGGCGTGGTCACCCAGCGCGTGGCCGATGCAGCCGAGGCCGCGGGCTTCGTGTTCGCCGTCGATCCGACCAGCGCCGAGGCCTCGTGCGTGGGCGGCAACATCGCCATGAACGCCGGCGGCAAGAAGGCCGTGCTGTGGGGCACGGCGCTGGACAACCTGGCCAGCTGGCGCATGGTCACGCCCGATGGGCAGTGGCTGGAGGTCACGCGGCTGGCGCACAACCTGGGCAAGATCCACGACGTCGAGACGGCCAGCTTCGAGCTGCAGTACTTCGATGCCGGCGGCAGGAACCTGCTGCGCACCGAGCGCCTGGACATCCCCGGCAAGACCTTCCGCAAGGAGGGCCTGGGCAAGGACGTGACCGACAAGTTCCTGGCCGGCCTGCCGGGCGTGCAAAAGGAGGGCACGGACGGGCTGATCACCAGCGCGCGCTGGATCGTGCACCGCATGCCCGCGCACACGCGCACCGTGTGCCTGGAGTTCTTCGGCAACGCGCGCGATGCCGTGCCCAGCATCGTCGAGATCAAGGACTTCATGTTCGCCGAGGCGCAGCGCTCGGGCGTGCTGCTGGCCGGCCTGGAGCACCTGGACGACCGCTACCTGAAGGCCGTGGGCTACGCCACCAAGTCCAGGAAGGGCGCCGGCCGCCTGCCCAAGATGGTGCTGATCGGCGACATCGCGGGCGACGACCCCGACGCCGTGGCGCGTGCCGCCGCCGAGGTGGTGCGCATCGCCAACTCGCGCTCGGGCGAGGGCTTCACGGCGGTGAGCGCCGAGGCGCGCAAGAAATTCTGGCTCGACCGCAAGCGCACGGCGGCCATCTCGCGCCACACCAACGCCTTCAAGATCAACGAGGACGTGGTGATCCCGCTGCCGCGCATGTGGGAGTACACCGATGGCATCGAGCGCATCAACATCGAGCTGAGCCTGCGCAACAAGCTGCAGCTGTGCGAGGCGCTGCAGGAGTTCTTCGCGCAGGAAAAATTGCCGCTGGGCAAGCAGGACGACGCCCAGGGCATCCCGGCCGCCGTGCTGCTGGGCGACCGCGTGGCGCAGGCGCAGGCGCTGGTGTCCGAGGTGCGCCAGCAGTGGCAGCAATGGCTGGACGGGGTGGACGGCCTGTTCGCCCAGCTGCAGGATCACAGCCTGCGCGCCAGCTGGAAGGCGCAGATCAAGGGCCCGCTGGATGCCATCTTCGCCGGCGCTCCCTACCAGCCCATCCTGCAGGCGGTGCAGGCCATCCACCAGCGCGTGCTCAAGGGCCGGGTGTGGGTGGCGCTGCACATGCACGCCGGCGACGGCAACGTGCACACCAACATCCCCGTCAACAGCGACGACTACGAGATGCTGCAGACCGCGCACGAGGCGGTGGCGCGCATCATGGTGCTGGCGCGCAGCCTGGGCGGGGTGATTTCGGGCGAGCACGGCATCGGCATCACCAAGCTGGAGTTCCTGACCGACGAGGAACTGGCGCCATTCGCCGCGTACAAGCAGCGCGTGGACCCGAACGGTCACTTCAACTGGGGCAAGCTGCTACGCAACCAGGAGCTGCCGGCCGTTGAAATGCGCCGGCTGGAGGGCGATCCGGCCCAAAAACCGGCGCAGGGCCCGGGCCACGCGGCCGCCACGCGCCAGTCGCTGCGCTTTGCCGACCTGACCAACGCCTACACGCCCAGCTTCGGCCTGATGGGGCATGAGTCGCTGATCATGCAGCAAAGTGACCTGGGCGCCATCGTCGCCAGCGTCAAGGACTGCCTGCGCTGCGGCAAGTGCAAGCCGGTGTGCGCCACGCACGTGCCGCGCGCCAATTTGCTGTATTCGCCGCGCAACAAGATCCTGGCCACCTCGCTGCTGGCCGAGGCCTTTTTGTACGAGGAGCAGACGCGCCGCGGCATCTCCAGCCACCACTGGCAGGAGTTCGAGGACGTGGCCGACCACTGCACCGTGTGCCACAAGTGCTACAACCCCTGCCCGGTCAAGATCGACTTCGGCGACGTGACCATGAACATGCGCAACCTGCTGCGCAAGATGGACAAGAAGAGCTGGCGCGTGGGCAACAAGATGGCCATGGCCATGCTGAACGCCACCGACCCGCGCACCATCAATACGCTGCGCGCCGGCATGGTGGGCGTGGGCTTCAAGGCGCAGCGCCTGGCCGTGGATGCGCTGCGCGCCGTGGGCCGCAAGCAGACGGCGCACCCGCCTGCCACCGTGGGTCCCGCTCCCATCAAGGAGCAGGTCATCCACTTCATCAACAAGAAGCTGCCCGGCGGCCTGCCGACCAAGACGGCGCGGGCGCTTCTGGACATCCAGGACAAGGACTACGTCCCCATCATCCGCAACCCCGAGACGCGTGCGGACAGCGAGGCGGTGTTCTATTTCCCCGGCTGCGGCTCGGAGCGCTTGTTCAGCCAGGTGGGCCTGGCCACGCAGGCCATGCTGTGGCACGCCGGCGTGCAGACGGTGCTGCCGCCCGGCTACCTGTGCTGCGGCTACCCGCAGCGCGGCAGCGGCCAGTTCGACAAGGCCGAGAAGATGATCACCGACAACCGGGTGCTGTTCCACCGCGTGGCCACCACGCTGAACTACCTGGACATCAAGACGGTCGTCGTCTCCTGCGGCACCTGCTACGACCAGCTGCAGGGCTACCAGTTCGACAAGATCTTCCCCGGCAGCCGGATGATCGACATCCACGAATTCCTGCTGGAAAAGGGCATCACGCTGCCCGCAGGGCAGGGCGGCTACCTGTACCACGAGCCTTGCCACAACCCCATGAAGCAGGGCGACTCCATGCAGACCGTGCGCTCGCTGGTGGGCGACAAGGTCTTGAAGAGCGAGCGCTGCTGCGGCGAATCCGGCACCCTGGGCGTCACGCGCCCGGACGTCGCCACGCAGGTGCGCTTTCGCAAGGAGCAGGAGATCAAGAAGGGCGAGGCGCAGCTGCGCGCCAGCGGCGCCGTGCCGGCGCAGGGCAACGTCAAGATCCTGACCAGCTGCCCCAGCTGCCTGCAGGGCATCTCGCGCTACCAGGACGACTTGTCCAACGGCCTGCTGGAGGCCGACTACATCGTGGTCGAGATGGCGCGGCAGATCCTGGGCGAGGGCTGGATGCCCGAATACGTCAAGCGCGCCAACGCCGGCGGCATCGAGCGGGTGCTGGTTTGACCGCGGGCCCCATGCCCGGCGCCGGCGCGGGGTGCCCCCTGTGCAGCGCAGACGGCGGCGCCCTGGTCTGGCGCGGCGAGCGCCTGCGCGTGGTGCATGTGGACGAGCCGGGCTTTCCGGCCTTCTACCGCGTGCTGTGGAACGCGCACGTGGCCCAATTCACCGATCTCGATGCGGCAGGCCGCGCGCACTGCATGGCTGCCGTGGCGCTGGTCGAGCAGGTGCTGCGCGAGCATGCGCAACCCGACAAGGTCAACCTCGCAAGCCTGGGCAACATGGTGCCGCACCTGCACTGGCACGTCGTCGCGCGCCACGAGTGGGACAGCCACTGGCCCGCGCCCATCTGGGCCGCAGCGCAGCGCCCGCGCGCGCCGCAGCCTGAGGCGCAGCTGGCGCAGCGCCTGCCGGCCCTGCACCAGGCGCTGCGCGAGCGGCTGGCGCAGTGGGCGCAGGCGTGATGGTTGCTATGTTTGTAATAGCTACAGGCCCTTGATTTACGCCGGCAACAGCCCTATTTGAGTCAAACAATGGCAAATCCACCCGCTCCCGCTCCCCAGGCCATCACCGTGCACGAGCAATCGCGCGTGCTGGAGGTGGCGTTCTCCGATGGCGCCACCTTCCGCATCCCCTTCGAGCTGCTGCGCGTGTACTCGCCCTCGGCCGAGGTGCAGGGCCACGGCCCGGGCCAGGAAGTGCTGCAGACCGGCAAGCGCGGCGTGGCCCTGGTGCAGCTGGAGCCCGTGGGCCACTACGCCGTGCGCCCCACCTTCTCGGACGGGCACGACAGCGGCCTGTTCACCTGGGACTACCTGTACGCACTGGGCCGCGACCAGGAGCAGCTGATGCGTGAATACGAGCGCCGGCTGGCCGAGGCCGGGCTGGAGCGCGACGCCCCCATGCAGGCGCGCCGGGGGCACGGCGGCGGCTGCGGCGGCGGACATTGACGCCGCCGCCCCCTCCATTGGCCCAATAGCCACACAAGTCCCACGCCCGCACGGGGTTGTCCCTGTACGCCGCGCCGGCCCCTGACCTAGCATCGCACCATGAACACCACCCATTTCGGTTTCCAGTCGGTTGACGAGGGCGACAAGGCGCGCCGCGTGCGCGGCGTGTTCGATTCCGTCGCCTCCCGCTACGACGTGATGAACGACCTGATGTCCGCAGGCCTGCACCGGGCCTGGAAGGCGTTCACCGTGATGGTGGCCAACCTGCGCGAGGGCGACCAGGTGCTGGACATCGCCGGCGGCACGGGCGACCTGGCGCTGGCATTCGCGGAAGAAGGTCGGCGCCACCGGCCAGGTGGTGCACACCGACATCAACGAGGCCATGCTGCGCACCGGGCGCGACCGGCTGATCAATGCCGGCGTGGTGCTGCCCACGATGGTGTGCGACGCCGAGCAGCTGCCGTTCCCGGACAACCACTTCGACCTGGTCAGCGTCGCCTTCGGCCTGCGCAACATGACGCACAAGGACGCAGCGCTGGCCGAGATGTGCCGCGTGCTCAAGCCGCGCGGGCGCCTGCTGGTGCTGGAGTTTTCCAAGGTGGCCCGCCCCCTGGAGAAGGCCTACGACTGGTATTCCTTCAAGGTGCTGCCGCGCCTGGGGTCGCTGGTCGCCGGCGACGCCGCCAGCTACCAGTACCTGGCCGAATCCATCCGCATGCACCCCGGCCAGGAGGAGCTCAAAGCCCTCATGAAGCAAACTGGCTTCGGCCATGTGGACTATCACAACATGACTGGCGGAGTGGTCGCGCTGCATGTTGGAATCAAGTGCTGACATCCCTTTGAACCCCAATCTGGACGCTCACTACCTTCGGGAGAAGACATGAAGAAACTCTGGTCCGTGGCGCTGGTGGCCTTCCTGGCCCTGGCGCATGTGCAAGCCGATGCCGCGCGCCTGGGCGGCGGCAAATCCGTGGGACGCCAGTCGAGCAACGTGACGCAGCGCGAGGCCACGCCGCAGCGCGCGCCCGGCGCACCGGCGCAGAACGCCGCGCCGCACAACGCGCCCGCGCAGCCGGCGGCCGCCGCGCCCAAGAAGCCCTGGGGCGCCATGCTGGGCGGCCTGGCGGCCGGCCTGGGCCTGGCCTGGCTGGCCAACTCGCTGGGCATGGGCGCCGGCTTCGGGCAGTTCCTGATGTTCGCGCTGCTGGCGCTGGTGGTCATGGCGGTGGTCGGCATGATCATGCGCTCGCGCCGCGCGGCCGCGCCTGCGGCCGGCAACGCCTCGCCCTTTGCCTTCCAGGGCGCGGGCGCCGGCGCACCGCCGGCCAACGTGCAGATGCCGCCCCAGTACAACCCCGAGAAGGTCGGCAACGACGCTTCGGCGCGCCCCTGGGAGCGCGCCGGCGCGGCCTTCCAGGCGCAGCCCGCCGCGGCGGGCACGGGCTCGATGATCGGCTCGGCCCTGGCGGGCTCGCAGAACTGGGGCGTGCCCGAGGGCTTCGACACCGAGGGATTCCTGGCGGCCGCCAAGCGCAACTTCACCACGCTGCAGGCGGCCTGGGACGCCTCCAACATCGCCACGCTGCGCTCCATGATGACCGACGCC
The DNA here is from genome assembly GCA_034675505.1 of Melaminivora sp. Lineage (GTDB taxonomy): Bacteria > Pseudomonadota > Gammaproteobacteria > Burkholderiales > Burkholderiaceae_C > Melaminivora. The sequence goes on along the minus strand of JAUCDD010000038.1, from coordinate 58,204 downwards.
ATGCTGGGCGAGATCCGCACCCAGCTGGCCGAGCGCGAGCAGCACCGCCCCGCCGGCGCGCCCAACCACACCGAGGTGGTCATGCTGGAGGCGCAGCTGCTGGGCATCGAGGACCTGGGCGACGGCTACATGGCCAGCGTCGAGTTCTCCGGCATGATCCGCGAGGAGCCCTCGGCCGGCCCCAGCCCGTTCCGCGAGGTCTGGAACATGACCAAGCCCAAGAGCGGCTCCAGTGGCTGGCTGGTGGCGGGCGTGCAGGCGCTGCAATAGCCCCAGGTCCGCGCGCTGCCGGGCAAATAGCCGACAGCGCGCGCGCCACTTCAAGGAATAATCGGGGACTATGCCTATGCAGTCCCCTTTTTCGTTTCTGGATGGCCTGGTGCAGCGCGGCCTGGCCGGCGCGCAGCCCCCGCAGTGGCTGGTGCATGAACTGCAGCGCCGCGCCGTCCTGTTCCTCAACCACGTGCTCATGCAGGAGCGCGAGGCGATGGACCGCCTGGCGCGCCAGGCCGGGCGCACGGCCCATGTGCAGTGGCGCCACTTCTTCCTGACGCTGGCCGTCACCCCCGCCGGCCTGCTCGACCTGGCCCCCGAGGGCGCCGCGCCCGACCTGCGCCTGCAGGTCTGCGAGGACTCGCCCCTGACGCTGGCGCGCGGCGCGCTGGCCGGTGATCGGCCCACCATCCGCATCGAGGGCGACGTGCAGCTGGCCGCCGACATCCACTGGGTGGTGGACAACGTGCGCTGGGACGTCGAGGACGACCTGTCGCGCCTGATCGGCGATGCGCCGGCCCGTGCCCTGGCCTCGGTGGCCGAGCGCGCGGCGGCGGCGCTGCGCCGCTTCGCCGGCGCCCGCATGGGCGCCGCAGGCGCCCCGGACAGCCACGGCGCCGACGCGCCCCGGCCTGCCGACCGCTTTCCCCCGCCATGAGGCGCTTCCTGCGGGGCCTCACCATCGTGCGGGTGGTGTTGCGCCATGGCCTGGACGAGGTCGTGCTGTCCAGCTTCAAGCACCCGTGGCTGCTGGCCTTCACGCGCATCATCACCTTCGGGCGGCGCCTGGATGCCCCGCGCGGCGTGCGCCTGCGCCTGGCGCTGGAGAGCCTGGGCCCCATCTTCGTGAAGTTCGGCCAGGTGCTGTCCACCCGGCGCGACCTGATGCCCCCGGACATCGCCGACGAACTGGCGCTGCTGCAGGACCGCGTGCCGCCGTTCGACCCCGCCATCGCCGTGGCCACCATCGAGCGCGCCTTCCGCCGCCCGCTGGAGGAGGTGTTCGTCTCGTTCGAGCGCACGCCGGTGGCCAGCGCCTCGATCGCCCAGGTGCATTTCGCCGTGATCCGCGACCGCAATGGAGCCCTGCGCGACGTGGCGGTGAAGGTGCTGCGCCCCGGCATGCTGCCGGTGATCGACCGCGACCTGGAGCTGATGGGCATGACGGCCGGCTGGGTCGAGCGCCTGTCCGCCGACGGCAAGCGGCTGAAGCCCCGCCAGGTGGTGGCCGAGTTCGACAACTACCTGCACGACGAGCTGGACCTGATCCGCGAGGCCGCCAACGCCGCCCAGCTGCGGCGCAACATGAGCGGGCTGGACCTGGTGCTGATCCCCGAGATCTTCTGGGACTACTGCCATGCCGACGTGCTGGTCATGGAGCGCATGAATGGCGTGCCCATCAGCCAGGTGGCGCGCCTGCGCGAGGCCGGCGTGGACATCCCCAAGCTGGCGCGCGACGGCGTGACCATCTTCTTCACCCAGGTGTTCCGCGACGGCTTCTTCCATGCCGACATGCACCCCGGCAACATCCAGGTCAGCCTGGACCCGGCCACGTTCGGGCGCTACATCTCGCTGGACTTCGGCATCGTGGGCACGCTGACCGAGTACGACAAGGAATACCTGGCGCAGAACTTCACGGCGTTCTTCCGGCGCGACTACAAGCGCGTGGCCGAGCTGCACATCGAGTCCGGCTGGGTGCCGCCGGGCACGCGGGTGAATGAGCTGGAGTCGGCCATACGCTCCGTCTGCGAACCCTACTTCGACCGGCCGCTGAAGGAAATCTCGCTGGGCATGGTGCTGCTGCGCCTGTTCCAGACCTCGCGCCGCTTCCAGGTCGAGATCCAGCCCCAGCTGGTGCTTTTGCAAAAGACGCTGCTCAACATCGAAGGCCTGGGCCGCCAGCTCGACCCCGAGCTGGACCTGTGGAGCACCGCCAAGCCGTTCCTGGAAAAATGGATGCTCGACCAGCTCGGCCCCAAGCGCCTGTGGCGCGAGCTGCAGCTGGAGGCGCCGCGCTACGCCAAGCTGATCCCCGAGCTGCCGCGCCTGCTGCACGAGCACCTGAGCCGCCGGCCCCACGAAGGCCGCGCCGAGCTGCTGGCCCTGCTGGCCGAGCAAAGGCGCACCAACCGGCTGCTGCAAAGCCTGGTGTATGGCGGCCTGGGCTTCGTTCTGGGCCTGCTGGCCATGCAGCTGTTCCTGCGCGTGCGCGTTTTTTCCTGACCGCTGCCCCGGCGCCCCCCGCGTTCCCTTTTCCTTCTCCTTTCTTCCCCTTCCACTTTTTCCATCCAGGAGTTGCCCCGTGTTGCTCTTCATGGTGATCGTTTACCTGTTCGTGACCATAGGCATAGGCCTGTGGGCGGCGCGGCGCGTGCAGAACACGGCCGACTTCGCCATCGCCGGGCGGCACCTGCCCATGTACATGATCATCACCACCACGTTCGCGACCTGGTTCGGTTCGGAGATCGTGCTGGGCGTGCCGGCCAAGTTCATCAAGGGGGGGCTGAACGCGGTGGTGGAAGACCCCTTCGGCGCCGGCATGTGCCTGATCCTGGTGGGCGCGTTCTTCGCCGCCAGGCTGTACCGCATGTCGCTGCTGACCATCTCGGACTACTACCGCGAGCGCTACGGCCGCGCCATCGAGGTCGTCTGCTCGCTGATCATCATGCTCAGCTACCTGGGCTGGGTCTCGGCGCAGGTCACCGCGCTGGGGCTGGTGTTCAACCTGCTGTCGGGCGGGCTGATCTCGATCCCCTGGGGCATGGCCATCGGCGTGGGCTCGATCCTGGTCTACACGCTGTGGGGCGGCATGTGGTCGGTGGCGGTGACCGACTTCATCCAGATGATCGTGCTGGTCGTGGGCCTGCTGGTGCTGTCGTTCTTCGCTGCCGACATGGCCGGCGGCGCGGACAAGGTCATCCACCTGGTCACCAGCCGCGACATGCTGCGCTTCTGGCCGGAGCCCACCTGGCACGAGATGGTGTTCTTCTTCGGCGCGGCCATCACCATGATGCTGGGCTCGATCCCGCAGCAGGACGTGTTCCAGCGCGTCATGTCGGCCAGGACGGAAAAGGCCGCCACGCACGGCACCATCATCGGCGGCAGCGCCTACATCCTGTTCGCCTTCGTGCCCATGTTCCTGGTGGCCAGCGCCCTGATCATCATGCCGGAGCAGACCGAGGCGCTGCTGGGCGACGATCCGCAGAAAGTGCTGCCCACGCTGGTCATGGAGCGCATGCCGGTGGCCATGCAGGTGCTGTTCTTCGGCGCGCTGCTGTCGGCCATCAAGTCCTGCGCCTCGGCCACCCTGCTGGCGCCGGCCGTGACGTTTACCGAGAACATCTGGCGCCAGTTCCGCCCGCGCCACATCAGCGACGACGAGAACCTGCGCATCATGCGCATCAGCGTGTTCGTCTTTGCCCTGGCGGTGCTGGCCTACTCCATCAAGATGGAGGGCACGCCGATCTTCGAACTGGTCTCGGGCGCCTACCAGGTGCCGCTGGTGGGCGCCTTCGTGCCGCTGGTGTTCGGCCTGTACTGGAATCGCGCCAACACGCAGGGAGCCATGTGCGCGGTGGTGCTGGGCATAGGCACCTGGGTGCTGTTCATGCTGACCCCGGCGCTGGGCGAGGCCTTTCCGCAGCAGCTCGCCGGCGTGCTGGCGGCGGTGGCAGGCATGGTCGCCGGCTCGCTGGCGCCGCAGCTGGTGCGCAACCGGCGCCTGCCGGCCCAGCCGGTCGCGGGGCTGGACTGAGGCGCGGGGGAAAACCCGGCGTTGCCTATAATTGCCGGTTTTTCCCCACCAACGCACGCCTTTTCGCAATGCCTATTTACGCCTACCGGTGCGCCTCGTGCGGCCACGCCAGGGACGTGCTGCAAAAGATCTCCGACGCCCCGCTCACAACCTGCCCGGCCTGCGCCGCCGGGACATTCGCCAAGCAGCTCACGGCGCCCGGCTTCCAGCTCAAGGGCACCGGCTGGTATGCCACCGACTTCAGCGGCAAGGCCCCGGCGCAGGCCCCGGATGCTCCTAAAAAAAAGAAGCTGTAGCCCCAAGCCCCGCGCCGGCATCGAGCCCATCGGACGCTTGACTGATGCAAAAAGGCGAATCCATGGCTGCGCTGCGCAAGTGGTTCTTCACGGGGCTGCTGGTGGTGGTGCCGGGGGTGATCACGGTCTGGGTGCTGGCCTGGATCGTCGGCGTCCTGGACCAGACCCTGGCCATCCTGCCCGGCGCCTGGCAGCCGGACCGGCTGCTGGGCCTGCACATCCCCGGCTTCGGGGCGCTGTTGGCCCTGAGCATCCTGCTGGTCGTGGGCGCCTTTGCCAGCAACTTCGCCGGCCGCAAGCTGGTCGCGCTGGGCGATTCGCTGGTCAGCCGTATCCCGGTGGTGCGCTCCATCTATTCCAGCGTCAAGCAGGTTTCGGACACGCTGTTTTCCGAGAGCGGCAACGCCTTTCGCACCGCCGTGCTGGTGCAATGGCCGCGCGAGGGGGTATGGACGGTGGCCTTCGTCACCGGCCAGCCCAGCGGCGAGGTGGCGGCCTACCTGCGCGATGAATACGTGAGCGTCTATGTGCCCACCACCCCCAACCCCACGGGCGGCTACTTCGTGCTGGTGAGGAAGAGCGATTGCGTGGAGCTGGACATGAGCATCGACGCCGCCCTCAAATACATCGTGTCCATGGGCGTCGTGGCGCCCCCGGACCCCCTGGCGGCCGAGCCCGCCCGCTAGCCGCGCCGGCTTGACCGCCGCACGCTGCTGCGCCGCCCCGTGGCGGACTCCATCGACCCACACTGCTGCAACACCACCATCGTCGCGCCCGCCTGACGGGCGCAGGAAGAAGACTGAACCACCATGGCCATGCGCTCCCACTACTGCGGTCTCGTGACCGAAGCCCTGATGGGCCAAACCGTCACCCTGTGCGGCTGGGTGAACCGCCGCCGCGACCACGGCGGCGTGATCTTCATCGACCTGCGCGACCGCGAAGGCTACGTGCAGGTGGTCTGCGACCCGGACCGCCCGGAGATGTTCGCCGTGGCCGAGGACGTGCGCAATGAGTTCTGCGTACAGGTCAAGGGCCTGGTGCGGGCGCGCCCCGAGGGCACGACCAACGACAAGCTCAAGAGCGGCCAGATCGAAGTGCTGTGCCATGAGCTGGTGGTGCTCAACGCCTCCGTCACGCCGCCCTTCCAGATGGACGACGACAACCTGTCGGAGACCACGCGCCTCACCCACCGCGTCATGGACCTGCGCCGCCCCGCGATGCAGCGCAACATGATGCTGCGCTACAAGACGGCGATCCAGGTGCGCAACTTCCTGGACAAGGAGGGCTTCATCGACATCGAGACGCCCATGCTGGGCAAGAGCACGCCCGAGGGCGCGCGCGACTACCTGGTGCCCAGCCGCGTGCACGACGGCCAGTTCTTCGCGCTGCCGCAGTCGCCCCAGCTGTACAAGCAGATGCTGATGGTGGCCGGCTACGACCGCTACTACCAGATCACCAAGTGCTTCCGCGACGAGGACCTGCGCGCCGACCGCCAGCCCGAGTTCACGCAGATCGACTGCGAGACGTCCTTCCTGGGCGAAGAGGAAATCCGCGCCATCTTCGAGCGCATGATCCGCGAGGTCTTCCAGGCGCAGCTGGACGTGCAGCTGGGCGACTTCCCCACCATGACGTACCAGGAGGCGATGCACCGCTTCGGCTCGGACAAGCCCGACCTGCGCGTCCAGCTCGAATTCACCGAGCTGACCGACGTCATGGCCGACGTGGACTTCAAGGTCTTCTCCACCCCCGCCACCACCAGGGGCGGGCGCGTCGTGGCCCTGCGCGTGCCGGGTGGCAGCGCCATCAGCCGCGGCGAGATCGACCAGTACACCGAGTTTGTGAAGATCTACGGCGCCAAGGGCCTGGCCTGGATCAAGGTCAACGAAGCCGCCAAGGGCCGTGATGGCCTGCAGTCGCCCATCGTCAAGAACATCCACGACGCGGCGCTGGCCGAGATCCTCAAGCGCACCGGCGCGCAGGACGGCGACCTGCTGTTCTTCGGCGCCGACAAGGAAAAGATCGTCAACGACAGCATCGGCGCCCTGCGCCTGAAGGTCGGCCACAGCGAGTTCGGCAAGAAGAGCGGCCTGTTCGAGGACCGCTGGGCGCCGCTGTGGGTGGTGGACTTCCCCATGTTCGAGCACGACGAGGAAGCCGGCCGCTGGGTGGCCGTGCACCACCCCTTCACGGCGCCCAAGGACGGCCATGAAGACCTGATGGACACGGACCCCGGCCAGTGCATCGCCAAGGCCTACGACATGGTGCTGAACGGCTGGGAGCTGGGCGGCGGCTCGGTGCGCATCCACCGCGCCGACGTGCAGGCCAAGGTGTTCGCCGCGCTGAACATCAGCCCCGAGGACCAGCGCCTGAAGTTCGGCTACCTGCTGGACGCGCTGCAATACGGCGCGCCCCCGCACGGCGGCCTGGCCTTCGGCCTGGACCGCCTCATCACCCTGATGACCGGCGCCGAATCGATCCGCGACGTGATCGCCTTCCCCAAGACCCAGCGCGCGCAGGACCTGCTGACGCAGGCGCCGTCGCCGGTGGACGAGAAGCAGCTGCGCGAGCTGCATATCCGGCTGCGCAATCCGCTGCCGGCAGCGTAAGCGCCGCGCTTGCGCGCGCAGGAAACGCCAGGCCGCTTCGGCGCCCTGGCGTTTTTTATGGGCGTGGGGCGTCCGGACGATGGCTAAAATGGCCATTCAACCTGGGAGCAGCCACATGCGCGTCACCGCCACCGAAGCCAAGAACCGCTTTGGCTACTACCTCAGCCAATCCGAGCGCGAGCCGGTGCACATTCTCAAGAACGAGCGTGTGGCGGGCGTCATCGTCTCCGCCGCGCGCTATGCCGAGCTGGTCGCGCTGGAGCAAAGTAAGACCCTCGCGCAGCGCAAGCGCGAGTTTGATGAGACCTACAAGGACTGGATTTCCGAGCAGAACGCGCACCACCAGGCGCATGGCCTGTGGTGCGAGGGTTTGGTCGCCTGGCAGGAACAATCCTGAATGGCGCAGTTCGATTTCTACGCCAACCCGCATCCTGGTTCGCGCCGCTTCGTGCCCTACGTGCTGGATGTGCAAAGCACGCTGATCGACCAGCTGGAGACCCGGCTGGTCATGCCGCTTTCGCGGGTGGGGGTGCAGCAGGCGCGGCTGCCTGCCAGCCTGTGCCCGCTCCTGGATGTGGAGGGCGAGCCGCTGGCGTTGATGCCGCACCTGGCCGCACCGATCGACGTCCGGCTGCTGAAGAAGCCGGCCGGCTCACTGGCCTATCGATCGGCCGAAATCATGGGGGCCATGGATGCGGTACTCAGCGGGTTCTGATGGGTGCGGGGCCGGCGTTGCGCGCGGACGCTGCGGTGCCCCGTGGTGGCCGCTGGCGCTGGCGGCTGCCCTGCTGCTGCCCGCCTGCGGCGAGAAGAAAACCGAACTGGGGCAGGGCGGCTCGGTCGTCACCGGCTCGGCCGGCCCGCAGGGCGCCGAGGGCGCGGCGCGCGAGCTGCTGCGCTGCGATGCGCCGGTGGCCACCGTGGCGCTGGCCGAGAACCCGAATGGCTACGTCATGTCCAGCCAGTACCAGCTGCCCGCATCGCCCGTGCCGCTGGTCAAGCTGCTGGCGCAGCAAAGCGGCTGCTTTCGCGTGGTGGACCGGGGCGCGGGCCTGCGCGGCACGGTGCAGGAGCAGGACTTGAAGGAGGCCGGCGTGCTGCGCCGCGACGGCTCCACCGTCGCCAAGGGGCGGGGCTATGAGGCGCAGTACACGCTCACGCCCAGCCTTGCTTTCAGCGAACAGGATGCGGGCCGGTCCCTAGCGGGCTGATCGCCATGATTCCCGTGCTGCGCGACATCGCGGGGCTGGCCGGGCTGGTCGAGCAGGTCAAGTTCAAGGAGGCACAGACGGCGCTGCTGCTGTCGGACAACGAAACCACCGAGCAGGTGGCGGCCGCCACCGGTGCGGCGCGCAGCACCGACCTGGGCATCGGCGGGCTGATGCTGGGCCGCCTGGGCGGCGGCGCCGGGGCGGGCTGGAGCAACACCAACGAGGGCAAGGTCATCGCAGCCGCCTTCCTGGACGCGCACAACCACCTGGTGGCGCAGGCGCGGGCGCTGCAGGCCCGGCCGCTGCCGCCCGAGGTGCCCCGGCGCGCGGACGGCGGCAGCGCCGCCCGCTGACGCCGGCCCGCGCGCCGCCGCCCGCCCGATCGTTTGCCATGTCGCCCACCCACAAGATTCCCGAATCCGTCCTGGTCATCATCCACACCGCCCGGCTCGACGTGCTGATGCTGCGCCGCACCGCTCTGCACGAAGGCCAGGAGTTCTGGCAATGCGTCACCGGCAGCAAGGACTGGCCCGACGAGTCATGGAGCGGGACCGCCGCGCGCGAGGTGGCCGAGGAGACGGGCATCGACGCCGCAGCGCCCGGCTGCCGGCTGGCCGACTGGGGCCTGGAGAACACCTATGTCATCTACCCCGAGTGGCAGCACCGCTACGCGCCCGGCGTGTGGCACAACACCGAGCGCGTGTTCGGCCTGCAGGTGCCGGCCGACACGCCCGTGGCCTTGAATCCGCGCGAGCACACGGCATATGCATGGTTGAATTGGCGCGAGGCGGCCGACCGCTGCCAATCGTCTTCCAACGCCGAAGCCATCCTGTGGCTGCCCAGATTCGTCCTGCCATGACCGCGCTGCCCACCGATTTGCTCGCCCCCGCCGCCTCCCACCCCGGCATCCTGCGCGTGGCCACCTACAACATCCACAAGGGCGTGCAGGGCATGGGGCCGGCGCGGCGCCTGGAGATCCACAACCTGGGCCTGGCCGTCGAGCAGCTCGATGCCGACATCGTGTGCCTGCAGGAGGTGCGCTCGGTGAACCGGCGCGAGGCGCTGTACTTCGACCGCTGGCCCGAGGTGTCGCAGGCCGAGTACCTGGCCCCGGAGGGCTACGAGGCCATCTACCGCACCAACGCCTTCACGCGCCACGGCGAGCATGGCAACGCGCTGCTGACCCGCTGGCCGGTGGTCGGCCACAAGCACGAGGACATCTCCGACCACCGCTTCGAGCAGCGCGGCCTGCTGCACGTGGAGGTGCTGGTGGAGGACCGGCCGGTGCACGCCATCTGCGTCCACCTGGGCCTGATCGCCGGCAGCCGCCTGCGCCAGGCGGCGCAGCTGCAGCGCTTCATCGAACGCGAGGTGCCGCCCGACGCGCCGCTGGTCGTGGCCGGCGACTTCAACGACTGGGGCCTGCAGATCAAGAACATGCTGGCCGGCTTCGGCCTGTTCGAGTACGACGAGGCGCCGCAGGCCCACACCTATCCGGCACGGCTGCCCATGGTGCAGCTGGACCACGTGTACGTGCGCGGCCTGCGTCCGCTATCGCTGCAGGTGCCGCGCGGGCGCATCTGGTGGCGCATGTCGGACCACCTGCCGCTGATCGCCGAGTTCCAGCTGTAGTGCCCGCGCCCGCCCGGCCGCAGCCGCGCCGCCGCTCCAACCACCAGGTGGCCCTGCTGCAGGGAACGGCCGAGTTCTTCCCGGCGCTGGCGCAGGCCATGGACGCGGCGCTGTCGGACATCCAGTTCGAGACCTACATCTTCGACACCACCGGCAGCGGCGCCGAGGTGGCCCGCGCCCTGGTGCGCGCCGCGCAGCGCGGCGTGCGCGTGCACCTGGTGGTCGACGGCTTCGGCACCGGCCGGCTGCCGGCGCCATGGCTGCAGGCCTTTGCCGATGCAGGCGTGCAGCTGCAGGTCTATTCGCCCATGGGGCCGCTCGGGCTGCTGCTGCCCAGGCGCTGGCGCCGGCTGCACCGCAAGCTGTGCGTGGTCGATGGGCGGGTGCTGTTTTGCGGCGGCATCAACGTGCTGGACGACTGGCACGACCCCAACCATGGCCCGCTGGCCGCGCCGCGCCTGGACTTTGCCGTGCGCGTGCAGGGCCAGCTGGTGGCGCAGGCCAGCGACGCCATGGAGCAGCTGTGGTGGAAGCTCAAGGCCGGGCACGACGCGCGCCAGCGCCGCCTGGGACTGGCGCTGGCCGACTGGCGCGCCGCGCGTGCCGCCAGGCTCAAGGGCAAGCAGGCCGCGAAGGCCGGACGCGGCATGCGCGCGCTCCTGCTGCTGCGCGACAACCTCGGCCACCGCGCCAGCATCGAGCGCGCCTACCGCCGCGCGATTGCCCGCGCGCGCCACGAGATCATCATCGCCAACGCCTACTTCATCCCCGGCGCCAAGCTGCGCCGCGCGCTCAAGCTGGCTGCTGCGCGCGGCGTGCGCGTGCAGCTGCTGCTGCAGGGGCGCTATGAATACTTCATGCAATACCACGCGGCGCGGCCGGTGTATGGCGCGCTGCTGGCCGCCGGCGTGGAGATCCACGAGTACGCGCCCAGCTTCCTGCACGCCAAGGTGGCGGTCATCGACGCCCATGGCGCCCGGCCCTGGGCCACGGTGGGCTCGTCCAACCTGGACCCGCTGTCGCTGCTGCTGGCGCGCGAGGCCAACGTGGTGGTCAAGGACGCGGCCTTCGCCCGCCAGCTGCGCGCACGCCTGGTGCAGGCCATCGAGCAGGCCGACCAGCGCCTGGACGCGCGCGCCTACGCCGCCCGCCCCTGGCGCCAGCGGCTGCTGGACCGGGTCGCCTTCGGCTGCATGCGCGCGGCGCTGTGGGTGAGCGGCAACCGCTATTGAAGCGCGCCGCCCGTCCTGGCGGCGTTTGCTATCATTTAAGTAGCTATAGGCCATTGATGGGCGCCGGGATACAGTCAAAAACACCACAAATTGCTGTGCGGACGTTCGCTGGTACCATCGCGCCCCATGTCTGACCTTCCTGCCGCCATCGGGCAGCGCGCTGCGCCTGACGAGGGCACGCCTGTTTCCGTCAAGATCCGCGAGCGCCTGGCCGCTGCGCGCCGGCGCTGCCACGCCAACGACAACATCGCCGAGTTCATCGAGCCGGGCGAGCTGGAGCTCTTGCTCGACGAGGTCGAGGCCAGGATGCAGGGCGTGCTCGACAGCCTGGTGATCGACACCGAGGGCGACCACAACACCCGCGCGACTGCGCGCCGCGTCGCCAAGATGTATGTGAACGAGGTGTTCAAGGGCCGCTACGCCGCGCCGCCGCCCATCACCGAGTTCCCCAACGCCGAGCACCTGAACGAGCTGATGATCGTCGGGCCCATCACGGTGCGCAGCGCGTGCAGCCACCACTTCTGCCCGGTGATCGGCAAGATCTGGATCGGCGTGCTGCCCAACGAGCACACCAACGTGATCGGCCTGTCCAAGTACGCGCGGCTGGTGGACTGGGTCATGGGCCGCCCGCAGATCCAGGAAGAGGCCGTGGTGCAGCTGGCCGACCTGATCATGGAAAAGACCCAGCCCGACGGCCTGGCCATCGTCATGGAGGCCAGCCACTTCTGCATGTCCTGGCGCGGCGTGCGCGAGATGGACAGCAAGATGCTCAACTCGGTCATGCGCGGCGTGTTTCTCACCAACCCTACGCTCAGGCGCGAATTCCTCTCGCTCATCCCGGGGCGCAACTGACGCACAGTCCGGGTCAACAAAGCCTCTATCCAAGGAGTCCGAGCCATGCTGGTACGCCTGCTCTACGTCAGCCGCGCGGTGGACACCTCGCCCGCCGCCATCGAAGCCATCCTCACCCAGTCGCGCCAGCACAACCCCGCCAGCGGCATCACCGGGGTGCTGTGCTATGGCGGCGGCATCTTCCTGCAGGCCATCGAGGGCGGGCGCGCCGCCGTGAGCGAATTGTTCGGCCACATCCAGTGCGACGCGCGCCACAAGGACGTGGAGCTGCTGGCTTTCGAGGAAATCGCCGAGCGGCGCTTCGGCGGCTGGACCATGGGCCAGGTCAACCTGGCCAAGCTGAACCACTCCATCGTGCTGAAATACTCCGAGCGGCCCGAGTTCGACCCCTATGCCGCCTCCGGCAAGGTATCGTTCGCGCTGCTGGAGGAGCTGATGGCCACGGCGTCCATCATCGGCCGGGCCTGAGACGCCGCCAGCCGCCTGCCCTTCGAGGCCGCAGACCGCCACCCGGCGCTGCGGCCTTTCATTTGCCCTGCTGCGCCCTCCATGTCCCTGCAAGCCTTCGGCCTGATCCTGCTGGCCGGCCTGATCCACGCGCTGTGGAACATCGCCGCCAAGAAGGCCGGCGGCGATGCGCGCTTTGCCTTCTTCACCTCGGTGCTGATGATGCTGGTCTGGGCGCCGCTGGGCTGGTGGCTGGGGCGCTCGGCGGTGCCGCTGTGGGGCGCGCGCGAGTGGGGCATCGTGGCGCTCAGCGGCGTGCTGCACGTGGTGTATTACGTGACGCTGCTGCGCGGCTACCGCAAGGCCGACCTGACGGTGGTCTATCCGCTGGCGCGCGGCACCGGGCCGCTGCTGTCGTCCCTCACGGCCATCGCGCTGCTGGGCGAGCGGCTCACGGCCATGGGCGCCCTGGGCATCACGGCCGTCGTGGGCGGGGTGTTCCTGATCGCCGGCGGGCCGGCCCTGCTGCGCGCCGGGCGCGGCGGCGGCCAGGCGCAGCGGCGCCTGCGCCAGGGGCTCGTCTACGGGCTGCTGACGGGCGTGTTCATCGCCAGCTACACGGTGGTCGATGGCTACGCCGTGAAGGCCATGCTGCTGTCGCCCATCCTGGTGGACTACATGGGCAACCTGGTGCGCGTGGCGGTGCTGGCGCCGGCGGCGCTGCGCCGCCCGGATCAACTGCGTGCGCTGTGGCAGGTGCAATGGCGCTTCGCCCTGCTGGTGGCTGCAGTGAGCCCGATTGCCTACGTGCTGGTGCTGTACGCCATGCAGAGCGCGCCGCTGTCGCTGGTGGCGCCGGCGCGCGAGGTCTCCATGCTGTTTGCCGCGCTCATCGGCGGGCACCTGCTGGGCGAGGGCGACCGCGCGGCGCGCGTCGCCGGTGCGGTGCTTATCGCTGCCGGCGTGGCAGCGCTGGCGCTGGGGTGATAGTCAGCCCGGGGCCGGGCGGGGCGGGGCGGCGGCGGGCGCCTCGATCTCCACCCAGCCCGGGCCGCAGCGCAGCTGCGCGCCGAAATGCCCGGCCAGGCAGGCCAGGGCGGGGGCGTCCAGCGGCGGCATGCCGGGCGTGGGCGCGGCGGGCGGGGCCTCGGGGCAGCACCCGCTGGCCTGCACGCGCAGGCCGGCCTCGTGGCCCGGCAGCGGGCGCAGGTGCAGGGCCGCCGGCGTGCTGGCCGGGTCTTCCGCCAGCAGGTGGATGGCGCCCAGCAGCAGGCACAGCACGGGTTGCTGCGGCGCGCGCGCGGCGGGCAGGGCGGGGTCGCCCTGGGCGGGCAGCTCCAGCGCCAGGCCGCGCATGGCCAGCAGCGGGCGCGCCAGGCGCCCGGCCAGCGCTGCGGTGTCGGCCAGGGGCTCGGGCGCATGCGGGCCCTGCAGGTCCCAGTGGCGCAGCAGCCGGGCGCTGTCGGCCAAGCTGGCCAGGTGTTCTTCCTGTTGCTCCAGCTGCTGGGCCAGGGTGTCGCCGGTGGCCGCGTGGGCCGTGTCGCCGGCGCGGCGCTTGAGCACCACCGCGCCCATGCGCATGATGGTCAGCATGCCCGCCAGGTCGTGGCGCACCACGGGCATGGCGCGTGCCAGGATGGCGTGCTGCACGCCCAGCGCCATCCAGGCGCGGGTGGATGGGGCGGGATCGGGTTGGGTGTCTGTCATGGCTTTGACCGGCATTGAACCAGCCGCTGCGGCGCGCTGGGGTAGGACGGGGCCGCATGTAAGCAGGTGTGTGCAATTGTGCGGCACCGGCCCTGCCGCGCCCGGCTGGCGCCTCAGCGTCCGGTGGCCAGCGCCAGGTAGGCCGTGCGCGTGGCCGGCGCCACCGACTGCACCAGCTGCGCGTGCGGCGTCCTGTGCCGGGCCAGCACGCGCGCGCCGGCCACCGTGCGCGACTTGCAGAACCAGTGGCAGCTGTGCTGCATCAGCAGCAGCTCGGCGGTCATCACGAAGGCGCGTTCGCGGGCGGCCAGGCCGTCTTCGTTGCGCGCTGCCCGGGCGATGCCGCGCGCATGCACGGCCAGCAGGGCGCGCATGTCGAAGGTGGCGGAAGGCAGCAGCTGCGTGGCAAAGGGCAGGCCGATGGCCAGCCGGCTGACGCGCGTGTCGGCTGCCGGCAGGCGGGCGAAGTCGGCGGCGAAGCGCTCGAATTGCCCGCTCAGCTGCGCCTCGGCCGGCGCCAGGGTGTCCAGCACCTGCTGGCGCCGCTCGGGCGAGGCCTCGCCCATGGCGCGCAGATAGCCCTCGGTGAGCCCCTGCATCAGGCGCTCGATCTCGTAGGGGGCGAGTTGCTGGCCCAGCAGCGCGACGCGGCGGCGCTGCTGCTGGCCGTTGACCAGCCAGGCGCTGGCGGCGGCCAGGGTTGCCAGGACGAAGGGATCCATGGGACGGGCGGGGGGATGAGGGGAAAGCGGCGGTTGCGGCGCCGGGCGGGGGATGCGCTATTGTGCGTTCTGGCGTCCCCGCGCGCCCTGGGCCGGCAGGGTTGGCGCAGGCACAATTTCCCTTCCTCTTCGTTTCCGTGGTCCCAAGCCACCACGTCCACCGCCATGCCTGCACTGCAAACCCTGGTCGCATTTTTCGGCGTTGCCGTGCTGCTGGCGCTCACGCCCGGGCCGGACAACATTTTCGTGCTGCTGCAGTCGGCCCAGCGCGGCTGGCGCGCCGGCATGTGCGTGGTGCTGGGCCTGTGCCTGGGGCTGGTGGGGCACACGGCGGCCGTGGCGCTGGGGCTGGCGGCGGTGTTCGCTGCCTCCAGCGCGGCCTTCACGGTGCTCAAGCTGTGCGGCGCGGCCTACCTGGTCTGGCTGGCCTGGGGGGCGCTGCGCGCGCCTGCCAGCGGCGCTGCGGATGTGCCGGCGCCCGGCGCCGCCGATGCGGGCGCCGATGCCCCCGGCCCGGCCGGCCAGCCGCGCGCCGGTGCGCTGCGCATGGTGGGGCGCGGGGTCGTCATGAACCTCACCAACCCCAAGGTGCTGATCTTCTTCCTGGCTTTCCTGCCGCAGTTTGCCGACCCGGCGCGCGGCGCCCTGGCGCCGCAGATCATGCTGCTGGGGCTGGTGTTCATGCTGGCGACGCTGCTGGTCTTTGGCGCCATCGCCTGTTTTTCCGGCGCTTTTGGCGCACTGCTGCAGCGCTCGGCGCGCGCGCAGCGGCTGCTGAACCGCACCGCCGGCCTGGTGTTCCTGGGCCTGGCGCTGCGGCTGGCCACGGCGCAGCGGTGATGCTGCGTATTTGATAGCTAGAGGCCGTTTATTGGCGCCGGCAAGTGCAGCTTTTCGCTTGAAATGCCGCCGCCCGGGCGCTCAAGCGGGCGGGCGGGGCCAGGGGAGCTGCGGCCCGCGCAGCTGCTCGAAGGCATGCGCCACGCGCAGCACGCCCAGGTCGTCGAAGCGCTGGCCGGCGATCTGCAGGCCGATGGGCAGGCCGGAGTTGCTCCAGCCGCAATTGATGGACGCGGCCGGCTGTTCGGACATGTTGAACGGCACGGTGAAGGCGATGTGCTCCAGCGGGCGCAGCGGGTCGTTCGTGGGGCTGGGCAGTTCGGCGGCGAAGGCCGTGATGGGCGCGACCGGCGACAGCACGTAGTCGAGCTGCGCGCAGGCGCGCACCGTCGCCACGCGCGTGGCGTGGAACTGCTGGCTGGCCTCGTAGACATGGGCGCCTTCGAAGCCGGCGGCGCTCATGGCCCAGTCGCGGATGAAGGGCAGCACGCGCGCCTGTTGCCCGGGCGCCAGGGTGCGCAGGTCCATGTACGACCGCATGCGCCAGAAATGGTCCATGCCATCCAGCATGGCGCGCGTGAGGAAGGGGCGCATGGGCACGATGGTCGCGCCGGCCTGCTCCAGCAGCTGCGCGGCCGCCTGCACGGCGGCGCGCACGTCGGGCTGCACGGGCAGGCCGCAGCCGGCGTCCAGCAGCAGGCCGATGCGCAGGCCGCGCGGGATGTCCGGCCCGGCGGCGTAGTCGTCCCAGGCGATGTCCTGCGCCGGCAGGGCCATGCTGTCGCGCGCGTCGGGCCGGGCCAGCGCCTGCATCATCAGCGCCGCGTCGCCCACGCTGCGCGTCATGGGGCCGGCGGCGCGGCCGGTGTAGGGCGGGTCGATGGGGATGCGGCCCAGGCTGGGCTTGAGGGTGAAGATGCCGCACCAGCTGGCCGGCAGGCGCAGCGACCCGCCTATGTCGGTACCTACGTGCAGCGGCCCGTAGCCGGCCGCGGCCGCCGCGCCCGCGCCGGAACTGGAGCCGCCCGGGCCTTTGCTCAGATCCCAGGGGTTGCGCGCCAGCGCATGGAAGGACGACAGGCCCGAGGACAGCATGCCGAAGTCGGGCATGGTGGTCTTGGCCACCAGCACCGCGCCGGCTTCGCGCAGCCGCGCGGCGGGCGGGGCATCCGACGCGGCCGGGATCAGGTCGGTCGCGGCCGTGCCCAGCGGCGTCGGGTCGCCGGCGGTGGCGATGTTGTCCTTGAGCGTGGCCGGCACGCCGTCCAGCGGGCCGCAGGGCGCGCCGCGCAGCCAGCGCGCCTCGCTCTCGCGCGCCTGCTGCAGAGCCGCCTCGGGGCGCAGCAGCCAGGTGGCGGCGAGGTGCGGCTCCCAGCGCTCGATGTGCGCCAGCACCGCGCGCGTGGCCTCCACCGGCGAGAAGCTGCGCGCGCGGTAGCCCGCCAGCAGCTCGTGCGCGGACAGTTCATGCAACTCGGTCATGCCCAGGACAAGGCCGACAGGTCGTTGATGAAGATCGGCATGTCCTTCCACAGTCCGCGCAGGTTCTTGTTGGCCACCGTGACCCACTGCGGCTGGTACAGGAAGGCGTGCACGCTGTCCTCGGCCAGCAGGCGCTGCGCGTCGCCCAGCAGGCGGGCGCGGTCGGCCGGGCGGGTGGCGTTCTTGATCTCGTCGTAGAGCTTGTCGAACTTCTCGCTCTTGTAGCCCCAGTAGTAGTCCGGCTTGGCGAAGTTGCCCAGGTCGAAAGGCTCGACGTGCGAAATGATGGTCAGGTCGTAGTTCTTGTTGCCGTAGGTGCCCGACAGCCACTGCGCCCACTCGACGTTTTGCAGCTTGGCGGTAATGCCGACCTTGGCCAGCTGCGCGGCGATCACTTCGCCGCCCTGGCGCGCATAGGGCGCGGGCGGCAGCGTCAGCGTCAGCTCCAGCGGCGTCTTGACGCCCGCCTCGGCCAGCAGGCGCTTGGCCTTTTCGGGGTCGTAGGGGTTGATGCCGGTGGTGTCCACGTAGCCCAGCGCGCCCGGCACGTAGTGGCTGCCGATGGGCACGCCCAGGCCGTCGGCCGCGCCCTGGATGACGGCCTTGCGGTCGATGGCCGCCGCAATGGCCCGGCGCACGCGCACGTCGTCCAGGGGTTTTTTGGCGTTGTTGATGGCCAGGATGGTCTTGGCGCGCGAGCCGCTGATGATGACCTGAAAGCGCGGGTTGCTCTTGAACTGCGCCATGCTGCGCGGCGTGACGCGGGCAAACGCATCCACGTCGCCAGCCAGCAGCGCTGCAACCTGCGCCGCCGGGTCGGGGATGAAGCGGAAGGTGGCGCGGCGGATGCGGATCCTGGAGGCATCGCGCCACTCGGGCCAAGCCACCAGCGAGACCGAGGCACCGCGGCTCCATGCGGCCAGCTTGTAGGGGCCGGTGCCGTTGGGCTTGGCGGCGTTGGTGTCGGCGCTCTTGGGCTCGACGATGATGGCCGTGGCCTGGCCCAGCAGGAACAGCAGGTCGGGGTCGATTTCCTTGTTCAGCAGCACCACGGTGTGCTCGTCCACCACCTGCGTGGTCAGGTTGGCAAACGTCCGCTTGTCCTTGTTGGTGCTCTTGTCGCCGCCGGCGCGGTCGAAGGAGAACTTCACCGCTTCGGCGTTGAAGGGCTCGCCGTTGTGGAATTTCACGCCGCGGCGCAGGCGGAAGGTGTAGGTCTTCAGGTCCGGCGAGACTTCCCAGCCCTCGGCCAGCAGGGGCGAGACGCTGCCGTCGCTGTTGATCTTGGTCAGCGTCTCGTAGATGTTGTAGAGCGTGACCTCGGCGATCGACGAGGCGGCGCCGGCCGTGGGGTCCAGCCCCGGCGGCTCCAGCGTCATGGCCAGGGTGACACTGTCCTTCTTGCCGGCCTGGGCCAGCGACTGCAGCGGCGTGGACAGGACGCTGGCGGCCAGGGCACTGGTGGCCAGGGCGGTACGGCGGGTGAACATGGCTTGCGTCTCCTCGATGGGTTGTGGAAGTGATGCTGCGCCGCACAAGGCGGTGCCCGGCATCTTTTTACTACAGCGCCAGCCGGGGCACGGCCGCCACCAGCGATTGCGTATAAGGGTGCTGCGGCCTGGCGAACAGCTCGCGCGGCGCGCCGCGCTCGACCACACGGCCGCCCTGCAGCACCAGCACCTCGTCGCACAGGTGGCTGACCACGGCCAGGTCGTGGCTGATGAGCAGGTAGGTCACGCCATGGCGCTCCTGCAGCTCGGCCAGCAGGTTCAGCACCTGGGCCTGCACCGAGACGTCCAGCGCGCTGACCGGCTCGTCGGCCACGATCAGCTTCGGGCGGGTGATGAGCGCGCGGGCGATGGCGATGCGCTGGCGCTGGCCGCCGGAAAATTCGTGCGGGTACTTGGCCGCGTCGCCCGCGCGCAGGCCCACCTGCGCCAGCGCCTCGGCGGCGCGCTCGCGGATCTCGGCGCGCGTGGGACTGGCCAGGGCGCGCAGCGGCTCGCTGACGATGCGCTCGACGCTCTGGCGCGGGTCGAGCGAGCCGTAAGGGTCCTGGAAGACCATCTGGAAGTCGCGCCGCGCGCCGCGCAGCTGGGCCGGCGGCAGGCGATGCAGGTCGCGCCCGAGCAGCTGCACGCTGCCGCTGGCGGGTGTCTCCAGCGCCATCACCAGGCGCGCCAGCGTGGACTTGCCCGAGCCCGACTCGCCCACCACGCCCAGGCTGCGGCCGGCGGCGATCTCCAGGCTCACGCCGTGCAGCACCGGCAGCACCGGGCGCGGGCCGAGCAGGCGGCGGCGCGGCAGGCGGTAGTGGTGGTGCAGGTCGTGCACCTGCAGCAGGGGGGCGGCGGCGCTCACCGTGGCCGGCCCTCACCCCAGCCCTCTCCCAGAGGGAGAGGGAGCAAGACAGCCGCCTCCGCACACGCGCCCACCCGGCATTCCCCCCTCTCCCCCTGGGAGGGGGTTGGGGCGCGGGCGTCCGCCCTCATGTCTGGCCGGATATCCTCCCTCTCCCTCTGGGAGAGGGCTGGGGTGAGGGCTGCCCCGTTGCGGGCGAAATTCGAGCCAAACCCCCGGTTGCCGGCGTCTTTTCGCGGCTTGCAGCTATGAAAAACAGAGCAATCATGGCTCCCCCAGGCGTATGCAGCGCGCCGTGTGCCCAGCGCCGACAGGCATGGCTGCCGGCAGCGCGGCATCGCATGCGGCGATGGTGCGCGGGCAGCGGCCGGCAAAGGGGCAGCCGGGCGGCAGGTCGGCCAGCTCGGGCACGGTGCCGGCGATCGTTGGCAGCCGCAGGCCCGGCACGCGGCCCGCGCCCAGGTGCGGGCGCGCCGCGAACAGCCCCTGCGTGTAGGGATGGGCCAGCGCGGTGAACAGCGCGCGCGTCGGGCCCTGCTCGACCACCGCGCCGCCGTACATGACCAGCGTGCGCTGCACCGCGCCGGCGATCACCGCCAGGTCGTGCGAGATCAGGAGCAGCGCCATGCCGCGCTCGGCCACCAGCTCGCCGATCAGCTCCAGCACCTGCTTTTGCAGCGTTACGTCCAGCGCGGTGGTCGGCTCGTCGGCGATCAGCAAGTCCGGCCCGCAGGCCAGCGCCATGGCGATGGTGATGCGCTGGCGCTGGCCGCCCGAGAACTGGTGCGGGTAGGCGTCCAGCCGCTCGGCCGCGCGCGCGATGCCCACGCGCTCCAGCAGTGCCACCGCCTCGGCGCGTGCCTGGGCGGCCGACAGGCCCCGGTGCAGGCGCAACGGCTCTGCGACCTGCCGGCCTATGGTGTGCACCGGGTTCAGCGCCGTCATGGGCTCCTGGAAGATCATCGCCATGCGGTTGCCGCGCAGGCGGCACCAGTCGGCGTCGGGCAGGCCCAGCAGCTCCTGGCCGTTCAGGCGAATGCTGCCCTCGAGCTGCGCGCCCTCGGGCAGCAGCCCCATCAGCGCCAGCGCGGTGAGCGACTTGCCGCTGCCGGATTCTCCTATCAGCCCTAGCGTCTCGCCGCGCGCGAGCGAGAAATCCAGCGCCCGCAGCGCGCGCGCCGGGCCGCGCCGGGTGGGCAGGGTGATGCCCAGGTTCTGCACCTGCAGCAGCGGGGGTTGCGTGTCGGCTGCCATCTTCGAATCTCTCAGCGCTGGCGCGCCAGGCGCGGGTCCAGCACGTCGCGCAGGCCGTCGCCCAGCAGGTTGAGCCCCAGCACCGCCAGCGCGATCGCCACGCCGGGCCACACGGCCAGCAGCGGCGCCTGGAACATCAGCGTCTGCGCCTCGGCCAGCATGCGCCCCCAGGAGGGCTGCGGCGGCTGCGTGCCCAGGCCCAGGTAGGACAGCGCGGCCTCGGCCAGCACGGCGAGGGCGAACTGGATGGTGGCCTGCACGATCAGCACCGAGGCGATGTTGGGCAGCACGTGCTCCAGCGTGATGCGCGCGGCGCCCTTGCCGCTGGCGCGCGCGGCCAGCACGTACTCGCGCGCCCACACGGCCTGCGCCGAGGCGCGCGTGACGCGGGCAAAGGTGGGGATGTAGAAGATGCCGATGGCGATGATGGCGTTGACCATGCCCGGCCCGTACACGGCGGTCAGCATGATGGCCAGCAGCAGCGCGGGGAAGGCGAAGGTGAAGTCGGCCACGCGCATGATGAGCTCTTCCACCCAGCCCCGGCGCGCGGCCGCGACCAGGCCCAGCAGCGTGCCCACAGCCAGGCCTATGCCCACGGCGATCACGCCCACGGCGATGGTGGCGCGCGCGCCCACCAGCAGCAACGACGCCACGTCGCGCCCGTAGGCATCGGTGCCCAGCCAGTGCGCGCGGCCGGGCGGCTGCAGGGTGTTGGCCATGTCCATCTCGTAGGGCGGCCAGGGCGTCCAGACGAAGGACAGCAGCGCGGCGGCGAGAAGCGCCAGCGTGAGCACCGCGCCCAATACCAGGCTGCGGTGGCGCAGGGCCCTCATGCGCCCGCCACCTGCACGCGCGGGTCGATGGCGGCATACAGCAGGTCAACCACGAAGTTCACCAGCACCACCATGGCCGCCAGCAGCATGACGCAGTTGCGCACCACCACCAGGTCGCGGTTGGCGATCCACTGGAACATGAGCCGGCCGAGGCCCGGCAGGTAGAAGACGTTCTCCACCACGATGGTGCCGGCCAGCAGGTTGGCGAACTGCAGGCCCATCACGGTGACCACCGGGATCATGGCGTTCCTCAGCACATGGCGCCACAGCGCGGCGCGGCGCGAGAGGCCCTTGGCGCGCGCGGTGCGCACGAAGTCCTCGCGCAGCACGTCCAGCACCGCCGAGCGCGTGATGCGCGCCAGGATCGCGCCCTGCACCACGGCCAGCGAGATGGCGGGCAGCAAGAGCGCCTGCAGCGCGGGCCAGAAGCCGCCGCCCGACTCCGGCGTCCAGCCGGGAAAACCGCCCGCCGAGAACCATTGCAGCTGCACCGAAAACAGCAGGATCAACAGGATGGCGAACCAGAAATCGGGAATGGCGATGCCCAGCTGCGCCAGCGCCATGACGCCCACGTCGCCCAGCCGGTTGTGCCGCGAGGCCGCATACACGCCGGCTGCCAGCGCGATGCAGGAGGCCAGCACCATGGCCAGCAGCGCCAGCGGCACGGTGAGTGCCAGGCGCTCGGCGATCAGCTCGCCCACGGGAGCGCCGTAGGCGTGGCTCAGGCCCATGTCGCCGGTGAGCAGGCCGGCGATCCAGTGCCAGTAGCGCTGCCAGGCGCTTTGGTCCAGGCCCAGCTTGCGCGTGAGTTCTGCGACCGCTTCGGGAGCCGCGTCGGGCCCCAGCAGCACCTGGGCGGCGTTGCCCGGCAGTATCTCCAGCACCAGGAACACCACGATGGATGCAGCCAGCAGCGTGGCGGCCAGGGCGGCGAGGCGTTTGAGCAGGAACAGGGCCATGGATGGGGGCAGGGGCGCGGCAGGGCGGCAGCGAGCGCAGCATAGCGGCAAAAGCCGCAGGGTCGCCTGGGGCGGACACGCATGCCGCGGCAGGGCGGGGCGGATAATCGGGCCCATGCCTGCACCCACATTCACCCCCTGCGCCGGCGCGCCTGCACGCGCCGCCGGGGGCGCCGCGCCATGGCTCTGAAAATCACCGAAGAGTGCATCAACTGCGACGTGTGCGAGCCGCAGTGCCCCAACGAGGCCATCACCATGGGGCCGGAGCACTACGTCATCGACCCGGCCAAATGCACCGAGCGCGTCGGCCACTTCGACGAGCCGCAGTGCGTGGCCATCTGCCCGGTGGCCTGCATCCCGCACGACGAGGCCCACCCCGAAGACCGCGAGACGCTGCTGCAGAAGTTCGAGCGGCTGCAGGCCCGCGCGGCGCTGCTGAAATGAGGTTTTTCAGCCTTTTTGCCCGCTTGCCGGCGCCAATCAATGGCTTTTAGCTATCATTTTTAACTGGATCGGCTGCCGGCCGCGGGGGCTTGGGGCGTGGCGGCTTGTTCGTGTTGATCTGCTGGATGGCCTTGTCCATGTCGCCCGCCAGCAGCAGCGGCAGGGCCTTCAGGGCGTGCTGGATGCTGTCCTCGATGCGCTCGCGCTCGGCCTGCATGGGGCGCTTGAGCACCCAGTTCACGACCTCGGCCTTCACCCCCGGGTGGCCGATGCCGATGCGCAGGCGCCAGTAGTCGGTCGCGCCCAGCTGCGCGTGGATGTCGCGCAGGCCGTTGTGCCCGCCGTGGCTGCCGCCCTGTTTGAGGCGTGCGGTGCCGGGCTCGAAATCCAGCTCGTCGTGCGCCACCAGCACCTCGTGCGGCGCGATCTTGAAAAAGCGCGCCAGCGCCGCCACCGACTTGCCCGACAGGTTCATGTAGGTCTGGGGCTTGAGCAGCCACACCGCCTGGCCCTGCACGCTGGCGCGCGCCGCCAGGCCCCAATAGCTGCGCTCGGGCACCAGTTGCACCTTGAGCTGGCGGGCCACCTCGTCGATCCAGGCAAAGCCCGCGTTGTGGCGCGTGTCCTCGTATTCCGGCCCGGGATTGCCCAGGCCCACAAACAATCTGATCATCGGGGCGATTATCCGGATGGCAGCGCCAAGAAAAATGGCCCGCACGCGGCGGGCCATCGGAGGGCAGCGCCAGGGGCCACGAGGGCGGCCCGCAGGCGGCGGCAGGAAATTACTTCTTGCCCTTCTTGGCCGGAGCCGGTGCGGGCGCTGCGGCGGCGGCGTCCACCACCACCTCGGGCAGCTTGATCGAGATCAGCGTCGGGTTCTTGTTGGAGCCGCGCACCACGGCCTTCACGCCGTGCGGCATCTTGATGGACTGCACGCCCAGGGCCGACTTGGCCGTCAGCTGGCTCAGGTCCACGGTCAGGAACTCGGGCAGCTGCGAGGGCATGCACACCACGTCCAGCTCGTGCAGCACCGGGGTCACGGTGCAGCCTTCAGCCTTGACGGCGGGCGAGTTCTCCACGCCTTCGAAGTGCAGCGGCACCTTCAGGTGCACGCGGGTGCGCTCGTCCACGCGCTGGAAGTCCACGTGCAGCACCTGCTGCTTGAAGGGGTGGTACTGCACGTCGCGCAGCAGCACCTTGGCCGTTTGGCCGTTCAGCTCCATGTCCAGGATGCTGGAGTGGAAGGCTTCCTTCTTCAGGGCGTGCCACAGGGCGTTGTGGTCCAGCTCGATCATCTCGGGCTCGGCACCCGCGCCGTAGACGATGCCGGGTGCGCGACCCGTGATGCGCAGGCGGCGGCTCGCACCCGTACCTTGCTTGGCGCGCTCAAAAGCGACGAATTGCATGATGGAAAACTCCTGTCAGGGCCGGCCGCGACCAGCTCGGCCCGTGGTTGAAAAAGGCCCGCCAGCCGGAATCGGCAGCAGGCCTGCGGTGTGCCCGCGCGGGGCGGGCGGTGAAAAAATCAGTTCTGCTCCGAGAACAGGCTCATCACCGAATCGCCCTTGGCGATGCGGTGGATGGTCTCGCCGATCAGCGGCGCCACGGACAGCTGGCGGATCTTGGCGCAGGCGCGGCCGGCCTCGCTCAAGGGGATGGTGTTGGTCACCACCACCTCGTCCAGCGCCGTGCCGCCCGCGATGCGGTCGATGGCCGGGCCGGAGAAGATGGGGTGCGTGCAGTAGGCGTAGACCTTCTTGGCGCCGCGCTCCTTGAGCACCTCGGCGGCTTTGACCAGCGTGCCGGCGGTATCGATCATGTCGTCCATGATCACGCAGTTGCGGCCGTCGATCTCGCCGATCACGTGCATGACTTCGGACACGTTGGCCTTGGGCCGGCGCTTGTCGATGATGGCCAGGTCGCAGCCCAGCTGCTTGGCCAGCGCGCGCGCGCGCACCACGCCGCCCACGTCGGGGCTGACGACGATCAGGTCGTCGTAGTCCTTCTGGATCAGGTCGCCCAGCAGCACCGGCGAGGCGTAGATGTTGTCCACCGGGATGTCGAAGAAGCCCTGGATCTGGTCGGCGTGCAGGTCCATGGTCAGCACGCGGGCCACGCCCACGGCCTGCAGCATGTTGGCCACCACCTTGGCCGAGATCGGCACGCGCGTCGAGCGCGGGCGGCGGTCCTGGCGGGCATAGCCGAAGTAGGGGATGACGGCGCTGATGCGCTCGGCCGAGGCGCGCTTGAGCGCATCGACCATGATGAGCAGCTCCATCAGGTTCTCGTTGGTCGGCGCGCAGGTGGACTGCACCACGAACACGTCGCGCGCACGCACGTTCTGCTTGATTTCGACGGTGACTTCGCCGTCGGAGAAGCGCCCGACGTCGATGGCGCCCAGCGTGGTGCCCAGGTGGCGGGCGATGTCCGAGGCCAGCACGGGGTTGGCATTGCCCGTGAAAACCATGAAATCAGGTGAATGGGCGTTCATGAGCAACAACTCGGCTGTGGGCTGGCGTCACGTCCCGCGTGGGACTGGAGAAATTTGGCAGGGGAGGAAGGACTCGAACCCTCGCATGCCGGAATCAAAATCCGGTGCCTTTACCAACTTGGCGACTCCCCTACACAGGTTGACTGGCGTGGCCAGCCGACCTAAAACCTTCAATCCCTGAGCCAGCCGGCGAGCGGATGGATCGCGAGATTCCTGCACATCCTGACTTGCCATGCTGCGGGTGCATCGAGCAAATCGATCGCGTGCGAAACCGGTGCAAACACCGCACTGCCCGATCCTGTCATCCGGCCTGCCAACCCCTTGGATGCCAGCCACCTAAGGGCTTGGCCGACCTCGGGGCACTGGGCCTGGGCGACGGGCTGCAGGTCGTTTCGTGTGAAACTGTGTGGTGCTGCAACGAAGTCTGCGATTGTAGCACGCTCTGAATCACGTTTGAGCGAGGGGCTGGAAAAAATTGCTTTTGTATCCAGCCCGGCTTCGGGTTTGACCACCACGAAACGCTCGGATTCGAGTGCGTGCTGCAACTCAAGAGGCAGGATTATGTCACCAATTCCCTCGACCCAGGCGTTCGCGCCGCACAGGAAGAAGGGCACGTCCGCGCCCAGCGTGAGGCCGATGGCCTGCAGCTGCGCCCGCGTCAGGCCCAGCCGCCACAGGCGGTTGAGCGCCGCCAGCGTGCTGGCCGCGTCCGAAGAGCCGCCCCCCATCCCGGCCTGCGCGGGCACGCGCTTGTCGATGGCGATGTGCGCGCCCTGGCTGCAGCCGGTGGCGCGCTGCAGGGCGCGGGCCGCGCGCAGGCACAGGTCGTCGGGCGGCAGCGCCGCGCCCAGGTCCTCGCGCGTGAGCGCGCCGCCCGGGCGCAGGTCGAAATGCAGGGTGTCGCACCAGTCGACCAGCGCGAAGACCGATTGCAGCAGGTGGTAGCCGTCGGCCCGGCGGCCGGTGATGTGCAGGAACAGGTTCAGCTTGGCCGGGGCCGGCACGTCGTGCAGGGAGTGCATGGGGAAAGCGGGTGCAGCAACAAGGGCGGGGCGGGGCTGTTCAGCGCTCCAGCACCAGGCGCAGCCAGGCCTGGGGCGCGGGCTGGTGCCGCACCGCCGTCAGCCGGCCCTCGCCCAGGCGCGACAGGTCGGCCTGCCAGCCGGCGGCCTGCACGGCGTCGCCATGCAGCCAGGCGAACAGCGCCTCGATGGGCAGGTCGACCCCCGCAAGCTCGCGCGCCAGCTGGTGCAGCGATGCCGATTCGCGCTGGCTGCCGCCGCTGTCCAGCACGGCCTGGCCGGGGCGCCAGCGCAGCTCGGCCAGCGCATTGCCCAGCGGGGTGTACAGCTGCAGCTGCCCGGCCTGGGCCGAGCCGGTGAGCGCGAAGCCGGCGCTGAAGGAGCGGGCCGCGTCGTCCTCGACCTGCACCGCCAGGCGCCCGCTCCAGGCGTCGGCGCGCGGCGCGTCCTGCGGCGGGCGGGGCGGCTGCGCGCAGCCGCCGGCCAGGGCGCCGGCCGCCGCCAGCAGTGCCAGGCAGCGCCGCCGCGCCGGGCAGGGCGGCGGCATGCCGGCCGCGCTCAAGGCCTGGCCCCCAGCCGCTCCAGGGTCGCGCGCAGCGTGGCGTTGTCCGGGTTCAGGCGCTGGCCTTCGCGCCAGGCCTGCAGCGCCTGTTCGCGCCGGCCCAGGCTCCACAGCACCTCGCCCAGGTGCGCGGCGATCTCGGCGTCGGGCTGCGCCTCGAAGGCTTGCTGCAGCAGCTGCAGCGCGCGCTCGCGCTGGCCCAGGCGGAATTCGACCCAGCCCAGGCTGTCGGTGATGAAGGGGTCGCCGGGCACCAGCGCCAGTGCACGGCTGATGAGCGTGCGCGCCTCCGTGAGCCGCTCGCCGCGATCGGCCAGCAGGTAGCCCAGCGCGTTCAGCGCCTGGTGGTGGTCGGCATGGCGCGCGATGATGCTGCGCAGCAGCCGCTCGGCGTCGCGTGGCTGGCCGGCCTTCTCGGCCACCATGGCCTGCTCGTAGGCTAGGTCGTTGTCCTGCGGCGCCAGCGCGACGGCCTGGCCCAGGATGCCGTAGGCCTGGCGGTATTCGCCGGCTTCGCGCAGCAGCTGCGCCTCGGCCTGCAGCTTCAGGCGCTCGTCGAGCTTGCTGGCGGCCGGCGTGGCGCGGATCAGCGCGCGGGCCTGGCTCAGCTTGCCCTGGCGCGCCAGCAGCGAGGCGCGGCGCGCGTGCATCTCCAGCTGGTCTGCGGGGTTGTCGATGCGCATCAGCCAGCTCTCGGCCTGGGCGTAGTCGCCGCGCTTTTCCGCGATTTGCGCGTGCATCAGCCAGGCCTGGGTCAAGGCGCGGTTGCGCGCTTCGCTGGCGGGGGCGTCCTGCACCAGCGGGGTGAAGCGCTGCAGGGCGGCGTCGGCGGCATCGAGCTCGCCCTGCTGCAGCTTGAGCGCTGCCTGCAGCAGCCAGACCTCGGGCGCGTCGGCGCGCTCGCGCGCCACGACGTCCACCTGCGCCTGGGCGTCGGCCAGGCGCTGCGACAGCAGCAGCACGCGCGCATAGGCCAGGCGCAGCTCGGGCAGGGGGGTCGCGGCCAGATAGGGGCCGAGCAGCGCCTCGGCGTCCGCCTTGCCGGCCTCCAGCAGCTGCAGCGCCAGCGTGGCGGCGCCGTCGTCCGTGTGGTCGAGCTCCAGCGCGCGGCGCGCGGCCTCCAGGGCGCCCGTGCGGTCGTCGGCCGCCAGGCGCATGCGGCCTATGGTGGTCCATGCGACCGGGCCGACGGCCGGATG
Organism: Melaminivora sp.; assembly: GCA_034675505.1. Taxonomy (GTDB): domain Bacteria; phylum Pseudomonadota; class Gammaproteobacteria; order Burkholderiales; family Burkholderiaceae_C; genus Melaminivora. Next base: position 30,025 of record JAUCDD010000038.1, on the reverse strand, counting down.
CTGCAGCTCGCCCTGCAGCGCCTGCTCGACGACGCGCGCGGCGGTGGCCTTGTTGCTGGCCCGTGCATAGAGCTGGGGCAGGGCGCGGATGGTGGAGAGCTTGTCGCGCGTGCTGGCGCGCGCCACCTCCTTGCCCAGCGGTTCGGCGCTTTCGTTGATCCGGTTGAGCGTGACCAGCACGTACAGCAGGTAGCGGTTGGCCTCGCGCGAGTCGGGGCTGGCGGCGTTCCAGGCCTGGATGGCGATCAGCGCGGCCTGCGCCGAGCGCGATTGCAGCGCCATCTCGCTGGCGCGCCGGTACAGGCGCGGGTCGTTGCTGCGCCGCGCGGCGTCCAGCATCAGGGCGTAGCCGGTGGCGGCGTCGCCGGCGCTGCTGGTCATCTCGCTCATCAGCAGTTCATAGAACAGCTCGGCGGTCAGGGCCGTGTCGCGGCCGGCCAGGGCGGGGTCGTGGTCCTCGGCCTCGGGCGCAGCGGCAGGCAGGCCTGTGTCGGGCGCGAGGACGGGCTGGGCAAACGCCGCAAGCGGGCCGGCGAGCAGCGCGCCGGTGATGATCAACGGCCTGGAGCGGCGAAGGAAAAAGACCATCGAACCATAATAATCCATGGCTGCGGGCCCCATTGCCCGTCGTTTTCAGCTTTTTCGCAGGCCAGGAGTTCCATGCCCGAGCTGCCCGAGGTGGAGGTCACGCGCCGCAGTTTTGCCGGCGCCATCGAAGGGGCTGCGGTGCGCAGCGCGGCCCTGGGCAAGCCGCTGCGCTGGCCGCTGGGCTGCGAGCCGCAGCAGCTGGCGGGCCAGCGCGTGCTGCAGGTGCGCCGGCGCGGCAAATACCTGCTGCTGCAGCTGGACGGCGGGCTGCTGCTGGTGCACCTGGGCATGTCCGGCAGCCTGCGCTTTGCGCCCGAGCTGCCGCCCGCCGGCCCGCACGACCATTTCGACCTGGTGACCGACCGGGGCACGCTGCGCCTGCACGACCCGCGCCGCTTCGGCGCCGTGGTCTGGGCGCGGGACGAGCAGGACGCGCGCGCGCTCAAGCTGCTCGGGCAGCTGGGCATGGAGCCGCTGGATGCGGCGGCATTCGATTTCGCCGCCTTCCACGCCGGCCTGCGCGCCAGCCGCATGTCCATCAAGCAGCTGCTGCTGGCGGGGCGGCTGGTGGTGGGGGTGGGCAACATCTACGCCAGCGAGGTGCTGTTCCTGGCCGGCATCCGGCCGACGGCGGCGGCATCGTCGATCGGCCCGGGACGCGCCCGCAGGCTGCACGCGGCCATTGGCCAGGTGCTGGCGCGCGCGGTGCAGCGCGGCGGCTCGACGCTGCGCGACTTCGCCAGCGCCGACGGCAGCGCCGGCCACTTCCAGCTGGAGGCGGCGGTCTATGGCCGCGCCGGCCTGCCGTGCCGGGCCTGCGGCGCGCCCATCCAGCTGCTGCGCCAGGGCCAGCGCAGCAGCTATTTCTGCCCGCGCTGCCAGCGCCCCTGAGGCCTGCAGGCCGGTGCTATATTGCCCCGGCCGCGCGCCGCAAACGCGAGCGCTTACCCCCTTTTTCCTTCCCGCAAGCCCCGTGGTACTTTCCTTCAACGAGCAGTTTGATCAGCATGGCGCCTGGCGACGCGCGTTCGCGCAGCAGCTGCGCCAGCTCGGCCAGTGGATGTCGGCCAACGACCTGATGAACGCGGCCGTGCAGGAGCGCCTGCAGCACCTGGAGGAACAGGTGCGGCGCGACAAGGTGCTGGTGGCCTTCGTCGCGGAGTTCTCGCGCGGCAAGTCCGAACTCATCAACGCCATCTTCTTTGCCGGCTACGGGCGGCGCATCATGCCGGCCAGCGCCGGGCGCACCACCATGTGCCCGACCGAGCTGGGCTACGACAGCACCCTGGCGCCCAGCCTGCGCCTGCTGCCCATCGAGACGCGGCTGCAGTCGCCCGGCCTGGCCGAGTGGCGCCTGCGCGCCGACAGCTGGACCGAGGTGGCGCTGGACATGCAGGACGCCGCGCAGCTGGCCACGGCGCTGGAGCGCGTCTCGCAGGTGCGCCGGGTGGCGGTGGATGAGGCCCGCGCGCTGGGTTTCTGGCACGACGAGGCGCGCGGCGACAACCCCGTTCCCGACGCCGCCGGCCTGGTCGAGGTGCCGATGTGGCGCCATGCCCTGATCAACATCCCGCACCCGCTGCTGGCGCAGGGCCTGGTCATCCTGGACACGCCCGGCCTGAACGCCGTGGGCGCCGAGCCCGAGCTGACCATCAACCTGATCCCGCAGGCGCATGCGGTGGTGTTCATCCTGGGCGCCGACACCGGCGTCACGCGCTCGGACCTGGACATCTGGCGCGAGCACCTGGGCGCGCTGGCCGGCGCCCGCGAGGCGCGCCTGGCGGTGCTCAACAAGATCGACATGCTGTGGGACACGCTCAGCTCGCCCACCCAGGTGCAGGCGCAGCTGGAGCGCCAGTGCCAGACCACCGCCGAGATGCTGGGGCTGCCGCTGGCGCAGGTGGTGCCGGTGTCGGCGCACAAGGGCCTGGTGGCCAAGATCCAGTGCGACGACGCGCTGCTGGAGGCCAGCGGCCTGCCGGCCCTGGAGGAGGCGCTGGCCGATGGCATCGTCGGGCGGCGCCAGGCCATCCTGCGCGCCACGGTGGCGGGCAACATGCAGGTGCTGCACGAGCAGGTGCAGCGCACGCTGAACGTGCGCCGGCGCGACCTGGACGAGCAGACCCTGGAGCTGCGCAGCCTGCGCGGCAAGAACGCTTCGGTCATCGACTCGATGCGCCAGCGCATCGAGCACGAGCAGCAGGAATTCGACGCCAGCGCCGCGCGCATCCAGGCCGTGCGCGCCGTGCACCTGCGCATGCTGCGCGAGCTGTTTCGCCAGCTGGGCGCGCGTTCGCTCAAGGCCGAGCTGGTGCCGCTGGGCGAGGTGCTGGCGTCCAGCGGCATCAAGCTGGGCCTGCGCAAGGCCTATGACGACACCTTCGCACGGCTGCGCGCCATCGTGCAGGGCGCGCAGGCCACGGGCATCGAGATCCAGGCCATGCTGGGCGGCACCTTCCGCCAGCTCAACGCCGAGCACGGCTTCTCGCTGCAGGTGCCTGCGGCGCCCGAGCTGGATTCGTTCGTGCAGGACCTGATGGACATCGAGCAGCGCCACCTGCAGTACGTGGGCATAGGCAACGCCTTGCGCCTGGCGCAGGCCGGCTTTGCCCAGCGCCTGCTGCGCGCCCTGACCCTGCGCCTGCGCGCGGTGTTCGATGGCGCCTCCAACGAGCTGGAGCAGTGGAGCAAGACCGCCACCGCCCAGCTGGACGTGCAGCTGCGCGAGCGCAAGCTGAGTTTTGCGCGCCGCATCGAAGCCGTGGGCCGCATCCAGACGGCCGCCGACAGCCTGGCCGAGCGGCTCGTCGAGATCGAGAACGGCGGCCGCCACCTGGATTCGCTGCAGCAGCGCCTGGCCGGCCTCATCGACGAGCTGGTGCAGCTGCCCGGCGGCGCGTCCCCGGGGGCGCCGGCCGTCGATATCGACCTGTCCGAATCCGCCGCCGCCAGCCCGGCCTGATGGGCGCGCCGCAGCCCGCTGGCGCCGCAGGCGCGGTGCCCGACATCGCCGCGCGCGTGGTGCGCTGGCAGGCCGCGCACGGCCGCCAGCACCTGCCCTGGCAGGGCACGCGCGACCCCTACCGCGTGTGGCTGTCCGAAATCATGCTGCAGCAGACCCAGGTGGCCACGGTGCTGGGCTACTACGAGCGCTTCCTGGCGCGCCTGCCCGACGTGCGCGCGCTGGCCGCGGCGCCGCCCGACGACGTGCTGGCGCTGTGGAGCGGGCTGGGCTACTACAGCCGCGCGCGCAACCTGCAGCGTTGCGCGCAGCAGGTGGTGCACGAGCACGGCGGCGAGTTCCCGCGCAGCGTGGAGCAGCTGGTCGCGCTGCCCGGCATCGGCCGCTCCACCGCCGGCGCCATCGCGGCGTTCTGCTTCGGCGAGCGCGCGCCCATCCTGGACGCCAACGTGCGGCGCGTGCTGACGCGCGTGCTGGGCTTCGGCGCCGACCTGGCCCGCCCGGCGAACGAGCGCCAGCTGTGGCAGCTCGCCGGGCAGCTGCTGCCCACCAGCGACCTGCAGCAGGCCATGCCGCGCTACACGCAGGGCTTGATGGACCTGGGCGCCACCGTATGCCTGCCGCGCAAGCCCGCCTGCCTGCTGTGCCCGCTGCAGGAGCTGTGCGCGGCGCGGCGCGAAGGCCAGCCCGAGCGCTACCCGGTGCGCACGCGCAGCGTGCGCCGCAGCGCGCAGGCCTGGTGGCTGCTGCTGCAGCAGGACGGCCAGGGCCGCGTCTGGCTGCAGCGCCGCGCGCCGGCGGGCATCTGGGCGGGGCTGTACTGCCCGCCGCTGTGGGACAGCCATGCGCAGCTGCTGGACGCCATGGGCGCGCCGGCTGCGGCACGGCTGCAGGAGCTGCCGGCCTTCACCCACCAGCTGACGCACCGCGACCTGCACCTGCACCCGGTGCTGCTGCGGGTGGGGGCAGGGGCAGGGGCGGAGGCCGCGCACGGTGCGCAAGAGGACGCCCCGGGCGGCTGGTTCAGCCCGCAGCAGTGGGCCGCGCTGGGCCTGCCGGCGCCCATCCGCGCGCTGCTGGACGGCCTGGCGCAGCCGCCGGAAGGCGGCCCGCAGGCCGCTGGCGGGTGAAAACCGGCGTTTTCGAGCCTTTCACGCCCCAAGCCGGCGTGTAGTCACGGCTTTCAGCTATCAAAATTGAAGTGCACGGTGCCGCGCGGCCGCTGGCGGGCATGAAAACCCGCCGTTTCCGTGCTTTTCAAGCCTTTTGACCCGCCTGCCGGCGTGCAGCAACGAGAGTCAGCTATTCATTGAATAGCAAACCAGCCCTCACAGGCCATCGAGCTCGCGGTGGCGCAGCAGCGTGTTCCAGCGCGGGGCAAAGCGCCGTGCCAGCTGCTCGACCAGGTACACCGAGCGGTGCTGGCCGCCGGTGCAGCCGATTCCCACGGTGACGTAGCTGCGGTGGTTGCGCGCCATGGCGTCCAGCCACTGGTCCAGGAACTGGCTGATGTGCGCCAGCATCAGCTGCGCCTCGGGCTGCTGGGCCAGGTATTCGGCCACGGGCGCGGTCGCGGCCGGTGAGCGGGCGCAGCAGCGGCTCGTAGTGCGGGTTGGGCAGCATGCGCACGTCGAACACGTAGTCCGCGTCCAGCGGCACGCCGCGCTTGAAGGCAAACGACTGGAACACCAGGTTCAGCCGGTCGGGCGCGGCCGGCAGCAGGCTTTTCACGTAGCCCAGCAGCTGCGCCGGACGCAGCGTGCTGGTGTCTATGACCTGCGAGTGCTCGCGCAGCTCGGCCAGCAGCTCGCGCTCCAGCTCTATGGTCTGCACCAGCGCGCGCTGGCCGTCCTGCAGCGCCTTGCTCGATAGCGGGTGGCGCCGGCGTGTCTCGGAAAAGCGCCGCACCAGGGTGTCGGTGGAGGCGTCCAGGAACAGCGAGCGCACTGCCACGCCCCCCGCGCGCAGCTGCTCCAGCTGGCGCGGCACCAGCGGCAGCCCGGTTGCGCTGCGCACGTCCATGGCGACGGCCGCGCGGTGGCCGTGGTGCGCGTGCTCCAGCGCCGTGAAGGCGCCCAGCAGCTCGGGCGGCAGGTTGTCCACGCAGTAGTAGCCGGCATCCTCCAGCGCGTGCAGCGCGACCGACTTGCCCGAGCCGGACATGCCGGTGATGACGATGACTTCGAGCGCCATGGCGCGTCAGCCGCCCGCAGCCGTCGTGCCAGCCCCGGCGGCCAGCATCTCGCGCGCGTGCGCCAGCGTGGTGGCCGAGCGCTGCTGCCCGCCCAGCATGCGCGCCAGCTCGGCCACGCGCTCCTCGCCCGTGGCCGCGTGCACGCTGCTGGTGGTCTGGCTGGCACCCTTGTGCTTGGCCACCACCAGGTGGTGGTCGGCGCACGCCGCCACCTGCGGCAGGTGGGTCACGGCCAGCACCTGGCGCGCGCGCCCGAGCTGCTGCATCAGCCGGCCCACGGTCTCGGCCACGGCGCCGCCGACGCCCGAATCCACTTCGTCGAAGATCAGCGTCGGCGCCTCGCCCAGCTCGCTGGTGGTGACCGAGATCGCCAGCGCGATGCGCGACAGCTCGCCGCCCGAGGCGACGCGGCCGATGGCGCGCGCGGTCATGCCCGGGTGGCTGCTGACCAGGAAGGCCACCTGGTCGGTGCCGTGCGGGCCGGGCTCGCCCTGCTCCAGCTGCACCTCGAAGCGCCCGCCGGTCATCCCCAGGCCCTGCATGGCCTGGGTGATGGCGGCGGCCAGGCGCGGCGCGGCCTTGCGGCGGCGCTCGCTCAATGCGCGCGCGGCCTGGTGATAGGTGCCGGCGTGGCGCTGCTCGGCGGCGGCCAGCGCGTCCAGGTCGGCGGCGTCGTCCAGGCGGCGCAGCTCGCCCTGCCAGCCGGCCAGCAGCTGCGGCAGCTCCTCGGGCGTGCGCCGGTAGCGGCGCGCCAGCTGCAGCCACTGCGCCACGCGCGCGTCCAGCTCGGCCAGCTGCCCGGGGTCGGGCTCGGCATGGCGCAAATACGCCTGCAGCGAGTGCAGCACATCGCCGGCCTGAGCCAGGCAGGAGGTCAGCACCTCGTTCATCGAGCGAAAGTCCTGGTGCACGTGCTCGTAGCTGTGCAAAAGCTCCTGCGCCTGCGCCAGCGCGCTCAGCGCGCCGCCCGCGTCGTCGTCGCCGCCCTCCAGCAGCGTCTGCGCCAGCTGGGCGTTGTCGATCAGCGCCTGGGCGTTGGACAGCTGCGCGTGGCGCGCGTTCAGCTCGTCCCATTCGCCCGCCTGCGGCGCCAGCTTGTCCAGCTCGCCGATCTGCCACTGCAGCCGCTCGCGCTCCTGCGCCAGCGTGGCCTGCGCGCTGCGCGCCTGCGCCAGCGCCTTCTGCGCCTCGCGCCAGGCGGCCCAGGGGGCTGCCAGCGGCTGGCCCTGCACGCCGGCGTAGGCGTCCAGCAGCCCGCGCACGGCGTCCGCCCGGGTCAGGCTTTGCCAGGCGTGCTGGCCGTGGATGTCCAGCAGGTGCTCGCCCAGCGCGCGCATCTGCGCGGCAGTGGCGGGCGTGCCGTTGATCCAGGCGCGGCTCCTGCCGGCGGTGTCCACGGTGCGGCGCAGCAGCAGCGTGTCGTCCGCCTCGATGCCGGCGTCCTGCAGCCAGTCGGCCAGCGCCTGCGATCCATGCGCGTCGAACTCGGCGCTGATGTCGGTGCGCTCGGCGCCCTCGCGGATCACGCCGCTGTCGGCGCGCGCGCCCAAGAGCAGCTGCAGCGCGTCGATCAGGATGGATTTGCCGGCGCCCGTCTCGCCCGTGAGCACGGTGAAGCCGGTGTGCAGATCGAGCTCCAGCGAGCGCACGATCACGAAGTCCGAGAGCGCGATACGCCTCAGGGCCATGGTCAGGAGCCTCCCTCGTTCCAACGAAGCTTCTTGCGCAGCGTGGCGAAATAGCTCCAGCCGCGCGGATGCAGAAAACACACGCGGTGCGCCGAGCGGCGCACCAGGATGCGGTCGCCGTGCTGCAGCGACGCCAGCGACTGCATGTCGAAATTGGCGCTGATGTCGCGCCCGCCCACCACCTCGATCGCCACCTCGCTGGTGTCGGGCAGCACGATGGGCCGGTTGGACAGGGTGTGCGGCGCGATCGGCACCAGCACCCAGCCGGGAATGGAGGGGTGCAGCATGGGCCCGCCGGCCGACAGCGCATACGCCGTGGAGCCGGTGGGCGAGGCGACGATCAGGCCGTCGGCGCGCTGGTTGGCGACGAACACGCCGTCCACCTCGATGCGCAGCTCGACCATGCCGGAAGTAGAGCCGCGGTTGACCACCACGTCGTTGAGCGCCAGCGCCTCGAATACGCAGACGCCGCCGCGCAGCACGCAGGCCTGCATCAGGGGGCGCACGTCCTCCTCGTATTCGCCATGCAGGATGGGCAGCAGCGCCGCCTGGTAGCTGTCCAGCGGGATGTCGGTGACGAAGCCCAGCCGCCCCTGGTTGATGCCCACCAGCGGCGTGCCGTAGCGGGCCAGGCGCCGGCCCACGCCCAGCATGGTGCCGTCGCCGCCCACCACCAGGCACAGGTCGCACTGGCGGCCGATGCCGTCCACGTCCAGCGTGGGGTAGTGCGCCAGGTCCAGGTGCTCGGCGGTCTCGGCCTCCAGCGCCAGCTCGCAGCCCTGCGCGCCGACGAAGCGCGCGATGCAGTCGATGACCTCGCGCGAGCCGCTGGCGGCCGGGCCGGCGGCGGGGCGCTGGTATTTGCCGATGAGGGCGACGCGGCGGAAGATGGGCGGCATGGGCTGGAAATTACATCATTAAAATGATGTGATGCTCGATGACCGCGCCAAGGTGTTGCTCAAAGCGCTGATCGAGCGCTACATCGCCGATGGCCAGCCGGTGGGGTCGCGCACGCTGTCGCGCGCATCGGGCCTGGAGCTGTCGCCGGCCACCATCCGCAACGCGATGGCCGACCTGGAGGAGCTGGGCCTGATCGTCAGCCCCCACACCTCGGCCGGGCGCATCCCCACCGCGCGGGGCTACCGGCTGTTCGTGGACACCATGCTCACGGTGCAAAAGGGCGAGCTGCCGGCGCTGCAGCTCATGCCCGAGCAGCCGCAGAAAGTCATTGCCAACGCCGCGCACCTGCTGTCCAGCCTGTCGCAGTTCGTCGGCGTGGTCATGGCGCCGCGCCGTGCGTCGGTGTTCCGGCACATCGAGTTCCTGCGCCTGTCCGAGCGGCGCCTGCTGGTCATCATCGTCTCGCCCGACGGCGACGTGCAAAACCGCGTCATCTTCACCGAGGTGGACTACACCGCCTCGCAGCTGGTGGAGGCGGCCAATTTCCTCAACGCCAACTACTCCGGCCTGGCCATGGAGCAGGTGCGCGAGCGCCTGAAGGGCGAAGTCGAGCGGCTGCGCGGCGAGATCGCCGACCTGATGCAGGCGGCGGTGAGCGCCGGCACCGAGGCCATGAGCCAGTCGCAGGAGGAGGTGGTGTTCTCGGGCGAGCGCAACCTGCTGTCGGTGAGCGACTTTTCCAGCGACATGGACAACCTGCGCCGGGCCTTCGACCTGTTCGAGCAAAAGACGCAGATCCTGCGCCTGCTGGACATCTCCAGCCGCGCCGAGGGCGTGCGCATCTTCATCGGCGGCGAGAGCCAGGTGGTGCCGTTCGAGGAGCTGTCGGTGGTCAGCGCGCCCTACGAGGTGGACGGGCAGGTGGTGGGCACCCTGGGCGTGATCGGCCCCACGCGCATGGCCTACGACCGCATGATCCAGATCGTGGACATCACCTCCAAGCTGGTCACCAACGCCCTGAGCCACCGCAAATGAGCCCCTACAATAGCGCCCGCCGCTGGCCCCCGCCGGCGCGCCCGGGGCGTTAGCTCAGTTGGTCAGAGCAGGGGACTCATAATCCCTTGGTCGCTGGTTCGAGCCCAGCACGCCCTACCACCCGCCGGAATATCCAGGCCAGCCTTTACCGGCTGGCCTGTTTGTTTGTGCAGGCCGCACACCCGCCGGGCCAGGCGGCAGGCGCGACGTGCGGCGTCGCCCCGCCGCGGGCGCGCAGCCATGGACGGGGCCCACGAGCTGGCGACCGTGCATGCCAGAATCGCACGCATGAGCGCCCACCCCGCCTTTGCACTGCCCGCCGACCGCTTTGCTACCGTGCAGATGTGTGCGGGCGACCTGCAGGAATCGCTGTATCGCGCGGCGCTGGGGCCCTTGAACGTGCAGCACTACCTGGCGGCGTTCGAGCGCCTGGACGCTGCGGGGCGCGTACTGCCCGGCTGGAACTGGGCGGCGGCCATGGGCACGCTGGCCTGGATGGCGTTCAGGGGGCTGTGGCCGGCGCTGGTGCTCTACGCCTCGGGGCTGGCGCTGTTGCTGCTGCTGGCCCTGTGGGCGCTGGCGCAGGCGGGCGGCGCGATTCCGGCCCCGGTGCTGGGCGGCCTGGCGTTGGCGGGCCTGCTGCCGGCCGGCGCGCTGCCCGGGTTGTATGGCGATGCGCTGGTACACCGGCACGCGCGCCGCCGGATCGATGCCGCCCTGGCCAGCCAGCCCACCATCGCCGATGCCATCGCCCGCTTGCAGCGGCAGGCCCCGTCCCGGGCCGGGCTGGCCTGGCTGGTGGCTGCCGGCCTGGCCGTTCTGGCTGCGCTGGCCGCAGCCGCGTGGCTGCGCCTGGAGGGCACGGGCGCAGGGGAAGATGCGGCCGTGGCGGCGGCGGCGGCGCCGGCAGCGGCACCAGCGCCGGTGGCACGGCCCGAACAGCCGTCTGAACCGCCTGCCTCCCAGGCCCTGTCGGCCTTGCCGGGCCAGGCTCCGGCCGATTCAAGTCCACCAGCCGAGCCGCCGCCGCCGGCGAGGGCGGAGCCGACGCCAGCGGCGCCAGCGGCCACGCCCGTTGCGGCTGCGGTTTCAGTCCCTGTCCCTGCATCGGCATCGGCATCGGCACTAGCGTCGGCCCCGGCCCCGGCCCCGGCCCCTGCAGCAACAGCAGCAGCGGACGAAGCCCATGCACCCCTTGCACAGGCGCGCCGGCTCTACGTCAACGTGGGGTTGTTCGCCCAGCCGGCCAATGCCCAGCGCGCCCATGCGCAGCTGCTGCGCGCAGGCCTGCCCTCGGCCGTGCGCGAGATAACGGCCGCCGATGGCCGGCGGCTGCGGCGGGTGCGCGTCGGCCCCTTCGCCTCGGCCGGCGAGGCCAACGCGGCGGCGGCGCAGGTGCGTGCGCTGGGCCTGGACGCGGCGGCCGCGTCGTCCGACTGACGCCGCTTCAGGTTACCGGCGGTGACCCTTCGCGGGCGCGCATCAGGCTAAGGTATGCCTCTGGCAAAAAAAGGACATTGGCATGGGCATGCATGAAACGCAGGGTAGGGCAATGGTGCTGGGGGCGCTGCTGGCGCTGGCTGGCTGCAGCTCGGTCGGGCTGCAGGGGCCGGGCGAGCCGGCTGCGCCGCCCCAGCCGCGCGTGCTGGGTGCCAGCACGGCGCCGCCGGGCGGCACCTGCAGCGAGCAAGGGGCCCAGTGGGCGGTGGGCAGGAGCAGTACCGCACAGGTGGTGGAGCAGGCGCGCGTGCGCGCCGGCGCGCGCATGGCGCGGGTGCTGCGCCCGGGCCAGGCGGTGACGCTGGAGTTCGATGGCGAGCGCCTGAACCTGCAGGTGGACGCCGCGGGCAAGGTGGTGGCCGCGCGCTGCGGCTGAACTCGGGGCCGCGCGCGGCCTAGCTCTCACCAGAATCCAGCTCCGGTTTGAAACCTCCCCCTTCAGGGGAACAGAGCTTGTTGGGGAGAGGGGGTGACCTCGTCCAAACTCGCCCCGCTAAGGGCGTGGATTGAAACGTCAGTCGGGCAGGAACAGCGACTGCAGGTCGCTCAGGAAGTCGAAACCGCGCTCGGTGGGGCGCACGTGCTCCATGTCGCGCACGATGAGGCCGCGCGCCTCGGCCTGGGCCAGGCCCTGGGCGATGGCGGTGATGGCCAGTCCGGTGCGCGCGGTGAAATCGACCAGCGCAAAGCCTTCCCTGAGCCTCAGCGCGTTCAGCATGAACTCGAACGCGAGGTCGGCGCGGCGCACCTCCTGGTCCTGCGCGATGGCGTTGCCGGCCAGCGCCTGCGCCATGTAGCGCTGCGGCTCGCGCAGCCGCGCCTGGCGCACGATGCGGTGCGCAAAGCTCAGCTTGCTGTGCGCCCCGGCGCCTATGCCCAGGTAGTCGCCGAACTGCCAGTAGTTGCGGTTGTGCATGCACTCGTGGCCGGCCCGGGCATAGGCGGAAATCTCATAGCGCTGCAGTTGCGCGGCCGCCGTCAGCTCGGTGATGCGGTCGAGCATGGCGTAGGCGGTGTCGTCCTCGGGCAGCCCGGGGGGTGGGCGGCGGGCAAAGAGGGTGTCCGGCTCTATGGTCAGGTGGTAGATCGACAGGTGCGGCGGCGCATGCGCCAGCGCGGTGCGCACGTCGTCCTCCAGCTGCGCCATCGTCTGGCCGGGCAGGGCGTACATGAGGTCGAGGTTGAAGGTGGCGAAGGCCTCGCCGGCTTCGCGCAGGGCGGCCAGCGCCTGCGCGCGGTCGTGTACCCGGCCCAGGACGGCCAGGTGCGCGTCGTTGAAGCTTTGCACGCCAACCGACAGGCGCGTGACGCCGGCGCTGCGATAGGCGCGAAAGCGCTCGCGCTCGAAGGTGCCGGGGTTGGCCTCCAGGGTGATCTCGCAGCCGGCGTCCAGCGGCAGCCGGGCGCGGATGGCGGCCAGCAGCCGGTCGATGGCCTGGGGCGAGAACAGGCTGGGCGTGCCGCCGCCCAGGAAGACGCTGTGCACGGCGCGCCCCCAGACCAGTGGCAGCGCGGTCTCCAGGTCGGCCACCAGCGCGTCGATGTAGCGCTGCTCGGGCAGCTCGCCGGCGCCCGGGCGCGCCTGGTGCGAGTTGAAGTCGCAATACGGGCACTTGCGCAGGCACCACGGGATGTGCACGTACAGCGTCAGCGGCGGCAGGCTGGTCAGCTGCAGCAGGCCGGGGCGCAGGTAGTGCTGGACGTCGTGCAGCGGGGCCGTGGCGGGCGGGGAGGGCACCAGGGGGGGCAGGGTCATGCTAGCGGGGCGGGGAACAGGGGGCGCGATGGGGCGCTTTCTTTGCCTTCGGGCCGTGGGCGGGCGCTGGCGCGGGGCTCAGTTTGCCGGCAGTCACAGCCAGCGCTCGCGCATCAGCCCCAGCATTTGCTGCGCGGCGCGGCCGCGGTGGCTCAGGGCGTTCTTTTGCTCGGGCGGCAGCTGCGCGAACGTGCGGCCCAGCTCGGGCAGCACCATGACCGGATCGAAGCCGAAGCCGCCATCGCCGCGCGGCGCACGCGCAATCTCGCCCGCCACCCGGCCCACGGCGATCAGCGGCTCCGGGTCGGCCGGGTTGCGCACGGCCACCAGCGTGCTGACCATGGCCGCGCGCCGCTCGTCCACGCCCTGCAGCTGCTCCAGCAGCGCGCGCACGTTGTTGGCGTCGCCCCGGGCATAGCCGAACTGCGTGGCGTAGTGGGCGGTTTGGACGCCGGGCAGGCCGCCGAAGGCGTGCACGCACAGGCCGGCGTCATCGGCCAAGGCCGGCAGCCCGGTGTGGGCGGCGGCAAAGCGGGCCTTGGCCAGCGCGTTCTCGACGAAGGTCTGGTAAGGCTCTTGCGCCTCGCCCACGCCCAGCGCACCCTGGGCGATCAGCTGCACGCCCAGGGGCGCGAACAGCTGCTGGAGTTCGGCGAGCTTGCCGGGGTTGTTGGAGGCCAGAACCAGCTGCATGGAGGGGTTTTTGAGTGAAAAGTGCCACTTGCCGGCGTGGATGGCCGGCCTCTAGCTATGTTTTTGATAGTGCCTGTTGCTGCAATGCGAGCAGCTCGGTGATGCCCTTGTCGGCCAGCGCCAGCAGCGCGTCGAGCTCGCGGCGCGAGAACGTGGCGCCCTCGGCCGTGCCCTGCAGCTCCACGTACTGGCCGGCGCCGGTCATCACCACGTTCATGTCGGTGTCGCAGGCCGCATCCTCGGTGTATTGCAGGTCCAGCAGCGGCACGCCGCCCAGCAGCCCTACCGACACCGCCGCCACGGCGCCGGTCAGGGGCGAGGCGGCCAGGCGGCCGGCGGCCAGCAGGGTGGCCACGGCGTCGTGCGCCGCCACCCAGGCGCCGGTGATGGCGGCGGTGCGCGTGCCGCCGTCGGCCTGCAGCACGTCGCAATCCAGGTGGATGGTGCGCTCGCCCAGCGCCTGCAGGTCGAACACCGCGCGCAGGCTGCGCCCGATCAGCCGCTGGATCTCCTGCGTGCGCCCGCTTTGCTTGCCGCGCGCCGCCTCGCGGTCGCTGCGCGTGTGCGTGGCGCGCGGCAGCATGCCGTATTCGGCCGTGACCCAGCCGCTGCCCGTGCCCCGGCGGTGCGGCGGCACCTTGTCCTCGACGGACGCCGTGCACAGCACGCGCGTGTGGCCGAATTCGACCAGCACCGAGCCCTCGGCGTGCATGGTGTAGCCGCGCGTGAGGCGTACCGGGCGCAGCTGGTCTGCGGCGCGCTGGCCGCTGCGTTCAAACGTCATGGGGGTCTCCTGAATTCAGGCCCGCAGGCAGCGCGCGGCGCTCCACCGCAGGGCTCACAACCGCTTCGCGGCCGAGCGGCGGATGGCCTCGTTGATCTCGGCGATCGAGCGCTCTATGGCTTCGTCGTCCAGGTCATCGAGGTCGTCGAGGTCGTCCGCCAGGCCGTCCAGCGGCTCGTACTGGATGGTCGAGGCGAATGCGTCTTCCCCGAAACCCTCGGTGGAAATGCCTTGCGTGGCTTCGAACACATCGGGCGTCTCCCACTCCATGGCGACGGCGGTGACGTTGTCGCTGGCCTGGCCGGCGCGGCGCAGCGCCTCCTCGACCAGCTCGGGCACGGCCTGCGACACCGGCAGGCGCGCCAGCGGCCGGGCGATGGCGGCGTCGTCCAGCGTGCCCCACAGCCCGTCCGAGCACAAGAGCAGCCGGTCGCCCTGCTCCAGCAGCAGCGGCGCCGAGGTGTCGAACAGCGGCTTGGTGGGCGAGCCCAGGCAGGTGAACAGCACGTTGCGGTTGACCCGCTCCAGCCCGGCGATGGCGGCGCTGCGCAGCTCGGCATAGGAGTGGTCGCGCGTGCGCACCAGCACCTCGCCGCCGCGCACCAGGTAGGCGCGCGAGTCGCCGCAGTGGATCCAGTGGGCATGGCCGTGCTGCACCACTGCTGCCACCAGGGTGGTGCGCGGCGAGTCGAGCATGCCGTGCTGGGTGCCGTGGCGCAGGATCTGCTGGTGCGCGGCCAGCAGGGCCGAGGACAGGAATTGCGGCACGTCGGCCAGCGCCGGCCGGGCCTGGCGCTGGAACAGCGCGGAGACCGTCTGGATGGCGATCTGCGCCGCCAGCTCGCCCTGCGGGTGCCCGCCCATGCCGTCGGCCAGCACGAACAGGCAGGCCTCGCGGGTGTAGCAATACCCCATGCGGTCTTCGTTTTTCTCGCGCCCGCCCCGCCGGCTGATCTGGAAGATGGAGAACTTCATTTGGGTCGGGTGGCGGCGCCGGCGGCCTCGCCGCCCTTGTTGAGGCTCTTCTTCGTGTCAGCCACCAGGGTGTCCAGCTGCAGGCGCACCTTCTCGCCCATGCTGAGCTTGGTGTAGCGGCGCTCGCCCTCGCGCGACAGTTCCTTTTGCAGTGCGAACACCGACTGCGGCCGCGACAGCGGGTCCAGCGCCATGCACCATTCGACCACCTCGATCAGGTTGTCCGAGTAGATGCCGCGCAGCTTGGCCAGCGCCGTGGTCAGGCGGTCCTTGTCCTGGCGCTGCGGCGCCTCGGCGGGCGGGAAGCCCTGCATGCAGGCGTAGATGCACGCCCCGATGGCGTAGATGTCCGTCCACGGGCCCATCTGCGCATCGCGCCGGTACATCTCGGGCGCGGCAAAGCCAGGGGTGTACATGGGGCGGATGAAGTTGCCTTCCTTGGACAGCACCTCGCGCGCTGCGCCGAAATCGATCATCAGCGCCCTGTTGTCGTCGGTGATGAAGATGTTGGCCGGCTTGATGTCCAGGTGCAGCATCTTGTGCTGGTGCACGATGCGCAGGCCGCGCAGCACCTCGTCGAACAGCGAGCGGATGGTGGACTCGCGAAACACCTTCTGCGCCTTCAGGTCGCGCGCGGTGATGATGAAGTCCTGCAGGGTCGCGCCCTCCAGGTAGTTCATCACCATGTAGACGGTCTCGTTTTCACGGAAGAAATTCAGCACGCTGACCACCGAGGCGTGCGAGATCTGCGCCAGCGAGCGCCCTTCCTCGAAGAAGCTCTTGAGGCCCAGCCGGTACAGGGAAAGCTTTTCCGGCGGCACCCGGGGCAGCAGCTCGCCCGGCTCGCGCGTGGCCAGGGACGCGGGGATGTATTCCTTGATGGCCACCTGCTGGCCTTCGCGGTCGAGCGCCAGGTAGACGACGCCGAAGCCGCCCGAGGCCAGCCGGCGCACCACGCGGTAGCCTCCGATCTGGGTGCCGGCGGGCAGGGGAGCTGGTTTGACTTTGGACATGGGGACGAGGCGGATGGCGTGCGGGCGGTGGCGCAAAACCCCGATAATCGCGGGCTCACGAGCAACGTCACCCATTACCGAATATTCCCATGGCAGTCTACAGCATGACCGGTTACGCCAGCGCCCAGGGCGAGGCCGCGCGCGGCGCTGGCGCAGCCCCGGGCAGCAGCCGCCGGCTGGGCCTGGAGCTGCGCTCGGTCAACAGCCGCTTCCTGGACCTGACGCTGCGCCTGTCCGACGAGTTGCGCGCCCACGAACCGGCGCTGCGCGCCCTGCTGACGGCCGGGCTGAAGCGCGGCAAGGTCGAGCTGCGCGCGTTCATCGACAGCGGCGACGCCGCAGGCCTGGCGCAGCCGGCGCCGCACCTGCTGCAGCACCTGGCGGCCGTGCAGGAGGCGGTGCGCGCGCACCTGCCGCTGGCGGCGCCCCTGTCGGTGGCCGATGCGCTGCGCCTGTCCGCCGGGGCGGTTGCGCCGCAGCACGACTTCGGCGCGCAGCTGGCAGCGCTGGCGCAGCAGGCGCTGGCCGGGCTGCAGGCGGCGCGCGCACGCGAGGGCGAGCGCCTGGTGGCCACGCTGCGCGAGCGCCTGGAGGGCCTGCGCTCGCTGGCCGCCCAGGCCGGCCCGCTGGTCCCGGCGCTGGCCGTGCAGCAGCGCCAGCGGTTCCTGGAGCGCTGGCGCGAAGCCCTGCAGCTGGCTGAGGGCGCCGCCATCCCCGAGGCCGCCCAGGAGCGCGCGCTGACCGAGGCCACGGCCTTTGCCATCCGCATCGACGTCGCCGAAGAGCTGACCCGGCTGGTGGCGCACGTGGAGGAGATCGGCCGCCTGCTGGACAAGGGCGGCGAGGTCGGCAAGCGGCTGGACTTCCTGATCCAGGAGCTGCACCGCGAGGCCAATACGCTGGGCTCCAAGTCCGCAACCATGGAGCTGACGCGCATAGGCGTGGAGATGAAGGTGCTGATCGAGCAGATGCGCGAGCAGGTCCAAAACATCGAATAATCCTAATTTGATAGCGCCACCCCGGCACCAGTTATGGACTATCCCGGCAATCTATTCGTAGTCTCGGCCCCCAGCGGGGCGGGCAAATCCAGCCTCGTCAAGGCCTTGATGGAGGTGGACTCGCACGTGCAGCCCTCGGTCTCGCACACCACGCGCGCACCGCGCGGACAGGAAAAGCACGGCCGCGAGTACTTCTTCGCCTCCGACCCCGAGTTCGACGCCATGGTCGCGGCCAATGGCTTCGTCGAGTGGGCCCATGTGCACGGGCGCCGCTACGGCACCTCGCGGCGCGCCATCGAGGAGCGCATCGCCCAGGGCGCCGACGTGGTGCTGGAGATCGACTGGCAGGGCGCGCTGCAGATCAAGCAGGCCTTCGCCGACGCCGTCCTGGTGTTCATCCTGCCGCCCAGCTGGGAAGAGCTGCGCTCGCGCCTGGAGCGCCGGGGCGAGGATTCCAGCGAAGTGATCGAGATGCGCCTGGTGAATGCCGCGCAGGAGATGCGGCAGGTTGGCAAATTCGACTTCGTTATAATCAACGAAGTTTTCGAGCGGGCGCTTTTCGACCTGAAAACCATCGTCCACGCCCAGCGGCTCAAGTACGTTGCCCAACGCCGCGCCCGGGCCGACACCTTCGCCTCGCTCAATCTCCCCTCAAACTGACATCCATCCCCTGGAGAGAAACCATGGCCCGCATTACCGTGGAAGACTGCCTGGAGCAGATTCCCAACCGTTTCCAGCTGGTGCTGGCTGCCACCTACCGCGCCCGCATGCTCAGCCAGGGACATACGCCGCGCATCGAAAGCCGCAACAAGCCTGCCGTGACGGCGCTGCGCGAGATCGCCGCCGCCAAGGTGGGCCTGGAGATGCTGAAGAAGGTTCCCGGCTGAGAGCGCCAGCGGGCTTTCCGCCCCGTCCATGAACAAAAGCACCGCTGGCCGGTGCTTTTGCTTTTGGGCCGCCTGCCGCCCGTTCACATCCACTGTACTGGCCGCAGCGCTATAGTTGACGGGCTATGGCCTTTCATTCCTCCACCGCATCGCCGAGCGCAGCGGCAGCGCCCATCGGGTTGGCGCCGGCTGCGCACACTTCGGCTGCGCAGGCCAATGCCGCTGCGGCCAGTTTCGCCGCGCTGCTGGAAAAACTCGACTACCTCGACGAGGCGCAGATCGAGCAGGTGCGCCAGGCCTACCGCTATGCCGACCAGGCCCACCTGGGGCAGCTGCGCAGCAGCGGCGAGCCCTACATCACCCACCCGATAGCGGTTGCGGCGCTGTGCGCCAGCTGGAAGCTCGATGTGCAGGCGCTCATTGCAGCGCTGCTGCACGACGCCATGGAGGATTGCGGCATCACCAAGGCCGACCTGGTCGAGCGCTTCGGCACGCCGGTGGCCGAGCTGGTGGACGGCCTGACCAAGCTGGACAAGCTGCAGTTCGACACGCGCGAGGAAAACCAGGCCGAGTCGTTTCGCAAGATGCTGCTGGCCATGGCGCGCGACGTGCGCGTGATCCTCATCAAGCTGGCCGACCGCACGCACAACATGCGCACCCTGTCGGACATGCCGCGCTCCAAGTGGCGGCGCATTTCCTCGGAGACGCTGGACGTCTACGCGCCCATCGCCCACCGCCTGGGGCTGAACCAGACATACCGCGAGTTGCAGGACCTGTCGTTTCGCCACCTCCATCCCTGGCGCTACGCCACGCTGGCCAAGGCCGTGGCGCGCAGCCGCAACCGCAGCCGCGACAGCGTGCAGAAGATGCAGTCCGAGGTGGACGCGGCTTTCGTGCGCGCCGGCATGCCGGCGCGCGTGGCCGGCCGCGAGAAGACGCTGTTTGCCATCTACCAGAAGATGATCGAGCAGCACCTGAGCTTTGCGCAGGTGATAGACCTGTACGGCTTTCGGGTCGTGGTGCGCTCGGTGCTGGACTGCTATGGGGCACTGGGCGTGCTGCACCAGACCTACAAACCGGTGCCGGGCAGGTTCAAGGACCATATCGCCATCGCCAAGCTCAACGGCTACCAGTCGCTGCACACCACGCTGGTCGGCCCCGCAGGGCTGAACGTGGAGTTCCAGATCCGCACCGAGGAAATGCACATCGTGGCCGAGGCCGGCGTGGCTGCGCACTGGCTCTACCGGGCCACCGAGGCCGAGGGCGGCGCCTCCGAGCGCATGGGCACGCAGTGGCTGCAGTCCCTGCTGGACATCCAGAACGAGACGCGCGACGCAGCCGAATTCTGGGACCACGTCAAGGTGGACCTGTTTCCGGACGCGGTCTATGTCTTCACGCCCAAGAGCCGCATCCTGGCGCTGCCGCGCGGCGCCACCGTCGTGGATTTCGCCTATGCCATCCACAGCGACGTGGGCGGCCGCACGGTGGGAGCGCGCATCAACAACGAGCAGGTGTCGCTGCGCACCGAGCTCAAGAACGGGGACGTGGTCGAGGTGATCACGGCCCAGGGCGCGCGTCCCAACCCGGCGTGGCTGGGCTTCGTGCGCACGGCGCGCGCCCGCTCCAAGGTGCGCCACTACCTCAAGAGCCTGGCGCAGAGCGAATCCGCCGGGCTGGGCGAGAAGCTGCTGGCGCAGGCCCTGCGCGCCGAGGGCATCGAGCAGCTGCCGGACATGCAGGGCCATGGCGCGCTGTGGGAGAAGCTGCTGCGCCTGACGGGCAGCCGCAGCCAGGCCGAGTTGCTGACCGACATCGGCCTGGGCCGGCGCATCGCCGGCATCATTGCCAAGCGCCTGGTGGGCCTGCTGGTCGAGGACGGCCTGCGCCCGGACGCGGTGCTGCTCAGCCGCGAGCGCTACGCTGCGCATGAGAGCGTGTCCCAGGGCGGCATCACGCTCGACGGCAGTGAGAGCGCGCCGGTGCAATACGCGGCCTGCTGCCGCCCGGTGCCGGGCGACCCCATCGTCGGCTACCTGGGCCGGGGCGAGGGCCTGGTGGTGCACCACGCCCGCTGCGGGGTGGCCCAGCGCCTGCAGCACAAGGACGCCGAGCGCTTTATCGCCGTGGACTGGTCGGACGAGCCGGCGCGGCTGTTCGAGACCGGCATCACCGTCACCGTGAACAACGGCCGGGGCGTGCTGGCGCGTATTGCCTCCGAGCTCGCCAGCTCGGAAGCCGATATCGTGCGCATGGACATGGACGACGCCATGGCCACCACCGAGCTGCGTTTCGTGGTGGCTGTGCGCGACCTGGCGCATGTCGAGGCGGCGCTGCGCAATTTGCGCCGCACGCCGGCGGTGCTGCGCGCCTGGCGCGTGTTGCCGCAGGCCGGCTGAGCGCGCCGCCTCAGCGGTGCGGCCGGCTGCGCGGCGGGTAGCGTACCTGCAGCACCTCCAGCGTGCGCGGGCCGGCTGGCGTCATCAGCGAGACCTCGTCGCCCTCGCGGCTCTTCAGCAGCGCGCGCGCCACCGGCGAGACCCAGCTGATCTGCTGCAGGCTGTTGTCCACCTCGTCGATTCCCAGGATGGTCACCGTGCGCTCGTCGCCCTGGTCATCCACGTAGGTGACGGTGGCGCCGAAGAACACCTGGCTGCCGCCCTCGTGCACTGAAGGGTCCACCACCTCGGCGACCTCCAGGCGCTTGGTGAGGAAGCGGATGCGCCGGTCGATCTCGCGCAGGCGTTTCTTGCCGTACAGGTAGTCGCCGTTCTCCGATCGGTCGCCATTGCGCGCTGCCCAATGCACGGTGTCCACGACCTTGGGGCGCTCCTCGTCCATCAGTTGCAGCAGCTCGCCGCGCAGGCGCGCGTAGCCCTCCTGGGTGATGTAGTTCCGGGCGCCTGCGGGCAGGGCCGGCGCCGGGGCGGGGCTTTCGTCGTCATCGTCGGGCGCGTCGGCTTCGCGGGTGAAGGCTTTGCTCATGGGCGCATGGTGCCGCGCTTTTGCTGGCGCCAACGAAAAAGCCCTAGAACATTGCTGTTCTAGGGCTTACCGTTTGGTGCGGCTGGCAGGAATCGAACCCACGACCCCTTGGTTCGTAGCCAAGTACTCTATCCAGCTGAGCTACAGCCGCGAAGCTTTGAATTGTAGCACGATAATTTCGTGCTCTTTTCAAAAATTGCTGCCGGCGGAATCGATCACTTGCGTGTATCGGTCTGCAGTGCAGCAACGAAGCGTATTGTAATGCGGTTTTTTCGGCCTTCTGGGCAAGTTTGGCAAAAAACCGGCGTCAGCGGTGCGTGTAGCCCCGGCAGGCGCCGGCGTTGGGCAGGCCCTGGCATTCGCGGTACAGGCGCCGGTCGCGCTCGGCGGCACTTTCCTGGGAGTTGTTTTGCTGTGGCTTGACCTTGGCGGCCTTGGATTTCCTGGCGCTCGATTTGCCGGCGGCCTGCGCCGGCAGCGCCAGGCTGGCTGTGGCCAGGGCCAGCATGGTGCACAGGGCGGTGCGCTGGAGCAGTTGGAGTGTGGTGGTCATGGCGGCGGAGGTGGAAACGGGACGGCGTGCCCGCATGATGGCGGCTGGATGGCGCCCTGCCACCCGGGAAGCCTGCAGCTGCCGGCAAAAGGCGCGGCGCGATATAATCGCCGGGTTTTGCGCAGTGCAAGACGCACGCCGGCGGCCTTTCCAGTGGCCGGCGCAAGTCAAAACCAGGCGCCTCGCGCAGGCCTGCAACCCGCGCCTGCCGTGGGCGCCACACTCCAGGAAAATCATGATCGCATCTTCCATCAAGGCCGAGGTCGTCAAGGCCAATGCACGTTCTGCCAACGATACCGGCAGCCCCGAAGTGCAGGTGGCCCTGCTCACCGCTCGCATCAACGAGCTGACGCCGCACTTCAAGCAGCACGCCAAGGACCACCATGGCCGCCGCGGTCTGCTGCGCATGGTCAGCCGCCGCCGCAAGCTGCTGGACTACCTCAAGGCCAAGGACGCCGAGCGCTACACGGCGCTGATCGCCAAGCTGGGCCTGCGCAAGTAAGCGCTGGCCACATCCGCACGAAGCGCCTGGGTGGGCTTTGCCTGGCTCAGGCGCTTTTGTTTTTTCGGTGCGGCATTCGGCAGAGCGAAGCTGTGTCATTCCAGGGGCGTTGTGCCGCATGCACAGCGCCCCTGGAATGGCATCGTGTTTCTGCATTGAATAGCCCGCTGGTCGTTGCTGAATAATGACATTCAGCTATTAATAAGTGAGCAAGGAGCCGTCATGAGCATGTTCAACAAGGTCACCAAATCCTTTCAGTGGGGCCAGCACACGGTCACCATGGAGACGGGCGAAATCGCCCGCCAGGCCGGTGGCGCGGTCCTCGTCAACATCGACGACACCGTGGTGCTGGCCACCGTGGTGGCCAGCAAGACTCCCAAGCCCGGCCAGGATTTCTTCCCCCTGACGGTGGACTACATCGAGAAGACCTATGCCGCCGGCAAGATCCCCGGCAGCTTCTTCAAGCGCGAGGCCAAGCCCTCCGAGCTGGAGACGCTGACCAGCCGCCTGATCGACCGCCCGATCCGCCCGCTGTTCCCTGAAGGTTTCTACAACGAGGTGCACGTGGTCATCCACACCATCTCGCTGAACCCGGAAGTGGACGCCGACATCGCCGCCATGCTGGGCGTGAGCGCCGCGCTGTCGATCTCCGGCATCCCGTTCAACGGCCCCATCGGCGCCGCGCGCGTGGGCTACATCAACGGCGAATACGTGCTCAATCCCGGCCAGACCGAGCGCAAGAACTCCAAGATGGACCTGGTCGTCGCCGGCACCGAAGCCGCCGTGCTGATGGTCGAATCCGAGGCGCAGCAGCTGCCCGAGGACGTGATGCTGGGCGCCGTGGTCTTTGGCCACGAGCAGGGCCGCATCGCCATCGAAGCCATCCACGAGTTGGTGCGCGAAGCCGGCAAGCCCGTGTGGGACTGGCAGGCCCCGGCCAAGGACGAGGCCTTCATCGCCCGCATCACGCAGCTGGCCGAGGAAAAGCTGCGCGCCGCCTACCAGATCCGCAGCAAGCAGGCGCGCACGCAGGCGCTGCGCGAGGCGTCCAGCTCCGTGCTGCAAAGCCTGAAGGACAGCGGCGCCGAGTTCGATGCCGTCAAGGTCGAGTCGCTCCTGTTCGACATCGAGGCGCAGATCGTGCGCAGCCAGATCCTGGCTGGCGAGCCGCGCATCGACGGCCGCGACACGCGCACCGTGCGTCCCATCGAGATCCGCAATTCGCTCCTGCCGCGCACGCACGGCTCGTCGCTGTTCACGCGCGGCGAGACGCAGGCGCTGGTGGTGACCACGCTGGGCACCGAGCGCGACGCGCAGCGCATCGACGCGCTGGCCGGCGAGTTCGAGGACCGCTTCCTGTTCCACTACAACATGCCTCCCTTTGCCACCGGCGAAGTGGGCCGCATGGGCTCGACCAAGCGCCGCGAGGTCGGCCACGGCCGCCTGGCCAAGCGCGCGCTGATCGCCTGCCTGCCGCCCAAGGACGAGTTCCCCTACACCATCCGCGTGGTCTCGGAGATCACCGAGTCCAATGGCTCCTCGTCCATGGCGTCCGTGTGCGGCGGCTGCCTGTCGCTGATGGACGCCGGCGTGCCCATGAAGGCGCACGTGGCCGGCATCGCCATGGGCCTGATCAAGGATGGCAACCGCTTTGCCGTGCTGACCGACATCCTGGGCGACGAGGACCACCTGGGCGACATGGACTTCAAGGTCGCTGGCACCACGGCCGGCATCACCGCGCTGCAGATGGACATCAAGATCCAGGGCATCACGCGCGAGATCATGGAAGTCGCCCTGGCGCAGGCCAAGGAAGCGCGCATGCACATCCTGGGCAAGATGCAGGAAGCCATGGGCGAGGCGCGCACCGAGATCTCCAGCTTCGCGCCCAAGCTCTACACCATGAAGATCAACCCGGAGAAGATCCGCGACGTGATCGGCAAGGGCGGCTCCACCATCCGCGCCCTCACTGACGAGACCGGCTGCCAGATCAACATCGACGAGGACGGCACCATCACCATTGCCTCCACCGACGCCGCCCGCGCCGACGAGGCCAAGCGCCGCATCGAGGAGATCACCGCCGAGGTCGAGGTGGGCAAGATCTACGAAGGCCCGGTCACCAAGATCCTGGACTTCGGCGCCCTCATCAACCTGCTGCCCGGCAAGGACGGCCTGCTGCACATCAGCCAGATCGCCCACGAGCGCGTGGAGAACGTGAACGACTACCTGAAGGAAGGCCAGGTCGTGCGCGTCAAGGTGCTGGAGACCGACGAGAAGGGCCGCGTCAAGCTGTCCATGAAGGCCCTGGCCGAGCGCCCCGCAGGCATGGAGCGCCCGGAGCGCGGCGAGTACCGCGGCGAGCGCGGCGGCGACCGTGAGCGCGGCGAGCGCCGCGACGGCGGCGGCCGCGGCGAACGCCGTGAAGGCGGCTATGGCCAGGCGCAGCAGGGCCAGCACGGCGGCCAAGGCCATGAAACGCCGGGCTCGGCAGACGCCTGATCGCTATCAAAACCAGAGCTACATCCCGGCGCCTGGCGCCGGCATGGGCCTGATTTGATTGAAATTGCCATGAGTGCAACCATGCAAGCCGTGGAAATCGCGGCCTTTGGTCCGCCCGAGGGGCTGCGCCTGGCGCAGCGTCCGCGCCCGCAGGCGGGCAGCGGCGAGGTGTTGATCCGCGTGGCCGCCAGCGGCGTGAACCGTCCGGACGTGCTGCAGCGCAAGGGCCACTATGCGCCGCCCCCGGGGGCGTCCGACCTGCCGGGCCTGGAAGTGGCGGGCGTTGTCGAGTCGGGCGACGCGGCGGCCATGGAGCAGGCCGGCATTCGCGTGGGCGACCGGGTCTGCGCGCTGCTGGCCGGCGGCGGCTACGCGCAGTGGTGCGTGGCGCCGGTGGCGCAGTGCCTGCCGGTGCCGGCGGGTCTCAGCGACATCGAGGCCGCGTCCCTGCCCGAGACGTTTTTCACGGTCTGGAGCAACGTCTTCGATCGGGGCCGGCTGCAGGCGGGCGAGGTGCTGCTGGTGCAGGGCGGCTCCAGCGGCATCGGCGTGGCCGCCATCCAGATGGCGCGTGCGCGCGGCGCCACGGTGATCGCCACCGCCGGCTCTGCCGGCAAGTGCGCCGCCTGCCTGGAGCTGGGCGCGCACCACGCCGTCAATTACCGCGAGCAGGATTTCGCCGCCGAAGTGCTGCGCATCACCGAAGGCCGCGGCGCCGACGTGGTGCTGGACATGGTGGCCGGCGACTACGTCGCGCGCGAACTCAAGTGCCTGGCCGAGGACGGGCGCCTGGTGATCATCGCCGTGCAGGGAGGGACGCAGGCGTCCATCGACGCCGGCGCCGTGCTCAGGCGGCGCCTGACCATCACCGGCTCCACGCTGCGGCCGCGCCCGCTGGCGTTCAAGGCGCAGATCGCCGCTGCCCTGCGCCGCGAGGTCTGGCCGCTGCTGGAGGCGGGCCGCCTGCGGCCCGTGGTCCACGCCACCTTCGCCGCCGCCGATGCGGCCCGGGCGCACGCGTTGATGGAATCGAGCCAGCACGTGGGCAAGATCGTTTTGACATGGGACGCATGATGGCTGCAAGCAAGCTGATCGCGGGCAACTGGAAGATGAACGGCAGCCTGGCTGCCAACCAGGCCTTGTTGCAGGCGCTGTGCGCCGCGCTCGACGGCCGGCCTGCGGGCTGCGCCGTGGCGGTTGCCGTGCCGGCGCCGTATCTGGCGCAGGCGCAGGCGCTGGTGGCCGGCACGGCGCTGCAACTGGCGGCGCAGGACGTGTCCCGGCACGACTGCGGCGCCTATACCGGCGAAGTCTCGGCCGCCATGCTGCGCGAGTTTGGCGCGCGCTACGTGCTGGTCGGCCACTCCGAGCGCCGGCAGTACCACGGCGAGAGCGACGCCGACGTGGCGGCGAAGGCGCAGAAGGCGCTGGCCGCCGGCATCACGCCCATCGTCTGCGTGGGCGAGACGCTGGCCGAGCGCGAGGCGGGCCAGACCATGGACATGGTGCGCCGCCAGCTGGCAGCCGTGATCCACGCCAACGGCCATTGCATCAGCGAGATCGTCGTCGCCTACGAGCCGGTCTGGGCCATCGGCACCGGCCGCACCGCCACGCCCGAGCAGGCGCAGCAGGTGCATGCAGTGCTGCGCGCGCAGCTGGCAGCGGCCTCGCAGCAGGCGCACGGCATCCGGCTGCTGTACGGCGGCAGCATGACGGCGGCCAATGCCGCGCAGCTGCTGGCGCAGCCCGACATCGATGGCGGCCTGGTGGGCGGTGCAGCGCTCAAGGCCCAGGATTTCTTGCAAATCATCGCTGCTGCCGGCGCCTGACGCGGGCCTTCAGCTATTAATTCAGGAGTAGAAGGAAAAATGAATACCTTGGTGAACGTGATTCTGGCGGTGCAGATGCTGACCGCGCTGGCCATGATTGGCCTGATCCTTATCCAGCACGGCAAGGGGGCCGACATGGGTGCGGCGTTTGGCAGCGGCAGCTCGGGCAGCCTGTTTGGCGCCAGCGGCAGCGCCAACTTCCTGTCGCGCACCACCGGTGTGCTGGCGACCGTGTTCTTCCTCGCCACACTGGCGCTGGCCTACCTGGGCAACCAGCGCACGCCCAGCGTGGGCAGCGTGCTCGAGGCGCCTGCCGCCGTGACCGCACCCGCCGCTGCGCCGCAGCCCGCAGCTTCGGCGCAGGTGCCTGAGCCGGCTGCCGTGCCGGCGTCCGGCGCCGCGCAAATCCCCACCAAATGATCCAGCGCAAAGCGGGCGAAAAATGCCGCCGCCCGATTTGTCACAGGGTTTTTCCGGGTTAGAATCGCGGTCTGTCTGGAAGGCTACCCGCCAAGCGGGTCCGAGCCTGATGGATACAGATGACAAGACAGCCGTCGTGGTGAAATTGGTAGACACGCTATCTTGAGGGGGTAGTGGCGAAAGCTGTGCGAGTTCGAGTCTCGCCGACGGCACCAATCACATAAGGGCCGCCTTGCCCGGGCCGCAGCGCGGTGCGGGCCAAGGCGGCTTTTCAACGGTGAGCAGGCCCCAGATGAATCTCGATCAGTACCTCCCAGTCCTCCTGTTCATTGTGGTGGGGGCTGCCATTGGAGTCGTGCCCCTGCTGCTGGGCTACGTGCTGGGCCCCAATCGCCCGGATCCGGCCAAGAATTCCCCCTACGAATGCGGCTTCGAGGCCTTCGAGGACGCGCGCATGAAGTTCGACGTGCGCTACTACCTGGTAGCCATTTTGTTCATCCTGTTCGACCTGGAGATCGCCTTCCTGTTTCCCTGGGCCGTGAGCCTGCAGGAAGTGGGCATGACCGGCTTCGTCGCCGTACTGGTCTTTCTGGCCATCCTGGTCGTGGGCTTTGCCTACGAGTGGAAAAAGGGTGCGCTGAACTGGGAATGAGCGCCGCACGGCCGCGCCAAAAGGAACGAGACGATGATTGAAGGTGTGATGAAGGAAGGCTTCATCACCACGAGCTACGACTCGGTGGTGAACTGGGCCAAGACCGGATCGCTGTGGCCCATGACCTTCGGGCTGGCCTGCTGCGCCGTCGAGATGATGCACGCGGCCGCTGCGCGCTACGACCTGGGCCGTTTCGGCGCCGAGGTGTTCCGCGCCAGCCCCCGCCAGTCCGACCTGATGATCGTGGCCGGCACGCTGTGCAACAAGATGGCGCCGGCGCTGCGCAAGGTCTACGACCAGATGGCCGAGCCGCGCTGGGTCATCTCCATGGGCTCGTGCGCCAATGGCGGCGGCTACTACCACTACAGCTATTCGGTGGTGCGGGGCTGCGACCGCATCGTGCCGGTGGACGTGTACGTGCCCGGCTGCCCGCCGACGGCCGAGGCGCTGATCTACGGGATCATCCAGCTGCAGCAAAAAATCCGCCGCACCCACACCATTGCGCGCGCCTGAGCGAGAGGATTCGATGAACGCCATTTCCACCGGCCCCTGCCGTCGCCCTCACGCCCGAGGCGGTGCGCGACGCCGTCGCCGCCGCCCTGGGCGGCAAGGCGCGCGAGATCGCCATTGCCCTGGGCGAGGTGACGGTCACCGTCGGCGCGGCCGACTACGCCAGCGCCATGCAGGCGCTGCGCGATGCGCCCGGCTGCCAGTTCGAGCAGCTGATGGACCTGTGCGGCGTGGACTATTCCACCTACCGCGACGTGGGCCGCGATGGCGCGCGCTACGCCGTGGTCACGCACCTGCTGTCGGTGTCGCTGAACCAGCGCGTGCGCGTGCGGGTGTTCTGCCCGGACGACGACTTCCCCGTCGTGCCCTCCATCAGCGGCATCTGGAACGCAGCCAACTGGTTCGAGCGCGAGGCCTTCGACCTGTTCGGCATCGTGTTCGACGGCCATGAGGACTTGCGCCGCATCCTGACCGACTACGGCTTCATCGGCCATCCGTTCCGCAAGGACTTCCCGCTGTCCGGGCATGTGGAGATGCGCTATGACGCCGAGCTGCGCCGCGTGGTCTACGAGCCCGTGTCCATAGAGCCGCGCGAGGTCACGCCCCGCATCATCCGCGAGGAAAACTACGGAGGCCTGCACTGAAGGCGCGCCGCGCCCAGGTGACCTACCCATGGCTGAAATCAAGAACTACTCCCTGAACTTCGGGCCGCAGCACCCGGCCGCGCACGGCGTGCTGCGCCTGGTGCTGGAGCTCGATGGCGAGGTGGTGCAGCGCGCCGACCCGCACATCGGCCTGCTGCACCGCGCCACCGAAAAGCTCGCCGAGCACAAGACCTACATCCAGTCGCTGCCCTACATGGACCGGCTGGACTACGTCTCGATGATGAGCAACGAGCACGCCTATTGCCTGGCCATCGAGAAGCTGCTGGGGCTCGCGGTGCCGCTGCGCGCCCAGTACATCCGCGTGCTGTTCTCCGAGATCACGCGGCTGCTGAACCACCTGATGTGGCTGGGCTCGCACGGCAACGACTGCGGCAGCTCGACCATCCTGATCTACACCTTCCGCGAGCGCGAAGACCTGTTCGACATGTACGAGGCCGTGTCGGGCGCGCGCATGCATGCTGCGTACTTCCGTCCCGGCGGCGTGTACCGCGACCTGCCCGACAGCATGCCGCAGTACCAGGCGAGCAAGGTGCGCAACGCGCGCGCCATCGAGGAGCGCAACCGCAACCGCCAGGGCTCGCTGCTGGACTTC
Organism: Melaminivora sp.; assembly: GCA_034675505.1. Classification (GTDB taxonomy): domain Bacteria; phylum Pseudomonadota; class Gammaproteobacteria; order Burkholderiales; family Burkholderiaceae_C; genus Melaminivora. The sequence goes on along the minus strand of JAUCDD010000038.1, from coordinate 851 downwards.
ATCGAGGACTTCACGCGGCGCTTCCCCAAGTGCGTGGACGAGTACGAGACGCTGCTCACCGACAACCGCATCTGGAAGCAGCGCACCGTGGGCATCGGCGTGGTGACCCCGGAGCGCGCGCTGAACCTGGGCATGACCGGCCCCATGCTGCGCGGCTCCGGCATCGCCTGGGACCTGCGCAAGAAGCAGCCCTACGAGGTCTATGACCGCATGGACTTCGACATCCCCGTGGGCGTGACCGGCGACAGCTACGACCGCTACCTGGTGCGCGTGGCCGAGATGCGCCAGTCCAACCGCATCATCCAGCAGTGCGTGCAGTGGCTGCGCGCCAACCCCGGCCCGGTGATCGTGGACAACCACAAGATCGCGCCGCCCCCGCGCGAGCGCATGAAGAGCGGCATGGAGGACCTGATCCACCATTTCAAGCTCTTCACCGAAGGCTTCCGCGTGCCCGAGGGCGAGGCCTATGCGGCGGTCGAGCACCCCAAGGGTGAATTCGGCATCTACATGGTGAGCGACGGGGCCAACAAGCCCTATCGCCTGAAGATTCGCGCCCCCGGCTTTGCCCATCTGGCCACGCTCGACGAGCTGGCGCGCGGGCACATGATCGCCGACGCCGTGGCGCTCATCGGCACGCTGGATATCGTGTTTGGAGAGATCGACCGATGATCACCGAAACCACCCGAGAGCGTTTCGCACGCGAAGTGGCGAAATATCCCGCCGAGCAAAAGCAGTCCGCCGTCATGGCCTGCCTGGCCATCGTGCAGCAGGAGCAGGGCTGGGTCAGCCAGGCCGCGGAGGCCGAGATCGCCACCTACCTGGACATGCCAGAGATCGCCGTGCGCGAGGTG
>JAUCDD010000037.1:0-11588 GCA_034675505.1 Melaminivora sp. | reverse complement strand
CCAGGATGCGGCGATAGAACTCGTGGAAGTGCTGCATGCCATCCTCGTAAGGTGACTGGTAGGGGCCGACTTCGTTGCGCCCCTCCTTCATCAGCGCCAGGCGACCACGATCCATGCGCTCGGCAATGTCGTCGTCCTCGATTGCCGTCTCCATGTAGGCCGCCTGCGCGGCTTCAACGAAGGCGCGCTCGAATGCGACGATGTCCTCCGGATAGTAGAACTCCACCACATTGCGGGTCTTGTTAACCGCGACCGGAACCAGCGTGCTCACCACCAGCACATGGGGATACCACTCCACCATGACGTTGGGGTAGTAGGTGAGCCAGATCGCACCCTGCGCTGGCTTGTCATCCCCGCAATAATCGAGCACCGCCTTGTGCCAGCGTGCATAGGTCGGGGAACCCGGCCTGGCGAGCGAGGTGATGCCCACCTGCTGCACCGAATACCAGTCGCCGAACTGCCATGACAAATCCTCGCAGGTGACGAAATTACCCAGACCAGGATGAAAAGGCCCGACGTGATAGTCCTCGAGATAGACCTCGATGAAGGTCTTCCAGTTGTAGTTGCACTCATGGATGTCAACGCGATCGAGCTTGTAGCCGGAGAAATCCAGCGCGCTTGCCAGCCTCATGCCATCCAGATCCGCACTGGCTGAGCGCGGCCCCTTGAACAGCAGGCCATGCCAGCTCTCGAGCGCATCACGCTGCAATGCGAGGCAGGGTTTTTGAGCAAAATGCGGCGCACCGATCAGTTCGCCCTGCGGATCATAAGTCCAGCGGTGCACCGGGCACACGACATGCTCGGTGCTGCCGCTGCCTTGCAACATGATCGCCTGGCGATGACGACAGACATTCGACATCTGATGCACACTGCTGTCGGTACGCAGCAACAACTTGGAATGATCGAGCCATTCGAGGGAGCGGTAGTTTCCGACTTCGGGCACCATCAACTCATGGCCGACGTAGCCCGCTGCGGCGTCGAAGAGGAGCTTTTTCTCCAGCTCGAAAACACGTTCATCGAAGTACCACGAAACAGGCAGCTGCGAACCCGCCTGCGCCAGCTGCGCCTTGGAAGCGATGTCGGTCATCCCCTGAATCCTAGTTACGGACGAAAATCCGGAAAATAAACCAGCTAGTCTATGACAGCCGCAGTTTGACCGCCACACGGTCGATCGGTTATTTTCCCGCCTTTGCCGCCCAGGTGCTCATCCATGCCAAAGTCGGCCGCCACTCCCAAGTCCTTCGAAGCCGCGGTATCCGAACTGGAAACCATCGTGCAGGAAATGGAATCCGGCAAGCTCGCGCTTGAAGACGCCCTTGCGCGCTATCAACGCGGCGTCAGCCTGTTGCGCTACTGTCAGGGCACGCTCGCCAGCGCCGAGCAGCGCGTAAAGGTTCTCGAGGGCGAAGCCCTGGTCGATTTCGCCGTCGAAGGAAAAGAAACATGAGCGCAAGTCCGTCATTCCAGGAATGGATGGGGCAAGTCCAGCAGCACACCGAAAGCGCACTCGAAGAACTGCTGCCTGAGGCCGACATCGCGCCACAGCGCTTGCACGCCGCCATGCGCTACGCCGTGCTTGGCGGCGGCAAGCGCGTACGCCCGCTGCTGGTGCATGCCGCCGGCGCGCTCTCCGGCGCGCCACGCGAGCGCCTGCATCGCGTTGCCTGCGCGGTGGAGTTGATCCACGCCTACTCCCTGGTCCATGACGACATGCCGTGCATGGACAACGATGTGCTGCGCCGCGGCAAGCCCACCGTGCATGTCGCATTCGATCAGGCCACGGCGCTGCTGGTCGGCGACGCGCTGCAAACACTCGCCTTCCAGGTACTGGTCGAGGCAGCGGTGGCCGACGATGCAGCAAGCCAGCTGAGCATGGTTGAAATGCTCGCCCAGGCCTCGGGCTCGCGCGGCATGGCGGGTGGCCAGGCCATCGACCTCGCCGCCGTCGGCACCCAGCCCAGCCGCGCTGAGCTGGAGTTCATGCATATCCGCAAGACGGGCGCCCTCATCCGCGCCTCGGTCTTGCTTGGCGCGCGCGCCGGACGCACGCTGGATGCCGAAGAACTACAGCGCCTGGACCATTACGCAAAGGTGGTGGGGCTCTTGTTCCAGGTGGTGGACGACATTCTCGACGCCGAGGCGGACACCGCCACCCTGGGCAAGACCGCTGGCAAGGACGCAAAAAACGACAAGCCCACCTATGTGAGTCTGCTTGGGCTGAGCCACGCCAGGGCTCTTGCCGATGACATGCTGGCCGATGCACGTGCGACACTGTTGCCCTTCGGCCCCCCAGCCGCGCGCCTCGAATCCCTGGCTGAGTACATCGTGCACCGCGCCTTTTGAGCTCGGACTCGCACCATCGAAGCCGGCGCATCGACGTCCACGACCCGAACGCCCACGACAATAACGACTCTGCACCGGACCGCACATGTCCTATCCGACCCTGGAACGCATCAGCACCCCCACCGACCTCCGCGCCCTCGAGCGCCGCCAACTCAACACCCTGGCCAATGAACTGCGCGCCTTCCTGATCGAGTCCGTCTCCAGGACCGGGGGCCACCTGTCGTCGAACCTGGGCACGGTCGAACTCACGATCGCCCTGCATCGCGTCTTCAACACGCCGCATGACCGCATCGTGTGGGATGTCGGTCACCAGACTTATGGCCACAAAATCCTCACCGGCCGGCGCGAAGCCATGTCCAGTCTGCGTCACTGGGGCGGCATCTCGGGCTTTCCGCGGCGCGGCGAGAGCGAATACGACACCTTCGGCACCGCGCACTCATCGACCTCGATTTCGGCTGCGCTGGGCATGGCCGTGGCCGCCCGCAGCCGCAAGGAAGACCGCCACGCCGTCGCCGTCATCGGCGATGGCGCAATGTCCGCCGGCATGGCCTTCGAGGCGCTGAACAACGCCGGCGACATGAACGACATCAACCTGCTGGTGATCCTCAACGACAACGAGATGTCGATTTCCCAGCCCGTCGGTGCCTTGACCAAGATACTCGCGCGCATGCTCTCGGGCTCGACCTATAACACCGCAAGGCGCGTGGGCGAGAAGGTGCTCGGCATTGCGCCGCCGGTGGCCGAGCTCGCGCGCAAGGTCGAGGAGTACGCGAAGGGCATGCTCAGCCCGGGCACACTGTTCGAGGAGTTCGGCTTCCACTATTACGGCCCGATCGACGGCCATGACCTCGACGCCCTGATCCCGACCCTGAACAACCTGAAGAAGCTCAAGGGCCCGCAGTTCCTGCATGTGATCACCCGCAAGGGCCAGGGCTACAAGCTCGCCGAGGCCGACCCCATCCTCTATCACGGGGTCTCGAAATTCGACCACACCGCCGGCATTCAGACCGCGAAGACCGCCGGCAAGCTCACCTACACCCAGGTCTTCGGCGACTGGCTGTGCGACGCGGCCACGCTTGATGCGCGCATCGTCGGCATCACCCCAGCCATGCGCGAGGGCTCGGGCATGGTGCGCTTCGCACAGGAGCATCCGGAGCGCTACTTCGACGTCGGCATCGCCGAGCAGCACGCCGTCACCTTCGCCGCCGCGCTGGCCTGCGAGGGCTTCGTGCCAGTGGTGGCGATCTACTCCACCTTCCTGCAGCGTGCCTACGACCAGCTGATCCACGATGTCGCCCTGCAGAACCTGCCGGTGGTGTTCGCGATCGACCGTGGCGGCCTGGTGGGCGCGGACGGCGCCACCCATCATGGTGCCTACGACCTGTCCTACCTCAGCTGCATCCCCAACATGGTGGTGATGGCACCTGCAGACGAGAACGAATGCCGCCAGATGCTGCACACGGCGACCCAGCATGCGGGACCGAGCGCGGTGCGCTATCCACGCGGCAGCGGCAGCGGCGTGGCACCTGCCGCCAAGATGAGTGCGCTGCCCATCGGCAAGGCCCAGGTGCGACGCCAGGGCACGCGTATCGCCCTGCTCGCCTTTGGCAGCATGGTCAGCCTTGCCGAAGGTGTCGGGGAGACGCTCGACGCCACCGTGGTCAATATGCGTTTCATCAAACCACTGGACGAAGCGCTCGTGCTCGAACTCGCAGCGCACCACGAGCTGCTGGTGACACTCGAGGAAAACGCGGTCATCGGCGGCGCCGGCGCCGAAGTGTCACGCGTGGTGGAGACGCTGGCCCAGCGCCCCCGCATGCTGCGCCTTGGCCTGCCCGATCACTTCATCGACCATGGCGATCAGGCGCAGTTGCTGGCCTCCGTCGGCCTTGACGAAGCCGGCATTCTCGCCAGCATCAACGCACTGTATCAGCGCGATAGTTGAGCATTTTTGTCAGGAAAGCTAAGATGTGCACCCAATCGCAACCAGGTTGCAATTAACCGTCAACCTGTCCGCACATCTTGCGCACGCTTCGCCCTTGCGCCGCATTTTCTTGAGAATCGCTCATGACCCCCCCCTTCGATGTGCCCATGCCCGACGTCCAGAGCAGCATGGACACGCGTCAGATCGCAATCAACAAGGTCGGCATCAAGTCGATCCGCCACCCCGTCAAGGTCAGCGACAAGACCGGTGGCGTGCAGCACACGGTCGCCAATTTCAACATGTACGTCGGCCTGCCCCACGACTTCAAGGGCACCCACATGTCGCGCTTCGTCGAGATCCTGAACTCCAACGAGCGCGACATCTCGGTTGAGTCCTTCGAGCCCATGCTGCGCGCAATGGTCGAGCGCCTGGAAGCAGAGACCGGCCATGTCGAGATGAGCTTCCCTTACTTCATCAACAAATCAGCACCCGTGTCCGGGGTGCAGAGCCTGATGGACTATGAAGTGAGCTTCATTGGCGAAATCAGCGCCGGCGGCCGCTACGAGTTCACCATGAAGATCGTGGTGCCGGTGACCAGCCTGTGTCCGTGCTCGAAGAAAATCTCGGATCGCGGCGCGCACAACCAGCGCTCCCACATCACCGTCACCGCGGTGCTCAACGATCACCTGTGGATCGAGGACATGGTGCAACTGGTCGAGAGCCAGGCATCCTGCGAAGTGTTCGGCCTGCTCAAGCGTCCGGACGAGAAGTGGGTGACCGAGCGCGCCTACGACAACCCCAAGTTCGTCGAGGACCTGGTGCGCGACGTCGCCGGGCTGCTCACCACCGAGCCCCGCATCGACGCCTACGTGGTCGAGTCCGAGAACTTCGAATCCATTCACAACCATTCGGCCTACGCCCTCATCGAGCGCGACAAGCGCCCGCATTGATCGCATTCGGGCCCGCGCCGTGCTGACTTTTCCCACCCGATGCAGGCGTGGGCTGGGTGCACCATCCCGAATTCACGCAGTGGATGCGCCAATCGATGATGGCGATGCCGACCCGCATTGATTTCAGCTTAAAATAAGCAAATCCTAAAATACGGAGTTGCATCAATGTCCAAGTCCTTCGTTCAGATCACCACCGACGTCTCCAGGGCGCTTGCCACGCTGCGCAAGGAAAATCCGGAAACGATGCAGGGTTTCGGCGCAATGGCCAAGGGCGCTCTGAAGGACGGCGCGCTGACTGAACTGCAGAAGGAACTGATCGCGCTCGGGATTGCCGTGACTCAGCGTTGCGACGCCTGCATCGGCTTTCACATCAAGGCCTTGCTGAGCCTGGGCGCCAGTCGCGAGCAGATCATGGAAACACTCGCCGTATGCACCTACATGGGCGGCGGTCCGGCCTTGATGTATGCGGCCGAGGCCGTGCGCGCCTATGAGGAGATGGCCCCCCAGGCCACGACCGCGTAAAAAGTTCGGCACAAGGCATTTACATCCACTGAATACCCCCTATAATGCCGACCTTCGAGCGGAGAGGTGGCAGAGTGGTCGAATGTACCTGACTCGAAATCAGGCGTAGGTGCAAGCCTACCGTGGGTTCGAATCCCACCCTCTCCGCCAAACAACTTTGAAGAAGCAAGATTAGTCGTTATAATCTCGCCTCTTTGCAGTGCAGCAATAAGCGCCCGTAGCTCATCTGGATAGAGTACCTGGCTACGAACCAGGGGGTAGGAGGTTCGAATCCTTCCGGGCGCGCCAGCTTTTCAGGCCTTTCGACAACGGGCTTTAAATGTTTCGAGATTGCGCCCGTAGCTCATCTGGATAGAGTACCTGGCTACGAACCAGGGGGTAGGAGGTTCGAATCCTTCCGGGCGCGCCAGATTCAAGCAAAAGGCCCTGTCTTCGGACCGGGCCTTTTGCATTTTCGGCGCACCATGCAGGCACGCAACTGGGCCGCCTGCGCTCTCCAGCCCTCTCACGACCCGCACCGGGTCCCCGTGTTAACGCCCAGCGGACGCCAAAAAAATGCGCGACGCGTACAAGCTGCTCGGTCTGAAACCGGGCGTGAGCCCGACCGACATAAAGCGCGCGTTTCGACGTCTGGCGATGCACTGGCACCCCGACCGCAACGACGACCCCGTCGCCACCGAGCACTTCAAGGCCCTGCGCCGCGCCCACGACCGCCTGCTCGACGCCTTGAGCACAGCGGCTGCCGACGGCGCCGCAGCCCCGGAGCAGGACACGGCGACCTCCTCCGGGCACGGCGCGGCGAGTTCCACTGCACCCGACTCTGATGTGCGCGGCGCTGACCGCTTCATGGAACTGGAGCTTGAGTTTGAAGAGGCTTTCAGCGGTGGCAGCAAGCAGATCAGGCTGAGCCAGTCGGCCCCCTGCACGCACTGCGAAGGCAGGGGCGAAGTCAAGCTCAGCTTCACTCGCCTGTGCACCCCCTGTCGCGGCACGGGGCGCGTGCGCAGCAGCGACCGTCTGCAGCACTGCCCGGTCTGCGCCGGGCGCGGCTATCGCAGCGTCTGAAGCCTGCCCAAGCTGTGAGGGCAGCGGCAAGCAAAGCGTGGAGCGCTGGCGGGCGCTCAGCCTGCCCGCCGGCCTGATCGATGGCGACAGCCTGCGCCTGGCCGGCGAAGGCGAACCGCATCCCGAGTTCGTCGCTCGCCCCGGCGACCTCCACCTGCACATCCGGCTACGCCCCCATGCGCTGTACTCACGCCGCGGCCGGGACCTGTTGCTGCAGCGCCCCCTCAGTGCGCTCCGGCTGCTGCTCGGTGGCGAGGTGCGCATCCCGCACCCGGGTGGCGAGCGCACGGTGAAGGTGGGCACGCCGGCACCGCGAGCGCGCGCTCAGTCTGTTTTCATGGTGAAGGCTTTCCCGCACGCGCAGGCCGCCCGTGCGGCAACCTCATCATCGAGTTTGAACCGATCACGGTCGGTGAAATCGACGCTTCACTGCGGGAGCGGCTCGAGGCGCTGGAAACTGAATTGCAGCGCAAGTTGTCCGACTACTTTCCAGAGCTTGCAGCCTGGGAGGCGAACTGGCTGCAGGACCGGCGACCACGAATGATGGCCGCACACGACGCACAGCATGCGCAGGCGCAGGCGCATGCGTAGAATAAGCACCCACTAATAGACCACAGCCGCCTCGCGGCGACAGGCAAGCTCTTCATGCGCCGCTTCCTTCCGCTTTTCATCCTGCTCACCGCCCTTGGCGGCTTTGCAGTGCTAAGTGCCACGCGTCCTTCGCACCTTCACCCGGTCGAAGCCCGGGAGCGCGTATGGCAGATTGAAGCCCTGACCGCCCAGGCGTACCGTCCAGTCCAGCCCACCCTGGTCCTCTATGGGCGTGTCGAGGCCCCTGACCAGGTGCGCGCTGCAGCATCGGTGGGCGGGCGCATCCTGGAGCTCAACGTGCGTGATGGAGACCGCGTGACCGCCGGCACGGTGCTGGCCCGCCTCGATCCGCGCGATCTCCAGCCACGCCTCGCGCAGGCGCAAGCCGATGTCGAGCGCGAGCACATCCGCCATCGCTGCGACGTTCACGCCGTGCGCCAGGAGAAGACGCTGCTGGCCCTGGCGGAGGCCAAGGTGGCGCGCTTCGAAAAACTCAAGGACGCCCGCCTGGGCGCGGAAAGCGCCTTCGACCAGGCGCGCGAGGAGGTGGCCCGCGTGCAGCTCATGCTGAGCCAGCGCGAGCAGGCCATCGCCGAGCACCCTGCCCGACTGTCGCAGTTGCAGGCCAGGCTGGCGGAAGCGCGCCGCGATGCGCACCGTGGCGAGATTATGGCTGCCTTCGCTGCGCGCATCGGCAAGGTCGAGGTCGCCGCAGGCGACCAGGTGCAAGCCGGGCAGACCTTGCTCACCCTGTATGCGTCGGATGCGCTTTTCCTGCGTGCCCGAGTCCCCGCTATCTACGCGGAGGAGTTGCGCAGGGCGCTGAAGCGTGGCGAGGTGTGCGGGCCGAGGCCGACTTTGGTAGCGAGACCGTCCGGGCCCAGCTTGAACGCATCGCGGGTGAGGCCGACGCACGGGGCGTGGAGGTGTTGCTGCGCATCGTGAACAGCAACCCGGTGCCCGTAGGGGCCTTCCTCAATGCGGTGCTGCAACGTCCATAGGTCTCACGATGTCATTGCCCTTCCACTTTCCGCGGCACTGCATGGCGGCGACCGCGTTTACGCCGTGCGTGACGAACGTCTGGCGAGTCTGAGGGTGAGCAGCGTTGGCGAGCGCCGCGAGGGTGACGTCGTGCAGCTGCTGGTGCGTGCGCCCGACGCTCGGCCCGGCGACCACGGTGATGCTGCACGCACCTGCCCAACGCCATCGATGGTCTCGCGGTCGAGGTGAGCCAGCACGAGAGCATGAAGGCGCCCGCCGCAAAAAGCGTGTGCTCAGGCTTCAACGCTGGTGGCCGGCCACAAGGTGGCGGCCAATGTCCTGATGCTGCTCGCCTTCGTCATCGGCGTGATCGGCATTACCCGGATGAACGTGCAGTTCTTTCCCACTTTCGAGCTCAACCTCATCTCGGTACGCGTGGTGTGGAGCGGCGCGTCGTCCGAAGACGTCGAGATCGGCATAACCACGCCGCTGGAAGAGCGCCTGAAGACGATCGATGGTCTGAAGAAGCATGACGTCAACCTCGGCGCAGGGCGTTTCCAGCATTACCCTTGAACTGCACGAAGGCACCGAGCCCCTGCAGGCGCTGGATCAGGTCAGGCAACGGGTGGATGAATTCCGCAACCTGCCGCGCGACGCGGAGACCTCCCGCAGATCAGCCGCGTCTCGCGTTATGACCAGATCGCCCGCCTGCTGATTCGCGGCAGCAGTGTCGCGGAACTGCGGCCCTGGGTGCGGCGCTTCGAGAGCGAGCTGCTCGCCGGCGGTATCGACCGGGTGACGATCACCGGTCTGCCCGAAGAGCGCATCGCCATCGAGCTGCCGTCTGCTGCACTGGAAACGCTGGGGCTGTCCCTGGTCGATGTCGGCGAACGGGTCGCGCAGATTTCACGTGACGTGCCGGCGGGCGTGGCGGGAGAGCAGGATGGTGCGCGCGAGATACGCGGTCTCGAGCAGCGTCGCAATGCGCTGGCTTTCGACAACGTGGCGGTTGTCAGCGATGACCGTGGCCGGATCACCCTCGGCGAACTTGCCGCCATCACACGTGAGCCGCGGCCTGGGTCGCTGGCGTTGAGCGAGGGCGGCGATGTCGTGGTCGAGATGCAGCTGCAGCGTGCCGAAAGCGGCCATTCGCTGAAGGCGGCGCAAGCCTTCGACGCCTGGCTGCAGAAGACGCGGCCCAGTCTGCCGGCTTCGGTGAAGCTGGAAGTCTTCGACGCGCAATGGGAGCTGATTCGCGACCGCATCCAGTTGCTGATCAACAACGGTCTGTCGGGGCTGCTGGTGGTGGTGCTGGTGCTCTATGCCTTCCTGCCGGCGCGGGTCGCGTTCTGGGTGATGGTCGGCATCCCGACGGCCTTTCTCGCTACCCTCGGACTGATGCTGGTGTTCGGCGGCACGATCAACATGATGAGCCTGTTCGCGCTGATCATGGCGCTGGGCATCATCGTCGACGACGCCATTGTGGTCAGCGAGGATGCCGACACTCATCGCAGCATGGGCGAAGGGCCGGAACAATCCGCACTGGGCGGCGCGCGGCGCATGTTGCTGCCGGTGCTGGCGGCTTCGCTGACCACGGTCGCTGCGTTCATTCCGCTGATGATGATCGGCGGCATCATCGGCAATATTCTCGGTGACATTCCCTTCGTCATGATCATGGTGATCATGGCCTCGCTGCTCGAGAGCTTTCTGATTCTGCCGTCGCACCTCAAGCATGCGCTGCAGGAAGTGCCGCGTCACGCAAGACCTCGCGTTTGCGTGAGCGTCTGGATGGCGCGTTCGCCGCCTTTCGCGACGGTCCTTTCCGCCGCGCGGCGACGCTCGCACTCGACTGGCGCGGCACGACCGTTGCGATCACCCTGGCGACGATGGTGCTTGCCATCGGCTTGCTGGCCGGCGGACGGATCAACTTCGTGTTCTTCCCCACCCCGGAGGGGCAGGTGGTCTACGCCAATGCGACGTTCGTCGCCGGCACGCCACGGGCGCAGACGGCGGCTTTCCTGGCCGACATGGAACGTGCCTTGCTGGAAACCGAGCGCGAGCTGGGCGATGGCCTGGTGCAAACCGCCGTGTCTCGCCTTGGCGCTACCATCAGCAGTAGTGAGGGAGCGTCACGGCCAAGGGTGACCAGCTGGCCTCGATGATGGTCGAGCTCGTTCCACCGGACGAACGTACGGTGCGCAACGAACGCTTTCTCGCCACGTGGCGCAACAAGCTCGTCGAACCGCCCGGCCTCGAACTGCTGACCTTCAACTCGCGCCAGTCCGGCCCGCCGGGACGCGACCTCACTGTCAGGCTGACCGGCGACAGCGCCGATGCGCTAAAGGCTGCCGCACTCGAACTCGCCGAAACCGTGAAGAGCATAGACGGTGTAAGCGAAACCGAGGACGACATGCCCTTTGGGCGCGAGCAGCTGGTGTATCGCCTCACGCCAGCCGGCGAAGCGCTCGGCCTGACCACCGAAACTCTCGGTCGCCAGTTGCGTGCGGCGTTTGACGGCCATCTTGCGCAACTGGTGCAGGTCGGCCGCGACGAGCTCGAAGTGCGGGTCCTGCTGCCACGTCACGAACGCGAACGCCTCGATGTGTTCGAACGCCTGACCATCAGCCTGCCGGACCGCAGCTTTGCCCCGCTGGCCTCGGTCGCGAGCTGGGATTCACAGCGTGGCTTCGAAGCCCTGCGTCATGCCAATGGCCGCCTTGCGGTCGAAGTGTCGGGCGAGCTGGATACCGATCGCACCAATGCGGACGCAGTGCAGGCCGAGCTCCAGCGCGAGGCCTTACGCGCCTGGCGCAAAAAGTACGGTCTGAGCTACAACTTCGAGGGGCGCGCGGCCGATCAGCGCGAGACCATGAACGACATGCCGCAACGGTCTGGTGCTCGGCCTGGCCTCATCTACCTCGTGCTGGTGTGGTCTTTTGCCTCATGAAGTGGCCCCTGGTGGTGATGTCGGCGATTCCGCTGGGTCTTGCTGGCGCCATTTTCGGCCACTGGCTGCTGGGCATGAACCTCACCATCCTGTCGATGTTCGGTCTCTTCGGCCTGTCGGGCATCGTGGTGAACAACTCCATCATCCTCGTGAGCCTGTTCAAGGACCTGCACCACACAGGGCCAATGAGTGCACGATGCACTTGTGGGCGCCGCCTGCGGTCGTCTGCGTGCGGTGCTGCTGACCTCGCTCACCACCATAAAGC
>JAUCDD010000036.1:0-10040 GCA_034675505.1 Melaminivora sp. | reverse complement strand
AGCAGCGCGCAGCAGCTGCGAAGCTTGCGCAGCGGCGCAGTGTTTCTCGACGGCTTCAAGGGCCAGCGCCTAGCGTTCCGGCCCGAGGACGGGCAGCTGCGCCAGCCGGTGCTGCTGTCGCACGGCGATGCAGTGGCCGCCATGAGCGCCATGAGCGAGGCCGCCGCCAGCGGCGGCTGCCCGGCGGCACCCGCCAGTGATGGGGCAATGGCCCAGTAGTTTCAAGGAGGCAGGCATGGTGGACAGGCGCAAGCTGCTGTGGGGCGCCCTGGCAGGCGCGGCCGGCAGCGCGTGGGCCCAGGCCGACGACCCCACGGGCGGCGACCCGCTGGGCTCCATGCAGTGGCCGGATCTGCGCAAGCAGTACGCAAAGGGAGCGCCGCTGCGCTTCACCGACGAAGTGCGAGTGCACACGCCGGCCTTTGCCGACGACGCGCTGAACGTCCCGCTGCAGGTCGACGCCAGGGCGCTCGAGACGCAGGGCGGCGGCGTGGCGCGCATGGTGGTAGTGGCCGACCGCAACCCCATCCGCGAGGTGCTCAACTTCGAGCCACTGCGCGCGCTGCCGCTGCTGGCGTTTCGCATCCGGCTGGAGCAGGCCTCGCCGATACGCTGCCTGGTGCAGACGCGCGACGGCCACTGGCACGTCGGCGGCGCCATGACGCAGGCGGCGGGCGGCGGCTGCACGGTGCCCGGCGTGACACGCGCCGACGGTTCGTGGAGCAAGACGCTGAACCAGGTCCATGCGCGCTTTTTCAGCAACGTCGCCGCCGGCACACGGCGCCTGCGGCTGCAGATCATGCATCCCATGGACACCGGCCTGGTGGCTGGCGTACCGGCGCTGTACATCGAGCGGCTCGAACTGCTGGACTCCGCCGGCCAGGCCTGGTGGCGCCTGCAGCCGCGCGAGCCGGTCTCGGAAAATCCGTTGATCACCTTCGAGATGCCGGTGCAGGGCCCCAAGGCCTTCCGCCTGGTCGGCCAGGACAACAACGGCAACCGCATCGACGCACAGGTGCGCGCATGAGGGCCGCCGCCACTGCCGCCGCGCTGCTGGCGCTGGCCTGTGCCCCCGCCGCCCTGGCGCAAGGCGCGCCGCGCGCAAGCGCGCCGCCAGATGTGAAAACCCACGACTACCGCCTGCGGCCACGCCAGATCGCCGCCGGCACCTGGGTCATCGAAGGTGCCGTGGCCGACTTTGCGCCGGCCAACGGCTGCAACATCATCAACACCGCCTTCATCGACACCGGCGACGGCGTGCTGGTCATCAACACCGGGCCGTCGCGCCTGTACGGCGAACAGCAGCGCCGGACGATCGCCGCCGTCACCGCGCAGCCGGTGCGTCGCGTGCTCAATCTCAACCTGCACCCCGACTACTTCTTCGGCAACCAGGCCTGGGGCGACGTGCCGGTGCAGGCCCTGGCGGGCAGCATCGCCGGCATGCGCGCCGAGGGCAGTGGCTACGCCGACAACCTGTACCGCCTGTGCGGCGACTGGATGAAAGGCACCGAGCCCACTCCGGCGCGCGAGGCCCTGCAGCCCGGCAGCTTCACCATGGGCGGGCGCACGCTGCAGTTGCACCGGCTGCAAGGGCACACGCAGGACGACCTGGTACTGCTCGACCCCACCACTGGCGTGCTGTTCGCCGGCGGCCTGGTGTTTGCCGACCGCGTGCCGACCACGCCGCATGCCGACCCCGAGCGCTGGCTGCGCAGCCTGGACACGCTGGACCAGTGGCGCAGCCAGGGCCGCTTCAAGCTGCTGGTGCCCACCGCCACGGGCCGGTGGACCGCGGCCTGCCGGGCATCGCCCAGACACGCGACTGGCTGCAGTGGCTGACCGGCTTCCTGCACGACAGCGCGCAGCAGGGCGCCGACCTGAGCGAGCTGCTGCGCGCACCGGTGCCGGCGCGCTTCGCAAGCTGGGCGGCGCAGCCGGCGGAGCTGCAGCGCAGCCTGGTGCAGTGGTACCCGGCCTACGAGCGGCGCGCGCTGGCGCAGCCGCCCACCTCCGCGCAGTGAGCGCGGCAGCGCCGCAGCACTTTTTCCTCCTGTTGTTGCCTTTTGGAGCAGGCTGCCCGTCCTGGGCGGGGCGTTGCAACAGCGCCGCGCATGGGGTTGCGTCTGCGCGCCTGGTGGCACAGATATTGCGCAGTGACACAAGCCACAAGTTTCACGCCGGACAGGGCGGTTGCGCAGAGTCTGGGCATGGGGCGCAGACATGGCTTTTCTCACAACCTAGGAGACAGACGATGAAACGCACGCTATTGAGTTTGTTGGTCGTGTTCGCTGCCGGCCAAGCCGGTGCGGTAGTGACCGACAAGATGATCCACGACGACGCCAACACGCCGGACGACGTGCTGACCTGGGGCATGGGCACGCAGGGCCAGCGTTTCTCGCCGTTGACCGGCATCAACGAAGGCAACATCAAGCGCCTCACCCCCGTCTGGGCCATGTCTTTCGGTGGCGAGAAGCAGCGCGGCCAGGAAAGCCAGCCGCTGATCCACAACGGCAAGATGTTCGTCACCGCCTCGTACTCGCGCATCTTCGCGCTGGACTCCAAGACCGGTAAAAAGCTATGGAAGTACGAGCACCGTCTGCCCGAGGGCATCATGCCCTGCTGCGACGTGGTCAACCGCGGCGCCGCGCTGTACGACAACCTGGTCATCTTCGGCACGCTGGACGCGCAGCTGGTGGCGCTGAACCAGGACACCGGCAAGGTCGTGTGGCGCGAGAAGATGGACGACTACCAGGCCGGCTACAGCTACACCGCCGCGCCGCTGGTGGTCGACGGCGTGCTGATTACGGGCAATTCCGGCGGTGAGTTCGGCGTTGTGGGCCGTGTCGACGCCCGTGATGCCAAGACCGGCAAGCTGCTGTGGACCCGTCCCACCGTCGAAGGCCACATGGGCTACAAGGGACGGCAAGGAAAACGCCGCAGTCACCGGCACCCTCAACGCCACCTGGCCGGGCGAGATCCTGGAAGACCGGTGGCGCCTCGACCTGGATGGGCGGCACCTACGACCCCAAGACCAACCTGACCTACATCGGCACCAGCAACCCGGCGCCCGTGGAACAGCAATGTGCGCAAGGGTGACAACCTGTACTCGGCATCGACCCTGGCGCTGGACATCAAGACCGGCAAGATCGTCTGGCACTACCAGTCCACGCCCAACGACGGCTGGGACTACGACGGGGTGAACGAACTCATCACCTTCGACAAGGACGGCAAGCGCGTGGGCGCCAAGGCCGACCGCAACGGGTTCTTCTATGTCATGGACGCAGCCAACGGCAAGCTGCTCAACGCTTTCCCCTTCGTCAAGAAAATGACCTGGGCCACCGACATTGACCTGAAGACCGGGCGCCCGAACTTCGCGCCCGACAACCGTCCTGGCGACCCCACTGCTGAAGGTGGCGACGGCAAGAAGGGCAAGTCGGTATTCACGGCGCCCGGCTTCCTGGGGGGCAAGAACCAGATGCCCATGGCCTACAGTCCCAAGACCGGCCTGTTCTACGTGCCGACCAACGAATGGGGCATGGAGATTTGGAACGAGCCCATCACCTACAAGAAGGGCGCGGCCTTCCTGGGCGCGGGCTTCACCATCAAGCCCTTGTTCGACGACCACATCGGCTCGCTGCGCGCCATCGACCCCAAGACTGGCAATGTGGCCTGGGAAGTCAAGAACGAAGCGCCCCTGTGGGGCGGCGTGCTGGTCGCTGGCGACCTGGTCTTCTGGGGCACGCCCGAGGGTTTCCTGAAGGCCGCCGACGCCAAGAGCGGCAAGGTGGTATGGGAGTTCCAGACGGGCTCGGGCGTCGTCGCGCCCCCGGTCACCTGGACGCAGGACGGTGAACAGTACCTGAGTGTGGTCTCCGGCTGGGGCGGCGCCGTTCCGCTGTGGGGCGGCGAAGTGGCCAAGAAGGTCAACTTCCTGGAGCAGGGCGGCTCGGTCTGGACCTTCAAGATCATGAAGTGACCGGCGCCTGGCGCTGAGCGCGGCGGCACGCCTGGCGGCCCCGGCCGGGGCGTGCCCGCCGCGCATTTTCCCCTCTCCGACACCCAACATCCGCAGCGCCCGGCAGCGGCGCCGCGCAACGAGCGCACCCATGAAAGATCCCTCCTTCAGCCCACCCCGGCGCTGCCGCCTCTGGCTGGCCGTGGCGTCCACCTTTCCGCTAATGGCTGCGGCGCAGTCCATTGATCTGGACAAGGTTCACCGCCTGCCGCAGGTAGAGGTGGTGCACCAGACGCCTCTGCCTGGTCTGGACCTGTCGGTGGAGCAGTACCCCGGCAACGCCCAGCTGCGCAGCGACGTGCAGATCGAGCGCTCCGGCGCCGCCAATCTGGCCGACTTCCTCAACCGCAGCATCCCCGGCGTCAGCGCGGCCGATATCCAGGGCAGCCCGTATCAGATCGACCTGAGCTACCGCGGCCACCGCCTATCGCCCCTGCTGGGTTCACCACAGGGGCTGTCGGTGTACCTGGACGGCGTGCGCATCAACCAACCGCTGGGCGACGTCATGGACTGGGATTTGGTGCCCGAGATGGCGCTGGCCGACGTCGCGCTGATCCCTGGCACCAACCCGCTGTACGGGTTGAACACGCTGGGCGGCTCGCTGGTGCTGGGCACCAAGTCCGGTTGGACGCATCCAGGCACGGAAGTTGACGTGGCCTTCGGCAGCCATGCGCGCAAGCGCGTCGAGTTCGGCCATGGCGCGCGTTGGGGCGAAGGCTGGCACGGCTACGTCGCCGGCACCTGGTTCGACGAGGACGGCTGGCGCGAGCGCTCGCCCGGCAACTTGGGAAACCTGTTCCTCAAGCTCGGGCGCAACCTGGGCGACACCTCCTGGGCGCTCAGCTACAGCTATGGCCGCAGCAACCTGATCGGCAACGGCCTGCTCAACCAGAGCCTCTACGACATTGACCGCCGCGCCGGCTATACCTTCTACGACCAGACGCGCAACCGCGGCGAACTACTGAACTTCTCGCTGACCCACGCCATAAGCGCCAGCGACCAACTCTCATTGGTCGCCTGGCACCGGTCCTCGCGCCGCCAGGGCAGCAATGGCGACGTGAACGAAGCCTGGGCCGATTGGATTGAGGATTGCGAGCGCCCAGGCCCCACCCTCAACTGCACCAACCCGGGTGCGCCCGGCTACATCAAGAACAACGCCGTGTTCAACCGCAGCCAGGCGCGCTACTCGGAGGTCGGCGCAACGCTGCAGTGGTCACGTCAAGCCGGCGCCCACCAGTTGACTGCGGGCGTGGACGTAGCGCGCAGCAACGCGCGCTACGATCAGTACGAGCAGGAAGCCACGTTCGACGCCCATCGTGTCGCCCAGCCCCTGCCCGGCGAGGAGCCAGAGCACCACGTCTCGCTGCGCGGACGCAGCAGCCGCCTGGGGCTGTTCTTCGCAGACACCATCCGTCTGTCGGATCGCACCCAGCTCAGCCTGTCGGCGCGCTGGAACATGAGCCGGGTGCGCAACGACCTGGGCCACCCGGCGCCGTACGAGCGCGAGAGCTTCAGCTACCGCAAGCTCAACCCGGCCATCGGCATCACGCACGCCTTCACTCCGGTCGTCGTCGGTTTCGCCAGCCTGTCGCAGGGCACGCGCATGCCGACGGCGCTGGAACTCGGCTGCGCAGACCCGACGCGGCCATGCACGTTGCCGACCGGCTTGCAGGCCGACCCCTACCTCAAGCAGGTGGTCACGCGCTCGCTGGAGTTGGGCGCGCGCCTGCGCCCGGCTGAGGGCGTACAGGTGACCGGCGCGGTATTTCGTTCGGTGAACGACGATGACATCGTGTTCATGCACTCGGGCATCGCCCAGGCGGGCTTCTTCAGCAACATCGGCAAGACCCGGCGCCAGGGCCTGGAGTTGAGCACTCAAGTGCAAAGCAGCGATTGGGACGTGCGCGCCAGCTACAGTTACCTGGATGCCACGTTTCAGAGCAGCGGCGTGCTGTTCGGCCCGCTCAGCACGACCAAAAAGCCCAACCAGTTCCACCCTGGCACACGCATCGCCGCCCTGCCGCGTCATGTCTTCAAGCTCTCGGCGGACTGGCGTGCCATGCCGGCCGTAGTCATCGGCGGCGACCTGCTGGCGGCAGGCTCGCAGGTAGCCGCCGGCAACGAAGGCGGCTCGCGCCCGAAACTGGGAACGGCAGCCGGCTACAGCCTGTTCAACGCCCGCGCGACCTGGCAGTTCAGCCCCGGCTGGAAGGCCTACCTGCGCGTCAATAACGTATTGGACAAGCGCTACGTCAGCTACGTGACCGGCAACGAGGACGCCTTCCCCGGCGGCCAGATCGTGCGGCCGGGCGACGACATCGGCTCGGCGCGCTTCGTCGCTCCAGGCGCCGGCCGCAGCTTCCTGGTGGGCGTGCGCTACGAATGGCGCTGATGACGCCGGCATGAAAAAACCCCGCGCGGCCGGACCGGCCTGCGGGGGTTTTTTCATCGCGCGCCGGCGATCAGGGGGCGGTCAGCGTCAGCCCATGCTGCTTGAACAGGGCCAGCAGCTCGCCACTGTCGCGCAGCGACTGCAGGGCCTGCTGCAGGGCCTGGCCCAGGTCGTCGCTGCCGGCCTTGATGGCCATGCCGATTAGCCAGCCCTGGGCCGGCGTGCCGGGCAGCGGCAGCTCGCCGAGGGCCACGCCCTCGGGTTTGGCCGGCGCCCGGAAGATCGCCGACTCGGCCTGCGCGCGCGTCACGTAGGCCGCCGTCGCCTTGCCCTGCAGCACCGCCTGCGCGGCCTTCACGCCGTCCTCGTACAGATGCACCTGCGCACTGAGCGCGCCGCCAGACTGACCGATCAGGGCGCTCGCGGCGCCGGTGCCGCGCTCGACTGCCAGCGGCACGTCCTTGAGGTCGGATGCGGCACCGACCTGCGGCAGCTGGCGTGTGTCGCGCAGCAGCACCAGTTGCTCACGCATGTAGGGCGCGAAGATCAGCGCCTGCTTGTTTTGCTGCATGAAGTACTTGTCCACCGGCACGTGCAGCATGACGTCGGCCGGCCCGTAGCCCAGGTAGTGGCCCTTCCAGACCATGTTGCGCAGGTCGTCGTTCATGTTCTCGTCGCCGTCGAAGGGCAGCAGCGACATCTGCAGCCCCATGGCGCGCGCCAGGGCCTGGGCCAGCGAGACGTCCAGCCCCTGCAGGCCCTGATCGGACTTGGCCGAGAACGGCGGGAAGTCGTTGTACACCACCACCTTCAGGGCGCCCCGCGCGCGGATGCGCGCCAGGGCGCCGGGCTCATCCTGGGCCTGCGCGGCGCCGGCACCGGCCAGCAGGGGCGACGAGGCCCAGCACCACGCGGCGGCGGCTGGGGGAGTGCGAAGGTTGGAGCGGTGGGTTCATGGTGCGTGCCTCGATTCGGGATAACAGCCCGTTGCTGATCTTTTCATGGTGCCGGTGGCCGCGCCTGAGCGGACAGGCGCCTGGATGCCTCCGGGTGGGAGTGGCGATGCCCTGGCAAGCAAGACACGGGCCACCGGTTGCACCGCTCACGGACGGCGCTGCACGCTGGCGCGCAGGGCCTGCGCCATGGGCGCCTCGCCCGCCAGGTGGCCGCAGGCCGGGCCCGCGCGCTGCACCGGGCCGCCGGCGCGGCTGCCCATGGCCGCCCAGCGCGCGCTGTTGCCCGGCGGGCAGATGGCGTCGAAGCGGCCGTGCACGATCCATCTCTGCCCGCCCTGGCGCGCCAGCGCCCGCACGGCGGCGTCCAGTTGGCCAGGGCGCAGGAGGCCGCGCCGGCGCAGGTAATGCGCCTGCAGCCGGGGTCCCTCCGCCAGCCCGCGCCGGTCCGCCGGCGTGGCCTGGCGCCGATCGAGCGCCGCGGCGCCGCGCCGCGCCTGGCGGTGCAGCGCCGCCCCCAGGAGCGCCTTGCCGCCGCAGCCTGAGCGCCGGCGGCATGGCGCAGGCTGCGGCGCAGGCCGTGCAGCGCGTCGCGCAACTCGCGCAGGGCCCAGCCGCGCACCACCCGCAGCTGTGTGACAGGCAGTGCTCCACCTTGGAGCACTCGCGCCAGTTGCGCCAGCGCCGCCGGCAGCGGCGTGCCAGGGCGCACCGGCCAGGCCGCGCCGCTGGCGAATGGCGCCCCTCGCGCGGCCGCGTTGCAGGCAGCAACAGCCCGCCGATCTCCGCGCGGGACGCGGCGAACGAGCCGCGCAGCACCAACCGCTGCACGCGCGCCGGGTGGCGCTGCGCGTACGCGAGCGCCGGCACCGTGCCCCAGGAGCCGGCCAGCAGCGACCAGCGCGGCAGGCCAAGGTGCCGGCGCAGCGCCTCCAGATCGGCGACCAGGCGCTCCAGCGCATGCCCCGCGAGCACGCCGCGCGGGCGCGAGGCGCCGGCGCCTCGCTGGTCCGGCGCCAAGACGCGCTGACGCCGCAGGTCGAACGGCGCCAGCAGGCCCGGCTGGCAGCCGCCGCCGGGGCCGCCGTGCAGCAGCAGCCAGGGCTCGCCGGCCGGTGCGCCCACGTCGCGCCAGGCCATGCGATGCCATGGGCCGCGCGCCAGGTGGCGCGGCGCGGGCCAGGGGTTGGGGGTGGCATCGATCTTGCGTGTCATGGGTGTGCGCTGCGGCGGGCCTGCGGTGCACTCATGTTCTGTGCCACATCAACTTCCAAGGAGACTGCCATGCAATGGGAAACCCCCGCCTTCACCGATCTGCGCTTCGGCTTCGAGACCACCATGTACATCGCCAACCGCTGAAGGCGCCGCCGCGCCGCCGCGCCTGGGCCGCTGCCTGGGATTGCGGCGGCGCACCACCGCCTGTCGCCCTTCATAGCCCTTACCTTTCCTTCTCATGCAGCTTCGCATCCTGGGCTCCAGCGCCGGCGGCGGCTTCCCGCAGTGGAACTGCAACTGCCCGCAGTGCGACGGCGTGCGCCACGGCCGCGTGCGCGCCACGCCGCGCACCCAATCGTCGGTGGCGGTCAGCGCCGATGGCCAGGACTGGCTGCTGATCAACGCCTCGCCCGACATCCTGACGCAAATCCAGCGCACCCCGGCGCTGCAGCCGGCGCGCGAGCTGCGCGACAGCGGCATCGCCGCCGTGCTGCTGATGGACGCGCAGATCGACCACGTCACCGGCCTGCTGATGCTGCGCGAGCGGCGCAGCCCGCTGCCGCTGCTGGCCACGCGCGAGGTGCACGACGAGCTGGGCGACAGCCTGCCGCTGGCGCGCGTGCTGTCGCACTACTGCGGCGTCGCGCCGCATGTCCTGCCTCTGGACGGCAGCCGCTTCCGTGCCCGGCCTGCCCGGCGTGGTGGTGCAGGCGCTGGCGCTGGCGTCCAACCCGCCGCCGTATTCGCCGCACCGCAGCGCGCCCCGGCCGGGCGACAACATCGGCGTGCTGCTGCACAACCCGGCCAGCGGCGCGCGCGTGTTCTACGCGCCGGGGCTGGGCCGGGTCACGCCCGACCTGCTGGAGCTGATGGCCACCTGCAGCGCGGTGCTGGTCGACGGCACCTTCTGGAGCGGCGACGAGATGCAGCGCCTGGGCCTGGGCACGCGCAGCGCCGCCGACATGGGCCACCTGCCGCAAAGCGGCGCGGGCGGCATGCTGGAGCAGCTGGCGCGCCTGCCCAGCGGCGTGCGTGGTCAAGATTGGCACGCTGGAGATCTGGGCCAAGGAGAAAAAGACCGTCGACATACCCATGTGGGCTGGCATCGGGGCCATCGTGGTGGGTGGGCTCTTGCTGGTCATGGGCAGCAGAGGGCTCAACGTGGCCACCTCGCCAAAACCCAAGGCGACCCCTCCAGTCAAGGCCACAGCCAAACCAGCGTCCCACCGCGCTGCGCCAACCAAGCCGTTTTTGCGTTTCTTCCATTCTGCGGAACTGCGCAAAAAGACGCTCTCGGTTCTTGAATTGATAGAGAACGCGCCCGACGCCACCGCCCATCGGGGCGCTCTGGCCGACGTGGTGATCGTGTTGATGAAAAGCGGTTTCGACGGTTACTTTCTGGCTCCGCTCAAAAAGGCCAAGGCGGGATTCCTGGTGGAGCAGTCGGCAACCGTGGGGCTCATGG
>JAUCDD010000035.1:0-17826 GCA_034675505.1 Melaminivora sp. | reverse complement strand
AAACCAGTGATTGAGCAGCGGCTAGGACAGCAGCTTGCCGCTACGGTGCGCGGTGGCGGGGTGTCGTGGGAGATGGGCGGCAGCGTGGGCCTGTCATCGGTTAACTGCTCACACTAGCAGAGTGTGGCACCAGCGCGCCATAATAAACCGATTGACGGTCGGTTTTTTGTAAGGGATACTTCTAGGTTCGAGTCAAAGCTCGGAGCTGACGACCTTGACCAATCACAGCGTACCAACACTGGGCGATCTGGAGATCGCCGTGCTCGAAGACATCTGGCGCTTCGGCCCGTCCGACACCAAGGCGGTGTATGCCCGCATTGGACAGGCTCGCTCGATTTCTCCGAACACCATGCAATCTACGCTGGAACGTCTTTTTCGCAAAGCCATGCTCCGGCGAGAAAAGATCAGCCATGCCTATGAATATTCAGCACGAGTTTCCCGCCGCGAATTGATCCAGAAGTTGGTGGAATCCACGGTGCGTCGCGTCCAGGCCCGCAGCCGGATGCGTTGCTGAGCGCCTTTGTCGATCTTGCTGCAAGGGCGGATGACGACCAGCTCAAGAGGCTGGAGGAGTTGATTGCCCATCGTCGCGCTGAATTGGATCAGACGTGATGACGAGTTATGGGCCACTGCTTCAGTTTGCATTGCTATCCGGTTTCGTACTGGCGGTAACGCTTACCTTGCTGATTGGAGCCTGCGAGCGCCCATTGCGCCGTGCGCTGTCGGGAAAGACGCCTTCCCAGCGAGCAAGGGTATCGTGGTGGATGCTGGTAACACCTGCCTCGGCGGGTATTGCCTACGCGGCCATGACCATTGCCATGCCGTCGATGTTTGATGATTCGGCCCGATTTGCCGCTGCCTGCTCTGCACACGCTGAAACGCTCTTGCACCTGTGCGTTTGGCACCCGAGCGGCAATGGGCAAAGTGCTTGGCTATGGGGAGCATTGGCATTGTTGGCAGGATACGCGGCTTGGCTGGCTTCACGGGCCGCAGTGGGTCTTTGGCGTGCTCGGCGAACCCTTGCCTCGATGGTGCGCCTGAGCTGGCGTCCGGGGCATCCAGACAAACTTCGCGTGCTTGATGTCGATCAACCTATGGCGCTGGCCTGTGGCGTCGGGCAAGGTCACATCCTGCTTTCGACCTCGTTGATGCGGCGACTTGATCCGACGCAGTTGCGCGTGGTGTTGGCGCACGAACAGGCTCACATCGCCAATCGCGATGTTCTGCATCGTTTGATCGCCGTCGTATTGTCGAGCATCCAGTTGCCAGGTACTCGCCGCCGGTTGTTGCGTGATCTGGAACTCGCATTGGAACAGCGTTGTGATTTTGCCGCTGCAACCGAAGTGGGATGTCCTGTCGCCGTGGCCGAAACCATCGTTGTAGTGGAGAAGATATTTCGGCAACACGCCAAGGAACAGGTGCCATTGACGATGGCGTTCTTTTCCGATTTTGTCCCTGAGCGCGTCGAGGCGTTGCTGTCGCCCAAGCACTCGTCTGTCTCGATACTTGGGGCCGGTGCTAGGCAGTCTTGTTCTGGTGTTTTGCAGCCTCTCTACAGGCTGGCTGCATTCTGCAACCGAATCTCTCATCGCCGTGATGACGAGGTAACCATATGCCTGTGTGCTGTGTTTTTTTGTCCAAAAAAACCGATTGATGCTCGGTTTTATGGTGATTTCGCTCCGGCGTGCGCGGGATGTCGTCACGCGGAATCGTTTGCTCGCCAACTTTTGTCGTCATGAGGGTTTCCATGAATTTGATCCGCGTAGTGGCCTTGGTGTTCGTCGGAGCCTGCGGCACGTCCGCAGCCTGGGCCGCCGAAACCTTGCGATTGGAGGATGCAGTCTCCCGCGCATTGGCCGCTCACCCATCCATTGCCGCTGAAACGGCTCAACTCCAAGCCGTGCAAGCCCGCACGCAGCGCGAGGCGTTGCCACCGCCTTACACCGTTGGCGGCGAGGTAGAGAACGTGGCCGGTAACGGCAACCTACGAGGTGTTCGCTCGGCGGAAACGACATTGCGCATTGGCCGGGTCATAGAACTCGGCGGCAAGCGCGAGGCCCGTCAGACGTTGGGCCGGGCCGAGATGAGGGAGCAAGAGCATCAGGCCACCAAAGTGCGGATCGACTTGGCAAGCCTGACTACAACTCGCTTCATCGAGGTGCTCGCCAGACAGCAGCGGCTGGCGTATGCCGAGGAACGTATCCAGCAAGCGGAGCGCACCCGCCAGGAGGTTGCAGCGTGGGTGCAGGCCGCTCGAAATCCCGAGTCGGATTTGCAGGCCGCGGAGATTGCGCTCGCTGAGGCGCAACTCAATCGCGAAAGTGCTGCACACGAGCTGGCTAGCGCAAAGATGACTTTAGCAGCGAGCTGGGGCGCGCTGGCGCCTGACTTCGGTGAGGTCGTCGGTGACCTGCAAGCCTTGCCGACTGTGGCGCCGTTCGAGACGCTGGCTGCACGCTTGCCTTCGACGCCAGAACAGTGGGCCTCGCGATTGCGGGCCGACACCATTGGCGCCCGGCGCCGGCTCGCCGAGGCTGAGGCCAAACCAAACATCGACGTCAGTTTGGGCGTGCGACGCCTGGAAGCCTTCAAGGATCACGGCGTGGTGATGTCGATCTCGGTGCCGTTGGGTAGTCCAACGCGCTCTGGATACGCGGTGTCTCAAGCAAATGCGGAGCTTGCTGCGCTGGAAGCGCGGCGTGATGCCGAACGCTTCGAGCGCCACCAGACGCTGTTCGACAAATATCAGGAACTCACGCACGCGCGGCACGAAGCCGAATCGCTACGCACACGAATGCTGCCTATGGCTGAAAGTGCCTTAGCGACGACTCGGCGCGGCTTTGAACAAGGCCGCTTCTCTTATCTGTCACTGGCTCAAGCGCAGCGGACGCTGTTCGATTTGCGTGCGCGAACTGTCGAAGCCGCCACCCGCTATCACCTTTTGCTGGTCGAGGTGGAACGCCTCACCGCCACCGTCGAGGACACCGCACCATGATTCGCATTCTTTCCCTGTTGCTCCTTTGCGTGCTTGCCACCGCTTGCGGCCCCGGCGGCGACAAATCCAAAGAGGAGGCCAGTGTCCAAGCCAGTGGAAGTTATGAGCGTGGGCCGAACAATGGCCGGCTACTCCGTGATGGAGACTTCGCCCTAGAAGTCACCATCTACGAAACCAACGCACCTCCGCATTACAGGCTCTACGCCTACCGCGATGGAAAGCCAGTCGCTGCCACCGATGTCGTTGCGACCATCAAACTCTCCCGTTTGGATGGCGAGGTCAACCAATTCACGTTCACGCCAGAGGGCAACTATCTAGTCGGCAGCGGCGAAGTGACCGAACCGCATTCGTTCGATGTCCGCCGTGTCCGCCAACATGCCGGAAAAGAAGTCCACTTGGTCTTACGAGTCCGGCATGAGGGTCGCGTAACCATTCCGGCTCGGGCATCGCCAAGGATGCCGGCATCAAGACTGCATCGGCCGGGCCAGCGGTCATCCGAGATGTTATGCGGTTGATGGGAACCGTTGTTCTGGATGCCGATAGACACGCGGCAGTTCGCGCACGCTTCCCTGGGGCATCGTGCGATCGGTGAACGTGCAACAGGGCGAACGAGTCCGCCGTGGCCAGACGCGCCTGGCCGTCGTTGAGGGCAACGACAGTATGCGCACCTATCCAATTGTCGCGCCGTTCGATGGCGTGGTGCTCACGCGCAATACGAACGTGGGTGACGTGGCCGAGGCAGGTGCGCTGTTCGGAGCTGGCTGACCCGTCCAACGTAATCATCGACGTGCGTGCCATTGGCACTGATGCCGAAGCCCTACAGCCGTGAGGACAGCCAGTGCGAATCCGGTCAGCGACGGGAAAGACCGTAGCCAGCAACAAGATTCAGCGACTGTTGCCGGTAGCTGGTAGCGGCCAGAGCGTCATTGCCCGCGGTCAGCATCCCGAACCCGGAGGACGCTGGCGCCCCGGAATGACCGTGGCGGCAGAGGTCACAGTAGGTACGCGCAACGTACCGCTGGCGGTGAAGGAGTCGGGGTTGCAACGATTCCGCGATTTCACCGTGGTGTTCGCGCAGGTCGGCGACACATACGAAGTCCGAATGCTCGAACTCGGCGATCGTGATGGTGAGTACGTTGAAGTGACTGGCGGACTCAAGCCCGGCACTAACTACGTGGCCGAGCAAAGTTTCCTGATACGCCAAGACATCGAAAAGTCTGGCGCAAGCCACGATCACTGAGGACGCAGATATGCTCGAACGCATCATTCGCGCGTCCATCGCGCATCGCTGGCTCGTGCTTCTATTGGTGCTCGCCCTGTCCGGGCTGGGTATCTGGAACTACAGCCGCTTGCCGATCGACGCGATACCGGACATTACCAATGTCCAAGTGCAGATCAATACCGAGGCGCCAGGCTACTCGCCAATGGAGGCCGAGCAGCGCGTCACCTTCCCGGTTGAAACGGCGCTGGCCGGCCTCGCCCGGCTGGACTACACCCGCTCGATTTCCCGCTACGGTCTGTCGCAGGTCACTGCGGTCTTTCGAGGACGGCACTGACATTTACTTCGCCCGTCAGCAGGTCGCCGAACGCTTGCAGCAGGCATCTTCGCAACTTCCGGCGGGCCTGAGTCCCTCGCTCGGGCCAGTGGCAACCGGCCTGGGCGAGATATTCATGTACACCTTGGAACCCGAAAAGGGCTACGAGGAAATATGGACACCCACCACGCTGCGCACCTTGCAGGATTGGTCGGTACGTCCGCAGCTTCGCAATCTGAAAGGCGTCACCGAGGTCAACACCATCGGCGGCTACGTGCGTCAGTTCCACATCACGCCCGATCCGGTCAAGTTGCTGGCCTACGAGTTGACGATGAATGACGTGCTGAACGCCGTCGCGCGGAACAACGCCAACGTCGGCGCCGGCTACATCGAACGTCATGGCGAGCAGTACCTGATCCGCATCCCCGGCCAGATTGGCGACATCGAGCGGCTGCGAAAAATCGTCGTGGCAACGCGCGATGGGCTGCCGCTGCGAGTAAGCGATGTGGCGGAGGTGCTGGAGGGTAGCGAACTGCGAACCGGCGCAGCCACCAAGGACGGCAAAGAGGTCGTGTTGGGCACGGCTTTCATGTTGATTGGCGAGAACAGCCGGGCGGTTGCGCAGCGCACAGTAGAAAAGCTCGCTGAAATCGACGCGACACTACCAGAAGGAGTCCGCGCGCACGCCGTTTACGACCGCACTCAGCTCGTTGATCGCACCATTGCAACGGTACAGAAGAATCTTCTGGAAGGCGCGCTGCTGGTGATAGCAGTGCTGTTCCTCCTGCTGGGCAACATGCGCGCGGCACTGATAACCGCGGCGGTGATCCCGATCGCCATGCTGCTGACGATTACCGGCATGGTGCAGAACCGCATCTCGGCCAACCTGATGAGCCTGGGCGCGCTGGATTTCGGCCTGATCGTCGATGGCGCGGTCATCATCGTGGAAAACTGCTTGCGAAGGTTCAGTGAGCGACAGCATCAGCTCGGTCGCCTGCTGACCCGTGATGAGCGTTTCTCGCTGGTTTCCAGCGCCAGCGCAGAGGTCATCAAGCCCGCCCTGTTCGGGTTGTTCATCATCACGGCTGTTTACCTTCCGATCTTCGCGTTGTCGGGCGTGGAAGGAAAGATGTTTCACCCGATGGCCCTCACCGTCGTGATCGCATTGACTGGTGCGATGGTGTTGTCGTTGACCTTTGTGCCTGCGGCTGTCGCACTGTTTGTCACCGGCAAAGTTTCCGAAAAAGAAACCAAGGTGATGCGCGGCATCAGCCGCCTCTATGCGCCACTTCTCCAGAAGGCAATCAAGCTGAGAGTCGTGGTTGCCGCGGCGGCGGCAGTGCTGGTGGTGCTGTCCGGTTTGCTTGCCACACGCTTGGGCACCGAGTTCATCCCCAATCTGGATGAGGGTGACATCGCCTTGCACGCGATGCGCATTCCCGGAACGAGTCTGACCCAGGCGATTGGTATGCAGCGCCAATTGGAAGCGCGGATCAAGCAGTTTCCAGAGGTGGAGGAAGTCGTCGCCAAGATCGGCACTGCCGAAGTTGCGACCGATCCCATGCCTCCTTCTGTGGCCGACACTTTCATCATGCTCAAGGATCGCAGCGAATGGCCCGATCCTCGCAAGCCGAGAGGCGTCCTGCTTGCGGAACTGGAGAAGGCGGTGAACGCCATTCCCGGCAACAACTACGAGTTCACTCAACCCGTGCAGATGCGCATGAATGAGTTGATCGCAGGTGTCCGTGCCGAGGTGGCAATCAAGGTGTATGGCGATGATATGGAGCAACTTGCCCGACTAGGCTCGGAGATTGAAGCTGTGGCCGAGAGCATCGAGGGGTCTGCTGACGTGGCGCTCGAACAGATCACGGGCCTGCCGATGATGACGATCACGCCGAACGTGGATGCGCTGTCCCGACACGGTTTGGCGATCGACGACATACAGCAGACGGTGGCAATCGCCCTTGGCGGCGCTGTCGCCGGCCAGGTATTTGAGGGGGATCGCCGGTTCGATATCGTGGTTCGGCTACCCGAAGCGCAACGCCAAGATCCGAAGGCACTGGCGACACTGCCCATTCCGGTTTCGACGGGCATGGCTGCCGGGCTGGGCCAAGCTGCTTACGTGCCGCTCGGCCAGCTTGCGTCCATCGAAGTGGCGCCCGGCCCCAATCAGATCAGCCGTGAGAACGGCAAGCGCCGGATCGTCATCACCAGCAACGTCCGCGGGCGCGATTTGGGGTCGTTCGTGGAAGAACTGCGAGAGCGGGTAAGCCGCGAAATCACGCTGCCAGAGGGCTATTGGGTCAGCTACGGGGGGACGTTCGAGCAGCTCATTTCGGCAAGCCAGCGCCTGTCCGTCGTCGTGCCCGCCGTGTTGGTTCTGATCTTCGGCCTTTTGTTTATGGCCTTTGGTTCAGGCCGGGACGCCGCCATCGTCTTTAGTGGTGTGCCTTTGGCGCTGACCGGCGGCGTGGCTGCATTGTGGCTGCGCGACATTCCGCTTTCGATCTCAGCAGGGGTCGGCTTCATTGCCCTATCCGGTGTGGCGGTGCTCAACGGCCTGGTGATGGTGAGCTTCATCCGCAAGCTGCACCACGACGGAGCGCCGATTCAGGATGCCATTGTGAATGGCGCGATGACGCGGCTACGCCCGGTGCTAATGACCGCGCTGGTTGCAAGCCTTGGCTTTGTACCGATGGCAATCAATGTCGGCACCGGCGCGGAAGTGCAGCGACCGCTCGCAACTGTCGTCATCGGCGGCATTGTTTCCTCGACGCTGCTGACGCTACTGGTACTGCCGGCCTTGTATCGCCTGATTCATCGGCGTGCCGACCGCCAGGACACCACGCCAGCGTGAGAACGCTGATTCTTACCACCTGATCGCAGGATTGCGGCGATTGAAAATCACTTGCCGCTCTCGGTCAAACAATTTGCGGAGTTTATTCAAGGTATGAGATTCATGCACGAAAGGCTGTCTGGAGTATTGCCGAGTCCTAACAGGCCGACTAGCCAGCGGATTTCCCTATATGTCGGGGCCGCGCTTCTTCTCTTGTTAGCGTGCGCGAACCAGGCGCTGGCCCATGCCGTTGCCGAGGGCGACAAGGGCTACATCCAGGAAATATCCGGCGTCAACCTGATCCCCTTTATGTATCTAGGGGCGAAGCACATGGCGACGGGGTACGACCACATCCTGTTCCTGCTCGGCGTGATCTTCTTCCTGTACCGGATGAAGCATATCGCTTTGTACGTGACGCTATTTGCCATCGGCCATTCGACCACGATGCTGCTTGGCGTGTATTTCAACGTCGGCATCAACAGCTACATCATCGACGCGATCATCGGGCTTTCGGTGGTTTACAAGGCGCTCGACAACATCGGTGCATTTCAGCGATGGCTTGGTTGTCAGCCAAACACGAAAGTCGCAACGGTTGTGTTCGGACTCTTTCACGGGTTTGGGCTATCCACCAAGATCATCGAATACAACATTTCACCGGATGGTCTGCTTCCAAACCTGTTGGCATTCAATGTCGGCGTTGAAATCGGACAGTTGCTTGCGCTCGGCGCCATTCTGATCGCAATGAGCTACTGGCGCCGAACAGCAAGTTTCTGGCGCCATGCGTACACCACAAACGTGGCGATGATGAGTGCCGGCTTCATCCTGATCGGCTATCAGCTAACTGGCTACTTCATTTCCTGAACCGCACTCGGAGAAAACATCCATGCACAACGTATCCAAGCCAACTCTTGACGATCTGCCTACATCGAAGCAACTACTGCGTTCAACATTTATTGCGATCGTCGCCGCCATCGTAGTTCTGGTCGCCTTCGTCCTGCCTTCCGAGTACGCGATCGACCCAACAGGAATTGGCCGTGCGCTCGGGCTGACGGAAATGGGAGAAATCAAGACGCAGTTGGCCGAAGAAGCTGCTGCCGACGCCGCAATGGATGCGGCTCAGGCCGCCACCGTGACGACAAGAAATGCAAGCGCCGCCGCTCCTGCGCAGGCGCAAAGCCAGGTGACGAGCGATTCGCCTTGGCGCGATGAAATGCGCATTGCACTCAAGCCCGGCCAAGGGGCCGAAGTGAAGTTAATCATGAAGGCCGGCGAACAGGCCGAGTTCAGTTGGATTTCCGAAGGTGGCGTAGTGAACTTCGACACCCACGGCGATGGCGGAGGACAGTCCATCAGCTATGAGAAGGGTCGCGCTGTGCCCGCAAGTGATGGCGTGATCCAGGCCGCCTTTAACGGCAATCACGGTTGGTTCTGGCGAAACCGTGGGGATGCCGATGTGACAGTGATCGTTCGCACTCGCGGTCAGTACGCGGAAATGAAGCGCGTCCTGTGATTGAACGACCAGACAGGGGCGAATGCCCTATGCACTCCCGCCGTCTTGCTGCGCCGTGCGCGTAACGGGCGGCCGAAGTTTCCCGCCCTGCCTTGTATGCAGGGCCTCACCCCAGGAGATAGTGAAATGAAGATTCGTCCATTTTTGATTGCCGCCCTGGCTAGCACGTTGCTCGCTTCGCCGTTCGTGATGGCCCATCCCGGTGGGCATGATGACGACGAGAAAGCGATGCCGAAGACATGCGAGCAATTGGCTGATACCAAGCGGTACATCAGCGATGTGGCTTATCCCGAAGTGAAGAAGCTGAAAGAGCAGTGCGACGCCGCGAAGAAGAAGCCGACTGCCACGCAGTCTCCGGCAACCCGCCGCTCGTCCAGCGGCGGGAACTGATTGCTCAAGGCTGTAGCCGTGACTCACCGGGTCGCGGCTACAGCCTGTGAGGCCCACTAGCTGAGAGTTATCTGTCTATGCTCGCAATCCTCCAGAACATAACCTTCCGCCGGCTGTTTCTCGCACAAGTTTCATCGCTTGTGGGAACCGGCCTGGCGACTGTGGCACTCGCGCTGCTGGCCTACGAGCTGGCTGGCCCCGGTGCTGGCGCAGTCCTGGGCACGGCGTTGGCGATCAAGATGACCGTCTATATCCTGCTGGCCCCGGTGGCGGGCGCTGTTGTATCGCCCGAAAAGAGAAAGACCGTCCTAATCTCACTCGATGCGATCCGGGCTTGCGTCGTGCTGATGCTGCCCTTCGTCACCGAGATTTGGCAGATTTACTTGCTGATTGCCGTATTGCAGTCGGCCTCGGCTGGATTTACGCCGTTGTTCCAATCTTTGATTCCCGAGGTGCTTCCCGAGGAACATGACTACACCCGTGCTTTGTCCCTGTCGCGGATGGCCTATGACTTAGAAAGCCTGCTAAGTCCAGTGCTCGCAGCAGCCCTATTGGCTTTGGTCAGCTTTCACGTCTTGTTTGTTGGTACGGCTTTCGGCTTTCTGTTCTCGGCCGGACTGATTATGGCGGCGGCATTTCCGGCAGTCGTGGTCGCTAGTAGGCGCAACGGTGGATTCGGCGAAAGACTCCTTTGCGGAACACGCATCTATCTCCACACGCCACGGTTGCGCGGTTTGCTGGCATTGCACCTTTGCGCGGCAGCCGGTGGCGCGATGGTGTTCGTCAACACCATCGTGATCGTGCGGAACTTCTTGGATGGCAGCGAACAGCAGGTTGCGCTGGCGCTTGCGACCTTCGGTGGCGGCTCCATGCTGGCCGCGCTGCTATTGCCCAAGGTGCTTGACCGAATCTCCGATCGCCGCGTGATGTTGTCCTCCGCGACGATGATGGTGCTTGCGCTGCTGACCACTACTGCGGCCTGGATCGCATTGCCATCTTGGCGAGATTGGGCGTTGCTGCTGCCGGCATGGGGCATGTTGGGTGTTGCCTATGCCGGATTGGTGACGCCAGGGGGGCGCTTGGTACGGCGGTCGGCAAATGAGGAGGATCTCCCGGCGGTGTTCGCCGCGCAATTCTCCTTCTCGCATATCTGTTGGCTGCTGGCGTACCCGTTGGCAGGCTGGGTTGGCCTCAAGTTCGGTCTTGGCATTGCCTTGGCTGCCCTGAGTTGCCTTGCGGTCGTTGGGATGCTTGCCGCAGTTCGGTGCTGGCCGCGAGACGAGCAATCAGTTCTTGTGCATGAGCATAGCGATCTTCCAGATGACCACGCGCACCTTAGGTCGCATGGCGTAGCGCCGCACGCACATTCGTTTGTCATTGACGCGCTGCATCGGCGCTGGCCTGGATGAACAGGCCGAGGTTCTGGCAATGGTTAATGAGCGGCTTCTTTCTCGGTTCGCAGGGAGTGAGTATTCGATGGAATTGAGACACCTGAGATATTTTCTCGCTGTAGCCGAGGAGCTTCACTTCGCACGTGCCGCGGAGAAGCTGCACATCGAGCAATCGCCCCTGTCCCGAGCCATCAAGGAGTTGGAAGAAGAATTGGGCGTTGTGTTACTCGCCCGTACCACACGCAGTACGCGGCTGACTCGTGCTGGCAAACTCTTCATAGTGCATGTGCGCCGCGTGTTCTCCGCCTTGGAACAAGCGCGCGACAGTGTGAAAGCAGCGGCGAATGGCTTTCATGGGCAGTTGCGCGTGGCCTTGTCCGATGGCATCACGCCATCGCGCCTGCCAGCTTTGCTGGCGTTGTGCCGCCAAGAAGAACCCGAGGTTGAACTGCGATTCTTCGAGGTGCCATTGTCTCAGCAGATCAAGGGGCTGCATGAAGATATGTACGACGTGGGGTTTGCACAGTCCGATGACGTGGGCGATGGCATCGCCACCATACCGGCCTGGAATGACACGCTCATCGTGACGGTGCCAGCGCGGCATCCGCTGCTGGCACACAAGCGCATCCCTTTGGAGGAACTGCTGCGCTATCCGCTGGTTCTGTGCGATCCACAAGTGTGCGAAGGCCATGCCAAATTCGTCGATCGGGTGCTGCGCCGAGCCGACATTGAGCCGCTGGTCGCAGAGCGTGTCGCTACGTGCGATCTGATGATGGCCTTGGTATCGGCCGGCCTCGCGCTTGGGTTTACGGGCGCCGCGCGCATTGCCGCCAATCCCGATTCAGGCGTGGTGGCCCGGCCGCTGGCATTGCGCGTGCCGCCGCTGACAACCTACTTGCTGTACCCCGACGGCGAGCCGTCCGAGGTGCTGGCGCGGTTCGTTGAGCGCGTGCAGGCCATCGAGTCACCGGAACCCGCAAGGCCCAAGGCGGGTCGTCATTCCGATTTCCTAGAGGAGCCTCCGCCATGAAGAAGACCGTCCCATTCTTGTTGGTGGCCGCATTGACTGCCTGCGGCCAGTCCGAAACGCCTCAGAAGGCCAACACGTCGGAGGCGAATATCCCGACAGTGGAAGAACTGGCGGCCAACCCCGAACGGCTCAAAGAGTTGCGCCAGCAATGCAAGACCGATCGCCCAAAGCTCGGCGACTTGCTGTGCAACCGAGTGGCCGAGGCCACACGCAAGCGGTTCTATGGCGACAGCGAAACGCCGTACACGCCGCCAAAGGAACCGCCCAAGTTCTGATCGTTGGCGATTCGCCGCATCGCCTTCATTTTTCTGTTCGACACGCCGCAATGCGCCTTCGCTTGCGGCGTTTTT
The DNA here is from genome assembly GCA_034675505.1 of Melaminivora sp. GTDB lineage: Bacteria > Pseudomonadota > Gammaproteobacteria > Burkholderiales > Burkholderiaceae_C > Melaminivora. The sequence continues at coordinate 5,789 of JAUCDD010000035.1, read as the reverse complement.
CTTTGGCTCGCCGTCACACTAATTCTGTCTTTTTGCTCGACCTTTCTGCTGAAAACGGTCTTTGACCGGCACTGACCCGGCACCGATCCTGACGCTTGCGGCACGCCCTTGTGCCGCTCTTTCCATGAGAAAACAGCGCAGGAGAAATCGGAGGCCAGGTCATGCAAGGGACGAACGTGCTGTTCGGTCAGATCGCCGTGGTGTTCGGCATCGTGATCGCCGGCGTGTGGGGAGCCACACAATGGACAGCAGCCTCCCTTGGCTATCAAGTACGCCTTGGCTCGCCCTGGTTCGATTTTCTTGGCACGCCGATCTACCACCCGTGGAAGCTGTTTGAGTGGTGGTTCTTCTTCGGTGCCTATGCGCCGGAGGTTTTCGACACCGGCGGCGCCATTGCCGGCGCCAGCGGCATGGTCGCCGTGGGCGTTGCCATCGCCATGTCGGTCTGGCGCTCGCGCCAAGCGCGCCTCGTCACCACCTACGGTTCTGCACGCTGGGCGAACGCGCAGGACATTCGCAAGGCTGGCCTCACACAGCCTGCCGGCGTGTTCCTGGGCCAGCACGATCGCCAGTACCTGCGGCATGAAGGCCCGGAACACGTCCTGACCTTCGCGCCCACACGCTCGGGCAAGGGGGTGGGCCTGGTGGTGCCCACCTTGTTGAGCTGGCCAGCATCGGCCGTCATCCACGACATCAAGGGCGAGAACTGGCAGATTACCGCCGGCTGGCGTTCGCGCTTCTCGCATTGCCTGCTGTTCAACCCCACCGATGCGAAGTCGGCCGCCTACAACCCGCTGCTGGAGGTACGGCGCGGCGCGCATGAAGTGCGCGACGTTCAGAACATCGCGGACATTCTGGTCGATCCCGAAGGCGCGCTGGAGAAGCGCAACCATTGGGAGAAGACCTCGCACGCGCTGCTGGTCGGCGCGATCCTGCATGTGCTCTACGCCGGCGAGGACAAGACGCTGCGTGGCGTCGCCAACTTCCTCTCCGACCCGGCCAGTCCGTTCGAGCTGACCTTGCACCGGATGATGACCACGCCGCACCTCGGCGATGGGCCGCATCCGGTAGTCGCATCGGCTGCGCGCGAAGTACTCAACAAATCGGACAACGAGCGTTCCGGCGTGTTGAGCACCGCCATGTCGTTCCTCGGCCTGTACCGCGACCCCACGGTGGCCGAAGTCACCTCACGCTGCGACTGGCGCATCGCCGACCTGATCGCTGCCGAGCATCCGGTATCGCTGTATCTGGTAGTGCCGCCTTCGGACATTTCGCGGACGAAGCCGCTCATCCGTCTGATCCTCAACCAGATCGGGCGGCGGCTCACCGAATCGCTCGACGGTTCCGATGGCATCGAGCGCCGCCACAAGCTGCTGCTAATGCTCGACGAGTTCCCGGCGCTGGGCAGGCTCGATTTCTTCGAGACGGCCTTGGCCTTCATGGCGGGCTACGGCATCCGCAGCTTCCTCATCGCGCAGTCGCTCAACCAGATCGACAAAGCCTACGGCCAGAACCATTCGATTCTGGACAACTGCCACGTCCGGGTGACGTTCGCCACCAACGACGAACGCACCGCCAAGCGCATCTCCGAAACACTCGGCACCGCGACCGAGCTGCGCGCGCAGCGCAACTACGCCGGCCATCGGCTCGCGCCGTGGCTGGGGCACCTCATGGTGTCGCGTCAGGAGACGGCTCGCCCGCTGCTGACGCCGGGCGAAGTCATGCAGCTTCCGCCTGACGAAGCCGTGGTGATGGTGTCCAGCGTGGCGCCGATCAAGGCCAAGAAGCTGCGCTACTACGCGGACAGCAATTTCAAGCGCCGCGTGCTGCCGCCGCCTGCGCTGGCAGGCGGGCAGTACGCGGACGCGCCGCCATCGCGCTCGGACGACTGGAGCAGCTTGGCGATTCCCGCCGTGCCCGCCGCACCTGCGGCCGATGCCGCCGAAGGCTTCAGTGGTTCGACCGACGACGGCGGCCCACGCCGCCAACCCGAACTCTCCGAAACCGTCACCTACGCCCCCGAGCTGGCCGTGCCGACTGCCGACCTCGCGCTGCTCGATGACGACGACGACCTGCCGCTTCCCCTTCCTCGCCAGCTTGACCCGGCCATGCAGCGCACGGCGCGGCTGGCATCGCTGAACCCCAACGACGGAATCGAGCTATGAGCCACTACCGCCTCAATCTGTTCATCCAGCCGGAGCACGCCAAGCGCCTGGACGAGCTGGCCGCCAAGAAAGGCGTGTCCAAGTCGTCCATCGTCGCCGCGGCCTTGGCGTCCTGGCTGTCGCCGGACGCAGCAGACCAGCGCGAGGCAGCCATCGCCAAACGGTTGGATCGCCTGTCGCGCCAAGCCGAACGCCTGGAGCGCGACCAGAACATCCAGATCGAGACGCTGGCGCTGTTCATTCGCTACTACCTCACGGTCAGCACGCCAGTTCCCGAGGCGCACCAAGAGGCCGCCCGCGCCCAGGGCAAAGCACGCTTCGAGCAGTTCGTTGAACAGTTGGGCCGCCACCTGCTGCGTGGGCGAAGCCTGGTGCGCGACGTGGTGGAGGAACTACATCCCGACCCGATGCGAATGGAAGACGCGGCGGCAGTCGCGCAAGCGCGGGAGCGTGCGTCATGAGCGCCGTTCCGCAGTCCATGACCGCCACATCACTCGACCGGCGTATCCAGATGCTGCGTACAGCGATGGGGCCGCTGATTGCCACCGCGCTGGAAGACCCGGACGTGGTGGAGGTGATGCTGAATCCCGATCGCACCCTCTGGGTGGATCGGCTTTCCAGCGGGCGCGCGCCGATGGGCGTGGAGCTGTCCGAAGCGGACGGCGAGCGAATCATCCGCCTCGTGGCCGCGCATGTCGGCGCGGAGGTGCATCGCGGTCAACCGCTGCTGTCCGCCGAACTGCCCGAGACGGGCGAACGCTTCGAGGGCATCTTGCCGCCGGCCGCGCCGGGGCCGGCCTTCGCGCTGCGCAAGCGGGCCATCGGTGTGATCCCGCTGGAGCGGTACGTCATCGACGGGATGATGACCAGCGCACAGGCGGGCTTTCTCGTTCGCGCCGTGCGCGAGCGGCAGAACGTCTTGATCGCCGGTGCCACCAGCAGCGGCAAGACGACCTTGGCCAACGCGCTGTTGGCCGAGATTGCCGCCACGGGCGACCGCGTGCTGGTGCTCGAAGACACGGTGGAGCTGCAATGCGCAGCCCGCGACCACGTTCCGCTGCGCACGCGCGCAGGCGTGGTGTCCATGACGGAGCTGGTGCGTTCGTCCATGCGCCTGCGGCCGGATCGCGTCGTCGTCGGCGAAGTGCGCGGCGCCGAGGCGCTGGATCTCATCAAGGTGTGGGGCACGGGCCACCCCGGCGGCATCGCCACGATCCATGCCGGCTCCGCGCTCGGCGCGCTGCTGCGCCTGGAGCAACTGATTCTCGAAGTGGCGGTGAATCCGCCCCGTGCGTTGATCGCCGAGGCGGTCAACGTGGTGATCCACATCGCCGGGCGCGGGCGCAAGCGCCGCATCGAGAGCATCGCCCGCGTCGTCGGCTTCGACGGCGTGGGCTACCAACTGGCCGATGCGATGGACGCGCCGTTTCCCGAGCCGCCACCGCAGTCCGACCTTTCTTTCCCATCCCTCAACCACCCTGGAGAACTGCCATGACGCAGATGCACGTTCCTGCTTTCCGTGTTTCCGTAAATCCGCCTTTGCGCCTGTCCAACCTGGCGCGGTTGCGCAGCCTGGCCCGCCCTGCCAAGCAAGGGCTGCTGCTGGCCGCGCTGCTGCTGTTCCTGGCCGGAACCGCGCAGGCCGCCGGTTCCTCGATGCCCTGGGAAGGCCCGCTGCAATCCATCCTCGAATCCATCCAGGGGCCGGTGGCGCGCATCGTCGCGGTCATCATCATCATCGCCACGGGCCTCGCGCTCGCCTTCGGCGACACGTCGGGCGGATTCCGCAAGCTGATCCAGATCGTGTTCGGCCTGTCCATCGCGTTCGCGGCTTCGAGCTTCTTCCTGTCGTTCTTCAGCTTCTCCGGCGGGGCCGTCGTATGAGTGCCCCGGACACCTTCGCGGCCGGCTTCGAGGTGCCGCTGCATCGCTCGCTGACCGAGCCCATTCTGCTGGGCGGCGCGCCGCGCACGGTGGCAATTACCAATGGCACGCTGGCGGCCGCTGTCGGGCTGGGCCTGCAGCTGTGGCTTCCCGGCATTGCGCTGTGGGTGGTGGGCCACTCGCTGGCGGTGTGGGGAGCGAGGGTCGATCCGCAGTTCATGCTGGTCTTTGCGCGGCACCTCAAGCACAGGTCGCTGCTGGACGTATGAGGCCGCTGCCATGCTGAACCTCGCCGAATACCACCAGCGTCCCGCACTGCTTGCCGATTGGCTGCCGTGGGCGGGGCTGGTCGCGCCGGGCGTGGTGCTGAACAAGGACGGCAGCTTCCAGCGCACGGCGCGCTTTCGCGGGCCGGACCTCGACAGTGCAACGCAAGGCGAACTCATCGCCACGACCGCGCGCCTGAACAACGCACTGCGCCGCCTGGGGTCGGGCTGGGCGCTGTTCGTCGAGGCCGAGCGCCGGCCGGCCGCCGGCTATCCGCATTCGGTGTTCCCTGAGCCGCTGTCCTGGCTGGTGGACGAGGAACGGCGCGCCACGTTCGAGCAAGCCGGCAGCCACTACGAGAGCGGCTATCACCTGACGCTGGTGTACCTGCCGCCGGAGGAATCGCGCGCCCGTGCGGCGAAGCTCCTGTACGAGAACACACCCACGTCCGGGGCGGACTGGCGCGAACGGCTCGCCGGCGTTCATCGCCGAGACTGGCCGCGTGTTCGACCTGCTCGACGGCGTGATGCCCGAGATCGCGTGGCTGGACGATGGCGAAACGCTGACCTACCTGCACGCGACCATCTCGACGCGGCGCTTTGCGGTGGCGGTACCCGAAGTGCCGTTCCATCTCGATGCGCTACTGGCCGACGTGCCGCTGGCGGGAGGCCTGGCGCCTAGGCTAGGCGACCAGCACCTGCGCGTCGTCACGGTGCGCGGCTTCCCGACCTCGACCTGGCCGGGCCTGCTCGACGACTTGAACCGCCTGGGCTTCGCCTATCGCTGGTGCACGCGCTTCCTGTGCCTGGACAAGGCCGAGGCGGAGAAGGAGCTGACGCGGCTGCGCCGCCAGTGGGTTCGCCAGCGCAGAAACGTCGTCGCGCTCCTGCGCGAGACGATCTTCCAGCAGGAGTCGCCGCTGGTCGATACCGACGCGAGCAACAAGGCGACGGATGCCGACGCGGCCCTGCAGGAGCTGGGCAGCGACCAGGTGGCGTTCGGCTATGTGACCGCCACGGTGACGGTCATGGATGCTGATGCGACGGTGGCCGACGAGAAGCTGCGCCAGGTCGAGCGCGCCATCCAGGGGCGCGGCTTCGTCACCATTCCCGAAACCCTCAATGCGGTGGAGGCGTGGCTGTCCTCGATTCCGGGAAATGCCTACGCGAACGTGCGCCAGCCGAGTGTTTCCACGCTAAACCTCGCGCACCTGATGCCGGTCTCGGCCGTGTGGGCCGGCCCGGAAAAGAACGCGCACCTCTACGGCCCACCGCTGATCGTCACGCGCACGGCAGGCGACACGCCGTTCCGGTTGGTGACGCACATTGGCGATGTCGGCCATACGCTGGTAGTGGGGCCGACCGGCATGGGCAAGTCGGTGCTGCTCGCCGTGTTGGCGCTGCAGTTTCGCCGCTACCCCGGCTCGCGCATCTTCGCCTTCGACATGGGCCGCTCGATGCGCGCGACGATCCT
>JAUCDD010000034.1:0-62771 GCA_034675505.1 Melaminivora sp. | reverse complement strand
AGCGACCCTGTACGACGCCCAGGTGCGCGACACCGGCGAGATCGACGCCGCCGAGCTGACGCTGCGCTGGAGCGAGGGCGCCCTGCCCACCCTGCAGGGCGAGGTCGCCCGCGCGCTGGGGCTGCAGGCGCTGGAGCTGCGCGCGCACAAGCTGCTGGTCTATGGCCCAGGCCAATTCTTCAAGCCGCACCAGGACACGGAAAAGCACACCGGCATGGTCGGCACGCTGGTGCTGGCCTGGCCTAGCGCGCACATCGGCGGCGGCCTGCGCGTGCAGCACGGCGAGCGTCAGGCGCTGTTCGCCTCGCAGCACCTGCGCGCCGATGCGCTGCGCTGGTGCGCTTTCTATGCCGATTGCCGGCATGAGGTGCTACCGGTGGAGGAGGGCTGGCGCGTGGTGCTGACCTTCGACCTGGTCCTGCCGCCGGCGCCGGAGCGCGGCGGCGAGAGCGCCGCCGCGGCCGATCCGGCGTTGCTGGCGGCGCTGCGCGCGCGCTGCTTTCCGCAGGGCGAGCCCAGCGTGTCGCCCTGGGTTTTCCTGCTCGACCATGAGTACAGCCAGCGCGGCCTGCGCTGGATGCTCAAGGGCGACGACCGCCGCCACGTGCAGGCGCTGCACGCCGCCGCGCAAGCGCTGGGCCTGCTCGCGCACCTGGCGCTGGCCAGATCCACGAAAGCTGGACGGCCATCGATGGCGGGCGCAATGGCTATACCCGCCGCTACGACGTCGAGGACGGCGAGGCGCGGGAACCGATGGCGACCCGGAACCGGAGGCATCGACGAGCGCCTGGTGCTGGACTACTGGGTCGACGCCCAGGGCCGGCCCGCGCAAGCCACCAGCCTGGCCGTCGACCCGCGCGACGTGGAGAGCCTGACCGACACCGGCGAGGACCACCTGGTCGCCGAGGAGTACGAAGGCTACATGGGCAACTATGGCGAGACGCTGGACTACTGGTACCGCCGCGCCGCGCTGGTGCTGCAGACGCCCGATGCATACGAAGCCGCGCGCTTCGAAAGCGATTTCGACGCCGCGCTGGCCGACGCCGTGGCCCTGGCGCGCGTGGGCGACGGGGCCGCCCTCATGCGCCGTCTATCACCGGTGTGGGGCATTCTGCTGGGCCATGCCCGCCAGGAGCATTGGCCGGCCTACGCCGAACTCGCCGGCGCACTGCCCGACGTCGGCCGGGCGCGCAAGCTGTGCGAAGCCTTCGACTGGGCGCGCTGGCAAGCCGGCGACGCGCCGGCCCTGGCCCACCTGGCCGCACGCTGGGACGGCGATTCGCTGCAAGCTTTGTTTGCGCACTGGCGCCGATCCAGCCAGGGGGGCGCCCGGCGCCAGGTCTGGGATAGGCCGTTGGCCGCCGCCCCGGCTGTCTGGCCCCAGCCATTGCCGGCCTTCATCCGGGCCTGCGCCGAGGCCGGCCTGGCCGAGCCGCTGCTGGACGGGCTGCTGCGGCAATGCCTGGCGCTGCGCCAGCACCAGGATGCCGCGCTGCACCGCAGCCCGCCCGCACTGCGCGCGCATGACGAGCCCGCACGGCTGCAGCAGGTGGCCGAGCTGGCGCAGGCCATGCAATGCCTGCCCCGGCCCGAAGCGTTGCTGCGGGCGCTGCTGCGCCAGGTGAGCGCCGAGCCGGCGCTCTACCCGCCCGCCAGCCTGCGCCCGCTGCTCCAGGCCGTGTGGCCGCTGGAAGGCGGTCTGCCCGAGCTTGGGCTGATGCTGGCCGACGCGCGCGCCGCCTTGCGCGCGGCCCTGGAGCAGCCCCAGCCGTCGGACGACGATCACGGCAGCCACGGCGCCGAGTGGGCCTGCCGCTGCACAGAGCTGCCAGCGGGCCAACCCAGGGCCTCCCCATATGGCCTGGGCCCAATCGCCCACCGCCGAGCCCCTGATCCTGTCCATCGGCGAGGCGCGGCGCAGGCACGTTCAGGAAAGCCTGGACCGCTCCACGGCGCAGTTCGGCTTCGAGACCGTGAAGCAGGGCTCGCCCCACTTCCTGGTCATCACGCAAGACGCAGGACCTGCCGGCACTGCGGCGTCAGCAGTGCCAGCGCTGGAGCGACGATCTGGGGGCCTTGCAGTGAGTTTTCCAGTCAAAACTGGCCTCAGCCGGCGTGTTTTAATCGTTTTTAGCTATAGAAAATATAGCTAGCTGGCCCAGATCATCCAGGATCGGACACTCCGGCCGCTCATCGCCCTGGCAGCAGCCCACCAGCTGCTGCAGGCTGCGCTGCATGGCCTGCATGGCGGCGATGCGCCCCGCCAAGTTGTCGATGTGCCGCTGCGCAATCTGCTTGACCTGGGCGCTGGCACGCGCCTTGTCCTGCCACAGGCCCAGCAGCTGCGCGATCTCCTCCATGGAAAAGCCCAGATCGCGCGCGCGGCGGATGAAGCGCAGGGTGTGCACGTCGGCCTCGCCGTACTGGCGATAGCCGCTCTCGGTGCGCGCCACGGGTTCGAGCAGGCCCAGGCTCTCGTAGTGCCGCACCATGCGCGCCGAGACGCCGGCGCGCGCGGCCGCCGTCCCGATGGGGACGGGCCAATGCTCAAGAGCGTGGGTCATGGCAATCCTCGCGGCGAAGAGGTGGATCGAAGGGGGCGCGATAAATTATGGCTATGTCATAGTGAGCGCGTGGCGCCACCCGCGCGGCACCTTCGCTCGTGTTTTCTTATCTGTCCCCATGGCCTCCCAATCGGATACCACGCTGCAATCGGATGAAACTCTGGAACGCGCCGCCGAGCTGTTTCGCCTGATGTCCGCGCCCATGCGGCTCAAGATCATCGGCGCGCTGTGCCAGGGTGAGAAAAACGTCACCGAGCTGCTGGCCCACGTGGCCACCACTCAGCCCAACATGAGCCAGCACCTGAACACGCTGTACAAGGCCGGCGTGCTGGGCAAGCGCCGCAAGGGCGTGCAGATTTACTACCACATCGCCAACCCGCATGTCACGCCGCTGTGCCGCGCGGTCTGCTCCCTGGTGGCCGATGGCGAGGCCTGGAGCGCGCCCGCGCAGTGACCGCATGGGTTTGCGGGTAAGTCCCCAGTGCCGGGCGCTGGACAGCAGACCTATGATGATTTTGGTTATATAAGCCGAAGCCGATAAAGCGGTTTTTCTTGCCAGGCAAGGCAGCTCCGCTTTCGCGCGCCTGATCGGCTGGCAAGATCGCGGCTCGACAACACAGGAGGCTCCCGATGAAAAAACTCGTTTTCTCCACCTTGGCCGCCGGCCTGCTGGCTCTGGCCGGCAGCGCCAGCGCCCAGGTCGATCCACTGCAGGTGCGCAGCTGGGCGGCGGCGTGTGCCAACTGCCACGGCACGGCCGGGCGCGCGCAGCCGGGCAACGAGCCGCTGGCCGGCGCCAACAAGGACGAAATGGTCAAGAAGCTCAAGGACTTCAAGAGCGGCGCCAAGCCCGCGACCATCATGCACCAGCTCAGCAAGGGCTATACCGACGAGCAGCTCGACGCCATCGCCGGCTGGTTTGCCGCACAGAAAAAATAAACGAGGAGCACAACCATGATGGATCGTCGTCAATTCATCCGCGCCGGCTCGGCCGCATCGGCCGCCGGGGCACTGGCACTGACCGCCGGCTGCGCCTCCACCGCTTCTTCCGGCAGCGGGGCAAAAGGCAAGGTGGTAGTCATCGGGGGCGGCTATGGCGGGGCCACCGCAGCCAAGTACATCCGCATGTGGTCCGACGGCGCCGTGGATGTCACGCTGGTCGAGCCGGGCGAGAATTTCATCTCCTGCCCGATCTCCAACCTGGTGCTGGGCGGCAGCAAGCAGATCGCCGACGTCACGGTGTCCTATGACAACCTGGCCAAGCGCCACGGCGTGAAGATCGTGCGCGACCGCGCCGCTGCCATCGACGTGGACAAGCGCCAGGTGCGCCTGGCTGGCGGCAGCGTGCTGCCGTACGACCGGCTGGTGGTCTCGCCGGGCGTGGATTTCATGTGGGATGCCCTGCCCGGCATGAAGAAACCCGGCGCGCAGGACAAGGTGCTGCACTCCTGGAAAGCCGGCGCGCAGACCGTGGCGCTGCGCAAGCAACTCGAGGCCATGCCCGATGGCGGCGTGTACGCGCTGGCCATCCCGCTGGCGCCGTACCGCTGCCCGCCCGGCCCGTACGAGCGCGCCTGCCAGGTGGCGCACTACTTCAAGACCGCCAAGCCGCGCTCCAAGGTGCTGATCCTGGACGCCAACGACGACGTGACTTCCAAGGGCCCACTGTTCAAGAAGGCCTGGGCCGAGCGCTACGCGGGCATCATCGAATACCGGCCCAAGCACAACACGGTCGATGTCGATGCGGCCAGCAACACGCTGAAGTTCGAGTTCAACGACGACATCAAGGCCAACGTGGTCAACATCGTGCCGCCGCAGCGCGCCGGCGACATCGCCCACAACGCCGGCCTGACCACCGCCAACAAGCGCTGGTGCGAGGTGGACTGGCTGACCATGGAATCCATCGCCGCCAAGAACGTGCACGTGCTGGGCGATGCGCTGCAGATCGCGCCGCAGATGCCCAAGTCCGGCCACATGGCCAACCAGCATGGCAAGGTGGCGGCAGCGGCCATCGTCGCGCTGCTGTCGGGCCGCCAGCCGGGCAGCCTGCCGATCTACAACAACACCTGCTACAGCTTCGTGAGCGACACCGACGTGGTGCACGTGGCCAGCGTGCACCGCTACGACGCCGAGAAAAAGACCATGCTGCCGGTGGCCGGCTCGGGTGGAGTGTCGGCTGCGGCCAGCGAGCTGGAAGGCCGCTACGCCATGGCCTGGGCGCACAACATCTGGGCCGATTCGCTGATGTGAGGACGCGGGGCGGCAGCTGCCGCCCGCTGCCGATCCTGGGGCCGACGGCCCCTTTTCTTTGCTGAATGAACGAACGACAGAACCAAGAAGGGCAGGTAGAGCCATGCGAATGAGGCACTGGTCCGCCATTGCGATGCTCGCCGCCGGCGCGATGGCTGCTGGACAGGCACTGGCCGACGAAGCCGCACAGGCGCGTGCGCGCAAGATCATCGGCGGCTCGTGCTTCCTGTGCCACGGCGCCGACGGCGAGTCGGCCAGCGAGGTGTTTCCGCGCCTGGCGGCGCAAAACGCCGACTACATCGCCAAGCAGCTCGAACAGTTCAAGAGCGGCGCGCGCAAGAGCACGGCCATGGCCAGCATGGTGGCCAATCTGATGCCCGAGGACATGCGCGCGCTGGGCCAGTTCTACGCCAGCCGCCCGCCGCACCACGAGCCGCCCAAGGACGCACCGCTGGCGGCGGTCGGCGAGTACCTCTACCACCAGGGCAACCGCTTCAGCGGCGTGCCGGCCTGCGCCACCTGCCACGGCAAGCAGGGCGCGGGCAGCGACAGCCTGCCGCGCCTAGCGGGCCAGCACGCGGCCTACCTGGAGGGCCAGCTCAAGTTGTTCAACAAGCGCGAGCGCACCAACGACAACGCGGTGATGCACACGGTGGCCGAGAAGATGACGCCGCTGGAGATGGCGGCGGTGTCGGAGTACCTGAGCGGCAAGTGAACCGGGAGCGCACGGCCACGGCGGCGGTGCCCCGCTGGCGGCGGCGCGTCAGGCGGCCGGCCGGGCCGTGCTGCCCGTGGGCTGGCATGCGGGCGCCGAGGGCGTGGCGGCAGCGGATGCCGGCTCGGGCAGCAGCCGGTCCATCAGCCCCCCGCCCAGCCACATGCCCGCCAGCGCCAGCCAGGCGGTGAGCGAGAAAATCGCCCCGCCCGTCATCCCCGCCCCCACAGCGCAGCCGCCGGCCAGCACGCTGCCAAAGCCCATGGCGATGGCCCCGGCGATGTAGCGCAGCATCGCCAGGCCGTTGTGGAAGCCCTCGATCTTGAATTCGCGCCGCAGCAGCGCACCCAGGGCCGAACCGGCGAACACGGCCGGCAGCATGCCGGCATCGAAGTCCAGGGGCGGCGCCGGGCTGTGCAGCACGCGCATCAGCCACTGCGCGGAGGGGCCGCTGAAAGTGAGGCCGTTCACCGCCACCGGGTCGAAGCTGGCGACCGAGACGGCATAGGTGAACCACCACGCCAGCGCCACCGCCAGGCCGGTGCCGACGCCGCCGGCCCACAGCCATGCGCGGTTGCCCGCGCGCAGCGAAAACCACACCCCGCCGGCCAGCCACAGCAGGCCGCACGCCAGCCCGGCGCCCGGGCCCAGGCCCAACCGTGCCAGCAGGCTGCGCGCGCTGCCGCCATCGACCATCCACCAGCTGGCGATTTCGGTGCGCCAGGGCGCCAGCGCTCCCGACAGCGCGGCCTGCGCCGTCACCGCGAACACCAGGCCCGACAGCAGGGCGCGCAGATTGCCGTTGGCCGACAGAACCAGGAGCCGGCTGGCGCAGCCGCGCGTCATGACCATGCCGACGCCAAACAGCAGCCCGCCAAGCAGCGCACCGGACAGGCTGCCGCGGTTGGACACCTGGCGCGCGCTGCCCACATCCAGCCAGCCGGCCAGCACCAGCGCCTGCACCGCAACCACGGCGCTGGCAAAGGCCAGCAGCCACACGCCCAGCCGCCCGCCAAAGCGCCCGCGCCACACGTCGATCACCGCCGCACGCAGGCAAAAGCGCGAGCGCTGGGCAAAGAAGCCGAACAGCAGGCCGATGGCGGCGCCGCCGGCCACCAGCACGGGCGTGGATCCGTGCAGCTCGGCGATGGTTGTCAGGTCGGGGGGCATTCCAGATAATTACTTTAGCGCCGGCTTATAAATAAGGAACCAAGATGCAGCGTGCCCTTGATCGACGTCAATTTTTCTGGCGCAGCGCGGCGCTGGCCGGGGCTGCAGCGCTGGCCGCTGCACCGGCCGCGCGCCCGGCACGCGCTGCCGGTGCGGACGCCGAGCAGCCGGAAATGCGCGCCATCGAGGCTGCGCCCGGGTGCTGGTATGTGCAGGGCCGGTCGGAGCTGGGCTCGCCGGCCAACCAGAACTTCATCTCCAATGCCGGCTTCATCGTCACCTCCGAGTCCGTGGTGGTGGTGGATGCGCTGGGCTCGCCCCGGCTGGCCGAGCGCCTGCTGGCCGAAATCGCACGGGTCACGCCCCGCAAGGTCTCGCACGTGGTGCTGACGCATTACCACGCCGACCACATCTACGGCCTGCAGGTGTTCAAGCAGGCGGGCGCCACGATCCTGGCCCACGAGGGCGCGCGCGAATACTTGTTCTCGGACACCGCGCGGCTGCGGCTGCAGGCCTCGCGCGACGAGCTGGCGCCCTGGATCGACGCCAGGACGCAGCTGGTGCCGGCCACCCGCTGGATCCAGGCGCGCGAGGAGCTGACGGTGGGCGACACGCGCCTGGTGCTGCAGCCCGTGGGAGCGGCGCACACGCCCGAGGACCTGGTGGTGCACGTGCCCCGGGCGCGGCTGCTGTATGCGGGCGACCTGGTGTTTCGCAGCCGCATTCCCTTTGTCGGCCAGGCCGACAGCGGCAACTGGATCCGCTCGCTGGACAAGCTGCTGGCGTTCGATGCGCAGGTCATCGTGCCGGGGCATGGCCCCGTGTCCACCGAGGCGCGCAAGGACATCCAGCTCACGCGCGACTACCTCGTCTACCTGCGCCGGACCATGGGCGAAGCGGCGCGCGACATGACGCCCTTCGACGAGGCCTACAAGGCCACCGACTGGAGCCAGTTCGAGCACCTGCCGCTGTTCGCCGCCGCCAACCGCATGAACGCCTACAACACCTACTTGCTGATGGAGCACGAATCGCCATGAAGGGCGCCCGCGCGCCCGTGGCCGCGCTGCGCCGCCGCGACTGGGCAGCGCTGCCCGTGGGCGCGCTGCTGGGCGCGCTGGGCGGGCCTGCCGCTGCTGCTGCTGCCGGCCGGCTGCTGCCGCTGTCCGTCTCGCTGCCCGACGAGCTCCAGCGCGCGCTGGCCGGGGGCCAGCCGCTGGTGGTCATGGTCAGCCTGCACCGCTGCCCCTGGTGCGAGGAGGTGCGGGGCAACTACCTGGCGCCCATGCACGAGCAGGAAGGCCTGGCCGTGGTGCAGGTGGACATGCGCAGCCAACTGATGACGCGCACGCTGCAAGGCGCTGCCGCCACGCACGATGCGCTGGTGCGCGCCTGGGGTGTCAAGGTGGCGCCGACGCTGCTGTTCCTGGGGCGCGGCGGTGCCGAGGTGGCCGACCGGCTGGCCGGCGGCGCCACGGATTTCTACCACGGCATGCTGGAGCGCCGCCTGGAGCAGGCGCGCAAGGCCGTGGCCTGAGAACCGCCCTTTGAAAGGTGTGGCGGGCAACGGGCCTTCTCCACGCCTGTCTGCACGCCGTTGCACGTTTTTGCCCGGCGGTGCGCCGAGGGTTTGCGGGCCTTCACGCCAGGCGCTCGATGTCCGACGCTCGACACCTGGGAAGGGCTGGCCCTGAGCGCTTTTTCCTGCCCGTCGAACACGCTCCCAAAGGAGGCTGCACATGCTGTTTTTCCCCCACCCGCCCGCGCGCATGGCTGCCGCCCGCCCTGTTGCTGGCGGCAGCCGGTGCCTGGGCCCAGGGCGCCGCGCCGGCCATTTTCAAGGGCGCCGACCTGAAGCTGGGCGAGCAGCTGATCGCCGAGCACAAGTGCAACCAGTGCCATGCCATGAAGTGGGCCGATGATGGCCGCGCCATCTACCGGCCCAAGGGCAGCATCAACACGCGCCGGCAAGCTGCGCGGCATGGTCGAGGGCTGCAACACGCAGATGAACCTGGGCCTGTTTCCCGAGGAGGTGACGGCCATCGCCGCCGTGCTCAACCGCGACCACTACCGCTTCAAGGAGCGATGAGGAAGAAGCCGCCCTGCCCACTCACTCCGTACCTGTTTCCCGCGCAAAACGCCGGCAAGACCGACGGCCGCCTCCTTGCGCGACAGCACTTGCGTAATAACCCCAACGCTGATCCGCATCAAAGGGGCATAACATAAGTCATTGTGCATATATCCGATAGAGCATGATGACGGACATACAACCCCAGCCCGCTCCGGCCAGCATGGAGCCTGGGCGTCTGCGCAAGGCGCCGGAAAATTTTCTCGATGCAGCCGGTGTGCGCGCCGTCTTCGCCGAGGGCAAACAGGGCCGGCGTGACTTCATCCGCAAGGCCTTTGCCACGGCCGCTGCTGCGGGCGGCGCGGCAGCCGCTGCCGCGCAGGGCGCCAAGGGCGTGGGCGAGGGCGACCCCGCCATCCTGACCCTGCCGGCGCACAGCACCGGCCTGGGCCAGCCGGTGGCCACCGACGGCTACGGCTCGCCATCCAAATACGAGGCCAACGTGCAGCGCCGGCCCAGCCCGGGTCTGACGCAGACCAGCCAGTCCTCGGTGTCGTTTGCGCCGCTGCAGTCGCTGTTCGGCATCGTCACGCCCAGCGGCCTGCACTTCGAGCGCCACCACCAGGGCTGGTGGGACGTGGATCCTGCGCAGCACCGCCTGATGCTCAACGGCATGGTCAAGACGCCCAAGGTCTTCACCATGGACGAGCTGATGCGCCTGCCCAGTGTGTCGCGCTTTCACTTCATCGAGTGCGGCGCCAACACCGGCATGGAGTGGGGCAACGTGGCCGTGCCCACGGTGCAGTACTCGCACGGCATGCTGTCATGCAGCGAGTTCACCGGCGTGCCGCTCATCACGCTGCTGGAGATGGCCGGCGCAGACCTGAAGGGCGGAAAGTTCGTGCTGGCCGAGGGCGCGGATGGCTCGTCCATGACGCGCACCATCCCCATGAGCCTGGTCACCAGCGGCCAGGTGCTGGTCGCCTACGGCCAGAACGGCGAGATGCTGCGCCCGGAAAACGGCTACCCGCTGCGCCTGGTGGTGCCGGGCGTGCAGGGTGTGAGCTGGGTCAAGTACCTGCGCCGCATCGAGCTGGGCGACCAACCCTGGGCGGCCAAGGACGAGGCCATCCACTACGTCGACCTGCTGCCCGACGGCACGCACCGCCAGTACAGCAGCATCCAGGAGTGCAAGAGCGTCATCACCACGCCCTCGGGCGGGCAGGTGCTGCTGGACAAGGGGTTCTACAACATCAGCGGCCTGGCCTGGTCGGGCCGCGGCAAGGTCAAACAGGTGGACGTCTCGGTTGACGGCGGGCGCAACTGGCGCACGGCGCGGCTGCAGGGCCCCGTCATGGACCGCTGCCTGGCGCGCTTCAACCTGGACTGGGTCTGGGACGGCAAGCCCACCATGCTCATGAGCCGCGCCACCGACGAGACCGGCTACGTGCAGCCCAGCATGCGCCAGCTGCGCGCGGTGCGCGGCACGCGCTCGATCTATCACAACAACGCCATCCAGACATGGCTGGTGCAGGAAAACGGCGAGGTCAAGAATGTTCAGGTTTCGTGATCCGCTCATTGCAGCGGTGATCGCTGCTGCGTGCCTGGCCGCGCCCGCACTGGCGCAGGACAAGTTCCCTGGCATCGGCCGCACGGCCACGCCCAAGGAAGTCGCCGCCTGGGACATCGACGTGCGCCCCGATTTCAAGGGCCTGCCGCCCGGCAGCGGCAGCGTCTCGGCCGGCCAGGACATCTGGGAGGCGCGCTGCGCCAGCTGCCACGGTTTCTTCGGCGAGGCCAACTCCATCTTCACGCCGCTGGTGGGCGGCACCAACGCCGAGGACGTGAAGACCGGCCGCGTGGCCACCCTCAAGCGCACCGACTACCCCGGGCGCACCAGCATGATGAAGGTGGCCACGGTGTCCACGCTGTGGGACTACATCCACCGCGCCATGCCCTGGGACAAGCCCAAATCGCTCAAGACCGACGAGGTCTATGCCGTCACCGCCTTTTTGCTGAACCTGGCGCACGTCGTGCCCGAGGACTTCACGCTCTCGGACAAGAACATCGCCGAGGTGCAGGCGAGGATGCCCAACCGGAATGGCATGACCACCGCGCACGCGCTGTGGCCGGGCAAGGACTTCAAGGATTCGCAGGCCAGGCCGGACGTGCAGGCCAGCGCCTGCATGAGCAACTGCGGGCCTGAGGCCCAGATCACCTCGCGCCTGCCCGACCATGCGCGCAACAACCACGGCAACCTGCGCGAGCAAAACCGCACCGTCGGCGCGCAGCGCGGCTCGGACACCACGCAGGCGGAGGGCCCGCTGGGCGCGGCCGCAGGCCCGGTCAAGGTGGTGGGCAGCGCGGGCAAGGGCGGCCCGCATGCGGCCGCCATCGCGCTGACGCAAAAATACGCCTGCACGGCCTGCCACAACATGGAGGGCAAGCTGGTGGGCCCCAGCTTTGCCGAGGTGGCCCGGAAATACCCCGGCAAGGCGGATTACCTGCAAGGCAAGATCAAGGCCGGCGGCTCGGGCGTGTGGGGCGAAATCCCGATGCCGCCGCAGGAGCTGCCGCAGGAAGATATCAAGGCCATGGCGGCCTGGCTGGCAGACGGCGCACCCAGGTAGAAGACCGGCACGGCTGCCGCCCCGGGCCGGCAGCGGCCCGCCCGTTCACGCACTCACGCATTCACACGCTTCATCTGTAAGGAGAAACCACCCCATGCAAACACGCAGACACACTCTCAAGCAGGGCGCCGTGGTGGCCGGTCTGCTGGCCGGCACGGGCCTGTTCCCCCAATATGCGCTGGCCTTCAACAAGGCCGCCTTCGACGCCAAGAACCTGGGCGACGCCCTCAAGGCCCTGGGCGCCAACGGCGCGCCGCAGGCCAGCGACAAGGTCAGCCTGACGGCGCCCGACATCGCCGAGAACGGCGCCGTGGTGCCGCTGGCGATCGCCAGCACGCTGCCCGACGTCAAGCAGCTCGTCTTGCTGGTCGAGAAGAACCCCAACGCCCTGGTGGCGGCCTTCAAGGTCACGCCCGAGGTGGAGCCCAGCTTTGCCACGCGCACCAAGATGGGCGAGTCGTCCGACGTCTACGCCGTGGCCATCACCGGCGACGGCAAGGCGCACTACGCCAAGAAGGAAGTCAAGGTCACGCTGGGCGGCTGCGGCGGCTAAGGCTCTCTGCACCCGAGCGACGACCACCCGTTTTCAAAGATCAGGAGAAAAGACATGGCAGATCCGATGCGCATCCGCGCCCAGGCGCAGGGCGACAAGACCACCGTGCGCGTGCTCATGAGCCACGAGATGGAATCCGGCCAGCGCAAGGACGCGTCCGGCAAGCTGGTGCCGGCCTGGCACATCCAGGAAGTGAGCGCCAAGCTCAACGACAAGGAAGTGTTTTCCTGCGAGTGGGGCCCGGCGGTCTCCAAGAACCCCTTCCTGCAGTTCGTGGTGAAGGGCGCCAAGGCCGGCGACAAGATCACCGTGACCTGGAAGGACAACAAGGGCGAGACGCGCACCGACACGGCCACCGTGTCCTGACCCGCCCTGCGGGTTGACGGCAGCGCCCGCGCTTCACCCGGGCCGCTGCCTTTTTGTTCTGACAAGGAGACAAACACGATGAAAGAACAAGGCAGGAGCAAGGGCGCCGCCCTGGCCGTGGTCGCCGCCAGCCTGCTGGCCGCAGGCGGTGCGGCGCTGGCGCAAAAGACCTCCACCCAGGCCATCGAGGAATACCGCGAGATGCTGCAGGACGGCAACCCCGCCGACCTGTTCGAGGCCAAGGGAGAGGAGCTGTGGGCCCAGAAGCGCGGCCCCAAGAACGCATCGCTCGAACGCTGCGACCTGGGGCTGGGCCCCGGCGTGGTCAAGGGCGCCTTCGTGCAGCTGCCGCGCTACTTTGCCGATACGGGCCGCGTGCAGGACCTGGAATCGCGCCTGGTCACCTGCATGAGCACGCTGCAGGGCATAGACCCCAAGGAGATCATCAACGGCCAGTGGGGCAAGGGCGAGCGCGCCAACACCACGGCGCTGGCCACCTGGGTGGGCGCGCAGTCCAAGGGCATGCCGTTCGCGCTGCCGCAGTCGCACGCCCAGGAGCGCACCATGTACCAGGTGGGCAAGCGGCTGTTTTTCATGCGCGGCGGCGCGCATGACTTTTCCTGCGCCTCCTGCCACGGCGAGGAAGGCAAGCGCATCCGCCTGCAGGACCTGCCGCTGTTGACCAAGGCCCCGGGCGACGGCGTGGGCTTTGCCGCCTGGCCGGCGTACCGCGTCTCCAACGGCCAGATGTGGAGCATGCAGCACCGCCTGAACGACTGCTACCGCCAGCAGCGCTTCCCCGAGCCCGATTTCGCCAGCGATGCCACCGTGGCGCTGGGCGTGTTCCTGGGCGTGAACGCGCAGGGCGACAAGTCGGCCGTGCCGACCATCAAGCGTTGAAGCGCGCACAGGAGGATCGAATGAAGCAACACCTCACCCGTTCCACCCGCGCGGCGCTGCCGCTGGTCGTCGCCGCGGCGGCGCTTGCCAGCTGCGCCGGCGGCTCCGGCGGCGCCGGCACGCCGTCGGCGGCCGAGATCGACGCGCTGACGCAGAAGATCGTCCGCGAGTCGTTCCACGACAAGGGCATCGTCAGCGTGGACAAGGCCTTCGCCGAGGACGAGACGCTGCGCGTGTGCAACGCCGCCGACGTGGCCGGCAAGCCGCTGGACGACGCGACGGCCAGGCGCATCGAGGCGCTGAACATGCAGACCATCCAGTGGCCTGCGGGCGACAAGTACCTGGGCGACTGGAAGTCCGGCGAGGCCATCGCGCAGAGCGGCCGGGGCATGACCTGGACCGACAAGGCGGGCGCGGCCAACGGCGGCAACTGCTACAACTGCCACCAGATCGACAAGAAGGAAATCTCCTTCGGCACCATAGGCCCCAGCCTCTACAACTACGGCAAGCTACGCGGCGTGAAGGACCCCAATGCCGCCGAGTCGCGCGAGATCGTGAAGTACACCTGGGGCAAGATCTGGAACAGCAAGGCGTACTCGGCCTGCTCCAACATGCCGCGCGCCGGCCACAAGGGCATCCTGACGGAAAAGCAGGTGGCTGACGTGGTGGCCCTGCTGCTCGACCCGGCTTCGCCCGTCAACCAATAACCTCCAACCAGGACAAGACGCCGCACGCAGCCGGGCCTGAGAGCCTGCACTGCCTGCGGCGCAGTCATTTCATGAACCTGAGCAAACGCGAATTCCTGCAGGTCCTGGGCGCCGCCAGCGCCGCCGGCATGGGCCTGGGCGCCTACGCCCAGGCCAGCGCCCAGACGGCCGCGCAGGGCCTGTACGACATCCCGGCCTTCGGCAACGTGTCGTTCCTGCACATGACCGACTGCCATGCGCAGTTGAAACCCCTGTACTTCCGCGAGCC
The DNA here is from genome assembly GCA_034675505.1 of Melaminivora sp. GTDB lineage: Bacteria > Pseudomonadota > Gammaproteobacteria > Burkholderiales > Burkholderiaceae_C > Melaminivora. The sequence goes on along the minus strand of JAUCDD010000034.1, from coordinate 48,583 downwards.
CAGCGTGAACTTAGGGATTGGCGACATGCGCGGGCGCCTGCCGCACCTGGTGGGCGACCAGCTCCTCAAGGCCGTGGGCGTCAAGCCCGGCACGCCCATGGCGCACGCGCTGACCTACCTGGACTTCGAGCAGGCCGCGCAGCGCTACGGCAAGGTGGGCGGCTTCGCGCACCTGGCCACGCTGGTCAAGCGCCTGCGCGCCAACCGGCCCGGCGCGCTGCTGGTGGACGGCGGCGATACCTGGCAGGGCAGCGGCCTGGCGCTGTGGACCAAGGGGCAGGACATGGTCGACGCCTGCAAGCTCCTGGGCGTGGATGTCATGACCGGGCACTTCGAGTTCACGCTCGGCACGGACCGCGTCAAGGAGATCGTCGAGAAGGACTTCGCCGGCAAGATCGACTTCGTCGCGCAGAACATCAAGACCACCGACTTCGGCGACCCGGTGTTCAAGCACTACGCGATGCGCCAGATCAACGGCGTGCCCTGCGCCGTGATCGGCCAGGCGTTCCCGTACACGCCCATTGCCAACCCGCGCTGGATGGTGGCCGACTGGGAGTTCGGCATCCAGGACGAGCACATGCAGCAGGTGGTGGACGAGGCGCGCGCCAAGGGCGCCAAGGTGGTGGTCGTGCTGAGCCACAACGGCATGGACGTGGACCTGAAGATGGCCAGCCGCGTGCGCGGCATCGACGCCATCCTGGGCGGGCACACGCACGACGGCATGCCCGTGGCCAGCGTGGTGAAGAACGCTGGCGGCCAGACGCTGGTGACCAACGCCGGCAGCAACGGCAAGTTCCTGGGCGTGCTGGATCTGCAGGTCAAGGATGGCAAGGTGGCGGACTACCGCTACAAGCTGCTGCCGGTGTTCTCCAACATGCTGCCGGCCGACAAGGAGATGGACGCGCTCATCACCCGCATGCGTGCGCCGTACGAGGCAAAACTGTCCGAGCAACTGGCCATCACCGAGGGCCTCTTGTACCGCCGCGGCAACTTCAACGGCACCGGCGACCAGCTGATCGTCGATGCGCTGATGGACGTGCAGGGCGCCGACCTGGCGTTCTCGCCGGGCTTCCGCTGGGGCACCAGCCTGCTGCCCGGCCAGGCCATCACGCGCGAATGGGTTATGGACATGACCGCCACCACCTACAGCTACGCCACGCTCAGCGACATGAAGGGCGAGATGGTCAAGACCATCATGGAGGACGTGGGCGACAACCTGTTCAACCCCGACCCCTACTACCAGCAGGGCGGCGACATGGTGCGCGTGGGCGGCATGACCTACGACTTCAACCCGCTGGAGACCATGGGCCGGCGCGTGTCCAACATGCGCCTGAAGGGCGAGCTGATCGACCCGAACAAGACCTACAAGGTGGCCGGCTGGGCGCCGGTGTCCGAGGAAGCGGCCAAGGCCGGCAACCCCATGGTGTGGGACCTGGTCGAGCAGTGGCTGAAAGGCCGTGGCGGCAAGGTGGCGGCGCGCCAGCCCAACATGCCGCGCCTGACCGGCGCGGTGCCCAATCCGGGCCTGGCGGGGTAAATTTCAGCAAAATAGGCCACTTGCCGGCGCCGGCTGGTCATAGTTAGCTATAAAAACAGGAGTAAAAAAGCCGGTGCAGCGCGTGGGCGCTGCACCGGCTTTTTCGTGTCCGGAGCGTGCCTCAGGCCGCGACCTGGTAGCCCTCCTCGCGGATCGCGGCGGCGATGGCGTCGCGGGATTTCTCGCTGTCCACGCTGACCTGGCCGGATGCCAGGTCGACGCGCACGACGGCGTCGGTGTCCACTTCGCGCACGGCGTGCACCACGGCGCGCTCGCAGTGGCCGCAGGTCATGCCCTGGACGTTGAATTGGTGTTGCATGGTGGCTCCTTTCAGTGCTGCCAGGCGGGCACGGCGCCCGCATGGCCACCATGATGAAGCCTGACACGATGGCAAAGTCAAGCGGCGCCGGGCGGGCGCCAAAGTCTGGCATGCATGCGCGGCGCGTGGCTTGACTTTGCCATGCTGTCAAGGTTTAAGGTGTCGCCATGACCACCGCCACCGCTCCCGCCCACCCTCCAGCCGCCGCCGGCGCCACGCTCGACCTGGGCGTGGGCGGCATGACCTGCGCCACCTGCGTGGGCCGCGTGGAGCGCGCCTTGCGCAAGCTGCCGGGCGTGCAGGACGCCAGCGTCAACCTGGCGACCGAATCCGTGCACCTCGCCTATGACGCCCGGCAGGCGCCGGACCTGCCGGTGCTGGCGCGCCGCGCCATCCGCAGCGCCGGCTACGAGCCGCGCAGCCTGGAGCAGGCGCAGGCCGATGCCGCAGGCGCCTCGGCCTGGGCCGGTTTTGCGCCGGTGGCACTGGGGCTCGCCTTGTCGGCGCCGCTGGTGCTGCCCATGTTCGGCGACCTGGCGGGCCGCGACTGGATGCTGCCCGCTTGGCTGCAATTCTTGCTGGCCACGCCGGTGCAGTTCATCCTGGGCGCGCGCTTCTACAAGGCCGGCTGGCATGCCGCGCGCGCACTCACCGGCAACATGGACTTGCTGGTGGCCCTGGGCACCAGCGCGGGCTATGGCCTGTCGCTGTGGCTGTGGGCGACGGCCGCGCCGGGCCATGCGCCGCACCTGTACTTCGAGGCCTCGGCGGTGGTCATCACCCTGGTGCTGCTGGGCAAGTGGCTGGAGGCGCGGGCCAAGCGCCAGACCACGGCGGCGATCCGCGCCCTGCACGCGCTGCGCCCGGATGTCGCGCACCTGCTCGGCCGGGACGGCGAAGTGGACGTGCCGATCGCCGAGATCCTGGCGGGCGACCGGCTGGTGGTGCGCCCGGGCGAGCGCATCCCGCTCGACGGCACGGTGGTCGAGGGCGACACGCAGGTGGACGAATCGATGCTGACCGGCGAGCCGCTGCCGGTGGCGCGGGGCGTGGGTGGCAAGCTCACGGGCGGCTCCATCAACGGCGAGGGCCGCGTCCTGATGCAGGTGACGGCGGTGGGCGCCGAGACGGTGCTGGCGCGCATCATCCGCCTGGTCGAGGACGCGCAGGCCGCCAAGGCGCCCATACAGCGCCTGGTGGACAAGGTGGCCGCGGTGTTCGTGCCGGTGGTGCTGCTGATCGCGCTGCTGACGCTGGCCGGCTGGCTGTGGGCCGGCGCGGGCACCGAGAGCGCGCTGATCCACGCCGTGGCGGTGCTGGTCATCGCCTGCCCCTGCGCGCTGGGCCTGGCGACGCCGGCGGCCATCATGGCCGGCACCGGCGTGGCCGCGCAGCACGGCGTGCTGATCAAGGACGCCCAGGCGCTGGAGACAGCGCACCGCGTGGATACCGTGGCCTTCGACAAGACCGGCACGCTGACCGTCGGCCAGCCGCAGCTGACCGCGTTCCACGTGGAACATGGCGCCGATGAAGCCGCGCTGCTGGCTGCGGTGGCGGCCGTGCAAAGCGGCAGCGAGCACCCGCTGGCGCGCGCCGTGGTGCAGGCGGCGCAAGGGCGCGGGCTGGCGCCCCTGCAGGCCGAAGCCGTGCGCGCCGTGCCGGGGCGCGGCACGCAAGGGCAGGTGCAGGGCGCGCAGTGGCTGGTCGGCAGCCTGCGCTGGATGGACGAGCTGGGCGCGCCGCTGGGTGCGCTGCAGCAGCGCGCCGCGCAGCTGCAGCAGCAGGGCGCCACCGTCTCGGCGCTGGCCGTGCGCCAGGGTGACGCACCGCCCGTGGTGCGCGCCCTGCTGGCCTTCGGCGACGAGCCCAAGCCCGGCGCCCGCGAAGCGCTGGCGCAGCTCAAGGCCCGGGGCCTGCGCTGCGTGATGATCTCCGGCGACAACCAGGGCGCCGCCGAGGCCATGGCGCGCCGCCTGGGGCTGGACCCGGACGCCGGCGAGGTCATGGCCGAGGTGCTGCCCGACGGCAAGGCCGATGCCGTGCGCCAGCTGCAGCAGGGCGGACAGATCGAGCGCCGCCGGGCCGCCCCAAGGCGCGAGGGCCCCCTCGGGGGGCAGCGACCCAGCGCAGCGGCGGAGCGTGGGGGCTCACATATCGTGGCCATGGTGGGCGACGGCGTGAACGACGCGCCCGCGCTGGCGGCGGCCGATGTGGGCATGGCCATGGGCAACGGCACCGACGTGGCCATGCACGCGGCCGGCATCACGCTGATGCGCGGCGACCCTGGGCTGGTCGCTGCAGCGCTGGACATCTCGCACCGCACGGTGATCAAGATCCGCCAGAACCTGTTCTGGGCCTTCATCTACAACGTCGCCGGCATCCCGCTGGCGGCGCTGGGCTACCTGAGCCCGGTGGTGGCGGGCGCGGCCATGGCGCTGAGTTCGGTCAGCGTCATGGCCAACGCCCTGCTGCTCAAGCGCTGGCGGCCCGCGCCGGTGGATGCTTCTCACGCCCGCCAAACCACGACACGTACAGCGCCGGCAACACCACCAGCGTGAGCAGCGTGGCGGTGACCAAGCCGCCGATGATGACCACCGCCAGCGGGCGCTGCGTCTCGGCGCCGATGTCGCGCGACAGCGCCATGGGCAGCAGGCCCAGCATGGCCAGCAGGGCGGTCATGAGCACCGTGCGCAGGCGCTGCATCGAGCCCTGGCGCACCGCCTCGACCAGGCCCATGCCCTGCGCCTGCAGGTGCTGGTAGACCGACAGCATGACCACGCCGTTGAGCACCGCCTGCCCCGACAGAGCGATGAAGCCGATGGCCGCCGAGACCGACAGCGGGATCTGGAGCAGCCACAGCGTGACGAAGCCGCCCACCAGCGCCAGCGGCACGTTGACCAGGATCAGCGCCGCCGTCTTGACCGATTTGAAGGCGTCGAACAGCAGCACGAAGATGAGCAGCAGCGAGATCGGCACGACTACCGACAGCCGGCGCATGGCGCGCTCCTGGTTCTCGAACTCGCCCGACCAGTTGAGCTGGTAGGTGTCCGGGATCTTCACGTTCTGCGCCACGCGCGCCTTCATGTCGGCCACCACCGAGCCCATGTCGCGCCCGGCGATGAAGATGCCGATGGCCGTGGTGCGCCGCCCGGCCTCGCGCGCGATGTTCATGGCGCCCATGCCCTCGTGGATGTCGGCCACGGCGGACAGCGGCACCGTGCCGCCGTCGGCGGTGGCGATCGGCGTGCCGGGCAGGCGCGCGATGGCGCGCTCGTCCCGGGGCAGGCGCACGGCGACGGCGAACTTGCGCTCGCCCTCCCACAGCTGCGTGGCCGCCTTGCCGGCCAGCGCGGCCTCGATCACGTCCTGCACGTCGCCCACGTTCAGGCCGTAGCGCGCGGCGCGCTCGCGGTTCACCTCGATCAGGAGCTGCGGCACCTGGCCGTCGCGGTCGATCTCGGCGCGCGCCACGCCCTCCACCTGGCGCACCTCGCGCGTGATGGCCTCGGTGATGCGCTTCATCTCGGCCAGGTCGTCGCCGGCGAGCTTGATGACGATCTGCCCCTTGATCTGCGAGATCGATTCGAGCACGTTGTCGCGGATGGGCTGCGAGAACGCCGGGTCGATGCCGGGAATGGTCGACAGCGCGCGCTCCATCTCCTGCGTGATCTTCTCGCGCGTCATGCCGGCGCGCCACTGGTCCTCGGGCTTCACGTCCACGAAGATCTCGACCATGGAGATGGTCTTGGGGTCGGTGCCGTCCTCGGGCTGGCCGGCCTTGGAGACGGTGGTGCGCACCTCGGGCACGGTGAGCAGCGCCTGGCGCGCCATGTGCAGGATGCGCGTCGCCTCCTGGTTGGACACCGAGGGCGCCAGGCCGAAGTTCACCCAGGTCGTGCCCTCGTTGAGCTCGGGCAGGAACTCCGAGCCCAGGCGCGAGGCCACCACGCCGGCGCCGGCAAAGGCCGCCAGCGCGATCACCGTCACGGTGCGGCGGTGCTCCAGCGCCCAGTCGAGCACCGGCGCATACAGGCCCTTGGCTGTGCGCACCACGCGGTTGTCGCCGTGCGGCAGGCGCCGGCGCAGCAGCCAGTAGGCCAGGAGCGGCACCAGGGTCAGCGAGAAGATCAGCGAGCCGATGAGCGCCATGGTCACCGACAGCGCCATGGGCTGGAAGATGCGCCCCTCGTGGCGCTGCAGGGCAAAGATCGGGATGTGCGCGGCGATGATGATCAGCATCGAAAACAGCGTCGGGCGGCCGACCTCGTTGGCCGCGTCGATGATGGTCTCGCGGCGCTCGCGCTCGTCCATGTCCTCGCTGGCCTCGGACAGCCGGTGCATGATGTTCTCGACCACGATCACCGCGCCGTCCACGATGATGCCGAAGTCCATCGCGCCCAGGCTCAGCAGGTTGGCCGGCACGCCCATCACCTTCAGGCCCATGAAGGTCGCCAAAAGCGACAGCGGGATGATCACCACCACCGCCAGGCTGGCGCGCAGGTTGGACAAGAACAGGTACAGCACCAGCGACACCAGCAGCGCGCCCTCGACCAGGTTGCGAAACACCGTGGTCAGCGTCTTGTTCATGAGCCAGGTGCGGTCGTAGAACGGCACGATCTGCACGCCCGGCGGCAGGCCGCGTTCGTTCAGCTGGGCTATCTTTGCCTTCACGCCGGCCAGCACCTCGCTGGCGTTCTCGCCCTTGCGCATGACCACGATGCCGGTGACCACGTCGTCGTCGCCGTCCTGGCCCACCACGCCCAGGCGCGGCACGGCGCCGGTGCGCACCTGCGCCACGTCGCGGATCAGCACCGGCGTGCCATTGCGCGAGGCAATCACCACGCTGCCGATGTCCTCGGCCGAGCGCAGCAGGCCGATGCCGCGGATGGTGTATTGCTGCGCGCCCTGCGCCACGTAGCTGCCGCCGGCGTTGGCGTTGCCGCGCCCCAGCGCGTCCAGCAGGTTCTGGAACGTCACCTTGTGCGCGCGCAGCCGGTCCAGGTCGGGCTGCACCTCGTACTGCTTGATGGCGCCGCCCATGCCCACCACGTCGGCCACGCCGGGCACCTGGCGCAGCGCGCGCTCCACGGTCCAGTCCTCCAGCGTGCGCAGCTCGGTGGTGGACAGGCCGTCGCCCTTCAGGCGGTAGCGCAGGATCTCGCCCACCGGCGTGGCGTTGGGCGCGATGTTGGCCTGCACGCCCGGCGGCAGGTCCAGCGACGCCAGCCGCTCGCCCACCTGCTGGCGCACCACGTTGACGTTGGCCGCGTCGTCATAGGTCACCACGGTGAAGGACAGGCCGAACTGCGTGTGCGAGAACACCCGGATGGCATTGGGCAGCCCCGACAGCGCCAGCTCTATGGGCAGCGTGACCTGCTTTTCCACCTCCTCGGGCGCGCGCCCCGGGTACAGCGCGATCACCGTCACCTGGGTGTCGGTGACGTCGGGAAAGGCCTCCACCGACAGGTGCTTGAAGGCGAACAACCCGCTGCCCGCAAACAGCAGCGTGCCCAGGATGATGAACAGCGGCTGGTGCAGCGCGTAGTGGATCAGGCGCCGCATCATGGCCGCGCCCCCGCAGGCTGGGTGGGCGCGCCGGCATCGGCCGCGCCGGCGGAGCGGGCGCTGCTGCCGTCCTGCGCCAGCGCCTCGCGCTGCTGGTCCAGCAGCAGCACGTTGGCCGTGACCACCTGCTCGCCCTCGGCCAGGCCGGTGGCGACGATGACTTCGCCCGGGCCTTCATGGCCCAGCGTGACGCGGCGCGGCTCGAACACGCCGGGCTCGCGCTGCACGTACACCCAGTGGCTGGTGCCGCGCAGCACCACGGCCTGCGCCGGCACCACCACGCCGGTGCTGCGGCTCTCGCGCACCTGCGCCGTGGCCAGCATCTCGGCCTTCAGGCGCCGGTCGGGGTTGTCCACCACGCCGCGCACCTTGATGGTGCGGCTGCCCGGGTCGATGGCGTCGGCGGTGGCCGTCACGCGGCCCTCGAACGCCTCGCCGGGGTAGGCCGGCACGCGCAGGACGAAGCGGCTGCCCGGCTGCAGCGATGCCAGGTCGCCCTCGCGCGCGTCGACCTGCACCCACAGCGAGCGCGGATCGGTGATCACGAACAGCGCCGGCGTGCCGGGGCCGCCCTGCTCGGGGCGCAGCTCCTGGCCGGGGTTCAGGTTGCGCTCGACCACCACGCCGGCCAGCGTGGCCGTGAGCGCCAGCTGCTGGTCCACCCCGCCGCCGCTGCCGTACAGCCGCGTGCGCGCGCCTGCGCGGGCCGACTCGGCGCGCGCCCGCGCGGCGTCGGCCTCGGCCTGCTCCAGGTCCTTGCGCGCCACGATGCCGGCCTCGAACAGCTCGCGCTGGCGCGCCAGCGACTGCTGCGCCAGGCGCTGGTCGGCCTGCGCGCGGGCGGTGTCGGCCTGGGCCTGGCCGAAGTCGGGCGAGGCCAGCTGCGCCAGCACCGCGCCGGCGCGCACGCTCTGGCCCAGGTCGGCGCGAATGGCGCCCACGCGCCCGGCGAACGCGGCATAGACGCGCTGCGTGCGCTCCTCGTTCCAGACCAGCCGCGCCGGCAGTTCGGCCTGCACCTCGCGCGCAGGGCGCGCCGGCTGCGTGGCCAGCAGCGCCAGCTGCGGGTGGCCGGCGGCAAAGCGCAGCCGGCCCGATTGCAGTACCGGCGCCGGCGGCGCGGGCGCTGGCGCCTCGGCGCTGTTGGAAGGCTGGCAGCCGGGCAGCGCCAGCAGCGCGCACAGCGCCAGGAGGGCGGCGCCAGGCGTGCGCGCCGTGCAGGAGAGATGCAGCATGGTGGACAAATAAAGGGGGAAGAAGGAAAAAAGCCGCGCGCCGCCGCTCAGGGCGCCGCCAGCAGCGCGCCGGGCTGGGTGCGCAAGAGCCACTGGCCCTGGGCGCGCGCCAGGTCGGCGCGCGCGCCTATGGCTTCGAGCAAGGTGGCGCGCAGCGTGCGCCGCGCGTCCAGCAGGTCTGTCAGCGGGATGGCGCCCTTGGCATAGGCCAGCTCGGCGCTTTGCGCCACCTGGCGCGCGCGCGGCACGATGCCGCGCTCGTAGCCGGCGGCGCGCTGCGCGGCGGCCAGGGCGTTCTCGCGCAGGCCCTGCAGGTCCAGCAGCGCCAGGCGGCGCGCCTGGGCCAGCGCTTCCTGCGCGCTGTCCAGCCCGGCCTGGGCGCGGTCGATCTCACCGTCGAAGCGGTAGCCCCATTGCAGCGGGATCTGCGCGCGCACCTCCAGCAGCCGCGTGGAGGTGCCGGGAAAGTGGTCGTAGGAGGCGCCCAGCGTCACGTCGGCCTTGCGCAGCGCCTGGGCGCCCGCCAGCGCCGCCTGCGCCGCCTGCACGCGCGCGCTGGCGGCGCGCACGTCGGCGCGCGCCTCGGCCAGCGCGTCCAGGTCGGCCCCGCCAAGCGCGGGGGCCGGCTGCGGCCAGTCGCCAGGCGTGGCCTGCAGGGCGGCCTGCAGGCCCAGGCGCGGCGCCAGCGCCAGCGCGGCCTGGGCGCGCGCCAGCTCGGCGGCGCGGGTGTCGGCGCGGGCGCGCTCGGCTTCGATGAGGGTGCGCGCGGCGTCCTGCTCGGGCAGGTCGCCGGCCTGCACGCGCCGCGCGGCCACGCGCGCCAGCTCGTCCATGCTGCGCTCGATGGCGCGCGTCTCCTGCAGCCGCTCCTGCGCCGCCAGCAGCTCGTAGTAGGCCGCCAGCGCCGCCTGCAGCTGCTGCGCCTGGGTCTCCTGCACATCGGCCTGCGCGGCTTCGGCGCTGGCCTGCGCGGCCTGGGTGCGCAGCGCGCGCTTGTTGCCGCGCTCCCAGGTCCAGTCGATGCCGATGGACTTGTCGATGCGCTTGCGCGTGACCAGGTTGCCGGCGCCGATGCCGTTTTGCAGGTCGATGGAGGCCGCCTTGGTGCTGAGCACCGGGGCGGGCGCGTGGTCGGCGGCCAGCACGTCGGCGCGCGCGCCGGCCAGCGCGTGGCGCGCCTGCGCCACGTCGCTGTTGCCCTGGGCGGCGGCCAGCGCCTGCGCCAGGCTCACGGTCAGCAGGGGCTGCGGGGCCGGGGCGCCGCCTGCAGGCGCAGGCGCGTCCTGCGCCGCAGCCGGCAGGGCGGCGGCCAGCAGGGCGGCCGAGAAAATCAGCTGTCGTATGCTCATGGGCCGCGTTTATCGGCGCTGGCGCCTGACTGCGACCTGACCAACCCCCTGCGTAAAAATGCGTACTGCCCGCCCCACGGACCATGCGAATCCTGGTGGTTGAAGACGACGATGTGCTGCGCGACGTGATGCGGCGCAGCCTGCGCGATGCCGGCCACCGCGTGGACGTGGCCGCCAGCGTGGCCGAGGCCGGCCATTTCTGGAGCGTGCAGGGCTACGACGCCGTGCTGCTGGACCTGAACCTGCCCCAGGACGCCGGCCAGGGCAGCGCGCCGGCCAGCGGCCTGACGCTGCTGCGCAGCGCCCGCGCGCGCGGCGACCGCACGCCGGTGCTGGTGTTGAGCGCGCGCGACCGCACGCCCGAGCGCATCGCCGGGCTGGACGCCGGCGCCGACGACTATCTTGGCAAGCCCTTCGAGCTGGCCGAGGTCGAGGCACGGCTGCGCGCGCTGGCGCGGCGCAGCCAGGGCGCCGAGGACTGCGCGCGCGCCGGCGCGCTCACGCTGGACCGGCGCACGCGCCGCTTCACGCTGCAGGGCGCGCCGCTGGAGCTGCCGGCGCGCGAGTTCGAGGTGCTGTGGGAGCTGATGACGCCGCCCGGGCGCGTGGTGTCCAAGCGCGCGCTGGCCGACAAGCTGTCCGAGTTCGACGAGCTGCTGGCCGACAACGCGCTGGAGGCCTTCATCTCCCGCCTGCGCAAGAAGCTGCTGCCCGCCGGGGTGGGCATCCGCACGCTGCGCGGCGTGGGCTACCTGATGGACGGCGCCGCCGCCGCGCCGGCCCCGCCCGCGCCGCCATGACGCAGCAGCCGGACCCCCGCACCGCTGCGCCGCTGCTGCCCTCGCTGCGCACGCGCGTGCTGCGCCGCGTGCTGGTGCCGCTGGCGGCGATCTGGCTGATGGGCACGCTGGCATCGGTGCTGGTGGCCAACACCTTCACGCAGCGCGCCTTCGACCGGGCGCTGCTGGACGACGCCAGCGCCATCGCCGCCAGCGTGCGCGCCGGCAGCCAGGACCTGGAGTTCACCCTGAGCCCGCGCGAGATCCGCACGCTGCTGTTCGACCAGGTGGAGACGGTGTACTTCGCCGTGCTGCGCGCCGACGGCTCGCTGCTGGCGGGCAACGCCCAGCTGCCCATGGAGGCGCTGGCGGACGGCGAGGCCTACCGCTTCCAGGACATCCGCTACCGCGGCCAGGCGCTGCGCGCGGTGCGCCTGCGCATGGACGCGCAGGCGCCTTTCGAGGTGCTCACGGCGCAGACCGTGCGCGCGCGCAGCGCCATGCTGCGCAGCGCGCTCCTGTACGCGCTGGCGCCGCAGCTGGCGCTGCTGGCGCTGCTGGCCTGGTGGCTGCGCCGCGGCGTGCAGCGCGAGCTGCAGCCGCTGGGCCAGCTGCAGGAGGCGCTGGCGCAGCGCGACGCGCGCGACCTCACGCCGCTGGCGCTGCCGCCGGCCGGCACGCGCGACCTGCAGCGCCTGGCCGCCGCCGTGAACGACCTGCTGGCGCGCGTGGCGACCGGCGTGCGCGCGCAGCACGAATTCGCCGGCAACGTGGCGCATGAGCTGCGCACGCCGCTGGCGGGCATACGCGCGCAGGCCGACTACGCCCTGGCGCAGGCCGAGCCGGCCGTGTGGCGCGAGCAGCTCGCCGGCGTGCTGCACAGCGAGGCGCGCGCCAGCCATTTGGTGGACCAGCTGCTGGCGCTGGCGCTGGCCGACGAGGCGCAAAACGCCATGCCGCTGGTGCCGGTGGCGCTGGACGCGCTGGTGCAGGACTGCGTGCTGCGCTTCCTGGCGCGCGCCGACGCCCAGCAGGTGGACCTGGGCGCGCGCGGCCTGGACGAGGCCTGCCAGGTGCGCGCGCAGCCGCTGCTGCTGGAGGGCATCCTGAACAACCTGGTGGACAACGCGCTGCGCTATGGCCGCCCGCCCGACGGCACGCCGGCGCAGGTCACGCTGGCGCTGGCGCGCGAGGGCGACGAGGTGCTGCTGTGCGTGCTGGACAACGGCGCAGGGCTGGCGCCGGGGCAGTACCAGAGCCTGCGCCAGCGCTGGGTGCGCGGCGACGCCGGCGAGCGCCTGGGGCAGGGCGCCGGCCTGGGCCTGGGCATCGTCGGGCGCTATGCGCAGCTGCTGGGCACGACGCTGCAGCTGCACCCCGGCCCGGACGGCAGGGGCCTGGCGGCCTGCCTGCGCCTGCCGGTCGTGTAGTCGCGCCCACCGGCCGCGCAGTCTGGCAAACTGCAACGTTTTGTTGCATCAAGGCGCCTGCCCGCCGGTGGCGGCCCGGATGAATCGAGGAGAAAGCGAAAACATGGCCTTCGACACATTGATGCGCGGCTTCACCATCCGCACGCGCATGCTGGGCGCCATCGCCATGGTGCTGGCGCTGCTGGTACTGCTGGGCGGCGCGGGCCTGTGGGGCATGCTGCGCATCCACGCGCAAAGCCAGGCCTTCATCGAGCAGCCGCACGCGGCCATGGCGCTGCTGGGGCAGCTGCGCGGCGAGCTGGGCCAGGTGCGCCAGCACGAGAAGAACATGATCATCCACTACGAGAAGCAGGCCGAGGTCGTCCAGGCGCGCGCGCAGTGGAATGCGTCGCTGGACGCTGCGCTGCAGCTGGCGCAGCGCGTCGGCCAGGTGCTGGCCGCGCCGGACCAGCCGCTGGCGCAGCAGCTGGCGCAGTCCCTGCAGGCCTACCGCCAGCAGTTCGACCACGTTGCGCGCCAGCTGGAAGATGGCGGCTACGACACCGCCACCATCGCCAACCGCATGAGCGAGCGGGCGGTCGAGCAGTTCGGCAAGGCGGCGGCGCGCATGCAGGAGCTGGACCAGCGCCTGGCCGCGCAGGTGCGCAGCGCCATCGACGAGCAGGACCGCGCGGCGCGCCAGACCCAATGGCTGTTTGCCGTGGCGCTGGCCATCGCCGTGGTGGTGGTGGTGCCGCTGACCTTGCTGAACATGGTGTCCATCTGCCGCCCGCTGGTGGCTGCGCGGGCCCTGGCGCAGGCGATCGCCGGCGGCGACCTGTCGCAGTCCCTGCAGGTGCAGGGGCGCGACGAGGTGGCCGACCTGCAGCGCGCGCTGGCGCAGATGCAGCAGGGCCTGGGCGCGCTGGTGGCGCAGGTGCGCGACGCCAGCGCCAGCATCGCCAATGCCAGCCAGGAGATCGCAACGGGCAACCAGGACCTGTCGGCGCGCACCGAGCAGACCGCCAGCAGCGCGCAGCAAGCGGTGGCCTCGCTGTCGCAGCTCACGGCCACGGTGCAGCAAACGGCCTCGTCCTCGCAGGTGGCCAGCCAGTTGGTGGGCTCGGCCTCGGGCAGCGCCACGCGCGGCGGGGCCGTGACGGCGCAGGCGGTGTCCAGCATGCAGGGCATCGCCGGCGCCAGCCGCAAGATCGGCGACATCATCGGCCTGATCGACTCCATTGCCTTCCAGACCAACATCCTGGCGCTGAACGCGGCCGTCGAGGCCGCGCGCGCGGGCGAGCAGGGCCGGGGCTTCGCCGTGGTGGCGGGCGAGGTGCGCAGCCTGGCGCAGCGCAGCGCGCAGGCGGCCAGCGAGATCAAGCAGCTCATCGGCGCCAGCGTGGCGGCGGTGGATGGCGGCGTGCGCCAGGTCGAGGAGGCGGGCGGCGTGATGCAGGAGATCGTCGGCAGCGTGCAGCGGGTCACCGACATCATTGGAGAGATCAATTGCGCGGCCGCCGAGCAGGCCGCCGGCATCGGCCAGGTCAACGGCGCCGTCGGCGAGATCGACCGCATGACGCAGCAAAACGCGGCGCTGGTGGAGCAGTCCGCCGCCGCCGCCGAGTCGCTGCGCGACCAGGCGGCGCGGCTGTCGCAGGTGGTCCGGCAGTTCCGCCTGGCCGAAGCGCCGGGGGCGCTGGTCAGCTACCAAAAATATAGCTAAGTGCCGGCCCTGGACGCCGGCATGGGCCGCATTTGACCTAAAAACTGCCGCCAGGCTGCCCGCCGGGCGCCAGCGCCGGGTAGTCGGTGTAGCCGTGCGCGCCGCCGCCGTAGAAGCTGCCCTTGTCCCAGGCGTTCAGCGGCGCTGCGCTGCGCAGGCGCTGCACCAGGTCGGGGTTGGAGATGAAGGCGCGGCCGAAGGCCACCGCGTCGGCCCGGCCGCTGGCCACGGCCTGCTCGGCCATGGCCTGGTCGTAGCCGTTGTTGACCATCCAGGCGCCGCGCCCGCCGGCGTTGCGGTAGGCGGCCTTGAAGGCACCATAGTCGAACGGCCGGCCCTCGACCTCGCGCGCGCCGCCGGTGGCGCCCTCGACGACGTGGATGTAGGCCAGGCCCAGCGGGGCGAGCTGGCGCGCCAGGTACTCGTACAGGGGCTGCGGGTCGGCGTCGTGGATGTCGTTGGCCGGGGTCACGGGCGACAGGCGGATGCCGGTGCGCTCGCCGCCCACGGCGTCGGCCACGGCACGCGCCACCTCCAGCATCAGGCGCGCCCGGTGGGCGATGCTGCCGCCGTAGTCGTCGCGGCGCTGGTTGGCGCCCGACTTCAGGAACTGCTCCAGCAAATAGCCGTTGGCGCCGTGGATCTCCACGCCGTCAAAGCCTGCCGTGTGCACGGCGTTGCGCGCGGCGGCGGCAAAGGTGTGCACGATGTCCGGCAGCTCGCCGGCGTCCAGCGCGCGCGGCACGGACGTGGGCTCGAAGCTGCCCTTGCCGCTGGCCGGATCGACCAGGTAGGTACGCGTGTGCGCTGCCAGCGCCGAGGCCGACACCGGCGCGCCGTGGCCGGGCTGCAGGCTGGTGTGCGAGACGCGCCCGACGTGCCACAGCTGGCAGACGATGCGCCCGCCGGCGCTGTGCACCGCTTCGGTCACGCGCTTCCAGCCGTCCAGCTGCTCGCTGCCGTACAGGCCGGGCACGTCGGCGTAGCCCTGGCCCTGCTGGCTGATGGCCGTGGCCTCGGAGATCAGCAGCCCGGCGCCCGCGCGCTGGCGGTAATAGGTGGCATTGAGTTCGCGCGGCGTGGCCTGCGGGGCGCGGTTGCGCGTCAGCGGCGCCATGGCGATGCGGTTGGCCAGGTGCAGGGCGCCCGCCTGCAGGGGTGAGAACAAGGTGGTCATGGCAGAGGTGCGGCGGGTGGATCGAGGGCAGGGCGGGCGGGCCGCGGCGGCGGCCCGCCCGCGTCTGGGAAGCGGTGCCGGCGTGCCTGCTACTTGAGCAGGCCTTCGGCCCGCATGGCGGCCTGCACGGCCGGGCGGGCCGCGATGCGCGCGCGGTAGGCGGCCAGGTGCTTCAGGTGCGAGACGTCCAGGCCGACGTGCTGCGGCCAGTTGGTCACGGTGAACAGGTAGGCGTCGGCGACGGTGAAATGCTCGCCCATCAGGTAGTCGCGCCCGGCCAGCTCGCCGTCGACCCATTGCAGCCGCGCCAGCAGGCCCTCGCGCGCGATCGGCTTGTAGTCCTCGGGCGTGCCCGGCTTGAACAGCGGGGTGAAGCCCTTGTGGGATCTCGGTGCCGATGAAGTTCAGCCACTCCTGCAGGCGGTAGCGCGCCAGCGTGCCATGCGCCGGCGCCAGGTTCTTGTGCGGCGCCTGGTCGGCCAGGTATTGCACGATGGCCGGGCCCTCGCGCAGGCGCGCGCCGTCGTCGAGCTCCAGCACCGGCACGTAGCCCAGGGGGTTGATGGCGTGGAAGTCGGTGCCGTCCTGCAGCTTGTGGCTCTTGGTGCTGGCCAGCACCGGGGTGTAGGCCAGGCCGGCCTCGTGCAGCACGATGTGCGGCGACAGCGAGCAGGCGCCGGGGGAGTAGTAGAGCTTCATGCGGTTCGTCCTTTGCAGGTGGTGGATGGCAGGCAGCGCAGCCGGCCCGCCTCGGCGGGAGGCCGGTGGCCGCGCAGCTCTGCAGCCGACATGCTATGGGCAGCGCAAGTCGTCCGTCAGGCAGGGTCTTTGGGGCTGGCCTGCGGCGCGGTGGCGTGCTCCAGCCAGGCGATGCGCTGCAGCGCGTCGGCGCGGCTGCTGCCGCACATCGATGCGGCCGGGCGCAGCGAGGCGCAGACCGCCGGGCGCGACGGCTGGCCGAACAGGCGGCAGCGCTGGTGCGCATCCAGCTGCACGCAGCGCACCCCGGCCGGCTTGCCCAGCGGCATGCCGGGGATGGGCGAGGTGATCGAGGGGGCGATGCAGCAGGCGCCGCAGGCGGGGCGGCAATGCGCCTCGGGCGCTACCAACATGAGAGCGCAAGGCCGTGGATTGGCGCCGGCATGCGCGCCATTTGGCCGCAATTCACGCAGGGCCGTGCAAGCGCCCGGCGGCCCACAGCACCTGCTGCACCACGGCCGCCACCTGCTCCTGCGGCGCCGGCTCGACCAGGCGGCCCTGCTCGTCGAACGCGCTGGCCGCGCGCCCCAGGGCGTACTGGCGCGGCGCCAGCCAGCAGCCCAGGTTGAGCAGCAGCGGCGCCAGGTGGCTTTGCGCGCGCAGCCCGCCCAGCGCGCCATTGGAGGCGCTGAGCATGCCCACCACCTTGCCGCCGAAGGGCCGCGCTCCGTCGGCAAAGACCGGATGGCCGGCCACCGGGCTGGACGCCCAGTCCAGCGTGTTCTTCAGCAGGCCGGTGTAGCTGCCGTTGTACTCGGGGGTGGCGATGATCCAGGCCGGGTGCGTGTCCATGGCCTCCTTCAGGCGCAGCACGTCGGGCGGCGTGCCGCGCGCCTCCAGCTCGGCGTGGTAGATCGGGATGTCGAAGTCGGCCAGCTCCAGCAGGGTGACCTGCGCGCCGGCGGCGCGGCCGGCCTGGGCGGCGACGGCGGCCAGGCGGCGGTTGAACGATTGGGGGCGGGTGCTGCCCGCAAAGACGAGAAGTTTCATGGCCGGGCATTGAAGCACAGGCACGGGGCAGGATTCCTGCACGCCTGTTCCACGTGGAACATGGGCGGCCCCACGGGCTGTGCATTTTTGCCAATGGTGGGAAAATTGCGGGTTTTCCCGGCATTTGCCGTCCCTTGTTTCTTCTTGAGCACCATGCTGTACCCCCAGGAATTTGACGTCATCGTCGTCGGCGGCGGCCACGCCGGCACCGAGGCGGCGCTGGCCGCTGCCCGCATGGGCTGCGCCACGCTGCTGCTCACGCACAACATCGAGACGCTGGGGCAGATGAGCTGCAACCCCAGCATCGGCGGCATCGGCAAGGGCCACCTGGTCAAGGAGGTCGATGCGCTTGGCGGCGCCATGGCGCTGGCCACCGACGAGGCCGGCATCCAGTTCCGCACGCTCAACAGCTCCAAGGGCCCGGCCGTGCGCGCCACGCGCGCGCAGGCCGACCGGGTGCTGTACAAGGCCGCCATCCGCCGCATGCTGGAGAACCAGCCCAACCTGTGGCTGTTCCAGCAGGCGGTCGATGACCTGATGGTCGAGGGCGGCCGGGTGGTGGGGGCGGTGACGCAGATCGGCCTGCGGTTTCGCGCGCGCACCGTGGTGCTGACCGCCGGCACCTTCCTGGACGGGCGCATCCACGTCGGCCTGGACAACTACGCCGCCGGCCGCGCCGGCGACCCGCCGGCCGCCACCCTGTCGGCGCGCCTGAAGGAGCTGCAGCTGCCCCAGGGGCGGCTGAAGACCGGCACGCCGCCGCGCATCGATGGGCGCAGCATCGACTTCTCGCAGTGCGAGGAGCAGCCCGGCGACGGCATGCCCGGCGGCGTCAACGAAGGCCAGGTGCCGGTGTTCAGCTTCATGGCCCATGCGCACGGCGGCGCCGCCATGCACCCGCGCCAGGTGCCGTGCTGGATCACGCACACCAACGCGCGCACGCACGAGATCATCCGCTCGGGCTTCGACCGCAGCCCCATGTTCACCGGCAAGATCGAGGGCGTGGGGCCGCGCTACTGCCCCAGCGTGGAGGACAAGATCAACCGCTTCGCCGACAAGGAAAGCCACCAGATCTTCCTGGAGCCTGAAGGGCTGACGACGCACGAGTTCTACCCCAACGGCATCTCCACCAGCCTGCCGTTCGACATCCAGCTGGCGCTGGTGCGCAGCATGCGCGGGCTGGAGCACGCCCACATCCTGCGGCCCGGCTACGCCATCGAGTACGACTACTTCGACCCGCGTGCGCTCAAGAGCAGCTTCGAGACGCGGCACATCCAGGGCCTGTTCTTCGCCGGCCAGATCAACGGCACGACCGGCTACGAGGAAGCGGCGGCGCAGGGCCTATTCGCCGGCGTGAACGCGGCGCTGCAGTGCCGCCAGGCCAGGGGCCAGGCCAACGATTTCGGCGGCGCCTGGCTGCCCGGGCGCAGCGACGCCTACCTGGGCGTGCTGGTGGACGACCTGATCACGCGCGGCGTGACCGAGCCCTACCGCATGTTCACCAGCCGGGCCGAGTACCGGCTGCAGCTGCGCGAGGACAACGCCGACCTGCGCCTGACCGAGGCCGGCCGCCGCCTGGGCCTGGTCGATGACGCGCGCTGGGACGCCTTCAGCCGCAAGCGCGACGCCATCGCGCTGGAGACCGAGCGCCTCAAATCCACCTGGGTGAACCCGCGCAACCTGCCGGCCGCGGAGGGCGAGCGCGTGCTGGGCAAGGCCATCGAGCACGAGTACAACCTGTTTGACCTGCTGCGCCGCCCGGGCGTGGGCTACGCCAGCCTGATGAGCCTGGACGGCGGCCGGCATGCCAGCGCCGCTGTTTCACGTGAAACACTGGGCGAGCTCGCTGCCAGCGTGGTCGAGCAGGTCGAGATCGGCGCCAAGTACTCGGGCTACATCGACCGGCAAAAGGACGAGGTGGAGCGCGCCGCGCACTACGAGACGCTGCGCCTGCCCGATGGGCTGGACTACGGCCAGGTCCCGGCCCTGTCCATCGAAGTGCGCCAGACGCTGCAACGGCACCGCCCGCAGACGCTGGGCCAGGCCTCGCGCATCGCCGGCGTCACGCCCGCCGCCATTTCGCTGCTGATGGTGCATCTGAAGAAGGGCGGGCTGAAGGGCGCGCCGGCCGCCAGCGCAGGGGCTGCAGCGTGAGCGCCGACGGCACGGCCACGCCGCTGGCCGCCGCGCTGGACCGCGGCCTGCAGGCGCTGGGCCTGCCGCTGGACGGCGCCCAGCGCCAGCAGCTGCTGGACTTCCTGGCGCTCCTGCAGAAGTGGAACCGGGTCTACAACCTGACGGCGGTGCGCGACCCGCACGAGATGCTGACGCACCACCTGCTCGACAGCCTGGCCGCCGTGGCGCCGCTGCAGCGCCAGGTGCAGGCGCTGCAGCGCGAGGGCAGGGCGGCGGCGCGGCTGCTGGACGTAGGCGCGGGCGGCGGCCTGCCGGGCGTGGTGTTCGCCATTTGCTGCCCGGGCGTGCAGGTGGACTGCGTGGACACGGTGGCCAAGAAGGCCGCCTTCATCCAGCAGGCGGCGGCAGCGCTGCGGCTGCCCAACCTGCGCGGCGTGCACGCGCGGGTCGAGACGCTCGCCGGCCCCTACGACGTGATCAGCAGCCGCGCATTCGCCGCGCTGGCGGACTTCACCGCCTGGTCGCGCGCGGCGCTGGCGCCCGATGGGGTCTGGCTGGCGATGAAGGGGCGCCTGCCCCAGGACGAAATGGCGCAGCTGCCGGCCAGCGTGCAGGTGTTCCACGTGGAACCCCTGGCCGTGCCGCAGCTGGATGCCGAGCGCTGCATCATCTGGCTGCGGCCGGCGTGAGCGGCGGCCGGCGTACACTTGCCGGCTCCTTGTCCGCCCCCGCTGCAACGCATCCATGTTCGGCATCTCCGACTACGGCGCCTTCGTCGCCGCCATCGTGCTGTTCCTGGCCATCCCCGGCCCGGGCAACCTGGCGCTCATCACCTCCACAGGCAAGGGCGGCGTGCGCGCCGGGCTGGCGGCGGCGGCAGGCGTGATCGCCGCCGACCAGGTGCTGATGTGGACGGCGGTGGCCGGCGTGGCGGCGCTGCTGGCGTCCTGGCCGGCGGCCTTCCGCGCGGTGCAGTGGCTGGGCGCGGCCTACCTGGCCTGGATGGGCTGGCGCATGCTCACCGCCCGGCCGGGCGACGCCCCGGTGCTGCGCATGCAGGCGCGGCAGTACTTCCGCCAGGGCGCAGTCATCACGCTGCTCAACCCCAAGGCCATCGTGTTCTACATGGCGTTCTTCCCGCTGTTCGTCGATCCGCAGCGCCACCAGGGGCTGTTCACGTTCGCCGTCATGGCCGCCACCATCGCCGCGCTGACGCTGCTCTACAGCCTCATCGTGGTGCTGCTCACGCACCGCCTGGCCGAGCGCATGCGCGCCAGCCCGCGCGTCGCGCAGGCGCTCGAGAAGACGGCCGGCACCTTCCTCATCGGCTTTGGCGTCAAGCTGGCCGTATCCTCCTGATTCCCCTGACCTGCCCGCACGCATCCGCATGGCCAAGATTTTTTGTGTCGCCAACCAAAAAGGCGGCGTCGGCAAGACGACCACCACCGTCAACCTGGCCGCCGGCCTGGCCAGGATCGGCCAGCGCGTGCTGCTGGTGGACCTGGACCCCCAGGGCAACGCCACCATGGGCTCGGGCGTGGACAAGCGCGCGCTGCAGCAGACCGTGTACGACGTGCTGCTGGGCGAGTGCAGCGCGCTGCAGGCCGCCGTGGCGGCGCCGGCGGCCGGCTACCAGGTGCTGGGCGCCAACCGCGAGCTGGCCGGCGCCGAGATCGAGCTGGTCAACCTGGAGCAGCGCGAGCGCCGCCTGAAGGCCGCGCTGGCCGAGGCCGACGGCCAGTTCGACTTCGTGCTCATCGATTGCCCGCCCAGCCTGAGCCTGCTGACGCTCAACGGCCTGTGCGCCGCGCATGGCGTGATCGTCCCCATGCAGTGCGAGTACTTCGCGCTCGAAGGCGTCACCGACCTGGTCAACACCATCAAGCAGGTGCACGCCAACCTCAACCCCCAGCTGCAGATCATCGGCCTGCTGCGCGTCATGTTCGATGCGCGCATCACGCTGCAAAGCCAGGTCAGCGAACAGCTCAAGGAGCACTTCGGCGACAAGGTGTTCGACACCGTGATCCCGCGCAACGTGCGCCTGGCCGAGGCCCCCAGCCACGGTCTGCCGGGCGTGGTGTTCGACCCCGGTGCACGCGGCAGCCAGGCCTTCGTGGCCTTCGCCCACGAAATGGTGCGCCGCGTCCAGCGCCGCTGAGCGCGAAAAACCGCTCTTTTGGGTCAAAAAAGCCTCTTGCCGGCGTCAATCAATGGTTTTTAGCTATCAAAAAAATAGTGACGGGCAGGGGCAGCCCGCCCAGGTCCTGCTGCTGCCGGGCTGGCAGAACTCCGCCGCCGGCCACTGGCAGACCGAATGGGAGCAGGCCTTTGGCTGGCAGCGCGTGCAACAGCACGACTGGCTGGCCCCCAAGCGCGGCGACTGGTGCGCCCGGCTGGAGGAGGTGGTGCTGGACGCGCCCGGGCCCGTGGTGCTGGCCGCGCACAGCCTGGGCTGCATCCTCACCGCCTGGTGGGCCGCGCACACCCGGCACGCGCACAAGGTGCGCGGCGCGCTGCTGGTGGCGCCCGGCGACGTCGAGCAGCCCGCGCTGGCCGAGCTGATTCCCGGCTGGCGGCCGGTGGCCCGCCAGGCCCTGCCATTCGCCGCCACGCTGGCCGCCAGCAGCGACGACCCCTACTGCAGCCTGGCGCGGGCGCGCGAGCTGGCGGGGCACTGGGGCGCGCGCTTCGTCGAGGTGGGCGCCTGCGGCCACATCAACGCCGAATCCGGCCTGGGCCTGTGGCCCCAGGGCCAGGCGCTGCTGCAGCCCCTGATGCACGGAAAGAACGAGGACTGAACCACATGGCCACCAAGAAACCCAAGGGCCTGGGCCGCGGGCTGGAAGCGCTGCTGGGCCCCAAGGTGCCCGAGCCGCTGGAGGGCGCGGCCGCCGCGGCCGCCGGCCTGCCCGCCAGCCTGGCGCTGGCGCAGCTGGTGCCCGGCCAGTACCAGCCGCGCACGCGCATGGACGAGGGCGCGCTGTACGAGCTGGCCGAGAGCATCCGCGCACAGGGCATCATGCAGCCCATCCTGGTGCGCCGGCTGGCCGGCGGCGAGCACGCCGGGCGCTACGAGATCATCGCCGGCGAACGCCGCTTTCGCGCCGCGCGCCTGGCCGGCCTGGCCGAAGTGCCGGTGCTGGTGCGCGACGTGCCCGACGAATCCGCCGCCGCCATGGCGCTGATCGAGAACATCCAGCGCGAGGACCTGAACCCGCTGGAGGAGGCGCAGGGCCTGCAGCGCCTGACGCGCGAATTCGGCCTGACGCACGAGCAGGCCGCGCAGGCCGTGGGCCGCTCGCGCAGCGCCGCCAGCAACCTGCTGCGCCTGCTCAACCTGGCGCAGCCGGTGCAGACCATGCTCATGGCCGGCGACCTGGACATGGGCCACGCACGCGCCCTGCTGGCGCTGGAGCGCGCAGCGCAAATCACCGCCAGCCAGCAGATCGCGGCGCGCAAGCTGTCGGTGCGCGAGGCCGAGGCGCTGGTCCGCAAGCTGGGCAGCGACGCCGCCGGCGCGCCGGTGCGCGCCGCGCGCACGCCCGACAAATCCCGCGACCTGCGCCGCCTGGAGGAGGAGCTGTCCGACCTGCTCGCCGCCGAGGTCGAGATCCGCGTGAACAAGCGCGTGCGCCGCGCCGGGCGCAGCCAGGAGATGGGCGAGCTGGCGATCCAGTTCGGCTCGCTGGACGCGCTGCAAGGCCTGATCGAGCGCCTGCGCGGCGGCAGCGGCGAGCCGCAATAGCCGGGCCGGGCTCCCCGCCTGCCTGCCTGCCTGCCTCCCGCCCCGTCCCATGCCGCGCCTGCCCTGGCCCCTGCCTGCGCTGCTGACCTGGGCGCTCGCCTGGCTGGCCTACCTGGGCGCCCTGCGCGTGCTGGCGCCCCTGCCGGCGATGCTGCTGGCCAGCGTGCTGGGCGTGGCCGCCAGCGGGCTGGCGCGGCGCTGGTGGCGCCGGGCGCTGCTGGCGCTGGGTTTTCCGCTGTCGCTGGCGCTGTCGGGCGCTGCGGCGCTGCCCTCCTGGGCCTGGCTGCTGCCCCTGGGCATGCTGCTGGCGCTGTACCCCGTGCACGCCTGGCGCGACGCGCCGCTGTTTCCCACCCCGGCGGGGGCGCTGGCAGCCCTGGCCCGGCACGCGCCGCTGCCGCCTGGCGCCCCGGTGCTGGATGCCGGCTGCGGCCTGGGCCATGGCCTGCAGGCGCTGCGGGCGGCCTACCCGCAGGCGCGGCTGGAAGGCATCGAGTGGAGCCGGCTGCTGGCCCTGCTGTGCCGCCTGCGCTGCCGCTTCGCCCGCGTCCGCCGGGCGGACATGTGGGCGGCGGACTGGAGCGGCTACCAGCTGGTCTACCTGTTCCAGCGCCCCGAGACCATGGCGCGCGCCGCCGCCAAGGCCAGGCGCGAGCTGGCGCCCGGCGCCTGGCTGGTCAGCCTGGCCTTCGAGGTGCCCGGCCTGGTGGCGCTGGCACGCCTGCCCGCGCCGGCGCCGCAGGGCGCGCTGTGGCTGTACCGCATGCCGCGAGGGTAGGAGTGCGCCCCCGGAGCGGAGCGCCTTTGCTCTCGAATTTGTAGCTGATTGCCGTTGCACGGCGCCGGCAACGGCGCGATGGGCCGGGATTTTGCCGCAGCCAGGCCCTGTGCCTGCCCGGGCGGCGCCGCCCGGGCCAGCAGCAGCCGCGCCCATAAAAAAAGCCACCCGCGTGGTGCGCGGGTGGCTCCCTTGCCGGCTGCCCCGCAGCCGCAGCGCGGGGCGCGGGGCCGTCAGCGCGGCAGCGCCAGCAGGCGGTTCACGTCGCGGTCGTTGGGCAGGGCGTAGTCGTGGCCGCGGATGATGCGGCTGTCCTCGGTGCGCACCAGCTTCAGGCTCACGTAGGTGTAGTGGGCCGCAGGCGAGAAGGTGCCCACCAGCACCATGGAGGCGTTGTGGTTGCGCGCGACGTCGCGCACTTCGCGCGACAGCAGCAGCTCGCCCGCGCCTTCCTTGACGAAGACGTCGCCGCGCAGCTTGATTTCCTTGACGTCGAAGCCGGTCATGGCCATGGCGCTGGCGTACTGCTCGGACAGGGTGCGGCCCAGCGGGGCCGAGACGCTCAGGTCGTTCACGTTGACCACGGTGGCCACCAGCACCGGGCCGGGGCCGGTGGTGCCCATGTCCAGGCGCTCCACCAGGCGGGCAACGGCCTCGCGGCTGCTTTGCAGCAGCGGGGCGCGCGCGGCCTCGGCGTAGCTGGGCTCGACCCGCAGCGGCTGCGGCGGCTGCTGGGCGCAGCCGGTGGCCAGCAGCGCAGCACCGGCCAGCGCGCCGGCCAGGGCCAGGGAGGCAGCGCGGGGCTGGCGCGCCTTCATCGTCGTGTCGGGGCGGCTCATTGGGACACCACCTGCATGGGCATGGCGCGGTACTGCGGGCCGGGCGGCAGGGGGCGCAGGAACAGCGGCACGTCGGCGTTCTCCAGGTAGTACACGTCGGTCTTGCGCGCCACGTACTGGCCGCCGCGCGTGACGGTGGTGGTCAGCACCAGCTCGGTGTTGGTGGGACCGCCGGAGTTGATGCTGCTGGCGTAGTCGGCGGCTGCGGTCAGGCCCAGGGCGCCCAGCAGCTGCACGTCGATGTGCTCGTGGCGCAGGCCGTAGGCGGCCATCAGGCCGGCGGCGATCATGGTGTACTGGCCGGGGATGAAGTGCGGGCGCTCGCTGTTGTGGCGCACCAGCTGGGTCTGGTAGCTCACCTCCAGGGCCGCGCCGGGCTGCTGGTGCACCACGGCGCCGCCCTGCACCATGCGGGTGATCAGGAATTCACGGAACGCCAGGTCGAACGAGCTGGGGTTGGGCGGCAGCGCCACGTGCAGCGGCGTCTCCTGGCCGTAGCCGACCTGGCCGAGCGTGCCGCGCGTCTGCGCCACCACGTCGCGCGACAGCAGCTCCCAGTGGCCTGCCGAGCGCACCTTGTGCTGCGTGGTCATTTCGAAATTCTTGGCCAGCGGAATCGGTGCGCTGCCGCAGCCGGCCAGGGCCAGTGCGGCCACGGCTGCCGCGGACAAGCCGAGCGCCTTGATCAAAGACATGGGATCCTCCTGATGGGGTACGGGGTGCGGCGCGCCCGGGCCGGGCCGGGCTGCGCACACGGTTGCAATTGATTCTGATGGCTTGCAAGGGCAAAAACAAGCGCGGCGCGCCTGTCGGGGCCGGCGCGCGGCGCGCGGTGTTGTTTTGCCGGCAAGCGCGCCCGCCGCCGGGCTTCAGCCGGCGGCGCGTTTTTGCAGGATCTGGAACGCCGGCAGCTCCTTGCCTTCCAGCACCTCCAGGAAGGCGCCGCCGCCGGTGGAGATGTAGCCCACCCGGTCCTCGATGCCGAACTTGGCGATCGCCGCCAGCGTATCGCCGCCGCCGGCGATGCTGAAGGCGGGGGACTGCGCGATGGCGCTGGCGATGGCGCGCGTGCCGCCGGCGAACTGTTCCCACTCGAACACGCCCACCGGGCCGTTCCAGACGATGGTGCCGGCGCCCTGCAGCTGCGCGGCCAGGCGCGCCGCCGTCGCGGGGCCGATGTCCAGGATCAGGTCGTCGTCCTGCACGTCCTGCGCCGCGCGCGTGGTGGCGGCGGCGTCGGCGGCGAAGGCCTTGGCCGTCACCACGTCGGTGGGGATGGGCACCTGCGCGCCGCGCGCGGCCATGGCGTCCATCACCGCGCGCGCCTGGCCCACCAGGTCGGGCTCGGCCAGGCTCTTGCCGATCGGCAGGCCGGCGGCCAGCATGAAGGTGTTGGCGATGCCGCCGCCGACGATCAGCTGATCCACCTTGCTGGCCAGGCTTTGCAGGATGGTCAGCTTGGTGCTCACCTTGGAGCCGGCGACTATGGCCACCAGCGGGCGCTTCGGATTGGCCAGCGCCTTGTGCAGCGCGTCGATCTCGGCGGCCAGCAGCGGGCCGGCGCAGGCCACCTTGGCGTATTCGGCAATGCCGTAGGTCGTGGCCTCGGCGCGGTGCGCGGTGCCGAAGGCGTCGTTCACGTAGATGTCGCACAGCTGCGCCAGCTTCCGGGCCAGCGCCGGGTCGTTCTTCTTCTCCCCCGGGTTCACGCGGCAGTTCTCCAGCAGCACCAGCTCGCCGGGCGCGACGCTCACCCCGTCCACCCAGCCGTCCACCAGCGGCACCGGGCGGCCCAGCAGCTCGGCCAGCCGCGCGGCCACCGGCGCCAGCGAATCGGCGGGCTGCAGCTGCCCTTCGGTGGGGCGGCCCAGGTGGCTGATGACCATGACGGCCGCGCCGGCGTCCAGCGCCATGCGGATGCACGGCAGCGAGGCGCGGATGCGCGTGTCCTCGGTGATGTGGCCGGCGGCGTCCTGGGGCACGTTCAGGTCGGCACGGATGAACACGCGCTGGCCGCGCACGCGGCCCTGCTCGCACAGGTCGGAAAAACGAAGGATTTGCATGGTGGGCGGTCCGGGAAAGGGCTGAAAAGGCGCGGCCGCCGGCAAGGGGCGGCCCATGGCGCGCGATTTTAGGAAGGAAAACCCGGCCGCAGCCGGACGGCCCCGCGCTACCAGCCCAGGGCGATGTGCAGCGGCAGGTAGACCGCCATGCCCACCACGATGGTGCCCAGGATGCTGCGGCGCCAGAAGTAGTAGCCGCTGGCCAGCAGCACGGCCGGCAGGCGCGCGTCGGCCAGGGTGTGGATCAGCGCGCCGCCGCTCACCAGGATCTCGGGCGCGATGACGCCGGCCAGCGCCGCCAGCGGCGCGTATTTCAGGCCCCGGCGCAGCCAGTCGGGCAGCGGCAGCTCGCGTTCGGGGATCATGAAGAACGCCCGGGTGATGAGCGTGATGACGGCCAGCCCGGCGATGGCCAGCATCGGCCAGAGCCACGATTGCAGCGAGCCGCCGTTCATGCCGCCCCCCGCGCGCGCTGCTGCGCGCGGTGCCAGGCGCGGCTGGCGGCCTCGGCGCCCAGCCCGGTGGCCACGGCGGCCACGATGGCCAGCAGGATGTTCAGCTTCAGCGGCAGCGCAAAGGCCGCCACCGCCGCCGTGCAGGCCACCAGCGTGGCCAGCCAGCTGGTGCGGTCGCCCAGCATCGACAGCAGGATGCCCAGCAGCGCCAGCACCCCGGCAAAGCCCAGCCCCCAGGACAGCGGGATGGCGTTGGCCAGCACGATGCCGGCGATCGAGGGAACCTGCCAGGCCAGCCAGTTGGCCGCGGCCGAGCCCCAGAAATAGGGCACCTGCTCGGGAGCGGGTTCGGGCTTGGGGAAGCGCTTCAGGAAGGCCACGAAGATCACGTCGCCGCTGAAGTAGCCCAGCCACAGGCGCTGCCAGCGCGGCAGGTGGGCAAAGTAGCTGCGCCACATGCTGCTGAAGATGACGAAGCGCAGGTTCACGCAGGCGGCGGTGAGCCACACCACCCACAGCGGCGCGCCGGCGGCCATCAGCGGCAGCACCGACAGCTGCGCGCTGCCGGCATAGACGACGAGCGACATGAAGATGGCCAGGCCCGCCGGCAGGCCGGTCTTGACCATGGCCACGCCCGTGACCAGGCCCCAGGCGGCGATGCCCAGGCCGGTGGCCAGCATGTCGCGCGCGCCCAGGCGCGTCCAGGGGTGGGCCAGCCAGGCACGCAGGGCGCCGCGCGCTGCGCTCACCGCCCGGCCCTTGCCGCCGCTGCTGGCGCCGCCGCGCGCGGGCCGCTCATGCGCCGGCGCCCAGCACCATGCCCGGCGCCAGCGCCGTGCCGCGCAGGAACTCGCGCGCCGCCAGGCGCTTGCCGCCGGGCCGCTGCAGCTCGGTCAGCACCAGCGCCGTGCCGCCGCCGCAGGCGACGTGCACGCCGGCGTCATCCATGAGCAAAATCTGCCCCGCGCCGGCGCCATCCGGCGTGCTTGTGCTATCAATTTCGCAGCCCCAGACCTTGAGCGGCTCGCCTTGCAGCGTGGTGGCCGCGCCCGGGAAGGGGTCGAAGGCGCGCACGCGGCGCTCGATCACCGCGGCCGGCTCGCGCCAGTCGATGGCGGCCTCGGCCTTGTCGATCTTGTGCGCGTAGCTGATGCCGTCGCCAGGCTGCGGCGTGGCCTGCAGGCGGGCGTGGCGGGCGTCGTCCAGCGCCTGCACGATCAGCTGGCCGCCCAGGGCGGCCAGGCGGTCGTGCAGCGCCGCCGTGGTGTCGTGCGCGGCGATCGGCAGGGCCTGGCGCAGCAGCATGTCGCCGGTGTCCAGGCCGGCATCCATCTGCATGATGGTGATGCCGGTTTCGGTATCGCCGGCCTCCACGGCGCGGTGGATGGGCGCTGCGCCGCGCCAGCGCGGCAGCAGGCTGGCATGGATGTTCAGGCAGCCCAGGCCCGGCGCGGCGCCCATGGCGTCCAGCACCCATTGCGGCAGGATCAGGCCATAGGCGGCAACCACCATGGCGTCCGCGCCGGCCGCCGCGATGGCGGCCTGCGCGGCGGCGGCGTCACCAGGGTATTTGCCGTCCAGGCGCAGGCTGCGTGGCTGGGCCACGGCCAGGCCCCGCTGCAGCGCCAGCTGCTTGACCGGCGAGGCCTGCAGCTTCAGGCCGCGCCCGGCGGGGCGGTCGGGCTGGGTCAGCACCAGCGGCACGTCATGGCCGGCGTCCAGCAGCGCTGCCAGGGCCACGCGGGCAAACTCCGGCGTGCCGGCGAAGATGATCTTCATGCGCGCCTCACGCGCGCTCGGGCTGCTGCGCTTTTTGCTGCTTGAGCAGCCGGGTCTTGATGCGCCCGCGCTTCAGGGGCGACAGGTATTCGACGAACACCTTGCCCATCAGGTGGTCCATCTCGTGCTGGATGCACACCGCCAGCAGGCCCTCGGCCTCGATCACGCGCTCGGCGCCATCGGCGTCCAGGGCGCGCACGCGCACGGCCAGCGAGCGCTCGACGCCGTCGTAGATGCCGGGCACCGACAGGCAGCCTTCCTCGCCCACGCGCTTGTCCTCGCTGGCCCAGACCAGCTCGGGGTTGACCAGCACCTGCGGCTGGTCGCGCTCCTCGGACACGTCCAGCACCACGATGCGCTCGTGCACGTCCACCTGGGTGGCCGCCAGGCCTATGCCCTTGGCGTCGTACATGGTCTCGAACATGTCGGCGATGATGGCGCGCACGCGGTCATCGACCGCCGCGACGGGTCGGGCCACCTTGTGCAGGCGCGGATCGGGAAAGCAGAGGATGGAGAAAATAGCCATGGCAACGGGGCGAATGTTTCGACATTTTCGCCACTTTCCCCGGTGCCCGTGGCGGGTGGCCGCAATAATCGTTGCCCGTTCAAGGGCTTGAATCCAGAATCGCCGCAAGACCCGGCGCCGGCGCCCGACGCTGGCAAGGGGCCGCGCCGCATGGCAGCACGAGGGTATTTTTTCCGATGGACCACCACAACCACCACCTGAAGGCCCTGGCCGCTGCCGCCGCGCTGGCCTGGCTGGCCCCGGCGGCGCTGCAGGCGCAGCCCCAGCATCCCACCACAGCGGCGCAGCAGGCCCTGGCCCAGCAGGTGGCCGCGCGCGGCGTGCCGCTGGGCGAGCTGGCCCCGAACGCCCCCGAGACCTACGTGGTGCAGCCCGGCGACACGCTCTGGGCCATCGCGGCGCTGTACCTGCAGCGCCCCTGGCGCTGGCCCGAGCTGTGGGGCATGAACCTGCAGGCCGTCGCCAACCCGCACCTGATATACCCCGGCCAGACGCTGTACCTGGAGCGCCGGGACGGCTACGCGCGGCTCGCCACCAGCGCCGGCGGCGCCAGCGGCGAGCTGCAGACCGTGCGCGTCTCGCCGCGCACGCGCAGCGAGAGCCTGGCCTCCTCGGCCGTGCCCACGCTGCAGGCGCACCTGATCGAGCCCTTCCTCGGCCGAGCCGCTGGTGGTGGACGAGCAGGCGCTCGTCCAGGCGCCGCGCATCGTGGCGGCGGTCGAGGCGCGCGTCATCCTGTCCAGCGGCGACCGCGTCTATGCGCGCGGCCCGCAGGGCAATCCGCTGGAGCTGGAGCCGGGCGTGTCGCGCCAGTGGCGCATCTTCCGCAACGCCACGCCGCTCAAGGACCCGGCGACCGGCCAGGTGCTGGGCTACGAGGCGCAGTTCGTCGGCCAGGCCACGCTGGTGCGCGGCGAGACCGTCGAGGACATGGTCGATGGCAAGGGCAAGGTGGTCGGCGAGATCGTCCCGGCCACGCTGCAGCTGGGCCGCACGCGCGAGGAAGCGCGCGTGGGCGACCGCCTGCTGCCGGCGCCCGAGCGCAGCCTCATCAACTACCTGCCGCACGCGCCGCGCGAAGAGGTGGACGCGGCCGTGGTCTCGCTATACGGCAGCGCGGCGGTGCGCTACGCCGGCCCGAACTCGGTGGTGGCCATCAACCGCGGCACCGACGACGGCATGGAAGCCGGCCATGTGCTGCGCCTGCTCACGCGCGGGCGGCGGCTGGTGGACAAGACCGACGCCGACCGCGCCACCGTGCGCCTGCCCAGCGAGACCAACGGCCTGGCCATGGTGTTCCGCACCTTCGAGCGCGTCTCCTACGCCCTGGTGCTGCAGGCGCAGCAGCCCGTGGTGGTGGGCGACCGCCTGGTCAACCCCGAGTGAGCGGCCTGCCGCGCCGCCCCCGGCGCGGCCCGCACGCATGCAACGCGACGAACTGGCCGCCTGGCTGCGCCTGACCGCCACGCCCGGCGTGGGCCGGGCCAGCGCGCGCCGCCTGCTGGCCGCCTTCGGCCTGCCGCAGGCCGTGTTCGAGCAGGGCGAGGGCGCGTGGCGCCAGTGCATCGCCCCGGGGCCGGCACGCGCCCTGGCGGCAGGCGCGCCGGGCCAGGACGCGCTGCTGGCCCAGACCTGGGACTGGCTGCACGCCGACCTGCCCGGCGCCGGCACCGCCCGCGCCATCGCCGCCCTGGGCGACGCCGCCTACCCGCCGGCCCTGGCCGCCATCGCCGACCCGCCGCTGCTGCTGTACCTGCAGGGGGCTGCCGCGCTGCTGGACGGCAGCCAGCCGTTTGCGCCCGCGCGCTGCCTGGCCGTGGTGGGCAGCCGCAACCCCACGGCGCAAGGCCTGGACAACGCGCGCCACTTCGCCCAGGCGCTGCGCGCCCAGGGGCTGTGCATCGTCTCCGGCCTGGCGCGGGGCATAGACGCTGCTGCCCACCTGGGGGCGCTGGCGGGCGCACAGGGCTTGCCGGGCGCGGCCACCATCGCGGTGGTCGGCACGGGGCTGGACAGCGTCTACCCCCGCGCCCACCAGGCGCTGGCGCAGCGCATTGCCGCCACCGGGGTGCTGGTCAGCGAATACCCGCTGGGCACGCCGCCCCTGCCGGCCAACTTCCCGCAGCGCAACCGCATCATCTCCGGCCTGTCGCTGGGCACGCTGGTGGTCGAGGCGGCACTGGCCTCGGGCTCGCTGATCACGGCGCGCACCGCCGCCGAGCAGGGGCGCGAGGTGCTGGCGCTGCCCGGATCGGTGCACGCCCCGCAGTCGCGCGGCTGCCATGCGCTGATCCGCGAGGGCGCCGCGCTGGTGGAGACGGCGCAGGACGTGCTGCAGGAGCTGCCGCCCGCGCCGCCAGGCCCGCTGCCTGCGGCCGCCGCAGCGCCGGCGCCGGCCCTGGCCGCCCAGGGGCAGGGCCGCGCCGAGGACGACGCCGTGCTGCAGGCGCTGGGCTACGACCCGGCCAGCCTGGACGCCCTCATCGCCCGCACCGGCCTGGACGCCGCCCGGCTGCAGGCGCGGCTGCTGGAGCTGGAGCTGGACGGCCATGTGGCGCGCCTGGCGGGCGGCCTGTTCCAGCGCCTGGCACGCGCCTGATGCTATTGAAAATGTAGCTACAGGCCGGCTATTGGCGCCGGCTGGAGCCGCATTTAATCCAAAATCGTGGTTTTCACCTGGTTGCGGCCGGCGTGCTTGGCGGCGTACAGCTGCTCGTCGGCGGCCACCACCAGGGCGCGCCCATCGTGGTGGCCGCCGGCCAGCGTCGCCACGCCGACGCTGACCGTGAGCCGGGTGGCGGGGGTGTCCTGGTTGGGCAGGGCCAGGTCCTGCACCGCCATGCGGATGCGCTCGGCCACCTGCTGCGCGTCGTGCGCCTCGGTGTCGGGCAGCAGGCAGGCGAACTCCTCGCCGCCGTAGCGCGCGGCCAGGTCGGTGGCGCGCACGGCGTTGGCCGCCAGCGTGCGCGCGACAGCGCGCAGGTAGTCGTCGCCCACGGCGTGGCCGTAGCGGTCGTTGACGCGCTTGAAATGGTCCAGGTCGACCATCAGCAGGCTGAGCGGCGCGCCGCCGCGCTGCCAGCGCGCGTGCTCGCGCGCCAGGGCGTGGTCGAAGTGGCGCCGGTTGGCCAGCCGCGTCAGGCCATCGGTCTGGCTGAGCTGCTCCAGCTCGCGGTTGGCCAGCAGCAGCTGCTCCTGCTGGCGCATCACATGCTGCGTGGTCGCCCCCAGGCGCTGCAGCAGGCGGCGGTAGTGGCGCAGCGCCAGGAAGGCGGCCACCGCCAGCAGGGCGATGGCCGCGCTGGCTGCCTGCAGCAGCGTGCGCTGGCTGCGCTGGTGTACGTAGCGCTCGATCAGGCGGCGCTCGCCGTCCTCGTGGTATTGCAGCGAGGCCGAGACGTCCATGACCGCCAGGTAGCGGTCAAAGACCGCCGCCACGGCATCATTGGCCGGGCTGCGGTGCAGGTAGAAGCGGTAGGCGCGCGGGAATTCGCGCAGCACGTGCACCGCCTCCAGGTCGAACAGCTCGTGGCGAAAGCGCTCCTCGGCGAAGAAATCGCGGTTGAACAGCGCCACGTCGATATCGCCCCGGCGCAGCGCCTCGAACAGCCCGGCCTCGCCCACCGTTTGCTGGTAGGTGTGCCACTGCGAGGCCGGCACGCTGGCCTGCAGCGCCTGGATGATGGCCACGCCCTGCACGGCGCCCACGCGCCAGCGCGCCAGGTCGGCCGTGCTGTGCAGCTCCAGGCGCCGCCCGCGCAGCGTGATGGCGGCGTAGTAGCTGTCGTAGAAGGGCAGGGTGAACAGGCCCAGGCGTTCCCGCTCGGGCAGGCTGCTCAGGGGCATGAGCAGGTCCATGCGCCCGTCCTGCACCTGGCGGATCTTGTCGGCCACGGTCACGTCGCGCGCCGGCAGCACTTCATAGCGCAGCCCGGTACGCTGGCTGATGAAGCACAGCACATCGGGGGCCACGCCGCTGTAGCGCGCGCTGGGCTCGTCGTAGCGCACCAGGGGCGGGGCGCTCACCGCCGTCACGCGCAGCGGCGGCAACGCGCGCAGGGCCGCCAGCTGCCCGGCATCCAGCACCACGGGCGTGCGCAGGCGGATGCGCTCGGCGCCTTCGCAGGCCGCGCCGGCCGCCGCCTGTGCCCAGGCCGCGAGCGCCAGCGCCACCGGCGCCGCCAGGAAAAGCGCAGCGCGGGCGGACGGCAGCGGGCGCGCAAGGTCGACGGCGGGGGCGGCAGGGTCATGCGAACGGGGCCTTGGACAACGCGGGCGATGCGGCGGGCACCGCCGCACCATTGCACGCATCATCGCTCAAAGAGGCCGCCCGCCTGCTGGTGCCAGCTCAACGATGGGTTGCGCCGGGCCGGCAGCGCCTGCCGGCGTGGCCTCGGGCGGATCGCCGCGTTGCTTTGCCTTCAACCCGGCTTTGGCGATGTGCTTGCTGGCGTGGGCTGCTGCCGGTTCCGTTGGCACCGGCCTGAGCTTCTTCTTGGGAGTTTTCCCCAGCTCCCCATGCAAGAGGCCCATAAGTTTCTCAACTTTATGGGCCTCAATTGCTCAGCTTATGGGCCGCCCTACAGGCACCCGCATCAGATGTCGATGTTGCCGGCGCGCAGCGCGTTGGTCTCGATGAAGTCGCGCCGCGGCTCGACCTCGTCGCCCATCAGCATGGTGAACACCCGGTCGGCCTCGATGGCGTCGTCGATCTGCACGCGCAGCAGGCGCCGCACCTCGGGGTCCATGGTGGTTTCCCACAGCTGCTCGGGGTTCATCTCGCCCAGGCCCTTGTAGCGCTGGCGCGCGGTGGTGCGCTCGGCCTCGCGGATCAGCCACTGCATGGCCTGGCGGAAGTCCTGCACCTTTTCCTCGCGCCGGCGCTCGCCTTCGCCCCGGCTGACGCGCGCGCCCTCGCCGATCAGGCCGTGGAAGCTCTGCGCCGCCTCGGCCAGCGCGGCGTAGTCGGCGCCGGCCACGAAGTCCTGGGTGATGACGGTGCTCTTCACGTTGCCGTGGTGGTGGCGGCTGATGCGCAGGATGGGCTTGTCGCTGCGCGCATCGAACTCGCCCGCCACCTCGGCGGGCACGCCGTTCACGTTCAGCTCGCGCAGGTAGGCCTGCAGCCGCACGGCGCTGGCCTCGGCGGCCTGCACCGTGTCCAGGTCGACGGCCACGCCGTCGGCGATGGCGCGCAGCGCCTCCTGGTCCATGAAGGCCGACAGGCGCTCGATGACGTGCTCGGCCTGCTGGTGGCGCTGGGCGAGCTGGGCCAGTTCATCGCCGGCGATGCTGCGCTCGCCAGCCGCGCCGGTGTGCACGGCCGCGTCCTTGAGCGCCACGCGCAGCAGGAAGCTGTCCAGCGCGGCGGCGTCCTTCAGGTACAGCTCCTCCTTGCCGTTCTTCACCTTGTACAGCGGCGGCTGGGCGATGTAGATGTGGCCGCGCTCGACCAGCTCGGGCATCTGGCGGTAGAAGAACGTGAGCAGCAGCGTGCGGATGTGCGCGCCGTCCACGTCGGCGTCGGTCATGATGATGATGCGGTGGTAGCGCAGCCGGGCGATGTCGAAGTCGTCGGCGCCGCTCTTGCCCCGGCCGTTGCCGCTGAAGTCGTCCTCGCTGGTCTTGCCGATGCCGGTGCCAAGCGCCGTGATCAGGGTGATGATTTCCTGGCTGGACAGCAACTTCTCGTAGCGCGCCTTCTCCACGTTCAGGATCTTGCCGCGCAGCGGCAGGATGGCCTGGAACTTGCGGTCGCGGCCCTGCTTGGCGCTGCCGCCGGCGGAGTCGCCCTCGACGATGTAGATCTCGCACAGCGCCGGGTCTTTCTCCTGGCAGTCGGCCAGCTTGCCGGGCAGGCCCATGCCGTCCAGCACGCCTTTTCGGCGCGTCATCTCGCGCGCCTTGCGCGCCGCCTCGCGTGCGCGGGCCGCCTCGACGATCTTGCCGCACAGGATCTTCGCGTCCTGGGGCTTTTCCTCCAGGTACTCGGCCAGCAGCTTGCCGACGATGTCCTCCACCGGCGCGCGCACCTCGCTGGACACCAGCTTGTCCTTGGTCTGGCTGCTGAACTTGGGCTCGGGCACCTTCACCGACAGCACGGCGCACAGGCCCTCGCGCATGTCGTCGCCGGTGACCTCGACCTTGGCCTTCTTGGCCAGCTCGTTTTGCTCGATGTACTTGCCGATCACCCGCGTCATGGCTGCGCGCAGGCCGGTGAGGTGCGTCCCGCCGTCGCGCTGCGGGATGTTGTTGGTGAAGCAGAGGACCTGCTCGTTGTAGCCGTCGTTCCACTGCATGGCGACCTCGACGCCGATCTCGGTGCCGGGGATGCCGCCGTAGGACTCGGCCGGGCGGGTGCCGGTGGCGTGGAAGGGCGTGGGGTGCAGTACGCGCTTGGTGCCGTTGATGAACTCGACGAAGCCCTTGACGCCGCCGGCGCCGGAGAAGTCGTCCTCCTTGCCGGTGCGCTCATCGACCAGGCGGATGCGCACGCCGTTGTTCAGGAAGGACAGCTCGCGCAGCCGCTTGGCCAGGATCTCGTAGTGGAAGTCGCTGTTTTCCTTGAAGATCTCGGTGTCGGGCAGGAAGCGCACCTCGGTGCCGCGCTTTTCCGTCGGCCCGGCGATCTTCATGGGCGAGACCTCTGCGCCGCCCACTATCTCGATGAGGCGCCCCTGCACCACGCCGCGCGAAAAATCGAGCTGGTGCGTGATGCCCTCGCGGCGCACCGTCAGGCGCAGCGTCTTGCTCAGTGCATTCACGCACGACACGCCCACGCCGTGCAGGCCGCCCGAGACCTTGTAGCTGTTTTGGTTGAACTTGCCGCCGGCGTGCAGCTCGGTCAGCGCGATCTCGGCGGCCGAGCGCTTGGGCTCGTGCTTGTCGTCCATCTTCACGCCGGTCGGGATGCCGCGGCCGTTGTCCAGCACGCTGATCGAGTTGTCCGAGTGGATGGTGACCAGGATGTCGTCGCAGTAGCCGGCCAGCGCCTCGTCGATGGAGTTGTCCACCACCTCGAACACCAGGTGGTGCAGCCCGGTGCCATCGGACGTGTCGCCGATGTACATGCCCGGGCGCTTCCTGACGGCCTCCAGGCCCTCCAGGATCTGGATGGCGCCTTCGCCATAGCCCTCGCCAGGGGCAGCCACCTGCGCCGGCGGCGTCTCGTCGGCGCCGAAAATGGGCTCGTCAGGGGCGGGCTGCGTGTGCTCTGCGGTCATGAATTTTCAGCCAAAAAGGCTGTTTGCCGGCGTCCAACAACGGCAAACAGCTATCAAAAAAATAGCGATCTCGGTTCGTGCCAGGGTGTGCGCGCAACCTGCCCGGCGGGCGCGCCCGAGGCCAGCGGCCGCCGCGCAAGGGCCGCCCCGCAGCGCTGAGCAAAGTCCCCCTTCCCGCCAAGCGCAGCTTTGCGAGAGAAGGGGGAAGGAGCGCAGCGACATCGGGGGCTGTCTCTAGATCCTCATGGGCATCACGACGTACTTGAAGGCCTCGTTGCCGGGAATGGTCATCAGCACCGAGCTGTTGCCGTCGGCCAGGGCGATGGTCACCATGTCCTGGCCCATGTTGGCCAGGGCGTCGATCAGGTAGGTGACGTTGAAGCCGATCTCGATGGCGTCGCCGCCGTAGTCGATGTCCAGCTCATCCACGGCCTCTTCCTGCTCGGCGTTGTTGCTGGAGACGCGCAAGCTGCCCGGCTCCAGGTTCAGGCGCACGCCCTTGAATTTGTCGCTGGTCATGATGGCCGTGCGCTGCAGGCTGGCCAGCAGCGGCGCGCGCCCCAGCGTGATGCTGTGGGGGTGGTTGCGCGGGATGACGCGGTTGTAGTCGGGGAACTTGCCCTCGACCAGCTTGGTGACGAACTCCATGCCGCCGAAGCTGAATTTGGCCTGGTTGCTGGCAAATTGCATTTCAAGGGCGCCGTCGGCGTCGGACAGCAGCCGCTGCAGCTCCAGCACGGTCTTGCGCGGCAGGATGACCTCCTGCTTGGGCACCTCGACCTCCAGCGTCGCGCTGGCAAAGGCCAGGCGGTGGCCGTCGGTGGCCACCAGCGACAGGGTGTTGCCCTCGGCCACGAACAGGATGCCGTTCAGGTAGTAGCGGATGTCCTGCACCGCCATCGCGAACGAGACCTGGTGCATCAGGGTCTTGAGCACCTTTTGCGGCACGCTGAACGCCGGGCCGAAGCTGGCCGCCTCCTGCACCAGCGGGAAGTCCTCGGCGGGCAGGGTCTGCAGCGTGAAGCGGCTCTTGCCACCCTTGAGGATCAGCTTGGCCTGGCTCGACTCCAGGCTCACGGTCTGGTCCTGCGGCATGGTCTTCAGGATGTCGATGAGCTTGCGCGCGCCCACGGTGGTGGTGAAGTCGCCGGCGTCGCCCCCCAGCTCGGCGGTGGTGCGGATCTGGATCTCCAGGTCGCTGGTGGTGAGCTGCAGCGCATTGCCGGCCTTCCGGATCAGGACGTTGGCCAGTATGGGCAGCGTGTGGCGGCGCTCGACGATGCCGGACACTGCTTGCAAAACGGCCAGAACCTTGTCTTGGGGGGCCTTCAGGACATTCATGGGTCAACCTTGGGATGAATGGAGGTGTGCGCAAAAGCCGGCCGCAGGGAGCCGGGCAACATGGCATTTTGCCTTTGAACCACGGGGCTGCAGCGCATCCCGGCTCAGCCCTTGAGCGTCTGCTCCAGCACGTGCAGCTGCTGGTTGAGTTCGGTCAGCTGCAAGCGCTCGGCGCCGATCTTGCGCACTGCATGCAGCACGGTGGTGTGGTCGCGCCCGCCGAACAGCTCGCCGATCTCGGGCAGGCTCTTTTGCGTCAGTTCCTTGGCCAGGTACATGGCGATCTGGCGCGGGCGGGCAATGCTGGCCGGGCGCTTCTTGCTGTACATGTCGGCGACCTTGATCTTGTAGTAGTCGGCCACCGTCTTCTGGATGTTCTCGACGCTGATCTGGCGGTTCTGGATGGAGAGCAGGTCGCGCAGGGCTTCCCGCGCCAGCTGGATGGACACGTCCTTTTGGTTGAAGCGCGAATACGCCAGGATCTTGCGCAGCGCGCCTTCGAGCTCGCGCACGTTGGAGCGCACGTTCTTGGCCACGAAGAAAGCCACTTCCTCGGGCATCTCCGAGCCCTCGCTGCGCGACTTGTTGATCAGGATCGCCACGCGCATCTCCAGCTCCGGCGGCTCGATCGCCACCGTGAGCCCGGAGTCGAAGCGCGACACCAGCCGCTCGTGGATGTTGGCCAGGCCCTTGGGGTAGGTGTCCGAGGTCATCACGATGTGGCTCTTCTTGGCCAGCAGCGCCTCGAAGGCGTTGAAGAACTCTTCCTGCGTGCGGTCCTTGTTGGCGAAGAACTGCACGTCGTCGATCAGGAGCAGATCCAGCGAGTGGTAGCGCGCCTTGAAATCATCGAAGGTGCGCCTCTGGTAGGACTTGACCACATCCGAGACGAACTGCTCGGCATGGATGTAGAGAACTTTGGCGCCTTCGCGGTCCTGCAGCAGCCGGTTGCCCACGGCATGCACCAGGTGGGTCTTGCCCAGGCCCACGCCGCCGTAGATGAACAGGGGGTTGTACAGGTGCCCGGGCGAGCCGGCCACATGCATCGCCGCCGAGCGCGCCATGCGGTTGGCCGTGCCCTCGACCAGCGTCTCGAACGTCAGCGCCGGGTTCAGCCGGGTGCGAAAGGCGCCCTCTTCGGCGGCGGCGGCCACTCCAGGGCTGGCAGGCGCCATGTCGCCCGTTGGCTGGGCCGCGGCAGGGGCGGGCCGGATGTATGTGCGCACAACGCTTTCGCGCTGAGCGAGTGCTAACTCGAGTGCCACCGGCTGGCCATACAGGTCCTGCAGCAGCGCGGTGATGCGCCCGCCGTACTGGGCGCGGATCCAGTCGAGCTTGAAACGGTTGGCCACCAGCAGCGTGACCTTGGAGAAATCGGGTGCGACCTGGGCGGCAAGCGGCTTGATCCAGGTGTTGAACTGCTGCTCGGGCAGTTCCTGGGCGAGCTGCTCGGCGCAGGCCTGCCACAGGCCCTGGTCGGCGCTGGCGCCGTCGAAATCGTCGTGGGAGGGCGGGTGTTCCTCGTGCATCGAAATCATTTGTAGTTGTGGATAGGAGGAACGCAAGAGAGCGGCGAATTCTACCTTGTCAATAAGTTATCCACAATTTGGCGCAGGCCCCGGAAAGCACCCGCAAGCTGGCCGGGCATTGCCAGCGCGGCGCGCGCCTGCAATAATTCGCGGTTTCCCTGAAATGCGTTCAGGGTA
Source organism: Melaminivora sp. (assembly GCA_034675505.1). GTDB lineage: Bacteria > Pseudomonadota > Gammaproteobacteria > Burkholderiales > Burkholderiaceae_C > Melaminivora. The sequence continues at coordinate 9,147 of JAUCDD010000034.1, read as the reverse complement.
GCCCAGAGCTGGGCGGGCGGTTTTGGATGGCTGCGGGGCAGGGTTGGCGCTTTCGCCCTCCCTGCGATCCCGGCTTTGCCGCACGCAGGCGCCAGCGCCCATCTCACTGAACCCTTCAAGGATCGAGAACACCATGAAACGTACCTACCAACCTTCCAAGACCCGCCGCGCCCGCACCCACGGCTTCCTCGTGCGCATGAAGACCCGCGGCGGCCGCGCCGTGATCAACGCCCGCCGCGCCAAGGGCCGCAAGCGCCTGGCCGTCTGAGGCCGGCCCGCGCTGCCACGCCACGGTGCATGCCGCACCGGCTCCCGCGCGCGGCCATGCCGCTGTCATGCACCGGCTGAAAACCCGTCCCCAGTTCCAGGCCGCCCTGGCCGGGGGCACTGTCTCGCGCACGGCGCATTTCGCGCTGCACCGGCTGGCCCTGCACGCGCAGGAGGCAGTCGCTGCGGCACCCCCCCAAGGGCCCGGATGCGCGCCGCAAGCGCCGCAGCCGCAGGCCCTGTTCGCATTGCCCGCCGGTGGCCTGCCTGGCCCCTGGCTGGGCGCGATGGCGCCTAAGCGCTGGGCGCGGCGCGCGGTCACGCGCAATGCCATCAAGCGCCAGATCTATGCCGTGGCGCGCGAGCACCAGGACGCGCTGCCGCACGCTGCGCACGTGGTGCGCCTGCGCGCGGCCTTCGACCGCCAGCAGTTCGTGAGCGCCTGCTCCGATGCGCTCAAGACAGCCGTGCGCGCCGAGCTGCAGCAGCTGTTTGCCCGCGCTGGCGCGGCGGCGGCGCGCGCCGGTACGGCATGATGCGCCGCCTGCTCATCGCGCTGGTGCGCGGCTACCGCCTGTTTCTCAGCCCCTGGCTGGGCTCGGCCTGCCGCTTCGAGCCCACCTGCTCGGTCTATTCGCTGGGCGCGCTGGAGCGCCACGGCGCTGCCGCCGGCAGCTGGCTCACGCTGCGGCGCCTGGCGCGCTGCCATCCGTGGTGCGCGGGTGGCCATGATCCCGTGCCGCAGGAGCTGCCCCGCAGCATGCGCCTGTTCTCGCGGCTGGCCACGCCGGCCGCATCTTCCTCACCGGACAACAAGACCTCTTCCTCTCCATGAACGACATCCGCCGCACCATCCTGTGGGTGATCTTTGGCTTTTCCATGGTGTTGCTGTGGGACAAGTGGCAGATCCACAACGGCAACAAGGCCACCTTCTTCCCCAGCCCGGCGGCGCAGACCGCTGCGGCCAGCGCTCCCGCGCAGGGCGCATCCGCACCGGGCGACGTGCCCGTGGCCAGTGCCGGCGGGGGCGCCGCGCAGGCAGCACCGGCCGCAGCTGCCGGGGTGCCTGCAGAGGGTTCCACCGGCGCGGCCGGCGCGGCGCGCGAGCGCGTCACGGTCAGCACCGACGTGCTGCGCCTGGCCTTCGACAGCCAGGGCGGCTCGCTGGTCGAGGGCGAGCTGCTGCAGTACCCCGATATGCAGGACCAGGCCCGGCCCTTCCTGCTGTTCGACGAGAGCGCCAAGCGGGTTTACGTGGCGCAGACCGGCCTGATTGGCGGCAGCTACCCGACGCACAAGACGGCCATGGCGGCCATGCCCGGCCCGCGCTCGCTGCAGGATGGCCAGGACGCCTTGAGCGTGCGCTTCGAGTCGCCCGACCTGGGCGGCCTGAAGCTGGTCAAGACCTGGACGCTCAAGCGCGGCTCCTATGACATCGCCGTGCGCCACGAGGTGGTCAACACCGGCAGCGCGCCGGTGTCGCCGCAGCTGTACCTGCAGCTGGTGCGCGACGGCAACAAGCCGCCTGGCGAATCGTCGTTCTATTCGACCTTCACCGGCCCGGCCGTCTACACCGAGGCCAAGAAGTACCACAAGGTCGATTTCAAGGACATCGAGAACGGCAAGGCCGAGATCGACCGCCAGGCCGACAACGGCTACGTGGCCATGGTGCAGCACTATTTCGCCACCGCCTGGCTGCTGCCGGCCGGGCTGCAGCGCGAGTTGTTCGTGCGCAAGGTGGATGCCAACCTGTACTCGGTCGGCATGATCGCGCCCCTGGGCGAGATCGCCCCCGGGCAGGCCAAGGCGCTGGACGCCCAGCTGTACGCCGGCCCGCAGATCGAGACGCAACTGGAAAAACTCGCCCCCGGCCTGGAACTGGTCAAGGACTACGGCTGGCTGACCATCCTGGCCAAGCCGCTGTACTGGCTGCTGGACCAGCTGCACAAGGTGCTGGGCAACTGGGGCTGGTCCATCGTGGCGCTGGTGGTGCTGCTGAAGGTGGCCTTCTACTGGCTCAACGCCAAGGCCTACGCCAGCATGGCCAAGATGAAGGCCATCAACCCCCGCATCCAGGAGATGCGCGAGCGGCTGAAGGACAAGCCCCAGCAGATGCAGCAGGAGATGATGCGCATCTACCGCGAGGAAAAAGTCAATCCCATGGGCGGCTGCCTGCCCATCATGATCCAGATCCCCGTGTTCATCGCCCTGTACTGGGTGCTGCTGTCCAGCGTGGAGATGCGCGGCGCGCCCTGGATCGGCTGGATCCACGACCTGTCCTCGCCCGACCCGTTCTTCATCCTGCCGGTGCTGATGGCGCTGTCGTCGCTCCTGCAGACTGCGCTCAACCCCGCGCCGCCGGACCCGATGCAGGCCAAGATGATGTGGTTCATGCCGCTGATCTTCAGCGTGATGTTCTTCTTCTTCCCGGCCGGCCTGGTGCTGTACTGGCTGACCAACAACCTGCTGTCCATCGCGCAGCAGTGGATCATCAACACCCGCATGGGCGTGCCGCCGCAGTTCAACCTGCCCAAGTTCCGCTGACCGCGCGGCTGCGCTCCTGCAGCCCTGACCACAACGGCCGCCGCGTGCGGCCGTTGGCGTTGCTGGCGGGACATTTTGGTTACGATGCCCCACCGCATCCCAACCCAGGAGACAACACCCATGATGCACCGCACAACCTTCCGGCTGGCGACGCTGGCCGCCGCTGCGCTGCTGGCCGCCACCAGCGCAGGCGCTGCCACGCTGCGCTGGGCCGGCGCCAACGACATCCTCACCGTGGACCCGCACGCGCAGAACCACCAGACCACGCACGCATTCCTGCAGCAGGTCTACGAGAGCCTGGTGCGCTACGACGAGAAGTTCCAGACCGAGCCGGCGCTGGCCACCAAGTGGGAGCAGGTCAGCCCCACGCAGGTGCGCTTCACGCTGCGCAAGGGCGTGAAATTCCACGACGGCTCGCCCTTCACGGCCGACGACGTGGTGTTCTCCCTCACGCGCGCCATGACGCCCCCGTCCAACATGCAAAGCGCCACGCAAAGCGTCAAGGAGGTGAAGAAGGTCGATGACCACACGGTGGACGTGTTCCTGAAGGGCCCCAACCCCATCCTGCTGCGCGAGCTGACCGAGGCGCGCATCATGAACAAGGCCTGGGCCGAGAAGCACAACTCCGTGAAGTCGCAGGACTACGGCGGCAAGGAGGAAAGCTACGCCTCGCGCAACGCCAACGGCACCGGCCCCTTCAAGCTGGTCGGCTGGCAGCCTGACGTGAAGGTGCAGCTCACCAAGAATCCCGACTGGTGGGACAAGCCGCGCGGCAACGTCGATGAGGTGGTCTTTACCCCCATCAAGTCGGCCGCCACGCGCACCGCAGCGCTGATCTCGGGCCAGGTCGATTTCGTCGTCGACCCGCCGCCGCAGGACCTGGCGCGCATGAAGGCCACGCCCGACCTCAAGCTCGTCGAGGGCGCGGAGAACCGCACCATCTACCTGGGCATGGACCAGTTCCGCGACGAGCTGCCGGGCGCCGGCACGCCGGGCAAGAACCCGCTCAAGGACAAGCGCGTGCGCCAGGCCATGTACCAGGCCATCGACTCCGCCGGGCTGCACAAGAACACCATGCGCGGCATGTCGGTGCCCGCCGGCGTCATGGTCGCGCCCATGGTGCACGGCTGGAGCAAGCAGCTGGACGAGCGTGCGTCCAAGTACGACGTCGAGGCCGCCAAGAAGCTGCTGGCCGATGCCGGCTACCCCAACGGCTTTGCGCTCAAGCTGGAGTGCCCCAACGACCGCTACGTCAACGACGAGGCCATCTGCCAGGCGGTGACGGCCATGTGGACGCGCATCGGCATCAAGACCCAGCTCGCCGCCGCGCCCATGGCGCAGTTCGTCACGCGCGTCATGAACAACGACGTCAACGCCTACCTGTTCGGCTGGGGCGTGGCCACCTTCGATGCGCTCTATACGCTGGACTCGCTGATGTCCACCAAGCAGGGCAAGACGGCCGCAGGCGTGTACAACGGCGGGCGCTTCTCCGACCCCAAGCTCGACGAGATGATCCAGCAGATCAAGACCGAGATGGACCTGCCCAAGCGCGACGCGCTGATCAACGACGCGCTGAAGCTCACCAAGGACGAGTACTACTACATCCCGCTGCACCACCAGATCCGCCCCTGGGCCATGCGCAAGGGCGTGGAGACCGTGCACCGCGCGGACGACCGGCCGATGCCGACCTGGACGACGGTCAAGTAGGATCGCCGCCCGTTTAGTGCAAAATTGATAGCTGTTCGCGCTTGCCTGACGCCGGCACGGGTGGTTTTTCACCCAAAATCCGCGTCTGGGCGGTGCGAGCGGCCTTTTTTTTTGCCTGAACCCTGCCCCCCATGCTGGCCCGCCGCCACGATCCCATTGCAGCCATCGCCACCGCACCCGGGCGCGGGGCCGTGGGCATCGTGCGCGTGTCCGGGCGCGACCTGGGGGCCTTCGTGCCGGCCTTGCTGGGCCGGGCGCTGCGGCCACGCCACGCGCACTACCTGCCATTCCCGGACGCAGGCGGCCAGCCCATAGACCACGGGCTGGCGCTGGATTTTCCGGCGCCGCACAGCTACACCGGCGAGCATGTGCTGGAGCTGCAGGCGCACGGCGGGCCGGTGGTGCTGCAGCTGCTGCTGGCGCGCTGCCTGCAGGTGGCGGCCGGCGGCGTCTTGCCGGGCCTGCGCCTGGCCGAGCCGGGTGAATTCACCGAGCGTGCCTTCCTCAACGGCAAGGTGGACCTGGTGCAGGCCGAGGCCATCGCCGACCTGATCGACGCCACCACCAGCGCCGCCGCGCGCAGCGCCAGCCGTTCGCTGGCTGGTGCCTTCTCCCAGGAGATCCACCGCCTGCGCGACGCACTCGTGCACCTGCGCATGCTGGTGGAAGCCACGCTCGACTTTCCCGAGGAAGAAATCGACTTCCTGCGCAAGGCCGACGCCAGCGGGCAGCTGCTGAACCTGCAGCAGCTGCTGGCAGCGGTGCAGCAGCGCGCCGCTCAGGGCGCACTGCTGCGTGAAGGCATCAAGGTGGTGATCGCCGGCCAGCCCAACGCCGGCAAGAGTTCGCTGCTCAACGCCCTGGCGGGGGCCGAGCTGGCCATCGTCACGCCCATCGCCGGCACCACGCGCGACAAGGTCCAGCAGACCATACAGATCGAGGGCGTGCCGCTGCACGTCGTGGACACCGCCGGCCTGCGCGAGGCGGGCGACGAGGTCGAGCGCATCGGCATCGAGCGCGCCTGGGACGAGATCGCCGGCGCCGACGCCGTGCTGTTCCTGCACGACCTGACGCGCTGCGACACGCCGGACTACGCGGCAGCCGATGCCGGCATCGCCGCCATGCTGCAGCGCCGGCTGCCGCGCGGCGTGCCGGTGATCGACGTGTGGAACAAGAGCGACGCCGCTGGCGCCGGCGTGCTGCCGGCCGCGCTGCCGGAGGCTGCGGTGCGCCTGTCCGCGCGCACCGGACAGGGGCTGGACGAGTTGCGCTGCAAGCTGCTGCAGGTCGCCGGCGTGCAGTCCATGCCCGAAGGGGTGTACATCGCGCGCGAGCGCCATCTGGAGGCCTTGCGCAGCACCGACCGGCACCTGATGCAGGCGGCGGCGCAGCTGCTGGCCGACAGCCCGGCGCTGGACCTGCTGGCCGAGGAGCTGCGGCTGGCGCAGAACGCGCTGAATCGCATCACGGGCGAGTTTGGCGCCGACGACCTGCTGGGCGTCATCTTCACGCGGTTTTGCATCGGCAAGTGACGGCCAGGCGGCGGCGCAGCGGTAAGCCCTGGTAAATGCGGCTTGTATCCAGGCCCGGGCCGGGTTAGTGTCGCAGGCTGATGATCGACATCGTGCCCCCTCAAGCCCAGCACCGAGCCGACCTGAGCGGCCTGGTGGCTGCCATCGACCGCGCCACGGCCGACGACAGCATGAACAACCTGCTCAGCACCGAGCAATGGGAGCTGCTGGCAGGCTACCTGCTGCCCATGCCGCTGGCTGCGGGCCAGGTGTTGTTTGCCCAGGGCAGCAACGACCGCACCCTGTACCTGATCGAGAGCGGCAGCCTGAGCGTGCATTTCGAGGACCACAAGCAGCGCCTGCGCCTGGCGCTCGTAGGGCCCGGATCGCTGGTGGGCGAGGGCGCGTTTTTCTCGCACCTGCCCCGCAGCGCCACCGTGCAGGCGGGTGTGCCTTCCCTGTTGTGGAGCCTGTCGGCGCTGCGCCATGCCGAGCTGGGCAACCGCCAGCCGGCCGTGGCGCTGCAGCTGGCCATGGCGGCAGGAGCGGTGCTGGCCAAGCGCCTGGGCAACCGGCGCCGTCGCGTGGCCGCGACATGAAGCAGGTGGGTAGATGGCGCTCTTACGTTTGATTACACTGCGCGGTTCCGCCGCTCCGGGCGGTATCTTGCGCACCGCGCTGATCGCAGGCACGCCATGTCGCTGTTGAGCTGGCTTTTCCCCAAGCAAAAACGTCCCACTCCCGCACCCGCAGGCCGCAATGCCCCGGCGGCGGTGCCGGCTGCCGGCGCCTCTCCAGCGGGCGCAGCCGTGCGGGCAGCGCCTCCGGTCGACGAACGGATGCAGCGGCGCGAGCAGCTGTACGGCGTGGTGCGTGACGTCATGGTGCGCGCCGGCATCCTGTCGGCGGGCTACAAGTTCAAGGTGCTGTCGCTGGACCAGCGCGGGGCGCAGTTCCTGGTCATGGTGGACATGGCGCCCGAATACGCCGGCGAGCCGCTGCGCGGCGTCGAGATAGAGACGCTCATCGTGCAGACCGCCAGGGTGCGCTGCGACATCCTCGTGACCGCCGTGTACTGGCGGATCAACCCGCAGCTGGCGATGCACCTGGCCCAGCGGCCCGGGCGCGGCGTGCAGCCTGCTGCCGTGGTGGTGCCGGCGCCGCCGCCACCGCCCGCCGCGCCACCGCCGGCGCATGCGGGCGAGCGTGAGCAGGATGCTGCCCCGTCGCGCCCGGCGCCCCTGGTGCGCCCGCCCCATCCTCCCGGGCCGGGGCTGCCGGCCGCCGGGCTGGCGCCAGCTGCACGTCCTGCGGGGCGTTTCGACCCCATCGAGGCCGACGAGGTGGCGGCGTTCCGCAAGGCATTGGCCACCGCGGCTGCGTCCCGGCCGGCGGGCCTGCCTGCGGAGCCGGGCGCAACCACGCGCAGCGGCCCCTTGCTGCCGCGCGCCTCGGGCTTCGAGGACACCCTCATGCCCGACCAGGAGCCCCACAAGGCCGACCTCAGCTCCACCCAGTACGGGAGCCTCTGAGAGCCTGCTCAGTGCCCGCTGAAGTCCACCAGCGTGTGCAGTGCCAGGCCGCTGTCGCGCAAACGCGCCGAGCCGCCCAGCTCCGGCAGGTCGACGATGGCAGCACCTTCCATGACGTGGGCGCCCAGTTTCTCCAGCAGCCGCTTGCCGGCCATCATGGTGCCGCCGGTGGCGATCAGGTCGTCCATCAGCAGCACCCGGTCGCCGCTGTGCACGGCGTCGGCGTGCAGCTCCACGGTGGCGCTGCCGTATTCCAGCTCGTAGGTTTCCTCGACCGTGGTGAAGGGCAGCTTGCCCTTTTTGCGGATGGGCACGAAGCCCACGCCGAGCTCATAGGCCACCACGGCGCCGATGATGAAGCCGCGCGCGTCCAGGCCGGCGACCACGTCCGGGCGGTGCTGGCGCTCCATGTAGCGGTGTACGAAGGCGTCGATCATGACGCGGAACACCCGGGGGTTTTGCAGCAGCGGCGTGATGTCGCGGAACTGGACGCCCGGGGCTGGCCAGTCCGGGACGGTGCGGATGTGCTGGCGCAGGTATTCGTTGACGCTCAGGTCGTGCATGGTCTGGCAGAGAAAATCGATGAAGGCCCGGGGCCGCCCCAGCGGGCAGGGCAGTGTACGCAATCGGAGGGCCTGGCCGCCGGCGCTCAGCCGCGCAGCAGGTGCTCCTGCGCCAACGCCAGGGCCGCCGGGTGGCCGGACAGCACCAGCGTGTCGCCGGCCGCCAGCGCTGCGGTGCTGTCGGCCGCCCGTATATGGCCGGCGCTGGTGCGCACGCTCACCAGGCGCGCGCCCAGGGGGCGCAGCGCCAGGTCCGGCGGCGCGCGGCCCAGCGCCGCGGCGCCGGCGGGCAGGGTCACCGAGGTCAGGCGCTCCTGGTCGCGCTCGGCCACGGTATCGTCGTCGGCGCCATGGAAATAGCCGCGCAGCAGGCCATAGCGCGCGGTCGCGCTGGTCGCGCACCAGGCGCAGCACGCGGCGCATGGGCACGCCCAGCAGCGCCAGCGCGTGGTTGGCCAGCATCAGCGAGCCTTCGATGGCCTCGGGCACGACGGCGGTGGCGCCGGCGGCCTGCAGCGCATCCAGGTGCGTGTCGTCCTGCGTGCGCACCACCACCGGCACATGCGGCGCGTGCTCGCGCGCATTGCCCAGCACCTTGAGCGCGGCGGGCGTGTCCAGGTACGTGACCACCACCGCCGAGGCCCGCGCCAGGCCCGCGGCCATCAGCGCCTGCAGCCGCGTGGCGTCGCCAAAGACCACCGAATCGCCGGCCGCCGCCGCCTGCCGCACGCGGTCCGGGTCCAGGTCCAGGGCCATGTAGCCTATGCCCTCGCGCTCCAGCAGGCGGGCCAGGTTCTGGCCGCTGCGGCCGTAGCCGCAGATCAGTACGTGGCCGCTGGTGTTGATGGCCTGGCGCGCGATGCTAGTGACCTGCAGCGATTGCTGCAGCCAGTCGCTGGCCACCAGCTTCATGACGATGCGGTTGCTGTGCTGCACCAGGAAGGGCGTTGCCAGCATGGACAGCACCATGGCGGCCAGCACCGGATTCATGAGCGTCGGCTCGACCAGCGCATGCACCTGCAT
>JAUCDD010000033.1:0-78274 GCA_034675505.1 Melaminivora sp. | reverse complement strand
CGCATCGCTCGCGCCGAGGCCGACGAGATCGTGGCGCTGCTGGCGCCGCTGGTGCGTGACTTTTTGGCCGAAGAGGCGGCGGGCGCCGCAGCATGACCCGCACCGCCATGAAGCACTACCTGCAGTTCAGCGACTTCAGCGCTGACGAATACCACTACCTGTTCAAGCGCGCGGCGGCCATCAAGGCCAAGTTCAAGGGCTACGAGAAGTACCACCCCTTGAGCGACCGCACGCTGGCCATGATTTTCGAAAAAGCCCAGCACGCGCACGCGCGTGAGCTTCGAGGCCGGCATGTACCAGCTGGGCGGCAGCGTGGTGCACCTGACCACCGAGGGCAGCCAGCTGGGCCGCTCCGAGCCCATCGAGGACTCGGCCAAGGTCATCAGCCGCATGGTGGACCTGGTGATGATCCGCACCTTCGAGCAGTACCAAGATCGAAGCCTTCTCGCCGCCAACTCGCGCGTGCCAGCTCATCAATGGGCTGACCAACGAGTTCCATCCGTGCCAGATCCTGGCCGACATCTTCACCTTTCATCGAGCAGCGCGGCTCCATCCAGGGCAAGACGGTGGCGTGGGTGGGCGATGGCAACAACATGCGCCAACACCTGGCTGCAGGCGGCCGAGCTGCTTGGACTTCCGCGTACACGTGAGCACGCCGCGCGGCTACGAGATCGACGAGAAACTGGCCGTGGGCCTGCGCGGGACTTAACGGCCGCCAGCTATCAATTTTTTCTTTTCAGCGACCCGCACGACGCCTGCCGTTGTGCTTGAGCCTGGTCACCACCGACGCGTGGACTCCAGCATGGGCTTCGAGGCCGAGAACGAGGAACGCTCGCCGCGCCTTTGCCGACTGGTGCGTCGATGAAGACATGATGGCCTCTGGCGCAGCCGGACGCTGCTGTTCATGCACTGCCTGCCCGCGCACCGCGGCGAGGAAGTGACGGCCGGCGTGATCGACGGGCCGCAATCGGTCGTCTGGGACGAGGCAGAGAATCGAATGCACGTGCAGAAGGCACTCATGGAGTACCTTTTGCTCGGCCGGGTGGCCTGAAGGGCAAGCCGGCGGCGCGCAGCGCCGGCATTCGATTCCGGCGCAGGCTCATGTCCGCGCAGTGGGGTGAGGGGTCCGGGCCCCGGGCCGAAGCCACAACCGGATGCACGTGCAAAAGGCACTCATGGAGTACCTTTTGCTCGGCCGGGTGGCTTGATGCGTTGTTCCCTCTCCCGCAGCAAGGGAGCGGCGGTCGCAGCTAGCAGCAGCTGTCCGCCGGATCATCCGGCTGCGCCGGATAGCGCACCACCCCGCCCTCGTCCACCACCGCCCCCGGCGTCATCTTCACCGGATCAATGCGCCCGGCGGCCATGATGTGGAACACCGCCTCGCCGCGCGCCACCAGCCAGTCGGCCACGATGCGGCGGTGGCAGCGCCACCACACGGCCTCGGAGCACATGAAGGCCACGCGCTCCTGCCGGCCCAGCGCGACCAGCTCGGCCAGGCCCTCGCTGAACGGCGGCGTGAGGGCGTAGTCGGCGTAGCGGTGAAAGCTCGCGTTGTCCCAGAAGCCGTTGACCTCGGGCGCGACGCCCTCCACCTTGCCGCGCAGCCCGCCCAGGCGCGCCAGGTGCTCGTAGCCCACGCCATGCGGCGCCAGCGCGGGGAGCACGGCGTCCTCGTTGAACTGCGGGTTGGTGCGCGAGCGCGGAGCTTGCGGATGTCCACCACGCGCTGCACCTCGGCCTGGGCGAGCAGCTGCAAAAATTCGTCCAGGCTGCGGTTGGAGTGGCCGATGGTGAAGAACGGCAGCGGCGGCGCGCTCATGGCGCCTTGTGCAGCGCGCTGCCCTTGTGCGCGGCGACGTGGTCGGTCTTGTCGCTCTTGATTTCGTACTGCGGCGTCCTCGCTTGCGCGGTGGGTATGGCCTTTGTAGTCAAAATCGCGGGTGTGGACTTTTGTGATCGTGCCCGAGACGTGGCCCGCCTCGGAGTTCCAGCGCACGTGGTCACCCACCTTGAATTTCTGCGTCATCTCTTTCACTCCTTGTCCGTCGTGTTCCGCCGCCAGCCAGCCCCGCGCCCTGCCTGAACGCCTACCAGCACGACCTGGTGCATCCGCCGCACCGCACGCTCCAGCACGTTTGAAGCCCGGCCCCGGCTTTGAAAGCCCGGGCCTGCGGCGTGCGCCCTGCTACGCGCCGCTCCTGTCCCGTCCGTGTTTTTCTGGAGCTTCTCGCCATGACCGAGACCGTCCATCCGTGCCTGACCTGCGGCGCCTGCTGCCACCAGTTCCGTGTCGAGTTTTCCGTCTATGAGCTTGCCAGCATGGGAGGCAGCGTACCGGACGCGCTGGCGCACGAGGTCAGCGGAAACCGCTGGCGCATGAACGGCACGGCCGCGCGTCCGGTGCGCTGCGCGGCGCTCACCGGGCTGTGCGGGAAGGAGTCGATCTGCAGCATCTACGAGGCCCGGCCCGGCGCCTGCCGGCAGTTCGAGATGGGCAGCGAGCGCTGCGGCCAAGCGCGCGCCGCGCACGGCCTGCCGCCCGTGGACCCCTCATGGGACGCACCGCTGCCCTGGGCGGCCTGATTTGGGCCAAAACCGGCGTTTGCCGGCATGGGGCGCCGGCATGCAGCTATGGATTTAGTAGCTACTCAATCGCCACTGCGCCCCTTGGCGCAACCGCCGCAACTGCTGCACCCGCCGCCCCCGCCGCTGCCGCAGCCGCCCGGCCCTGCACCCAGGGCGGGATGCACGCGCGCCAGCCGCCGGCGCAGCGCCGAGGGCAGCCAGCGCCAGGCCATGTAGGCCAGCGCGGCAGCAACGATCAGGGCCACGGTAATGTCCTGCAGCATGGGATTCATCCTCCGGAAAAAGCCAGCGCCACGCGGTAGGTGGCGAAGCTGGCCGCATACGCCAGCGCGAACAGATAGGCCGTCATGACGGCCGGCCAGCGCCAGCCGCCCGTCTCGCGCCGCACGGCGGCGATGGTCGAGATGCACTGCGGCGCGAAGATGAACCACACCAGCAGCGACAGCGCGGTGGCCAGGGGCCACTGCGCGGCCAGCAGCGGCGCGAGCTGCTGGGCCGCATCGCCCTCCGACGCGGCAATCGCATACACCGTGCCCAGCGCGCTCACCGCGACCTCGCGCGCGGCCATGCCGGGCACCAGCGCCACGCTGATCTCCCAGTTGAAGCCGATCGGCGCGAACACCACCGCCAGCGCGGAACCCAGGCGGCCGGCGAAGCTGTACTCGATGGCCGGCCCGGCGCCACCCGCGGGCGGCGCGGAAAGGTAGAGCAGCAACCACAGCACGACGGTGACGGCCAGGATGATGCCGCCCACGCGCCGCAGGAAGATGCCGGCGCGCTCCCACAGGCCCAGCAGCAGGTCGCGCGGGCGGGGCCAGCGCCAGGCGGGCAGCTCCATCAAGAGCGGCGCCACGGCGGGCCCGCGCCGCGCCAGCCGCGCCACCGCCGCCACGCCCATGGCGCCCAGGATGCCGCCCAGGTACAGCGCCAGCAGCACCAGCCCCTGCAGGTTGAAGACGCCGGCCACCGTGCGCTCGGGGATGAACGCGGCGATCAGGAGCGCATACACCGGCAGCCGCGCCGAGCAGGTCATCAAAGGCGCGATCAGGATGGTCACCAGCCGGTCCCGCTAGTCGGGGATGGAGCGCGTGGCCATGATTCCCGGCACCGCGCAGGCGAAGCTGGACAGCAGCGGGATGAACGAGCGCCCCGACAGCCCCACCGTGCCCATCAGCCCGTCGAGCAAAAAGGCCGCGCGCGGCAGGTAGCCCGATTCCTCCAGCGCCAGGATGAAGGCGAACAAGATCAGGATTTGCGGCAGGAACACCACCACGCCGCCCACGCCGGCGACGATGCCGTCGGCCAGCAGGCTGCGCAGCGGGCCGGCCGCCATGTGCGCGTTCAGCCAGCCGGCCAGCGAGGCGGTGGCGCCCTCGATCCAGCCCTTGGGCACCTCGGCCCAGCTGAACACTGCCTGGAACATCAGAAACAGCGTCGCCGCCAGGATCAGCGTGCCCCACAGCGGGTGCAACGCCACGGCGTCGATGCGGTCGTCGCGCGCCAGCGCCACCGGCGGCTCGCTGACCGCCGCCGCCACGATGCGGCGCACCTCGGCGTGCAGCGCCTGCACCTGGGCGGCGCGGCTGGCGCCGTCCTGCCCGGCCACTGCGGCGCGGTCGGCGCCGTCCTGGATGGCCGCGGCGGCGCCCCGCGCGCCGGCGGCAGCGGGCGGCAGCGCCTGCGTGTCCAGCCACGCCAACAGCTCGCTGGCCCCGCCCGCGCGCACGCCTACGGTAGCCAGCACCGGTAGCCCCAACTCGCGCGCCAGCAGCGCGCGGTCGATGCGGATGCCGCGCCGCTCGGCCACGTCGCTCATGTTCAGCACCAGCACCGTGGGCAGGCCCAGGCGCCGCGCCTCCAGCGCCAGGCGCAGGTTCAGGCGCAGGTGGGTCGCATCGGTCACGCACACCAGCAGCTCGGGCAGGCGCTCGCCCGCGCGCCGGCCCATGACCACGTCGCGCGTGACGGCCTCGTCCAGGCTCTGCGCGTGCAGGCTGTAGGCGCCCGGCAGGTCCAGCACGCGCACCGCGCGGCCGGCGGGGGTGGTGAAGTGGCCCTCCTTGCGCTCCACCGTCACGCCGGCGTAGTTGGCCACCTTCTGGCGCGCGCCGGTCAGCACGTTGAACAGCGCCGTCTTGCCGCAGTTGGGGTTGCCCAGCAGGGCGATGTGCAGGGCCTGCGCGCTCATGCGGCCGCCTGCCCCGGCGCGTCCAGGCACACCTGCACCAGCGCAGCCTCGTGGCGGCGCAGCGCGAACGTCGCCTGGCCGACGCGCACCGCCAGCGGGTCGGCCGCGGGAAATCCGCGGGCCAGCACGCGCACGCGCTCGCCAGGCAAGAAGCCGATCTCCATCAGCCGCAGCGCCAGCGCCTGCGCGGCCGCGCCCTGCCCCTCGGCCAGCGCCAGCACGGTCGCGGGCCTGCCGCGCGGCAGCTGGTCCAGGCCCAGTCCGGGCTGGGAAGGGGGCGGTGCGTCGGAGGGGTGCTGGAGAGGCATGGTCGCGCCAGGCTTGTCAATAAGATTGATTCTCATTTTATGCCAATGCCCTGCACTGTCCCTTGACCTGCGGCAAGACCCTTGCCCGGGCCCAGGCGCTGCACAATCGCCCGGCCGGCCCTGCCTGCCCCCACCCTTCCCTTTTTGCCGCGCCCCACCATGCTCCATCCCTGCCTGACCTGCGGCGCGTGCTGCGCCAGCTTCCGCGTCGATTTCTCGGTGCAGGAGACGCAGGATCAGTGCGGCAGCGTGCCCCAGGGCCTGGTGGTGCCGGTGACGGCGCATATCGCGCGCATGCGCGGCACCGACCACGCCCGCCCGCGCTGCGCGGCGCTGACCGGCCAGGTGGGCGTGCGCGCGGCCTGCGGCATCTACGAGTGGCGCCCCTCGCCCTGCCGCGAATTCGAGCCAGGCTCGCCCGCCTGCCAGCGCGCCCGCGCACGCCACGGAATGGCTGTTTTGAGCGATTATTGATGCCTGCCGGCGTCCATCCACGGGATCCAGCTATTAAAAAATGAGCAACACTGCCCCCCTGATCACCCTGGATGACTGCCGCGCGCGCGACGCGCAAGACCCGCTCGCCAGCCTGCGCGCGCATTTCGCGCTGCCGCAAGGCATGGTGTACCTGGACGGCAACTCGCTGGGCGCGCTGCCGCGCGCCACGCCCGCGCGCGTGGCGCAGGTGGTGCAGCAGCAGTGGGGCCAGGGCCTGATCGCCTCGTGGAACCAGGCCGGCTGGGTGGACCTGCCCACCCGGCTGGGCGACCAGCTGGCGCCCTGGATAGGCGCTGGCCCGGGCCAGGTGGTGTTCACGGACACCACGTCCATCAACCTGTACAAGGTGCTCAGCGCCGCCGCCGCGCTGGCGTGCCAGCAGGGCAGCGGCACTCAGGTGCTGAGCGAGCGCAGCAACTTCCCCACCGACCTGTACATCGCCCAGTCGGTCTGCGCGCAGCACGGGCTGCAGCTGGTGCTGGCCGAGCCGCAGGACATCGCGGCGCAGCTGGGCCCCCACGTCGCCGTGCTGGCGCTGACGCACGTGAACTACCGCACCGGCGCCATGCACGACCTGGCCGCGCTCACGGCGCGCGCGCACGCGCACGGCGCGCTGTGCGTGTGGGACCTGTGCCACAGCGCCGGCGCGGTGCCGGTGGACCTGCTGGGCGCAGGGGCCGACTACGCCGTGGGCTGCGGCTACAAGTACCTGAACGGCGGGCCAGGCGCGCCGGCCTTTGCGTGGGCGCACCCGCGGCTGGTGGAGCGCGCCGCGCAGCCGCTGTCCGGCTGGTTCGGCCACGCCGCGCCGTTTGCCTTCACCCCGGACTACGAGCCGGCTGCCGGCATGGCGCGCTACCTGTGCGGCACGCCGCCGGTGCTGGCGCTGGCGGCGCTGCAGTGCGGGCTGGAGGTGCTGGACGCCGCCGCGCCGCTGGGCGGCATGGCGGCGCTGCGCGCCAAGTCGCTGGCGCTCACCGACCTGTTCATCGAACTGGTCGAGGCGCAGTGCGCGGGCCACGGCCTGGGGCTGGCCACGCCGCGCGCGCATGCGCTGCGCGGCTCGCAGGTCAGCCTGACGCGCGCGGCCGGCCCCGGCGGCGCCGACTCGGGCGCCTACGCCATCGTGCAGGCGCTGATCGCGCGCGGCGTGGTGGGTGATTTCCGGCGCGGCGACGGCGGCGCGCAGCCGGACATCCTGCGCTTTGGCTTTGCGCCGCTGTACACGCGCTTCGAGGACGTGTGGCACGCGGCGCACCAGCTGGGCGAGGTGCTGCGCTCGGGCGAATGGCGCCAGGCGCGCTTTGCACAGCGCGCCGCCGTGACCTGAGCGGCGCGGCGGTGTTTACTGCTTGACGGCCTCGATCTGCGCGACGATGCGCACGTTCTTCGGGAAGCCGTACTCGACGCCGTAGTCGATGCCGAACGCCGTGCGGTCGATGGTCGCTTCAAAGTCGCCGCCGCACACCTCGCGCTTGAGCATGGGGCTGTCGTAGCAGGCGAACTGGTGCGCCTTGAACGTCACCGGCTGGGTCTTGCCCTTGATCGTCATCTGCCCGGCCACGGACACCAGGCGATCGCCCTCGAAGGTGAACTTGTCGCCCACGAAGTGCGCCGTCGGAAACTTGGCCGCGTCGAAGATCTCGGCGCTTTGCAGGTGCTTTTCAAACGGCGGCGTGCCGGTGTTGATCGAGTCGATGCGGAAGGTGATGTCCACCTTGCCGGTCCTGGCGGCCTTGTCCAGCTGCACCGTGCCCTCCTTCTTGTCGAAGCGGCCGCGGTTCACGCTGGCGCCGAAGTGGCCGATCTCGAACGTCGCGAAGGTGTGCGTGGGGTCGATGGCGTAGGTGGCGGGCTGGGCCTGCGCGGCCAGGCTGAGCGTGGCGGCGCAGGCGGCCAGGGCGAGGGCGGTGAGGGTTTTGCGCATGGGGGAAGACTCCTTGGGAAAGAAAAAAGGCGAGCGCCCTACAGCTTGGGCACGCCCGAGAACGCCAGCTTGAACCGGACCTGCACGTCGTCGGCCACCATGGAGGTGTCGGCCCACTCGTTCTCGCCGATCTTGAAGGCCAGCCGCTTGAGGGTGAAGCTGCCGGTGGCCAGCGTGGTGGCGCCGCTTTGCGCCAGGCTCACGGGCACGGTGAGCGGCTGCTCGTGGCCCTTGATCGCCAGCGTGCCGCGCACCTCGTAGCGGCCCGGGCCGCTGGCGCGGATGCCGGTGGACTGGAACGTCGCCTGTGCGAAGCGCGCCACGTTGAACCAGGCGGCCTTGGGCAGCTCGGCATCGACCTCGCGCGCGCCCAGCGTGGCGCTGGCCATGTCCACCGTGAGGGCCACGCGGCCGGCCTCGGGGCGCGCCGGGTCCAGCGCCAGCTGCGCGTCGAACTTGCGAAAGCGGCCCTCCACCGGCACGCCCATCTGGCGGCTGACGAAGGCGATCTCGCTTTGCGCCGGCAGCAGCGCTTGGGGCGCAGGCGTCTGCGCGTGCGCGGCGCCCGTGGCGGCGGCCAGCGCCAGCACCGCCAGCGCGGCGCGTCGAGAAAGAAAAACAGGCATGGGGGACAAACTCCGGAGCAATCGACAAACAAAACGGGGTGGGCGGCTATGCGCGCGCGCCGCCCGGCCACATGCGCGCCAGCAGGCCGTCGCGGTCCAGCCAGTGGTGCTTGAGCGCCGCCAGCACGTGCACCAGCGCCAGCGCGGCCAGCGCATAGGCCGCCCGCGCGTGCCAGGGCTTGACGAGCGCGGCCAGCGCCTCGTCGGCCGGCAGCAGGTCGGGCAGCGGCACCAGCCCCAGGAACACGACCTGGAAGCCGGCCGCCGAGCTGTAGGCCCAGCCCAGCAGCGGCACCAGCAGGGATAGCGCGATCAACAGGCCCTGCACGCCATGGTGCGCCGCGCGCTGCCAGCGCGGCATGGCGGCGGCCACGCGCGCGGGCAGCGGCGGCGGGCGCTGCGCCAGGCGCCAGGCCAGGCGCAGCGCCGCCAGCGCCAGCACGGCCACGCCGGCCCACTTGTGCCAGTTGTACAGCTTCAGGCGCTGCGGGGAAAACGGCAGGCCGGTCATGTACCAGCCCATGCCCAGCATGCCCAGCAGCAGCGCGGCCAGCAGCCAGTGCAGCGCGATGGCTGCGCCGCCGTAGCGCGGCGCCGGCGCGGCGGACGAGGGGTGGCGAGGGGCAGAGGCGGAGTGCATGGACAGGGCGTGGCGGGCCGGATCAAGGCGGGGCTGGCGCAGGGCGACAGGGCGGGCCGCCATCGTAGGCCGGGCGGCGCTGCAGGGCTTTCAGCCCGGTTCACGGCGCAGTGCAGTTTTTTTGAACCTTGCCCGGCCCATCCACGCCCCTGCCCGCAGTGCAGGCGCCCGGATTGGGACGCGCCGCGCGTGTCATGATGGCGGCTGGCCCTCAAGCTCTGCCCGCTCCCATGATCACCCCCCACACTTCCGCTACCGATTCCGCCGTCTATGGCACCGAGAACGTGTTGATCGCGCTGTGCAACTCGGTCACGCGCGTACTGTCCATGGCCATGCAGGGGCCGGTGCACTACTCGGCCATGGTGCAGCGCATCACCAAGACCTGCCTGAAGCCCGACATTGGCTGCTTCGTGCTGTTCGACGGCGGTTTCAGCGGCCTGGTCATCATCAACTTCTCGGCCGCCGCCGCCATGGAAATCTACGAGCGCTACATGCTCAGCATGGGCATGGCGCGCGAGGAGCTGGCGCGCTCGTTCACCTCGGACGAGGTGAGCAACGTGATGGGCGAGCTGATGAACCAGGTGGTGGGCGACTTCACCGGCGCCGTGCGCCGCGAGCTGCAGACACACATCCGCCAGAACCAGCCCAAGATGCTGGTGCTGAACCAGCAGGTGATGCTGAGCGTGGACGCCAACCTGGACCAGCCCGAGGCGCGCCGCGTCACCTTCTACACCGCCAGCAACAACATGTTCTACCTGGAGCTGGCCATGGACCGCACGCAGTTCGTCAAGCTGTACGACTTCGAGCCCCAGGCCGTCCCCGACCCGGATGCGCTCATGGCCCAGGTGAACCATGGCGGCGCCCCCGCCGCGCCGGCGCCCCGGCCCGACGACGACACGGAGTCGCTGCTGCGTTCCCTGGGCATGTAGGCCGGCGCGCCTCCGGCAGTCCTACGGCCGCGCTGTGCGGCAGCCGACAGCGCCGCGCCACTGCGGGCCTAGGCTTGGCGCCATCACCCAGCCACAGGAGGTGTCCCATGCCCCAATCCGCCTGGAGCGCCAAGCGCGAGCGCCAGTACCAGCACATCAAGGACAGCGCGCGCGAGCGCGGCGAGAACGAGAAGCGCGCCGAGGAAATCGCCGCGCGCACCGTCAACAAGGAACGCGCCCAGCACGGCGAGGCCAGGACGGCCAACCCCAAGACACTGCAGGACACCCCGGCGCCGGTGCGCGGCGGCCGGCGCTCGCACAGCGGCGCACAAGGCCGCACGCGCGAGCAGCTGTACGAGGAAGCCAGGCGCAAGAACATCGCGGGCCGCTCGAAAATGAACAAGGCGCAGCTGCAGCAGGCGGTGGACGCCTGAGAGCCTGCGCTTGGCACGGAATTCAGGCCTGCCGGGGACGCTTACAATCGCGCGCTGCCCGGAGACTTGGGTGAGTGGTTTAAACCAGCAGTCTTGAAAACTGCCGACGGGCAACCGTCCGTGAGTTCGAATCTCACAGTCTCCGCCACCCCGCTCCCGCGCACCTCAGCGCGCCTCCCCCAGCAACTCCTGCTCCTGCTCCTGCCAGGCCCTCCAGGCCTGCTGCGCCACGTGCGCGCATTGCTGGCGCAGCACGTGCTTCTTCACCTTGCCGGTGGCCGTCATGGGCAGGGCATCGACGAAGCGCACCAGCCTGGGCAGCTCGAAGCCGCTCAGGCGCTCGCGGCAGTGGGCCAGCAGGGCCGTCTCCTGGAGGTCGTCGGCCCCCGGCTTCTTCACCACGAAGGCGCTCACCGCCTCTGACCAGCGCGGATGCGGCAGGCCCAGCACGGCGGCGCCCGCCACGCCGGGGTGTGCCAGCAGCGCGGCCTCGACCTTGATGCTGGCGACGCTTTCGCCGCCGGTCTTGATGAGGTCCCTCTTGCGGTCGATGAACAGCAGCTGGCCATCGGGCCCCCACAGTCCCAGGTCGCCCGTGTGGTGCCAGCCAAAACGCTGCGCCTGGGCGCTGGCCTGCTCGTCCTTGAAGTAGCCCAGCATCACGTTGGGGCCGCGGTGCACGATCTCGCCGGCCTCGCCGGGGCCCAGCAGCCGGCCTTCCTCGTCCATCACGGCGGTGTCGCAGTGCATCAGCGCGGTGCCCCAGTAGTTGGCGTCCAGCTGCGGGTGCGCCAGCACCTTGAACACCATGGTGGCGGGGTAGATTTCCGTCTGGCCGGCAGCCAGCAGCACGTTGTCGCTCAGGCGCTGGGCGATCTGCGCCACCAGCGGCCTGGGCATGGGCGCCAGGGCGTACAGGCACAGGCGCAGGCTGTCGCTGCGGAACTGCGGATCGGCCAGCAGCGCCGCGTACATCAGGGGCAGGCCGATGAAGACCGTCATGCGCTCGGCCAGCATCTGGGCGCGGGTCTCGTGCGGCACGAAGGCACGCGACAGCACCACGCAGGCGCCCACGGCATGCGCCGTTGCCACCAGGGCGTGCTGGGCGCAATGGAACAGCGGCAGCACGCCGGAGAACACGTCGGTCTCGTGGTAGGCGAAGCCGCTGGCATTGCCCAGCAGTGCGCTGGCCACCGACAGGTGCGAGTGCAGCACGCCCTTGGGCAGGCCGGTGGTGCCGCTGGTGTACATCAGCAGCGCGGGCTGCTGGTCATCGATATCGATGTCGGGCAGCGCGTCGCTGCGGCCGGCCTCGGCGCTGGCCAGTGCGATGGCGCCCGGCGTATCCGCCTCGTCGCCCGCCATGGCCAGGCTCAGGATCAGCGGCACGCCCAGGCCTTGCAGCACTGCGGCCAGCGCCGGATCGGCATGCAGGTCCGCGTCCACGACCACGGCAGCCACCTCGGCGTGCTGCAGGGTGTATTCGATGGCCGGCACGTCCAGGCGGATGTTTACCGGCACCCAGACGTTGCCCGACTTGTGGATGCCGGTGTAGGCGGCCACCAGGTCGGCCGAGTTCTGGCACAGCGTGGCGACCTGGCGGCCGCTGCCCAGCGCCTGCAGCAGGTAGTGGGCGAAGCGGGAGCTGCGCGCATCCAGCTCGGCATAGCTCAGCCGCAGGTCGCCATCGACCACCGCCGTGCGCCCGGCAAACCTGCGCGCGCTGCGGTGCACGAAATCTCCCAGGGCCAGGCGGCGGATGCGGCGGGCGGCGTCGGCATGGGGCCTGGGGGTCATGGCATCGGTCTCCTTGTCCTGGGGCAGTAGGCGCCGTTGCGGCGCCGCTGCCTGCGCCGCAACGGCCGGCGGCTGGGCCAACCCCTGGCGCAGCAACCGGCGAAAACCCGCCTACTGTACGGCCTTGGCCATGCTCAGGCCGCCGCCAGGCCCAGGATGGCGCGCGCCTCGCCGGTGCTGGCCACCTCGCGCCCGGCGCGGCGTGCGCACTGCACGAGCTGCTCGATCATCGGTCCGTTGGAGCTGGCCTTGGCGCCACCCGGCAGGTAGAAGCTGTCCTCCAGCCCCGTGCGCAGGTGCCCGCCCAGCTCGGCCACGCGCTGGTGCACGGGCCAGATCTCGCTGCGGCCGATCACCGTGGCCTGCCAGGGGGCATGCTCGATCTTGAGCTTGAGCAGGATGGGCAGCAGGTCGGGGTCGGCCGGCATGCCGGACTCCACGCCCATGACGAAGTTGTATTCGGGCAGGCCGCGCGTGTACATGCCGGTCTGCACGTACATCTGCACGCAGCGCACGATGCCCACGTCGAAGCACTCGAACTCGGGCAGCGTGCCGGTCTCGGCCATCACATCCAGAAAGTCCTGCACCTTGGCCGGCTGGTTGTCGAACAGCATGGGCGGCCAGGCCCAGCTGCCATTGGCGCGCACCTTCAGGTAGTTCAGCGAGCCGGCGTTGCACGCCGCCATCTCGGGCCGGGTGGCGCGCAGGCAATCGAGCGGTCCCTGGTAGTGCGGGCCGACCACGCCGGTGGTCTGGTTGATGACGATGCCGGGGCAGGCCTGGCGCATGGCCTGCACGCAGTCGCGCGCGACCTGCGGGTCCCAGCTGGGCAGGTGGCCTTTGCCCGGCTCCTGGCTGCGAAAGTGCACGTGGATGACGCTGGCGCCGGCGTCGTAGGCGCGGCGCGCTTCCTTGGCCAGTTGCTCGGGCGTGACGGGCACGTGGTGCTGCGCCGGGTCGGTCAGCACGCCGGTGATGGCGCAGGTGACGACGGCCTTGTTGGCGGGGTTGTGGCTCATGGGGGGTTGTCTCCTGTGGGGGCTGTCACAGACCCAGCTGCCGCGCAGCCAGGTCCTTCATGATTTCTTCCGCGCCGCCGCCGATCATCATGACCTTGACCTCGCGGTAGATGCGCTCGCTCACGGTGCCGCGCATGAAGCCCATGCCGCCCAGGATCTGCACGGCCTGGTCGGCGCAGAACTGCATGGTCTGCGTGGCGTGGTTCTTGAGCAGACACACCTGGGCGACCCACTCGGGCCCGGTGTCGCCGGCATCGGCGCGCGCGGCGATCACCTCCAGCCACGCGGCGGTGGACTGGATGCGCATCTGCATGTCGGCCAGCTTGTGGCGGATGACCTGGTGCTCGATGAGCGCCGCGCCGAAAGTCTTGCGCTGGCGCGCCCAGGCCAGGGCTTCGTCGAAGCAGGCCTCGGCAAAACCCAGCGCCGAGGCGGCCAGGCCGAAGCGCTCGGCGTTGAAGTTGCCCATGATGATGCGAAAGCCTGCGCCCTCCTCGCCCAGCAGGTAGCGCGCCGGCACGCGCACGTTGTCGAAGCGCAGGTGGGCGGTGTCGGAGCTGAGCCAGCCCATCTTGGCCAGGGCGCTGCGCGACAGGCCGGCGCTGCTGCCGGGAACCAGCAGCATGGAGATGCCGCCCGCTCCCTTGCTGCCGGCGTCGCCCGTGCGCACGGCCACGGTGATCCAGTCGGCGCGCATGCCCGAAGTGATGAACACCTTCTCGCCATTGACGACGTAGTCCTGGCCATCGCGCCGCGCGGTGGTGGCCAGGCGCGCCACGTCCGAGCCGCCGCCGGGCTCGGTGATGGCCAGCGCCGCGATCTGCTCGCCGGCCAGCACCGGCGGGATGACCTCGGCGCGCACGGCGTCGCTGCCATAGGCCACCACGGGCGGCAGGCCGATGTTGTGCGACAGCAGGCTCGCCAGCACGCCGCCGCTGGCGCCGTGGCGGCTCAAGGCGCGCCACAGCGGCAGGCGCAGCGCGTAGCTGGCGGGCGTGCCGCCGTAGGCCTCGGGGTAGCCCAGGCCCAGCAGGCCCAGGTCTGCGGCGCGGCGGTACAGCTGGCGCGGGAACTCGCCAGCCGTGTCCCAGGCGTCGGCATGCGGGGCGATCTCGGTCCTGGCAAAGCGCGTGACGGTGTCGGTCAGTGCCTGCAGGTCGGCCGGGTCGGTGTGCAGCGGTGTGTTCATGCGTTGGCTCCCTCGGGGATGGCCGCAGGCTGGGGCGCTGCAGGGGCGAAGCGCGCCAGCACCTGGCCCGGCGCCACCTGCTGGCCCACGCTGACCAGCAGCTCGGACAGGACGGCGCCGGCCGGCGCCCCCAGGCTGTGCTCCAGCTTCATGGATTCGATGACCAGCACCGCATCGCCCGCCGACAAACGCTGGCCGGGCTGGGCCGCCAGCGCAGCCACGCGGCCGTTGAACGGTGCGCGCAGCTCGCTGGCCCCGCCGGCGGCGCCGGCCCGCGCGGCGGGCTCGTGTGAGGCGTCCTCGACCCAGCCCTCGGCGCTGCCCGCCTGCCAGTGCCAGCGGTGCTGGCCCACGGCCACGCTGCGAACGTACAGGTCCGCCGCCATGGCGGGGTCGGCGCCCGGCGCGCCGCACCGGCGCACGCGCACGCTGCCGTCGGCCTGCGGCGCCAGCTGCAGGCGCTGCGCCGGCGCCCCGCCGGGGCCCTCCAGCAGCAGCTCGCCGCCGCCCAGCTGGCGCAGCACCGCGTCGTGCGCCTGCCCCTGCTGGCGCAGCCGCACCGGCCGCTGCAACCGGCACGGCAGGCCGGACGCGGCCTGCAGGGCAGCATTTTTAGCAAAAATGGCCGTCAGCCCGCATGTAAAGCCAATAGTTT
Source organism: Melaminivora sp. (assembly GCA_034675505.1). Taxonomy (GTDB): domain Bacteria; phylum Pseudomonadota; class Gammaproteobacteria; order Burkholderiales; family Burkholderiaceae_C; genus Melaminivora. The sequence continues at coordinate 63,481 of JAUCDD010000033.1, read as the reverse complement.
GCTCTATTTTTAATAGCGATCCGCGAATCTCCGGGGCATGTTCCGCAAGAAACGGCACCAGGGCCTGGCCGGCGCGAAACACGGGGTGCGCCAGGCACTCGGCCAGGAAGGCGCGGTTGGTGGGCAGGCCCAGCACGCTGGCCTGCGCCAGCGCCTGGATGAGCGCGTCGATCGCCTCGGCGCGCGTGGGTGCGTGCACGATCAGCTTGCCCAGCATGGAGTCGTAATGCGGCGTGACCTCGCCGCCCGGCTGCAGTGCGTGGTCGAAGCGCAGCTGGCCGGGCGCGGCGCGCTCGAAGGCGCTGGCGCCAGCGGGCGCCGCGACATGCAGCACGCGCCCGGTGTGCGGGTGGAACTGCGCGTCCTCGGCGCATAGGCGCACCTCGATGGCGTGGCCTTGCAGGCGCACGTCCTGCTGGGCCAGCGGCAGCGGCTCGCCGCGCGCCACGCGGATCTGCCACTCCACCAGGTCCAGCCCGGTGAGCGCCTCGGTCACCGGGTGCTCCACCTGCAGCCGGGTGTTCATCTCCATCAGGTAGAAGTCGCTGCCATCGAGCAGAAACTCCACCGTGCCTGCGCCCACATAGCCAGCCGCCTGCGCCAGCGCCACGGCGGCAGCGCCCATGCGCGCGCGCAGGGCCTCATCCACCGCCGGGCTGGGGGACTCCTCGATGAGTTTCTGGTGGCGCCTTTGCACCGAGCAGTCGCGCTCGCCCAGGTGGATGCAGTGGCCTAAAGCGTCGGCAAAGACCTGCACCTCGACGTGGCGCGGCGCCAGCAGGGCGCGCTCGATCAGCAGGTCGCCGCAGCCGAAGCCGGCCAGCGCCTCCGAGCGCGCGCTGGCCAGAGCCGCAGGCAGTTGGGCGGCTTCGGTCACCAGGCGCATGCCGCGCCCGCCGCCGCCGGCCACCGCCTTGACCATGGCGGGAAAGCCGATGCGCGCCGCCTCGGCGGCAAAGCGCTCGTCCGACTGGTCGCCGCCCGCGTAGCCCGGCAGGCAGGGCACGCCGTGCTGCTGCGCCAGCTGCTTGGCGCCGGCCTTGCTGCCCAAAGCGCGGATGGCCGCGGGCGGCGGGCCGATCCAGGCCAGGCCCGCGTCCTGCACGGCCTGGGCGAATTCGGCGTTCTCGCTCAGGAAGCCATAGCCCGGGTGCACGGCATCGGCGCCGCTGGTGCGCGCGGCCGCCAGCAGCTTGTCGATGCGCAGGTAGCTGTCGCCGCTGGCGGCGCCGCCCAGGGCCACGGACTGCGTGGCCTCGCGCACGTGCAGGGCGTCGGCGTCCGGGTCGGAATAGACGGCGATGGTTTCGATTCCCATGCGCCGGGCGGTGTGGATGACGCGGCGGGCGATCTCGCCGCGGTTGGCGATGAGGATTTTTTTCACGGGTAGCTCCCTTGCGGCGAGATCGCCCGCCTGCCCGCTGCGCGGGCCAGGGCAATCTGCTGCGCCCTGCCTATGGCAGGACCACCGCGGTTGGCGATGAGGATTTTTTTCATAGATAGCTTCCTAGCGGCGGGATCATTTGTTGGCCCGTGCGCCGCGAGCATCGGTTTTTCCCTCTCTCCCGCCGGCGGGAGAGGGGGCCCCCAAAGCGCTGCGCCCACTTCACGCCGGCGCCTTCCAGGGCGCCGGCCGGCGCTCGGCAAAGGCTGCCAGGCCCTGCGCCGCCTCGAGCCCGCGCAGGCATGTTGCAAAGGCATGCGCCGCGCTGTCCAGCAGCTGGGGCAGCGGCGTTCCCGCGTCGGCCAACAGCCGTTTGGTAGCCGCCACCGCCTGCGGCGCCGCAGCGCCGTGCCGGGCGATGGCGCGGGCCAGCGCCGCGTCCAGTCCGCCTGCGGGCGCCAGCTCGTCCACCAGGCCGGCCTGCAACGCCGCCTCTGCGCCCTGGCGCTCGCCCGTGAGCAGCCAGCGGCGCGCGCACGCCGGCCCCAGGCGGCGCAGCACGAAGGGCGCGATCTGCGCCGGCACCACGCCCAGCGTCACCTCGGGCGTGGCGAACTGCGCACCCTCGGCCGCCAGCACATGGTCGGCGCAGCACACCAGGCCCACGCCGCCGCCCATGGCCGCGCCCTCCACCACCGCGATCAGCCACTGCGGCAGCGCGCTGAGCGCCTCCAGCAGCGCGCCGAAGCGGCGGTTCATGGGCACCAGCGGGTCGGCCGCGCCGCCCTCCAGCGGCTGGCCGATGGCGCGAGCAAAGCCGCCCAGGCTGCCGCCGGCGCAGAAATGCCCGCCCGCGCCGCGCAGCACCACGCCGCGCAAGGCGGTGTCGCCGCGGGCGCGCCCGGCCGCGGCCAGCAGCGCATCCACCATGCCGTCGCTCAAAGCGTTGCGGCTGGCCGGGGCGTTCAGGATCCAGGTCTCGACGAAACCAGCGGCCAGCGGCTGGCGCGCTATCAGCAGTTCATCGCTCATGCGCTCCCGCCCTTCAGCGCGCCGGGCGCTTGGCGATGCCCATGGTCTTGGCGATGATGCCCAGCATGACCTCGTCGGCGCCACCGCCGATGGAGCCCAGGCGGCCGTCGCGGAACTGGCGCGACACCTTGTTCTCCAGCGTGAAGCCCATGCCGCCCCAGAACTGCAGGCAGGTGTCGGACACCTGGCGCGAGAGGCGCCCGGCTTTCAGCTTGGCCATGCTGGCCAGCTGCAGCACGTCCTGCCCGCCGATGTACAGCTCGCCGGCGCGCCAGGTCAGAGCGCGCAGCGCCTCCACCTCGGTCTGCAGCTCGGCCAGCTTGAACTGCACCCATTGCTGGTCGGCCAGCGTGCTGCCAAACATCTGGCGCTCCTGCGCCCATTCGATGGTCCAGGCGATGCAGTTGGTGAGCGACTGCAGGCTATTGGCCGCGCACCACAGGCGCTCTTCCTGGAACTGCTGCATCTGGTAGATGAAGCCGTGGCCCTCCTGCCCGATCAAATAGCGCTGCGGCACGCGCACTTCGTCGAAGTACAACAGGCCCGTGTCGCTGCTGTCCATGCCGATCTTGCGGATCTTCTGCGCCACTTCCACGCCCGGCGTCAGCTGCCCGCCCCGGCCACCCCGCAGCGGCACCATGACCAGGCTCTTGTTCTTGTGCGCCGGCCCGTCGCCGGTGTTGACCAGCATGCACATCCAGTCGGCCTGCAGGCTGTTGGTGATCCACATCTTCTGGCCGGTGATCACGTAGTCATCGCCATCCTTGCGCGCGTGGCTCTTGATGGCCGACACGTCGCTGCCCGCGCCGGGCTCGGAGACGCCGATGCAGCCCACCATGTCGCCGGCGATGGCCGGCGCGAGGAACTGGCGCTTGAGTTCATCGCTGCCGTAGCGCGCCAGCGCCGGGGTGCACATATCGGTCTGCACGCCGATCGCCATGGGCACGCCGCCGCAATGGATGTGGCCCAGCGTCTCGGCCATGGCCATGCCGTAGGAGTAGTCCAGCCCGGCGCCGCCGTATTCCTCGGGCTTGGTCAGGCCCAGCAGCCCCAGGTCGCCCAGCTTCTTGAAGACCTCGTGCGCGGGGAAGATCTCGGCCGCCTCCCACGCGTCCACATGGGGGTTGATCTCCTCGTCGATGAAGCGCTTGAGGGTCTTCTGGATCTCGCGGTGCTCGTGCGTGAGTTGCATGGTGGTGGTGTCTCCGTCGTATTTTTTGAAAGCGGCGCCAGTTACATGCGCGCCACGCCGAACTGCATGGGACGCAGCGTGCGCGCCGCCCCTTCGGCAATCGTGTCCAGGCAGAAGGCCAGCACGGCGCGGGTGTCGCGCGGGTCGATCACGCCGTCGTCCAGCAAGAGGCCGCTGGTGTGCGCCACGTCGGCCTGCTGCTCGAACATGGAGACGATGCGTTCGTACTGCGCCTGCATCTCGGCCGCGTCGGGCACGATGCCTTTGCGCGCCAGCGCCCCTTCGGTGACCATTTGCATGGTGCGCGCGGCCTGCTCGCCGCCCATCACGGCCGTCTTGGCGCCCGGCCAGCTGAACAAAAAGCGCGGCGCGTAGCCGCGCCCGCACATGCCGTAGTTGCCGGCGCCAAAGCTGGCGCCGCACTGGATGGTCAGCTGCGGAACGGTGGCGCAGGTGACGGCCTGGATCATCTTGCTGCCGTGCTTGATCATCCCGCCCTGCTCGCTGTCCTTGCCCACCATGTAGCCGGTGGTGTTTTGCAGGTAGACGATGGGCTGGCCCAGCTGGCACATCCACTGGATGAAGTGCGTGGCCTTGTTGGCCCCGGCCACGTCGATGGGGCCGTTGTTGCTGATGAAGCCCACGGCGTGGCCGGCGATGCGGCCCTGCGCGCAGACGGTGGCGGCGCCGTAGCGCGCCTTGAACTCCAGCAGCTCGGAGCCGTCCGTCAGGCGGGCGATGACCTCGCGCATGTCCACCGGCTGGCGCAGGTCGCCTCCCATCAGGCCCAGCAGATCGTCGGCACTCAGCAGCGGGTCGGCCGCAATGCGCGCCGCAGGCGGCCGCGCCCAGTCCATCTGCGCCAGGACGGCGCGCGCCATGCCGATGGCCTCGCGGTCGTCGCCGGCCAGGTATTCGCCCAGGCCGGAGACGGACGTGTGCATCTCGGCACCGCCCAGCTCTTCTTCCGTCGCTATTTCCCCGGTGGCGGCCTTGAGCAACGGCGGGCCGGCCAGGAAGGCGCGCGAGCGCCCCTGCACCATCACCACCACGTCCGACAGCCCTGGCATGTAGGCGCCGCCCGCCGTGCCCGAGCCGTGCTGGATGGTGACCACCGGGATGCCGGCGGCGGACAGGCGCGCCAGGTTGCGAAACAGCGCGCCGCCGTGCACGAAGCCTTCGACCCGGTAGCGCATCAAATTGGCGCCGGCGCTCTCGACCAGGTGTACGAAGGGCAGGCGGTTTTGCAGGGCGATGTCCTGCAGGCGCAGGATCTTCTCCAGCCCCATGGGCTGGATGGCGCCGGCCTCGATGCCGGAGTCGCTGGCCACCACCATGCAGCGCACGCCCGAGACGAAGCCGATGCCGGCGATCACGCCGCCGCCGGGCACGGATTTGGCCGCGTCCTTCGTGTCATGCAAATAGCCGGCCAGGTCCATCAGCGGCAGCCATGCGCTGCCTGCGTCCAGCAGCAGCGCCACGCGCTGGCGCGGCAGCAGCTGGCCGCGTTTCTCGAACTGGGGCAGCGAGCGGGCCGACGCGGCGGCCGCGCGCTCGGCCAGCGCACGCAGCTGCGCCAGCCGCTCCAGGCTGGCGGCGCGGCGGTGCAGCGCATCGGGGGCGCCGGCCTGGTGGCGCGAGGCGAAGGCAGCGCTGCTCATGCGCCCTCCTCCCCCGCCGCCGGGGCGCTGGCGAACACACGCGGCGCCTGCGCGCGGTGGAACCCCTCGAACGGGCGCACTGCCGCGCGCTGGCGCACGTCCTCCTGAGGCTGCTGCATGCCCCAGCCCATGCGTCCCTGTGGCCGCGCGCCGTCCACGCGCAGGGTGCTGCCGCTGATGAAGGCGGCCGCCGGGCTGAGCAGGAAGGCGATGGCGGCCGACACCTCGGCCTCGGTGCCCATGCGGCCCAGCGGCACGGTGCGCGGCATGGCGCGCAGCATCTCGGCGGCCTGTGGCGGGTAGTTGTCCATGCCGCTGGAGGCGATGTAGCCCGGCGCGACGGCGTTCACGCGCACGCCGGCGCGGGCCCACTCGGCCGCCGCCGTCTCGGTGAAGCTGACCATGCCGGCGCGCGCCGCGCCGCTGTGGCCCATGCCGGGCATGGAGCCCCACATGTCGGCGACGATGTTGACGATCGCGCCGCCGTGCGCCGCCATCCACTGCGTGAAGCACTCGCGCGCCAGCAAAAAGCCGCCCGTCAGGTTGGTGTTGACGACCGCCTCCCAGCCCTTGGCCGAGATGGTCTCCAGCGGCGCCATGAACTGCCCGCCGGCGTTGTTCACCAGGCCGTCGATGCGCCCGTGCGCGGCCAGCACGTCCCGCACCAGCTGCGCCACGCCGTCCTCGCTGCGGATGTCGCAGGCGTGCCAGCTGGCGCGCCCGCCGTCGGCCTCGATCTCCTGCTGCACGGCGGCGAGCTTGGCCTCCTTGCGGCCGACCAGCACGGCGTGCGCGCCCAGGCGCGCCAGTTCGTGCGCGCTGCAGCGGCCGATGCCGGAGCCGCCGCCGGTGACGATGATGACCTGCCCGGCAAACAGGCCGGGCGCGAACACCGAGCGGTACGCGCCGCCGGCAGTGCTGGAAACTGACACATCAGTCCTTTCGGATGAACAAACCCAGGGCCTCGTCCGCCAGTGCATCCAGCGAGCGGCCCTTTCTGGGAGAAAACCACGTCACCGCCCAATTGAGCGAGCCGAAGATGAACAGCCGCGCCAGCGCCGGATCGGCCTGCAGCTGGCCTGCCTGCGCCAGCGCCTGCAGCGCCGGCATCCAGGCGGCCTCGTAGTCGTCCTTGATGCGCGCCACGTCTTTTCTCTGCGCGGCGGTGAGCGAGCGCCACTCGTACAGCATCACCGGGATGAAGCCGCTGCGCGGGCCCAGCAGGATCTCGAAGTGGTGGCGGATCAACACGCGCAGCTGCGCGCGCGGCGCGGCCTGCGCGCCCAGGGCGTCCAGCGTGCCTTGCTGGCTTTGCAGCGCCATGGCCATGCCCTCGGCTATCACGGCGTGCAGCAGGGCGCTCTTGCTCTTGAAGTGGTAGTAGGGCGAGCCGCTGTGCATGCCGGTGGCGGCAGCGATGTCGCGCGTGCTGGTGGCCGCGTAGCCCTTGGCCAGGAACAGCCGGGCGGCCTTGTCCATGAGCGCGCGGCGGCGGTTGCCGTCGTCCAGGGTCAGCGCGCTCTTGCGCGGACGCCCGCGCGGGCGCCGCACGGCGCCTGTCTCGGCAAGCGGCCCGGCAGGCGGCGGCGCCGTCGGGAGCGAAGGGCTGGGTTGATTCGCCGGCATAGGGGCCAACGATAGCAAGCGGCTTTATTTTTAGCAAGCAATTGCTTTGCAAAAATAAACGGCGTGACCTGCGTCAATCCTGCAGGGGCGGCCCCGGGTGATGCCAGTAGCGCCGCTGCGCCACGCGCTCGCAGCGCAGCGTGCCGCTGGCCGATGACCAGGATGCGGCGCCGCAGGCGGGCGAGTCCGCCAGGGCGATGCCCCGGTCGAGGTAGCGCTGCACCACCGGCGCGGCCGGGTGGCCAAAGCGGTTGCGGTAGCCCGACTGCACCAGCGCCAGCTGCGGCTGCACCGCGTCGATGAAGCCATCGCTGGACGAGGTCTTGCTGCCGTGGTGCGGCACCAGCAGTACGTCGGCGGCCAGCGGCGCGGCCGCCGCCACCAGGGCCTGCTCCTGCGCACGCTCGATGTCGCCGGCCAGCAGCACGGCGCGGCCCTGGGGCGTGGACACGCGCAGCACGCAGCTGCGCGCGTTCGGGCGGGCCGTGGCTGCGGCGGCGGGCGCCAGCCCGGGCGGCGGGTGCAGCACCTCGAACGCCACGCCGTCCCATTGCCAGCGCTGGCCGGCAGCGCAGCGCTGCACCGCCACTGCCGCAGGCTCGCGCCCGGCGTCGATGGAGCCCAGCACGCGCGCCTGGGGCTGCTGCGCCAGCACGGCTGCGGCGCCGCCGGTGTGGTCGCTGTCGCCGTGGCTGAGCACCAGCAGGTCGATGCGCTCGCCCAGCGCGCGCAACAGCGGCGCCAGCACGCGCTCGCCGGCATCGCTGCTGGCCGAGTAGCGCGGCCCGGCGTCGTACAGCAGGCTGTGGCCGGCGGTGCGCACCAGCACCGCCTGGCCCTGGCCGACGTCGGCCGCGAGCAGGTCGAACTGCCCCGGCTGCGGGCGCGGCGGCTGCCAGGCCAGCGCCGGCAGCAGCAGCGGCAGGCCCAGCAGGCGCAGCCCCCAGGGCAGGCGCAGCATCAGCAGCACGCCGCCGCCCACCGCCAGCACGCCAAAGGCCAGCGGCGCCTGCGGCCGCGCCACCTGCGCCCAGGGCCAGGCGGCCAGCCACTGCAGCCCGCTGCCCATCGCCTCGGCGCTCCAGGCCGCCGCCTGCCACAGCGGCGGCCACAGCACGCCCGCCAGCGCCAGCGGCGTGATCCACAGCGTCGTCCACGGGATCGCCACCAAATTGGCCAGCAACCCCACCGCCGAAACCTGGCCGAACAGCAGCAGGGTGAGCGGGCTGAGCGCAACGGTCACCACCCACTGCTGGCGCAACATGGAGCGAAATTGCCTCCATCCCGGCGCGCCGCGCCGGCCTTCAGCTCCCAAATCAGTAGCAAACAAGACCCCCACGGCGACGAAACTCAGCCAAAACCCGGCCTGCATCAGCGCCCAGGGGTCGGCCATGAGCACCAGCGCGCACGCCAGCAGCCAGACCTGCGGCCAGGGCCAGGCGCGCCCGCCCAGGCGCAGCAGGCCCACGCTGGCCAGCATCAGCACCGTGCGCTGCGCCGGCACGCCCCAGCCGCTGAACAGGGCGTAGGCCGCCGCCAGCAGCACCCCGCCGACGACGGCCGCGTCGGGCGCGGGCACGCGCAGGCACAGCCGCGCGCTGCGGCGCCAGGCCCGCTGCACCACGGCTGCCGCCAGCCAGGCGAACAAGGTGATGTGCAGGCCGGAGATGCTCATCAGGTGCGCCACGCCGGTGGCGCGGAACAGGTCCCAGTCGGCGCGGTCGATGGCGCGCTGGTCGCCCGTGACCAGGGCCGCCACGACGCCGGCCGCACGCCGGCGTGCATCCGGCGCATCGCCATCGGCCAGCCGGCGCACGATGGCGTCGCGCACGCGCTGGCGCAGTTGCTCCACCGGGTAGCGCCAGGTGGCGGCCAGCCGCCGGGGTTCGGGGTCGCTGGCGCCGGCGCGCACGTAGCCGGTGGCCTGCACGTCCTGCTCCCACAGCCACAGCTCGTAGTCGAAGCCGTGCGGGTTGCGCGCGCCATGCGGCGCCTTCAGGCGCACGGTGAGGCGCCAGCGCTCGCCCGCGCGCATGGGCGGCGGCGGCCGGCCCGCGTCGCCCCCCTGCCCCGTCGCATACCAGGCCAGGTCGATGAGGCCGGGCAGCGCCACGGGCTGCCCGCCGCCGTGCGCCGATTCGACCGCCAGGCGCAGGCGCAGGCCGCTCTCGCGCAGCTGCGGCATGGCGGCCACCACCCCCGTCACCTGCAGGTCCCGCCCTTCCAGGGACGGCGCCAGGGCGGAGGCCAGGAACACCAGCGCGCGCAGCCCGCACAGGGCGCCGGCCACTGCCGCAGCGCCCAGCACTGCGGCAGCGGTGCGCAGCGGGGGCCAGCGCGCGGCCCTGCGGCTCCAGCCGGCCCAGGCCAGCGCCAGCAGGCCCGCCGCCGCAGCGGCGCCATACGCCGGCCAGGCCCACAGCGCGCCTTGCTGCAGCTGCAGCGCCGTGCCCAGCACCACGCCCGACAGCACGGCCGTACCCGGCCAGCCCTGCGCCGGGGCTGGAACGGGCAGGTCTGCAGGCGCGTTCATGCGCGCATGCTAGAGCGCCCCGGACCAAAATTGGAGGCTGCCCGCCCTGTGCAACACTCGCGGGACACTTTTTTCCCCATCCGACGGAGGCCTTCATGAGCGTCTATGACAAGCTGAAAGAACTGAACATCACCCTGCCCCCGGTGGCCGTGCCTGCGGCGGCCTACGTGCCCTACGTGCAGACCGGCAACCTGGTGTTCCTGAGCGGCCACATCGCCCGCAAGGACGGCAAGCCCTGGGCCGCGCAGCTGGGCCGCGACATCGGCACCGAGGAGGGCAAGGCGGCCGCGCGCGCCGTCGCCATCGACCTGCTGGGCACGCTGCACGCCGCCACCGGCGGCGACCTGAACCGCGTCAAGCGCATCGTCAAGCTGATGAGCCTGGTCAACTCCACCGGCGACTTCACCGAGCAGCACCTGGTGACCAATGGCGCCAGCGAGCTGATGGGCGAGGTCTTCGGCGAGGCCGGCAAGCACGCGCGCAGCGCCTTTGGCGTGGCGCAGATCCCCATGGGCGCCTGCGTGGAGATCGAGCTGATCGCCGAGCTGGGCTGACCGGCTCGATCACCCAAAAAGAAGGGGCCGTTCGGCCCCTTTGTTTTTTTGCGGGTGCGGCGCTCAGAAGGTGATGACCTTGTCGGCCGCGGCGATCCAGTCGCCCAGCTCGGGCAGCGTGCCGATGGCCACGCCCTCGATCAGCGGTAGCTCGGCCAGGCCGCGCGCCAGGGCGCAGGTGCGGCACAGGCGCACGCTGGCGCCCGCCTGGATGAGTTCTTGCACCAGCGTCTGCAGGCCCTGGCCCGCGCCATCGCGCTGGTGCGGCAGCGCGGCCACGGTGGCGTCGGACATCAGGAAGACGCGCAGGCTGGCCACGTCATCACGCGCGGCCAGCGTATTGGCCACGCGCAGGCCCGACAGGCAGCGCTCGCTGCCGTAGGCGGCGGCGTGGATGATGACGACGATGTGCTGTCCCGGCATGTGGGGGTTCCTTTTTCTTTCAGCGGCGGATCAGGTAGCGGATGGTGGGGCCGTCCTGCTCGATGGCCAGCACCTCGTAGCCGTGGTTCTTCGCGTCCAGCGGGATGTTGTTGATGGACTGCGGGCAGTCGGAGATGACCTCCAGGATCTCGCCGGCCTTCAGCTGCGGCATGGCCTCCAGCGTGGCGACGGCCGGGTACGGGCAGGGCTCGCCCATCATGTCCAGGCGGTAGGTGGGCACCCAGGTTTCGGTGGCGGGGGTGGCGGGCATGGCAGCTCCTTGGAAATCGGTTGCGGGTGCCTCAGGCGGCGGTGCGCAGGGCGGGCGTGGCGGGCTGCAGGCTGCCGCGGCGCTTGTTGAAGAAGTGCCGCTCCCACAGCAGCACCAGCGCCAGCGCCACGGCCAGCAGCCCGTAGGTCACCAGCAGGCCGCCCTGCGGGCCGAAGGTTTTCAGCAGGTTGACCTTGTCGTAGTTCACGGCGATGGCCGGCGCCAGGTCGTCCCAGACCAGGGCCAGCAGCGTGGAGCCGATGACGTTGCCCAGGCCCACCCACCAGAAGTGCACCTGGCCTTCGACGGCGCGGTACATCCAGCCCGTCTCGCAGCCGCCGGCCAGCACGATGCCGAAGCCGAACAGCAGCCCGCCGATCACGGCGTTGGGCCCGGCCCAGAAGATCTTCTGGGGGAGCCCCAGCTGGGTGTAGCCATAGACGCCGATGGCGCTCACCGCCATACCGATGATGATGGCCTTGGCCATCTGCGTGCGGCCCGTGAGCCACAGGTCGCGGAACGCCGAGGTGAAGCACACCTGCGCGCGCTCGATGATCAGGCCGAAGGCGAGGCCGAACAGCGCGGCAAAGCCTAGCTTCGGGCGGTCCAGCACCAGCGCCACAGCCCACAGCACGAAGGCGGCGAACAGCAGCATGCCCGCGCGAAAGCGCCGGCGCGCCTGCTGCTCGCGCTGCGCCAGGGGGCGCTGGGCGCTCACCTTTTCCAGCCGCACGGGGATGCGGAACATCGGCCACATGCTGACCTGGGCCCCGGCCAGCGAGCCGATGGCCGTGGCGATCGCAAAGAACCAGGCGTGCAGCGAGAACTGCGGAATGCCGGTAAAGAACGCCGCCAGGTTGCAGCCCATGGCCAGGCGCGCGCCAAAGCCCGCGATGATGCCGCCCACCAGCGCCTGCGCCACGCGGATGCGGTGGTGCGGCGTGCGCAGCTTGATGTTGTTGGCCCACAGCGCCGCCGACAGGCAGCCGGCGAACATGCCGATGATCATCACCCCGTCCACGCGCGTGAGCGGCGTGCCCTGCATGCCCAGGATTTGGAAGTAGCCCCAGCCGGACAAATCGACCCCCAGCCACTGCAGCACATGCCCGCCCCAGCGGGTGAACTCACCCGTGACGGCCCAGAAGGTGCCGGTGATGCCGAAGTAATACGCCGAGAGCACGCCGGCCGCGATGACGGCGGGCACGGGCGACCAAAAGCGCACCAGGTATTGGTGCTTGAAGTCTTGCCAGGTTTGCATGGGGGGGTGGAGGTGGAGGGCCGCAGCACGTGCGAGCGAAGGCGGCCCGGGGCGGGCGCCCGGTTGCCGCAGCCGCGATTGTGCCGCGCGCGCTCCCCCCGGCCCGGTCAGTCGCTCAGAAACTGCCCCAGTCGTCGTCCGCCGCCGGCGTGCGCCGCGCCACTGCAGGCGCAGTGCCAAGCGCCGGGCGCGGCGCGGGCGCCCGTACCGCCGCCAGTGCCGTGCGCGGCGCCGGCGCGGCCCTGGCGGGCGCCTGGCGCGGGGCGGGCGGGGCCCCGGCCTGCGCATCGTCCACGCGGAAGGCGGCCACCACCTGCGCCAGCTGCTGGGCCTGCTCGCGCAGGCTTTGCGCGGCGGCGGCGCTTTGCTCGACCAGGGCGGCGTTTTGCTGCGTCATCCGGTCGAGCTGCCCGACGGCCTGGTTGACCTGGGCGACGCCTGCGCTTTGCTCGGCAGCGGCGGCCGTCACCTCGCCGATCATGTCGGCCACGCGCTGCACGGACTGCACGATCTCGCCCATGGTGCTGCCCGCCTGCTGCACCAGGCGCGCCCCGCCCTCCACCCGCTGCGTGGAGGTGTCGATCAATCCCTTGATCTCCTTGGCCGCGTTGGCCGAGCGCTGCGCCAGGCTGCGCACCTCGCTGGCCACCACGGCAAAGCCCCGGCCCTGCTCGCCGGCACGCGCGGCCTCCACGGCAGCGTTCAGCGCCAGGATGTTGGTCTGGAAGGCGATGGAATCGATCACCTGGATGATGTCGGCGATCTTGCTGCTGCTGCCCTGGATCTCGTGCATGGTGGCCACCACGTCGCTGACCACCGTGCCGCCGCGCTGCGCCACGTCGCGCGCGCCGGCGGCCAGCTGGCTGGCCTGGGCGGCGCTGCCCGCGCTCTGGGCGATGGTGCCCGCGAACTGCTCCATCGCTGCGGCCGTCTGCTGCAGGTTGCTGGAGGTACTCTCGGTGCGCGCCGACAGGTCCTGGTTGCCGGCGGCGATCTCGGCGCTGGCGATGGCGATGCTGTCGGTACTGCGCCGCACCTGCGCCACCATGCCCGCCAGCGATGCCCGCATGGCGTCCAGCGAGGCCAGCAGCTCGCCGAACTCATCGGCGCGCCCGGGGCCGGCGGCCTGCGCCCCCAGGTCGCCCTGCGCGATGCGGCTGGCCATGGCATTGGCCTGTGCGAGCGGCTGCTGGATGTGGCGGATCAGCGCATAGGCGCCCAGCACGATGACCAGCAGCACGCCCGCCACCATCACGGCGGCGATCTGCACCGTGCGCAGCCGGTCCTGCCCGAGCTCGACCTTGCGCTCCTGCGCGCTGCGCTGCTGCAACTCGACGAAGTCGCGCAGGGTCTGCAGATAGGCGGCCGAGGCCGCGCCGTATTCCTGCCGGCTCGCCTGCAAGGCCGCCTCCGGCTGGCCGCCTGCCCTGGCTTCGGCCGCCTTGCCGCGCGCGCCGAGCATGCTGGCCCGGGCAGCGGCGATGCGGGCCATCTGCGCCCGGTCGGCCTCGGTGTCCGCCAGCAGCTCCAGCTTCTTTTGCACTTCGCTGATCTGGGCGGAGGTGGCCGGCAGGGTTTCCTTGAACTCGGCCTGCACTGCGGGGTCGCCGCTCGCGATCATGGCCTGGGTGCGCACCGCGTTGGCTTCCGTCAGGCCTTGCCAGCGCAGTGCCAGCTCCACGCGCAAGGCCATGTCGCGCGTCGCCACATCGGCCTCGGCCTGCGAGCGGGAGGAGCGGTAGCCCGAAAAGCCGACCACCAGCGAAAGCAGCAGCACGATGACCAGCACCGCCAGCCACAGCTTGTGGGACAAGCGCAGAGAGTGAAACATAGGGCGGAAGCCTCCAGGAGCCGGGCCCGCGCGGGCTGCGGGCCTTTGCGTCACATTTGGCCACAAAAAAAACGGTGCCCGTCCACGCGGCTGCGGCCGCCGGGCGCCGTGCCGCGGCGGCCCGCGCTCACTGCACCCGCTGCACCAGGTTCGGCTTGAAGCCCAGGTCAGCCGCCTTGCCCTTGCGGCCGCGCGCCGCGCGTGCGTTGTTCAGGCTGCGGATCTCCAGCACCTCGTCGCGCGCCTTGCCGCCGCGCCCCACGCCGGCGATCCGGACGCTGCGCGTATAGGCGGCCGCGCCGGCAAGCAGGTCGCCGGGCTCCAGGTCGACCAGCAGCAGGCCGCGGCCGCCCTTTTCCATGAGCTTGAGCTCGGCGATGTCGAAGGTGAGGATGCGCCCGCCCACCGACGCGCAGCACACGTGCGTCGCAGGCGGCAGGGCCTGGCCGGCGCTGCCGTGCGCGGCGTGCGACGGCTGGCACAGCTGCTCCCCCGCCGCCAGGCTGACGAAGGCCTTGCCGCCACGGTTGCGGCCCGTCATGTGCGCCACCGTGGACAGGAAGCCGTAGCCGCCCGAGCTGGACAGCAGCAGGGCCGCGTTGTCCGGGCCGGCGAAATAGTGCGCCGGTTGCGTCCCCGGCTCCAGGTCGATCAGCGTGGTGATGGGCTGGCCGTCGCCGCGCCCGCCCGGCAGCTGCGCCACGGCCACGGAATAGACCCGGCCGTTGCTGCCGAAGGCGATGAGGGTGTCCACCGTGCGGCATTCGAAGGCGCCGTGCAGCGCATCCCCGGCCTTGAAGCCAAAGCTCGCCACCTCGTGCCCGTGGCCCTGGCGCGCGCGCACCCAGCCCTTCTCCGACACGATGACGGTGACCGGCTCGTCGGGCACGCGCACCTCGACCACGGCGCGGCGCTCCTCCTGGATCAGCGTGCGGCGCGCGTCGGCAAACTGTTTGGCGTCCGCCTCGATCTCGCGCACCATCAGCCGGCGCAGCGCTGCCGGGTTGGCCAGGATGTCCTCCAGCCTTGCCTGCTCCTCGCGCAGCTCCTTCAGTTCCTGCTCGATCTTGAGGGCCTCCAGCCGGGCCAGCTGGCGCAGGCGGATCTCCAGGATGTCCTCGGCCTGGCGCTGCGACAGGGCGAAGCGCTCGACCAGCGCCGCCTTCGGCTCATCGGCGGCGCGGATGATGGCGATCACCTCGTCGATGTTGAGCAGCACGATCTGCCGGCCTTCCAGGATGTGGATGCGCTCCAGCACCTTGGCCAGGCGGTGCTGGCTGCGCCGCGTGATGGTCTGCTGGCGAAAGGCGACCCACTCCTCGATCATCTGGCGCAGCGACTTCTGCACCGGCCGCCCATCCAGGCCCACCATGGTCAGGTTGATGGGCGCCGAGCTCTCCAGGCTGGTGTGCGCCAGCAGCGCCGTGGTCAGCTCGCCCTGGGCAATCCTGGAGGTCTTGGGCTCGATCACCAGGCGCACCGGCGCGTCCTTGCTGGACTCGTCGCGCACACCGTCCAGCAGGGCCAGCAGGCCCGCCTTGAGCTGCACCTGCTCGGGGCTCAAGGCCTTCTTGCCGGCGCGGACCTTGGGGTTGGTGAGTTCCTCGATTTCTTCGAGCACCTTTTGCGTGGACACCCCCGGGGGCAGCTCCGTCACCACCATCTGCCACTGCCCGCGCGCCAGCTCCTCGATCTTCCAGCGCGCGCGCACCTTGAGCGAGCCGCGCCCGCTGCGGTAGGCGGCCTGGATGTCGGCGGCGCTGCTGATGACCTGCCCGCCGCCCGGGTAGTCCGGCCCGGGGATGAGCGCGAACAAGGCTTCGTCGCCGAGTTTCGGGTTCTTCACCAGGGCCACGCAGGCGTCCGCCACCTCGCGCAGGTTGTGGCTGGGGATCTCGGTGGCCAGCCCCACGGCGATGCCGCTGGCGCCGTTGAGCAGCGCAAACGGCAGCCGCGCCGGCAGCTGGCGCGGCTCCAGCGTGGAGCCGTCGTAGTTGGGCACGAAATCGACCGTGCCCATATCGATCTCGTCGAGCAGCAGCGTGCTGATGCGCGCCAGCCGCGCCTCGGTGTAGCGCATCGCGGCGGCGCCATCGCCGTCGCGGCTGCCGAAGTTGCCCTGGCCGTCGATCAGCGGGTAGCGCTGGTTGAAGTCCTGCGCCAGGCGCACCAGCGCGTCATAGGCCGATTGGTCGCCGTGCGGGTGAAAGCGCCCCAGCACGTCGCCCACCACGCGCGCGCTCTTGACGGGCCGCGCGGCGGTGTTGCGGTTGGCGCCGCTGTAGGACAGGCCCATCTCGCCCATGGCGTAGAGGATGCGCCGCTGCACCGGCTTCATGCCGTCGCACACGTCGGGCAGCGCGCGGCCCTTGACGACGGACAGGGCGTATTCCAGGTAGGCGCGCTGGGCGTAGCTGGCAAGGGAGTCGTCGCCCGCCGCGGCGGGAGCGGAGTCGAGAGGAAGTTGTTCTGTCATGCTTCAAAAACAGGAGCTGCTGGCGCTTTATTGCCAAGGGCTGGAGGCCAAAAATACTCGAAAACGCGCTCTAGATATCGACATCCACCGCATCCCCATGCAACTCCATCAGCTCCCGCCGCGAGCCCGCCTCGCCCTTGCCCATCAGGCGCGTCATCAGCGCGGCGGTGGCCTCGTAGCCGGCGGCGCCCACCTGCACCGGCAGCAGGCGGCGCGTGTCGGGGTTGAGCGTGGTTTCCCACAGCTGCTCGGCGTTCATCTCGCCCAGGCCCTTGAAGCGGCTGATCTGGCACTTCTCGCGCGCCACGCCTTCCTTGGCGGCCTTGTCCAGGATGGCGGCCAGTTCCGCCTCGTCCAGCGCATAGACCTTGGCGGCGGGCTTTTTGCCGCGCGCGGGAATGTCCACGCGGTACAGGGGCGGGCGCGCCACATAGATGTGGCCGGCCTCGATCAGCCTGGGGAAGTGGCGGAAGAACAGGGTCAGCAGCAGCACCTGGATGTGCGAGCCGTCCACGTCGGCGTCCGACAGGATGCAGACCTTGCCGTAGCGCAGGCCGGACAGGTCGGGCGCGTCCTGCGGCCCGTGCGGATCGACGCCGATGGCGACTGCGATGTCGTGCACCTCGGTGTTGGCAAAGAGGCGGTCGCGCTCGACCTCCCAGGTGTTGAGCACCTTGCCGCGCAGCGGCAGGATGGCCTGGGTTTCCTTGTCGCGGCCCATCTTGGCGCTGCCACCGGCGCTGTCGCCCTCGACCAGGAAGACCTCGTTGTACTGCGTGTCGCGGCTTTCGCAGTCGGTGAGCTTGCCCGGCAGCACGGCCACGCCCGAGCCCTTGCGCTTCTCGACCTTCTGGCCGGCCTTCTGGCGGATCGTGGCGGCGCGGATGGCCAGCTCGGCCAGCTTCTTGCCGTAGTCCACGTGCTGGTGCAGCCACAGCTCCAGGGCCGGGCGCACGAAGCTGCTGACCAGGCGCACGGCGTCGCGCGAATTGAGCCGCTCCTTGATCTGGCCCTGGAACTGCGGGTCCAGCACCTTGGCCGACAGGACGTAGCTGGCGCGCGCGAACACGTCCTCGGGCATCAGCTTGACGCCCTTGGGCAGCAGGCCGTGCAGTTCGATGAAGCCCTTGACGGCCTGGAACAGGCCGTCGCGCAGGCCGCTTTCATGGGTGCCGCCGGCGCTGGTGGGGATCAGGTTGACGTAGCTCTCGCGCACCGGCGCGCCTTCCTCGGTGAAGGCCACGGCCCAGGCGGCGCCCTCGCCCTCGGCAAAGCTGTCGTGGCCGGCGTCGGCAAAGCCCTCGCCCTCGAACAACGGGATGACCGGGTCGGCCGGCAGCGTCTGCCCAAGGTAGTCGCGCAGGCCGCCCTTGTATTGCCAGGTGGTCGTCTCGCGCGTCTTTTCGTTGTGCAGCGTCACGGCCACGCCGGGCATCAGCACGGCCTTGCTGCGCAGCAGGTGCGTGAGCTCGGCGCCGGGCAGGTGGCTGGACTCGAAATATTTCGCATCCGGCCAGGCGCGCACCGTGGTGCCCTGCTTGCGCTCGCCCGCCTGCAGGGGGCGCGCCACGAGCGGCTCGACCACGTCGCCGCCGGCGAACACCAGCTGCGCCACCTGGCCCTCGCGGTGCGTGGCCACTTCCAGGCGCGTGGACAAGGCGTTGGTCACCGACACGCCCACGCCGTGCAGGCCGCCCGAGAAGCTGTAGGCCCCGCCCTGGCCCTTGTCGAACTTGCCGCCGGCGTGCAGCCGGGTGAAGACCAGCTCGACCACCGGGGCCTTTTCCTCCGGGTGCAGGCCGAACGGGATGCCGCGGCCGTCGTCCTCGACGCTGACCGAGCCATCGGCGTGCAGCGTCACGCGGATCTTCTTGCCGAAGCCCGCCAGCGCCTCGTCGGCGGCGTTGTCCAGCACCTCCTGGATGATGTGCAGGGGGTTGTCGGTGCGGGTGTACATGCCCGGGCGCTGCTTGACGGGCTCCAGGCCCTTCAAGACACGGATCGAGCTTTCGGCGTAGGCGGGTGCGGGTTTGCTGGACATAGGAAAGCGATTTTAAGCTGTATGAAAAACCAGGTGAAGCGGCGGCCGGCCGGGCCTGCGCGCGCCGCGCTGCGCCAGCGGTGGCACCATTGGCGCCGCCGTTGTCCCTGGCGTTGCGCCAGCATCCAGCGGCTAGAGCCACAGGAAACACCATGAACGATACCCAGACCGCCGCGCTGATCGCGCAGGCTGCCAGCCTCACCGTGGGCGACCTGCTGCGCGCGCGGGCGCACAGCGGCGCGCAGCGCATCGCCATCGAGCAGGGCGGGCAGCGCTGGACGTATGCGCAATTCAACGAGCGCGTGAACCGCCTGGCCGATGTGCTGCGCAGCGCCGGCCTGCAGCGCGGCGACCGCGTGGCCGTGCTGTCGGAAAACCGCGCCGAGTACCTGGAGCTCATCTTCGCCGCCGCCAAGCTGGGCGTCATCGTCGCCGCGCTGAACTGGCGCCTGGTCACGCCGGAGCTGGCGCACTGCGTGCACCTGGTCAGCCCGCGGCTGGCCCTGGTGTCGCCGCGCCACGCGCAGGCCTGGGCGCGGGTGCCGGGCGAACGCCCGCCCAGCCTGGAGTTCGGCCCGGCCTACGAAGCCCGGCTGGCGGCTGCCGGGGCGCAGGAGCCACCCGCCGTGGCCGAGCCCGAGGACGGCCTGCTGATCCTGTACACCAGCGGCACCACCGGCCTGCCCAAGGGCGCGCTCATCAGCCACCGCGCCGCCATCGCCCGGCTGCACGCCTGCCAGCTGGACTGGGACCTGCAGCCAGACGACGCCTTCGTCGCCTGGCCGCCCATGTTCCACATGGCCTCGGCCGACCAGTGCGTCAGCACCCTGGCGGTGGGAGGCAAGGTGATCGTGGTGGACGGCTTCGACGCGGGGCGCATCCTGGACGCGGTGGAGAGCGACGACCAATGGTGGCTGCTGCTCATGCCCGGCATGATCGAGCAGGTGATCGCCGAGGGCCGCCGGCGCGGCGTGCGGCCGCGCCGGCTCAAGCGTATCGGCGCCATGGCCGACCTGGTGCCGCTGGCGCAGCTGGCCGAGGTCAGCACGCTCCTGCAGGCGCCCTATGCCAACACCTTCGGCTCGACCGAGACCGGCCTGCCGCCGCTGTCGCTGGGCGTGCTGCCAGCAGGCCAGGCGCCCGCCAGCCTGGCCAAGCAGGCCAGCACGCTGGGCTGCGTCAGGCTGGTGGACGCGCAGGGCGCCGAGGTGCCGGACGGCACCCCGGGCGAGCTGGCTTTCCGCGGCCCGACGCTATTCAGCGGCTACTGGAACGCGCCCGAGACCAACGCGCGCGACTTTCGCGGCGGCTGGTTCCACATGGGCGACATGTTCGCGCGCCAGCCGGACGGCAGCTACGCCTTCGTCGATCGCGCCAAGTACCTGATCAAGTCCGGCGGCGAGAACATCTACCCGGCCGAGATCGAGCGCGTGCTGCTGGCCGACGCGCGCGTGGCCGATGCGGTGGTGGTGCGCAGGCCCGATGCGCGCTGGGGCGAGGTGCCGGTGGCGCTGGTGGCGCGCAGGGACGACAGCCTGAGCGCCGACGAGCTGGCGCAGCGCTGCCGGCGCGAGCTGGCCGGCTACAAGCAGCCGCGCGACATCCGCTTCGTGCGCGAGCAAGACCTGCCGCGCAGCACCACCGGCAAGATCCAGCGCCACGAGGTCGAGGCCTGGCTCCAGCGCAGCCAGGCGGGCGACACGGCGGCCTCCTGACCCATGCCCGGCCCGGGGCGGGACGCACGGGTGACGCGCAGGCGCAGCGCGGCCGGCGGTTTTTCGCTAGATTGCGCCGATGCACGTCGAAACCCGAAAACTCTCCATGGTGCAGGTGCTGGCCTGCGGCGCCGCCGTCGTCACGCTGTCCATGGGCATACGCCACGGCTTCGGCCTGTGGCTTGCGCCCATCACGCAGGACATGGGCTGGACGCGCCAGACCTTCGCCCTGGCGCTGGCCATCCAGAACCTGGCCTGGGGCCTGTTCGGCATCTTCGGCGGCATGGTGGCCGACCGCTTCGGCGCCTTCCGCGTGCTGGTGGGCGGCGCGGTGCTGTACGCGCTCGGCCTGGCGGGCATGGCGCTGTCGCCCACCGCCGGGCTGTTCGCGCTGACCACCGGCGTGGTCATAGGCGCGGCGCAGGCCGGCACCACCTACGCCGTCATCTATGGCGTGCTGGGCCGCCAGATCGCCGCCGAGCGGCGCTCCTGGGCCATGGGGGTGGCCGCGGCGGCGGGCTCGTTCGGGCAGTTCCTGATGGTGCCGCTGGAGGGGCAGCTGATCCTGTCGCTGGGCTGGCAGCAGGCACTCCTGGTGCTGGCGGCGATGGCGCTGCTCATCATCCCGCTGGCCTGGGGCCTGCGCGAGCCGGGTTTTCATGCCGGCGCCGCCGCTCCGCGCTCGCAGACCATGGGCGAGGCCGTGGCCGAGGCGCTGCGCCACAGGAGCTTCGTGCTGCTCACGCTGGGCTACTTCGTGTGCGGCTTCCAGGTGGTGTTCATCGGCGTGCACATGCCCAGCTATTTGAAGGACCACGGCCTCACGCCCCAGGTGGCCAGCTTCGCGCTGGCGCTGATCGGCCTGTTCAACGTGGTGGGCACCTACGCCGCCGGCGCGCTCGGCCAGCGCATGCCCAAGCGCAACATCCTGGTGTTCATCTACTGGACGCGCGCCGTGGTCATAGCCGCCTTCCTGCTGGCGCCGCTGACGCCGCTGTCGGTCTATGTGTTCTCCGCCGTCATGGGCATGCTGTGGCTGTCCACCGTGCCGCCCACCAACGCGGCGCTGGCGCAGATCTTCGGCGTGCAGCACCTGTCCATGCTCAGCGGCTTCGTGTTCTTCAGCCACCAGATCGGCAGCTTCATGGGGGTGTGGCTGGGCGGCTACCTGTACGACCGCACCGGGCAGCTACGACCTGGTGTGGTACCTGGCCATCGCCCTGGGCGTGGCCGCCGGGCTGGTCAACCTGCCGGTGCGCGAGACCGCCATCGTGCGCCCGGCCGCGCAGCCGGCCTGAGCCGCCCATGACGCGGCGACGCCTGCGCACCTGGCTGGCCGCCCTGGCGGCAGCCGCCGCGTTGCTGGCGGTCTTTGCCTGGTACCTGCAGCCAGGTTTCATGCTCACGCTGGCCGACCAGCTGTGGGCCTGCTTTTGACACGCCATGAACGACACCCCTTCCCGACTGGATCGTGCGCTGGGCGCACCTGGTACCCCCCGGGGGCCGCGTGCTGGACGTCGCCTGCGGCCCCGGCCGGCATCTGCGCTGGTTTCACGGGCGAAATCACCCAGTTGCCGGCGTCGATATTGATGCTATTGCTATCAATTCCATATCCCACCTGGGCGAAGCCATCCTGGCCGACATCGAGGCCGGCCCTTGGCCGCTGGCGGGGCGCAGCTTTGCCGGCGTGGTCGTCACCCGCTACCTGTGGCGCCCGCTGCTGCCGGTTCTGGTTGGCAGCGTGGCGCCCGGCGGCGTGCTGCTGTATGAGACGTTCGCCCAGGGCAACGAGAGCGTGGGCCGGCCGGCGCGCGCCGATTTCCTGCTGGCGCCGGGCGAGCTGCTGCAGGCCTGCGCGGGGCTGCGCGTGGTGGCCTATGAGGACGGTTTCCTGGACGGCCCGCCGCGCTTCGTGCAGCGCATCGCCGCCGTGCGGCCCGATCCCGCATCCCCGGGGCCGCTGCGCCTGCCGCTCGCTAGTTAGAATGCTTTTTTTTTGCGTTCCTGACCGCGCCATGACTTCTCCCAGCGCCCCCCTGACGGGCAGCATCGTCGCCCTCGTCACCCCCATGCACGATGACGGCAGCGTGGACTACCCCGCGCTGCGCCGCCTCATCGACTGGCACATCCAGGAAGGCACGGACTGCATCGGCGTGGTCGGCACCACGGGCGAATCGCCCACCGTCAACGTCGAGGAACACCGCGAGATCATCCGCGTGTCCGTCGAGCAGGCCGCCGGCCGCGTGCCCGTCATGGCCGGCTGCGGCGCCAACTCCACGCACGAGGCCATCGCCCTGGCGCGCTACGCAAGCGAAGTGGGTGCGGACAGCCAGCTGCAGGTCGTGCCCTACTACAACAAGCCCACGCAAGAGGGCCAGTACCGGCACTTCAAGGCGATCGCGGAAGCCGTGGGCGACCTGCCCATGGTGCTGTACAACGTACCCGGCCGCTCGGTGGCGGACATGCACCACGACACCGTGCTGCGCCTGTCGCAGGTGCCCGGCATCATCGGCATCAAGGAAGCCACCGGCAACATCGAGCGCGCGCAGTGGCTGATCCGCGACGTGCCCCCGGGCTTTGCCGTGTACTCGGGCGACGACCCCACCGCCGTGGCGCTGATGCTGTGCGGCGGCCACGGCAACGTCAGCGTGACGGCCAACGTGGCCCCGCGCCTGATGCGCGAGCTGTGCGCCGCGGCCATTGCCGGCGACCGCCAAAAGGCCATGGAAATCCAGTTCCGCCTGCTGGCGCTGCACAAGCACCTGTTCATCGAGGCCAACCCCATCCCCGTCAAGTGGGCCATGGCGCGCATGGGCCTGTGCGGCCCGGCCATGCGCCTGCCCATGACGGCGCTGTCCCAAGGCAACGAGGCCGTGGTCGAGGGCGCGTTGCGCGCCGCCGGCCTGCTGGCCTGAGGCCGCACACCCCGCTGCCGCGCGCCCCTCTCCCCGCGTCCACCCTGCACAACGAGGACC
Organism: Melaminivora sp.; assembly: GCA_034675505.1. GTDB lineage: Bacteria > Pseudomonadota > Gammaproteobacteria > Burkholderiales > Burkholderiaceae_C > Melaminivora. The sequence continues at coordinate 40,509 of JAUCDD010000033.1, read as the reverse complement.
CTCTCGTGACCCCTAGCACCTGCATCGGCCGCATCGGCCTCATCGGCCTGGCCCTGGGCCTGTCCGCCTGCTCCGTCCTGCAAAGCGACAAGATCGACTACAAGAGCGCCACCAGGGGCGCGACGCTGGAGGTGCCGCCCGACCTGACGCAGCTGGCGCACGACACGCGCTACGTCGTGCCCGGCGGCACGGCGGCCTCGGCCGCCGCCTACGAGGCCGGCCGCGCCCAGCCGCGCAACGCCGGCAGCGCCGCGCCCAAGGCCATCGGCGACGTGCGCATCGAGCGCGACGGCAACCAGCGCTGGCTGGTCGTGGCCCGCCCTGCCGACCAACTGTGGGAGCCGGTGCGCGACTTCTGGCTGGACAACGGCTTCGTCTACACCCTTGAGAACCGCGACCTGGGCCTGCTGGAAACCGACTGGGCGGAAAACCGCGCCAAGCTGCCGCAGGACATCGTGCGCCAGACCATAGGCAAGGTCTTCGACTCGCTGTACTCCACCGGCGAGCGCGACAAGTTCCGCACCCGGCTGGAGCGCCGCGCCGATGGCGGCACCGAGATCTACGTCAGCCACCGCGGCATGGTCGAGGTCTACAGCAGCTCGCACAAGGACCAGACCGTGTGGCAGCCGCGCGCCGCCGACCCCGAGCTGGAAACCGAATTCCTGCGCCGCATGATGGTCAAGCTGGGCGTCTCCGAGGAGCAGTCGCGCGCCGCCGCCGCTGCGCCGGTGCCGGCCGCGCCCTCGGCGCGCATCGCCCAGGCGGGCGGCGCGCCCGTGGTGCAGATCGCCGAGCCCTTCGACCGCGCCTGGCGCCGCGTCGGCGTGGCGCTGGACCGCACCGGCTTCACCGTGGAAGACCGCGACCGCAGCCAGGGCGTGTATTTCGTGCGCTACGTCGAGCCCACCGCCGCCCGCAAGGACCAGGGCCTGCTGGGCAAGATCTTCAGCCGCAGCCCGGATGCGGCGGCCCCGCTCAAGTACCGCATCGTGGTGCGCAGCGACGGCAGCCAGAGCACGGTTTCGGTGCAAAGCGCCACCGGCGCCCCCGAGAGCTCGACCACCGCCGAGCGCATCGTGCGCGTGATTGCCGACGACCTGAAGTGACCGCCTGATGCGGAGCAGGCGCTGAATTGCTGCGTTTTCGCAACCTGGCCAGCGGCAGCGGCGGCAATGCCACGCTGATCGAGGGGCGCGGGCGCACCGCCACGCGCCGCCTGCTGATGGACTGCGGCCTGAGCCTGCGCCAGCTGGACCAGCGCCTGGCTGGCGCCGGCACCAGCGCGGATGCGCTGGACGCCGTGTTCATCACCCACGAGCATTCCGACCACACCGGCAGCGTGCTCAAGCTGGCGCAGCGCGAGCGCATCCCCATATGGATGAGCGAGGGCACCTGGCAGGCCATGGGCGCGCCCGGGCTGGACGGCCTGCTGCACCTGGCGCGCGATGGCGAGGCCATAGACCTGGGCGAGCTGCAGGCCCTGCCCTTTGCCGTGCCGCACGACGCACGCGAGCCGCTGCACCTGCGCGCCAGCGATGGCGCCACGCACATCGGGCTGCTGACCGACCTGGGCCACGTCACCGACCATGTGCTGCAGCACCTGCAGGGCTGCCACGCGCTGCTGCTGGAGGCCAACCACGACCTGGACATGCTCCAGGCAGGGCGCTATCCGCTGTTCCTCAAGCGGCGCATCGCCGGGCCCTACGGCCACCTGCCCAACGACGGCTGCGCCGGGCTGCTGCGTGCGGTGCACCACCCCGGGCTGCGCCATGTCGTGGCGGCGCACCTGAGCGCGCACAACAACCAGCCCCACCTGGCGCAGGCGGCGCTGGCCCAGGCCTGGGGCTGCCTGGCGCACGAGATCATCGTCGCCGACCAGCGCACGGGCACCGGCTGGATCGACGCCAGCCACTGACGCGCGGCCCGGCGCAGCTTTCTTTTTGATAGCACGAAACCGGCTGCCGGCGCCGGCATGGAGCCATTTCGACCCAAAAACGGCAGCTGGGGACGAAAAAAAAGCCCCGTCCGCACTGCGGTCCGGGGCTGGGCGCTGCCGCTGCGGCGCAGGGCCGGGCGGCGGCAGTCGTGCCTGGGCGCCTGTTACTTGGCTTCCGAAGCGCCGGCAGCGGCCGGGGCGGCAGCAGCGGCAGCGGCGGCGTCAGCAGCAGCCTTGGCAGCATCGGAGGCGGCGTCTGCGGCCGGGGCAGCTGCGTCGGAGGCGGCGGGAGCAACGGGCTCGGCGGCCGGAGCGGGTGCAGGTGCGGGGGCTTCCACGGGCGCGGGGACCGGTGCGGGAGCGGGCTCTTCCTTCTTGCCGCAGGCGGCGAGGGCGGCAGCAGCGATCAGGGCAGCCAGGACGACGGAATTCTTCATGTCAGTTTCCTAATAGATGACGAAGATTGTTATGAAATGCCGAACCTCAACGCCTCGCAGCGATCGGCTCTGCCGGGGGCGCGCAAGCGCCTGGTGAAAACCAACCGAAGATTATAAGAACGATTCGTCAATAGTGACTTGTACGGGCGCCTCGTCCTACAAACCGAGCGTCGACGCGGCAAATGCAGGGCTGCTCTGGCGCAACAGCCACTCGTCCAGCGCCTGGCGCAGCAGCACGCGCCGCTCGGGTGCCGTGCCCGTGCTCCCGTGGCTGCGCACGGGGTCGTGGCGCTGCAGCACCCAGGCGGGCGACCACAGCGCGCTGGGCACGGCCAGTGCATCGGTGGTGGCGGCCCGGCGGGCGGTGACCAGGTGGTCCCACTGCCGGCGCCACTGCACGAAGCGCGGCTGGCTGCGCGCCAGTTCGCTGAAATCCTGCGCCAGCAGGGTGCAGCGCCGCCCGGCGCGCGCCCAGTCGTGCAGCGACTGCACCACGGCGCGCTCGCCCAGCGGCCAGTCGGCAAAGTCGGCGTCGCTCAGCACCAGTTCGCCCCAGCCGCGCGCGGCAGCCTCGGCCAGCGCGGCGCGCACCAGCGCGCGAAAGGCCTCGCGCCCGTCGAACGGGCCGTCGGGCAAGGGCGGCGGTGGCGGCACGGGGGCGGAGCCAGGGGCCACGGCGGGCATCGGACGACCCTTCAACCGGCCGCGCTGCGCGCGTGGGCCCAGCCGGCGTCACACCAGCCGGCCAGCAGCTGCAGCGCCTCGTCGCTGGCCTGCGCCAGCTCGTTCGGCGCAAGCGCCCGGGTGTCGGCCAGGCGGCGCATCAGCGCAGCGTCCTCGCCCCCGGCGTGGTAGCTCTCGCCGTTGATGAAGACGTGCTGCGCGTCATACATCATGCGCGTGCGCCGGTCCAGCACCACCTGCTCCATCAGCCCGGCGCTGCTGGAGGGCTCGAACCACACGTTGGCCTTGGGCTCGGTCAGGGCCTCGCCCAGGGCGCACTCCAGCGCCGCCGGGTCGGCCAGCGTGCGCAGTACCGCGTCGCGCGCGAACGCCTGCAGCCCGGCCGGCACGGCGCCCGGCGTGGCCACGGCGAGCTGCCCCGGGTCGCGGTACAGCGCACTGCCCTCCTCGTCGGCCGCGGCGTCGGCCAGGCGCAGCAGCACCTCGTGCGCCAGGCCGGCCTGGTCGGGCGAGCGAAAGCCGATGGAATACGTCATGCATTCGCCCTCGGCCACGCCGTCGTGCGCCCAGCCGGGCGGCAGGTACAGCATGTCGCCGGGCTCCAGCAGGTATTCCTCCTGCGGCTCGAACTGCGCCAGGATCTTCACCGGCAGGCCCTCGATGAGCGTCGGGTTCTTCTGGCGGCCGATGCGCCAGCGCCGCCGGCCGTGCGCCTGCAGCAGGAACACGTCGTAGCTGTCGAAATGCGGGCCGACGCCGCCGCCGTCGCTGGCGTAGCTGATCATCAGGTCGTCCAGCCGGGCGTGGGGCACGAAGGCGAAGCGCTGCAACAGCGCGTGCGTGGCGTCGTCGTGCAGGTCCACGCCCTGCACCAGCACCGTCCAGCGCGGCGTGGCCAGCGCAGGGATGGCGCGGCGCGGCAACGGGCCGTGGCGCAGCAGCCAGCGGCCGTCACGGTGCTGGATCAGGCGCGACTCGACATCCTCGCGCCCCGCCAGCTGCAGCAAGGCCGCGCGGCCCACGGGGGGCTCGAAGCCGGCGATGGCGCCGCGCACCAGCAGCGGCTTCTTGTGCCAGTGGCGGCGCATGAACTGCGCGGCGCTCAGGCCGCCCAGCAGGGGCAGGGGTTGTCGTGTATCCATGGCAGGCGTGGTGGGCGGCGCCGCCGGGGCGCCGCCGGGTGGGGGGAACTGCGACAATTCTCGTATGGAAATCAACGAACACTGCGTGGTCGCCCTGACATGGGTGCTGCAAGACACCCTGGGCGAGGAGCTGGACGTGCTGGACGAGCCGGTGGAGTTCCTCGTCGGCGGCGACGACTTGCTGGAGCGCATCGAGCAGGCGCTGCAGGGCCACGAGGCCGGCGCCGAGCTGGCGCTGCACCTGGAGCCCGAGGACGCCTTCGGCGACTATGACGAGAAGCTGCTGTTCCTGGAGCCGCGCGCGCTGTTCCCGCCCGAGCTGGAGGAAGGCCTGACGTTCGAGGGAACGGCTCTGCCGGCGGGCGTGAACACCGAGGCGCCGCGCGATGCGCTCTATACGGTAGCGCAGATCTACCCCGAGCACGTGGTGCTAGATGGCAACCACCCGCTGGCCGGCCTGGCGCTGCGCCTGAAGCTGAAAGTGCACGGGGTGCGCCCGGCGACGGACGAGGAGACCGCCCAGCGCTCGGCCGGAACGGGTTTTTTCCGCATCCAGCCCCAGGCGCCGGGCAGCGACGCGCTGCATTGATGCGGGCGCTGCGCGGGGCGCAGCCGCCCCGCAGCGCCCGGGTTACATGCGCGCGATCTGGCCGTTGTACAGCCGCACCCGGTCGCCGGTGCGCAGGTCGCCCGGGTTGGGCACGTCATAGACGCGCTGGCCGCCGCGATCGAGCTGGACGGTGATGCGGTAGCCCTCGAAGTCCGAGCGGTCATTGCGGCCCTCGATGGCGTTGCCTGCCACCGCACCGCCCACCGCGCCGAGGGCCGTGGCCGCCGAGCGGCCCGTGCCGCCGCCGATCTGGTTGCCCAGCACGCCGCCGACCACCGCGCCCAGGATGGCGCCGGCGCCGCTGGTGCGGTTGCGCGCGTGCAGGCCCTCGATATAGGACACGGTGCCGTACTCGGTCACGCGCTGGTCGTAGCTGGGTGCGGTCTGCACCGGCTGGCCGGAGTAGTAGGGACGGTCGTACTGGCGCGGCGCATCGGCGCAGGCGGCCAGCGAGCCGGCCAGGACAGCGGCGCCAGCGAGGGCGGCAAGGCGGGAATACTTGCGCATGGCTTCAACTCCTTGGGGTTTGGGATTGCAATGATGGGCAAACGGCGGCCGGCTGTGCAGGTGCAGGGTGGCCACCCGTTCCTTGAAGGCAGATTGGAGCAGCCGCGCGCACGCGGCGCAGCCGGGCGATCGCCGCGCCGCGCGTAGTTCCGCAAGCCCGCCCGGCGTCAGCACGCACTGACAGCGCCGCCGTCAATGGCTGCCGGTGGAGCCGTAGCCGCGCTCGCCCCGGTCGCTGGCGGCGAACTCCTGCACCACCCGGAACTGCGCCTGCACCACCGGCACCACCACCAGCTGCGCCAGCCGCTCCAGCGGCTGCAGCGTGTAGGCGTCGGGGCTGCGGTTCCAGGCGCTGACCATGAGCTGGCCCTGGTAGTCGCTGTCGATCAGGCCCACCAGGTTGCCCAGCACGATGCCGTGCTTGTGGCCCAGGCCCGAGCGCGGCAGGATCAGCGCCGCGTAGCCGGGGTCGGCCAGGTGGATGGCGATGCCCGTGGGCACCAGCTGCCAGGCGCCGGGCGCCAGCTCCAGGGGCTCGTCCAGGCAGGCGCGCAGGTCCAGGCCGGCGCTGCCGGGGGTGGCGTAGGCGGGCAGCAGCTGCGCCATGCGCGGGTCGAGGATTTTGAGGTCGATCTTCATGCGGCGCGAGTGTGCCGCAGCCGCCGGGCGATCTGCTCCACCAGCTGGCCGGCCAGCACGCTCTTGGGCGCGCGCGCCAGCTCCTGGTGCCCGTGCGCATCCACCAGCAGCAAGGCGTTGTCGTCCTGCCCAAAAGTGGCCGGGCCGATGTTGCCCACCAGCAGCGGCACGCCCTTGCGCAGGCGCTTGGCGCTGGCGTGCGCCAGCAGGTTCTCGCTCTCGGCGGCAAAGCCCACGCAGTACAGCTGGCCGCTGCGCGCGCGCGGCGAGGCGGCGACGCCGGCCAGGATGTCGGGGTTCTCGACGAAGGCCAGGGCGGGCACCTCGCCCGAGCCGTCCTTCTTGATCTTGTGCGCGGCGCTGGCCGCCGGGCGCCAGTCGGCGACCGCTGCGGTAGCTATGAAAATAGTAGCTGCATCCCGGCACTCATCAACGGCATGGAGCATGTCTTGTGCAGAAACCACGTCGATGCGGCGCACGCCGCGCGGCGTGGGCAGGTGCACCGGGCCGGCCACCAGCGTCACTTCGGCGCCAGCGGCGCGCGCAGCGCGGGCGATGGCGAAGCCCATCTTGCCCGACGACAGGTTGGTGATGCCGCGCACCGGGTCTATGGCCTCGAAGGTCGGCCCGGCGGTGACCAGCACCTGCTCGCCCGCCAGCAGCCTGGGGCTGAAGAATGCCTCCAGTTCCTCCAGGATCTCGGCCGCCTCCAGCATGCGGCCGTCGCCGGTCTCGCCGCAGGCCTGGTCGCCGTGGCCCACGCCCAGCACGCTGGCGCCGTCGCGCTGCACCTGCGCCAGGTTGCGCTGCGTGGCCGGGTGCGCCCACATCTCGCGGTTCATGGCCGGCGCCAGCAACAGCGGCACGCGCTCGGCCGGGCGTGCCAGGCACAGCAGGCTCAGCAGCTCGTCGGCGCGGCCCTGCGCCAGGCGGGCGATGAAGTCGGCGCTGCAGGGCGCGATGAGCACCGCGTCGGCCGCGCGCGAGAGGTTGATGTGCGCCATGCTGTTGGGCTCGCGTGCATCCCACTGCGAGCCATAGACGGGACGCCCGGTCAGCGCCTGCAAGGTGACGGGGGTGATGAATTGCCCGGCCGCCTCGGTCATGACCGCCTGCACGCTGGCGCCGGCCTTGGCGAGCAGGCGCACCAGCTCGGCGGCCTTGTAGCAGGCCACGCCGCCGGACAGGCCCAGGACGATATGTTTGCCGTCAAGAGTGTTCATGGCGGGCGATTCTGGCAGAGCGCGCGCGCCGGGCGGCCGGGGGGCGGCCCGGGAGGAGCCGATACAATCGCCATTTCCCACCTCCATCACGGCATGACCAAATTCGTCTTCGTCACCGGCGGTGTGGTGTCTTCCCTGGGCAAGGGAATCGCCTCCGCCTCCCTTGCCGCGATCCTCGAATCGCGCGGCCTCAAAGTCACCCTCATCAAGCTCGACCCGTACATCAACGTGGACCCGGGCACCATGAGCCCTTTCCAGCATGGCGAGGTGTTCGTGACCGACGACGGCGCCGAGACCGACCTGGACTTGGGCCACTACGAGCGCTTCATCGAAACCCGCATGAAGCAGGCCAACAACTTCACCACCGGCCGCATCTACCAGTCGGTGCTCGAGAAAGAGCGCCGCGGCGACTACCTGGGCAAGACCGTGCAGGTCATCCCGCACGTCACCAACGAGATCCAGGAGTACATCCGGCGCGGCGCCGGCATAGGCAGTCCGGACGCGGTGGACGTGGCCATCTGCGAGGTCGGCGGCACCGTGGGCGACATCGAGTCGCTGCCCTTCCTGGAGGCGGTGCGCCAGTTGTCGCTCAAGCTCGGGCCGAACAACTCGGCCTTCGTGCACCTGACCTACCTGCCCTGGATCGCCGCCGCTGGCGAGCTGAAGACCAAGCCCACCCAGCACACGGTGCAAAAGCTGCGCGAGATCGGCATCCAGCCCGACGCGCTGCTGTGCCGCGCGCTCACGCCCGTGCCGCAGGACGAGCGCGAGAAGATCTCGCTGTTCACCAACGTGCCCGAGTGGGGCGTGATCAGCATGTGGGACGTGGACACCATCTACAAGGTGCCGCGCATGCTGCACGAGCAGGGCCTGGACGGCCTGATCTGCGACAAGCTGCGCCTGAACACGCCGCCGGCCAACCTGAAGCGCTGGGACGACCTGGTGCACGAGTGCGAGCACCCGGGCGGCGAGATCAGCATCGCCATGGTGGGCAAGTACGCCGAGCTGTCGGACGCCTACAAGTCGGTCAACGAGGCGCTCAAGCACGCCGGCATGCAAAACCACGTGCGCGTGAAGATCACGCACATGGACTCGGAGGCCATCACCGACGACAACGCCGCCGTGCAGCTGGGGCGCTTCGACGCCATCCTGGTGCCGGGCGGCTTCGGTTCGCGCGGGGTCGAGGGCAAGATCAGCACCGCCCGCTATGCGCGCGAGCAGCGCATCCCCTACCTGGGCATCTGCCTGGGGATGCAGGTGGCCACCATCGAGTACGCGCGCCACGTGGCGAACCTTGCCAGCGCCAACTCCACCGAGTTCGACCCGGCCAGCCCGCACCCGGTGATCGCGCTGATCACCGAGTGGAAGAACGAGGACGGGCGCGTCATGACGCGCGACGAGACCTCCGACCTGGGCGGCACCATGCGCCTGGGCGCGCAGACCTCCAACGTGCAGCCGGGCACGCTCGCGCACCGCATCTACGGCGACACGGTGACCGAGCGCCACCGCCACCGCTACGAGGCCAACGTGCGCTACCTGGAGCGGCTGCGCGCGGCCGGCCTGGTGATCTCGGCGCAGACCCAGCGCGAGCAGCTGACCGAGATCGTCGAGCTGCCGCAGGACGTGCACCCCTGGTACATGGGCGTGCAGTTCCACCCCGAGTTCAAGTCCACGCCCTGGAGCGGCCACCCGCTGTTCAACGATTTCGTCAAGGCCGCCGTGGCGCACCAGCAGCACGCCGGCGCCAGCGCCTGAGCAACAAGGAAGACCCGACCATGCAACTGTGCGGCTTCCCCGTCGGCCTGGAGCACCCCTTCTTCCTGATCGCCGGCCCCTGCGTGGTCGAGAGCGAGCAGCTGCAGCTGGACGTGGCCGGCCAGCTCAAGGAGATCACCGCCAGCCTGGGCATCCCCTTCATCTTCAAGAGCAGCTTCGACAAGGCCAACCGCAGCTCGGGAGCGAGCTTTTCGCGGCCCGGGCATGGAGCGCGGCCTGGAGATCCTGGCCAAGGTGAAGCGGGAGCTGGGCGTGCCGCTGCTGACCGACGTGCACACCGAGGCCGAGGTGCCCCACGTGGCATCGGTAGTGGACGTGCTGCAGACGCCGGCCTTCCTGTGCCGCCAGACGGACTTCATCCGCGCGGTGGCGCAGTCGGGCCGGCCGGTGAACATCAAGAAGGGCCAGTTCCTCGCACCCCACGACATGAAGAACGTGATCGACAAGGCCCGCGCCGCCGCGCGCGAGGCGGGCCTGCCCGAGGACAACTTCATGGCCTGCGAGCGCGGCGCCAGCTTCGGCTACAACAACCTGGTCAGCGACATGCGCAGCCTGGCCATCATGCGGGGCAGCGGCGCGCCCGTGGTCTATGACGCCACGCACAGCGTGCAGCTGCCCGGCGGCCAGGGCGCGACCAGCGGCGGCATGCGCGAGATGGTGCCGCCACTGGCGCGCGCCGCAGTGGCGGTGGGCGTGGCGGGCGTGTTCATGGAGACGCACCCCGACCCGTGCAACGCGCTGTCCGACGGCCCCAACGCCGTGCCCCTCAAGCACATGCGCGCGCTGCTGGAGACGCTGGTGGCGCTCGACCGGGTCACCAAGAAAAACGGCTTTCTCGAAAACAACTTTGGAGCCTGATCCCATGCCCAGCGGATACCTCATCGCCAACGTGCGCGTCACCAACCCCGAGCAGTACGACGAGTACCGCAAGTGGTCCACGGCCGCGTTCCAGGCCCATGGCGCCGAGATCTGCGTGCGCGGCGGCCAGGTGGAGGTGATGGAAGGCGACTGGACGCCCGAGCGCGTGGTGGTCGCGCGCTTTCCCAGCTTCGAGGCGGCCAAGGCCTTCTACCACTCGCCCGAGTACGGCCGCGCGCGCAGCGCGCGCGAGGGCGCGGCCATCATGCGCCTGGTGTGCGTCGAGGGCGTCTGACCATCATTTTTTGATAGCGCCCGGCCGGCCGTGCATGCCGGCCAGGTGCCCATTTGACCCACGTGGGCCGCAGGCAGCGGCCGCATGACGAACCCCCACTTTCCTGCAAGAAGAGGACCCCCATGAGTGCCATCGTTGACATCGTAGGCCGCGAAGTGCTGGACAGCCGCGGCAACCCCACCGTCGAGTGCGACGTGCTGCTCGAATCGGGCGTCATGGGCCGCGCCGCCGTGCCCAGCGGCGCCTCCACCGGCTCGCGCGAGGCCATCGAGCTGCGCGACGGCGACAAGGGCCGCTACGGCGGCAAGGGCGTGCTGAAGGCCGTGGAGCACATCAACACCGAGATCAGCGAGGCCGTGCTGGGCCTGGACGCGGCCGAGCAGGCCTTCCTGGACAAGACGCTGATCGACCTGGACGGCACCGACAACAAGTCGCGCCTGGGCGCCAATGCCATGCTGGCCGTCTCCATGGCGGTGGCGCGCGCCGCCGCCGAGGAAGCCGGCCTGCCCCTGTACCGCTACTTCGGCGGCATGGGCGGCTGCCAGCTGCCGGTGCCGATGATGAACGTCATCAACGGCGGCGCGCACGCCAACAACAGCCTGGACCTGCAGGAATTCATGATCGTGCCGGTGGGCGCGCCCTCCTTCCGCGAGGCGCTGCGCTGGGGCGCGGAGGTGTTCCATGCGCTCAAGAAGATCATCAACGACCGCGGCATGAGCACGGCCGTGGGCGACGAGGGCGGCTTCGCCCCCAGCGTGGACAGCCACGAGGCGGCGATCCAGCTGATCCTGCAGGCCATCGAGGCGGCCGGCTACACCGCCGGCGAGCAGATCGTGCTGGCGCTGGACTGCGCGGCCAGCGAGTTCTACAAGGATGGCAAGTACGTCCTGGCCGGCGAAGGCGGCGTGCAGCTCACCGCCCAGCAGTGGACCGACATGCTGGCCACCTGGGTGGACAAGTACCCCATCATCAGCATCGAGGACGGCATGCACGAGGCCGACTGGGACGGCTGGAAGCTGCTCACCGAGCGCCTGGGCCAGAAGGTGCAGCTGGTGGGCGACGACCTGTTCGTGACCAACACCCGCATCCTCAAGGAGGGCATCGACAAGGGCATCGCCAACTCGATCCTCATCAAGATCAACCAGATCGGCACCCTGACCGAGACCTTCGCCGCCATCGAGATGGCCAAGCGCGCCGGCTACACCGCCGTCATCAGCCACCGCTCGGGCGAGACCGAGGACTCCACCATCGCTGACATCGCCGTGGGCCTGAACGCCGGGCAGATCAAGACCGGCTCGCTGTCGCGCTCGGACCGCATGGCCAAGTACAACCAGCTGCTGCGCATCGAGGAAGACCTGGGCGACGTGGCGCAGTACCCGGGCCGCGCGGCGTTCTACAACCTGCGCTGAAGCCTGCCTGCCGACCCGCCTGCCGAGCCCCCCATCGTCCACCCCGCACCGCCATGGGCACGCGCACCGTCGCACTCCTGCTGTTGCTGCTGCTCGTGGGCATCCATGCGCAGCTGTGGAGCGGGCGCGGCAGCATCGGCCAGGTGCGCGAGATGCGCCAGCAGCTGGCCGAGCAGCAGGCGGCCAACGCCCGGGCGCGCCAGGCCAACGAGCGCCTGGCCGCCGAGGTGCAGGACCTGCGCGACGGCCTGGAGATGGTGGAAGACCGCGCCCGCAGCGAGCTGGGCATGGTGCGGCCGGGCGAGATCTACGTGCAGGTCACGCCGGCGCGGCGCTGACGGCGGCCGGCGTTGCTACGCTAAACATAGCAAACTCCCGTGGGCAGGCGCCGGCAACAGGCGCTTTTGACCCTTTTTGGCGCTTCGGGCGCCTTTTTTGCGCCTATTGCACGCCCGGCGGCACGGGCGGCTGCTTGCCCGGCTCGGTGAACAGCTGGGCAGCGTCCACCTTGTCGAAGTGGTACTGGCGGCCGCAAAAGTCGCAGCCCACCTCGACCTCGCCGCGCTCGTCCAGGATGGACTGCACCTCGCCCTGGCCCAGGCTGCGCAGCATGGCGGCCACGCGCTCGCGCGAGCAGGTGCAGGAAAAACGCGGCCCGGCGGCGCCTTGCTGCGGCTCGAAGCGCAGCAGCCGCTCCTCCCAGAACAGGCGGTGCAGGATGGTGAGCACGTCCAGCGACAGCAGCTCCTCGCGCGTCAGGCTGGCGGCCAGGGTGGCGATGCGCTGGTAGTCCTCGTCGTGCTGCGCCTGCAGCTCGTCCGGCGCCACGCCGCGCGCCAGGTTGCCCTGGCCCTGCACCGGCATGCGCTGGATCAGCAGGCCCGCGGCCACCTGGCCGTCGGCGGCCAGCACCAGCGTGGCGTCCAGCTGCTCGGACTGGCGCATGTACTGCATCAACACCTGCGACAGCTGCGGCAGGCTGTCGCCATGCACGTCATTGAGCGGCACCACGCCCTGGTAGGGCTGCTGGCCGGGCAGGCGGTCCTGCGGGTCCAGCGTGATGGCGCAGCGGCCCAGGCCGCCGACGTTGACCAGCTCGGGCAGGCGGGCGCCGTCGGGCACCGCGCCGTGGATGGTGGCGGTGGCGCGCAGCCCCAGGTCCGAGCGCACCTCGGCCACCGCCAGCTTCACCGGCCCGTCGCCGAACACCTGCAGGATCAGCGCGCCGTTGAACTTGATGTGCGATTGCATCAGCACGCCGGCCGCCGCCATCTCGCCCAGCAGCTCGGCCACCGGGGCCGGGTAGGCGCCGGTTTCGCTGTTGCCGGCGCGCCGGGCGAGCAGTTCGGTCCAGGCGCCGGTCAGGCGCACGATGGCGCCGCGCACGGGCAGGCCGTCAAACAGGAATTTGTGCAGTTCGGACACGTCTTGGAATCTCTTTTTGTGGACCCGCCGCTGGCCGCGCCTCAGCCAACCTGGCGCAGGCCGGCCTTGAAGCGGCGCGCGTTGTCGATGTAATGCCGGGCGCTCTGGCGCAGGCCCTCGATCTGCTCGGGCGTGAGCTGGCGCACGGCCTTGGCCGGGCTGCCCAGGATCATCGAGCCGTCGGGGAACTCCTTGCCCTCGGTGACCAGCGCGCCGGCGCCCACTAGGCAATTGCGGCCGATGCGCGCGCCATTCAAGACCACGGCGCCGATGCCGATCAGCGACTCGTCGCCTATGGTGCAGCCGTGCAGCATGACCTGGTGGCCGATGGTGACGTGGCGCCCGACGACCAGCGGCTGGCCGAAGTCGGCGTGCAGCACGCTCGCGTCCTGGACGTTGGAGCCGGCGCCGATGGTGATGCTCTCGCAATCGCCGCGCAGCACCGCGCCAAACCAGACGCTGGCGTCCTCGGCCAGGCGCACCTGGCCCATGACCTGGGCGCTGTCGGCCACCCAGGCGCCCTGGGCCAGCTGCGGGGCCACGCCGTCGAGTTCATAAATCGCCATGGAGTGCTGCCTTTCCTGGTGCCCGTGCGGCAAAAAATACAATTGTAGGGATGGAGCTTCGCCAAACCGCCCTGCATGCCCTGCAGCTGGCCGATCCGGAAGAAAAATCGGCCCTTGCCCTTGATCTGCAAGCACGGGCAGCTAGCATTTCAATAGCCTGCGAGGCCTCGCTCGAGGCCACGCAGGCCCTGCCCGGCCACCCTGCGCGCCCGCCCCTGCTGGCCCACACCGCCGTGGCGCGCCGCTCGCCGGCCACGCCGGGCGGGCGCGCCGCGCTGGTCCATGCCATCGCCCACATCGAGTTCAACGCCATCAACCTGGCGCTGGACGCCATCTGGCGCTTTGCCGGCATGCCGCGCCAGTTCTACCTGGACTGGCTGCAGGTGGCGGCCGAGGAAGCCCGGCACTTTCGCCTGCTGCGCGAGCACCTGCGCGCCCACCTGGGCCACGACTACGGCGACTTCCCCGCGCACCAGGGCCTGTGGAGCATGTGCGAGAAGACGGCCCACGACATCACCGCCCGCATGGCGCTGGTGCCGCGCACGCTGGAAGCGCGCGGGCTGGACGCCACGCCGCTGATCCAGCACAAGCTGCGCGGCGTGGGCACGCCCGACGCACTGGCCGCCGTGGCCATCCTGGACATCATCCTGCGCGAGGAGATCGGCCACGTCGCCATCGGCAACCACTGGTTTCGCTGGCTGTGCGAGCAGCGCGGCCTGGAGCCGGTGGCGCACTACGCCGCGCTGGCGCAGCGCTACGAGGCGCCGCGGCCGCGGCCGCCGCTGAACGCACAGGCGCGCCGCGCGGCGGGCTTCTCGCAGGCCGAGCTGGACTGGCTGGAGCACGGCTGACCTTGCCCGGGGCGGCGCCGGGGGCTGCCTACAATGCATGAGACCGTCCCTGCCGCCCCTGCCCCCCTTGCCATGTCGTCTCCACCCCTTCCCTCCAGCACCGGCGCCATGATCGCGCGCCAGGCCATCATGAATGGCCAGCAGGTCGTGGTGGGCTACGAGCTGTTCAACCGCTCGCGCACGCACCACACGGCGGCCAGCGACGTGATCATGGTGTTCACGGCGCTGTCGCACGCCGGCGCCGACGAACTGGTGGGCAGCACGCTGCTGTTCGTCAACTGCACCCACGAGAGCCTGACCGGCGGCCACCTGGACCTGGTGCAGCCCGACAAGGTAGTGCTGGAGGTCGCGCCCCTGGGCCACGCCGCCAGCGACGAGGTGACGGCGCGCCTGCCCATCCTGCAGGCGCTGCGCAGCCGGGGCTTCAACCTGGCGTTCAACCACACGGTGCTGGAATCGGCCTATGCGCCCTGGCTGCCGCTGGCCGACTACATCAAGCTGGACCTGTCGGTGCTGGCGCCCGACCAGCTGTCGGTGCTGGTCAAGTACGCCGGGCGCCACAGCCGCGCCGAGCTGATCGCCGAGAAGATCGAGACCGCGCAGCAATACGACATGGTGGCGTCGCTGGGCGTACAGCTGTTCCAGGGCTTCTGGTTCGCGCGGCCCACCCTGGTGCAGGCGCGCGTGCTGGCCCCCTCGCAGGCCACCACCATGCAGCTGCTGAACGTGGTGCGCAGCCGCGCCGACGTGGACACCATCGAAGGCGTGCTCAAGAAGGACGCCAGCCTGTCGTTCAACCTGCTGCGGCTGATCAACGCCGCCGGGCTGGGGGCGGCGTGCGAGGTCACCTCGCTGCGCCAGGCGGTGATGCTGCTGGGGCTCAAGAAGCTGTTCCGCTGGGCGGCGCTGCTGCTGACGGCGGTGCGCAGCGCCGGCACGCCGCCCGCCGTGGGCCAGACCGCCGTGGTGCGCGCGCGCCTGATGGAGCTGCTGGCGCTGCGCCTGCCCGCCGGCACCGCCGACGCCGACGAGGCCTTCGTGGTCGGGCTGTTTTCCATGCTCGACCAGATGCTGGGCCTGCCGCTGGCCGATGCCCTGGCGCTGCTGGCCCTGCCGGCCACGGCCACCGAGGCCCTGCTGCACCAGCGCGGCCCGCACAGCCAGCTGCTGGCGCTGGCCCAGGCCTGCGAAAGCGCCGACCCCGCGGCCTTCGGCCGGGCGGCGCAGGCGCTGGGGCTGGATGCGGCGCAGGTCAACGCCGCGCACCTGCAGGCCCTCGCCTGGGCCGGCACCGTCGGCGCCTGAGGCTGCACCCGGCACCCGCTTTCCTTTCGCACACGCCACGACCGCCCCCCGCCATGACCCAAGCCCCGCCCGATTCCTGCTCCACGCCCGCAGCCGATGCCGACCAGCTGGTCATCATCGCCCGCCAGGCCATCCTGGACGAGCAGCGCGCCGTGTACGGCTACGAGCTGTTCGACCGCTCCGTCGCCAGCGACGCGCACACCGCCGCCAGCGATGCGGCGCTGCTGTTCAATGCCCTGTCCTACGCCGGCTCCGAGCACCTGGTGGGCAGGGCGACGGTGTTCATCAACTGCACCCACGCCAGCCTGGCCGGCGCGCACCTGGAGCTGATCCACCCCGAGAAGGTGGTGCTGGAGGTGCCCATCCTGGGCACCAGCGCCACGCCCGAGCAGATCGCCGAGTACCTGCCCACGCTGCAGGCCTTGCGTGCGCGCGGCTTCCGCCTGGCCTTCAACCAGGAGGTGCTGCGCCGCGCCTACGCCAGCTGGCTGCCGCAGGCGGCCTTCATCAAGCTGGACCTGCAGGCCTTCCGGCCCGAGCTGTCCGAGCCGCTGGTGAAATTCGCCCGCGCCAACACCCAGGCCCGGCTGCTGGCCGAGAAGGTGGAGACGGCCGAGCAGTACGAGCGCATGGCCGGCCTGGGCGTGAAGCTGTTCCAGGGCTACTGGTTCGCGCAGCCCACGCTGGTCAAGGCGCAGACCATCCGCCCGGCGCAGGCCACCATCCTGCAGCTCATCAACATGGTGCGCAAGCAGGCCTCGGTGAGCGAGATCGAGGAGCTGCTCAAGAAAGACCCGACGCTGTCGTTCAACCTGCTGCGCTTCATCAATTCGTCGGGCTTCGGCCTGTCGTGCGAGATCACCTCGTTCCGCCATGCGGTCATGATCCTGGGGCTGAACAAGCTGTTTCGCTGGGCCGCGCTGCTGCTGACCACCTCGCGCAACACCGGCTCGCCCCCCGCCGTGGGCCAGACCGCCGTGGTGCGCGGGCGCCTGATGGAGCTGCTGGCCGCCGAGCTGCTCTCGCCCGAGGACTGCGACAACGCCTTCGTGGTCGGCGTGTTCTCGCTGCTCGATACCATGCTGGGCGTGCCCCTGGCCAACGCGCTGGAGACGGTCTCGCTGCCCCAGTCGGTGGTCGATGCGGTGCTGCACGACCAGGGCGTGTTCGCGCCCTTCCTGGAGCTGACGCGCGCTTGCGAGAGCGGCGACGACGCGGCCTTCGCGCGCGCCGCCGAGGCGCTGCACCTGTCCAACCGCCAGGTCAACTGGGCGCACCTGCAGGCGCTGACCTGGGCCGACAGCCTGGGCGCCCCCGCGTAGCCGAAAAATGAGCCCAGTCGGCCTCCTGCCGGCGCCAATCAACGGGATGTTGCTACAAAAATAGCAGCAACAACGCCCCGGCTTCAGCCGCGCGGGTGGTGCTGCGCGTGCAGCGCCTTCAGCCGCTCGCGCGCCACGTGGGTGTAGATGGTGGTGGTGGAGATGTCGGCGTGCCCCAGCAGCAGCTGCACCACGCGCAGGTCGGCGCCATGGTTGAGCAAATGGGTGGCAAAGGCGTGGCGCAGGGTGTGCGGCGACAGCGGGCTGGTGATGCCCGCCGCCTGCGCGTGCTTCTTGACGATCTTCCAGAACATCACGCGGCTCATGGCGCTGCCTTGCTGGCTGACGAACAGGTCGTCGCTGCGCCGCTGCCCCAGGATGGCGCCGCGCGCCTGGCCCAGGTAGCGCTCCAGCCACAGCCGCGCTTCATCGCCAAAGGGCACCAGGCGCTCGCGCGCGCCCTTGCCGGCAACGCGCACCACGCCTTCGACCAGGCTGGCCTGCAAGCCCTTGAGGCCCACCAGCTCGCTCACGCGCAGCCCGCTGGCATACATCAGCTCCAGCATGGCGCGGTCGCGCAGGCCCAGGGGCGTGTCCACGTCGGGCGCGCGCAGCAGGCCCTCCACCTGCGCCTGCGTCAGCGTGGGCGGCACGCGCAGCGGCTGGCGCGCGGCCAGCAGCCGCACCGTCGGGTCGTGCGCGATGCGCCGCTCGCGCAGCGCCCAGTGGAAGTAGCGGCGCAGCACCGTCAGGCGCCGGTTGGCCGAGCTGGCGCGGGTCTGCTCGTGGCGCGCGGCGAAATAGCCGTTCAGCAGCGGCTCGGACGTATCGTCCAGCGCCAGCGGCGGCGACTGGCTGGCCAGCCAGGCCGCATACAGCGCCAGGTCGCTGCGGTAGGAGGCCAGCGTGTTGCGCGCCAGCCCCTGCTCCAGCCACAGCGCGTCTATGAACAGGTCGATGGCGTGCTGGCTGGCGGGCGGCATGGGCAGGCAGGGCGGCAAGGAAAGGCGCGTGGGCGCGGGGGCGCGGCGCCCCGGGCCGGCTGTCAGTCGAGCGAGAGCTTTTGCTTCTTCACCACGTCCTTGTAGACCGCGAACTCGGCCTGGATCTGCTCGGCGAACTGCTCGGGGGTGTTGCCGATGAGGAGCGAGCCCGTGTCCTCGATGCGCTTGCGCACGGCCGGCTCCTCCAGGGCCTTCTTCACGCCGGCGTTGATCTTGTCCACCACGTCCTTGGGCATGCCCTTGGGGCCGACGATGCCGTAGTAGGCCATGCGGTTGACCGGCTCCAGGCCCAGCTCCTTGAAGGTGGGCACGCCCGGCAGCGCGGCCACGCGCTGCGGCGCGGCCACGACGATGGGCACCAGGCGCCCGTCCCTGATGAAGGGCAGCGCCGAGGGCAGGTTGTCAAAGATCATCGGCACCTGGCCGGCCACGGTGTCGTTCAGCGCCGGGCCGGCGCCGCGGTAGGGAATGTGGGTGACAAAGGTGTTGGACAGGCTCTTGAACAGCTCCATCTGCAGGTGGCCGATGCCGCCCGTGCCCGAGGACGCATAGGAATACTTGCCGGGCGACTTCTGCACCTCGGCCACGAAGCTCTTGTAGTCCTTGGCCGGGAACTTGGGGTTGACCGCGATGATGTTGGGCGTCGCCGCGATGTTGATGATGGGCGTGAAGTCGGTGAGCGGGTTGTAGGGCACCTTGGGGTTGATCGCCGGGTTGGCGGCCGTGGTGGAGACGGTGGCCACGCCCAGCGAATAGCCGTCGGGCGTGGCGCGCGCGGTTTCCTGGGCGCCCACGATGCCGCCGCCGCCGCCGCGGTTTTCCACCACCACGCTCTGGCCCAGCGCGCGCGACAGCGGATCGGCGATGGTGCGCGCGATGATGTCGGTGGTGCCGCCGGCCGCAAACGGCACCAGCAGCTTGATGGGCTTGTTCGGAAAGCCCTGTGCGAACGAAGTCCCGGCGGCGGCGGCCAGCGCCAGGGCGAGCCAGTTGCGGCGATGCATGAATCGTCTCCTGTGAGGAAAAGGGGAGGAAGGGGCACGCAGCGGCGCGCCGTGGCCGGGGATGCTACCGTTGGCGGTGGTGCGCCGGAGCCCGCGGCGGCGCCGTTCAGTCAGGGGTTTCCCTAGCGCCGGGCGCCGCCCCCGGGGCAGCCGGCTGCTGCTGCAGCGCCCACTGCACGTGCTCGCGCACCAGCGCGCTGGGGTGCTCCAGGCGCGCCGCCAGGGCCGCGCGCAGCGCCGGCGCCTCGTGCGCGCCGGCCACGCGCAGGGCGTTGCCCAGCGCCACGGCAATGTTGCGCAGCCAACGCTCGTGGCCAATGCGGCGGATCGGGCCGCCCTCGGTCATGCGCAGGAAGGTGGCCTCGTCCCAGGCCAGCAGGACGGCCAGCTGCTGGCCCACCAGCCCGGCGCGCTGGTCGAAATCCGCCAGGCTGGCCGCCTGGGCGTATTTGTTCCAGGGGCACACCAGCTGGCAGTCGTCGCAGCCGTAGATGCGGTTGCCCAGCAGCGGGCGCAGCTCCAGCGGAATGGCGCCGCCGTGCTCGATGGTCAGGTAAGAAATGCAACGCCGCGCATCCACCCGGTGCGGCGCGACGATGGCCTGGGTCGGGCAGACGTCCATGCAGGCCTGGCAGCTGCCGCAGTGCGCGCTGACCGGCTCGGTGGGCGCCAGCGCCATGTCCACGTAGATCTCGCCCAGGAAGAACATCGAGCCGGCCTCGCGCGACAGCACCAGCGTGTGCTTGCCGCGCCAGCCCTGGCCGCTGCGGCTGGCCAGCTCGGCCTCCAGCACCGGGGCCGAGTCGGTGAACACCCGGTGGCCGAACGGCCCCACGGCGGCGGCGATGCGCTCGCTGAGCTTTTGCAGCCGCGCGCGCAGCACCTTGTGATAGTCGCGCCCCCGGGCATAGACGGATACGATGGCCTCGCCGGGGCGCTGCAGGCGCTGCCACTCCACGGCCTGCCAGCCGGGCGGCGTGCCGCGCGGCAGGTAGTCCATGCGCGCGGTGACCACGCTCACGGTGCCGGGCACCAGCTCGGCCGGGCGCGCGCGCCGGGTGCCGTGCGCCGCCATGTAGTGCATCTCGCCATGGAACCCCTGGGCGAGCCACTGCATCAGACCGTCCTCGGCGCTGGACAAGTCCACGCCGGCCACGCCGATTTGGGAAAATCCCAGCTCGCGCGCCCACTGCCTGATCTGAGGAACGAGTTGACTGCTGCCGATCATCTTCATCACGCCGAAATTGTAGAAAGAAGCCCCGCCGCGCCCGCGCTGCTGGCCCTGGCCCTGACATGGAACGACGAGGCCGACACCCAGCGCTTCGCCGCCGCCCTGGCCCGCCAGGACGGCCTGCGCGACGCCTTCGTCACGCTGCACGGCACGCTGGGCGCGGGCAAGACCACGCTGGTGCGCCACCTGCTGCGCGCGCTGGGCGTGCAGGGCCGCATCAAGAGCCCCACCTACGCCGTGGTCGAGCCGCACCAGGCGCCGGGGCTGGACATCTGGCACTTCGACTTCTACCGCTTCGGCGACCCGCGCGAATGGGAGGATGCGGGCTTTCGCGACCTCTTCGCCAGCCCCGGCCTGAAGCTGGCGGAGTGGCCGCAGCAGGCCGGTGCGGCGCTGCCGCCGGCCGATATTGCCATCTGGCTGCGTGCAGACGATGATGCACGCCGCCACGTGAGGCTGGCCGCCCACACGCCGCGCGGCGTCGCCGTGCTGCAAGGCCTGGCCCCGCATTTGCCCGAGCAAGCATGAGCGAAGAAGACGCCGCAACGCCCCCCTCCCCCCGCCTGCCCGCGCCCGCCGCCGCCAGCCGCCGCGCCGTGCTGCGCGCCGGCAGCCTGGTGCTGCTGCTGGGCGCGCAGCAGATCGCGCGCGGCGCCGGCATCGTCGCGGTGCGCGTATGGCCGGCGCAGGACTATTCGCGCGTGACCATAGAGTCCGACCGCAAGCTGCTCGCGCGCCAGATGTTCGTGGCCACGCCGCCGCGCCTGGCGGTGGACATCGAGGGCCTGGACCTGGACCCCTCGCTGCGCGAGTTGGTGGCCAAGGTCAAGCCCGACGACCCCAACATCGCGGGCATCCGCGTGGGCCAGAACGCGCCCGGCGTGGTGCGCCTGGTGATCGATCTCAAGCATGCGGCGCTGCCCCAGGTCTTCACGCTGGCGCCGGTGGCGGCCTACCGGCACCGGCTGGTGTTCGACCTGTACCCCGAGCAGGCGCCCGACCCGCTGGAGGCGCTGATCGCCGACCGCCTGCGCGAGGCCGGGCCGGACGCGCCGGTGGCTGCCGCCGCCCCCGCGCCCACCGACCCGCTGGGCGAGCTGATCGCCCGCCAGGGCGCGCGGCCGGGCCCTGGCGCCCCCGCCCTGGGCCTGCCGCTGCCGATGCAGGCCCCCGCCGCGCCGGCGGCGCCGCCGCCCGTACTGGCCCAGGCGGCGCCCCCGGGGCCGGCCGCGCTGGCGCCGCAGCCCCCCGGCGCTCCGGCCGCGCCGCGCCTGCCGGCACCGGCCGTCGCGCGCGCCACCGACCGGCTGATCATCGTGGCGCTGGACCCCGGCCACGGCGGCGAGGACCCCGGCGCCATCGGCCCGGGCGGCACGCGCGAGAAGGACGTGGTGCTCCGCGTCGCGCACCAGTTGCGCGACCGCATCAACGCCACCTCGGTGGGCGGCAACCCCATGCGTGCCTTCCTCACGCGCGACGGCGACTACTTCGTGCCTCTGGCCACGCGCGTGGACAAGGCGCGGCGCGTGCAGGCCGACCTGTTCGTCTCCATCCACGCCGACGCCTTCACCAACCCGGCCGCGCGCGGCGCCAGCGTGTTCGCGCTCAGCGACGGCGGCGCCTCCAGCTCGGCCGCGCGCTGGCTGGCCAACAAGGAAAACCAGGCCGACCTGATCGGCGGCGTGAACGTCGGCGCGCAGGACCGGCACATCCAGCGCGTGCTGCTGGACATGAGCACCACGGCGCAGATCAACGACAGCCTGAAGCTGGGCAGCGTGCTGCTGGGCGAGATCCGGGGCATGGCCCGGCTGCACAAGCCGCGCGTGGAGCAGGCGGGCTTTGCCGTGCTCAAGGCCCCTGACATCCCCAGCGTGCTGGTGGAGACAGCCTTCATCAGCAACCCCGAGGAAGAAGCCCGGCTGCGCACCGCTGCCTATCAGGAGCAGCTGGCCGATGCGCTGATGCGCGGCATCAGCCGGTATTTCGCCCGCAACCCGCCGCTGGCGCGCAACCGCAGCGTCTGACGGCGCTGCGGCGGCCCGCCGCGCCGGGGCGCTGCGCCGCTCCTACAACCGGCACCAGGGCGGGCCTACAGGGCCCCGCCCTGCGGCGCGCATAGTGCAGATGCACGCCCTGCCGGCGCCTGCGGACGCGGAAGTCGCGGCCTGCGCCGGCAGCGCCACCCCACAGGAGCCCGCCATGTCATACCGCCACCTTCTCTGCATCGCCGCCAGCGCCGCCGCCCTGGGCCTGGCCGGCTGTTCCACCAACCCGACCAACGCCCAGATCGGCACCGGCGTGGGCGCCGTGGCCGGCGGCGTGCTGGGCAGCGCCGTAGGCGGCACCGCTGCCACCGTCATCGGCGCCGGCGCCGGCGCCCTGGTGGGCCACGAACTGGGCGAGGACCGCGACCAGCGCCAGGGCCGCCGCTGAGGGCTGAGGCGGCCCCAGGCCGCCAAAAAAGGCGTTTTCCGGGCACTTTTGGCCCGGATAGGCCCCGAGCCGGCGCCAGCAGGCGTCTTTCAGCTATCTAATCGGTAGCAGAGCGGGATGCGCGGCCGGCCCGCCAGGCGCCGGCGATGGCCAGCAGGCCGGGGATGAAGATCATCGCCCAGATGATCTTGTCCAGGTGCTGGCGCACCCAGGCCAGGTTGCCGAACAGGTAGCCGGCCGTGCAGATGCCCAGCACCCACAGCAGCGCGCCGCCCACGTTGTAGGCCGTGAAGGCGCTGCGGCGCATGGCGGCCACGCCGGCCACGAAGGGCGCGAAGGTGCGGATGAACGGCATGAAGCGCGCCAGCACGATGGTGATGCCGCCATAGCGCTCATAGAACGCATGCGCCTGGTCGAAGGCCCGGCGGTTGAACCAGCGCGATTTCTCCCACTGGAACACCTTGGGGCCGAAGTGGCGCCCGATCTGGTAGTTGCACTGGTCGCCCAGCACCGCCGCCGCCACCAGCAGCGCGCAGGCCAGGGGGAAGTTCATCAGCCCGGCGCCGCTGAGCGCGCCGACCACGAACAGCAGCGAATCCCCCGGCAGGAACGGCATGACGACCACGCCGGTCTCCACGAACACGATGATGAACAGCAGCGCATAGACCCAGGGCCCGTAGCTGGCGACGAACGCCTCCAGGTGCTTGTCCACGTGCAGGATGAAATCGATCAGAAACGCCAGAAACTCCACAACCACCTCGATCCAGGGCCGCGCGGGCCGGGCTGGCGTGCGCGAAGCGCCGTAATGTAGCGCCCGCCAGGCCCGCGCGCCGCCTGGATGGACTGCCTAGAATCGGCCGCGTGCCCACCGCCGAAACCGCCCCCGCCCGCCCCATCCGCGAATTGCCGGATGAACTCATCAGCCAGATTGCCGCCGGCGAAGTGGTCGAGCGCCCCGCCTCGGTGGTGCGCGAGCTGCTGGACAACGCCCTGGACGCCGGCGCGCGCCAGGTGACGGTGCGGCTGCTGGCCGGCGGCGTGCGGCTGATCGCCGTGGAGGACGACGGCGCCGGCATCGCCGCAGACGAGCTGCCGCTGGCGCTGCGCCGCCACGCGACCAGCAAGATCGCCAGCCTGGGCGAGCTGGAGTCGGTGCTCACGATGGGTTTTCGCGGCGAGGCGCTGGCGGCCATCGCCTCGGTGTCTGAGCTGGCGCTGCTGTCGCGCCGCGCCGGGCCGGCCGGCGCCGTGCTGCTGGACGCGCGCAGCGGCGAGCTGCGCCCGGCCGCACGCAGCCCGGGCACGACGGTGGAGGTCAAGGAGCTGTTTTTCTCCACGCCCGCGCGGCGCAAGTTCCTCAAGAGCGACGCCACCGAGCTGGCGCACTGCGTGCAGGCGCTGCGCCGCCACGCCCTGGTGCGGCCCGACGTGGGCTTTGCGCTATGGCACGAGGGCCGCCTGGTCGAGCAGTGGCGCCCCACGCTGGACGCAGCGGCGGCCGACCCGCAACAGGCCTGGCAGGCCGCGCTGGGGCAGCGCCTGGCCGACGTGCTGGGCGAGGACTTCACCGCCGCCGCCGTGCCCCTGCACCAGCGCGTGGGCGCGGTCACGGTGAGCGGCTGGACCGGCCTGCCGGACGCCGCGCGCAGCCGCGCCGACCAGCAGTACTGCTACGTCAACGGCCGCTTCGTGCGCGACCGGGTGCTGGCCCACGCCGCGCGCAGCGCCTACGAGGATCTGCTGCACGGCCAGCGCCAGCCGGTCTATGCGCTGTACCTGCAGCTCGATCCGCAGCGCGTCGATGTGAACGTGCATCCCACCAAGATCGAGGTGCGCTTTCGCGACAGCCGCGAGGTGCACCAGGCGGTGCGCCACGCGCTGGAAGCGGCGCTGGCGGCCCCGCGCGCGCAGGCCCTGGCGCAGCAGCCCCAGGCGGGCGGCAGCGCCGCTGCGGCGCCCGCACCGGGTTTGGGCCTGTCCCAGGCATTTTTTGGGTCAAATCCGGCCCCTGCCGGCGCCCAGCAACGGCAATCAGCTATCAATTTTGATACCCCAGGCACCGGGCACCGGGTCGCCGACCTGCAGGCGCTGTGGGGCACGGCGCCCGCCGGGGCTGCGGCGCCCGCCGCCTCCGCCGCCGTGCAGCCCGGCCCCGATGCGCACGCCGACTGGCCGCTGGGGCGCGCGCTGGCGCAGCTGCACGGCATCTACATCCTGGCCGAGAACGCCCAGGGCCTGGTGCTGGTGGACATGCATGCGGCGCACGAGCGCATCGTGTACGAGCGCCTGAAGGCCCAGGCCGATACCGGGCCGGCGCTGGCCAGCCAGCCGCTGCTGATCCCCGCCACCTTCGCCGCCACGCCCGAGGAAGTCGCCACCGCCGAGGCCCAGGCCGACGCCCTGGCCGCGCTGGGGCTGGAGGTGGTGCCGTTTTCCGCGCGCACGCTGGCGGTGCGCGCCGTGCCCGCCGCCCTGGCGCAGGGCAACGCGGTGGAGCTGGCGCGCAGCGTGCTGGCCGAGCTGGCGGCGCACGACGCCAGCAGCGTGCTGCAGCGCGCGCGCAACGAACTGCTGGCCACCATGGCCTGCCACGGCGCGGTGCGCGCGCACCGGCAGCTGACGCCGCCGGAGATGAATGCCTTGCTGCGCCAGATGGAGACCACCGAGCGCTCCGACCAGTGCAACCACGGCCGCCCGACCTGGCGCCAGCTCACCGTGAAAGAGCTGGACGCGCTGTTCCTGCGCGGGCGCTGAAGCGCCGCACGCCGGGGCGCTGCGCCGGCCGCCCCGCCCCCGCGAATCGGCCGGCCTTCTCCCATCCCGCCTCCGCTCGGCCGCCACCCCGCCTCCGTCCCGCCTCCGCTCGGCCTCCGCCCCGCGCCAGCCATGGCGGACGCGGCCGTGTTGCCGCAAAAAAACACGGGCAGCCGCCCCAGGCCATCCCTGCGGGCAAGCAGGCATGAACGCATGTCTATTTGGCATAATCTTATGCTGCACCGCCGCATACCGCCGCGCATCTTTTTTCCTCCCCGCAGAAAGTCCTGTCTCATGAAGCATCAGTCCGTTGGCCAGTTTCTCGAGTACGTCGCCCAGCGCAACCCTGGCCAGCCCGAATTCCTGCAGGCGGTCACCGAGGTCATGGAAAGCCTGTGGCCCTTCATCGACAAGCACCCGCGCTATGCCGACCACGGCCTGCTGGAGCGCCTGGTCGAACCCGAGCGCGTGATCAGCTTCCGCGTCAGCTGGTTCGACGACCACGGCAGCGTGCACGTCAACCGCGGCTACCGCATCCAGCACAGCATGGCCATCGGCCCCTACAAGGGCGGCCTGCGCTTCCATCCGTCGGTGACGCTGTCGGTGCTGAAATTCCTGGCCTTCGAGCAGACCTTCAAGAACGCCCTGACCACGCTGCCCATGGGCGGCGGCAAGGGCGGCTCGGACTTCGATCCCAAGGGCAAGAGCCCGACGGAGATCATGCGGTTTTGCCAGGCCTTCGTGACCGAGCTGTTCCGCCACGTCGGCGCCGACACCGACGTGCCGGCCGGCGACATCGGCGTGGGCGGGCGCGAAGTGGGCTTCATGGCCGGCATGTACAAGAAGCTGGCCAACACCGCCGCCGGCGTGTTCACCGGCAAGGGCCTGGCCTTCGGCGGCTCGCTGATCCGCCCCGAGGCCACGGGCTACGGCACGGTGTACTTCGCCGAGGAGATGCTCAAGACGCGCGGGCGCTCGCTGGACGGCCTGCGCGTGTCGGTCTCGGGCTCGGGCAACGTGGCGCAGTACGCGGTCGAGAAGGCCATGCAGCACGGCGCGCGCGTCATCACGGTGTCCGACTCCAGCGGCACCATCGTCGACGAGGCCGGCTTCACCCCCGAGAAGCTGGCCATCCTGATGGACGTGAAGAACCACCACTATGGCCGCGTGAGCGACTACGCCGCGCGCACCGGCGTGCGCTTCGAGGCCGGGCTGCGCCCCTGGCAGGTGCCGGTGGACGTGGCGCTGCCCTGCGCCACGCAAAACGAGCTGGACGAGCAGGACGCCGCCACGCTGATCAAGAACGGCGTGCTGTGCGTGGCCGAGGGTGCCAACATGCCCTCGACCAACGAGGCCGCCAAGGTGTTCGAGGCAGCGGGCGTGCTGTACGCGCCGGGCAAGGCCAGCAACGCCGGCGGCGTTGCCACCTCCGGCCTGGAGATGAGCCAGAACTCCATGCGCCTGGCCTGGACGCGCGACGAGGTCGATGCGCGGCTGCTGACGATCATGCAGGGCATCCACACCGCCTGCGTGCAGCACGGCCGGCGCGAGGACGGCCGCGTGAGCTATATCGACGGCGCCAACATCGCCGGCTTCGTCAAGGTGGCCGACGCCATGCTGGCGCAGGGCGTGGTCTGATCCGCCCGCCCGGGCGCCTGCGTCAGGGCCGTGGGGGCAGGCGCAGCGTCTGGCTCCAGGGCAGCGCGTCGCCCAGCGTGTCGTAGTGGGCCACCACCACGGCGCGGGGCGGGCGCTGCGGCGCGCTGGCCTCCTGCGCCAGGGCGGCGCACAGGTAGGCGATCGAAGCCCGGTCGAGCGCCGCGACGGGCTCGTCGATCAGCGTCAGCGGCGCACCGCTGGCCAGGGCTGCAGCCAGCAGCACCTTGCGCTGGCTGCCGCTGGAGAGCTGGTACATGGCCTTGCCCAGGTGCGGCTGCAGGCCAAACCCCTGGACGTGGCGCAGCCACTGGCCGGCCTGCCAGTGCGGATACTGGCGCGCCAGCTGTTCGCTCCAATCCTGCGGCGTCCACTGCGGCGGCCAGGCCTCGCGCGGGTCGCGCCAGAACACCTGGCGGCGGTAGTCGGCCCCGGCATGCGGGGCGCCGTGCAGCCGTACCTGCCCTGCCACCACCGGCGTGTCGCCCGCCAGCAGGCGCAGCAGGCTGGTCTTGCCGCTGCCCTCGTCGCCCAGCACCAGCGTCAGGCCGGCAGGCAACCGTGCCGACCAGCCGCGCTGCACCGTGCCGGCGCCGGGCGGGAACCAGTCAACGGCATCGGCCTGCAGCACGGGCGGCGGCGGCGGCGCTGCGCGCTGCACACTGGCGGGGTTGTCTTCTGTCGGGAGGGTTTCCATGGCACTGCATTTTCTGGATTTCGACTACAGCGAGGACGAGGGCGGCATCGCCACCTGGGACGCCATGGCCAGCGCCACCGCCCCGCGCCTGCCCGCGTTGCTGGACGAGGTCGCCAGCATACTGGCCTGGGCGCAGGCCGCATTCGGCGAGCCGGCGCCGCATGAGGAGGGCGGCCTGTGGCAATACGACCTGCAATGCGAGCGGGACGGGCAGCCGCTGGCCGGGCTGGCGTTCGACATGCAGGCCGCCCGCGTGGCCCTGCCGGCCGGCCTGCGCCCGGGCGAGCGGGTGACGGTGAACCTGTCGCTGAGCGCGCAGGGGGCCCTTGCCGAGGCCTTCGCCGACCACCTGGGCCAGCCCGGCTGAGGCCGGGGCGGGCGCTACTGCAGCGGTTCCTTGGCGGCTTCGGGTAGCAACAGCGGCAGCACGGGGATGCCCTCGTCCAGCAGCTGCGCCGCCTGCTGCGCCGTCGCGCGGCCGCGGATGCCGCGCTCCTCGATTTCGCCGTAGTGCATGCGCCGGGCCTGTTCGGCGAAGCGATCGCCCACGTCCTCGGTCCTGAGGGCGACCTGGCGCGCCAGCTGCAGCAGGGCCGCCTGCCATTCGCGCGCCTGGGCCGGCGGGCCCGGCTGCTGCGGGCCCGGGGCCGGCGCTGCGCCCGCCTCCTCCGCTGCCGCCGGGCAGGCGCCGGCGCCGTGCAGGTTCAGGCGGGGCGCGCTGGGCAGTTTGCGGATGCCGGTGTCGCCGCACAGCGGGCACTGCACCAGGCCGCGCCCCAGCTGGCCCTGAAAGTCTTCCTCCGACGCGAACCAGCCTTCGAAGCTGTGCTCATGGGCGCACGCGAGGTCGAGCACCTTCATGGCGCCCTACTCCGTCTCGGCCGCTTGCGTGCCGCTGCGCAGCGCCAGGTAGCGATAGACGAAGCCGGGAAAGGCGAGCGTGAGGAACAGGGCGCCCGTCACCGCGTAGAACTCCCAGCCCTGCGGGGCGATCTGCCCGGCCCGCTTCTCGATCAGCAGCGCCAGCGCCCCGACCAGGAAGTACAGCAGCACCAGTTCGCCCAGGCGCGCCGCCAGCGGCTTGGCGCCGGCGCTGGCCTTGCGGCCCACGATCAGCCAGCGCTCATTCAGGAATGGCAGGTTGGCGGCAGCGAAAGCCGCAACGATCACCAGCCAGGTGGCTGCGCTCTGCGTCATGCCCGAAGCGGCCGTCAGGTCGCCAGGGCGCGCACGATGGCATCCGCGCACAGGGCCATCAGGCCACCCGGCAGCAGGCCCAGCACCAGCACCAGCGCGCCGTTCACCGTGAGCACCACCCGCACCTGCAGCGGGGCGGTGACGCGGGTGGCGGTCAGGGGCGTATCGAAGTACATGACCTTGACCACGCGCAGGTAGTAGAAGGCGCCGATCAGCGACATCATCACCGCGAACACCGCCAGTGCGATGTGGAAGCCCTGGCCTGAGGCCACCAGCGCCTGCAGCACCGACAGCTTGGCATAGAAGCCCACCAGCGGCGGAATGCCGGCCAGCGAGAACATGCAGACCGCCATCACGCCGGCATACAGGGGGCTGCGCTGGTTCAGGCCGGCGAAGTCGGCGATCTCCTCGCTCTCGAAGCCCTCGCGCGCCAGCAGCATGATGACGCCGAAGGTCGCCATGAAGGTCAGCACGTAGGTGATGATGTAGAACATGGCCGAGCTGTAGGCGTTCTCGACGGCCGCGGCGTCCACGTTGCCATGCACCACGCCCGACATCAGGCCCAGCATGACGAAGCCCATCTGGCCGATGGTCGAGTAGGCCAGCATACGCTTCATGTTGGTCTGCAGGATACCGGCCAGGTTGCCCACCAGCAGCGAGCCTATGGCCAGCACGGCCAGCATCTGCTGCCAGTCGATGGCCAGCGGCAGCAGGCCGTCCACCAGCAGGCGGATGATGATGGCAAACGCCGCCAGCTCGGGGGCAGTGCCCAGGAACAGGGTGATGACCGACGGCGCGCCCTGGTAGACGTCGGGCACCCACATGTGGAAGGGCACGGCGCCCAGCTTGAACGCCAGGCCGGCGACCACGAACACCAGGCCGAACACCAGCACCTGGTGGCGGATCTGGCCGCCGTTGATGGCCTTGAAGACCTGGCCGATATCCAGCGATCCGGTGGCGCCGTAGATCATGGACAGGCCATACAGCAGGAAGCCGCTGGCCATGGCGCCGAGCACGAAGTACTTCATCGCCGCCTCGGTGGCGACGGCGTGGTCGCGCCGCAGCGCCACCAGCGCGTAGCTGGACAGGGTGAGCAGCTCCAGCCCCAGGTACAGCACCAGGAAGTTGTTGCCCGAGATCATGATGAACATGCCCAGCAGCGCCAGCAGCGAGAGCACGAACAGCTCGCCGCCGCGCAGCATGTCGCGGTCGGCGGCGTAGGGCCGGCCATAGACCAGCGTGACCATGACGGCCACGGTCGAGAAGCACTTGAGCCAGTTGCCCATGGCGTCGCTGACGATCATGTTGCCCCAGCCGTAGACGGTGTTGCCGGTGCTGGCATACAGGGCCTGCATGGCGGCGACCACTGCCAGGGTGAGCAGGGTCAGCACGTAGGTGGCGGTGCGCTCGCGGCTCTTGACGCCCAGGTCCACCAGCGCGATCACGCAGGCCATGACCAGCAGCACGAGCTCGGGGTAGATCGCCAGCCAGCTGATGTTGTCAATCATCTTTGTCAATCTCTTGGTTCAGTCTGGTCAGGGCAGCTTCGGCTTGGCCACGTGCTGCAGCAGTTGCGCCACGGACGGGTCCATCGCATCGGTGAAGGGCTTGGGGTAGATGCCCATGGCCAGCACGGCAATGGCCAGCAGCGCCAGCACCAGGAATTCGCGCCCGTTGATGTCAGTGAGCCCGCGCACGTTGTCGTTGGTCACCGGGCCCAGGTAGACGCGCTTGTACATCCACAGCGAGTAGCTGGCGCCCAGGATCAGCGCCACGGCAGCGCCCAGGCCGACCCAGAAGTTGAACTGCACGCCGGCGATGATGACCATCCACTCGCCCACGAAGCCGGCGGTGGCGGGCAGGCCGCAGTTGGCCATGAAGAACAGCAGGGCGAAGGCCGCGAACTTGGGCATGGTGTTGACCACGCCGCCGTAGGCCGCGATCTCGCGCGAATGCACCCGGTCATACAGCACGCCGATGCACAGGAACATGGCGCCGGAGACAAAACCGTGGGCAATCATCTGCACCAGGCCGCCCGAGACGCCCATGGGGTTGAAGACGAAGAAGCCCAGCGTGACGAAACCCATGTGCGCAACGGACGAGTAGGCCACGAGCTTCTTCATGTCCTTTTGCACCATGGCCACCAGGCCGACGTAGATCACGGCGACCAGCGACAGCGTGATCATCAGCCAGGCCCACTCGTGGGCGGCATCGGGCGCGATGGGCAGCGAGAACCGCAGGAAGCCGTAGGCGCCCAGTTTCAGCATGATGGCCGCCAGCACCGCCGAGCCGCCGGTGGGCGCCTCGACGTGGACGTCGGGCAGCCAGGTGTGCACCGGCCACATCGGCACCTTGACGGCGAACGCGGCGAACAGCGCGAAGAACAGTAGCGTCTGCGCCGTGCCGCTCAGGGGCAGCTGGTGCCAGGTCAGGATGTCGAAGCTGCCGCCGGCCTGGTTGTACAGGTAGATGAAGGCGATCAGCGTGAGCAGCGAACCCATCAGCGTATACAGGAAGAACTTAAACGCTGCGTAGATGCGGTTCGGGCCGCCCCAGATGCCGATGATCAGGTACATCGGGATCAGCGTGGCCTCGAAGAACACGTAGAACAGCATGCCGTCCAGCGCGCTGAAGACGCCGATCATCAGGCCCGACAGGATCAGGAAGGCGCCCATGTACTGATTCACGCGCTCGGTGATCGACTGCCACGACGAGATCACCACGATCACCGTGATGAAGGCCGTGAGCGGCACGAACCATAGCGAGATGCCATCGACCCCCAGGTGGTAGGAGATGTTGAAGCGCTCGATCCAGGGCGCCTTCTCCACGAACTGCATGGCCGCGCTGGCCGTGTCGAAATGGCTGATCACGGGCAGCGTCACCGCCAGGCCCGCCAGCGCGCCGGCCAGGGCAATCCAGCGCACCGCCTGCACCTGGTCCTCGCGGCCCAACAGCAACACCAGGGCGCCGAAGGCGATGGGCACCCAGATGGCAAGACTCAACAAACCCATTTTTCTTCTCCTCCGTCTTATTTGTTGAGCCACACGAAGTAGGTCATGAGGGCGAACACGCCCAGGATCATGAACAGCGCATAGTGGTAGAGGTAGCCGGTCTGCAGGGCGCGCAGCACGCCGCCGATGCGCGCCATCAGCTTCCAGGAACCGTTGACCACGGCACCGTCGATGATGGCCTGGTCGCCGCCCTTCCACAGTGCGATGCCCAGCCCGCGCGCGCCGCGGGCGACGATGTTCTCGTTGATCCAGTCCAGGTAGTACTTGTTGTCCAGCAGCGTGTAGATAGGCTGGAACGCGCGCTTGATGGCGGCGGGCAACGCCGGGTTGACCATGTACATGTAGTACGACAGCGCGACGCCGGCAGCGGCCAGCCAGAACGGCAGCGTCATCAGGCCGTGCGTGGCCATGGCCAGCGGGCCGTGGAAGGCCTCCTTGATGGCGGCCATGGCGGGGTGGCGGGCGCCATCGACAAGGATCACGTCCTTGAAGAAGTCGCCGAACAGCATGGGCTGTATGGTCATGAAGCCGATGACCACAGAGGGAATCGCCAGCAGGACCAGCGGCACCGTCACCACCCAGGGCGACTCGTGCGGCTTGGCATGCGCGTCGTGGCCGTGGCCATGGTCGCCATGGTGGTGCGCATCGGGGTTCTGGTCGTAGCGCTCCTTGCCGTGGAACACCAGGAAGTACATGCGAAACGAGTAGAAGGCCGTCACGAACACCCCGGCCATGACGGCGAAGTGGGCGAAGCCGGCCGCCGGCAGGGTGCTGTGGTGCACCGCCTCGATGATGTTTTCCTTGGAGTAGAAGCCCGAGAACAGCGGCGTGCCGATCAGCGCCAGCGAACCCAGCAGCGAGGTGATCCAGGTGATGGGCATGTACTTGCGCACGCCGCCCATCCAGCGGATGTCCTGGTTGTGGTGCATGCCGATGATGACCGAGCCCGCGCCCAGGAACAAAAGGGCCTTGAAGAAGGCGTGCGTCATCAGGTGGAACACGGCCACCGAGTAGGCCGACGCGCCTAGGGCCACGGTCATGTAGCCCAGCTGCGACAGCGTGGAATACGCCACCACGCGCTTGATGTCGTTCTGGATGATGCCCAGGAAGCCCATGAACAGCGCGGTGATGGCGCCGATCACCAGGACGAAGTTCAGCGCGGTGTCCGAGAGCTCGAAGAGCGGCGACATGCGCGAGACCATGAAGATGCCGGCCGTCACCATGGTGGCGGCGTGGATCAGGGCCGAGATGGGCGTGGGGCCTTCCATCGAGTCGGGCAGCCACACGTGCAGCGGGAACTGGGCCGACTTGCCCATGGCGCCGATGAACAGGCAGATGCAGATCACGGTGATCAGCATCCAGTCGGTGCCGGGAAAGCCCACGGCGGCAAGGTCGGCGCGCTTGGCGAAGATCTCGGCGTAATCAAAGGTGCCGGCGTAGGCGGCAATCAGGCCTATCCCCAGGATGAAGCCGAAGTCACCCACGCGGTTGACCAGGAAGGCCTTCATGTTGGCGAAGGTGGCCGAGGGCTTGTTGAACCAGAAGCCGATCAGCAGGTACGACACCAGGCCCACTGCTTCCCAGCCGAAGAACAGCTGCAGCAGGTTGTTGCTCATGACCAGCATGAGCATGGAGAAGGTGAACAGCGAGATGTAGGAGAAGAAACGGTTGTAGCCCGGGTCCTCCTCCATGTAGCCGATGGTGTAGATGTGCACCATCAGCGACACGAAGGTCACCACGCACATCATCATGGCCGTCAGGCTGTCGATCAGGAACCCCACCTCCATCTTCAGGTCGCCTACCACCATCCAGGTGTAGAGGGTCTGGTTCAGGTGCGCGCCGTCATTGACTACGCTGGACAGCGTCATGGCCGAGATGACGAAGGCGATGAACACGCCCAGGATGGTCAGCGTGTGCGACACGCCGCGGCCGATGCGGTTGCCGCCAAAGGCCGTGCCGAAGAGGCCCGCCAGCAGCGAGCCGGCGAGCGGCGCCAGCGGCACCGCCAGCAGCGTCGGGACAGAGAGGGTTTGACTCATTGTTGGGAACCTTGCAAGTGGCGGTAGCGGCTCATCAGCCCTTGAGGGTGTTGAGGTCTTCCGCGTCGATGCTGGAACGGTTGCGGAACAGCAGCACCAGGATGGCCAGGCCGATGGCGGCCTCGGCCGCGGCCACCGTCAGGATGAAGAACACGAACACCTGGCCGTGCATGTCGCCCAGGAAGCTGGAGAACGCCACGAAGTTCATGTTCACCGCCAGCAGCATCAGCTCGATGGCCATGAGCAGCACGATGAGGTTCTTGCGGTTCAGGAAGATGCCCATCACGGCCAGCGCGAACAGCATGGCGCCCAGAGACAGGTAGTGGCCCAGGGTGGGTGTCATTGCTTGGCCTCCTCGGCGGCAGGGGTCTCGGGCAGGGGCGCGCGCGTGGGCGCCATGGACACCATGACCATGCGGTCCTGGGCGCGCACGCGCACGGCGTCGCCGGGGTCGATGGCCTTGGAATCCTTGCGCTGGCGCAGCGTCAGGGCGATGGCGGCGATCATGGCCACCAGCAGGATCACGGCGGCGATTTCCACCGGCAGCAGGTACTGGGTGTAGAGCAGCTGGCCCAGCGCCTTGGTGTTGGAGTAGGGCAGCAGCTTGCCGGCCGCATCCACCACGGCGCCGGCGATGCGCGGCTCCTCGCTGCCGCGAAAGCCCGTCATCAGCACGGCGGCCATCTCCAGCGCGATCAGCGCGCCGATGAGCACGGCCAGCGGGAAGTGCCGCCAGAAGCTGCGCCGCGCGGTCTCGATGCGGATGTCCAGCATCATCACCACGAACAGGAACAGCACCATCACCGCGCCCAGGTACACCAGCACCAGCACGATGGCCAGGAACTCGGCCTTGAGCAGCAGCCACAGCCCCGAAGCCTGCGAGAACGCCAGGATCAGGTGCAGAACGGCGTGTACGGGGTTGCGCGCCGTGACGACCCGGAAGGCTGCATACAGCAGCACGACCGAGAACAGGTAGAAGAAGCCGGTCTGGACGTCCATGAATCGGGTCTTTTCAAAAATTCAGGCGTGGGGGTGCGCCCTGGGGGTCACCGGTACTTGGCGTCCGCGGCCTTGGCGGCAGCGATCTGCGGCTCGTAGCGGTCGCCCACTGCCAGCAACATGTCCTTGGTGTAGTACAGGTCACCGCGCTTCTCGCCGTGGTATTCGAGGATGTGCGTCTCGACGATGGAGTCCACCGGGCAGCTTTCCTCGCAGAAGCCGCAGAAGATGCACTTGGTGAGGTCGATGTCATAGCGCGTCGTGCGGCGCGAGCCATCGGCGCGCACGTCCGACTCGATGGTGATGGCCAGTGCCGGGCACACCGCTTCGCACAGCTTGCAGGCGATGCAGCGCTCCTCGCCGTTGTCGTAGCGGCGCAGCGCGTGCAGGCCGCGAAAGCGCGGCGACAGGGGCGTCTTTTCCTCGGGGAACTGCACCGTGACCTTGCGCGCGAACGCATAGCGGCCCGTGAGCACCATGCCCTTGGCCAGTTCCCAGAGCATGAAGCTCTTGAAGAAATCCTTGATAGAAAAGCTCGCTGGAGCTGCGACGGAAGCCATGGATGTCCCCGCTTATTTCCAGATGTTCCAGGGCGACAGCAGCCAGCCGCCCACGAGGATCAGCCACACCAGGGTGACCGGGATGAAGATCTTCCAGCCCAGGCGCATGATCTGGTCATAGCGAAAGCGCGGGAAGGTGGCGCGGATCCAGATGAAGCAGGACACGACCATGAAGGTCTTGATGCCGAGCCAGATCCAGCCGGGAATGAAGGCCAGGAACGAGAACGGGGGCAGCCAGCCGCCCAGGAACATCAGCACCGCCAGGATGGACACCAGCCACATCGCGGCGTACTCGGCCAGGAAGAAGATGGCAAAGCCCATGCCCGAGTACTCGACCATGTGGCCGGCGACGATCTCGGCCTCGCCTTCCACCACGTCGAAGGGGTGGCGGTTGACCTCGGCCACGCCGGAGACCAGGTAGACGATGAAGATCGGCAGCAGCGGCAGCCAGTTCCAGGACAGGAAGTCCAGGCCCATGCCCGCCATGGTGCCGCGCGCCTGGCCCGCGACGATGTCGCTCAGGTTCATGCTGCCCGAGACCATGATCACCACCAGGAAGCAAAAGCCCATGGCGATCTCGTAGCTGACCATCTGCGCCGATGCCCGCAGCGCGCCCAGGAAGGCGTACTTGGAGTTGGACGCCCAGCCGGCGATGATCACGCCGTAAACCTCGATGGAGGCGATGGCGATCACCAGCAGCAGGCCGGCGTTGATGTTGGACAGCGCCATGTCCGGCCCGAACGGGATCACCACCCAGGCGGCCAGCGCCGGCATGATGGCCATCACCGGGCCCAGGTAGAACAGGCCCTTGGCGGCGGCCGTGGGCTGGATCAGCTCCTTGGTCAGCAGCTTGAGCGCATCGGCAATCGGCTGCAGCAGGCCGAACGGGCCGACGCGGTTGGGGCCCATGCGCACCTGCATGAAGCCGAGGAACTTGCGCTCCCACAGCGTCAGGTAGGCCACTGCGCCCAGCAGCGGCAGCAGCACGGCGACGATCTTGATCAGGTTCCAGATGACGGGCCAGGCCATTGCCGACCACCAGCCGGCCGCGACCAGGTTCAGGCCGCCGTTGTACAGCGCGTCGATCATGCGGACGCTCCTTCGCCGCGCGCGGCGCGCGCGTCGGCGGTGAGTTGCAGCGAGGGCGCGCGGCGCACCAGGGCGTCGAGCTGGTAGATGCTGGCGACTGCCGGCTCAGGGCAGGCGCTGCCGCCCGCACCGGTGGCCGCGGCCTGCGTGCGGTTGCTCAAGCGCTGCGCCGGCAGCTGCGCCATCGCCCCCGCAGGTTGGCCGGTGGCGGCAGCCAGCACGTCCTGGGACGTCTCGTAGTCCACCCCATCGATCCCCAGCAGGTTGGCCAGTACGCGCAGCACCTTCCAGCCCGGGCGGGTCTCCCCCAGGGGGCGCGCGGCAGCGTGGAAGCTCTGCACCCGCCCCTCGGCATTGACGAAGGTGCCCGAGGTTTCCGTGAACGGGGCCACTGGCAGCAGGACGTCGCTGAACTCCATGTTGGCCTTGAAGGGACTCAGGGTGACGACCATGTCCACCTGTTCCAGCGCGCCGGCGCCCAGGGCCGAGTCGTGCTCGGGCTCGGTGTTGAGCAGCAGCAGCGCCTTCAGGCCTCCCTGCAGCATCTGCGCTGCATTCAGTCCCTGCGCCTGCGGCTGCGCGCCGACGAACTGCGCACCCACGGTGTTGGCAGCTTCGGTCAGGTAGCCCACCGAGGCACCCGTGTGTTCGCCCAGCCACTGGGCCAGCGCGAGCAGCTGCGAGGCGTGCGCATGGTGCGCCGCGCCATTGCCCAGCAAGATGGCCTTGCGTTCGCCCGCCAGCAGCGCGGCCGCGACGGCGCGCGCGCCCTCGCCTGCCTGCACGCCGGCCACGGGAGCGGCCACGCCCTTGTCTGCCGCCACGGCGGCGGCCACCTGCGCCAGTTGCCCGGCCCAATCGGCGGCCGGCGCCAGCAGGGCCTGCTCCACCGGCATGGCCCAGTCATATGCTACTGAATTAATAGCTGCAAACCGGCAGCCGGCGCGGACAGACTGGCGAATCCGCTGTGCAAACAGCGGATGGTCCTTGCGCAGGTTCGAACCCACGACCAGCACCGACTGCAAGCGGCTCAAAGCAGCGATCGGCATGCCCAGCCAGCGCACGCCGTCCGCCTGTGCGAACTCGGCGTGGCGCAGCCGGTGGTCGATGTTGTCGCTGCCCAGCCCGCGCACCAGCCGGCCGGCCAGGTACAGCTCTTCCAGCGTGCTGTGCGGGCTCACCAGGGCGCCGATGGCCTGGGGGCCGCGCTCCTTGCCGACGCACTGCAGCCCGTTGGCCACGTATTCCAGCGCCGTCTGCCAATCCACTTCCTGCCACTGCCCGCCCTGCTTGAGCATGGGCCGCGTCAGGCGCTCGGGGCCGTTCAGGGCTTCATAGGAGAAGCGGTCGCGGTCGGCCAGCCAGCACTCGTTGACTTCTTCGTTCTCGAAGGGCACGACGCGCATCACGCGGTGGTTCTTGACCTGGACGATCAGGTTGGCGCCCGTGGAATCATGCGGGCTGACCGACTTGCGCCGCGACAGCTCCCAGGTGCGGGCGCTGTAGCGGAACGGCTTGCTGGTCAGGGCGCCCACCGGGCACAGGTCGATCACGTTGCCCGACAGCTCGGAGTCCACGGTGTCGCCGACCACGGTGGTGATCTCCGCGTGCTCGCCGCGGTTGACCATGCCGAGTTCCATGATGCCGGCGATCTCCTGGCCGAAGCGCACGCAGCGGGTGCAGTGGATGCAGCGCGCCATCTCCTCCATGGAGATCAGCGGGCCCACGTCCTTGTGCGCCACAGTGCGCTTTTCCTCGCCGTAGCGCGAGCTGCTGGCACCGTAGCCCACGGCCAGGTCCTGCAGCTGGCACTCGCCGCCCTGGTCGCAGATCGGGCAGTCCAGCGGGTGGTTGATGAGCAGGAACTCCATCACCGACTGCTGGGCGCGGATGGCCTTGTCGCTCTTGGTGCGCACGATCATGCCCTGCGTCACGGGCGTGGCGCAGGCCGGCATGGGCTTGGGCGCCTTCTCCACGTCCACCAGGCACATGCGGCAGTTGGCGGCGATGGAGAGCTTCTTGTGATAGCAAAAATGCGGGATGTAGGTGCCTGCCTTGTCGGCTGCATGCATGACCATGCTGCCTTCGGCGACCTCCACCTTCTTGCCGTCCAATTCAATTTCAACCATATGCGTCTGGTCCCGTCAGGCGGCTGCGGCCTGCCTGGTGGCGGCCTCGATCTTGGCGACGAACTCGTGCCGGAAATGCTGAATCATGGCGCGCACCGGCATCGCCGCCGCGTCGCCCAGGGCGCAGATGGTGCGGCCCATGATGTTGAAGGCGACCGAATCGAGCAGTTCGATGTCCTCGGCCCGGCCCTGGCCGTGCTGGATGCGGTCCACCACGCGCCACAGCCAGCCCGTGCCTTCGCGGCAGGGGGTGCACTGGCCGCAGGACTCGTGCATGTAGAAGTACGACAGGCGCAAGAGCGACTCGACCATGTCGCGCGAGTCGTCCATGACAATCACCGCGCCCGAACCCAGCATGGAGCCGGCCTTGGCGATCGAGTCGTAGTCCATGGTGC
The DNA here is from genome assembly GCA_034675505.1 of Melaminivora sp. Classification (GTDB taxonomy): domain Bacteria; phylum Pseudomonadota; class Gammaproteobacteria; order Burkholderiales; family Burkholderiaceae_C; genus Melaminivora. The sequence goes on along the minus strand of JAUCDD010000033.1, from coordinate 1,326 downwards.
AGTCCATCATGATGGACGCGGGCAGCACGGGCGACGATGAACCGCCCGGGATCACCGCCTTGAGCTGGCGGCCGCGGCGCACGCCGCCAGCCAGCTCCAGCAGCTTCGGGAACGGCGTGCCCATGGGGACTTCGTAGTTGCCCGGCCGCTCCACGTCGCCCGAGACCGAGAAGATCTTGGTGCCGCCGTTGTTCGGCTTGCCGCAGGCCAGGTACGCCGCGCCGCCGTTGCGGATGATCCACGGCACGGCCGCGAACGTCTCGGTGTTGTTGATGGTGGTCGGCTTGCCGTACAGGCCGTAGCTGGCCGGGAACGGCGGCTTGAAGCGCGGCTGGCCCTTCTTGCCTTCCAGCGATTCCAGCAGCGCGGTTTCCTCGCCGCAGATATAGGCGCCAAACCCATGGTGCGCGTGCAGCTGGAAGCTGAACTTGCTGCCCAGGATGCCGTCGCCCAGATAGCCGGCGGCGCGGGCTTCTTCCAGCGCTGCCTCGAAGCGCTCGTAGACCTGGAAGATTTCGCCGTGGATGTAGTTGTAGCCCAGGCTGATGCCCATGGCATACGCCGCGATCGCCATGCCTTCGATGACGATGTGCGGGTTGTACATGAGGATGTCGCGGTCCTTGCAGGTACCGGGCTCGCCCTCGTCGGAGTTGCACACCAGGTGCTTCTGCCCCGGGAACTGGCGCGGCATGAAGCTCCACTTGAGCCCCGTCGGGAAGCCCGCGCCGCCGCGGCCGCGCAGCCCCGATTCCTTCACCGTGGCGATCACCTGCTCCTGCGTCAGGCCCTCGCCGCCATCGGCCGCCAGGATCTTGCGCAGCGCCGCGTAGCCGCCGCGCGCCTCGTAGTCCTTGAGGCTCCAGTTGCGCCCATCCAGGCCGGCGTAGATCTGCGGCTCGACGTGGCGGTCATGGAAACAGGTTTCCACGCCGCTGGCCTGGAACTGCTCCAGCACCTGCATCACTGCGCTCATGCCCGGCCCTCCCGGCCCTCGCCCGCGCGCGGGAGGGGAGCAGGCGCAGCAGCCGCGCCGGCTTCAGCCTGGCGCAGGCCATCGACCAGCTGGTCGAGCTTGTCGTCTTCCATGAAGCTGCACATGTTGCGGTCGTTGACCAGCATCACGGGCGCATCGGCGCAGGCGCCCAGGCATTCGCACTGCTGCAGCGTGAACAGGCCGTCGGCGCTGGTCTCGCCCATCTTGATGCCGAGCTTGCGCTCCAGGTGGTGCAGCGCATCCTGGCCCCGGCGCAGCTGGCACGGCAGGTTGGTGCACACGGCCAGCTTGTACTTGCCCACGGGCTGCTGGTTGTACATGTTGTAGAAGGT
>JAUCDD010000032.1:0-115766 GCA_034675505.1 Melaminivora sp. | reverse complement strand
TCATCTTGGACAGCAGCCCGGCCTCGGTGTGCTAGGGAGCCCACGTCAGATCTCCGCCGACGTGGTGCTGCACCAGCTCCTTGACGTACTCGGGCGAGCTGCGCGGCCAGGTCGTAGCGCAGGCCGGAGCCGATCAGGATCTTCTTGATGCCCGGCAGGCTGCGCGCGCGGCGGATCATCTTGATGAGCGGGTCGTCGTCGGTGTGCAGGTTCTGGCAGATGCCGGGGAAGACGCAGCTGGACTCCCTGCACGCCGCCTCGATCTGGGGCTTCTGCAGCCCCAGGCGGTACATGTTGGCCGTCGGCCCCGCCCAGGTCGGAGATGGTGCCGGTCGAAGCCCTTGACCTTGTCGCGGATGTCCTCGACCTCGGCAATGATGCGAATCTTCCGAGCGGCTCTGGATGATGCGGCCCTCGTGCTCGGTGATCGAACCGAAGGTGCAGCCGCCGAAGCAGCCGCGCATGATGTTGATGGACGCGCGGATCATCTCCCACGCCGGATCTGGTCGGCCCCTCGAAGCCGCCGCGCTCGTCCGCGTAGCTGGGGTGCGGGTTGCGCGCATGGGCAGGCCAACGCCCGATCCATCTCGGCCGTGGTGAGCGGGATGGGCGGCGGCTGAGACCAGCACGTCGCGGGCGGTAGCGCCCTCGCCGTGCGCCTGCACCAGGGCGCGCGTGCTTCCGGGTCTAGTCTTGCAGGTGCGGCACCGCGGTTGGCGTGTGCGTACAGCACCCGGGTCGGCCTTGACCCTGCTCGTAGCTGGGCAGCCGGATCGCAGGTGCGCTCGCGCGGCGGCTGCGCGCCCTTGCGGCGCAGCACCAGGTACGGGAGCGAACTGGAGCACCGATTCCGAGCCTTTTTCCATGTTGCCGGCGCCGGTTGCGGCGATGCAGCTATTGTTTCAGGAGCATCCTCGCGTGAACACGCCCTGCCCCTGCGAGGCCACCTGCTCGGCGAGTCGTCATGTAGGGATTGAGCAGTACGCTCGACCGTGCCGGGCTCGTCCACGCTGGTCGAATCGACCGCGAACCAGCCCTCGGGCGCCTCGCGCCCGCACGAAGGCCGTGCCGCGCACGTCGGTGATGCCCTCCACCGGCTCGCGCCGCGCCAGGCGGTACGCGATCTCGACAAGCGCGCGCTCGGCGTTGCCGTACCGGCGCATGGCGGCCTTCGCATCCACCGCCGTCGAGCGGCGCGCACTTGTCCGCTCCAGTAGTCGTAGTGGGCGATGCGGCGCAGCAGCCCTCGATGCCGCCCAGGATGATGGGCACGTCCGTGAGCGCCTCGCGGCCGCGCTGGCTGTAGACAATAGCCGCGCGGTCGGGGCGCTTGCCGCCCACGTCGCCGGGGGTGTAGGCGTCGTCGCTGCGGTTACTCCGAGTCCGCCGTGTAGCGGTTGATCATGGAATCCATGTTGCCCGCCGTCACGCCCCAGAACAGGTCGGGCCGGCCCAGCGCCTTGAACGCCTCGGCGCTTTGCCAGTCCCGGCTGGGCGATGATGCCGACACGAAAGCCCTGCGCCTCCGGCACCCCCGCCCGATCACCGCCATGCCGAGGCTGGGATGGTCCACGTAGGCGTCGCCAGTGGCCGGCGCCACGTCGCAGCTGTCCCAGCCCAGCTGCTGCATCTAGCAGCGGCTCATGGGCAGGTACGGTGCCGATGCCGAAGCGCTTGCCGCCATTTCGTTGCACAAGCTGGTCAGGGGCTTGGCGGGGCGCGCGGGAAGAACGGGACATCGACGACAGCGCTCATGGCAAGAGGGCGCCACGCCAGGCGCGGTCACAAAACGACGGGGGGCGGCAATTTTAGCTGGATAGCCCGCACACCCGCTCGCCGAGGGGGGGGGCGCGGGCCGCTGGCGGCGCACTGCGGGCTGCGGCAGCCCCTGGCCCAGGGGCGCGCCGGCTCCCGACTCCCCCTTCCTCCACCATCCCATGAAACGCCTGCTCATCCTCTTGGCCATCGCCGCCTGCAGCGCCCACGCGCCCGCCCGGGCCTGGAGCAACCATGCGCTGGGCACCCTACCGGGGCGCTGGAGGCGCTGCCCGAGGTGCGCGGCGCCGGCCCGTCCCGGCCGAACCGCTGGAAGCGTTCCTGGCCGCCCAGGCCGGCCCGCTCGCCCAGCTGCTGCAGGCCCAGGACGACTGGGCGCGCCAGCGCCCTCCCGCTCTACCCGCCGCTGCCTGCCGCCCTGCGGCTGCGCGCGGACGCGGCGGCGCAAGGCCCGCAGGCGCTGCGCAGGGCCTTCCTGATGGCGCTGCGGGTATCGCCCGAAAGCCGCCTGGCGCTGTACCTGCAGCCCGACCCGCTGGGGCAGGCGCCTGGCGGCCCGGCCATGCCGCATGGCGAAGTGAGCGCCCTGCCCCCCCGCGCGAAGGACGGCGAGGCGCACCGCTTCCAGGCCGCTGCAGCCGGGCGACACTGTGCCGGCCCTGGCGGTGCTGGCCTCGGCCAGCGACGAGCCCGACTACGGCATGGACGTGAACCCCTGTGGGAGGACAGCCCCTCGCCCTGGGGGAGGCCGCAGTAGGCTTTGGCAAGCTGCCCTTCGGCAACCCGCGGCTGCGCCTTCCGACGCAGGCGCCCTTCCACATGGGCTATTACTGCGAGTCGGGGCTGATCTATGCCGCCGCCGGCTTCGTCAAGCGCACCTACCCGCTGCTGCGCCTGCACCAGTACCAGGGGCTGTCGGAGCTGGCTTTCCAAAGCGGCCATCCCTACTGGGGCTGGCGCTTCGCGGGCCTGGCCATGCACTACGTGCAGGACATGACCCAGCCCTACCACGCCAGCCTGGCGCCGGGCTTTGGCACGGCGCGGCTGATCGGCGTGCAGCTGCGCGCGCTGCTGGGCATGCCGCAGGCCAAGGACGACATGGTGGTGCTGCTGTCCAACCGGCACTTTGCCCTGGAGCGCTACGCCAGCCAGATGGTGGCGCCAGCCAGCGCGCGCACGCCGGCAGGCAGCGCCGCCACGCGCGCGCTGGCCGACACCGGCACCGACGCCGGCTACGGCCCCTGGAGCAGCACCGCCCTGCGCGACACCGTGGCGCGCGAGGCGCAGGCCATGGGCGAGGCGGTGAGTGCGCAATTGGTGGCGTCCGTGCCGCGCGCCTACGTGGACGACCCGGGCTTTGACTTCGGCGTCCAGGGCGGCGGCATCGACCTGATGGCCGAGGCCGCGCGCCAGGCGCCGCAGTCGCAGGCGGCGCTGCAGGCCGGCATCGCCACGCTGATGCGCCACTTCGGCGCGCACAGCCGCAACCTGGTGCGCGCCATCCTCGCAGCCCGCTGACTCCGCCCGCATCCCATGCTGTACACCCTTGCCGGCCCGCTGCACAGCGAATTGACGATCAAGAAGAGCCGCTTCATCGGCTGCGTCGAGCCCATGGACAGCCGCCTGGCCGCCCAGGCCCGGGTGGCGCAGCTGCGCCAGCAGCACCCGGGGGCGCGCCACGTGTGCTGGGCGTTGCTGACGGGCGGCGAGTCGGCGGCGGTGGACGACGGCGAGCCCGGCGGCACGGCGGGGCGGCCGATGCTGGACGTGCTGCGCCACCAGCAGCTGGATGGCGTGCTGGCCACGGCGGTGCGCTACTTCGGCGGCGTGAAGCTGGGCGCCGGCGGGCTGGTGCGCGCCTATACCGACAGCGTGGCCCAAGCGCTGCTGGGCGCCCAGAAGCTGCCGCGCCAGCGCCTGGCGCTGCTGCGCGCCTGCGCCCCCTACGCGCTGGAGGGACTGCTGCGCCGCCACATCGCCAGCGCCGGCGCGCAGCTGCTGGACGTGCAGCACGGCGCGCAGGTGGTCTTCACGCTGAGCCTGCCACAGGCCGCAGCCGAGGCCTTTCGCGCCGGGCTGGAGGAACGCGCCCAGGGCCGGCTGGGCTGGCTGGACGCCGGCTGAACGTGCCGCCGGCCTACAGCCGCGCGCGGCACGGCAGGCGACACTGCCGGGCACTCCCCGCCCCGCACAGGACACCCCCATGCCCGAGACCCTGGACACCTTGATCATCGGCGCCGGCACCGCCGGCCTGGCTGCGCTGCGCGAAGTGCGCAAGCGCACCGACAACTACCTGCTGGTCAACGACGGCCCCTGGGGCACGACCTGCGCGCGCGTGGGCTGCATGCCCTCCAAGATGCTGGTCGAGGCCGCCAACGCGCTGCATGCGCGCACCCGTTTCGAGACCTTCGGCCTGCGCGGCGGCGAGCACCTGCGCGCCGACCTGCCGGCCGTGCTGGCGCGCGTGCGCGCACTGCGCGACGAATTCGTCGCCGGCACGCTGCGCGCCAGCGACGCCGGCGACAAGGCCATCGCCGGCCGCGCCCGGCTGCTGGACGCGCACCGCGTCGAGGTCAATGGCCAGACCTGGAAGACGCGCAGCGTCATCGTCGCCACGGGCACGCGGCCGGTGCTGCCGGACGAATGGCTGGCCTTTGGCGACCGCATCCTGACCACCGACACGCTGTTCGAGCAGCCCACGCTGGGCCCGCGCATGGCCGTGATCGGGCTGGGCGCGATCGGCGCCGAGCTGGCGCAGGCGCTGGCGCGGCTGGGCGTGGAGGTGGTGGCCTTCGTGACCAGCGAGCGCGTGGCCGGGCTGGGCGACGAGGCCGTCAACGCCCGCCTGTACGAGCAGCTCAAGGGCGAATTCGCCATCAGCGTGGGCGGGCACGCGCAGCTGCGCGAGCTGGCCGGGGGCATCGAAGTCTCCAACGGCCAGGCCACGGTGGTCGTCGACCAGGTGCTGGCCGCCGTGGGGCGCACACCCAATGTCGAGCACCTGGGGCTGGACACCCTGGGCCCCTCGCTGGACCGGCACGGCCTGCCGCCCATGGAGCCGTGCACGCTGCAGGTGGGCGACACGCCGGTGTTCCTGGCCGGCGACGTGGACCGCGACCGCGCCCTGCTGCACGAGGCGGCCGACGAAGGCCACATGGCCGGCATCAACGCCGTGCGCCTGGCGCGCGGCCAGGCGCTGCGCCACTTTCGCCGGCGCGTGCCGCTGGCCATCACCTTTTGCGAGCCCAACGCCGCCAGCGTCGGCCTGGGCTGGGACGCCGTGCAGCAGCAGCCGCACCTGGTGGGCGAGGTGGACTACGCGCGCCAGGGCCGCGCCCGGGTGGCGCTGCGCAACGCCGGGCTGCTGCGCATCTACGCGGCGCAGGAAAGCGGCCGGCTGCTGGGCGCGCAGATGTGCGCGCCGGACGGCGAGCACCTGGCGCACCTGCTGGCCCTGGCCATCGACCGCGAGCTGACGGTGCAGCAGCTGCTGCGCATGCCGGTCTACCACCCCACGCTGGAGGAAGGCCTGCGCAGCGCGCTGCGCCAGATCGCGCGCCAGCTGCCTGCGGCGAGCGAAACCGACCTGTCGGACTGCGAAAACCTGGGCGCCGCAGCGCTGGACTGAGTCGCTGGCGCCCCGCCTTCAGCCCAGCCGCGCGGGCGCCAGGGCCGCCGGATCGGCACCCTCGCGCAGCAGGCTGGCGTCCAGCGCCTGCCCCAGCAGCAGGTTGCGGGCCAGCAGCGCGGCGCCGGCGGCGCTCTGGATTCCGTAGCCGCCCTGCGCGGCCAGCCAGAACAGGCCGGGCACCTCGGCGTCCCAGCCGATGACCGGATCGCCATCGGCCACGAAGGAGCGCAGCCCGGCCCAGGTGCGCGAGGGGCGGCGGATCTGCAGGTCCGCCACCTCCCCGATGCGGTGGATGCCCAGGGCCACGTCCAGCTCCTCGGCCACCACGTCGTGCGGCGCCACCGGGTCGGCATTGGCCGGCGAGCCCAGCAGCTGGCCGGCGTCGGGCTTGAAGTAATAGTCCTCGCCAATGCCGACCGCCGCCGGCCAGGCGCGCGCGTCCAGGCCCGGCGGCACGGCAAAGGTGAAGGCCGAGCGCCGGCGCGGCTGCAGGCCGATGGGGCGGGCGCCGGCCAGCGCGCCCAGCGCGTCGGCCCAGGCGCCGGCGGCGTTGACCAGGGCGCGGCCGCGCACGGCGCCGCCGGCGGCAAGCCGCACCGTCCAGCCATCCGCCCCGGGCTGCAGGGCCACCACCCCCGCGTCCGTGCGCAGCACGCCGCCGCGCCGGCGCAGGCCGCGCAGGTAGCCCTGGTGCAGCGCGTGCACGTCGATGTCGCAGGCGCCGGGCTCGCTCATGCCGGCGGCAACCGCGCCTGGCTTGAGGCAGGGCAGCGCTGCCAGCAGCTCGTCGCGCGCCACCAGCCGCACCTGGCCACTCCGCCCGCGCGCCTGGGCAAAGGCCGCGTCCAGCAAGTCCAGCTGGTGCGGGCCGGCCACGTACATCACGCCGCGCGGCGTGAGGATGGGCGCGCCGCCGAACTCGGGCGGCGGCGCGTCGTAGAACGCCCGGCTGGCGCGCGTCAGCGCCTGGATCTGCGGCGTGCCGTAGGTGGCGCTGTACAGCGCGGCCGAGCGGCCGGTGGCGTGGTAGCCGGGCTGGGCCTCGCGCTCCAGCAGCAGCACGCGCTGCGTGGCGGCCAGCTCCCAGGCCACCGAAGCGCCGGCGATGCCGGCGCCCACCACCACGAAATCGAAGTCTGGATCTGCCTGTGTCATGGCCTTTGCCGCGGCGCCCGGGGGTTGCAAGGAGGTCTGCCATCGTAGTGCCCCGGGGCGCGGCCAAGACCGTGGCGCAGGTACGGGCAAGCTGCGGGGACTGGGCAGGATGCAAAAAGATTCATAACATATGCATATTAAAATCAGATCACCCACGATGCCATGAACGCCGAGCCAGACACCGCCCCCTTTGCCGTCGCCGAGCCGCTGGCGCAGGCACTTGCCCAGCCCTACCAGCACGGCTTCGTGACCGACATCGAGTCCGACGCGCTGCCGCCGGGCCTGGACGAGGACGTGATCCGGGCGATTTCGCGCAAGAAGCGCGAGCCGCAGTTCCTGCTGGACTGGCGCCTGGCGGCGTTTGCGCGCTGGCGCGCCATGGAGCTGCCCGACTGGGCGCGCCTGAAGATCGCGCCCATCGACTTCCAGGCGATCTCGTACTACTCGGCACCCAAGTCGATGAAGAACGCGCCCAAGAGCCTGGACGAGGTCGACCCGAAGCTTTTGGAGACCTACGAGAAGCTGGGCGTGCCGCTGCACGAGCGCGCCCGGCTGGCGGGCGTGGCGGTGGATGCGGTGTTCGATTCGGTCTCGGTCGGCACCACCTTCCGCGAGCAGCTGGCCCGCGCCGGCGTGACGTTCTGCTCGTTCTCGCACGCGGTGCAAAGCCACCCCGAGCTGATCGAGCAATACCTGGGCAGCGTGGTGCCGCAGGGCGACAACTTCTACGCCGCGCTGAACTCGGCCGTGTTCTCCGACGGCTCCTTCGTCCACATCCCCAAGGGCGTGAAGTGCCCCATGGAGCTGTCGTCGTACTTCCGCATCAACGCCAAGGGCACGGGCCAGTTCGAGCGCACGCTCATCATTGCCGAGGAGGGCGCTTCAGTCAGCTACCTGGAGGGCTGCACCGCGCCGCAGCGCGACGAAAACCAGCTGCACGCGGCCGTGGTCGAGCTCATCGCGCACGACGACGCCTTCATCAAGTATTCGACGGTGCAGAACTGGTACCCGGGCGACGAGCGCGGCGTGGGCGGCATCTACAACTTCGTGACCAAGCGCGGCCTTGCGGCAGGCCGGCGCTCGCGCATCGCCTGGACGCAGATCGAGACCGGCTCGGCCATCACCTGGAAGTACCCCAGCGTGGTGCTGCGCGGCGATGAATCGAATGGCGAGTTCCACTCGATCGCCGTGTCCAACCACTTCCAGCAGGCGGACACCGGCACCAAGATGATCCACCTGGGCAAGAACACGACCAGCCGCATCGTCAGCAAGGGCATCAGCGCCGGCCATGCGCACAACAGCTATCGCGGCCTGGTGCGCGTGAACCCGGGCGCCGCCGGCGCGCGCAACCACACGCAGTGCGACTCGCTGTTGATCGGGCCGGACTGCGGCGCCCACACCTTCCCCTACGTCGATGCCGCGCGCGCCGACGCCGTGGTAGAGCACGAGGCGACGACCACGCGCATCTCCGAGGAGCGGCTGTTCTATTGCGAGCAGCGCGGCATCGACGCCCAGGAGGCCACGGCGCTGATCGTCGGGGGCTTCTGCCAGGCGGTGCTGGAGGAGTTGCCGATGGAGTTCGCGCTCGAGGCCAAGGCGCTGCTGGCGGTTTCGCTGGAAGGCGCCGTCGGATGAGCGATTTCAAGCCAAAACCCGCACTTGCCGGCGCCAATCAACGGCTTTTAGCTATCAATTTTAAACAGGAACGACCATGACCCAGACCTCCGATCCGCTGCTTGACGTGCAGGGCCTGCGCGTGCAGGTGGGCGAGCGCACCGTGCTGCACTCCGCCTCGCTCACGGCGGCGCCGGGCTCGCTGTCGGTGCTGATGGGCGCCAACGGCAGCGGCAAGAGCACGCTGGGCATGGCGCTGGCCGGCCATCCGCACTACCGCGTGCTGGGCGGCCAGGCGCTGCTGGCCGGGCAGGACCTGCTGGCCATGCCGGCGCACGAGCGCGCGCGCGCCGGGCTGTTCGTGTCCTTCCAGTCGCCGCCCGACATCCCGGGCGTGAAGAACAACCTGTTCATCCGCACCGCGCTCAACGCCCAGCACGAGGCGCGCGGCCAGGAGCCGCTGGATGCGTTTGACTTCCTCGGCCGCGCCAAGCAGGCGGCGCGCGAGCTGGGCCTGCCCGAGGCCATGCTGGCGCGGCCGGTGAACGAGGGCTTCTCCGGCGGCGAGCGCAAGCGCAACGAGCTGCTGCAGCTGGCGCTTTTGCAGCCGCGCGTGGCGCTGCTCGACGAGATCGATTCCGGCATGGACGTGGACGGCGTGCGCGCCGTGGTGGCGCTGGTGGCGCGCCTGCGCGCCCAGGGCACGGCCTTCGTCGTCGTCTCGCACTACCTGCACCTGATCGAGCAGCTGGAGCCCGACGCCGTGCTGCGCCTGGACCAGGGCTGCATCGCCGAGACCGGCGGCCTGGAGCTGGCGCGCGGCATCGCCCGCACCGGCTTTGCCAAGCCCGCGCACGCCGTGGAGGCCTGACGCCATGGACAACGCCCAGGCCGACATGCTCGCCGCGCGCGAGCACCTGCGCCAGCACGGCTGGATCGCCCGGCGCAGCGAAGCCTTCCACCACCTGCCCCCGCCGCCCGCGGCGCAGTGGCTGGGCCCGGACAGCGGCGCGGGCTGCGCCGCCCCGCCCCTGGCCGGCGCCGGCTGGACGCTGCTGCCGCTGGACGGCATGAGCGCCGGCGGCGTCGATGCCCGCTGGCTGGATGCGCAGGACGCGCACCAGCGCGCGCAGCTCCTTGCCGGACTGCCTGGGCCCGGCGCGGGCGAGGCCGCGTCCTTCGCCTGGGCGCACCGCGCGCTGTGCCGGCGCGGCCTGCGCGTGCGCGTGGCGGCGCGGCCCGGGCACACGGACGACGTGGTCTGCCTGGCTCTGCGCCACCAGCCGCATGCGCCCGTGGAGGCGCCCCTGCTGGTGCTGGAGCTCGACCCCGGCGTGCGCGTGCTGCTGCTGGAGACGCACGAGCGCGCGGCGGACGGCTGCCGGCACGCCATCACGCAGAACCTGCACGCCCACGTCCACCTGGGCAGCGGCGCGCGGCTAGAGCACCTGCGCATCGCCCTGCCCGGCGCGGCCGACCAGGTGGCGCACCACGTACACGCCCGGCTGGCCGGCGGCGCGCACTACGCGCAGGCGCTGGTGGCCGGCGCCGCGGCCTACCACCTGCAGCGCAGCACCGTGGAGCTGGAGGGCGCGGGCGCCAGCGCGCACAACGCGGCGCTGCTGCTGGCGGCGGATGGCGCGCAGCTCGACCACCAGGTCGCGAGCCGCCTGCAGGCGCGCCACACGCGCAGCCAGGTCGAGTCGCTGGCGCTGGCGCAGGGCGCTGCCCGCGTGGTCAGCAACGCGCACACGCGCATCGCCCCCGGGGCCGACGAGGCCAGCGTGCGCCAGCGCCTGTCGGGCGTGCCTTTGGGGGGGCCAGCCACGCCTGATCCTGCGCCCGCACCTGGAAATCCTGCACGACAACGTGCAGGCCGCGCACGGCGCCACCTGGGGCGCGCTGCCCCAGGACGCGCTGTTCTACGCCAGCCAGCGCGGGCTGAGCGAGGCGCACGCCCGCGCCCTGGTCATCGAGGGCATGACGCGCGCACTGCTGGAGCGCGGCCTGCCGGGCTCGCCGCTGCTGGCGCAGTGGCTGGACAGCGGCGCGCTGGCGGCAGCCATGCGGCGCCTGCAGGAGCCGGCGCAGGGAGATGCGCCATGAGGGCCAAAAAATTGATAGCACAAGGCGATTGCAGGACGCGGGCCGGCGGTGCTTTCCGCTTCCAAACGGGCGCGCACCCTCTTGCTCCCTCTCCCGCCTGCGGGAGCGGGCTGGGGTGAGGGCGGCTGCAGAAAAGCCTGCGCTGCGCCTGCATCACCCCCCCACCCCACCCTCTCCCACCAAGGGGGAGAGGGAGCTCGGTCGCCGATACAGCGGAGGACGCGCCATGGGTAAGCCCCATCCCCTGCTGCACCCCCCCCTGCCCGTGCAGGCGCTGCGCGCCGAATTCCCCATCCTGGGCGAGCCCATCCACGGCCAGCCGCTGGCCTACCTGGACAACGCCGCGACCACGCACATGCCGCGCGCGGTGCTGGCCGCCATGCAGGACTTCGAGCTTCACCAGCGCGCCAACATCCACCGCGCCGTCCACACCCTGAGCCAGCGCGCCACCGACGCCTTCGAGGCCGCGCGCGCCACGCTCAAGGCCTTCGTCGGCGCCGGCGACGCGCACGAGCTGGTCTTCACCAGCGGCACCACCGAGGCGCTGAACACCGTCGCCCAGGGCCTGTGGGGCGCCGGGCCGGCGAGAGCCTGGCTGCGCCCGGGCGACCGCATCATCGTGAGCGGCCTGGAGCACCACGCCAACCTGGTGCCCTGGCAGCACGCCGCGCGCATGAGCGGCGCGCAGCTGGAGATCCTGCTGCCCGACGCCGAAGGCCGGCTGCACGAGGCCGGCCTGGCCGCGCTGCTGGCGCGCGGCGGCGCGCGCGTCTTCGCCGTCACCGCCTGCGCCAACGCCACCGGCGAGCGCCCGCCCTACGAGGCGCTGCTGGCCCTGGCCAAGGCTGCCGGCGCCCTCACCGTGCTGGACGCCGCGCAGGTCGCAGCGCACGCGGTGCCCGACCTGGCGCGGCTGGACTGCGACTTCCTGGCCCTGTCCGGCCACAAGATGCACGGCCCCATGGGCACGGGCGCGCTGGTGGGCCGGCGCGCGGCGCTGGAGCAGCTGTACCCGCTGCGCCTGGGCGGCGACATGGTCGAGGACGTGAGCTACGAACGCGCCCTCTACGCCGCCCTGCCCATGCGCCTGGAGGGCGGCACGCCCAACGTCGCCGGTGCCGTGGGCCTGGCGGCGGCGGCGCGCTTCATCGATGAGGCGGGCCGCGCCGCCATCGACGCCCACGTGCACGCCTTGCGCGAGCAGGCGGCGGCGGGCCTGGCCGCCCTGCCCGGCGTGCGCGTGCTCAGCCGGGCCAGCAGCGCCTCGGCGCTGGTGTCCTTCACCTGCGAGGGCGTGCACCCGCACGACATCGGCACGCTGCTGGACCAGGCCGGCATAGCAGTGCGCACCGGCCACCACTGCGCGCAGCCGCTGCTGGACCACCTGGGCACGGGGCCGACCACGCGCGCGTCCTTTGCCCTGTACAACACCGCGCAAGAGGTCGAGCGGCTGCTCGCCGCCGTCGCCCGCGCACTGGAGCTGCTGCGATGAACGATGCCATGAACGACCTGTACCAGGAGGTGGTGCTGGAGCACAAGCGCGCGCCGCGCAACTTCGGCCACCTGCCCGCGCCCACGCACCAGGCGCAGGGCACCAACCCGTCGTGCGGCGACCGCATCGCCGTCGAGCTGCAGCTGCAGGACGGGCGGGTGCAGGACATCCGCTTTTCCGGCCAGGGCTGCGCCATCTGCATGGCCTCGACCTCGATGATGACGGAGGCCGTCAAGGGCCGCGAGCTGCAGGCCGCGCAGGCGCTGCAGCAGCGCTTTCGCGCCGTGCTGACGGGCGAGCAGGAGCCGGAGGAAGCGCCCCTGGGCAAGCTGGTCAGCCTGGCCGGCGTGCGCCAGTACCCCAGCCGCATCAAGTGCGCCCTGCTGGGCTGGCATGCGCTGATGCATGCCATCGCCCAGCAGGCCGGGGGCGCCGACACCGCCGCCGTGCAGGCGGCGCAGGGCGACGGCGCGACGCTGCAAGCCAGCCCCATGGAGGCGCCATGACCTACCGCCGCCACCGCGAAGACGTGCTGGTGCGCCGCACCGTGGGCGTGGAGACCATCCCCAGCGGCCAGCCGGTCGAGCTCGAAGCCGGGCAGCTGGCGCAGATCACCCAGGCGCTGGGCGGCTCGTTCACGCTGCTGGTCGAGGGCCAGCTGATGCGCCTCAAAGGCCAGGACGCCGACGCCATCGGCAAGCAGCCCCCGCAGGCCATCGCCGCCCCGCAGGACCTGCACATCGACGACCTGGAGCCGCTGATCTGGCAGACGCTGCGCACCTGCTACGACCCCGAGATCCCGGTCAACATCGTCGACCTGGGATTGGTCTATGCGCTGGCCTTCGAGCCGCTGCAGGAGGAGGGCAAGGTGCGCGTGGTCATAGATATGACCCTCACCGCGCCCGGCTGCGGCATGGGCGAGGCGATTGCCGACGAAGTCTGCGACAAGGTGCTGGCCCTGCCGCGCGTGGGCGAGATCACCGTCAACCTGGTGTTCGACCCGCCCTGGGACCGCTCGCGCATGTCCGAGGAGGCGCAGCTGGCGCTGGGCCTTTGACGGGCCCGGGCGGGCGCCGCCTTCAGTCGGCCCAGACCACCAGGCCCGACCAGGCGGTCGCCAGCACCACCAACCCGAAGGCGATGCGGTAGTACGCGAACGGCACGAAACTGTGGCTGCTGATGTAGCGCAGCAGCCAGCGCACGCACACCCAGGCGCTCACGAACGAGAACACCAGGCCCACGGCGAACAGCGGGATGTCGGCGGCCGACAGCAGCGCGCGCTCCTTGTACAGGCTGTACACGCCCGCGCCGATCAGCGTGGGAATCGCCAGGAAAAAGGAGTAATCGGTCGCCGCCTTGCGCGACAGGCCCAGCAGCATGCCGCCGATGATGGTGGCGCCGCTCCTGCTGGTGCCGGGCACCATGGCCAGGCATTGCACCAGCCCGACCTTGAGCGCGTCCAGCGGCCCCATGTCGTCCACGCTGTGGATGCGCACCGCCGCCTGCTGGCGCCGCTCGGCCCACAGGATGATGAAGCCGCCCAGGATGAAGGTGCTGGCCACCACCACCGGGGTGAACAGGTGCTCCTTGATGGCGCGGCCGAACAGCAGCCCCAGCACCACCGCCGGCAGGAAGCCGATCAGCACGTTGAGCGCGAAGCGCTGCGCCTGGCGCTGGCTGGGCAGGGCGATCAGCGTCTCGCGGATGCGCTGCCAATAGACCAGGATGACGGCGAAGATGGCGCCAGTCTGGATGGCGATGTCGAACACCTTGGCCTTGGCGTCGTCGAAGCCCAGCAGCGAGCCGGCCAGTATCAGGTGGCCGGTGGATGAAATCGGCAGGAACTCGGTCAGTCCCTCCACCACGCCCATGATGGCGGCCTTCAGCAGCAGTACGGTATCCACGCGCGTCCTTTTCCCCGGGGCCTGCGCCAGCCCTGCCGGCGCAAAAAGCGCGGATTATCCGCCCACGGCGCGCCGCCGGCCGCGCCGCGGCGCCGCCCGCTGGCGCCCGTCCAGGCGCCGTTGGCGCCGCCAGCCGGCCATCCGTCGCACGGTGCTGGCAGCCGCCGGGGGACGCCGGCACAGTGCGTTGCCTACCCGTTTCAACCACACACCGGAGCCCGCCATGCTGATCCAGATCGCCACCCACCAGCCGCAGATGCTGCTTGCCATCGTCCAGGGCACGCCCCACTGGGTCTGGGGGCTGCTGGCCGCCTTGCTGGGCCTGGGCCTGTCGCAGGCGCTGCCGCGCCAGGTGGGCCTGCGCCGCGCGCTGCTGGCGCCGCTGGCGCTGGCGGGCTTTTCCGCCTGGGGCCTGGGCTCGGCGTTTGCGGGCCAGCCGGCCGCCGCCGCGCTGGGCACCTGGCTGCTGGTGACCGCAGCGGCCGCCGCCGCCAGCCTGGCGCTGCGGCGCGCGGCCCCCGCCGGGGTGCGCTACGACGCGCAGGCGCAGCGCTTCGCGCTGCCCGGCAGCCTGGCGCCGCTGGCGCTCATCCTGGCCATCTTCCTCGTCAAGTACATCGTCGGCGTGGAGCTGGCGCTGCAGCCCGCGCTGGCGCACGACAGCGCGCTGGCGCTGCAGGTGGCGGCGCTGTATGGCGCGCTGAACGGCGTGTTCCTGGCCCGCGCGGCGCGGCTGTGGCGCCTGGCGCGCACCGCCGGCCACGGCCTTGCAGCGGCCGCCTGATGCGGCGCGCACCCTCCCTCACCCCACCACGGGCATGACCATGACCACCGAACACCCCTCTTCCACCCCGCTGGACAGCGAACTGGAGCGCCTGGCGCAAAGGCGCGCCCGCGCCAAGCTCGGCTGGTACGGGCACGCCGCCATCTACGTGCTGGTGAACCTGCTGCTGGCCTTCCTGTCGGCGCACAGCGCGCGCCCCTGGGCCATCTTCCCCGCGCTCGGCTGGGGCCTGGGGCTGATGATCCACGGCGCGGCCGTCTGGCTGGCGGCGCCCGGCGGCGCGCTGTACGCCCAGCTGCTGGCGCGCGAGCGCGCGGCGCTGCGCGAGCGGCACCTGCCCTGACCGGCGCCGCCCGGCCGCGCGCACAATGCCCGCTTCTCCTCAGCTGCCTCCCCGCTGCCTCCCGCCGACCGCCATGCCCCACCCGCGCGCCCTGCTGGCGCATCTGCTGCAGGATGGCCTGATCACCAGCGTCTTTTGCTGCGTCATCGCGCTGGCGCTGACGCTGGCCGGCCACGGCGCGTGGGACGTGCAGCTGGTGTATTCGCTGGCCATCGGCCTGACCGCCTGGCTGTTCATCGAGCTGGGGCGGCTGCTACTCGGCCGGGACGGCAGCTGGCCGCGCGGCTGGCGCGGGGTGCTGGTGGTGGCGCTGGGCAGCAGCTGCGGGCTGGTGCTGGGCTCGCTGGCGGGCGATGCCTACAGCGGCCAGCCGCAGCCGCTGTGGCGCAGCCCCTGGCTGGCGTCCACGCTCGCCATCACGGCGCTGGCGACGGCGGCCATCACGTTCTTCTTCCACAGCCGCGCGCGGGTGCAGCGGCTGGAGCTGCAGGCCGCCCAGGCGCAGCGGGACGCCGCCCAGGCGCGCCTGGCGCTGCTGCAGGCGCAGCTGGAGCCGCACATGCTGTTCAACACCCTGGCCAACCTGCGCGTGCTGGTGGCCAGCGACCCGGCGCGCGCCCAGGCCATGCTGGACCACCTGATCGCCTGGCTGCGCGCCACGCTGGGCGCCTCGCGCAGCACGCTGCACCCGCTGGCCGACGAGTTCGCGCGCGTGCAGGACTACCTGGCGCTGATCGCCGTGCGCATGGGCCCGCGCCTGCGCCACACGCTGGAGCTGCCCGCCGAGCTGGACCCGCTGCCGGTGCCGGCGCTGGTGCTGCAGCCGCTGGTGGAGAACGCCATCCGCCACGGACTTGAACCGCAGGTCGGGGGCGGCGAGGTGCGCATCGCAGCGCGGCGGCTGCCGCCCGGCGCCGGGCCTGCGCTGCTGCAGCTGACGGTGTGCGACGACGGCGCCGGCCTGCCCGCCCCTGGCAGCGCGCGCGCGGGCGGCACGCACTTCGGCCTGGCGCAGGTGCGCGAGCGGCTGGCAACGCTCTACGGCGCCGCAGGCACTCTCGAATTGATAGCTACACCACAAGGCGGGACGCGGGCAACCGTCACTTTTCCCTTGAAAACACCATGAACACCCCGCCCCGCGCCCTGATTGCCGAGGACGAACCCCTGCTGGCCGCTGCACTGCAGGCCGAGCTGGCGCGCGCCTGGCCGCAGCTGCAGGTGGCAGGCGTGGTGGGCGATGGCCTGGGCGCCGCGCGCGCGGCGCTGGCGCTGGCGCCCGACGTGCTGTTCTTCGACATCCGCATGCCGGGCCAAAGCGGCCTGGACGCCGCCTGCGCGCTGGCCGAGGACTGGCCGGACGGCGCCCCCTTCCCGCTGCTGGTCTTCGTTACCGCCTACGACCAGTACGCGCTGCAGGCGTTCGAGGCGCAGGCCGTGGACTACCTGCTCAAGCCGGTGCAGCCCGGCAGGCTCCTGAGGACCGTGCACAAGCTCCAGCAGGCGCTGGCGCAGCGCGCCGCCGCGCCGCCCGACCTGCAGGCCACCATGGCCCAGCTGCGCGCGCTGCTGGCCGCCCCGGCCCTGGGCGCCGGTGCCGCCCCGGGCGCCGGCCTGCCGCCGCTCACCGTGCTGCAGGCCGGCAGCGGCAGCCGCGTCGAGCTGGTGCCGGTGGCCGAGGTGGTGTATTTCGAGGCGGCGGACAAATACGTGCGCGTGCTGACGCCGGGCCGCGAATACCTGATCCGCACGCCGCTCAAGGAGCTGGCCGCGCGGCTCGACCCGCAGGAGTTCTGGCAGGTGCACCGCGGCGCACTGGTGCGCGCCAGCCGCATCGCCGCCGCCGAGCGCGACGAGGCCGGGCGCGTGCACCTGCAGCTGCACGGCCGGCCGGAGCGCCTGCCGGTCAGCCGGCTGCACGCCGCGCTGTTCAAGCCGATGTAGGGGGCGCGCGGCGCATCACCGCCGCCCGGGCGGGTGCGTGTCGGCCGCGCCGGCCTCGGCCGCCGCCAGCGGGTCGCCCGGCGGGCGCTGGTCGGCGCCCGAGCCGGTCCAGTGCGGCGGCACCTGCGACGGCTGCGTGGTGGCGGGGTTGAAGCGCCGGGCCTGGTCGGGCACCAGCGCGCTGACGGGCGCAGGGTGCGGCGAGCGGTTGCGGTTCAGCTCTGCGGC
This sequence comes from Melaminivora sp., assembly GCA_034675505.1. Classification (GTDB taxonomy): domain Bacteria; phylum Pseudomonadota; class Gammaproteobacteria; order Burkholderiales; family Burkholderiaceae_C; genus Melaminivora. Next base: position 98,792 of record JAUCDD010000032.1, on the reverse strand, counting down.
GATCTGCACCGCCGAGGCCGGCCGCCCGGCGATCGTCGGGCGGATGCCGGGGCTGGCCTGCAGCTCCTCGGCGCTGGGCGCGCGCGGCGAGAAGCTGTGCGCGTCCGCCAGCGGCCAGTACAGCTTGTACACGCTGTGCTGGCCCTCCAGGTCATCCAGGAGCGCGCCGAAGTGGATGGTGGGCATGATGGCCGACAGCAGCCGGATGCGCGAGCTGTCGATGCGCCGCACGATGTGGTGCGGGGTCAGCTGGTCGGGGTGCATCAGGCCGGCGGCCTGCAGCAGCTCCTTGAGCGCATGCAGCGTGTTGGCGTGGTACTGGGCCACGCGCGTGGCCTTGTCGGGCACGTCCAGCGCGCGCTCGCGCAGCGCGTCCTGGGTGGTGATGCCGGTGGGGCAGCGGCCGGTATGGCAGACCTGGGCCTGGATGCAGCCCAGCGCCATCATGAAGCCGCGCCCGCTGTTGCACCAGTCGGCCCCCAGGGCAAACATGCGCGCCAGGTCGAACGAGTTGATGACCTTGCCGGCCGCGCCGATCTTGATGCGGTGGCGCAGGTTCACGCCGATCAGCGTGTTGTTGACCAGGTGCAGGCCCTCCTGCACCGGCGCGCCCATGTGGTCGGCGAACTCGATGGGCGCCGCGCCCGTGCCGCCTTCCGCGCCGTCCACCACGATGTAGTCGGGCGTGATGTCGGTCTCCAGCATCGCCTTGACGATGGCGAACCATTCCCAGATGTGGCCGATGCACAGCTTGAAGCCCACCGGCTTGCCGCCCGAGAGCCGGCGCAGCTGCGCGATGAAGTGCATCAGCTCCACCGGCGTGGAGAACGCGCTGTGCGCCGACGGCGAGACGCAGTCCACCCCGATGGGGATGCCGCGCGCGGCGGCGATCTCGCCCGTGACCTTGGCGCCGGGCAGCATGCCGCCGTGGCCCGGCTTGGCGCCCTGGCTGATCTTGATCTCGATCATCCGGACCTGCGGCTCGCGCGCCTGGGCCGCGAAGCGCTCGGCGTTGAAGCTGCCGTCGTCGTTGCGGCAGCCAAAGTAGCCCGAGCCGATCTCCCAGATCAGGTCGCCGCCGTGCTCGCGGTGGTAGCGGCTGATGCCGCCCTCGCCCGTGTCGTGCGCGAAGCCGTCCATCTTGGCGCCCCGGTTCAGCGCCAGGATGGCGTTGGCCGACAGCGCGCCGAAGCTCATGGCCGAGATGTTGAACACGCTGGCGTTGTAGGGCTGGGTACAGGGCTCGACGCCCTCCAGGGGCTCGCCGGGCCGCCCGCCGATCCAGATGCGGAAGTCGTGCGAGTCGATCCTGGTGGTCTGCATGGAGTGGTTGATCCACTGGTAGCCCTTGGCGCCCACGTCCAGCTTGGTGCCGAACGGCCGCACGTCCGGCTCGCCCTTGGAGCGCTGGTACACCACCGAGCGCTGCGCGCGCGTGAAGGGCTCGCCCGCATCCACGTCGCCCTCGATGAAGTACTGGCGGATCTCGGGGCGGATGAACTCCAGCCAAAAGCGCAGGTGCCCCAGGATCGGATAGTTGCGCAGGATGGCGTGGCGCGTCTGGCGCAAATCGCGCAGGCCCACCAGCGTGAGCAGGCCGGTAGCGACCAGCAGCGCCAGCGGCGTCCAGCCAAAGCCGAAGGCCGCCAGCCACGCCGCGCAGGCCAGCGCAGCCGCGAAACACAGGGCAAGCGTGCTGTAGCGCACGCTGTTGGCGAAAAAGGAATGGATCTTCATGGGACTCGGTGTGGCAGGCGACGGTTGCCCGGGCGCCGCCGGCGGCGTCGGCACCCCGGGATGCTGGGGGCCTGCTGCGTGCGGCGCGGCCATTATCCCCATGCAGGCCCGGCGTGCCCAGCGCCAGGGCCGGCCCGCCGGGCTGCGCCCCCGGCGGCGGGCAGTCGCCTGGGTGCGTGCGCGCCGGCGCGAAGCCCTGTAGGGTGCGGCCATGCCCAGCCCCAGCCCCGACCAGCACCCCGCCCCCCGCCCCCGCCCTGCAGCGCAGCCGTCCTCCCCCGGGTCCCGGGCCGCCCTGCTGATGCTGGTCGCGCTGACCTCGGGCTTCGGGCTGAGCAATGCGTTTCGCACCGTCGCCGCCATCATGGCCACGCCGCTGCAGGCGCAGTACGGCCTGTCGCCCCAGGACCTGGGCGTCTTCGCCGGGGCATTCCATTTCGCCTTCGGCGCCATGCAGGTCTTCATGGGCATAGGCATAGACCTGTACGGCGTGCGGCGCACCATCCTCAGCGCGTTTCCGCTGGCCATCGCCGGCGCGCTGTTGTCCACGCTGGCGCCGGGCTTTGGCTGGCTGCTGGCGGCGCAGGTGCTGATCGGGGTGGGCTGCGCGCCGGCCTTCCTGGTGTGCACCGTGTTCATCGCCCGCCACTTCGCGCCGCAGCAGTTCGCGGCCATGTCGGGCGCGGCCATGGCCCTGGGCACGCTGGGCATGCTGTTCACCGGCACGCCGCTGGCCTGGCTGGTGCAGCAGTGGTCCTGGCGCGGCGGCTTTGCCGTGCTCACCGTCCTGGCGCTGGCGGCCTGGCTGTGGATGTGGCATGCCGTGCACGAGCCGGCGGCGCAGCCGGGCGCGCCGGCGGCGCGCGAGACGGTGCGCCAGGCCGTGGGCCGCTTTGCCGCGCTGCTGGCGCTTCCGCACACCTGGGGCATCGTGGCGCTGGGCGCGGTGACCTACGCGGCGCTGATTTCGCTGCGCGGGCTGTGGCTGGGACCGATGCTGGTGGGGCGCCACGGCTGGACGCTGCTGGCCAGCGGCAACGTGGCGCTGGCGCTGTCGCTGGTGGCGCTGGCCGGGCCGCTGCTGTTTGGCCGCATCGACCCCGGCCCGGCCACGCGCCGGGCCTGGCTGCTGGCCTGCACGCTGGCCATGGCGGCGCTGTTTGCCGCGCTGGCGGCCGGCGGGCCGGCGTGGCTGGACGTGGCGCTGATGATGGCCGTGGGCCTGCTGTCCGGCTTCATCGTGCTGCAGTACGCCGACGTGCGCGCCGCCTATCCGGCCGACCTGACCGGGCGCGCCATGGCGGTGTTCACCATGGCCATGTTCCTGGGCGTGGCCGCCATGCAGTGGTTCACCGGGCTGGTGGCATCGCTGGCGGCGGGCAGCGGCGCGGGCGACCCCTACCGGCCGGTGATGGCCGCCATCGCCGCGCTGCTGGCACTGGCTGCGGCGGGCTTCGCCTGGCTGCCAAAACCGCCGCAAAAGTGACTTTTTAGGCCGAATCGCCTTCCAGCCGGCGTCTTCCGGCGATATGTAGCTATCAAAAAAATAGCGATAGGGAATCGGGTCAGGCGTCCTGGTACAGCCAGGGCATGTCCAGCAGCCGCTCGCCCAGCAGCCGCATGGCCGCATCGCGCCCCCAGCGCAGCGGCCCCCGGGCATGGAAGATGGCGCCATTGCGCTGGGCCCGCGCCTGCACGCGGGCGTTGCGCTGCCAGCGGTTCAGGGCGTAGTGCTGCAGGCGCAGCGGCACCGGCAGCTCCTGCAGCGCCAGGGCCTGCTGCAGCGCGGCGGCGTCCTCGATGGCCATGCCGGCGCCCTGCGCCAGGTAGGGGCGCATGGGGTGGGCGGCGTCGCCCAGCAGCGCCACCCGGCCCTGCGCCATCTGGTGCGGCCCCGCCACGGGCGGGCGGTCGGCCAGCGGCCACAGGCGCCAGCCGGTGCCGGCGTGCGGCACGGCGCGCACCAGGTCCTGCAGCGGCGCGCAGGTCTGCGCCAGCACGGCCTCCAGCTGGGCGGCGTTGGCGCCGTGGTCCCAGCCGTGCAGGTCGGCAGGCGCCTGCCCGTGGTGGATGGCGATGACGTTGAGCAGCTCGCCCCGGCGCACCGGGTAATGCACCACGTGCAATTGCGGCCCCAGCCAGGCCGTGACCAGCTGCGAGCGCAGCGCCGCCGGCAGCGCGTCCTGGCGCACCACGGCGCGGTAGGCCAGGTGGCCGCTGGCGCGCGCCGGCGTCTCGCCCAGCAGGGCGCCGCGCACGGCGCTGCGCAGGCCGTCGGCGCCGATCAGGGCCTCGCCCTCGGCGCTGGCGGGCTGGGCCGCGCCCTCGGCCAGCAGCTGCAGCTGCACGCCGCCGCCCTGCTGGGCAAGCCCGGTGGCGGTATGGCCCAGGTGCAGCTGCACGCCCGGGCGGCCCTGCACGGCCGCCAGCAGCAGGGCCTGCAGGTCGGCGCGGTGCACGGTGGCGTAGGCGGCGCCGTAGCGCGCGGCGATGTCCGCGCCCAGGCGCAGCCCGGCCAACTGGCCGCCGTGGCGGGCGCTGCGCACCACCAGGCGTTCGGGGAAGGCGGCAACGGCGTGCAGCGCCTCCAGCAGCCCGAAGGCCTGCAGGCGGCGCACCACGTTGGGCCCCAGCTGCACGCCGGCGCCGACTTCGGTGAATTGCCCGGCGCGCTCGTACAGCCCCACCTGCCAGCCCGCGCGGCTGGCGGCCAGCGCCGCGGCCAGGCCCCCGATGCCGCCGCCGGCGATCAATATTTGCTTGTGCATGGGCCCGATTGTCCGCCGCCCGGGCGGGTGCGCCGTCAAACCACGGGCGCCAGCGCCTGCTCGATGTGGGCCACCGGCGCGGGCCGGCCGAACAGGTAGCCCTGGAAGGCCCGGCAGCCGTGCTGGCGCAGGAATTCGAGCTGCCCGGCGGTTTCCACCCCCTCGGCCACGACGCGCAGGTCCAGGCTGTCGGCCAGCGCCAGGATGGTGCGCACGATGGCCGCGTCGTTGGGGTCGGTCAGCAGGTCGCGCACGAAGGTGCGGTCGATCTTGAGCTGGTCCAGCGGCAGGCGCTTGAGGTAGGCCAGCGACGAGTAGCCGGTGCCGAAGTCGTCCAGCGAAAAGCGCACGCCCTGCGCGCGCAGGTAGTCCATCTTGGCGACGACTTCCTCGGTGTCGGTGAGCAGCAGGCTCTCCGTCAGCTCCAGCCGCAGGCGCCCGGGGTGGGCGCCGCTGGTGCGCAGCGCATCCATCACCTGCTCGGCGAATTCGCTCTGGCGGAACTGGCGCGCGCTCACGTTCACCGACAGCACGATGTCCTGCAGCCCCGGGCGCGATGCCCATTGCACCAGCTGCCGGCAGGCGGTGTGCAGCACCCAGCTGCCCAGCGGCAGGATCAGCCCGCTTTGCTCGGCCATGGCAATGAACTCGCCCGGCGCCACCAGCCCGCGCGCCGGGTGCTGCCAGCGCACCAGCGCCTCGGCGGCGATGATGGTGCCTTCCGCATCGACCACCGGCTGGTAGTGCAGCACCAGCTCGCCGCGCGCCAGGCCCTGGCGCAATTCGGATTCCAGCTCGGCGCGGGCGCGCATCTGCGCCAGCAGGCCGGGGTCGAAGAAGCGCACCACGTTGCGCCCGGCGGCCTTGGCCTGGTACATGGCGAAGTCGGCCTGGCGCAGCAGCTCCTCCGGCGCCAGCGCCGGGTGGGCGAACAGGGTCACGCCGATGCTGGGCGAGCTGTGGCAGTCCAGGCCGTCGCCCAGCGTGTAGGGCTGGCACAGCGCGTCGGCCACCTTGAGCGCCAGGCGCTGCGAGTCCAGGCGCGCCTGCGGGGCGGAGAAGGACAGGGTATCGGCCAGCACCACGAACTCGTCGCCGCCAAAGCGCGCCACGGTGTCGCTGGCGCGCACGCAGTGGCTCAGGCGCTGCGCCACCTGCGCCAGCAGCTGGTCGCCCAGGTCGTGGCCGCGCGTGTCGTTCAGGTCCTTGAAGTTGTCCAGGTCGATGAACAGCAGCGCCGCATGGCGCTTGCTGCGCTCCAGCCCGGCGCAGCTGCGCTGCAGCCGGTCCATCAGCAGGCGGCGGTTGGGCAGGCCGGTGAGCGCGTCGTAGAAGGCCAGGCGTTCGATCTCGCCCTCCACGCGCTTGCGCTCGGTGATGTTGCTGCCCACGCCCCGGTAGCCGCGCAGCGCGCCGGCTTCGTCCACGATGGGCTCGCCGCTCAGGGAAATCCACATGACGCTGCCGTTGCGCGCCACGCGCTTGAGCTCCAGGGCGCGGAACGGCTGGCGCGCCGCCAGCTGCTGGCGGTGCCGGGCCCAGCCGGCCTCGTCCATGTTGTCCACCTTCACCTCCCACAGCGCGCGCCCGAGCAGCGCCTGCAGGCGCGCGTCCTGGCGCACGGCGACGCCGGTGATGTCCCGGAAGCGAAAGTGCTCGTCCTGCTCCCAGTACCAGTCCGAGGACAGCTCGCACAGGCTGCGAAAGCGCGCTTCGCTGCGCTGCAGGTCGGTCTGCACGCGCACATGGTCGCTCACGTCGGTGAAGGTGCGCACCAGGCCGCCGTCGGGCAGGGTGCGCGTGCGCACCTCCAGGGTGCGCCCGTCGCGGGTGCGGCGCCAGTACAGCTCGGGCGGCATGTGCAGCGCCCCGGCGTGCACGTAGTCGCGCCCGCGCGCGTCCACCAGCACGCACTCGGCGCCAAAGTCGCCGCGCTCGTTTTGCACGCGGGTCACCTCGGCCAGCGTGGGCTGGCGGGTCATGAAGGCTTCCGGCAGGTCCAGGATCTGCAGCACACGCTGGTTGTAGACGTTGATCCTGCCGTCCGAGCTGGTCTGGAAGATGCCCTGGCTCATGCTGCCCAGCGCCGTCTGCATGCGCGCGATCTGGTCGTGCTGCTGGTGCAGCTGCAGGCCGGCCGCCGCCTGGCGGCCGAGCAGCACCTGCAGGCGCTCCACCACCTCGGGCAGGTGGTCGCGGCCGGGCGCGCGCACCACGTAGTCGCCGCCGCGCCCGGCCCGCGCCCAGGTGCGCAGGGCGGCCGCCGCCAATGCCTCCTGGCCCGGCGCGATGCACAGCAGCAGCTGGCAGTCCATGTCCTGCTCGGCCCAGTCGGGCAGCTGGGCTGCGTGCTCGCCCAGGCACAGGACCACGGCGCTCCAGCCGCGCAGCGCCGGCGCCCCGGCGTGCGGGCTGGGCACGGCCATGACGAGCCAGCCGTTGTCGCCCAGAGTGAGCAGCTGCCGCGCCCGCCACGCATGGGCGAGGTCGGCGTCTATCCACGCAATGCGCACGTCCAGGGCCTGGGTCATATCGTCTCCGCTTGAAGGAGGGAGCGCCGGCGCGGCGGCGGCCCTGGCAGCTCCTGTCAGGCCAGCAGCTGGCGCAGCACGTACGGCAGTATGCCGCCAGCGCGGTAGTAGTCCACCTCGATCGGGGTGTCGATGCGCAGCGTGAGCGTCACCTCCTGCACCAGGCTGCCATCCGGGCGCCGGATGGACATGCGCGCCTCGCTTTGCGGCGCCAGTTGCGCGTCGGGCACGATGTCGATCAGCTCGTCGCCCTTGAGCCCCAGCGTCTGCCAGGAATCGTTGCCCTGGAACTGCAGCGGCAGCACGCCCATGCCCACCAGGTTGGAGCGGTGGATGCGCTCGAAGCTGCGCGCCACCACGGCCTGGATGCCCAGCAGCTGCGTGCCCTTGGCCGCCCAGTCGCGGCTGGAGCCGGTGCCGTATTCCTCGCCCGCCAGCACCACCGTGGGCCGGCCTGCGTCGATGTAGCGCATGGCGGCGTCGAAGATCGACATCTTCGCGCCCTGCTGCTCGCCGCCACCCTGGTACAGGGTCAGGCCGCCCTCCTCGCGCGAGCCATCGTCCAGCGGCGGAATCATCAGGTTCTTGATGCGCACGTTGGCAAAGGTGCCGCGCATCATGACCTCGTGGTGGCCCCGGCGCGAGCCGTAGCTGTTGAAGTCGGGAAGCGCCACGCCGTGCTCGGTCAGCCAGCGGCCAGCGGGGCCGTTTTGCTTGATGGAGCCGGCCGGCGAGATGTGGTCGGTGGTGATCGAGTCGCCAAACAGGGCCATGATGTGCGCGCCGCGCACGGACACGGCGTCCCTGGCGCCGCCCGCCGGCGCCTGGGACCGGCTGTCAGCCAGCTTGTCCATGGCAAAGCCGTCAAAGTACGGCGGCTCGGCGATGTAGGTGCTGGCGGGCCAGGAATACACCTCGCCGGTGACGCCATGGATGGAGTTCCACAGCGCCCCCGGCTCGGTCTTGACCTTGGCGTAGTTCGCGCGGAAGGCCTCGCCGTCCATGGCGTAGCTCATCAGGGCGTGGATTTCCTCGCTGCTGGGCCAGATGTCGCGCAGGAACACCTCGCGGCCGCCGTGGCCCTTGCCCAGGCACTCGCTGCCCAGGTCGCGCAGCATGGTGCCGGCGATGGCGTAGGCCACCACCAGCGGCGGGCTGGCCAGGAAGTTGGCCTTGATGTTGGGATGGATGCGCGCCTCGAAGTTGCGGTTGCCCGAGAGCACGGCTGCGCAGACCAGGTCGTTGCGCGTGATCACGTCGTTGATCTCGGGCGCCAGGTCGCCGGCATTGCCGATGCAGGTGGTGCAGCCGTAGCCCGCCAGCGCAAAGCCCAGCTGCGCCAGGTAGGGCAGCAGGCCGGCCTTGGTGAGGTATTCGGTCACCACGCGCGAGCCGGGCGCCAGCGAGGTCTTGATGTGCGGCTGCACCGTGAGGCCGGCCTCGACCGCCTTCTTGGCCAGCAGGCCGGCGGCCAGCAGCACGCTGGGGTTGGAGGTGTTGGTGCAGCTGGTGATGGCGGCGATCAGCACGTCGCCGTTGCCCAGGCTGAAGTCGCCTTCTTCCTCGGGCAGCGCAGTGGCCGCGGCCGCCTCGTCGTGCATCACCTTGCGGTTGGGGCGGTTGTTGTCCATCTCCTCGACAAAGCGCGGCGCGCCGGGCGGCGTCGGCGGCGTCTCGCGCAGCGGCTTGCTGTCGGCGGCGCCATGGCGCACATGGTGGCGCGTGTGCAGCAGCTCGGCCGGCTGGTTGAAGCCGCCCTCGGCCATGGAGCGCGAGAACAGCGCCTTGAACTGGCGGCAGACGTTGTCCAGCTCGATGCGGTCCTGGGGCCGCTTGGGGCCGGCCAGGCTGGGGGTGACGTTGGCCAGGTCCAGGCGCATGACCTGCGAATATTCGATGTCGCCCGGCTGGGGCACGCCGAACAGGCCCTGCGCGCGGAAGTACGCCTCCAGGGCGTCTATGGCTTCCTGGCTGCGGCCCGTGCCCCGGAAGTAGTCCAGCGTCTTGTCATCGACCGGGAAGAGGCCCATGGTGGCGCCGTACTCGGGGGCCATGTTGGCGATGGTGGCGCGGTCGGGCACGGACAGCGAGCGCGTGCCCTCGCCGAAGAATTCCACGAACTTGCCCACCACCTTGGCGTGGCGCAGCATTTCCGTCACGGTGAGCACCAGGTCGGTGGCGGTGACGCCCTCGGGCAGCTGCCCGGACAACTCGAACCCCACCACGTCGGGCGTGAGCAGGTACACAGGCTGGCCCAGCATCGCCGCCTCGGCCTCGATGCCGCCCACGCCCCAGCCGACCACGCCGATGCCGTTGATCATGGTGGTGTGGCTGTCGGTGCCGACCAGGGTGTCGGGGTAGTACATGCCGTCCGGCCGCTGGTACACGCCGGGCGCCAGGTATTCCAGGTTCACCTGGTGGACGATGCCGAAGCCGGGCGGCACCACGCCGAAGGTGTCGAACGCCTGCATGCCCCATTTCATGAACTCATAGCGCTCGCGGTTGCGGTGGAACTCCAGCTTCATGTTCAGGTCGAGCGCGTCGGGCGTGCCGTAGTAGTCGACCATGATGGAGTGGTCCACCACCAGGTCGACGGGGACCAGGGGCTCGATCTTGCGCGGCTCCAGGCCCAGGCGCTGGGCTGCGCTGCGCATCGCGGCCAGGTCCACCAGCAGCGGCACGCCGGTGAAGTCCTGCAGCACCACGCGCGAGACGATGAAGGGAATCTCGTCCTTGCGCGGCGCGGTGGGGCTCCACTGCGCCAGCTGCGCCACATGCTCGGCCGTGACCTTGCGCCCGTCGCAATTGCGCAATACCGACTCCAGCACGATGCGCAGGGAAACCGGCAGGCGCGCCACCGAAGGGAACTGCCGCGCCAGTTCGGGCAGCGAGAAAAAGCGGCCCTTTGCACCGCTGGCGGTGGTCAGGCTCTGGATCGTGGAAGCGAAGGCGTGCGAGGCCAGGGCCGGGGAATCATTGTTTGGGAAAGTCGATGACATGGCGGACTCCGGTTCAGGTTGGACCCCAGCCATTCTGTCAGCCTTGCACGACAAAGCCAAACAAACGGAACCGCGTTTGTCCCGCATCTTGAAAAACAAGCCTGCAAGACCCCAGGACAGGAAAACTTCCTACGTAAAAACCACAGGCCGCCGCTGCAAGCCGGCCCCGCGCCCATGGCGCAGCCCGCACGCAGAAAGACCGGTCCCAGGGGGCGGCGCCGGCCAATGGAAACACCAGCGCAAACGCAAAAAGCCCGTGCAGGCACGGGCTTTTCATAATGGTCAGCCGGTAATGGAAGAGAACCACCCGGCGGGCAAGGCGGACTATCCGCCAGGGAATCGATGAATCAAATGGCGAATTGCTCGCGGCTCTGGTTCTGAATCCAGCGCGGCGGCTTGCCGCGTCCCGTCCACGTCTGGCCGGTGGCGGGATTGCGGTACTTGGGGGCCACCTTGGTGCCGGGCTCTGCGGCGGCGCGCGGGCTGCGCCCCGTGGGGAATACGTCCTGGGGTTGCAGGCCAAACTCGGCAACCAGTTCGCGCACGCGGGCGACTGCGGTGGACAATTCGCGCCGGCGTGCATCCTTGATACGATGCTCAAGCGCTTCGCGTTCCTTCAATAGGTCTTTGTAACTGGCTTCTTCGTTCATGGCAGTATTCACGAATGGGGTTGGAATGCGGGTACGGCGCGATTATATGGACATATCCATCCCTGGCGCATCGATTTTGCAAAAATATACCAAGCGGCTTGCACCCAACCGGGGGCATCCGCACTCCGGCACCCTGTCCAACGGCGGCCCGGGCATTCATGCCGCCATCGCCGCCGCCGGCACCCTTGCGGGCCGGCGATACTGCCCCAGGCATTGAATACATACCTGACAGGGAAAACACATGGCGACTTATTGCGTAGGCGATATCCAGGGCTGCGATGACGCCTTCGAACGGCTGCTGGCGGAAATCGGCTATTCACCCAGCCGCGACACGCTTTACCTGCTGGGCGACCTGGTCAATCGCGGCCCGCGCTCTGGCGCGGTATTGCGGCGCTGCCGCGCGCAGGAAGGCAGCATGCTGGCCGTGCTGGGCAACCACGACCTGCACCTGCTGGCCGTGGCCAGCGGCGCGCGCGCGCCCTCGCGGCGCGACACCCTGGACGGCCTGCTGCAGGCCGACGACCGGGACGCGCTGCTGCACTGGCTGCGCATGCAGCCGCTGGCCCGGTGCGTGGAGCACGGGGGCGGCCGTTTCCTGGCCGTCCATGCGGGAGTGCTGCCCCAGTGGGACGCGGCGGACGTCATGCGCTGCGCTGCCCAGGTGCAGGACGTGCTGCGCGGGCCGGGGCTGGCGGGTTTTCTCACGCAGATGTACGGCAATGCGCCGGCGCAGTGGGACGAAGGGCTGCAAGGAGCGGAGCGCCTGCGCGTCATCGTGAACGCCCTCACCCGGCTGCGCTTTTGCACGCCCGAGGGGCGCATGGATTTCGACAGCGCCGAGAGCGCCAGCCAGGCGCCGCCGGGGCTGGTGCCGTGGTTCGACGCGCCGGGGCGGCGCACGGCCGACACCCTGGTGGCGTTCGGACACTGGTCAACGCTGGGCCGGCTGGACCGCCCCAGGCTGCTGGGCCTGGACACCGGCTGCGTCTGGGGCGGCGCGCTGACGGTGGCGCGCCTGGGCCAGACCCTGGAGGAGCGGGAATTTCTTCAGGTGCGCTGCCCGCAGGCACAGGCCCCGGGGATGCAGGGCCAGGCCGCCTGACGGCCCCTGCGGCCGCCCGGCGGTCAGGCCGCCAGGCGCGTGCGCATGCCGGCGGAGGTCCAGCGCTCGCCGGTGGCGCTGGCCACCAGCACGTCCACGCCGGGGTGCCGAGCCGACCAGGCAGCCGCATGGCCAGGCCCCTGGACCATGAGCGCCGCGCCCCAGCCATTGACCTGCTCCACCGTGGAAGCCACCAGCGCCACGCCGTGAACGCCCTGGGTGGGCCAGCCGGTGCGCGGGTCCAGCACATGGTGCAGGCGGCGCCCGCCATGCACGAAGCCGCGCTCGTAGTCGCCGGAGGAAGCCACGACGGCCGGCCCCTGCACGGCCAGCACCCCCAGCAGGCGCTGCGGCATGGCCGGGTCGCGCAGGCCCACGCGCCAGGGCTGCCCATGGTGGGTGCCCGACACCAGCACGTCGCCGCCGCCGTTGACCAGGGCGTCGCCCAGGCCGGCGCCGGCCAGCGTGCGCAAGCCGGCCTGCAGGATGGGCAGCTTGGCGACACCGCCCAGGTCCAGGCGCATGCCAGGGCGGGCCAGGTAGGCGGTGCCGGCGCGTTCATCGAGTTGCAGCGCGCGCCCGTCGACCAAGCGCAGCGCCTGCGCCACCTCGTGGGCAGGCGGCACGGACTGCCGGCCCGCCTCGAAGTGCCAGCCGTCCAGCGCGCCCACGGTGGCGTCGAAGGCGCCGGCGCTGTCCTGGTGCAGTTGCTGCGCGGTGCGCAGCACGCCCAGCACCTGCGGCGCCACCCGCACCGGGTGGCGCCCGGCGGCAGCGGCTACGCGCGCCACGTCGCTGTCCGGGCGGTAGCGGCTCATCAGGGCCTCCAGCCGCTGCATCTCCGCAAAGGCGCGCGCCATGGCCGCCTGCGCCTGCGCCTGCTGCGGCGCGGCAGCGCCTGGCGGCAGCGCCACGGCCAGGTCCACCCGCGTGCCCATCAGCTCGCGGCTTTGCCGCAGCAGGGGGCCGGCGGCCGCAGGCTGCGCCGCCGCCAGCTGCGGCAGGCCCGCCAGCAGCGGCAGCGCGAACGCCAGGCGGCGCCGGGACAGGGAAGGCACAAGAGCATTCATGGTGCGCGCCCCGGGCCTCAGCTGGACAGGCTGACCATGTAATCCACGGCCGACTTGACTTCGTCATCCGACAGCGCGGTGGAGCCGCCCTTGGCCGGCATCACGCCCTTGCTGCCGGTAAAGCCCTCGATGGCGTGCTTGTACAGCGTGTCCTTGCCCTGGGCGATGCGCGGGCCCCAGTCGTCCTTGTCGCCCGGCTTGGGCGCGCCGGCGACCCCGGCGGCGTGGCACAGGGCGCAGGTCTTGCCGTAGACACTCCTGCCCGCATCCACGTTGGCCACGGGCGCGGCGGCGCCGGCGGCGGAAGCATCGGCAGCGGCAGGGGCTGCCGGGGCTGCCGATGCAGCGGGCTCGGCAGCGGGTGCGGGTGCCGCGGCAGGCGCCTGGCTGATCGGCGGGGGCGCGGTGGGCGTCGGCGCGTCGTTCTTGCCGCAGGCGGCAAGCAGCACGGCCGAGCAGGCCAGGGCGACGGCGAGAGATGTCTTTTTGTACATGGAAGCCTCTTTCTTTCGATGGAATGGGAAACCGGCAAGCGCGGCCAGGCCGCATGTTGCACGGGGCCTCGATCATGCGCGGCCCACGGCGTCGCAGTGTGGGAGTTTTGCCAATCTTTTTGTTGATGCATATCAATTCAAAAAGAAACATTCAGTGTGAATATTTGCCCCAGCCCTACCCGGCGGCGCGCCTCTCCCGCAGCCACGCCACCGAATGCCACGGCACCGATTCCCCCACGCAGTTCATTCCACATCGAGGAAACCATGAGCGACAAGACAGAGAGCTTGACCAAGGAAGCCACCGGCCTGGGCCGTCGCCGCTTCCTGAACACCGCCGCGCTGGCCGGCCTGACGGCGGGAGTCGCCGCGTGCAACGACAAGCCCGCGGCCGCCCCTGCCGCCGCCGCGCCCGCACCGGCCACGCCGGCCGCCAGCCACGCCGGCGCCAGCGTGCACCTGAAGCCGGGCGAGCTCGACACCTACTACGGCCTGTGGAGCGGCGGGCACAACGGCGACATGCGCGTGCTGGGCCTGCCCTCGGGGCGCGAGATCCACCGCATCCCCTGCTTCGTGCCCGACGCGCTGGTGGGCTGGGGCATCACCAACGAATCCAAGGCCGTCATGGGCACCAAGCCCGATGGCCACCTGCGCTACACGGTGGCGGACACGCACCACACGCACGCTTCGTACAAGGACGGCAACTACGACGGCCGCTACGCCTGGATCAACGACAAGATCAACAGCCGCATCGCCCGCATCCGCCTGGACTATTTCGTCTGCGACAAGATCACCGAGCTGCCCAACGTGCAGGGCTTCCACGGCATCTTCCCGGACAAGGCCGACCCGGTGGACCCGGCCATCAACTACACCACGCGCGTGTTCTGCGGCGGCGAGTTCGGCATTCCCCTGCCCAACAACGGCCAGGACGTGAACAACCCCGAGAAATACCGCTCCATCTTCAGCTGCGTGGACGCCGAGAGCATGGAAGTGCGCTGGCAGGTGCTGATCGACGGCAACTGCGACCTGGTGGCCACGTCGTACGACGGCAAGCTGGCCGCCACCAACCAGTACAACGTCGAGAACGGCATCCACTACGAGGACATGATGTCCGCCGAGCGCGATGCCTGCCTGTTCTTCAACATCGCCCGCATCGAGGAAGCCGTCAAGGCGGGCAAGTTCAAGACCATCGGCACGTCCAAGGTGCCCGTGGTGGACGGCACGCGCGAGTCCAACAAGGACCCCAAGACGGCGCTGACCGGCTACGTGAGTGTTCCCAAGAACCCGCACGGCGTGAACGCCTCGCCCGACGCCAAGTACTTCATCTGCGCCGGCAAGCTCTCGCCCACCACCACCACCATCGAGCTGGCCAAGGTGCTGGACTGGTTCGACGGCAAGCTGGAGAAGATCGACGACGCCATCGTCGCCGAGGTCGAAGTGGGCCTGGGGCCGCTGCACACGGCCTTCGACGGCCGCGGCAATGCCTACACCACGCTGTTCCTCGATAGCCAGATCGTCAAGTGGAACGTGGAAAAGGCGATTGCCTTCCACAAGGGCGACAAGAACGCCAAGTACGTCATCGACCGTATCGACGTGCACTACCAGCCCGGCCACATCAACGCCTCGCAGTCCGAGACGCGCGCGGCCGACGGCAAGTACCTGGCGGTGGGCTGCAAGTTCTCCAAGGACCGCTTCCTGCCCGTGGGCCCGCTGCACCCCGAGAACGAGCAGCTGATCGACATCAGCGGCGAGAAGATGGTGCTGCTGGCCGACCACCCGGTGCGCGGCGAGCCGCACGACTTCATCATCTTCAAGCGCGACATCATCAAGACCAAGCAGGTCTATGACCTGGACGAGTCGCCGCTGGCCATCAAGGACCCCAAGGAATCCGGGGTGTTCCGCAACGGCAAGAAGGTCACGGTGAAGATCACCTCGCAGGCGCCGGCCTTCAGCCTGCGCGAGTTCACGCTGAAGAAAGGCGACGAGGTCACGCTGATCCTGACCAACCTGGACAAGATCGAGGACCTGACGCACGGCTTTGCCATCCCCAACTACAACGTGCAGTTCCTGATCAACCCGCTGGAGACCAAGTCGGTGAGCTTCATCGCCGACAAGCCGGGCGTGTTCTGGGCCTACTGCTCCACGTTCTGCCACGCGCTGCACCTGGAGATGCGCACCCGCATGATCGTCGAGCCCTGACATTCGGTACATCCCCCTGGGGCGCTGGCGCGCCTCGGTGCTGGCTGCCAGAGGCAGCCGCTCTTCGGGCACGTCCAAGCCTGCGCAGGCAGGCTTGGAGCCGCGGCCCTCAGCCCCTCTCTGGCGCGCTGCGCACTGGGAAGGGGGACGACACTGGCGGACTGGCAGAGCCAGATCCGCGGTGTCTGCTGGCTTGGGGCGCGCGCCTTGCTGCGGGCGCGCCCTGGGCAGCGATTTTTGGTCCAATCGGCTTGTTGCCGGCGCCAGTCAAGGGCTGGCAGCTATCAAATGAATAGTGCGATGCACCCCCTCGGTTCGCGGATTCCAGCTTTTTTTTCTTGCCTTGCTGCTGGCGTTTCTTGCGGCGCTGGCGCCGCGTGCGCAGGCGGGGGCGTACGAGGCAGAGTTGCCGGCCAACCTGGCTACCGCCCCGGACATGTGCGCGCTGCTGCCCTGCGCCGAGGTGTACCCGGGCGCGCAGCGGTTTTCGCAGCGCAAGGGGCAGCCGCCGTATGTCGAGGCGTATGACGGCAAGGACCAGCTGCTGGGCTACGTCATGCTGTCCACCGACATCACCGACACGCCGGCGTATTCCGGCAAGCCGGTGGTCACGCTGATCGGCATGGACAAGGGCGGGCACTTCGTCGGCATCAAGGTGCTCAAGCACTCCGAGCCCATCCTGCTGCTGGGCATCCCCGAGTCGGCCCTCATCAATTTCAACAACCAGTACGTCGGCAAGTCGGTCACCGACACCATCGAGGTCGGCCCGTCGCGGCCCGACGAGAACGTGCTGGGCGTCGATGCCATCTCCGGCGCCACCGTCACCGTGGTGGCGCAAAACCAGGTCGTCATGGCCTCGGGCGCGGCCGTGGCGCGCCAGACCGGCATCATTGCGCCCACGGTGCGCGAGCCGGCGCGCTTCATCGCCACCGGCCAGGGCTACGACTGGGCGCAGCTGGCGAAGATGGGCGCGGTGCAGCCGCTGCTCGTCAAGCCCGAGCAGGTGGGCCTGCCGCGCGGGCCCGAGCCGTTCATCGAGCTGTGGTTCGGCGACCTGAACCAGCCCGACATCGGCCGCAGCCTGCTGGGCAAGAACGGCTACGAGCGCCTGCACGCCAGCCTGAAGGAAGGCGAGAGCGCGCTGTTCGTCATCAAGACGGCAGGCGCCGAGTCGTTCAAGGGCTCGGGCTTCGTGCGCGGCGGCATCTTCGACCGCGTGCAGGTCAAGCAGGGCGCGGACTCGTTCACCTTCCGCGACCTGGACTTCGTGAACCTGTACGGCCTGGAGGCCGCGGGCGCGCCCCGCTACACCGAATCGGGCATCTTCATCATCCGCTCGCCCTCGTTCTCGGCCGCGTACCCGTGGAAGTTCGCCTTCCTGGGCAACCGCGTGGACCGCGCCACGGGGCACCGCAGCTTCGCCGTGTTCGAGTCCAAGTACTGGCTGCCGGCCAGCGTGCTGGAGGGCGGCCGCCCGAAGGTGGTCGAGCCCGACGCGCCCTGGGTGCGCATCTGGAAGAACCAGGCCTGGCAGATCGCGGCGTTTGCGCTGCTGCTGGTCGCCGTGGCGGTGGTGTATGCGCTGCGCGAGCGGCTGACGCGCCTGTCCACGCACAAGAACAAGTGGCCGGTGAACGGCTTCAAGTACACCTTCTGGGCGATCAGCGTGTTCATCGTCGGCTTCGGGCTGATGGCGCAGCCGTCCATCACGCAGGTGCTGACCTGGTTCCACGCGCTGCTGTTCCAGTGGAAGTGGTCGCTGTTCCTGTCCGACCCGTTCATCTTCCTGTTCTGGATCTTCATCATCGTCACCGTGTTCCTGTTCGGGCGCGGGCTGTTTTGCGGCTGGATGTGCCCGTTCGGCTCGCTGCAGGAGGCGATCTACAAGATCGCGCGCTTTGCCGGCCTGAAGCGCTTCCAGACCAAGCTGCCGCAGAAATGGCACGACGTGTTCAAGTGGCTCAAGTACGCCATCTTCTTCGGGCTGCTCACGGTGTCCATGTTCTCCATGGGCCTGGCCGAGAAGCTGTCCGAGGTCGAACCGTTCAAGACCACCTTCCTGGTGGGCGTGACGAACCGCGCCTGGCCCTACAGCCTGTTCGTCGCCGTGCTGCTGGGCATCTCGATCTTCATCGAGCGGCCGTTCTGCAAATACCTGTGCCCGCTGGGCGCGTCGCTGGCCATGCCCAGCACGTTCCGCTGGTTTGGCCTCAAGCGCAAGCAGGACTGCAACAGCTGCAAGGCCTGCGCCACCGGCTGCGGCGCGCAGGCCATCGACGAGGATGGCCGCATCGACCACCGCGAGTGCCTGCACTGCCTGGATTGCATGATCCTGTACACCGACACCAAGGGCTGCCCGCCCCTGGCCAAGGAGCGCAAGCGCCGCGAGAAGGACGGCCTGGAGATCACGCCCATCGGCAAGAACGGCTATTTCATCCCCATCTACCCGGCCAAGGTGGAGGACCAGATCCTGCCCAAGGCGCGCGGCGGCGTGGACCCGCGCATGCCGACCGACCCGGCGCTGCCGGCGCACAAGCATGACGTGGGCTTCATTCAGTGGGTGATGCTGGAGCTGCGCGACCACCTGTGGCCCTGGAGCGCGGAAGGCTGGCACAGCCAGCGCGCGCTGCAGATCGCCGGCCTGTCGCTGGCGGTGGCGGCCACCGTGGCCTGGATGCTGGCGGCCCTGGGGCACCTGTCCTCGGGCGCCATCATCGGCTGGTGGTTCGGCTGGAGCGTCTATGAGGTGCTGATCCGCCTGTCGGGGCGCCGCTACGTCAAGGACGGCCCGTGGTGGCGCGACCAGTACCGCGTCTCGGGCGTGTTCGACATGATCAGCTACGTGGGCTTCAAGAACCTGATGATCGGCGCGGCGCTGTTCCTCGCGCTCAAGGCGCTAGGGCTGCTGATCCTATGAAGGGCGCCGTCGCACACTTAAGCCTGGCCCTGGCGCTGTGCATCGCCGGGGCCGTGCAGGCCGCAACGCTCACGGTGCGCCCGGGGGGCGACCTGGCCGCCGCCGTGCGCGCCGCGCAGCCCGGCGACACGGTCGAGGTGGCGCGCGGCCACTACCGCGCCAACCTGCTGATCGACAAGCCGCTCACCCTGCGCGGCGTGGGCCGCCCCACCATCAGCGGCGGCAACACCGGCGACACCATCCGCGTGACGGCGCCGGACGTGACCATCGAAGGCCTGATCGTGCGCGACTCGGGCGACAGCCTGAAGGACCAGAACGCCGGCATCTACCTGTACCCCGGCGCGCACCGCGCCGTGGTGCGCCGCTGCGACCTGGCCTACAACCTGTTCGGCCTGTGGATCGAAAAGGCCGACAACGTGCTCATCGAGCACAACAACATCACCGGCAAGCGCGAATACGCCTCGCCCCAGCGCGGCAACGGGGTGCAGCTGTACAACACCAAGGGCGCGAAGATCCTGAACAACGAGATCAGCTTCGTGCGCGACGCGCTGTACGTGGACGTCTCGCACAACGCCCTGTTCAAGGGCAACAAGCTGCACCACAGCCGCTACGGCACGCACTACATGAACTCCTACTACAACCTGTGGGAGGACAACGACACCTACTACAACCGCGGCGGCCTGGCCCTGATGGAGGTACGCCACCAGGAGGTGCGAAACAACCGCGCCTGGGGCAATTCCGACCACGGGATCATGCTGCGCACGCTGCAGGACTCGGTGATCGAGAACAACGTCGTGGCCGGCAACAGCCGGGGTTTTTTCATCTACGACGTGGAGTACATCAAGCTGAACGGCAACCTGATCGTGGACAACACCGTGGGCGTGCACCTGTCGGCGGGCTCCAAGAACAATGAGGTCGAGGGCAACGACCTGATCGGCAACCGCGAGCAGGTGCGCTACGTGGGCGCGCGCGACGAGACCTGGGGCGCCAAGAGCGGCAACCACTGGAGCAACTATCTCGGCTGGGACCGCGACGGCGACGGCCTGGGCGACGTGCCCTACGAGGCCAACGACATGGTGGACCGCCTGACCTGGCGCTACCCCAGCGTCAAGCTGCTGCTGGCCAGCCCCGCGGTGCAGGCGCTGCGCCTGGTGGGCCGGCAATTTCCCATCCTGCGGGCCCCCTCGGTGGTGGACCCCCACCCGCGCATGCGGCCCGCACACAACGACTGGAGCCAATGGCGTGGCAGGCACTTCCCCGGCCAATGAAACCCTGGCCATCCACCTGCGCGGCGTCAGCAAGCACTGGGGCGCCCTGCACGCGGTGGACGGCGTGGACCTGGATGTCCCCGCGGGCGAGATCTCGGCCTGATCGGCCACAACGGCGCGGGCAAGAGCACCCTGTTCAAGATGATGCTGGGCCTGCTGGCGCCCACGGCCGGCGACATCCGCGTGGCCGGCGCCTCCATCACCGGCCGGGGCGCGCGCGCCGCGCGCCGCCAGCTGGGCTACCTGCCCGAGAACGTGGTGCTGTACGACAACCTGGACGGCCTGGAGACGCTGCACTTCTTCGCCCGCCTGAAGGGCGCGCCGCTGGCCCAGTGCCCGCAGATGCTGGAGCGCGTGGGGCTGACCCACGCCGGCAAGCGCCCGGTGCGCGAATACTCCAAGGGAATGCGCCAGCGCCTGGGATTTGCGCAGGCGCTCTTGGGCAGCCCGCGCGTGCTGTTCCTGGACGAGCCGACCAACGGCCTGGACCCGCAGGCCATCCGCGACTTCTACGCCACGCTGCGCGAGCTGCAGTCGGGCGGTGTCACCGTCATCATCACCTCGCACATCCTGGCCGAGCTGCAGGAGCGCGTGGACCGCCTGGCCATCCTGGCCGCTGGCCGCCTGCAGGCGGTGGGCAGCGTGCAGGAGCTGCGCGAGCGCACGCAGATGCCGCTCGCCGTGGAGCTGGAGATCGCCGAAGGCGACCGCCCCACCGTCGCCGCCGCGCTGGCCCAGGCCACGGGCGCGCAGCCCGAGCCCACCGAAGCTGGCCTGCGCCTGCAATGCGCGCGCGAACGCAAGATGGCCGTGCTGGCCGCTGTGGGCGCCCTGGGCGCTCGCGTACACGACATGAAACTCATCGAACCCTCGCTGGAAGACGTGTTCTTCGGCTTTTCCGGGTAACCCAGGCCATGGAACCGTCCCAGATCTTCACCATCGCCGCCAAGGAGTTCCGCGACCGCATGCGCAACCGCTGGGTGCTGGCGGTGGCCCTCGTGTTCACCGCGTTCTCGCTGGTCATCGCCTACTTCGGCGGCGCGCAGCAGGGCCAGGTGGGCTTTCGCTCCATCGAGTTCACCATCGCCAGCCTGGTCAGCCTGGTCATCTACCTGATCCCGCTGATCGCCCTGCTGCTGGGCTTTGACGCCATCGTGGGCGAGCGCGAGCGCGGCTCGCTGGATCTGCTGCTGTCGCTGCCCATCACCCGGCTGGAGCTGCTCTTGGGCAAATACCTGGGCCTGGCGCTGGCGCTCACGCTCTCCACGCTGGCCGGCTTCGGCTCGGTCGCCGTGCTGCTGTGGCGGCACATGAGCGCCAACGCGCTGTACCACTACGCGGGCTTCATCGTCTCGTCGGTGTTGCTGGGCCTGGCGTTCCTGAGCCTGGCCGTGCTGCTGTCGGTGCTGGCGCGCGAGCGCACGCGCGCTTCCGGTCTGGCGATTGCCACCTGGTTCTTCTTCGTGCTGGTGTTCGACCTGCTGGTGCTGGGCCTGCTGGTCACCACCGGCGGGCAGTTCGCTGGCGACGCCTTTGCCTGGCTGCTGCTGCTCAACCCCGCGGACGTGTTCCGCATCCTCAACGTGTTCTCGCTGGAGGACGTGCGCACCCTGTATGGCCTGGCCAGCGTGGTGCCGGCGTCGCTCGGCAACCCGCTCACCATGGGCGGCGTGATGCTTGCCTGGATCGCGCTGCCGCTCGCCCTGGCCCACTGGAGATTCAAGCCATGAACTGCCACTGCATGACCCGCCGCCGCGCCCTCGGCCTGGCAGCCCTCGCCGCCCTGTCCGCCACCGGCCTGCTCACCGCCTGTGGCGACAAGGACCAGCAGCAGGCCGCCCTGGCACCCGTGGAGATCGACCGCGGCACCTCCTGCGAGCTCGACGGCATGCTGCTGGCCGACTACCCCGGCCCCAAGGCGCAGGTCGTCTTTGCCGGCCAGGACAAGCCGTCCTTCTTCTGCGACACGGTGGAGTTCTTCAACACCATGCTGGCCGGCGAGCAGGTGCGTGCCGTGCGCGCCGCCTGGGTGCAGGACATGGGCCAGGCCCAATGGGAAGAGCCCCAGGGCCACTGGATCGACGCCAAGGGGGCCTTTTATGTGCTGGGCAGCAAGCGCCACGGCTCCATGGGCCCGACCATCGCCAGCTTCGCGCAGGAGGCCGACGCCACCAAATTTGCCGGCGAGTACGGCGGCAAGGTCATGCGCTACGCCGACGTGAAGCTGGACATGGTGGACCTGAGCGGCGGCGCGCTGCACGACACGCGCATGTAGGCGCCGTCATGCCGGTCGACAGCCTCGCCCTGGACCGCCGCGCCTGGCTGGGCCTGGCGCTGGCCGGCGCGGCCGCTGCAGCGCTGGGCACGCTGGCGGCGCGGCAGCGGCGCCCCGCGCTGGCCGCCGCGCCGGACCTGCCCGACGGCGACGTCTGCCTGGTCGCCCCGGCCACGCCCTACGACCCCGCCAGCGGCCTGGCGCCGACCGCCCCGCGCCCGGTGCCGGCGCAGGCGCGCTGCCCGGTTTGCGGCATGTACCCCGCGCGGTCGCGCGAGTGGGCCGCGCAGGCCATCCATGAGGGCGGCGACGCGCATTTCTTCGACTCGCCGCTGTCGCTGTTCATGTACCTGCACGAGCGCAAGCGCTACGGCCCCGCCCACGCATCGCTGCCCATCGCCGCGATCTACGTCACCGACAGCAGCACACAGGCAGGCGGCTGGATCGCCGCCCGCAGCGCCTGGTTCGTCCATGGCTCCAATGCCCGCGGCCCCATGCGCGCGGGCAACCTGCCGGCCTTTGCCACGCCAGCGGCGGCGCAGGCCTTCGCGCGCCAGCGCGGCGGCCGGGTGCTGGCCTATGCGGAAGTGGACGGGCCGCTGGTCGCCGCCCTGGCGGGCGAGGCGGCGGGCCACGGCGGGCATTGAGCCAGGCGGCTATCAAATCGATAGCTAACTATCGTTGATTGACGCCGGCAAGAAGGCCTTTTTACCCAAAATGGCCGCTGGGATGGCGTTTTGCGCCGGCAAGCCCTGCGCTGGCCGTGCGCGCGCCGCAGGGGCGCGCTGGCGGCCTACTGCGCGGCCGCCTCAGGCGCCTTGAACAGGGCCGCCACCTTGCGCCGGGGCTTGATGTTGGCGGAGATGCTGCCCCGCGCCGACGAGCCGGCCCGGGGCGCAGACTCCCAGTTGGCCGGGCCGGTGCCAGGCGCCGGGCTGGCCTCATAGGGCTTGTCGAAGAACGGATCGCGGGAGGCCGAAGCGCCCCGGTGGTGGCCGCCGCCGCTGCGCCCGCCAGCGCCGGCGCTGCCGGCGCGCGGCTGCGGCCCCTGGCCGCGGGGTGCGCCCGCGCCCTCCGCGCCCTCGCGCCAGGCACGGCGGCCGTCGTTGAAATGGCCGCGCGGGCGCTCGTCGTCCAGCTCAACGGGCTCGATCTCGATCTTCTTCTTGATCAGCTTCTCGATGTCGCCCACCAGTCGCGCATCGCTGGAGGCCACCAGCGTCACCGCCAGGCCCGAAGCGCCGGCGCGGCCGGTGCGGCCGATGCGGTGCACGTAGTCCTCGGCGTTGAAGGGCACGTCGTGGTTGAACACCGCCGGCACGTCCTTGATGTCCAGCCCGCGCGCGGCCACGTCGGTACACACCAGCAGGTCGACCTCGCCGCTCTTGAAGGCCTCCAGGGCCTTGAGGCGCTCGTCCTGGCTCTTGTCGCCGTGCAGCGCCGTGGCCTTGAGGCCATCGTGCTCCAGGGCGCGCGCCAGGCGTGCGCAGCCCAGCTTGCTGTTGACGAAGATGAAGGCCTGGCGAATGTCGCGCTGCTTGAGCACCTTGCGGATGGCGCGGCGCTTGTCGTCGCCACTGACGCTCAGGAAGCGCTGCTCCACCGTGGAGGCGGTTTCGTTGGGCCGCGCCACTTCGATGGTGATGGGGTCCTGCAGGTAGCTGCCCGCCAGGCGCTTGATCTCGGGCGAGAACGTGGCCGAGAACAGCAGCGTGGTGCGCTGCTTGGGCAGGTAGGAGAGGATGCGCTGCAGGTCGGGCAGGAAACCGATGTCCAGCATGCGGTCGGCCTCGTCCAGCACAACGTACTCGACCTGGTTCAGGACCGCGTTCTTGGCCTCGATGTGGTCCAGCAGGCGCCCGGGCGTGGCCACCAGCACCTCGACGCCTTTCTTCAGCTCCAGCGTCTGCGGCTTCATGTCCATGCCGCCGAACACCACGGTGCTGCGCAGCTTGGTGTATTTGGCGTACAGGGCGATCTGCTGCGCGACCTGGTCGGCCAGCTCGCGCGTGGGCAGCAGCACCAGCGCACGCACCGGATGGCGCGCGGGCGAGGCCGAGGCGTTCTCGTGCTTGAGCAGGCGCTCGAGCAGCGGCAGCGAGAACGCCGCCGTCTTGCCGGTGCCGGTCTGGGCCGCACCCATCACGTCCTTGCCCGTCAGGACGACGGGAATGGCCTGCGCCTGGATGGGCGTCATGGTTTCGTAGCCCATGTCGGCTACGGCGCGCTTCAGAGGTTCTGCCAGCGCGAGGCTTGAATATGCTTGTGTCATCAACCCGCTATTGTCGCACTGCAACAAAAAACAGCCAGCATCAAAGGGAAGGTGTGTTAAACGTGTCGCAAGATTGCACGCTTCCGGTCTTGTAGCCCTGGTTGAACCAGCGTACGCGCTGCGCGCTGGAGCCATGCGTGAAGGCGTCCGGGCGCACGGTGCCGGTCTGCTTGCGCTGCAGGGTGTCGTCGCCGATTTGCTGGGCGGCGTTGATGGCCGACTCGATGTCGCCCGCCTCCAGCCAGTTGCGCGCTTGCTGCGAGTGGTGCGCCCACAGGCCGGCATAGCAGTCGGCCTGCAGCTCAAGGCGCACGGACAAGGCGTTCTGGTCGCGCTGGCTGACGCGCCCGCGCATGGCATCGACCTTGCCCGTGGTGCCCAGCAGGGTCTGCACATGGTGGCCCACCTCATGCGCCACCACATAGGCGCGGGCGAACTCGCCCGGCGCGCCCAGCTGGCGGTTCATGGTGTCGAAGAAATCCATGTCCAGGTAGACCTTCTGGTCGCCCGGGCAGTAGAACGGCCCCATGGCGCTTTGCCCAGTGCCGCAGGCCGTGGGCGTGGCGCCGCGAAACAGCACCAGCTTGGGCGCCCGGTACTGCGACCCGCCCTGGCTGAAGACCTGGGCCCAGACGTCCTCGGTGGAGGCCAGCACGGTGGAGACAAAGGCCGCCTGCCGGTCGCCCTGGGGCGGCGCGTGCGCCGGGCCTTGCTGCTGCGCCTGCGGCGCGCCGCCGCCCGACAGCACGCCTATGGTGGTCAGCGGGTTGATGCCGAACACGCCCCAGCCTATGAGCGCGACGACCACGGTGCCGATACCGATGCTGCGCCCGCCAATGAGCCCGCCGCCGCCGCCCGAGCTGCGCCGGTCTTCAACGTTGTCGGACTCGCGGTTGCCTTCCCATCTCATGGTCTGCCCTCTCAGCTGCGGCGCATGGTGCGCAAAGTCTGCGGATGTTACGCCCGCGCCGGCGCACCGCGCGCCAGCCAGGCGCCGCCTGCGTTCACTGGCCGGCTGCCAGCAGCAGCGCCGGGGCCGGCACCGGCGCCGGGCTGCCGCGCGGGCCCAGCGTGACGCTCACGTAGCTGGCGGCCTGTGCCTGGGCCTGGCGGGCATGGCGCTCCAGCACCACGTCGAACACCAGCAGCTGCAGGGCGATCACCGCTACCCCGCCAAGGACCGCCCAGCGCAGCGGGCGCGGCCCGGCGCCGCGCTGCGGCCCCGGGGACGCGGCGGCATGGGAAGACGTGTGGGAGGAAAGGGTTCGGGCCATCGAATGCGCTCCAGCAAGGGCTTGTCAAGACTGCAGCCGATGCTAGGCAGCGCCTGGCCCCCTCCCTGCCGCCCCTGGCGCGAAGCCGCGTAGGACAGCGGCGGGCGACGCTGCAGGCAGCGCTTCAGGCGCGCGGCAGCGTCACGCCGCTCTGGCCCTGGTACTTGCCGTTGCGGTCCTTGTAGCTGACCTCGCACTGCTCGTCGCCCTGGAAGAACAGCACCTGCGCGCAGCCCTCGCCGGCGTAGATCTTGGCCGGCAGCGGCGTGGTGTTGCTGAATTCCAGCGTCACGTAGCCCTCCCACTCGGGCTCAAAGGGCGTAACGTTGACGATGATGCCGCAGCGTGCATAGGTGCTCTTGCCCAGGCACACCGTGAGCACGTCGCGCGGGATGCGGAAGTACTCCACCGTGCGCGCCAGCGCGAAGCTGTTGGGCGGGATGATGCAGTAGTCGCCCTCGAAATCCACGAAGCTCTTTTCGTCGAAATTCTTCGGGTCCACCACGGTGCTGTGGATGTTGGTGAAGACCTTGAATTCGCGCGCGCAGCGGATGTCGTAGCCGTAGCTGCTGGTGCCGTAGCTGATGATCTTGCGCCCGTCCTGCTGGCGCACCTGGCCGGGCTCGAACGGCTCGATCATGCCGTGCTGCTCGGCCATGCGCCGGATCCACTTGTCGCTCTTGATGCTCATGGGTTCACTCCTGGCGCGCGATTCTACGCATCCTTTTTGCTACTTAAATAATAGCTGTTAGCGCTTGCTGCACACGGGCCGGCAGCCAGTTTCATGCAATGACCGTGCGCTCAATCAACCGGTCGTCGCCCAGCACGATCATGGCGAACAGCAGCTCGGCCATGCTTTGTGCGGCCTGCGTGCGCCGCGCCAGCAACGGCGTGGCGGCCGGGTTCAGCACGATGAAGTCGGCCTCACAGCCGGCCTGCAGGTTGCCCACCACGCCCGCCAGGCCCAGCGCCCGGGCAGCGCCGGCCGTGTGCTGCCACCACAGCTGCTCGGGCGTGAGCGACATGCCGGCCTTGGTCTGCCCCTCCCGGCCCACGTAGTAGGCGGCCAGCATGGTGCGGAACGGGCTGAAGGACGTGCCCCCGCCCACGTCGCTGGCCAGGCCGTAGGCCATGCCGGCGCGGTCGGCGGCCACGTAGTCGAAAAAGCCGCTGCCCAGGAACAGGTTGCTGGTGGGACTGACGGCAGCGGCCGCGCCGGCCTCGCGCATTAGCGCGCGGTCGGCGTCGTCCAGGTGGATGCAGTGGGCGTAGATGGCGCGCTCGCGCAGCAGGCCGAAGTCGCCATACACGCCCAGGTAGCTGCGCGAGGTGGGGAACAGCTCGCGCGCCCAGCGCACCTCGTCCAGGTTCTCGGCCACGTGCGACTGGATCCACACATCCGGGTGGCGCGCCGCGATCTCGCCAGCGCCGGCCAGCTGCGCGGGCGTGCTGGTGGGGGCGAAGCGCGGGGTGATGGCGTAGCCCAGGCGATCCGTACCGTGCCAGCGCGCGATCAGCGCCTCGGTGTCCAGCAGGCTTTGCTCGGTCTGGTCGCGCACGCCGTCGGGCGAATGGCGGTCCTGCAGCACCTTGCCGGCGATCAGCCGCAGGCGGCGCGCCTGGGCCTCGCGCATCAGCGCGTCCACGCCGCCGGGGTGCGAGGTGGCAAAGGTGAGCGCCGTGGTCACGCCGTTGCGCGCCAGCTCGTCCAGGAAGAAGCAGGCCACCTCGTGCGCATGGGCCGGGTCGGCGAAGCGCGCCTCGTGCGGGAAGGTGTAGTGCTCCAGCCAGGGCAGCAGCCCCTCGGCGGGCGAGCCGATCACGTCGGTCTGGGGAAAGTGGATGTGCAGGTCCACGAAGCCCGGCGCGATGATGCGGCCGGGCCAGTGGGTCACGCCCTGGCCCGCGAACTGGCCGGACAGCGCCGCCCAGCTGCCGGCGGCCACGACCCGCTGCACGCCGCGCTCGTCGGCGGCGGTGGCCAGCAGGCCGTCTTGTTCATACAGGGCCGAGCCATCGTCGGCGAAGCGCAGCAGCGCGGATCGGTACAGGTGCATGTGCGGCAATGTACCGGCCCAGGGCCCGCGCCGGCATGCAGCGCGGGCAATAGCGGCTATATCGCTTTGTGGCGGCTCAAGGCGTGGTGGGCGCACCGCCCTCGAACCAGCGCTTGAACACGCCGCGCTCCTCGTCGCTCAGGGCGGCGGGGTTGCCAAAGGGCATCTTCTTCAGCTGCACCACCTGCTGGTAGATCTGCTGGGCATGGTCCTTGATGCCCTGGGGCGAATCCAGCCGCACGTTCTTCTGCGCGATGGCGGCGCCGTGGCACTGCACGCATTGCTGGGTGACCAGGGCATTCACGGCGGCAAAGCTGGCGTCGCCCTGCACCGGCGCGCCTGCGGCAGGCGCTGCGCTGGCGGCGGGCTGCGGCGCGGGCTTGAGCCAGGCGATGACGCCCAGCAGCACCACCACGCCCACGGCCGCATAAGGCCAGGGGTGGCTGTTGCGGCCCAGCTTGAAGCCGTGGCGCATGACGAAGAACTGGCGGATGGCGGCGCCGGCGAACATCATCAGGATCAGCACCAGCCAGTTCAGCTCATGGTTGTAGAGCCAGCCGTAGTGGTTGGACAGCATGGCGAACAGCACGGGCAGCGTGAAGTAGGTGTTGTGCACGCTGCGCTGCTTGCCGCGCTTGCCGTGGATGGGGTCCACCGGCTGGCCGGCCTTCAGGGCCGCGACCACCTTGCGCTGGCCGGGGATGATCCAGAAGAACACGTTGGCGCTCATGGACGTGGCCAGCATGGCGCCCATCAGCAAAAACGCCGCCTGGCCGGGGAAGATGTGGCAGGCCAGGTAGGCAGCGATGCACACCAGCACCAGCACCAGCGCGCCGACGATGGCGTCGCCATTGGCGCGCTGGCCGAACACGCGGCAGATGCCGTCGTACAGCAGCCAGAAGACGACCAGGAAGGCCAGCGCCGCCACCACCGCCATGGCCGGCGACATGAGCGGGTTGGCCGGGTGGACCAGGTAGATGCCGGCGTTCCACAGGTAGGAGACGGACAGCAGCGCAAAACCCGACAGCCACGTGGTATAGCTCTCCCAGAAGAACCAGTGCAGGTGGCTGGGGAGCTTTGGCGGCGCGACGTTGAACTTGACGGGGTGATAGAAGCCCCCGCCGTGCACGGCCCACAGCTCGCCGTTCACGCCCTGGCGCTTCAGGTCTGCATCGACCGGCGGCGTGAGGCTGCTGTCCAGGAAGACGAAATAAAACGACGACCCCACCCAGGCGATGGCGGTGATGACGTGCAGCCAGCGCAGCAGCAGGTTGGCCCAGTCCAGGAGATAGCTTTCCATAGTGTCCCGATCTCGCCGGCGCGCGGGGCGCTGGCGCTCAAGCTGCTCACCACTGCGGGCGCTCTGAGCAGGAAAGTCA
This sequence comes from Melaminivora sp., assembly GCA_034675505.1. Classification (GTDB taxonomy): domain Bacteria; phylum Pseudomonadota; class Gammaproteobacteria; order Burkholderiales; family Burkholderiaceae_C; genus Melaminivora. Next base: position 69,803 of record JAUCDD010000032.1, on the reverse strand, counting down.
TGCAGGCCGCGCACCAGGGCTGCGAAACAGCCCGGCACCGCTGCGACCCGGTTTTGTAGACACGAAGTGTATGCAATTTTTGGCAACCACCGACTCGGGATTCACCCGCAGTCCGCGGCTTGCGCACCCAGGGCCTGCAGCAGCTGCGCCGCCACCGCCGCGGCGATGACCTCGGGCTCCTTGCCCGTGATGCCGGGCACGCCGATGGGGCAGGTGACGTGCGCCAGCTCCTCCTGCGTGAAGCCGCGCGCCTCAAGCCGGTGGCGGAAGGTGGCCCATTTGGTGCGGCTGCCGATCAGGCCGATGAAGGGCAGGTCGCCGTGGGCGCGCTGGCGGGTGAGGCACGCGGCCACGACGTCCAGGTCCTCGGCGTGGCTGAAGCTCATGATGAGCACGAAGGACTGCGCCGCCAACGTGGGCACGGCCGCGTGCACGGGCTCCGAGTGCTCGCACAGGGCGCCCGGCGCCACCTGCGGGTCGAACACGCCGTCGCGGCTGTCGATCCAGTGCAGGGCAAAGGGCAGCGGCGCCAGGGCATGCGCCAGGGCATGGCCCACGTGCCCGCCGCCGAACAAGGCCACCGGGTGCAGCCGCGGCGCCAGGCGCGCGCGCAGCGCGGGCGCGTCCTGCGCCGTCACGCACTCCAGGCGCAGGTGCACCACGCCGCCGCAGCACTGGCCCAGGCTGGGCCCCAGCGCCTGGCGCAGGGTGAGCGGCTGCGGCGCGCGGCCTGCCAGGTGCCCGTCCAGCAGCTGGCGGGCCTGCGCCAGGGCGGCGTACTCCAGGTGCCCGCCGCCGATGGTGCCGATGGGCGCGTGCGCCGGCCCTGCAGCCAGCGCCATCCAGGTGCCCCGCTCGCGCGGCACCGAGCCTTGGGTAGACTGCACCGTCACCAGGCAGGCCGGGCCGCGCTCCAGGCTCTCCAGCAGGCGCCGCAGCGCGGCCTGCATTGCGGCAGTCGTCATGCTTGCCCTTTCCGTGTCCGTCCGCGCGTCGCGCGCCTTGCCTTGCCAACTCCCTGCCGCACCGCGTAGCGATGCCCCCTGCCGATCTGCCGCCCCCTGCACCGCCGCGCAAGCGCCGCTGGCTCCCCGCGAGCCTGGCAGCCGCCGCTGCGGCCATCATCGCCGCGTGCCGCTCGGGCTCGCAAGCACCCCGGCGCACCGCCCGGGGAGCCCGGGGCCGGACAGCAGCCGCCCGGCGCCGCCGGCCCGGTGCCCGCGCCCCAGGGTTCGGCGCGCGTGTCGGCGGCGGCCACGCCACTGGCTTATCGGCAGGACGCCGCCACGCACATCTACGGCCTGAACGCCGCGCGCATCTTCAAGGGCAGGCTGCCGCCGCTGCTCCATGCCATCGGGGTGCTGCAGGTGGACATCGACGCCGCCGGCCGCGTGGCAGCGCTGCGCTGGATGCGCGCGCCGCGCCAGGCGCCGGAGGTGATCGCCGAGATCGAGCGCACGGTGCGCGCCGCAGCGCCCTACCCCGCGCCGGCGCGCATGGGCAAGGTGACGTGGACGGATACCTGGCTGTGGGACAAGTCGGGGCAGTTCCAGCTGGATACCTTGACCGAGGGGCAGGACTAGAGGCAACCCCCTGCGGCGCTGCGCGGGGCGCGCTCAGGAGCCGCGGTAGGTCGAGTAGCTCCAGGGGCTGACCAGCAGCGGCACGTGGTAGTGCTGGTCGGCGTGCGCGATGCCGAAGTCCAGGCTCACGCGGTTCAGGAAGGCCGGTTCGGGCAGCTGCACGCCGCGCGCCTTGAAGTAGGCATCGACGTCGAAGGTCAGGCGGTAGGTGCCGGGCCGCAGGCTGGCGTTGTCGAACAGCGGCGCGTCGGTGCGGCCGTCGTGGTTCAGCGTCAGGCGCTTGACCAGCGTGGCCTGCTCGCCGTCGGTGGCGTACAGCGCCACCGCCATGCCGGCGGCGGGACAGCCGTGCATGGTGTCCAGGACGTGGGTGCTCAAGCCCATGGTGTCTCCTATCAGATGATCAGAACCGGGATGGCTCGCAGAAGTGTATACAGTTTTTGTATTCGCTTGTCACGCCCCACGGCCGGGTTTACGCTCGCCTGTTCACTACCACCGAAGGAGACTCCCATGAACTTGCGCACCTCTTTGCTGGCGGGCAGCGTCGCCCTGGCGCTGGCCAGCCTGGTGGCCTGCGGCAGCACCCCGCCGCCCGCAGCAAGCGCGGCGCCGCAGGCTGCCGTCGTCGCACCGGCCACGCAGACCAGCGCCGCGCAGGCCGCCGCAGCCGCGTATGACTTCGACATGGACGTGTTCCACCCGGTGGTGGCGCAAAACGGCATGGTGGCCAGCGAGCAGGAACTGGCCTCGCGCATCGGCCTGGACATCCTGAAGGCCGGCGGCAACGCGGTGGACGCGGCCGTGGCCATGGGCTTTGCGCTGGCCGTGGCGCTGCCCAACGCAGGCAACCTGGGCGGCGGCGGCTTCATGATGGTGCACGACGCGCGCACCGGCAAGGACATTGCGCTGGACTTCCGCGAGGTGGCGCCGTCGCGCGCCACGCGCGACATGTACCTGGACGCCAAGGGCAACGTGATCGACGGCAAGTCGCTCTACACCCACTACGCGGTGGGCGTGCCGGGCACCGTGGCGGGGCTGGAGCATGCGCTCAAGAAATGGGGCACGCTGCCGCTGTCCCAGGTCGTGGCGCCTGCCGCCGCGCTGGCCGACCGGGGCTACCCGGTCAGCGAGACGCTGGCCAAGATCCTGGGCCAGGAAGCGAAGAACATGGGCAAGTGGCCCGCCACCACGGCCATCTTCTGGAAGAACGGCGCGCCGCTCAAGCGCGGCGACCTGCTGGTGCAAAAGGACCTGGCCCAGTCGCTGCGCCTGATCGGCCAGCAGGGCGCGCGGGCGTTCTATGAGGGCGCCATCGCGCAGCAAATCGCCGCCGAGATGGCGCCGCACGCCGGCGCGATGACGCTGGAGGATCTCAAGAACTACAAGGTCGTCGAACGCGAGCCGGTGCGCGGCACGTACCGCGGCTACCAGATCGTAAGCATGCCGCCGCCGTCCTCGGGCGGCGCGCACCTGATCCAGATCCTGAACATGATGGAGCGCTGGCCCATGAAGGAATGGGGTGCCAACAGCGCCCGCAGCGTGCACTACATGGCCGAGAGCATGAAGCTGGCCTACGCCGACCGCTCCGAATACCTGGGCGACCCGGATTTCGTGAAGGTGCCGCTCAGGGGCTTGACCTCCAAGCGCTACGCCGAGCAGCTGGCCGCAGGCATTGCGCCCACGCAGGCGCGCGACGCCAAGTCCATCAAGCCGGGCCAGCCGCAGCCGTATGAGAGCGACCAGACCACGCACTTCTCGGTGGTGGACAAGGCCGGCAACGCCGTGGGCGTGACCTATACGCTGAACACCAACTTCGGCAGCGGCATCGTGGCCCGCGGCACGGGGATCATGCTGAACAACGAGATGGACGACTTCTCGGCCAAGCCCGGCGTGGCCAACGCCTACGGGCTGGTGGGCGGCGACGCCAACGCCGTGGCCGCCGGCAAGCGCCCGCTGTCGTCCATGATGCCCACGCTGGTGCTGCAGGGCGGCAAGCCGGTGCTGGTGACCGGCAGCCCGGGCGGCGCGCGCATCATCACCACGGTGCTGCAGACGGTGGTCAACACCATCGACTTCGGCATGAACCCGGCCGAGGCCGCCGCCACGCCGCGCTTTCACCACCAGTGGACGCCCGATGAGCTGCGCATCGAGAAGGGCTTCTCCAACGACACCCTGGCCCTGCTGCGCCAGTGGGGCCACAAGGTGGCGCTGAAGCCCTCGATGGGCCGCACGCAGACCATCCAGATCCGGGACGGCATGCTGTATGGCGCCTCCGACCCGCGCAACCCGGACGGGCAGACGCTGGGCTATTGAAGCGGCGCAGCCAAGGACAAAGCCGCGCTGGGCTGCCAGCGCGGCTTTTTTTGCCTGTTTGAAGGCTTTTCGGCTGCTTGCCGGCGTCAATCCATCGTGAGCAGCTATTGTTTTGATAGTGCCTTCAGGCTGCCTGGCGCTGGCGCGCCTCGGCCTCGGCCTCGGGCTCGGCCTTGCCGCCGCCGGCCACCTGCCACTGCGCCAGCGCCTCCAGCGCGCGCACCATGCCGGAATGGTCCCAGCCGGCGCCGCCCTGCGCCACGCAGGCGCCGAACAGCTGCTGCGTGCTGGCCGTGTTGGGCAGGGCCATGCCCAGCTCGCGCGCGGCCGACAGCGCCAGGTTCAAGTCCTTTTGGTGCAGCGCGATGCGAAAGCCCGGCTCGAAGCTGCGCCGGATCATGCGCTCGCCGTGCACCTCCAGCACCTTGGACGAGGCAAAGCCGCCCAGCAGCGCCTCGCGCACGCGCGCCGGGTCGGCGCCGGCGCGGGATGCGAACAGCAGCGCCTCGGCCACGGCCTCGATGTTCAGCGCGACGATGATCTGGTTGGCCACCTTGGCGGTCTGTCCGTCGCCGTTGCCGCCCACCCGCGTGATGTTCCTGCCCATCTTCTCCAGCAGCGGCCTGACGCGCGCGAACACGTCCTCGGGGCCGCCGACCATGATGGACAGCGTGGCGTTCCTGGCGCCCACCTCGCCGCCCGAGACGGGCGCATCCAGGTAGCGGGCGCCGGCGGCCTCGATGCGCCGGGCGAACTCCCTGGTCGCCACGGGCGAGATGGAGCTCATGTCCACCACCACCTTGCCGCTGGAGCCCTTGAGGCCCTGGGCCACCCCGCCCTCGCCGAACAGCACCTTCTCCACGTCGGGCGTGTCGGGCACCATCACGAAGATGATGTCGGCGCGCTCGGCCACGCCGCGGATGGTGGTGCACTGGGTGGCGGCCGTCTGGGCGATGGCGGCGGGCACCTTGCCGCGCGTGTTCACGAACAGCTGGTGGCCGGCGGCGATCAGGTGGCCGCACATGGGGGCGCCCATGACGCCCAGGCCGATGAAGCCGAGCTTGAGGGGGTTGGTGGTCAGCATGGCGATGGTCTCCTTGGAATGGTCGTGTAGCGGCGTGAAGCCCGGGCGCGGCGCGCTTCAGGCAAGCGCGCCCTGGTGCTGGTGCTGCTCCAGCCAGCCCAGGCCGGCCTCGGTGGCGGCGGCGGGCTTGTACTCGCAGCCCACCCAGCCGCCGTAGCCGATGCGGTCCAGGTGCTGCAGCAGGAAGGCAAAGTTGATCTCGCCCGTGCCCGGCTCGTGGCGCCCGGGGTTGTCGGCCAGCTGGATGTGGGCGATGCGCGGCAGGTGCCGCTGCAGCGTCGCGGCCAGCTCGCCCTCGGTGCGCTGGGCGTGGTAGATGTCGTATTGCACGAAGGCATTGGCCGCGCCGACCTCGTCCAGGATGTCCAGCGCCTGCTGCGTGCGGTTCAGGTAGAAGCCCGGGATGTCGAAGGTGTTGATGGGCTCGACCAGCAGGCGCAGGCCGGCGATGTCCAGCGCGGCGGCGGCAAAGCGCAGGTTCTCCACGAAGGTGCGGCGCAGCGTGGCCGCGTCCACGCCCGCCGGCGCCTTGCCGGCCAGGCAGTTGAGCTGGGGCACGCCCAGCGCGTGCGCGTAGGTCACGGCGCGCGCCACGCCGGCGCGGAATTCATCGACGCGGCGCGGGTCGCAGGCCATGCCGCGATCGCCCGCGTCCCAGTCGCCCGCAGGCAGGTTGTGCAGCACGATGCGCAGGCCGGCATCGTCCACGCGCTGGCGGATCTGCTCGGGCGCGTAGGCATAGGGGAACAGGAACTCGACGGCCTCGAAGCCGGCACGCGCGGCGCGCTCGAAACGGTCCAGGAAAGGCACCTCGGTGAACAGCATGCTCAGGTTGGCGGCGAAGCGGGGCATGGGAATCTCCGGAAAAAAAGAAAAAGGAGGGAGTGGATAGGCGTACAGGTCAATCCAGCACGGCCAGGGCGCTGGGCGCGTCCGCCAGGTCGCCGGCCAGGGCCTCGAACTCGATCACGTTGTCGATCTCGGTGCCCATGGCGATGTTGGTGACGCGCTCGAGCAGCACCTCGATCACCACCGGCGTGCCGTGCTCGGCCATCCAGCGCTCGGCCTGCTCCATGGCGGGGGCGAATTCCTCGGGCCGCTGCACGCGGATAGCCTTGCAGCCCAGGCCCTCGACGACCTTGACGTGGTCCACGCCATAGGCGCGCGCCGCGTCCTGCTCGCCGCTGCTGTTGATGTTGTCGAACGCCAGCTGCACGCAGTAGTCCATGGAGAAGGTGCGCTGGGCCTGGCGGATCAGGCCCAGGTAGCTGTTGTTGACCAGCACGTGCACGTAGGGCAGCTTGAACTGCGCGCCCACGGCCAGCTCCTCGATCATGAACTGGAAGTCGTAGTCGCCCGACAGCGCCACGATGCGGCGCTTGGGGTCGGCCACGCGCACGCCCAGGGCGGCGGGCACCGTCCAGCCCAGCGGGCCGGCCTGGCCGCAGTTGATCCAGTTGCGCGGCTGGTACACGTGCAGGAACTGCCCGCCGGCGATCTGCGACAGCCCGATGGTGGAGACATAGCAGGTGTCGCGCGGCAGGCTGCGGTTCATGCACTGGTACACGCGCTGGGGCTTCATGGGCACGTCGTCGAAGTGCGTCTTGCGCAGGTAGGTGGCGCTGTTCTTGCGGGCCTGGCACTCGGCCACCCAGGCGCTGCGCTCGCGCAGCCGGCCCGCGGCCTTCCACTCGCGCGCCACCTCCACGAACAGCTTCAGGGCGGCGCCCGCGTCCGAGACGATGCCGTAGTCCGGCGCGAACACGCGGCCGATCTGCGTGGGCTCGATGTCCACGTGCACGAAGCTGCGGCCCTTGGTATAGACCTCGACCGAGCCGGTGTGGCGGTTGGCCCAGCGGTTGCCTATGCCCAGCACGAAGTCGGAGGCGAGCATGGTGGCGTTGCCATAGCGGTGGCTGGTCTGCAGGCCGCACATGCCGGCCATCAGCGGGTGGTCGTCGGGGATGGCGCCCCAGCCCATCAGGGTGGGGATGACGGGCACATCCACGATTTCAGCGAACTCCACCAGCGCGGCGCTGGCGTCGGCGTCGATGACGCCGCCGCCGGCGACCAGCAGCGGGCGCTCGGCCGCGTTCAGCATCTGCAGGGCCTTCTCGACCTGGCGGCGCGAGGCGGCGGGCTTGTACACCGGCAGCGGCTCGTAGGTGTCGGGGTCGAACTCAATCTCGGCCAGCTGCACGTCGATGGGCAGGTCGATCAGCACCGGGCCGGGGCGCGCCCAGCGCATCAGGTGAAAGGCCTGCTGGAAGGCGCGGGGCACCTGAGCGGGCTCCAGCACCGTGGTGGCCCACTTGGTCACGGTCCGGGCGATCGAGGCGATGTCCACCGCCTGGAAATCCTCCTTGTGCAGTCGCGCGCGCGGCGCCTGGCCGGTGATGCACAGGATGGGGATGGAGTCGGCGCTGGCCGAGTACAGCCCGGTGACCATGTCGGTGCCCGCCGGCCCGCTGGTGCCTATGCACACCCCTATGTTGCCCGCCGCGGCGCGGGTGTAGCCCTCGGCCATGTGGCTCGCGCCCTCGACGTGGCGCGCCAGGATGTGGCCTATGCCGCCGTGGTCCTTGAGCGCCGCGTACAGCGGGTTGATGGCCGCGCCGGGCACGCCGAACGCCACGCTCACGCCTTCTTTTTCCAGCACCCCCTGGACGGCGGCTTCGATTGCTTTCATTCTTGCCATGGGAGAGTCTCCTGAAAGGGTTGGCGCCACTCTAGGCAGCCAGCGGCTTTTCAGGAACGCCCGCACGGGCCATAAAATTTATTCCATATTGGAATGGACCACCCGCACGCTGCGCCGCAAGGCGCGCAAGGAGGCAAGGCAATGGACCGGCTGGATGCCATGCAGATGTATGTGCGCGTCGCGGAGACGGGCAGCTTCACCCAGGTGGCGCGCGAGCTGGGCACCACCCAGCCCACGGTGACCAAGCAGGTCGCGGCGCTGGAGGCGCGGCTGCAGGCGCGCCTGCTCAACCGCAACACGCGCGGGGTCAGCCTGACCGAGGCCGGCGCGCTGTACTACGAGCGCTGCAAGGCCATCGCGCGCGACGTGGCCGAGGCCGAAGGGCTGCTGCGCGCGCCGCAGGCGCAGATGCAGGGCGGCTTGCGCATCGGCAGCTCGGTGGCCTTCGGGCGGCGCGTGCTCATCCCGCTGGCGCTGCAGTTCATGCGCCAGCACCCGCAGGTGCAGGTGGACCTGAGCTTCGAGGACCGCTACACCGACCTGGTGGCCACCGGCATCGACGTGGCGCTGCGCCTGGGCAAGCTGGCCGACTCCAGCCTGGGCGCGCGCACGCTGGGCGTGAACCCCTGGGTGCTGGTGGCCTCGCCCGCCTATTTGCGCCAGCACGCCGCGCCGCGCCGCCCGGCAGACCTGAAGGAGCACGCCACGCTGATCTACAGCAGCGTGCAGGGCACCGACCTGTGGCGCCTGCAGCCTGCGGGGGGCGAGCCGGTGTCGGTGCCCGTGACCGGGCGGCTGCGCTCGAACAACCTGTCGGCGCTGCTGGCCGCGGCGCGCGCCCACATGGGCATCGCTGCGCTGCCGCGCTACGTGGCGCACGAGTCGCTGCAGGCCGGGCGGGTGGTCGAGGTGCTCCGGCACTGCCGCCTGCCCGAGCAGGACATCCACGCCGTCTATCCCTCGCCGCGCCTGGTGCCGCAGAAGGTGCAGGCGTTCATTGCCTTCCTGCAGGGGCGCTTCGACGCGGACTGGTGGCAGACCCTGCCGCGCGAGGGCGCGTTGAGCGTTGAGCGCTGAACGCGGGCGTGCCGCGCCAGGGGCTGGCCGCCTGGGCGGCGCCCGAGGGCGGCGCTACAGCACCAGGATCGCGCGGAAGTCGTTGACGTTGGTGTGCGTCGGGCCGGTGACCACCAGGTCGCCCAGCGCCTGGAAATAGCCGTAGGCGTCGTTGCGCTCCAGGTGGTCGGGCAGCGCCAGGCCCGCTGCCCTGGCCCGCGCCAGCGTGTCGGGCGAGATGCGCGCGCCGGCGTTGTCCTCCACGCCGTCGATGCCGTCGGTGTCTGCCGCCAGCGCCCACACGCCCGGCTGGCCCTGCAGCGCCTGCGCCAGGCCCATGCAGAACTCGCCGGCGCGCCCGCCGCGCCCCCTGGCCGCGCCCGGCTGGCGCGGCCGGATGGTCACCGTGGTCTCGCCGCCCGACAGGATGACGCAGGGGCGCGCGAACGGCTCGCCGCGCCGCGCCACGCTGCGCGCCAGCGCCGCGTGTACCTTGGCCACCTCGCGCGATTCGCCCTCGATCTCGTCGGACAGGATGTGCGCCGCCAGCCCTGCGGCGCGCGCGGCCCGCGCCGCCGCCTCCAGCGACTGCTGCGGCGTGGCGATCAGCCGCACCTGGTGGCCGGCAAAGCGCGCGTCGCCCGGCTTGGGCGTCTCCAGCGCGCCGCTGGCAAGCGCCGCGTGCACGGCCGGCGGCACCTCGATGCGGTAGCGCGCAAGAACCGCCAGCGCGTCGGCGCAGGTGCTGGCGTCGGGCACCGTGGGGCCGCTGGCGATCACCGCCGGGTCATCGCCCGGCACGTCGCTGATGGCCAGGGTCAGCACGCGCGCCGGCGCGCAGGCCGCGCCCAGCCGCCCGCCTTTGATGCGCGAGAGGTGGCGGCGCACGCAGTTCATCTCGTCGATGGCCGCGCCGCATTCCAGCAGCTCGCGGTTGATGCGCTGCTTGTCGGCAAGCGTCAGGCCCTGCGCCGGCAGCGTCAGCAGCGCCGAGCCGCCGCCCGAGATCAGGCACAGCACCAGGTCGTCCCCGGTCAGGCCTTCGGCCAGCGCCAGCATGCGCCCGGCCGCCGCCAGGCCGGCGGCGTCGGGCACGGGGTGTGCGGCCTCCACCACCTCGATGCGCTGCGCCAGGCCGGCCGGGCGCGGCGGCGTGTGGCCATAGCGGGTGACCACCAGGCCGGACAGCGGCGCGTCCTGCGGCCACAGCGACTCCAGCGCCTGCGCCATGGCGCCGCCAGCCTTGCCGGCGCCCAGCACCAGGGTGCGGCCCCTGGGGGGCGGCGGCAGGTGCTGCGCCATGCCGTGCAGGGGCTGGGCGCTTTGCACGGCGGCGTCGAACAGCGAGCGCAGCAAGGCGTGCGGCTCGGCCGGGTGGGCGGGCGTAGGCATGGGGACGGTCTCCGGCTGGGGTTGCAAAAAATGGGGAAGGAAAGGGGCCGCATGGCGGCACGCGCGTGGCGCATTGGGGCACGGGCCGGCGCAAATTTCAAGAGCAGTCCACAGAAATTGCATACAAAAATTGTGTTCCGCCGATATGATGGCTGCATGGACACCTCCACCACCGGCCAGATCGTCGAGAACCTCACCCGGGCCATCGTCGAGCACCGCCTGCTGCCCGGCACCAAGCTGGCCGAGCAAAAGCTGGCGGACCATTTCGGCGTCTCGCGCACCCTCGTGCGCCAGGCGCTGTTCCAGCTGTCGCAAAACCGCCTGATCCGCCTGGAGCCGGCGCGCGGCGCCTTCGTCGCCACGCCTTCGGTCGATGAGGCGCAGCAGGTCTTTGCCGTGCGCCGCATGCTGGAGAGCGCCATGGTGCGCGCCTTCATCGCGCAGAGCACCCCGGCGCAGATCCGCGCGCTGAAGTCCCACGTGGCAGCCGAGAAGAAAGCCATGGACGGCGGCGACGTGGGCCAGCGCACCGAACTCCTGGGCGACTTCCACGTGCGCATGGCCGAGCTGATGGGCAACGACGTGCTGGCCCAGCTGCTGGGCGAGCTGATCTCGCGCTGCGCGCTGATCACGCTGATGTACCAGTCCACCAGCGCCGCCGAGCACTCGCACGAGGAGCACGCGCAGATCGTCGAGGCCCTGGCCCGCCGCGACGAGGGCGCCGCCGTGCGCCTGATGCAGGAGCACCTGGACAACGTGCAGGCCGGCCTGCAGTTCGACCGCGAGCTGCCCACCAGCGACCTGTCCATGGCCCTGTCTTCCTGAAAGCCCCGACCCATGACCACCCTGTACGACGCCTGCGCCCCCTACCCCCGCGACCTGGTCGGCTATGGGCCCACGCCGCCCCACCCGCACTGGCCCGGCAACGCCCGCGTGGCCGTGCAGTTCGTGCTGAACTACGAGGAAGGCGGCGAAAACAGCGTGCTGCACGGCGATGCGGCCAGCGAGCAGTTCCTGTCCGAGATGTTCAACCCCGCGGCCTACCCGGCGCGGCACATGAGCATGGAGGGCATCTACGAATACGGCTCGCGCGCCGGCGTGTGGCGCCTCTTGCGCGAGTTCGAGCGGCGCGGCCTGCCGCTCACCGTGTTCGGCGTCGCCACCGCGCTCAAGCGCCACCGCGAGGTGGCCCAGGCCTTCGACGAGCTGGGCCACGAGGTCGCCTGCCATGGCCTGAAGTGGATCCACTACCAGGACGCGCCGGAAAGCCTCGAGCGCGCCCACATGCACGAGTGCCTGGCCATCTTCGACGAGCTGTACGGCCAGGGGGGCGACCACGCCCTGGGCTGGTACACCGGCCGCGACAGCCCCAACACCCACCGCCTGGTGGCCGACGCGGGCCGCTTCGCCTATGACAGCGACTACTACGGCGACGACCTGCCGCTGTGGATGCAGGTGGTGCGCACCGACGGCAGCCGCGCGCGCCAGCTGGTCGTGCCCTACACGCTGGACTGCAATGACATGCGCTTCGCCCTGCCCCAGGGCTATTCGCACGCCGACCCGTTCTTCCAGTACCTGAAGGACAGCTTCGACGTGCTGTACGCCGAGGGCGACCCGGCGGGCGACGACAGCCCGAAGATGATGAGCATCGGCATGCACTGCCGCCTGCTGGGCCGGCCCGGCCGCATCACGGCGCTGCAGCGCTTTCTGGACCACGTGCAGCAGCACGACCACGCGTGGGTCTGCCGGCGCATCGACCTGGCGCGGCACTGGGCGCAGCAGCATCCGGCACCGGTGATTTGAGCCAAATCAGCCTCCAGCCGGCGTGAATGAAGCGTAAACAGCTCTTGTTTTGATAGTGGAGACACCATGGCCCTGACCCTGGACCAACTCAATGCCGCCGCCGTACCCGAAGCCGTGGCCCTGCTGGACGGCGTGTACGAGCACTCGCCCTGGATCGCCCAGGGCGCGCTCGCCGAGCGGCCTTTCCGCTCGCTCGCGCACCTCAAGCACGCCCTGGTGCGGACGCTGCGCGATGCCGGCGAGGACGCGCAGCTGGCGCTGATCCGCGCCCACCCGGAGCTTGCCGGCAAGGCCATGGTCAGCAACACGCTCACCGCCGAGTCCACCAACGAGCAAGCGAAGGCCGGCCTCACGGACTGCACGCCGGACGAGTTCGCACGCATCCAGCAGCTCAACCGGGACTACAACACGCGCTTCGGCTTTCCCTTCATCCTGGCGGTGCGCGGCGCGCGCGGCGCCGGCCTGCCGCGCGGCGAGATCATCGACACCTTTGCCCGGCGCCTGTCCAACCCGGTGGACTTCGAGCGGGGCGAGGCGCTGCGCAACATCCACCGCATCGCCGAGATCCGCCTCAACGACAAGTTCGGCGCCGAGCCCGCGCTGGGCCACGACGTGTGGGACTGGCACGAGCGCCTGGCCCAGCACAGCGACCCCGGCTACGCCGAGCAGGGCCAGCTCACCGTCACCTACCTCACCGACGCGCACCGCGCCTGCGCCCAGCGCATCAGCCACTGGATGCGCGAATGCGGCTTCGACGAGGTGGAGATCGACGCCGTGGGCAACGTCGTGGGCCGCTACCACGGCGCTGCGGCCGGGGCGCAATACCTGCTCACCGGCTCGCACTACGACACCGTGCGCAACGGCGGCAAATACGATGGCCGGCTGGGCATCTTCGTGCCCATGGCCGCCGTGCGCGAGCTGCACCGCCACAACAGGCGCCTGCCGTTCGGCATCGAGGTCGTGGGCTTTGCCGAGGAGGAAGGCCAGCGCTACAAGGCCACCTTCCTGGGTTCGGGCGCGCTGATCGGCCACTTCGACCAGGCCTGGCTGGAGCAACAGGACCAGGATGGCATCACCATGCGCCAGGCCATGCAGAACGCCGGCCTGTGCGTGGATGACATCCCCAGGCTCAGGCGCGAGCGCGAGCGCTACCTGGGCTTCGTCGAAGTGCACATCGAGCAGGGGCCGGTGCTGACCGAGCTGGACATCCCGCTGGGCGTCGTCACCTCCATCAACGGCAGCGCCCGCTACCTGTGCGAGATGGCCGGCATGGCCGCCCACGCCGGCACCACGCCCATGGACCGCCGCCGCGACGCCGCGCTGGGCGTGGCCGAGCTGGCGCTGTACATGGAGCAGCGCGCCAGCCAGGACGCGGGCAGCGTGGCCACCATGGGCATGCTGCAGGTGCCCGGCGGCTCGATCAACGTGGTGCCGGGGCGCTGCGCCTTCAGCCTGGACCTGCGCGCCCCCACCGACGCGCAGCGCGACGCCCTGGTGGCCGACGTGCTGGCCATGCTGCAAAGCGTTGCCCAGCGGCGCGGCCTGCAGTACACGGCCGAGCTGACCATGCAGGCCGCCGCCGCCGGCGACCCGGCGTGGCAGCAGCGCTGGGAGGCCGCGGTGCAGGCGCTGGGCGTGCCCCTGCTGCGCCTGCCCAGCGGCGCCGGCCACGACGCCATGAAGCTGCACGAGCTCATGCCGCAGGCCATGCTGTTCGTGCGCGGCCAAAACAGCGGCATCAGCCACAACCCCCTGGAATCGACCACCAGCGACGACATGCAGCTGGCCGTCGATGCCTTCAGCCACCTGCTGGGCCAGCTGGCCGCCGAGCAGGCCTGACCCCCCACGAGATGTCCCAGGAAACCCCCATGAGCCCCGACGCCCAAGCCACCTACGCCGCACTGGATGCGTGGATCGACCAGCACTTCGACGAGCAGGTGCAGTTCCTGCAAGCCCTGGTGCGCGTTCCCACCGATACCCCGCCAGGCAACAACGCGCCGCACGCCGAGCGCACGGCCGAGCTGATCGCCGCCTTCGGCTTCGACGCCGAGCGCCACCCCGTGCCCGAGGCCGAGGTGCGCGACTACGGCATGCAGTCCATCACCAACCTGATCGTGCGCCGCCCCTACGGCGGCGGGGGCAGGACCATCGCCCTGAACGCCCACGGCGACGTGGTGCCACCGGGCGAGGGCTGGACGCACGCCCCCTACGGCGCCGAGGTCGTGGACGGCCGCATGTACGGCCGCGCCACGGCGGTGAGCAAGAGCGACTTCTCCACCTTCACCTATGCCGTGCGCGCGCTGGAGGCCGTCGCGCGACCCAGCAAAGGCACGGTGGAGCTGCACTTCACCTACGACGAGGAGTTCGGCGGCCTGCTGGGCCCCGGCTGGCTCCTGGCCCAGGGCCTGACGAAGCCCGACCTGATGATCGCCGCCGGCTTTTCCTACGAGGTGGTGACAGCGCACAACGGCTGCCTGCAGATGGAAGTCACCGTGCACGGCAAGATGGCCCACGCGGCCGTGCCGCACACCGGCGTGGACGCGCTGCAGGCGGCCGTGGCCATCATGGCCGCGCTGTATGCCGAGAACGGGAAATACCGTAGCGTGCGCTCGCAGGTGGCGGGCATCAACCACCCCTACCTGAACATCGGGCGCATCGAGGGCGGCACCAATACCAACGTGATCCCCGGCAAGGTGGTCTTGAAGCTCGACCGCCGCATGATCCCCGAGGAGGATCCGGCCGAGGTGGAGGCCAGCATCCGCGCCGTCATCGCGCGCGCAGTGCAGCAGTTCAACGAAGGCTGCGGCTACCAGGGCGGCGACGCCGTGCGCGTGGACATCCGCCGCCTGCTGCTGGCCCGCGCCATGACGCCCCTGCCCGGCAACGCACCGCTGGTGGACGCCATCCAGCAGCACGGCGAGGCGGTGTTTGGCGAAAAGCCCCCGGCCGTGGGCACGCCGCTGTACACCGACGTGCGCCTGTACGTGGAGCGCGGCATCCCCGGCGTGATCTACGGCGCCGGCCCGCGCACCGTGCTGGACAGCCATGCCAAGCGCGCCGACGAGCGCGTCGAGCTGGAAGACCTGCGCCGCGCCACCAAGGTGGTGGCGCGCAGCCTGGCGGACCTGCTGGCCTGAAGTCTGCCCTCGCCCCCCCGCCCAACCCGGCCTGGCCGGGTTTTTTCTTGTCCAATCGGGCCGCATTTTTCATATCGAAAAACGCCTTGTTGTCCAGTAAAAAAAGCCACGGGCCCAGCCGCTGCCGACTCGGCAGGACACGGGCAAACCCCTAGCGAAATCAACCGCCTGGCCGCTGTTTCCCCTATCGCTGGCGCCGGATATTTTGTATACACTTTTTGTATGGATCGCTGTACGCAATGGGCGCGCGGTCCCTGGCCAATTGCTGGCGCCCCATGAGCAAACAAGGAACACCCATGTCCCCCAACGCCGTTCATCCCGTTGACGAAAAACTGCCCTGGGGCCGCGCGGCCACGCTGGGGCTGCAGCATGTGCTGGTCATGTACGCCGGCGCCGTGGCCGTGCCGCTGATCGTCGGGCGCGCGCTCAACCTGCCGCCCGAGCAGGTAGCGCACCTGATCTCGGCCGACCTGTTCGTCTGCGGCCTGGTCACCCTGATTCAGGCCTGGGCGCCACGCAGTGGTTCGGCATCAAGCTGCCGGTGATGATGGGAGTGACGTTCGCCGCCGTCGCGCCCATGGTGTCGATGGCGCAGGCCACCGGCGGCGAGGCGGGCGCGGGGCTGATCTTCGGCGCGGTCATAGGCGCGGGCGTGGTGTCGCTGCTGCTGGCGCCGCTGATGAGCGGGCTGCTGCGCTACTTCCCGCCGGTGGTGACGGGCACCATCATCGCGGTCATCGGCATCAGCCTGATGCGCGTGGGCATCAACTGGATCTTCGGCAACCCGGTGGGCCCCACGGCGCCCTCCATGCCCAACCCCGAGCACCTGAAGTGGCTGGCCGACGCCCAGGCCGCCGCTGGCGCGCCGGGCTCGTCGCTGCCGCCAGTGCCCAAGGGCTTCGCCATCGTGCCCACCGTGCCCAACCCCCGCTACGCCGACCTCACCGGCGTGGGCATCTCGGGCATCGTGCTGCTGACCATCCTGTTGGTGGCGCGTTTCGGCCGCGGCTTCCTGGCCAACATCTCGGTGCTGCTGGGCATCGTCGTGGGCGGCATCATCACCGCCGCCATGGGGCTGATGAGCTTCCAGAAGGTGGGCAAGGCGCAGTGGTTCGACGTGGTGCTGCCCTTCCAGATCGCCACGCCGGTGTTCGACCCCATCCTGATCCTGACCATGAGCCTGGTGATGATCGTGGTGATGATCGAATCCACCGGCATGTTCCTGGCGCTGGGCGACATGACCGGCCGGGACATCTCGCGCGCCGACCTCACGCGCGGCCTGCGCACCGACGGCCTGGGCACCATCATCGGCGGCGTGTTCAACACCTTCCCCTACACCAGCTTCTCGCAGAACGTGGGCCTGGTCGCGGTCACCGGCGTCAAGAGCCGCTGGGTCTGCGTGGCCGGCGGCATCATCCTGGTGGTGCTGGGCGTGCTCCCCAAGATGGCGGCGCTGATCGAGTCGCTGCCCACCGTGGTGCTGGGCGGCGCCGGGCTGGTGATGTTCGGCATGGTGGCGGCCACCGGCATCCGCATCCTGTCCAACGTGGACTTCCAGCACAACCGCAACAACGCCATGATCGTGGCGGTCTCGATCGGCGTGGGCATGATCCCGCTGGTGGCCCCCAACTTCCGCCAGTGGATGCCGCATGGCATCCACCCGCTGATCGAATCCGGTATTCTGCTGTCCTCGATCGCTGCCGTGGTCCTGAACATTTTTTTCAATGGCGCCAGCCGCGACACCTCTGCGGCCGTGCTCGCCGCCCGGCAGGCAGACGCCCACTGACAGCGTCCTTGTCCCGAGCATCGCCCCGCCCGCCGCCCCGGCAGGCGGGGTTTTTTTTGCCCCCGCAGCCTGCCTGCCGGCCCGCGCGCCGCAGTAAGCTTGGCCTGACCATTTTTTTTCCTCTCACGTTCCCGCACGAGATTTTTGCCATGACCCAGCACCTGTCAGCCGCTGAAGCGGCCCTGCGCGAAGCTGCCCTGGAATACCACCGCAACATGACGCGCGGCAAGATTTCCGTCACGCCCACCAAGCCGCTGTCCAACCAACGCGACCTGTCGCTGGCCTACTCGCCGGGCGTGGCCTACCCCTGCCTGGACATCCAGGCCGACCCCTCCAAGGCCTTTGACTACACCTCGCGCGGCAACCTGGTGGGCGTGGTCACCAACGGCACGGCCGTGCTGGGCCTGGGCGACATCGGCCCGCTGGCCGGCAAGCCGGTCATGGAGGGCAAGGGCTGCCTGTTCAAGAAGTTCGCCGGCGTCGATGTGTTCGACATCGAGCTGGCCGAGCGCGACCCCGACAAGCTGATCGAGATCATCGCGGCGCTGGAGCCCACTTTAGGCGGCATCAACCTGGAGGACATCAAGGCGCCCGAGTGCTTCTACATCGAGCGCGAACTCTCCAAGCGCATGAACATCCCGGTGTTCCATGACGACCAGCACGGCACGGCCATCATCTCCAGCGCCGCGCTGCTCAACGGTCTGGAGCTGGTGGGCAAGGACATCGCCGCCGTGAAGATTGCCGTCTCCGGCGCGGGTGCCGCGGCCATTGCCTGCGTGGACGTGATGGTCGGCCTGGGCGTCAAGCGCGAGCACGTCTTCATGGTGGACTCCAAGGGCGTGATCTACCAGGGCCGGGGCCACATGGACGAGTCCAAGGCGCGCTACGCGCAGGAAACGCCGGCGCGCACGCTGGCCGACGTGGTGGCCGGCGCCGACGTGTTCCTGGGCTGCTCGGCGCCCGGCGTGCTCACGGCCGAGATGGTCAAGACCATGGCCGCCCGGCCCATCATCCTGGCGCTGGCCAACCCCGAGCCCGAGATCCGCCCCGAGCTGGCCCGCGCCGTGCGCCCGGACTGCATCATCGCCACGGGCCGCTCGGACTATCCCAACCAGGTCAACAACGTCCTGTGCTTCCCCTACATCTTCCGCGGCGCGCTCGATTGCGGCGCGACCAAGATCACCGAGGCCATGAAACTAGCCTGCGTGCGCCAGATTGCGCACCTGGCCAAGGAGAACGTCAGCGAGGAGGTGGCTGCGGCGTACGCCGGCACCGAGCTGGCCTTCGGCCCCGACTACCTCATCCCGACGCCGTTCGACTCGCGCCTGATCATGAAGATCGCGCCGGCGGTGGCGCAGGCCGCACAGGAGTCCGGCGTGGCCACGCGCCCGATCGAGGACATGGAGGCCTACAAGGAGCACCTGTCGCGCTACGTGTTCCAGACCGGCATGCTGATGCGCCCGGTGATCAACGCCGCCAAGGCGCTGCCCGATGAGCACAAGCGCGTGGCCTACGCCGACGGCGAGGACGAGCGCGTGCTGCGCGCCGCGCAGGTCGCCATCGACGACCACATCGCGCGCCCCATCCTGGTCGGCCGCCCGGCCGTGATCCAGGCGCGCATCGACAAGGCCGGGCTGCGCATGCGCCCGGGGGTGGACGTGGAGATCGTCAACCCCGAGGACGACCCACGCTTTCGCCAGTACTGGGAGCTGTACCACCAGCTCATGAAACGCAACGGCGCCACGCCCGAGGTGGCCAAGGCGGCGGTGCGCCGCTCCAACACCATCATCGCCTCGCTGATGGTCAAGCTGGGCGATGCCGACGCCATGATCTGCGGCTTGGCCGGCACCTACGAGACGCACCTGGAGCGCATCGACTCCATCCTGGGCCGCGCCGAAGGCGCGCGCCAGTACGCCGCGCTGAACGCCGTCATGACCACCACCAGCGGCACGCTGTTCATCACCGACACCTACGTCAACGAAGACCCCGGCGCCGAGCAGCTCGCCGAGATCGCCTGGGCGGCGGTGCAGGAGGTGCAGCGCTTCGGCATCCCCCCGAAGGTGGCGTTCCTGTCGCACTCCAGCTTCGGCTCATCGCGGCGCCCCTCGGCGCGCAAGATGCGCGCCGCGCGCGACCTGTTCGTCGCCCAGCACCCGGACATCGAATGCGACGGCGAGCTGCACGGCGACGCGGCCCTGGAGCCGCGCATCCGCGCCAGCTACCTGCCGGACTCGACCCTCACCGGCGCAGCCAACGTGTTGGTGTGTCCCACCCTGGACGCAGCCAACATCCTCTACAACGTGCTGAAAACCACCACCAGCGGCGGCGTCACCGTCGGCCCCATCCTGATGGGCACGGCCGCCACCGCCTACATCCTCACGCCTGCGGCCACCATGCGCCGGGTGCTGAACATGACGGCGCTGGCCGTGGCCAGCGCAGCGGCGCGGCGCGCGGACTGATTCAGCCCGCCGCAGGGCCTGCTGCGGGGCGCTGGCGCAGCGGGCCCTGGTGCACGCGCAGCCCGGCCCGGGCCAGGTCGTGCAGGAAGTCCTGCGAGGCCAGGTAGCCGAACTCCACGGCGCGCTGCCCGCCCAGCGCATCGCCCGGCACGGCCGCGCTGGCCGGGTGGCACATCAGCAGTCCCCCTGCGGACATGTGCGCCAGCCAGTGCTGCATGTGCGCGCGGTAGGCGGCGGCGTCAGGCGCATCGAAGCCATAGACGCCGCCAAAACCCTGGTTCAGCGCAATGCCGGCGCGGCGCAGCCGCCGCGTTGCCGTCCAGCCGCCCAGCAGCGCGATCACCGCCGCCTTGGGCGCCCGCCACAGCTGGCCTGACGGGACGGTGGAGCGGACCCAGGGCAGCTCGCGCCCGGCATAGCGCGATTGCAGCTCGCGCAGCAGCGCCTGGCGCACCCCGGGCAGCTGGTGCACATGCTGGTGCCCATCGATGAAGTCGGGCGGCGTGCCCAGGGCCTGTTCGAAGGCGTCCAGCTGCACGCGCCAGGCCCGCTGCAATTCCTCGCGCGGCAGCGTCCCCAGGTAGGCCGCGCGCAGCGTCTGGCCCAGGCTGCGCGCGGCTGTTGCGCCCGCGTGGCCTTCGGTCAGGTTGAAGTGCAGCCCCAGCGACAGGCCTGGGCGCAGCTCGCGCAGCGCTGGCGCTGCCGCCGGCCAGCCGGGCGCGGTGGTCATGCAGCTGGTCGCCGAAAGCCGCCCTGCCCGGGCCAGCTGCTGCACGGCAGCATCGACCAGCGGGTGCAGGGCGTAGTCATCCGCGCACAGCACCAGGCCCCTGGCATGCAGCGCGGCGGGGCAGGCCTTGCCCGTCATGCGTGCGCCGGCGCGCGAAACGCCCAGAACTTGCTGAACAGGAAGGTGCCCACCGCCACCACCAGCAAGACCGCCAGCAGGCTGGCCAGGTAGTGCCAGGGCAGCCAGCGCAGTGCCAGCGCATACAGCACCTCATTGGCAGCAAAGGACACGCTGGCCACCAGGAAGTAGCGCCCTGCAGCGCGCCAGCCGCGCGCACCGGCGGCCGCGAACGTCAGCCAGGCATGGCCGCAATAGCTGACTCCGAAGGAGGTAAAAAACGCCAGCACGTTGGCCAGCAGCGGAGGCACCCCGGCCAGCGCCACCCACAGCGCCACCGTTGCCAGGTGGGTGCTGGCGGCGGCACCCCCCACCATGACGAACTGCAGCACCTGGGGCAGGCGCCGCAGCGCCTGCAATGCGCGCGCGAGCAGCGTCATGGGCGGCCGCCCTCGTCGCCGCGCAGCGGACTGTGGTCTTCGTCGCGCGCCAGCACATAGCTGGGCCGGCGCTTGACCTCGTCATAGATGCGCCCGATGTACTCGCCCAGCACGCCGATGGACATCAGCTGCACGCCGGAAAACAGCATGATCCCGACGGCCAGCGTCGGCCAGCCGGCCAGGTCGTTGCCAAACAGCAGCGTCTCCACGGTGACCCAGGCGCCATAGCACAACGCTGCCAGGGCCACCGCGCTGCCGATGACGCTCCAGATGCGCAGCGGTATGGTGGTGAACGACGTCAGCCCCAGCAGCGCCAGCGAGCCCAGGCGGCGCAGGTTGAAGCTGGACTGCCCTGCGGCCCGATCCTGCGGCACGAAGGGCAGCGCCGCAGTCTTGAAGCCGACCCAGGCATACAGGCCCTTCATGAAGCGGTGATGCTCGGGCAGGGTCTTCAGGGCATCGACCACGCGCCGGTCCATCCAGCGAAAGTCGCCGGCATGGGGCGGCACCTTGACGCGGTTGCCACTGTTGAGCAGGCGGTAGAACAGGTCGGTGCCCACGCGCTTGGCGCCGCTTTCCGCAGTGCGGTCGGTGATCACGCCATACACCATGTCGTAGCCTAGCTGCCACAGCTCGTGCATTTCCGGCAGCATGGACAGGGGGTGCTGGAAATCCGCGTCGATCAACAGCACCGCATTGCCGCGCGCATGCGCTATGCCGGCCGTCAGGGCGGCCTCCTTGCCGAAGTTGCGCGACAGCGCCAGGTAGCGCACCGGCAGCTCACCCACCAAGCGCAGCGCCACGTCGTGGGTGGCGTCGCGGCTGCCATCGTTGACGATGAGGATCTCGAATTGCGCCGCCAGCGCACCCGCCGCCTGCGCCAGCGCCCGCACGAAAGGCTCCAGGTTGGCCTCCTCGTTGTAGGCAGGCACCACGCAGCTCAGGCGCAGCGCCGGCCTGGGCAGCGCGGCTGGCGGCGCAGCGGGGGCGTATTCGGTGTGCAGGCGATCGGAGGCATTCATCGGCTGGATTGTCCCAAAACTGGGCCCGCCGCCACGCACGTCGCGTGCCCCAGGTTCGCCATGGGCCGGCACTACACTGGCCCCCCGCGCCAGGCCTGCAGGCCAGCGCCGCGGCTCCCCAATTCCTTCGCTCTCCAGTCCAGCCTCATGGCAACCATCGTCTTTTCCCACGCCAACAGCTTTCCCATAGGCACCTACGGGGTCTTGTTCGAGCAGCTGCGGGCACGCGGCTTCACCGTCAGCGGCGTGGAGCGTTTCGGGCACGACCCGCGCTACCCGGTGACCAACAACTGGCCGCACCTGGTCCAGCAACTGGCCGACCACGCAGCCCAGCAGCAGCAGCGCACCGGCGAGCAGGCCTTCCTGGTGGGCCATTCCCTGGGCGGGTTCCTCAGCGTCATGGCGGCCGCGCGCCACCCTGAGCTGGCGCGCGGGGTGCTGCTGATCGACTCGCCCCTGGTGGGCGGCTGGCGCGCCGGCGCCGTGGGCGTGGCCAAGAGCGCGCAGGTCATCGAATCGCTGTCGCCCGCGCGCGTCAGCCGGGCCCGGCGCAACAGCTGGGCCGACAACGAAGAGGCGCTGGAACACTTCCGGCGCAAGAAAATCTTCGCCCGCTGGGATCCGCAGGTGCTGCAGGACTACATCCAGCATGGCCTGCAGGACCAGGGCGGCAAGCGCGTGCTGGCCTTCGAGCGCGAGGTGGAAACCAAAATCTACAACACCCTGCCGCACAACCTCGACGGCTTGCTGCGCCGCCAGCCGCTGCGCTGCCCGGCCGCCTTCATCGGCGGGCGCAGCTCGGTCGAGATGCGCCAGGTAGGCATGGCGCTGACCGAACGCATCACCCGCGGGCGCACCATGATGCTGGACGGCAGCCATCTCTTTCCCATGGAGCAGCCCACCACCACGGCCGCTGCCATCGAGGCGGCCTTGCTGAACCTGCAAACTGCGGCGCGTCCGAAGAAGGCCGGCGCGGAAGTTGCGGCCTGAGCCCCTGGCAGCGCCCGGTCGCCGCTCGCGCCAGGAGTTGCCCGAAAAGAATATTTATCGCAAGATGCGCCGAAATTCCCCGCAATGACGGTGGAATCGGAGAGTAATGAGGGTCAGATTCCAATTCACGGCTGATGCGTGGCAGGCCGTGGCTGGCGTCAGGTCCTGATTGCAGCGCCCGGCGGATTGCCGGAGCTCGAAGAGGGAGGGAGGGCATGCTCTGTCGCAGCGCTTCCTCAAGGCCAATGTCAAAACGGGCTCATAGAGCCATCAGGAGGCGTTCATGCGCACAGTCATTTCCGGTTTTCATGCCCTGCGGCCGCTGGCGCTCGCGACGGCAGCGCTGCTCTGCGGGGGCGCGGCACAGGCCCAGGCCACAGGGTCCACTGCGCCTGTCGTCGATTTTTCGTCCGTGCGCGGCTCTGGCATTTCGCAATCAGACGTGCTGATGGAAAACGTGCGGCTGCTGGTGCCCGTTCCCAACCCGTTCCAGCCCGGCTCGACCACGACGGTGGAGACCGCCTACAACCTCATTTTCCGCTTTGACCCAGCCACCCTGCACCTGGTGCCGGTGGGCCTGACGCAAACCGGCGGCGAGGGCGCGCAGCTGTGCGCGACGGCCAACGTGACCGTCTTTGACGCCGTGCGCGGCGCCGCCGCCCCGCTGGCCAATGCCTCCGTGACCCTGGGCAACCAGACCTTGCAGACCAACGCGCAGGGCCAGGTCACCTTCACCCACATGCCCTCCAGCCTGTACTCGATCAGCGCCGTGGTGGGCTCGTACGTGCCCGCGACCCAGCCCATCGCGCTGTCGTGCTCGACCCCTGCCAACGTCGCCATCGCGCTGTCGCCTTCCAGCCCCACCTCGGGCGGCCTGGGAACGGGGCAGTTCCGGGTGATCCTGACCTGGGGCCAGAACCCGTCCGACCTCGATTCGCACATGACCGGCCCCGGCGCCACGCCAGCCGATCCGCGCTGGCACGTGTACTACTCCAGCAAGCAGGCAGGAGGCATCTGCGGCCTGGACGTGGACGACGTCACCTCCTACGGCCCCGAGACCGTCACCTGCCCGAGCACCGGCAGCACGGGAGCGCTGCGCCCCGGCGTGTACCGCTACTCGGTGCACCACTACGCGGGCAGCACCAACATGGGCACGTCCGGCACTTCGGTGCGCCTGGAATTTGCCGGTGGCCAGCAATACCGCTTCACGCCGCCGCCGGCGAACTATCTCGGTTCGGGCGACGTGTGGACGGTGTTTGAAATCACCGTGAACAGCAACGGCGCCACCAGCATCGCCCCGGTCAACTCGGTCATGAACAACATCAGCTCGGGGTCGGTGCGCTCGGGCGATGCTACCGAGCTGGCAGCGCCCCAGTTTGGCAGTGCCGAGAACATGCAACTGCTGCGAGGCCTGAGCAAGCCCTGAGGCTAGCCGCGCGGCAGCCCGCCTGCCGCGCTGCCCCTCCTCCCAGGCGCCTTCTGGCGCCTTTTTTCATCCCTCCGGCCCGTGCCCTGCATCGTCCGCGCCGCACAGCGACCGGAGCGAGCGCAGCCGGAGCCGGCTTTCGAACCGGCGGTGCTGGCCGGTGACGGGATCGAGGAAGGCCAGCTCGCGGGCCAGCAGCTGCAGCGGGTTGGAATAGTCGCCCGGCAGGGCGTCGCGCACCTGCGGGTAGAGCGTGTCCCCGACCAGCGGGAGCCCGAGCGCGGCCATTTGCACGCGCAGCTGGTGGCGCCGCCCGGTGACGGGCTCCAGCCGGTAGCGCGCCAGCGCGCCGGCATGCTCGATCACATCGATGGCGGTGGCGGCATTGGCCGGGCCGTCCACTTCCTGCATGCGGAAAAAGTGCCCGCTTTCCTCCAGCCGGCTGTGCTGTACGCGGGGCAGCGCCAAGTCGGCGCGCCAGGGGGCGATGGCCTCGTACACCTTGCGCACCTGGCGCTCACGAAACAGCGCCTGGTAGGCCCCGCGCGTCTGGCGCTGCAGCGACAGCAGCACCAGGCCGGCGGTGCCGGCATCGATGCGGTGTACCGGGGAGAGCTCGCGCAGCTCCAGCCGGCGCTTCAGGCGCACCAGCAGGGTTTCCTGCAAAAAGGGGCCGCTGGGCACCACGGGCATGAAATGCGGCTTGTCCGCCACCAGGATGTGCTCGTCCTGGTAGAGCACGGCCTCATGGAACGGCAGCGGCGCCTCGCTGTCGAGCTCGCGGTAGTAGTAGTAGCGCAGGCCGGGGCGCAGGGGCGTGCCGCCGTGGGCCGCCACCCCATGCTCGTCCACCACGTCGCCTGCCTCCATCCGGCGCAGCCAGCTGGCGCGTGAAACTGCGGGCAGGCGCTGGACCAGGAAGTCCAGCAGCAATCCGCCGCCGCTGGAGGGCAGCACGACGCAGCTGGGATTGACGCCCTCGCCCATAGGCAGGACACGCGGGTCGTGGGAGTTGTGCATGCGGCCGGCATTGTAATTGCGGCCCGGCGTTTACTATATTTTTTATAGCAAACTCTCGTTTGTACGCGCCGGCATGCCCCTGTTTCAACCCAAATTGGGCTCAAACACCCCCGGCAGCGGCGTGCGGTGCTCCGTGCCCTCCAGGGCGACGTCTATGGCGTGCTTGATGTGGGCGAGGGTGTGCAGGTCGCCCTCGGATTGCTCGACCGCCTGCCAGCGCACCAGCGCCAGGTGGGCGGCAGCATGGTCGGTGACGGCGCTGACGCTGGCCTCCACCGGGCGGGACACCATGCACCCCTCGCGCTCGGGCACCGGGATGCGGATCAGGAACCCCCGATAGCCTTCCTCCAGGATGTGGATGCCGTGCTGCTGCATGGTCAGGGCTGCGGCACGGCGGAGGCTTGCGAACGCAGGGCGCGCGGCTTGCGCACTCCGCAGGCGATGTCTGCCAGGCCCTTGAGCGCATCCTGGCGCGAATCGAACTGGTCGTGCGGCAGGGCCACGGCCTGGCCGTCCACCTGCGCCTGGGCGAAGAAATAGCGCTTGCCCTGCGCGTCCAGGCACAACATGCCCGAATAGGTGGCGCCATCCGCCATTCCAAAGATGGTTTCCTGGGTCAATGCGCTTGCAGCTTGCATGGAAGGCCGCCTCCTGGGACGTGAAAGAAACATGGGGAAACAGGTACGAACTGTTGCGATTTTGGGCGCATCCCATGGTGGTAACCCGTAGGCCAATGGCGCGTATCCCTGCCTGCCTGAGGCTGGCCGCACCCCCGGGTGTAGGACAAGCGCGGCAACCGCATGCGCAGCGCCGGCATGGCCGCCCATAG
The DNA here is from genome assembly GCA_034675505.1 of Melaminivora sp. Taxonomy (GTDB): domain Bacteria; phylum Pseudomonadota; class Gammaproteobacteria; order Burkholderiales; family Burkholderiaceae_C; genus Melaminivora. Next base: position 43,918 of record JAUCDD010000032.1, on the reverse strand, counting down.
CCACTAGCATGGCCGCGCAGCCCACTTCGGGCCAACTGGCACCCGGCCGCCAACGGCGCGGGTGCCGCCCGGCCACTTGCCCACCATGACTTCGCCGTCCGCCGCCGTCCCTGCCTCGTCCCGCCCGCCCCGGGCAAGCCGCCGCGTGCAGGCCCTGCGCTGGGCACTGGGCCTGCTGGGCGCGCTGGCGGCGCTGCTGCTGGTCCTGATGGCGCTGGTGGCCAGCTTCGACTGGAACCAGCTCAAGCCCCGCATCAACGCCAAGGTCAGCGCCGCGACCGGGCGCCAGTTCGCCATCGAGGGCGATCTTTCGGCCCGCTGGCACTGGCCGCAGCCGCTGGAATCGGGCTGGCGGCGCTGGGTGCCCGGCGTGACCGTGCAGGCCCGCAACATCACGCTGGACAACCCGCCCGGCTTCACCGTCGCCGAAGCCCCCGCCCGCCCGGCCGAAGACCTGCCGGCGCTGCCGCCGCGCCCGCCCCCGCAGGCCGGCGCACCGGACGGCAGCGCGCCTCCAGGGCCTGGCGAGCCCCCTGCGTCCGGCGCGCCTGCCAGCGTCCCGGCGGCCGCTCCCCCGGCGCGCAACCCGCAGAGCATGGGCACCATTGCCAGCGCCAGCGCCACCTTGAGCCTGCTGCCCCTGCTGTCGCGCACGATCGTGCTGGACACCCTGGTGCTGGCCGCCCCCGACATCGTCCTTGCCCGCCGCCGCGATGGCAGCAACAACTGGACGTTTGCCAGCGCCAGCCAGGACCCCGGGCAGCCCGGCCGCGACAACCCCTGGGACCTGCGCGTAGGCCAGCTGGCCATCCACGGCGGCTGGCTGGGCTACGTGGACGGCACGAAGCACCTGGCGCTGCGCGCGCGCCTGGACACGCTGGAGCGCGACGCGCCGCAAGCCGAGGGCGGCAAGTACGGCGTACACGTCGTGCTGCAGGGCCAATACCGCAAGGCGCCCGTGCAGGGCGAGGGCCTGGGTGGGCCGGTGCTGTCGCTGCGCGAGAAGGCCGTGCGCTACCCGCTGCGGCTGGCCGCTCGCTCCGGCGGCGCGCGCACCCAGGTCGAGGGCGTGCTGGACAACCCGGCCTCACTGTCCGGCCTGGACGTGCAGCTGCTGCTGGGTGGGCGCAGCATGGCCGACCTGTTCGAGCTCACCGGCCTGGTGCTGCCCAATACGCCGCCGTTCGAGGTCAAGGGCCGGCTGCTGGGCAGCCTGGCGCCGGACAAGGCCGTCTGGGAGTACCGCGACTTCAATGGCACGGTGGGCGACAGCGACCTGCACGGCAGCCTCACCTACACCTCCGGCCAGCCCCGCCCGCGGCTGCAGGGCCACATGACCTCCAAGCTGCTGCGCCTGGCCGACCTGGGCCCGGTGCTGGGCGTGCCCAGCGGCAAGCGGCCCCAGGAAAAAGGCACGGCCCGGCGTGCCGGCAAGGTGCTGCCCGACCTGCCCTTTGCCACCGGGCGCTGGGACGCCATGGACCTGGACGTGGCCTTTGCCGGCGAGCAGATCGTGCGTCCCGAGGCCCTGCCGCTGGAACGCCTGAGCGTGCGCGCCGTGCTGGACGACCGGCAGCTGCACCTGGTGCCGCTGCGCTTCGGCTTTGCCAAGGGGCGCATCGACTCGGACGTGCTGATCGACGGGCGCAGCAAGCCGCTTGCGGCCACGCTCAAGGGCAGCGTCCAGGGCCTGCAGCTGTCGGCCTTGTTCCCCAAGGTGGAGTTGATGAAAAAGAGTTTCGGGCGGCTCGACGGCTCGTTCGCGCTGGCCGGCCACGGCGACTCCATCGCCGCCATGCTGGGCACCAGCGAGGGGCGCACGCGCCTGTACATCCGGGACGGCACCTTCAGCAAGGAAATGCTGGACCTGGCCGCGCTGAACCTGGGCAGCGTGGTGGTGACCAAGCTGTTCGGCGGCGACCGGGAGGTGCGGCTGCGCTGCGCCGTGGCCGATCTGCGCATCAGGCATGGCATGGCCGACGCCGACAACGTGCGCCTCAACACCGAGGAAGCCATCGTCGACGTCACCGGGCTGGTGGACCTGGGCCAGGAGGAGATGAGCCTGCGCATCAAGCCCCGGTCGCTGGAATGGAAGTTCCTGTCGCTGCGCACACCGCTGTATGTGCGCGGCACCTTTGCCCATCCACAGGTGGGGATAGAGCCCGGCCCCCTGCTGGCGCGCGCGGGCGCAGCGGTGGCGGCGGCGGTGATCGCCCCGGCCGCGCTGGCACTGGTGCCCATCACCGTGCCGGGCACCGAAGACGATGCCAGCTGCGCCAAGCTGCTGGCCCCCGTGCAGACCAGCGGCCAGCCGGCCAGGCGGGCGCCGCAGCGCTGATCCGCAGCGCTGGAGCGCAGCGGGCCGGGCACCTGGCCCTCAGCCGCCGTGCATGGGCACCCGTGCCAGGGCATCCAGGCCGGCAGGGACGCTGGCACACACCTTGCCGTGCGGGACTGGCTGGCACCCCGGGACAGGCTGCGACGGCCAACCCAGCGTCACCCGCACACACAGGCCGCCGCCCGGGGCGGCGAGCAGCTCCAGCGCCGCGCCCATGCCGGCGGCCCGCTGGCGCATGTGGGTGCCCGCGGCCCCGCCCGCGCGCAGGGCCGCAGGCATGCCGCGCCCGTTGTCGCTGATCTGCAGGCACAGGCCCGGGCCCTGCGGCAACGGCAGCGACTGCAGCGCCACGGTCAGTTCGCTGGCCTGCGCGTGCTGCAACACGTTGCTCACCGCCTCCTGGGCGATGAAGGCGAGCTGGCGCGCCGGCTCACCCACGAGCCAGGGAACGCCGGGCTCCAGCGTGACGCGCCAGTGCAGGGCGATGCCGCGCCGGTCCAGCGCCGGCTGCAGCCGGTGGCGCAGCTGCGCCAGGCGTTGCAGCAGGTCATCGTCGTCGCCGCCCGTGGCATCGACCACCATGCGCAGGTTGAGCAGGCAGCGCTCCAGCGCGCTCGCCAGCGGCTGGCTGGCAGCGTCCCCAGGGTCCAGCAAGGCCATGGCGCCCACGATTTGCGAGCCCACCTGGTCGTGCAGGTCGCGCGCGATCCGCTGGCGCTCCTGCGTCACCTCGCGCGCCAGCCGCTTGCTGCGGCGCGGGCGCCAGCGCAGCACGCGCAGCAGCTGGCCCGCCAGCAGCAGCAGCAACAGGGCCACCAGCGCGGCCTGGACCGCCACCGCCTGCCAGCGCCAGGGGAAGCCGCCGGCCCAGGGCCCTTCCCAGGCCAGCAGCAGCAGGCACAGCGCGCCCTGCAGGGCGCACAACAGCAGGCAGGCCAGGGCCCGCAGCAATTGGGGAGAGGCGGTCAACGCAGCCCCCCGCTCCTGGCGCACGCTGTGCCTGGCACGGCTGGAGCCTCAGAACAACCCGCGCAGCGAGGCGAAGCGCACCGCCTGCGCCCGGGTGCGCACCTGCAGCTTGCGGTAGATGTTCTTGATGTGGGTGTTCACGGTGACGTCGCTGATGTGCAGCTGGGCGCCGATTTCAGCGGTGACGTAGCCGCCCGCCACCATGCGCAGCACTTCCTTCTCGCGCAGCGACAGGCAGGCGGTCTCGGTGTTGGGGCGCGGGGAATGGGGCTCGCTGGCCGCAGCCCTGTCAAAGCGCTGCAGCAGCCGCCGGGCCAGGTGCGGGGTAATGGATGCGCCGCCATTGGCCACCTGCAGCACCGCCTGGGAATAGTTGCCAAACCAGGAGTTCTTGACCAGGTAGCCGGCCGCGCCCAGCTCGAACGCCCGCATCACCTGGTCATCGCACTCCATGATGGACACGACTATGGCCTCGGCCGAGGGGCGGACCGATTTCATGAGGTCCAGCAGCGTAAAGCCCAGCCCGTCGCCCAGGTGCAGGTCCAGCAGCAGCACATCGAACGGGTATTGCCGGATGGCCTTGCGCCCCTCGGCCACGCTGTTGGCCTGGCCGATCAGCAGGGTGCGCGCGTCCGCCATCAGCTCGTTGGTGATGACGCGGCACATGTGCGCATCGTCATCGACCAGCAGGACCCGGACCGGCTTTTCCACCTGCCCCGCCAGGAAGTCGGGCCACATCGAGGCCGAGCCCGGATACATGGCGAATTGCCCCGGCCGCGCGCGCGTGGGATCGGCTGACACCGCGACATCATTGGCAACAATGGGAATCACCATAAAAGCCTCTCAAAAATGCATGCTGCGTGCCCTCCTTCGGGGAAGGGATCTCAGGCGTGGCTCTCTGCGCAGGGTGCAAGATACACCCATTCATTTGGGTTTACATGTGCTTATTAATAAATTGCAAAACTAACCTTTTGTAATCTACCACCGTCCTCGACGAGGTCCAAAAGGCGGGTTGCTGCAGGCGCAGCCATGGCGTCCCTGCCCCTCGCCCTGGGGCGATCGTGCCCTTTGCCAAAGGCGCGGGCGGCGCGGCGCGCATCCGGTCAAGAAAATGTCACACCGGCAAATTGCTGGCACTGCCCGGACGCCCCCGGCAACTTGTTTTTTCAAATTGGACAAGCGACAGGACAAAGGCCGCTACAAAGCGTTGCGCCGGCGCTGGAAGTTTCCCGTCCATCCTGTTTTTGTTACCTCGCATGCCTCTTGTTTCTACCCCTTGGCACCTCGTGGATCACTACTTTTTCAATAGCACACTTCGCCCTGTTGGCAAGGGCAAGAGGCTGGACTGAGCAAAAAAACAAGTTCCCGCCGCTGTTCCTTGCAGGTATGGATTTCTAACGATTGCAAGCCCGGTTGCGCCGCATCGACACTGGAAGTGACAAGGTTGCAGGGCCATGCCGCACCACTGCGCAGGGCTCTCGCCGAGTCAATTTTCCGAGGTCGTTCATTGCATGAAAGATTCCCGGATTTTCATCGGCCATCATTTTGGAGAAACTTCCATGAAATCGCTTGCCTTCTTTGCGTTGAGCGCCATCGCTTCAGCAACCGCATTTGCTCAAGCGACGGTCGCTCCCAGTCCGAAAATATCCATTTCCGGCACTTCCAGCCAGACAGTGACGGTCAATTCCGGCTCCCACACCACCAACCAGGCAAACGCGCAATCCACCGCGCTCCAGGATATTTCGAGCAACCGGGGAAATATCACCATCGCCAGCACCAGCGCCTCCACCCAGGCCACCACCCTCTCGGGCAGTGCCACCATCAAGAATCTCTCCCAGAACCCGGGGGATATTGCCGTTCAAAACGTTTCGTCCAACTACGGCAATTTTGATTTGACCAACGGGGGCAAGTCCAAGCAGACCACGGCCATGACCGGCGGCACCTTGTCGAACCTGGCAGCCGGCGCCGGCGGCACCAGCTGCAACGGCGTGGACTGCCCGGATGTGGCGCGGGCCATGCAGAACGTGTCGAGCAACGTGGGCAAGGTCACGATCACCGGGGACAGCACGCAGTCATCCTCGCTGACCCGCAGCACCGTGGCCAATGACGCCTCGGGCGCCGGCGCGGTGGCAGTGCAGTCGCTGGCCAGCAATACCGGCAAGGTCGCCGTGGATGGCAAGAGCAAGCAGACCGTCAGCCTGACGGGCACCACCGTGACCAATAAGGCAAGCGGCGCCGAGACCACTGCGGTGCAAAACCTCGCCAGCAACTACGACGGCACCAAGATCGTCCACGGCGGCAATTCCACGCAGACCGTGAATGGCACCAACGGCACGGTGACGAACAAGGCCAATGGACGCGGCTCCCAGGCATTCCAGAACCTGTCGTCGAATTTTGGCGACGTGACCATTGCCGGAACATCGACGCAAATGACGACCGTCAACGGCACGGTGACCAATTGGGCCAATGGCAACAAGAGCGTGGCCGTGCAGAACCTGGCGTCCAACGATGCCTGCGATCCGCCCAAGTTCAAGCTGCCCGATTGCCCCACCGGGTATTGCTGGAATACGGCTTCCCGGTGACCGGCATTGCCTGGCTGCCTGCGGGCAGCCAGGTTTTCCCTGACGCTTGAGAGGAATAACGCCATGAACTCCAGGATATTCAAGCTTGTCTCACTGGCGGCGGGCCTCGCATGCGCCGGGCTGGCCGCGGCCGCCCCCGGCGAGGATCCGGTGGTGGTCAACAACCGGGTCAGCTACCTGCAGTTACCCACCGCGCGCCCGGCAGGGTCGTCGGCCATGGTGCAGCGCACCGACCTGCCCGACAACAGCAAGGCCAAGATCGCGCGCTACATCGCCAAGTCCTATGCACCCGACACGCAGGGCATGCAGACGGAAAAGGACGTGGTGTCGTCGGTGCGCACCAGCGGCACGCGCACCACCTGCGTGCAGAGCCTGGCGCCCTCGGGCGGCGTGCAGCAGCCCGGCTCGGACCAGGTCATCGTCGTGCGCGGCGACCTGGTCAACATCTGCAACTGAAGCCGCCTGCGGCGCTGGCCCGCTGCACGCGCCGGCCCTCGCGGGCCCGGCCGCAGGGGTTCGCCGCCAGCTCCGGCTGGACCATTCGAACAACGGGGAGAGACTGCCGTGAGCTCTGCAACACTCCTGCGCGGCACCACGCCGGGCACAGGCAGGCCAGCCGCCGGCTGGCTGGGCATGCTGGTCGCGGCGGCGCTGGCGGCGGGCTGCGCCAGCCCGCTGGATGCGCGCAAGGATGCCGACTACCAGGACAACGCCCCGGTTGCCAACCGGCCGGTGGTGCGGCCGGTGCGCTCGGTCTCTAGCTTTTCGCAGTCCCTGATGTGCATGGACCACATGCTGCGCGCCGCCGAGCTGCCCACCACCCTCATCACCAGCAAGCAGTTCGTCGATTTTTCCGGCAAGGTGCCGGCGGCCACCAAGGAGATGGTCATCACGGCGCTGTCCCAGATGTCGCGCCTCAGCAATGCCTTTCGCTTCGTCGATTTCGAGGTGGACATCGCGCGCCAGGACACGGTGCAGAACCTCACCACCATTTTGCTGAACAACAACCAGATGCAGCTGCAGCGCCCGGCGCTGTACGTCTCAGGCGCCATCGCCTTCGTGGACCAGGGCGTGATCAACAACACCTTCGACACCGGCGTCTCGGGCCCGCGCGTGGACCTGGGCTACAGCCGCAGCCGCAATGCCACCGTGGTGGCGCTGGAGGTGCACCTGGGCGACTTCCGCACCCGCACCATCATCCCGGGGCTGGACTCGGCCAACGAGGTGGTGATCGGCAGCGGCGGCCAGGGCGTCGATCTCGGCGGGCGCATAGGCACCTACGGCGTGCGCTTCAATGTCGGGCGCGACTACGCCGTCGGCACCGGAGCGGCGCTGCGCACGCTGGTGGACCTGGCGATGATCGAGCTGGTGGGCAAGTGGGCGCGCGTGCCCTACTGGCAGTGCCTGACGCTGGACCAGAGCCACCCGCAATTCCAGCGCCAGATGCGCGAGTGGTACCTGGAAAGCGGCCCCGGCGGGCAGTTCCAGCTGCTGAAGTCGTCGCTGATGAGCCAGGGCTACCTGCCCCGGACCGCCAGCGACCTGACCGTGGCCCACCCCGCCATGCGCGAGGCGCTGGCCAGGTTCCAGGCCGACCGGGGCATCCCCGTCAGCGGCACGGTGGACTTCCCGACCTACGAGGCCGCGCTGGGCAACTTCGTCAGCCTGGCCGAGGACGGCTCGCTGACCCGCATGGGCTGGAACGGCGCGGACCTGCAGCCCGTGGCGGTGGCTGCCGATGATTCCAGCGCCCCCAGGCCGGGCGCGCCGGCCCCCGCCCCCTGGGCCATCGACCTGCAGATTGAAAACCCGCAGCCTGCGGGAGAGCGCCCGGCCTTCGCCGAAGGCGAGCAGATCTTCCTGTCGGCGACGGTGTCGCGCTCCTCCCACCTCTATTGCTACTTCGCGGACTCCAGCGGCGCCATCATGCGGCTGCTGCCCAACTCGCTGCAGCCGCACACGCTGGTGTCGGCCAACCAGGCCATCCGCATTCCCGACTGGATGGCGCCCAACCCGGGCTTCATCCTGGACGCCGGCCGCCCGGGGACCGAGGCCGTGATGTGCCTGGCCACCGCCGAGGAGGCGCTGCGCAAGATGGCCCCGGAGATGCGCGCGGCGCCCCTGGCGCGGATGGCGGGGCTGGGCAGCCTGGCCGAACTGCGCGAGCGCTTTGCCGCAGCCGCAGGACCGGGCGGGATGGTGGCGCAGAGCGTGCAGTGGACGGTTGCGCCCCGCAAGGCCGCCGAGGCCAACGGTGCGCCCGCGCAGCGCTGACGCCATGCACGGCAGCGCCCGCCGCCCATCCCCAGTCCTGCCGGCCCTGCCGCGCCTGCGCCTGCTGCGCCCCGGCGCCGCGCTGCTGGCGGGACTGGCGCTCGCCCTGCCCTTCACGGCAACCGGGGCCAGGCCCAGGGCGCTGGTGGTGGCGCAACTGGAGCTGACGCCGCCGGCCCCCGCACGCCTGGAGCGGCGCAGCGTCGAGACGCCCACCATCGAGGCCCCGCCCCCCGGGGCCGCACCCATACAAGGGCGCCCCGCCGACGACGCCCCTTCCATCGATGCAGCCGCCGTGGGCAGCCAGGCGCTGCGGCCGCCGGACGTGCCCCGGCAGGCCATCGAGCGGGAGCTGCAGCGGCTGGTGAAGATGGCACAGGCGGCGCAGCCGGTGGGCAGCACGGCGGCCTCTGCGCAGGCGGCGTGGCAGCTGGGCCTGGTGTACCTGCACGGCGCGGGCGTGCGCCACGACACGGCGCAGGCACAGCGCTGGTTCGAGCAGGCCGCCCGCTTCGGGCGCGAGCCCTGGGCCTATGCCGGCCTGGCCTGGTGCCACATCGATGGCTGCATAGGCCCGCCCAACCCGGCGGCTGCCGAGCGCGAGATCGCCCTCTTGCGCCCGCGCCACGGCGCGCGCGCGGATTTCCTGGCCTGGGTGCTGGCCTCGCGCCAGCCGCAGGTGCAGGTGGCGCGGCCGGGCATGGACCCGCAGGAGCCGCCCCCCTCCAGCCTGCCACTGCTGAAGCGGGCTGCGGCGGCGGGCGACTTGCAGGCCCGGATCGAGCTGGGCATGGACGCCGTGGGCCAGGGCCGCACGGACCAGGCCGAGGCATTCTTTCGCCAGGTCGCGGCGCAGTCGCCGGCGGCGGCCTTCAACCTGCGCGAGCTGCAGGCGCGGGCCAGCGCCAGGGATGGCCGCCCTGCCGACCTGTCCTTGAGCGCCGATGCCGCAGCAGCGCTGGCCCAGGCGCGCAAGTACCACCGCGGCGAGGGCGTGCCGGCCAATTTCTCGGAAGCCATCCGCTTCTACCGCCTGGCCGAGCAGCGCGGCAGCGTGCAGGCGCACAAGATGCTGGGCCTGATCTATTCGCGCCCCGACGCTTCGGGCGGCGTGAACATCTACTGGATGCAGCAGCTCGCGCGGGTGGACGCGGACTCGCCCCTGCCCACCCTGGGCAGCGCGGTCATTGCCCACCAGCTGCAGCGCGAGCCGACGCCGCTGGCCGACCTCCTGCCCGGCTTCTGGCGCCGGCAGCTGCCCGCGCCCGGAGGGTGAGGGGCAGGCGCGCGCGCCGCCCTCAATGAAAGTCCCGGCTGGCGTCCAGCGCCTGCGCCAGCCGGCCCAGCAGCGGCGTGCAGTCATGCATGCGCGTGGCCACCAGGTTGCACACCGGCGTGCCCGAGTCCGCCTCGTCGTGGCGCTGCCAGCGCCCCTGCACCGCCAGCAGCCGCGCGCGCAGGAGCGGCTCGCGCCACAGCTGCAGCACCGCCGGCCAGACGATCACGTTGACCGGCCCGGTCTCGTCCTCCAGCGTGACGAACATCGTGCCGCCGGCCGAGCCCGGGCGCTGGCGCACGGTGACGATGCCGCAGGCGCGCACCTGCCGGCCGTCCGGCGTCTCGCGCAGCTGCAGCGCCGTGCGCACGCGCAGGCGCGCCAGGCGCTCGCGCAGCAGCGCCAGCGGATGGCGGCGCAGCGTCAGGCCGGTGGCGGCGTAGTCAAAGGTGATGTCCTCGCCCTCGGGCGCGGCGGGCAGCGCCAGCGGCGCCTCGCCCAGTGGCGCCTGGCGCAGGAGTTCGGTGGCCGGCAGCTGCGCGGCCGCATCCCACATCTGCTGGCGCCGGTGGCCCGACAGGCAGCGCAGCGCGTCGGCAGCGGCCAGCGCCTGCAGGTCGGTGCGCGCCAGCTGGGCGCGCAGCGCCAGGTCCTCGGTGCCGGCAAACGCCCCGCCCCGGGCCCGCGCCTGCACCAGCCGCGCGGCGCCGGCCTGCGACAGCTGCGCCACCAGGCGCAGCCCCAGGCGCACGGCGGGCTGGGGCTCGGCCACGCCGGGCAGCGCCTGCAGGGGGCCTTCCAGCGTGCTGTCCACCTCGCTGGCCGCCACATCTACGGGCAGCACGCGCACGCCGTGGCGGCGCGCGTCCTGCACCAGCTGGGCGGGCGGGTAAAAGCCCATGGGCTGGGAGTTGAGCAGCGCAGCCAGGAAGCACGCCGGCTCGTGCCGCTTGAACCAGGCGCTGGCATAGACCAGCAGCGCAAAGCTGGCTGCGTGGCTCTCGGGAAAGCCATATTCGCCAAAGCCCAGGATCTGCTGGAACAGCCGCTCGGCAAAGTCGGCCGGGTAGCCGCGCTCGTGCAGCCCGCGCTTGAGCTGCTCCTCGAAGCGGTGCACCCCGCCCTTGCGCCGCCACGCCGCCATCGAGCGGCGCAGCGCATCGGCATCGCCGGCGCTGAAGCCGGCCGCGTCGATGGCGATCTGCATGACCTGCTCCTGGAAGATGGGCACGCCCAGCGTGCGCGCCAGCACGTGGGCCAGCTGCGGAAATTCCAGCGGATCGGCCCCCTCGTGCCCGGCTCGCGCGCGCGCCCGCTGGTGCGCCCGGGCCTGCAGGTAGGGGTGCACCATGCCGCCCTGGATGGGCCCGGGGCGCACGATGGCGACCTGCACCACCAGGTCGTAGAAGGTGCGTGGCTGCAGGCGCGGCAGCATGCCCATCTGCGCCCGGCTCTCGATCTGGAACACGCCCACGGTGTCGGCGGCGCAGGCCATCTCGTAGGTGGCGGCGTCCTCCCGGGGGATGTCGGCCAGGCCCCAGGCCGGCCCGCGCAGGGCGGCGCGGGCGTGCAGGCAGCGGCGCAGCGCGCTGAGCATGCCCAGCGCCAGCACATCCACCTTGAGCAGGCCCACGGCGTCCAGGTCGTCCTTGTCCCACTGGATGATGGAGCGGGCGTCCATCGCCGCCGGCTCCACCGGCACCAGCCGGGTGAGCTTGTCCTGGGTCAGCACGAAGCCGCCCACGTGCTGGCTCAGGTGGCGCGGCATGCCGCGCAGCGCGCGCGCCAGCTCCAGCCACAGCGCTGCCTGGTGCGCGTCCAGGGGCTCGCCCAGCGTGGCGGCCAGCGCCTGCAGGTGGCCGGGGGCCAGCAGGTCGTCGAACCAGTGGTGGTCGCGCGCAAAGGCGTCGATCAGCCGGGGCGCCACGCCCAGGGCCTTGCCGACGTCGCGCAGCGCGCTGCGCGTGCGGTAGCTGATGACCACGGCGGTCAGCGCCGCGCGCTCGCGCCCGTAGCGGGCATAGAGGTACTGGATGACGGTCTCGCGCCGGTCGTGCTCGAAGTCCACGTCGATGTCTGGCGGCTCGTCGCGCTCGCGGCTGATGAAGCGCTCGAACAGCAGCTGCGACTGCGCCGGATCGACCGCCGTGATGCCCAGCACGAAGCACACGGCCGAGTTGGCCGCCGAGCCGCGCCCCTGGCACAGGATGCCCTGGCTGCGCGCAAAGCGCACGATGTCGTGCACCGTGAGGAAGTACATCTCGTAGCCGCACTCCGCGATCAGCGCCAGCTCGTGCGCGATGCGCTCGCGCACCGCTGGCGGCACGCCGGCGGGGTAGCGCGCGCGCGCGCCCTCCCAGGCCAGCCAGGCCAGGGTTTGCGCGGCGTCCATGCCGGGCAGCACCGTCTCCTGCGGGTAGCGGTAGCGGATTTCCTTCAGGTCGAAGGTGCAGCGCGCGGCAATGGCGACGGTGGCCGCCAGCAGCTGCGCCGGGTACAGGCCTGCGAGCTGGCTGCGCGCGCGCAGGTGGCGCTCGGCATGCGCCTGCAGGGCGTGGCCGCATTCAGCGACGCTGCAGCCCAGGCGCACGGCGGCCATCACGTCGTGCAGCGGCTTGGCCGAGCGCGCCGCCAGCTGGACGCCGCCCGTGGCGACCAGGGGCAGGCCCAGCTGCGCGCCGGCCTGCTCCAGCGTGCGCAGCCACAGCGCATCGTCCGTGGCCAGGTGCAATTCGACCCCCAGCCAGCATTTTTGGCCAAGAGCGGCGATTGCCGGCGCCAATAAACGGCATATAGCTACCAAATCGGTAGCATCATCGCCGCTCTCGCGCCGGGGCGACAGGATCAGCTCGCAGCCGCGCTGCAGCTGCTGCCAGGGCGCATCCTGGTCCACCCGGTAGCCGCCCTTGCGCGGCCCGCGCGCGCGGGCGGCGGTGATGAATTCGCACAGGTCGCCCCAGCCCTGCAGGTCGCGCGCCAGGGCCACGATGCGCAGGCCGCCCCAATGGAACTCGCTGCCCACGATCAGCTTCAGCCCCAGCTGCCGCGCGGCGCCGTGGGCGCGCACCACGCCGGCCACCGAGCATTCGTCGGTCAGCGCCAGCGCCCGGTACCCCAGCGCGTGCGCGCGCTCGACCAGCTGCTGCGGGTGCGAGGCGCCGCGCTGGAAGGAAAAGCAGCTCAGGGCATGCAGCTCGGCATAGTCGGGCAGCGCAGCGGCAGGCTTCATGCATAGACCCCCTGCAGGAACCAGCCCCCGCTGGCGCGGTCGCGGAAGATCCAGACCCAGCCGGCGGCCGCGTTGTGCGCCACGAAGTAATCGCGCCGCGCCAGGCCCTGTTCGCCGCCGGCCTCGCCGGGCGGCTCCCACCAGCCGCATTCGACGCGCTCGGGGCCGGCCAGCAGCGCCAGCGGCTGGCCCTGCAGGCAGGGGCGGTCGCCGCGCAGCGCCAGCGCCCGGGGCGGGCGCACCAGCCAGGCCGGCCACAGCCGGGCGCCCCCCGGCTCAGCGGGCGCGGGCGGCGGCGGGCCGGCGCCGGCATCGGCTGCCTGCCAGCGCTGCATGCGCTCGGGCCGGTGGTCGGCGTACAGCGCAGGCGTTCGCAGGCAGTCGGCGCCCAGGCGCGCCGACAGGCGCTCCAGCAGCTGGTGCCAGGGCTCCCCGCCTTCGTCCGGCGCTGCTGCCGCTGCCGCAGGCGCCAGCAGGTCCCGGCTGGTGCGGGCCAGGGGCGCGGTCTGCAGGCTGCGCAGCAGCAGCCGGTCCACCGGCGCCGCCAGCGGCTGCTGCGCCAGGCGCTCGGCCAGCAGGCGGCGCAGATGGCCGGGGTCCTGCAGCGGCTCGGCGGTGCGCAGCTGCAGCCCCTGCCAGGCCGGCAGCGGCCGGCCTTCCACGCGGCGCAGGTCGTGGTGCCAGGCCAGCTCCAGCGCCAGCACGCCCTGCTGGCGCGCGCGCAGCCAGCCCTGCAGGGCGTCCAGCAGGCGCTGGCCGGTCCACAGCAATCCAGCGGCGCAATCGGCCAGCGCGGGCAACTCGACTTCGAGGGCAAAGACCTCGGGCAGCGCCAGCCAGGGGAGGCCGGGGCCTGCGCCCTGCCAGGCCTGGTCCAGCGCCGCCAGGCAGTCGGCGCCAAAACGCCGCGCCATGCCGGCGCGCGGCAGTGCGCGCACGTCGCCCCAGCTGCGGCAGCCCAGGCGCGCCAGCGCCGGCGCGTGCGGGCGCAGGGCGCTGAGCGTGTCCAGCGGCAGCTCGTGCGGCACGCGGCGGGGGATGGGGCGGGCGGCGCCCTGCAGGCGCAGCAGCGCCAGCGCCTGTTCGGCCGTGGCGCCTTCGGCCCAGAACCGCGCCGCCTGGTGCGCCGGCGCATCGGCGCGCAGCAGCGCCAGCAGCGCCTGCCGCCCGCCCCACAGGCGCTCGGTGCTGGAGATCTCCAGCAGCAGCGCCTCCTCCAGCAGCGCCACGCGCGGAGTGAAGCGCAGGGCCCACCAGCCCCGGGCAGCAGCCGGCCCGGCGGCGCCGGCGTGGGCCGGCTCAATGGGCGGCAGCAGCCAGGCCAGCCAGTGCATGGGGCAGGCCCGGGAGGCCAGGCGCGGCGCCGGCGTTCGCCTGCATCTGCCGGCGCCGCCCGGCCTGGGCAGCCAGCGCCGCACCCAGGGCCGGGCTGCAGGCGGGCAGCGCCACCGGCCGCTCCAGGGGCGGGCCGCGGCGCTTGAGCACATGCACCAGCAGCGCCTGGCGCGCGCTTTCGAGCTGCAGGCGCAGGGGCGCAGGCGAAGCCGCCGGCTGCGCCGGCACCGGGCGGAACACCCAGAACAATTGCTCGCGCTGCGCGGCCGCCAGTTGCAGGCGGCGCAGCATGGCCGGGGCGGCCTGCGGCAGCCAGGCCAGCACGGCGCGCACGTCGCGGCAACGCAGCGCCTGCTCGCAGGCCCAGGCGGCAGCGACGGCCGAGCCGGGATGGATGCAGCACAGCCGCTGCACCGGCACCCGGGCCGCCTGCAGCGCCGGAGCAAAGGGCTCCAGCGGCGGCGCCACCAGCACGGCACGACCCTGCCCGCCCGCCAGCCGCGCGGCCAGGGCGGGCAGGAGCAGCGCCCACTCGCTGCGCGCCAGGGGCGCCAGCAGCACTTCGCACAGCGCGCCCAGCGGCCAGCCGCCCCCGGGCAGCTCGGCGTCGAGGGCGGCGTGGCCGGTTCCCACCACGGGAGTCGGCGCGCCCAGCCAGTCATCGCCCCGCCACAGGCCGGGCGGGGTCGCTGGAAGAAGGGAGGGCAAAGGCACTGTCATGGCGGTCTGAATACTGTGCAAATATACAGTATCCAGACCGCCGCAAGCGGCGGCGCGCGCTAGGCGGGTGCGGCGAGGGCCTGCGCGATGCGCATGGACAACGCCTCGCTCCACTGGACGGCAGCCTGGTCGCCGGCGTCGGTGCTGCCATGCAGTCGCGGCCAGCGGGCGAAGACACCGTCGGCAATACTTTGCAGCTGCCACACGGCCTCGCGCCCGAGCAGCGCCAGCTCGGCCAGGCCTTGCGCGTCATCCTCCAGGCAGGCCAGCGCCTCGGCCTGCTGCTGCGGATGCGAGCCGGCCTCGAACAGCGTTTTCTGCAGCGTCACCAGGCGCTGGGTGATGAGGGCGCAGGCCCGCCCGCCCATGGGCGCGAAGGATTCGGACGGCAGCGCGGTGCAGCGCCCATCCCAGTCGGCGAAGGCGTGCGACAGCAGCTCGATCAACGCACGCACCTGCTCCGGCGTGGCCTGCAGCGCACCCTGCACGGCGCGGATGCTGAGCGCCGGCAGCAGATGCGCCGCCAGCGCGGCGGGAAACCTGCGATGGTTCATGCGCAGCATCAGCGACAGGCGCTGCGCAGCCGATTCATTGGCATATTTCTCGAAGAAGGCCGAAGCGACTTCGGCCAGCAGCAGCACCTGGCCCATGGGCGAGATCTGGGCGCCGCCAAGGCCGCGCGGGTAGCCGCTGCCGTCCATGCGCTCGTGGTGCTCAAGCACCGCCTGCGCCACGCTGCGCGGGTAGACGTTTTGCGTCTGGATGACCAGCGCCGCCGTCACCGGGTGCACCAGCAGCTCCTTGCGCCCGGCGCCGCTGACGCGCTGGCCCGGATCGCGCCAGATCGGGTTCATGTGCAGCACGCCGATGTCGTGCAGCAGCGCGGCGGCAGCCAGGTGCACGCATTCGCGCTCGCCCATGCCGCTTCTCACGCCCAGGTAGAGGCTCACCAGCATCATGCGCACGCTGTGCTGGAACTGCTCCGGGTATTGCTCGCGCATCACCGTCAGCCTGAACGCCAGCGCGTGCGGCAGTGTCAGCGCGCGCACCGGCGCCAGCAGCCGCTCGGCGGTCATGTCGCCCAGGGCATGCACCAACAGGTAGGCCAGCGTGTCCTGCTCGCACTGGCTGGCAGCCAGTTGCGCCAGGGCCGGCACGGTCACCATGTCCTGCACCGCCAGCTGCTCGTCGATGGCGCCGCGCAGCTTGTGGCGTGCCAGGCGGTCGTACAGGCTGCTGTCCACCCGCACGCCCTTGTCCAGCAGCTTGACGCCGCGGTCGGTGAACAGGGCTTCCTGGGTCGTCACCTGGCAGCGCTCGGCCATGTCGGTGACGGCGCGCAGGTAGTGGGAGTTGTCCTCGGCCTGGCCTTGCAGGCCGGCGGCATCAGGGGGCAGTTCGGTCACGGACATGCGTGGCGGGGGCAAGGGGGGAGTGATTTGCCGGCCGACTATACGGGCCTTTGCTGACGCCCGGCTGCCACCTGGAGCGCAAAAAAACCGGGCCTGGCCCGGTGGGTGCGAAGCGGTGCCGCCCGGCCTCAGCGCAGCAGCGGCACGCCGGTCTTGGCCTGGATCTCGTCGAACTCCACGCCCGGGGCCAGCTCGACCAGCTTCAGGCCGTCTGCCGTCACGTCCATGACGCCCAGGTCGGTGATGATGCGGTCCACCACGCCCACGCCGGTCAGCGGCAGGGTGCACTCGGGCAGGATCTTCAGGTCGGTGGTGCCGTCCTTCTTCTTCGCCACGTGCTCCATCAGCACGATCACGCGCGGCACGCCGGCCACCAGGTCCATGGCGCCGCCCATGCCCTTGACCATCTTGCCGGGGATCATCCAGTTGGCCAGGTCGCCCTTCTGGCTGACCTGCATGGCACCCAGGATCGACAGGTTGATCTTGCCGCCGCGGATCATGGCGAACGACTGGTCCGAGCCGAAGATGGCCGAGCCGGCAATCGTCGTCACGGTCTGCTTGCCGGCGTTGATCAGGTCGGCATCCACCTCATCCTCGGTCGGGAAGGGGCCGATGCCCAGCATGCCGTTTTCCGACTGCAGCCACACTTCCTTGTCGCCGGTGTGATTGGCCACCAGCGTGGGGATGCCGATGCCGAGATTCACGTAGAAGCCGTCTTGCAGCTCCTGCGCCGCGCGTGCGGCCATTTGGTCTTGCGTCCAGGGCATATCAGTCTCCTTTAATCAGTTGGGGACAGAGCTGGCCGCTGCGCGGCTGCGGTCTGTCCCGCAAGTTACTTGGACTCGCTCAGAGTGCGCTTCTCGATGCGCTTTTCGGGATTCGGGTTGTGCACGATGCGGTGCACGTAGATGCCGGGCAGGTGCACGTCGTCGGGCGCGATCTGGCCGGTCTCGACGATCTCCTCCACTTCGACGATGCAGACCTTGCCGGCGGTGGCCGCGGCCGGGTTGAAGTTGCGCGCCGTCAGGCGGAACTGCAGGTTGCCGCTCTTGTCGGCGCGGTGCGCCTTGACCAGCGACACGTCGGGCACCAGCGAGCGCTCCATCACGTAGGTCTGGCCGTCGAACTCGCGCGTTTCCTTGCCCTCGGCAACCATGGTGCCCACGCCCGTCTTGGTGAAGAACGCCGGGATGCCGGCGCCGCCGGCGCGCAGCTTCTCGGCCAGCGTGCCCTGCGGGGTGAATTCCAGCTCCAGCTCGCCGGCGAGGAACTGGCGCTCGAACTCCTTGTTCTCGCCCACGTAGGAGCTGATCATCTTCTTGATCTGGCGCGTCTGGAGCAGCTTGCCCAGGCCGAAGCCATCGACGCCGGCGTTGTTGGACACCACGGTGAGGCCCTTGACGCCGCTGTCCTTGAGGGCCTCGATCAGCGCCTCGGGAATGCCGCACAGGCCGAAGCCGCCAACGGCGAGCATCTGGCCGTCCTGCACGACGCCCTTGAGCGCCTCGGCCGCGGAGGGGTAGAGTTTTTTCACTGGCTGTCTCCTGTTGCTGTGGATCGGATGTGCAATGCGCTACGATACTACGTACATTTATAAGTAGTATTGCCTAAGTTATTCCATGGATATTGCCGACTATCGCCTGGCATTCGAAATGGCCCCCGTGGGCCTGGTCATCTCGCGCAACCGCATCATGGTGGACTGCAACCACCATGTCTGCGAGATGTTCGGCGCCTCGCGCGAACTGCTCATCGGCCAGTCGTTTCGCATCCTCTACCCCTCGGCCGACGAGTACGAGCGCCTGGGCCGGCGCATGGAGCCCATCCTGAACGCCAAAGGCCACTACGCCGACACCCGCCTGATGAAGCGCGCCAGCGGCGAGATCTTCTGGTGCCACGTCTCGGGCCGCGCGCTCAACCGCGAGCAGCCGCACGCCTCGGGCATCTGGGCCTTCGAGGACCTGAGCGCCGAGCGCCCGGTGCGCGCCGAGCTCACCGCGCGCGAGCGCGAGGTGGCGGCGCGGCTGCTGGACGGCATGACGTCCAAGGAGATCGGCCGGGCGCTGGAGATCAGCCACCGCACGGTGGAAATCTACCGCGCGCGCCTGATGCGCAAGTACGGCGCATCCACGGCGGCCGACCTGGTGCAGAAGCTGCTGGTCGGATAGCGCCAGGCCGGCATGCCTTCCCGCGCGACGCAGCCGGCGGCGCTGCCCGCCGCAGCCAAGACCCGCCCGGCGCCATGACGGCCGCGCGCCCCCTGTGCGCACGCTGCCTGCGCCCGGCCAGCGCCTGCATCTGCGCTGCGGTGCGCCCGGTGGCATCTGCGGCGCAGGTGCTCGTCCTCATGCACCCGCTGGAGGAGCGCCAGGCCAAGGGCACGGCGCGGCTGCTGCACCTGTGCCTGGCGCACAGCCGCATCGCCGTGGGCGAGGCCTGGGCGCCCGAAGCGCTGGCGCAGCTGCTTTCGGAGCCCTGGACCGAGGCCGATCGCCAGGCGCCGCGCCGCCCGCTGCTGCTGTACCCCGCCACCGCCGCCCCTGCCGCCCAGGCCGGCCAGCCGCCGCCCTGCCCGCCCGCCACGCCTGCGCTGGCCGAGCCGCAGCGCCTGCGCCTGGTGGTGCTGGACGGCACCTGGCGCAAGAGCCGGCGCATGCTCTGGTGCAACCCGGCCCTGCAGCAGCTGCCGCGCCTGGCGCTGCAGGACGTTCCCGCCTCGCGCTACGCGATCCGCAAGGCCCACGCGCCGCACCAGCTCAGCACGCTGGAGGCGGTGCAGCTGGCGCTGCAGCTGCTGGAGCCAGGCAACGGTGCGCTGGCCGCCCTGGCTGGCGCCATGGACGAGTTCGTGGCGCTGCAGCGCGCGCGCCTGCCCGGGCCGGCCCTGGGCTATGCTGCCCCGCGACCCACCTGCTGAACCCCCCCCCGCACGAAAGGAACCCCATGGCCGACCGCTACCCCCTGCCCGACCTGAATGCCCTGCCCGAGGACATCCGCACCCGCATCCTGCAGGTGCAGGACAAGGCCGGCTTCATCCCCACCGTGTTCCTGGCCCTGGCGCGCCGCCCGGCCGAGTGGCGCGCCTTCTTCGCCTACCACGATGCGCTGATGGAGCCCGAGAGCGCGGGCCGGGCCAGCAGCCTGACCAAGGGCGACCGGGAGATGATCGTCACCGCCACCAGCGCCGCCAACCACTGCCTGTACTGCGTGGTGGCGCACGGCGCGCTGCTGCGCATCTACGAGAAAAAGCCCTTCGTCGCCGACCAGGTGGCGGTGAGCTGGCGCCGCGCCGACATCAGCGGGCGCCAGCGCGCCATGCTGGAGTTCGCCATGAAGATCTGCCAGCGCTCGCACGAGGTGGACGAGGCCGACTTCGAGGCCTTGCACGCGCACGGCTTCGACGACGAGGACATCTGGACATCGCCGCCATCACGGCGTTCTTCGGCCTGTCCAACCGCATGGCCAGCTTCTCGGGCATGCAGCCCAATGCCGAGTTTTTCGTCATGGGCCGCCTGCCGCGCGAGAAAAAGCCCGCCTGATTGCTAGCGAAAACATAGCTGCATATCGCCCATCGGCGCCGGCAAGCTGCCGATTTCACCCTGAAACGGGCTTTCGGCAGCTTTCCAGCACGTCCAGCGGCGCCTGGTAGCTGGGCGAGCGCACGTCCAGCACCCCCAGCATGGTGTGGTAGAGGTTGTCGTGCGTCAGGCGCGCATCCAGGCCGGCCTGCAGGCAGGGCACGGACAGGCCCTGGCGCCGGCGCAGCGATTCGTGCAGCCAGGCCACCATGGGCACGTGCTTTTGCGCATCGGGCGCCACGCCGTAGGGCATGCCGTGCAGGAACAGGCCGTACTCGCCCAGCGATTCGCCGTGGTCGCTCAGGTACAGCAGGCCGGTGTCGTAGTCGGCAGCGCGCGTGCCCAGCCAGTCGATGGTGCGCGCCAGGAAGGCGTCGGTGGCGGCGATGGTGTTGTCGTAGGCATTGACCAGTTCGCCCTGGGCGCAGTCGGCCAGCACCTCGGTGCGGCACTCGGGCAAGAAGCGCTTGTCCGCCTGGGCCGAGCGCTTGTAGTAGGCCGGGCCGTGGCTGCCCATCTGGTGCAGCACCAGCAGCACGCCCCGCGCGCGCTGCTCGGCCGGCAGCGCCGCCAGGCGCTGGTCCAGGTTGGCCAGCATGGCGGTGTCGCGGCATTCGCCGCTGGCGTCGCACAGCTGGGCGCGCTGATCGGCCGACAGCCCCTCGGACGCCTGGGCGTGCGGCACCCGGTCGCACACGCCCTTGCAGCCGGACTGGTTGTCCAGCCACAGCACGGCCATGCCGGCGGCCTGCACCACGTCCAGCAGGTTCTCGTACTCGCTCTTGCGCGCCTCGAATTTCTCGCGCCCCAGGGGCGAGAACATGCACGGCAGCGAGGCCAGCGTGCTGGTGCCGCACGCGTACACCTGGCGCCACGACAGCACGTCGCGCCGGGCCAGCTCGGGCGTGGTCGGGCGCGCATAGCCGTTGAGGGCAAAGTGGTCGGCACGCGCCGTCTCGCCCACCACCAGCACGAACAGCGGCGCGCGCGCGCCGGGCACGGCGTGGCTCGCGCCCAGCTGCGCGCCGGCGCGCATGTTCACCAGCTCCTGGCTGCGCGCGAAATACGGCCCGACCAGCGCCACTGCCGTCGAGTACAGGCTGGCCAGCGGGTTCATCAGGTAGCGCAACTGCGGGTGGTTGCGCATCAGCGGCGCGAGCTCGCGCGAGCCCAGCGCCACGGTGGCGGCGGCGATTGCCAGCGCCAGCGCCAGCAGGGCCAGGTTGCGCCACAGCTGGCGCAGCACGCCCATGGCCGGGATGCGCACCCGCAGCAGCCACCAGCTGGGCAGCGCCAGCACCGCCAGCACCGACGCCACCAGGCGCAGGCTCAGCAGGTCGAAGGCCTCGCGTGCATCCGTGTGCAGCACGTTGGCCGCCATGCCCGGGTCCATGACCACGCGGTAGGTCAGCATGTAGTACTGGGCAAAGGCCGCCACGGCCGCCACCAGCCACCACAGCACGCGCATGCCGCGCGTCCAGGCGGTGAAGGCCAGGATGGCCACCATGCCGCACACCAGCAGCACCGCCAGCGCCAGCGCCGAGCGCAGGTACAGGCTGGGTGCGCCGCCGATGCGCGCCAGCTGCAGCCACAGCGGCAGGTTGGCCACGGCCAGCAGGTACAGGGTCAGGCGCAGCACGATCTGCTGCGGGCTCAAGGGGCGGGACAGCCAGGCGTCCAGGCGCAGCAGCCAGGCGCGCGGGCCCGGTGCGCGCGGCAGGTGGGAATCAGGGTTCACGGGTCGGCCAGGGTGGGGCAGGAAGGAAGGATGGCAAAAGCCGTCAGGTCACGATTTCGCGCATCCATTGCGGCAGCGCAACCGCCTTTTGCTTCGGGAAATCGACCCAGATGGTGGTCGCGCCGCCCTCGGCCAGCACCACGCCGGGCTGGTCCTCGCGCTCCAGGGTGGTCCAGGTCTCGAACGTGGTGCGCGCCGGATCGCTCACGTACAGCTTGAGCAGCAGCCGCGCCGGATATTCGATCTGGCGCAGGAAGCTGCAAAAGGCGTTGACGATCACCGGCCCCTCGCCCTGCGGCTGGGGGTCGGCGCCCACGGCGCTCATCCAGGCGACACGCACGCTCTCCATATAGCGGAAGTACTGGGCGTTGTTGACGTGGCCCATGGCGTCCATGTCGCCCCAGCGGACGTCCAGGAGCATCTGGTGCACCAGCTTCTTGTGTTGCGGCAGGGAAAATTTCATGGGCGTGATTCTGACCTGACTGGCGACGCGGGTGCGGCCCTGCCGCGCACAGAAATGAACGACCGTGCGTTTTTACCGGTGCCGGGTGCATACAATCGTCCGCCAACGATGGCCGGCGCCGGCCCGCACCCTTTTCTCCTTCAACATTCCTGCCCACGAGACACCCATGACGAACGAAGAAATCCTCCAGCAGTACGGCCCGCGCGAAGCCATGGAATACGACGTGGTGGTCGTCGGCGGCGGCCCGGGCGGGCTGGCCACCGCCATCCGCCTCAAGCAGATGGCGGCCGAGAACGGCAAGGACATCTCGGTGGTGGTGCTGGAGAAGGGCTCCGAGCCCGGCGCGCACATCTTGTCGGGCGCCATCGTGGACCCGCGCGCGCTGACCGAGCTGATTCCCGACTGGAAGGCCAAGGGCGCGCCTTTGAACCAGCCGGTGACCGACGACGCCATGGTCTTCCTGGGCGAGAAGTCGTCCTTCCGCACGCCCAACTTCCTCTTGCCGCAGTGTTTCCAGAACCACGGCAACTACGTCGTCAGCCTGGGCAACGTGGTGCGCTGGATGGCCAGCCAGGCCGAGGAGCTGGGGGTGGAGATCTTCCCCGGCTTCGCCGCTGCCGAGTTGCTGTTCGACGACAAGGGCGCCATCCAGGGCGTGGTCACCGGCAACGTGGGCATCAGCAAGGAGGGCGAGCCCACGGGCGACTTCCAGCTGGGCATGGAGCTGCGCGGCAAGTACACCATCTTTGCCGAGGGCTCGCGCGGCCACCTGGGCAAGCAGCTCATCGCCCGCTTCAACCTGAACGAAGGGCGCGACCCGCAGGCCTACGGCCTGGGCGTCAAGGAGCTGTGGGAGATCGACCCCAAGCGCCACCAGCCGGGCTTCGTGCTGCACACCGCCGGCTGGCCGCTGGCCAGCGACACCTATGGCGGCGGCTTCCTGTACCACCTGGAGGACAACAAGGTCACGCTGGGCTTCATCACCGGGCTGGACTACGCCAACCCCTACCTCAGCCCCTTCGAGGAAATGCAGCGCTGGAAGCCGCACCCCAACGTGCGCTGGTACCTGGAGGGCGACGAGTCCAAGGGCATCAAGCCGGCCAAGCGCCTGGGCTATGGCGCGCGGGCGATCACTGCCGGCGGCCTGCTGAGCCTGCCCAAGTTCGTCTTCCCCGGCGGCGCGCTGGTGGGCTGCGACGCGGGCTTCCTGAACGCCAGCCGCATCAAGGGCAGCCATGCCGCCATCAAGACCGGCATGCTGGCCGCCGAGGCCGCCTACGAAGCCCTCGTGGCCGGCCGCCAGGGCGATGAGCTGAGCGCCTACCCGGAGGCCTTCGAGAACAGCTGGCTGTACAAGGAACTGAACAAGGCGCGCAACTTCAAGGCCTGGTTCAAGAAGGGCCTGGTCACGGCCACGCTCATGAACGGCATCGAGCAGTTCGCTGCTCAAGGGCCACATCCCCCTGGACGCTGCACCGCGACACAGCCCGACCACGCCGCGCTCAAGCCTGCGGCCGAGTGCAAGCCCATCGTCTACCCGAAGCCCGACGGCAAGCTCACCTTCGACCGCCTGTCCAGCGTGTTCATGAGCAACACCAACCACGAGGAAAACCAGCCGGCGCACCTGAAGCTCAAGGACCCCAAGGTGCCCGTCGAGATCAACCTGGCGAACTACGCCGGGCCCGAGAGCCGCTACTGCCCGGCCGGCGTGTACGAGTTCGTGCCCGACGAGGCCAAGGGCGGCAATGCCGAGCGCCTGCAGATCAACGCGCAGAACTGCGTGCACTGCAAGACCTGCGACATCAAGGACCCGACGCAGAACATCGTCTGGGTCACGCCCGAAGGCGGCGGCGGGCCGAACTACTCGGGCATGTAAGCCCGGCCGCCGCGCCTGCTGCAGGGACCTTCGGGTCCCTTTTTTGATGCACGCCGGCTTCTCGCTGCGGGATAACCCTGCACAGCCGATAGACTCGGCCGGGGCCGGATGGCGGCGCCACGCCGCCACGCCTGCCCATCCCGAGAACCGAAACCCCTTGCATTGGAGATAGACCGCACATGAAGAGCCTGTCCCGGGCGCCGCTGAGCGCACTGGCCCTGACCGCCGCCACCCTCGCCTTCCCGTCCCACGCCGCCGACGTCAAGTCCGTGGCCGTCACTGCCATCGTCGAGCATCCGGCGCTGGACGCCGTGCGCGACGGCGTGAAGGACGCGCTGAAGGCGGCTGGCTACGAGGAAGGCAAGAACCTCAAGTGGCAATACCAGAGCGCGCAGGGCAATACCGGCACGGCAGCGCAGATCGCACGCAAGTTCATCGGCGACAAGCCCGACGCCATCGTCGCCATCGCCACGCCCTCGGCACAGGCGGTGATCGCCGCCACCAAGAGCGTCCCGGTGGTGTTCTCTGCCGTGACCGATCCGGTCGCCGCCAAGCTGGTCAAGAGCTGGGAGCCTTCGCACAACAACGTGACCGGCGTGTCCGACCTGCTGGCGCTGGACAAGCAGATCGACCTGATCAAGCAGGTCGTGCCGAGCGCGAAGCGCGTGGGCATGGTCTACAACCCCGGAGAGGCCAACTCGGTCGTGGTGGTCAAGGAGATGAAGGACCTGCTGGCCAAGCAGGGCATGACGCTGGTGGAGGCCTCTGCTCCCCGCTCGGTGGACGTGGGCAGCGCCGCGCGCTCGCTGGTTGGCAAGGTGGACGTGATCTACACCAACACCGACAACAACGTCGTCTCGTCGTACGAGGCGCTGGTCAAGGTCGGCCAGGAAGCCAAGCTGCCGCTGGTCGCCTCCGACACCGACAGCGTCAAGCGCGGCGCCATCGCTGCCCTGGGCATCAACTACCGTGACCTGGGCGAGCAGACCGGCCGCATGGTGGCACGCATCCTGAAGGGCGAGAAGCCCGGCGACATCAAGCCCGAGACCACCACCAAGATGGAGCTGTTCGTGAACCCGGGCGCCGCCAGAAGCAGGGCGTGAAGCTGCCCGAGGCGCTGGTGAAGTCCGCCGCGCAGGTGGTGCAGTAAACCGGCAGCGCCGGTGGCTGCCGATGCCGCCGCCGGTACTGTGCTGCAGGAGCCTCGGCTCCTGCTTTTTCATTCTTGAGCGTCTGCTGCCATGTCCCTGTTTTCCCTGCTCGGCGCCATCGAGATCGGGCTGATCTTCAGCCTGGTCGCCCTCGGCGTGTTCATCTCGTTTCGCCTGCTGCGCTTTCCCGACCTCACCGTGGACGGCAGCTTCCCGCTGGGCGGCGCGGTCTGCGCCATCCTGATCTCCACGGGCACCAACCCCTTTATCGCCACGCTGGTCGCCACGGCCGCCGGGGCGGTGGCGGGCCTCGTCACCGGCTGGCTGAACGTGCGCCTGAAGATCATGGACCTGCTGGCCTCCATCCTGATGATGATCGCGCTGTACTCGGTCAACCTGCGCATCATGGGCGGGCCCAACGTGCCGCTGATCAACGACGCCACGGTGTTCACGCTGCTGCAGCCCGAGGGGCTGGAGGACTTCTGGTGGCGCCCGCTGCTGCTGGTGGTGATCGTCATCGCCGCCAAGCTTGCCATGGACTGGTTCTTCGCCACCGAGCGCGGCCTGGCCATCCGCGCCACCGGCTCCAACGCCCGCATGGCGCGCGCACAGGGCATCAACACCGGCGCCATGGTGCTGCTGGGCATGGCGGTGTCCAACGCGCTGGTGGGCCTGGCCGGCGCGCTGTTTGCGCAAACGCAGGGCGGCTCGGACATCTCCATGGGCATAGGCACCATCGTCATCGGCCTGGCCGCGGTGATCGTCGGCGAGAGCATCCTGCCGTCGCGGCGCATCGTCCTCGCCACGCTGGCCGTCATCATCGGCGCCATCGTCTACCGCTTCTTCATCGCAGCTGCGCTCAACAGCGACTTCATCGGGCTGAAGGCGCAGGATTTGAACCTGGTCACCGCCGTGCTGGTGACGGTCGCGCTGGTCATCCCGCAGCTCAAGCGCCGCCTGCGCAGCAAGCGCCTGCCCGACGCGCCCAAGAGCCTGTGAACCGGAGGAGACGACCATGTTGAGCGCACAAGACCTGCACATCACCTTCAACCCCGGCACGCCCATCGAGACGCGCGCCCTGCGCGGCATGTCGCTGGACATCCCGGCCGGGCAGTTCGTCACCGTCATCGGCTCCAACGGCGCGGGCAAGTCCACCTTCCTGAACGCCATCTCGGGAGACCTGGGGGTCGATTCCGGGCGCATCGCCATCGACGGCCTGGACGTGACGCGCCAGCCCGTGTGGTCGTGCGCCCAGCGCGTCGCCCGCGTGTTCCAGGACCCCATGGCCGGCACCTGCGAAGACCTGACCATCGAGGAAAACATGGCCCTGGCCCAGCAGCGCGGCACGCGCCGCGGGCTGCGCGGCGCCGTCAAGGCTGCCGAGCGCGCCATGTACCGCGAGCGCCTGGCCACCCTGGGCCTGGGCCTGGAAAACCGCCTCACCGACCGCATCGGCCTGCTCTCTGGCGGCCAGCGCCAGGCCGTGAGCCTCTTGATGGCGGCGCTGCAGCCGTCCCGCATCCTGCTGCTGGACGAGCACACCGCGGCGCTGGACCCGCGCACCGCCGACTTCGTGCTGCAGCTCACCAGCCGCATCGTGGCCGAAAACAAGCTGACCACCATGATGGTCACGCACAGCATGCGCCAGGCCCTGGACGTGGGCCAGCGCACCGTCATGCTGCACCAGGGCCAGGTGGTGCTGGACGTCTCGGGCGAAGAGCGCGCGCGCATGGACGTGCCCGACCTGCTGCAGATGTTCGAGCGCGTGCGCGGCGAGAAACTGTCGGACGACGCGCTGCTGCTGGGCTGACGAGTCGCTATCGCTTCAATAGCTGCCAGCGCTTGACTGGCGGGCGCTACAGGCCGATCTGACCCTCAGGCACCGAGGGGCAGGTCGGCCTTTTCAACGTCCGCAGCACGAAGCTCGAGCGGCTGTGGCGTATGCCCTTGATCTTGTAGAGCTTCTCGCGCAAGAGGCGCTCGTAATCGCGCGTGTCCTTCACCACCACGCGCAGCAGGTAGTCGTAGTCGCCCGAGACCAGGTGCGCCTCCACCACCTCGGGGATGCTGGCCAGCACCTCGCCGAATTTCTCCAGCGTGTTGTCCGAGTGGCTGTCCAGCGTCACCATGACCAGTACCGTGTCGCCCAGGCCCAGGGCCAGCGGGTCCAGCCGGACGGTGTAGCCCTGGATGACGCCGGCTTCCTCCATCTTCTTGATGCGGCCCCAGCAGGGCGAGGGTGACAGGCCCACGGCGGCGCCGATCTCCTGCAGGCTGGCGCGCGCGTCGCGCTGCAAGACGGAGAGGATTTTTCTGTCTAGGCGGTCCATTCCGATGATTATTCACGAAATGGCAAATTTGCAGAAAAATTTTCTGATAAAGCGCCAAAACCTTGGAATTCCAGCAAATCCATCCACGGACCCGCGCGCATACTTCTTCCCCATCAAGGCGCTCTTACCGGGGCGCACGACATTGACCACAGCCCCGCCCGGTTACCGCCGGGCGGGGGCTTGGCAAAGGCCTTGCCGAGGCTGTCACCCTGGCGTCACCCGCGCTGGCCCAAACCGGCACAAACCCCGATGGCCTCCGGATGCTGCACCGCCATAATTTTTTGGTTCACCCGTACAGCATTCAGGAGACATCACCCATGCGACCCACCCGACTGGCCCTGGGCCTGGCCCTTGCGCTCGGCATTGCCGGCAGCGCCCTGGCGCAGACCACCATGCGCATCAGCATCTCCACGGCGCAGAACTCGCACCAGGGCGTGGCCATCGACACCTTCGCCAAGGAAGTGGAAAAGCGCACGGGCGGCCGCTACAAGGTGCAGACCTTCTACAACGGCGCCCTGGGCGGCGAGCGCGAATCCATCGAGGCGGTGCAGCTGGGCACGCAGGAGCTCGCCTTCAGCTCCACCGGCCCGGTGCCCAACTTCGTGCCCGAGACCAAGATCCTGGACGTGCCCTTCCTGTTCCGCGACAAGGCGCACGCCCGCGCGGTGCTGGACGGCCCCATTGGCCAGGACCTGCTGGGCAAGTTCGACGCCAAGGGCTTCAAGGCGCTGGCCTGGGCGGAAAACGGCTTCCGCCACATGACCAACAGCAAGCGCGACGTGCGCACGCCCGAGGACCTGAAGGGCCTGAAGATGCGCACCATGGAGAACCCGGTGCACATCGCCGCGTACAAGGGCTTCGGCATCATCACCACGCCCATGGCCTTCCCCGAAGTGTTCACCGCCCTGCAGCAGGGCACGGTGGACGGCCAGGAAAACCCCCTGCCCGTGATCATCTCGGCCAAGTTCGACCAGGTGCAAAAGCACCTGTCGCTGACCGGCCACGTCTATTCGCCCTGCATCTTCGTGATGAACAAGGCCACGTTCGACAAGCTCTCGGCCCAGGACAAGCAGGCCTTCCTCGACGCCGCCAAGGAAGGCACCAAGGCCAACCGCGCCCGCGTGGACGAGGACGACGCCAAGGGCGTGGCCGACCTGCGCGCCAAGGGCATGACCGTGATCGACGACCTGGACAAGGCCAAGTTCGTCGCCGCGCTCAGCAACGTGAACGCGCAGTTCGAAAAGGACTTCGGCAAGGCCAACCTGGACAAGATCCGCAACTACAAGTGAGCGCAGCAGCGCTACGCTCTTCATAGCTGCCAGCGCCCGTGGATCATGCGCCACGGGCGTTTTTCGTTCCAAGACAAGAAAGCCTGCCCGCCATGCGCATGAAACCCCTTTTCCTTGGCCTGGAGCGCTGGAGCACCGGCGCCTCCATGGCGCTGGCCTGCGCCATGCTGGCCGTGGCGGCCAGCCTGGGCATGTTCCAGATATTGATGCGCTTCGTGTTCGAGGAGCCGGCCGAGTGGACCGAGGTGCTGATCCGCTTCAGCCTGATCTGGATGGTGTTCCTGGCCATCCCCATGGCGTTTCGCCAGGGCGCCATGGTCAGCGTGGACGTGCTGTACCGCTGGAGCCCGCCGCCGCTGCGCCGCGTGCTGGACTGGGTGGTGTGCCTGGCCGCGCTCGCCCTGTGCGCGGTGCTGATCTGGTGGGGCTTTGACTACGCGCGTCGCGGCGGCGTGCAGACCATGGCGGGGCTGGAGTCGCTGTCCATGTTCTGGGCCTACCTGGCCGTGCCGGTGGGCGGCCTTTTGAGCATCCCGGGCATCGTCGGCAACCTGCTGGACCCGCGCCGCCAAGAGCTGGAGACTGCGCAATGAGCATCGTCATGATCTCCACCATGGCGCTGTGCTTCGCTTTAAGCATCTCGGTGGCCGTGTCCATCGGCCTTGCGTCCATCCTGGGCATCCAGGTGGCCAACGCCAACATGCTGATCGCCGTGAAGGAAATGTTCGGCGCGATCAACAAGTTCCCGCTGGCCGCCATTCCGTTCTTCATCCTGGCGGGCAACCTGATGGAGACGGGCGGCATCTCGCGCCGCCTGGTCGAGTTTGCCAAGAGCCTGGTGGGCGGCGTGCAGGGCGGCCTGCCCATGACCTGCGTGCTGACCTGCATGATCTTCGCGGCCGTCTCGGGCTCGTCGGTGGCGACCACGTTTGCTATCGGCGCCATCCTGATCCCGGCGCTGATCAAGCACGGCTACCCGACCAGCTACGCCGCCGCGCTGCAGGCCACCAGCGCGGAGCTGGGCGTGATCATCCCGCCGTCCATTCCCATGATCCTGTACGGCGTCAGCGCCGAGGTGTCGATTGGCGAGCTGTTCATCGCCGGCTTCGGCCCGGGCCTTTTGATCAGCGGCGCGCTGATGCTGTTCGTCTGGGTGTATTGCAAATACAAGGGCTGGGGCAAGCACGACGGCGACGGCCGCATGCCCTTCGGCCGCGCGCTGCTGCAGGCCGGCTGGGCGCTGCTCATGCCCGTGATCATCCTGGGCGGCATCTACGGCGGCGTGTTCACGCCCACCGAGGCCTCGGCCGTGGCGGTGTTCTACGCGCTGGTGGTGGGCATGCTGATCTACCGCGAGATCGGGGTGCGCGACCTGTACGCGGTGCTGAAGAAGTCCGCCATGTCCTCGGCGGTGATCATGTTCATCATCGCCAACGCCGGGCTGTTCGCCTTCCTGATCACCCGCGCCGGCGTGCCCGACGCCATCGGCCGCTGGCTGCAGGAGGTGCTGCAAACGCCCGCGCTGTTCCTCTTGGGCGTGAACGCGGCGCTGTTTCTGATCGGCATGTTCATCGAGACCAGCGCCGCCATCATCGTGCTGGGGCCCATCCTGGCGCCAGTGGCGCAGCACTTCGGCATCGACCCGGTGCACTTCGGGCTGATCATGGTCGTCAACCTGGCCCTGGGCATGATCACCCCGCCCTTCGGCGTGAACCTGTTCGCCGCGTGCACGGTGGCGCGCATCTCGCTGGACCGCATCGTGGCGCACCTGCTGCCCTTCGTGCTGGTCATCCTGGCCTGCCTGATGGTCATCACCTACGTGCCGCAGCTGTCGCTGTTCTTGCGCGACCTGGTGTATGCGAAATAGCGCCGGCCCCCCGGGGCATCGGGGCTGGCATAGAATCCGCCGCGTGTGTGGTTCCCTGTTTTTCCTTTCCTAAACCCTCTCAGGCGAGGGGCAGAGCCGAGGCCCCCCCGCGGCACCGCCGAAGGCGCAGGCAGCGGCCGAACGCTCAGGCAAAAGGACTGACGACACGCCCGCAGGGATGCGGGCGCTTCCCTTGCTGGAGAGAGGCCGGACGCGCGCATGCACGCACGATCCGGTCCACCGAAGGAGCAAGCCCCGCGCGCGGGGGTGAATCTCTCAGGTAAAGCGGACAGCCGGGCAAATTTCGTGGCTCCAGCCAGTCGGCGGGGCCGCGCCACCATTTGCTTTGGAACCTGCCCGTCCATGTCCACCCCCGACTCCCTGCTCAAGACTCCCCTGCACGCCCTGCACCTGGAACTGGGCGCGCGCATGGTGCCGTTTGCCGGCTACTCCATGCCGGTGCAATACCCCAGCGGCCTGATGGCCGAGCACCAGCACACGCGCACCGCCGCCGGGCTGTTCGACGTCTCGCACATGGGCCAGCTGCAGCTGGTGGGGCCGGATGCGGCTGCCGCGCTGGAGAGCCTGATGCCCGTGGACGTGATCGACCTGGCCCCGGGGCGCCAGCGCTACGGCCTGCTGCTGAACGAGCAGGGCGGCGTGATCGACGACCTGATGTTCTTCAACCAGGGCGGGGACACGCTGTTTCTGATCGTCAACGGCGCCTGCAAGGTGGGCGACATCGCCCACATCCAGCAGCACATCGGCAGCCGCTGCGAAGTGCGCGTGCTGCCGGACCAGGGCCTGCTGGCGCTGCAGGGCCCGCAGGCCGCCGCCGCGCTGGCGCGGCTGGTGCCGGGCGTGCTAGAGCTGGTGTTCATGAGCGGCGGCCAGTTCGACTGGCAGGGCGTGCCGCTGTTCATCACGCGCAGCGGCTACACCGGCGAGGACGGCTTCGAGATCTCCGTGCCCGGCGCGCAGGCCGAGGCGCTGGCGCGCGAGCTGCTGGCGCAGCCCGAGGTCCGCCCCATCGGCCTGGGCGCGCGCAACTCGCTGCGCCTGGAGGCCGGCCTGTGCCTGTACGGCAACGACATCGACACCACCACCACCCCGCCCGAGGCCGCCTTGAACTGGGCCATCCAGAAGGTGCGCCGCACCGGCGGCGCGCGCGCTGCGGGCTTCCCCGGCGCGGGCGTGGTGCTGGCGCAGATCGACGATCCTGCCGCGCTCACGCGCAAGCGCGTGGGCCTGGTCGCACGCGAGCGCATCCCCGTGCGCGAGGGCAGCGTGCTGGAGAACCTGGACGGCCAGCAGGTCGGCCAGGTCACCAGCGGCCTGCTCAGCCCGACGCTGGACCAGCCCATCGCCCTGGGCTACGTGCAGCCCGACTATGCCAAGCCGGGCACCGAGCTGTTTGCCATCGTGCGCGGCAAGCCGGTGCCCATGCAGGTCGCGCCCACGCCGTTCGTCGCGCCGCGCTACCACCGCGGCTGAGCGCCCGGCGCGCACCGCTACAGTGCCTGCGGGCGCATCGCCGAGGCGCCCTTTTCTTCCTTCCTTCCTTCCTTCCCTTTTTCTTACCTCCGGAGCCCGCCATGAGCATTCAATATTCCAAGGACCACGAGTGGGTCAACACCGCCGAGCCGTCGGCCGTCGTCGTCGGCATCACCGTCCATGCGCAGGAGGCGCTGGGCGACATCGTGTTCGTGGACCTGCCGGCCGTGGGCACCAGCTTCCAGCAGGGCGAGGTGGCCGGCGTGGTCGAGTCGGTCAAGGCGGCCGCCGACGTGTACATGCCGGTCTCGGGCGAGATCGTCGAAGTCAACGAAGCCCTGCGCGCCGACCCGGCGCTGGCCAACTCCGACCCGCTGGGCGCCGGCTGGTTCTTCAAGGTCAAGCTGGCCGACGAGAAGGAACTGTCGGGCCTGATGGACGAGACCGCCTACACGGAGTTCGCAGCCAACGCCTGAGCGGCGCCACGGCCGCCCCGCGTCCCGCAAGGGCCAGGAGCCGCTGCGCACGGCGTTTTTGGGCGGTTTTTCAGTCAAACTGCCTCCACGCCGGCGCCAATCAACGGCCTATAGCTCATTTTTTCATAGCAAACTGAAGTTCCAGCCATGCAGATGCCCGCCGCCCTGCCCCTTGCCGCGCTCGAAAACGCCGCCGAATTCCTGCCGCGCCACATCGGCCCCGACGCCGCCGACGAGGCGCACATGCTGTCCGTGATCGGCGAGGCCTCGCGCCGCGCGCTGATCGACTCCATCGTGCCGCGCTCGATCGCCCGCGCCAGCCGCATGCAGCTGCCCGCCCCCACCACCGAGGCCGCGGCGCTGGCCGAGCTCAAGGGCATCGCGGCCAAGAACCGCATCCTCAAGAGCTTCATCGGCCAGGGCTACTACGGCACGCACACGCCGGGCGTCATCCTGCGCAACGTGCTGGAGAACCCGGCCTGGTACACGGCCTACACGCCCTACCAGGCCGAGATCAGCCAGGGCCGCATGGAGGCGCTGGTCAACTTCCAGACCATGCTCACCGACCTGACGGGCATGGATATCGCCAACGCCTCGATGCTGGACGAGGCCACCGCCGCCGCCGAAGCCATGACGCTGGCGCGCCGCTCGGTCAAGGCGCCCAGCAACCGCTTCATCGTCGCCGGCGACGCACACCCGCAGACCATCGAGGTCATCCAGACGCGCGCCGCACCGCTGGGTATCGAGGTGGTGCTGGCCAATTCGCGCGAGGAGTGGGACGCGGCAGTCGAAGGCGAATACTTCGCGCTGCTGGTGCAGTACCCCGCCACCAGCGGGCGCATCGACGACGTGCAGAGCCTGCGCGCCGCCGCCGAGAAGGCCCATGCGCGCAATGCCGCCGTGATCGCCTGCGCCGACCTGCTGGCGCTCACCCTGATCGTGCCGCCCGGCGAATGGGGCGCGGACATCGTCGTCGGCACCACGCAGCGCTTTGGCATGCCCATGGGCGCGGGCGGCCCGCACGCCGCCTACATGGCCTGCCGCGACGCCTTCAAGCGCTCGCTGCCCGGGCGCCTGGTGGGCGTGAGCGTGGACGTGCACGGCAAGCCCGCCTACCGCCTGGCGCTGCAAACGCGCGAGCAGCACATCCGCCGCGAAAAAGCCACCTCCAACATCTGCACCGCGCAGGTGCTGCCGGCCGTGGTGGCCAGCATGTACGCCGTCTACCACGGCCCCGAAGGCCTGGCGCGCATCGCCACCCGCGTGGCCACCTACACGGCCATCCTGGCGCAGGGCCTGAAAAGCCTGGGCGCACCGCTGCGCGCGCACGCCAGCTTCGACACGCTCAGCCTGCACACCGGCGCCGCCACGCAGGCAATCGCCGCGCGCGCAGTCTCCCTGGGCGCCAACCTGCGCATCTACTGGGGCGAGTACCTGTGCATCTCGCTGGACGAGACGACCACGCGCGCCGACATCGAGCTGCTGTGGAAGATCTTTGCCAAAGCCGGCCAGGCCGTGCCCGCCTTTGCCGACTTCGAGATGGGCGTGGACACGCTGATCCCGCAGGCGCTGCGCCGCACCAGCGCCTACCTGACGCACCCGGTGTTCAACACCCACCACTCCGAGACGGCGATGCTGCGCTACATCCGCCAGCTCTCCGACAAGGACCTGGCACTGGACCGCAGCATGATCCCGCTGGGCAGTTGCACCATGAAGCTCAACGCCACCAGCGAGATGATCCCCATCACCTGGCCGGAGTTCGCGCACATGCACCCGTTCGCGCCCGCCGACCAGCTGGCCGGCTACCGCGAGCTGGACGAGCAGCTGCGCCAGTGGCTGTGCCAGGCCACCGGCTACGCGGGCGTGAGCCTGCAGCCCAACGCCGGCAGCCAGGGCGAGTACGCCGGCCTGCTGGCCATCAAGGCCTGGCATGCCGCCCAGGGCAACGCCCAGCGCGACATCTGCCTGATCCCCAGCAGCGCGCACGGCACCAACCCGGCCAGCGCGCAGATGGTCGGCATGCAGGTCGTGGTCACCAAGTGCGATGACAACGGCAACGTGGACATGGCCGACCTGAAGGCCCGCTGCGAGCAGTACAGCGAGCGGCTGGCCTGCGTCATGATCACCTACCCCAGCACGCACGGCGTGTTCGAGACCGAGGTCAAGCAGCTGTGCGAGCTGGTGCATGCGCACGGCGGCCGGGTGTACGTGGATGGCGCCAACATGAACGCGCTGGTCGGCGTGGCGGCGCCGGGCGAGTTCGGCGGCGACGTGAGCCACCTGAACCTGCACAAGACCTTCTGCATCCCGCACGGCGGCGGCGGCCCGGGCGTGGGGCCGGTGTGCGTGGTCGAGGACCTGGTGCCCTACCTGCCCGGCCACGCCACGGCCGGCGTGCCGGGCAAGGTCGGCGCCGTCAGCGCAGCCCCCCTGGGCAACGCGGCCGTGCTGCCGATCTCGTGGATGTACATCCGCATGATGGGCGCCGAAGGCCTGACGGCGGCCACCGAAGTCGCCATCCTGAGCGCCAACTACATCAGCGCGCGCCTGGCGGACGACTACCCGACGCTGTACGCCAGCGCCAACGGCCATGTGGCGCACGAGTGCATCCTGGACCTGCGCCAGTTCAAGGAGACCAGCGGCGTGGTCGCCGAGGACGTCGCCAAGCGGCTGATCGACTACGGCTTCCATGCGCCCACGCTGAGCTTCCCGGTGGCCGGCACGCTCATGGTCGAGCCCACCGAGAGCGAGGACCGCGCCGAGATCGACCGCTTCATCGACGCCATGATCGCCATCCGCGAGGAGATCCGGCAGATCGAGAGCGGCGCCTGGCCGCAGGGCGACAACCCGCTGAAGAACGCCCCGCACACCGCCGAGGCGCTGCTGGCCGATTCCTGGAGCCGCCCCTACTCGCGCGAGGCCGCCGCCTACCCGCTGCCCAGCCTGCGCCGCAACAAGTACTGGTCCCCCGTGGGCCGGGTGGACAACGTGCACGGCGACCGCAACCTGTTTTGCTCCTGCGTGCCGATGAGCGAACTGGACTGAGCACCGGCACCCGCCAAAGGGCCCTACCATGGGGCCCTTTTTCATTTCCCGACCCCTTGCAAACGATGCGCCCGACCCTCGCCCTCACCCTGCTCGCCGGCCTGCTGGCCGCTCCCGCCGCCTTCGCCCAGGCCGCGGCGCCCGTGACCACCGCCAGCGGCCTGGTCTATGAATCGCTCAAGGAAGGCAGCGGCGAATCGCCCAAGGCCACCGACACCGTGCAGGTCCACTACAAGGGCACGCTGGAGAGCGGCAAGGAGTTCGACAGCTCCTACAAGCGCGGCGAGCCGACGCGCTTTCCGCTCAACCGCGTCATCCCCTGCTGGACCGAGGGCGTGCAGCGCATGAAGCCGGGCGGCAAGGCGCGCCTGACCTGCCCGCCGGCCATCGCCTACGGCGCGCGCGGCGCCGGCGGCGTGATCCCGCCCAATGCCACGCTGCAGTTCGAGATCGAGCTGCTCGCCGTGGACCGCTGAACGGCGCAGCCCGCGCCCGCGCCATGCTGCTCAAGGTCGGCGAACTGGCCCGGCGCGCCGGGCTGACGGTGCGCACCCTGCACCACTACGACCAGATCGGCCTGCTGGCCCCCTCGGGCCGCTCCGGGGCCGGCTACCGCCTGTACAGCCAGGCCGACGTGCAGCGGCTGCACGCCATCCAGGGCCTGCGCCAGATGGGCCTGGCGCTGGCCGACATCGCCGCCCTGCTGCAGGGCGGCGAGCTGTCGCCGCAGCGCATCCTGGACCAGCAGATGCGGGCGCTGGACCACCAGATCGCCCAGGCCAGCGAGCTGCGCGCGCGCCTGGCCCTGCTGCACGAGGGCGTGATGGCCGGCGCCGAGCCCGACATGGTGGGCTGGCTGGAGGCGCTGGCGCTGATGAACACCTACGGCAAGTATTTCAGCGCCGCCGAGCTCAAGCACATCTTCGTCAACTGGACGCTGATCGAGGCCGACTGGCGGGACCTGGTGCCGCAGGTGCAGCACGCCATGCGCCGCCGCCTGGCGCCCGACGATCCGCAGGTGCAGGCGCTGGCTTACCGCTGGATGGCGCTGATGCTGCACTGGATGGGGGGCGACCTGGACCTGCTGGAGCGCTGGGGCCACATGTTCCGCACCGAGACCGGAGCGCAGGGGCGCTGGCACGCCCCGCCGGGCAAGATGATCGAGTTCATGGAAGCGGCGATCAAGCTGCGGCTGGAGCTGCTGGACCAGTACCTGGCGCGCGACGAGCTGCGCGCACTCGGGCACGTGCCCCATGCGCACTGGGCGCAGCTGCAGACGCTGGTGCAGGAGCTGCTGGCTGCAGGCACCCCTGCGCAGCACCCACACGCCGCGGCGGCCGCCCGGCGCTGGGACGCGCTGCTGGAACAGCTGACCGGCGGCAGCGCCGCGCTGCGCGCCCGGCTGGGCGCGGCCTCCGCGTGCGAGCCCCTGTTGCAGGCGGGCCTGCCGCTGAGCGCGCCGGTGCGCGCCTACCTGCAGGCGGCGCTCGCGTGCAGCGCGCCCGCGCCGGCCGGCGGCTGAAAAAACTGCTTGACCCTCACGCAACGTGAGGCTGCACAGTGGGCCTGCCGCATCCGGGCGGCAACGCCCAGGCGCCCGTCCACCGGACCGGCCGACGGGCGCCTGGCCCCACCGAAAGCACCCATGACCTCCACCCCTGGCGCCGAGGCGCCGTCCGGCGCCGACCCGCGCGCAGCGCTGCTGCGCGACGCCAACTTCCGCTGGCTGACCGGCGGCGCCGTGCTGTCCATGCTGGGCGACCAGTTCACGCTGATCGCCCTGCCCTGGCTGGTGCTCGCGATGACCGGCGACACCCTGGTGCTGGGCACCGTGCTGGCGCTCGTCAGCGTGCCGCGCGCGCTGTTCATCCTGGTGGGCGGCGCGCTGGTGGACCGGCACTCGCCCAGGCAGGTGCTGATGCTCACCAAGTACGTCAACCTGGCGCTGCTGGGCGCCTTGAGCGTGCTGGTGCTGACGGGCCTGCTCACGCTGTGGATGGTGTACGGGCTGGCGCTGGCCATAGGCCTGGCCACGGCCTTCAGCATCCCGGCGGGCACCTCCATGCTGCCGCGCGTGGTGCCGCGCACCCAGCTGCAGGCGGCCAACGGCATCCACCTGGGCCTGCGCCAGCTGACCATGTTCCTGGGGCCGCTGCTGGCCGGCCTGCTGATCGCGCTGTTCGGAGGCGGCCGCGGCGCGGCGGCCAACGCCACGGGCACCGGCATCGCCTTCGGCCTGGACGCGCTGAGCTTCGGCGTCTCCGCCTGGACGCTGGCCCGCGTGCGCACGCTGGCCGCACCGCCCGCGCCGGCAGCCGCTGCCCAGGCGGTGCTGGCCTCGGTGGCCGAGGGCCTGGCGTATTTCTGGCGCGACGCCGAGCTGCGCGCCTGCTTCCTCTACTGGAGTGCCGTCGCCCTGTTCATCCTGGGCCCCATCCACATCGCGGTGCCGGTGCTGGCCGCCAGCACGCCGGCGCTGGGCGCGGCCGCCTTCGGCACCATGCTGGGCGCGCACGGCGCGGGCACGCTGGCGGGCATGGCCGCCTCGGGCGCGTTGCCGCGCCTGCGCTGGGGCAGCCTGGGCGCCACCATCCTGGCGTTCGACGCCATCATCGGCGCACTGTTCATGCCCATGGGCTTGGTCCAGGCCACCTGGCAGGGCGCGGCGCTGATGCTGGCCATCGGCCTGCTGGGCGGCTTCATGCAGGTGCGGGTGTTCACCTGGATCCAGCAGCGCGTGCCCCCGGCGCTGATCGGCCGGGCGATGGCGCTGTTCATGTTCATTTTCATGGGCCTGGCGCCGGTCTCGGCGGCCGCCACAGGGTGGCTGATGAAGGGCGTCACGCTTGCCCAGCTTTTCATGGCCAGCGGCGCCGCGCTGGTGGTGCTGGTGGCCCTGGCCTTCGCCCTCACGCCGCTTCGCCAGGTCAACGACGCGACTGGCCTGGCGCGCTGAGCCGGCCAGGGCCCGGGCGTTGCCGGCTGGCGCGTAAACTGGCGCGCGGCCTGCCCTGCCCGCGCCTGCGCGCTGGCGGCCGCACCACCCCCAACCCGCGATGAGCCGCCCTGATCTTTCCCAGCTGTTCGATTCTGCTGCCCCCGCCCGCCCCGACGCGGCCGGAGCCGGGCGGGTCGAGCGCCGCAGCCCGCAACGCGCCGCCGGCAACGTGGGAGCCCTGATCGAGGAGCTGCGCGCCTCCAAGGCGGAGCTGGAGGCGCAAAACGGCATGCTGCGCTACAGCCAGGCCGTGGCCGAAAGCGCCAGCGAGCGCTTCGAGGCGCTGTTCGCCAACGTCCCCCTGGCCCTGATGGTGCTGGACGAGCACGACGTGGTGGTGCAGGCCAATGCCATGGCGCACCGCTCGTTCCAGCCGGGCGAGCACGACAAGCCGCTGACCGCCCTGATGCCTTTCGTGCAGCCCGCCCACGCCGGGCGCGTGCGCGCCGCCTTTGCCCAGGCGCGCAGCAGCGGCACCGCCGAAGCCACCGAAGTGGTGCTGTGCATCGACGGGCAGCGCCGCATCACCGGCGACCTGCACATCGCCCGCATCGACGCGCACGGCAGCGAGGGCGAGGCCCCGCAGACACAATTCCTGTGCGCGGTGATCGACCAGGGGCCGCTGCTGGCCGAGCGCCAGGCGCTGCAGCGCAGTGCCGCCGAGCTGCAGGAGCGCAACGCACAGCTGCACGCGGGCGAGCGCCGGCTGGAGGCGGTCATCAACTCGGCGCTGGACGCCATCGTCTGCGTGGACCAGCACCAGCACATCACGGTCTTCAACCCCACGGCGGCCATGCTGTTCCAGTGCGCGGCCAGCGACGCGCTGGGCAGCTCCATCACCCGCTTCATCCCCAAGGCCGGGCAGATGCTGGCGTTCGCCCAGCTCACCACGCAGGCGGTGCTGGGCGAGATGACGGCGCTCACGGCCTCGGGGCGCGAGCTGGCGGTGGAGATCAGCGTCTCGTTCGAGCGCCACGCCGAAGGCGAGACCACCACCGTGTTCGCGCGCGACCTCACCGCCCGCAAGCGCGCCGAGGCGCGCCGCACCGAGCTGGAGCTGCAGCTGCGCGAATCGCACAAGATGCAGGCCGTGGGCACCATGGCCGGCGGCATCGCGCACGATTTCAACAACATCCTGCACGCCATCCTGGGCAACGTCGAGCTGGCGCGCGAAAGCAGCCAGCCCGGCACGCCGGCCTACGAGAGCCTGCTGGAGATCGACAAGGCCGGCCGGCGCGCGCGCGACCTGGTGCGCCAGATCCTCACCTTCAGCCGCAACGAGCCGCCGCGGCGCGCGCCGGTGGCGCTGGCCGAGGTGGCGCGCGACACCCTGCGCCTGCTGCGCGTCACGCTGCCGCCGCAGATCGAGCTGACCGTGCACGAGGCCGACGGCGTGCCCGCCGTGCTGGCCGACGCCACGCAGGTCGAGCAGGCCCTGCTGAACCTGTGCACCAACGCCGTCCACGCCATCGGCGGCGAGCGCGGCAGCATCCACGTGGACGTGGCCATGGCCCAGCCGGGCCAGCGCGCGCGCGAGCGCCTGGGGCTGGCGGGCGAACGCTACACCACGGTATCGGTGCGCGACGACGGCCCGGGCATGGACGAGGCCACGCTGTCGCGCATTTTCGAGCCCTTCTTCACCACCAAGTCGGTCGGCCAGGGCACGGGCCTGGGGCTGGCCGTGGTCCACGGCGTGATGCGCACGCACGAAGGCGCAGTGGACGTGCAAAGCGCCCCCGGGCAGGGCTGCTGCTTCACGCTGTACTTTCCGGCGGCGCTACAGGTCGCGCCGGCGCCCGCCGCCCCGGCCCTGGCGCCACACCCAGCCGCCTCCACGCCGGCGCCACCGCAGACCGCGGGGCGCCAGCGCCATGTGATGTACGTGGACGACGACCAGGCCCTGGTGTTCCTGGTGCAGCGGCTGCTGCGCCGGCGCGGCTACGAGGTCAGCGCCTTCACCGACCCGCGCCAGGCCACGCAGGCGCTGCGCGCCGCCCCCGCGCGCTACGACCTGCTGGTCACCGACTACAACATGCCCGGCTTTTCCGGCCTCGACCTGGTGCGCGCCGCGCACGCCATACGCGCCGACCTGCCCATCGCCCTGGCCTCGGGCTACGTCACCGCCGACATCGAGCGCCAGGCGCTGGCCGAGGGCGCCCGCGCCCTGATCCACAAGCCCAACGACGTGCAGGAGCTGTGCGCCACGGTGGACCGGCTGATCCATGGCCGGTGACAGCACGGCCCCGGGCGGCGGCGTGGCCTGCCTCTTTGCCGACGAGCACCTGCTGGTGCTGGACAAGCCCCCGGGCCTGCTGTGCGTGCCCGGGCGCGGGCCGGACAAGCAGGACTGCCTGAGCGCCCGCGCGCAGCGGCAGTGGCCCGACGCGCTCATCGTGCACCGGCTGGACCAGCCCACCTCGGGCCTGGTGCTCATGGCACGCAGCCCGGCGGTGCAGCGTGCGCTGGGCGCGGCCTTTGACGCGCCAGCAGGTGCGCAAGCGCTACCTGGCCGTGGTGCACGGCTGCCTGGCACCGCCCGCCGGCGGCGACGGCTGGGGGGTGATCGACGCGCCGGTGATGTCCGACTGGGCGCGCCGGCCGATGCAGAAGGTGGACCACGTCCACGGCAAGGCCAGCCGCACGCGCTGGCGCGTGCTGGGCGGCGACATGGCGCACACGCTGCTGGAGCTGGAACCCCTGACCGGGCGCACCCACCAGCTGCGGAGTGCACCTGGCCCACATCGGCCACCCCATTCTGGGCGACGCGCTGTATGCCGGCGCGGCAGCGCAGCAGCTGGCGCCGCGCCTGCTGCTGCACGCCAGCCAGCTGGCGCTGGCCCACCCGGTGCACGGCGGCGCGCTGCATTTCACGGCGCCCTGCGGGTTCCGGCCTTGGCCGGCGCCGGCTGTGGCTACCATTGCCGCATGACGTCCCCCCACCTCACCATTCTCACCGGCGGCTCGCGCGGCATGGGCCTGGGCCTGGCGCACCAGCTGCTGGCGGCCGGCCACAACCTGGTCAGCATCGCCCGCCACACGAACCCCGGCCTGCAGGCGGCGCCTGGCGCCACGCTGGAGCAATGGACGCTGGACCTGGCCGACGGCGCCCACGCCGCTGCCCGGCTGCGCGAGTGGCTGCAGGCGCAGCCGCCAGGGCGCTTCGCCAGCGCCACGCTGATCAACAACGCCGGCGTCATCCCGCGCATTGCGCCGCTGTCGCACACCGACCCGCAGGAGCTGGCCAACGCCCTGCGCGTGGGCCTGGAGGCGCCGATGCAGCTGGCCGCCGCCTTCCTGGGCGCCACCGAGGGCTGGGGGGTGCCGCGCAAGGTGCTGAACATCTCCTCGGGCCTGGGCCGGCGCGCCATGGCCTCGCAGGCCGCCTACTGCGCGGCCAAGGCCGGCATGGACCATTTCACCCGCTGCCTGGCGCTGGACGAAGCCCGCAAGCCCGGCGGCGCGCGCGTGTGCTCGCTGGCGCCCGGCGTCATCGACACCGACATGCAGGTGCAGCTGCGCAGCGCCGACGCGGCCGACTTCCCCGACGCGGGCAACTTCGCCCAGCTCAAGGCAGGCGGCAACCTCACGTCGGCCGACGAAGCCGCGCGGCGCGTGCTGGCCTGGCTGGCGCGCCCCGACTTCGGCGCCCAACCCGTGGCCGACGTGCGCGACGCCTGAGGCGCGAGGCCTGCACGTACTATCAATTTAATAGCTGGAAGCCGGCCGGGGACGCCGGCAACAGCCCGATTTGACTTAATTTTCATTACCACAGGAGAAAACCATGACCCGTGAAGTCGTCGTCGTCAGCGCCGTGCGCACCGCCATCGGCACCTTTGGCGGCAGCCTGAAGGACGTGCCGCCCACCCAGCTGGGCGCCACCGTGGTGCGCGAGGCGCTCGCGCGTGCGCAGGTCGAAGGCAAGGACGTGGGCCACGTCGTCTTCGGCCACGTCGTCAACACCGAGCCGCGCGACATGTACCTGTCGCGCGTCGCCGCCATCGAGGGCGGCTGCGCCGAGGCGACCCCCGCCTTCAACGTCAACCGCCTGTGCGGCTCGGGGCTGCAGGCCGTC
The DNA here is from genome assembly GCA_034675505.1 of Melaminivora sp. Lineage (GTDB taxonomy): Bacteria > Pseudomonadota > Gammaproteobacteria > Burkholderiales > Burkholderiaceae_C > Melaminivora. Next base: position 1,409 of record JAUCDD010000032.1, on the reverse strand, counting down.
GTCTCGGCCGCGCAGGCCATCTTGCTGGGCGATGCGGACGTCGCCATCGGCGCCGGCGCCGAGAACATGAGCCGCGCGCCCTACGCCAGCCTCACCAGCCGCTGGGGCGCGCGCATGGGCGACTTCAAGATGATCGACATGATGATGGGCGCGCTGCACGACCCCTTCCACAACATCCACATGGGCGTGACGGCCGAGAACATCGCCGCCAAGTGGGGCATTACCCGCGAGGACCAGGACCGCCTGGCGGTGGAAAGCCACAACCGCGCCGAGCGCGCCACCGCGGCCGGCCACTTCAAGGACCAGATCGTGCCGGTCACGCTCAAGTCGAAGAAGGGCGAGGTGCAGTTCGCGCATGACGAGCACTTCCGCGCCGGCGCCACGCTGGACGACATGGCCAGGCTCAAGCCGGTGTTCGCCAAGGAAAACGGCACCGTCACCGCCGGCAACGCCTCGGGCATCAACGACGCCGCCGCCGCGCTGGTGCTGATGGACGCCAAGGCCGCCCAGGCGCGCGGCGCCCGGCCCCTGGCGCGCCTGGTGGCCTACGCGCACGCCGGCGTGGACCCGAAATACATGGGCATAGGCCCGGTGCCCGCCACGCAGGCGGCGCTCAAGCGCGCCGGCCTGACGGTGGCGGACCTGGACGTGATCGAGGCCAACGAGGCCTTTGCCGCGCAGGCCTGCGCCGTCACGCGCGACCTGGGCCTGGACCCGGCCAAGGTCAACCCCAACGGCTCGGGCATCTCGCTGGGCCACCCGATCGGCGCCACCGGCGCGCTCATCACCGTGAAGGCCCTGCACGAGCTGCAGCGCATCCAGGGCCGCTACGCGCTGGTGACCATGTGCATCGGCGGCGGCCAGGGCATCGCCGCGATCTTCGAGCGCATCTGACACGCGCTGCGCGGCGCCGCGCGGCGCCGCAAGCAAAACGGCTGCCCTGGGGCAGCCGTTTTTTTTCAGCGCCGCCGCGCGGCAGCGGCCGGCGGCGCAGGTCAGTCGCGCACTACCAGCACCGGAATGTGGACCGCGCCCAGCACGCGCTGGGTCACGCTGCCCAGCACCAGCTTTTCCAGGCCGCGGCGGCCATGCGAGCCCATGACGATCAGGTCGGCATGGGCGCTTTGGGCGGCCCGCACGATGCCGTCATGGATGGCGTGCCCCTCGCCCACCAGAGACTCCACCGAGGCCACGCCGGCCTGCGCGACAGCGGCCTTGGCGGCGTCCAGCGCCGTGTTCGCCTCGGCGGTGGCGGCGCTCAGATACTGGGCCTGTCCGTAGGCGAAATCGGCCCCCACGCCAGTGAAGGGGTAGGGGTCGATCACGTACATCACCGTGACCTTGCTGCCGAAGACCTTGGCCAGGCCAGCCCCCTTGGCGACCGCCTGCATCGACGTGCCCGATCCGTC
>JAUCDD010000031.1:0-16485 GCA_034675505.1 Melaminivora sp. | reverse complement strand
GAACAATGTATTGCTAGCGATTGCTGCAGCCAGTCGCTGGCCACCAGCTTCATGACGATGCGGTTGCTGTGCTGCACCAGGAAGGGCGTTGCCAGCATGGACAGCACCATGGCGGCCAGCACCGGATTCATGAGCGTCGGCTCGACCAGCGCATGCACCTGCATCAGCGACAGCAGCACGAAGCCGAACTCGCCGGCCTGGGCCGCGTACAGCGCGGTGCGCAGCGATACGCCCGCCGTGGCCCCCTGGGTGCGCGCCAGGGGGCCATGATGATCGCCGGTCTTGGCCAGCAGCGGCCCGAGCAGCAGCACCAGCACCAGCGCCCAGCGCTCCAGCAGGATGTGCCAGTCCAGCATCATGCCGACGGTGATGAAGAACAGGCCCAGCAAAACGTCGTGGAAGGGCCGGATGTCGATGCCCACCTGGTGGCGGTATTGCGTCTCCGACACCAGCACGCCGGCGATGAACGCGCCCAGCGCCAGCGACAGCCCGGCCAGCTCGGTCAGCCAGGCCAGGCCCAGCGTGACCAGCAGCAGGTTGAGCATGAACAGCTCGTCGCTTCTCCTGCGCGCCACCAGGGTGAGCCACCAGCGCATCACGCGCTGGCCGCCCACCAGCAGCACGCTGACCAGCACGGCAGCCTTGACCAGCGCCAGGCCCAGCGCCAGCAGCAGCTGGTCCGGCGATGAACCCAGCGCCGGGATCAGCACCAGCAGCGGCACCACCGCCAGGTCCTGGAACAGCAGGATGCCCAGCACGCGCTGGCCGTGCTCGCTGTCCAGCTCGGCGCGTTCGGCCAGCAGCTTGACCACGATGGCGGTGCTGCTCATGGCCAGCAGCCCGCCCAGCGCCAGGGCAGACTGCCAACCCATCTGCCACACCGCAGGCCCCCAGTGCGAGAGCGCCAGCAGCGCCGCCGTGAACACCGCCATCGACGACACCACCTGTGCCAGCCCGAGGCCGAACACGTGGCGGCGCATGGCGCGCAGCTTGGGCAGGTTGAACTCCAGCCCGATGGTGAACATCAGGAACACCACGCCGAACTCGCCCAGGTGGCGCACGCCCTCGGAGTTGCGCGTCAGCGCCAGCGCGTGCGGGCCGATCAGGACGCCGGCCGCCAGGTAGCCCATCATGGGCGGCAGGCGCAGGCTGCGGCACGCCACCACGCCCAGCACGGCGGCCAGCAGGTACAGCAGCGTCAGCGCCAGCGAAGACATGAGCGATCGTAGCCCAGCCCCATCGATAGAATCGGCCCATGCCCGATGCCGTGCCTGCCGCTGGAACCCCCCTGTCCGCCGAACATATCCTCCGCCTGGCACGGGACACACTGCTGATCGAGGCGCAGGCCCTGCACGGCGTGGCCGCGCGCCTGGGGCCGCCCTTCGTCCAGGCGGTGCAGCACCTGCTGGACACCACCGGGCGGGTCATCGTCATGGGCATGGGCAAGAGCGGCCACGTCGGGCGCAAGATCGCCGCCACCTTCGCCTCCACCGGTACGCCGGCCTTCTTCGTGCACCCGGCCGAGGCCAGTCATGGCGACCTGGGCATGGTGGCCGCCGGCGACCTGGTGCTGGCCCTGTCCAACAGCGGCGAGAGCAGCGAGCTCAACGTGCTGCTGCCCCTGCTCAAGCGCCAGGGCGTGCCGCTGCTGGCGCTGACCGGGGGGCTGGCGTCCACCCTGGCGCGCCACGCGGACGTGGTGCTGGACTGCGGCGTCGAGCGCGAGGCCTGCCCCCTGAACCTGGCCCCCACGGCCAGCACCACCGCGCAGCTGGCGCTGGGCGACGCGCTGGCCGTGGCGCTGCTGGACGCGCGGGGCTTTCGCCCCGAAGACTTCGCCCGCTCGCACCCGGGCGGCGCCCTGGGCCGGCGCCTGCTCACGCACGTGCGCGACGTCATGCGCGGCGGGCACGACGTGCCGCGCGTGCCGCCCGAGGCCCCGTTTGGCGAGCTGATGCGCGAGATGAGCGCCAAGGGGGTGGGCGCCGCCGCCATCGTCGATGAGCAGGGCCGGCCGATGGGAATCTTCACCGACGGCGACCTGCGCCGGCGCATCGAGGCCGGCCTGGACCTGCGCACGCTGCGCGCGCACCAGGCCATGCACGCGCAGCCGCGCACCGTCGCTGCCGACGCGCTGGCCGCCGACGCCGCGCAGCTGATGGAGCGCCACAGCATCACCAGCGTGCTGGTGACGGACGCGCAGGGGCTGCTGGTGGGCATCGTGCATATCGGCGACCTGATGCGCGCCAAGGTTATCTGAGAGCCTGTTCAACGTCTTTTCATGGGGTACGCATGGCAGCAAAACGTCACGATCAAGGCGCCCGCCGCAGCCCATGCTGGCGGCCTGGGCAAGGTGGGCAACGCCGGGCGTGGCTTTTTGCTGCCATGCCCTTCGGGTTGCCCGGCAAAGGCGGCGCCTGCGGCGTTGCCCATCCTCGCCGCACATCAGTGCGGCTTGCGGTGGGCGCCTTGCATCCGCTGCCTGTGCCGGGCAACGTACCCCTTGAAAAGACGTTGAACAGACCCTGAAAGTTGGATCGATGCCTTGCCTTGCACCGCTCAACCCGGCATTGGGCTTTGCGCCCGAGCTGCTGCTGCGCGCGCAGGACGTGCGGGTGGCGTTTTTCGACGTCGATGGCGTGCTGACCGACGGCGGGCTGTATTTCTCCGGCGAAGGCGAAGTGCTCAAGCGGTTCCACACCCTGGATGGGCACGGGCTGAAGCTGCTGCAGCAAGGCGGCATCACGCCGGCGGTGATCACCGGCCGGGATGCGCCGGCCCTGCGCGTTCGCCTGCAGGCGCTGGGCGTGGTGCATGCGCGCTTTGGCACCGAGGACAAGCGCCCGGCGGCCGAGGCCATCCTGGCCGAGCTGGGCCTGGCCTGGCAGCAGGCAGCCGCCATGGGCGACGACTGGCCCGACCTGCCCATGCTGCGCCGCGCGGCGCTGGCCTGTGCGCCGCCCCAGGCGCATGCCGAGGTGCGCGCCGTGGCGCACCACACCACGGCTGCTGCCGCCGGCCAGGGGGCGGCGCGCGAGTTCTGCGACCTGCTGCTGACCGCCAGCGGGCGCTACGCCGCGCTGCTGGCCCGGCACTCGGCATGACGCCCGCCATGGCCGCGCCCGCCCGGCCGCGCCAGCTGTTGCGCCAGGCCTGGGAGCGCCTGTCGCTGTACCTGCCGGTGCTGCTCATGGGCCTGCTGGCGCTGGGCACCTGGTGGCTGGTGCGCAGCGCGCCCCGGCCCGAGTTGCCGGCCGAGCAGCAACCGGCGCGGCATTTCCCCGACTACTACATGCGCGATTTTTCCGTCAAGAGCTTCGACGCCACCGGCCGGCTGGGCAGCGAGCTGCGCGGAGCGCTGCTGTTTCACTACCCCGACACCGACACGCTGGAGATCGAGCAGCCGCGCATGCGCTCGGTGGCCGAGGACGGCGGCGTGACCACGGCGCGCGCGCGCAGCGCGCGTTGAGCAACGCCGACGGCTCCGAGGTCCAGCTGTTCGGCCAGGCGTCGGTGGTGCGCGAGCCGCTCGCGCGCGCCGGCCAGGCGGCCACCCCGCGCCTGGAGTTCGCCGGCGAATTCCTGCACGCCTGGACGCGTGAGCAGCGCGTGCGCTCGAACCAGCCCGTCACCCTGCGCCGGGGCGCGGACACCTTCACCGCCAACAGCATGGACTACGACCACATGGCGCAGGTGCTGGAGCTGCGCGGGCAGGTGCGCGGCAGCATGGCGGCGCCGCCTCCGCCGGCGCCGCGCTGATGCCGGCCCCGCCTTCCAAAGCTGCTGCAATGGACGAGCGCCGCCGCCCCCTGGCCTTCATCACCGGCGCCTCCAGCGGCATTGGCCAGGCTCTGGCGCTGCGCTACCTGCGCGCCGGCTGGCAGGTGGCCCTGGTGGCACGCCGCGGCGAGGCCATCAGGCTTTGGCTGGACGCCGCCGGGGTACCCGCCTCCTGCTATGACATCCATGGTTGCGACGTGACCCAGCCGGACGCGCTGATCGCCGCTGCGCAGCGCTGCATGGAGCGCCAGGGCGTGCCGGACGTGGTGATCGCCAACGCCGGCATCAGCCTGGGCATGGACAGCGCCGAGCGCAGCGACCTGGATGTCATGGCGCGCATCTTCGCCACCAACAACCTGGGCCTGGCCGCCACCTTCCATCCCTTCATCGCCGCCATGCGGGCCCGGGGCAGCGGCCGCCTGGTGGGTATCGCCAGCGTTGCCGGCATACGCGGGCTGCCTGGCCACGGCGCGTATTGCGCCAGCAAGGCGGCGGTCATCAGCTATTGCGAGAGCCTGCGCGGGGAGCTGCGCGGCAGCGGGGTGCGCGTGGTCACGCTGTGCCCGGGCTATGTGGACACGCCGCTCACCCGCGCCAACCGCTATGCCATGCCGTTTTTGCTGGACGCGGACAGCTTCGCAGAACGCGCCAGCCGGGCCATCGAGCGCGGCGCGAGCTACCGTGTCATTCCCTGGCAGATGGGGGTGGTGGCGAAGGTGCTGCGCATGCTGCCCGACCCGCTGCTGGACCGCCTGCTGGCCGGGCGCGCGCGCAAGCACAGGCAGGAGGAGAGCCAGGGGCGCGGCGACCAGGACGAGGCGGCTTAGGCCTCGCGGTGCAGCCTGGCGCGAGCGGGCGGCACAGCGCGGGCGGCCAGGCCACAAGCCGGGCAAGCGGGTCATTGCCGGCAGACCCAAAAAGAAGGCTCCCCGGGGAGCCCTTGCCACAAAAAAAGGCTCCCTGGGGAGCCTTTGCTGGTTCTGGCGAGGGGCCGTGCCGCACCGGTATGGCGGCGCTGGCGCGGCCCTGGCTGGTCAATCAGTAGCCGCCGCCGTTGCCGCCGCCGTAGCCGCCGCCACCGCTGCGGCCACCGCCGCCGTAGCCGCCGCCACCACCGCCACCGCTGCGGCCACCGCCGCCGTAGGGGCTGCGGAAACCGCCTTCGCTGCGGCCGCCGCCGCCGCCCCCACCGTAGCCGCCGCCACCGCTGCGGCCGCCGCCGCCGTAGCCGCCGCCACCACCACCGAAGCCGCCACCGCCGCCGCCGAAGCCGCCGCCACCGCTACGGGGAGGGCGAGGTTCCATGGGGCGGGCCTCGTTGACGACGATGCTGCGTCCGCCCAGGGACTGGCCGTTCATGCCGTTGATGGCCTGCTGCGCCTCGGCGTCGCTGGCCATTTCGACAAAGCCGAAGCCCTTGGAACGACCGGTGTCGCGCTCCATCATGACCTTGGCGCTGGTGACCGCGCCGAACTGGCCGAAGGCCTGCTCCAGGTCCTGGTCGCGCACGGAATAGGGCAGGTTGCCTACGTACAGTTTGTTGCCCATCAGGGACTCCTCAAAAACAAAAGAATTCAGCGACGGAGTCCCGAACCGCAGCCAGTGAATCACTAAGACGCCCTATGCGCGAAAACTGACGGATCACCGCAACCTCGGCAGGCAAAAGAAATACCTGCTCGAATATTATGAGCCACAACCTGCGGGCCCTTACAACGGTTTTTCACCAAACCTGTAGCTGATTTGCCGCAAGTTGGCCCCCATGCGCGGGGCGTGGCGGCGCCGCTACAATCCACCCCGGTCCATGGGGAGTAGCCTGCTCGCGATTTTTGACGAGAGGCATGCATCAACAGACTTGGCGCCTTGCGGCGCCGTGGTGCATGCGGCCTGGCCGCGCGAAGGCGCGTCGGGTGGGGCGAGACCATTGGTCGTGCGCGAGTTTCCCGTGGCCGGGCTCGTGCGCGGCCGATGCTGTCCGCCCGACACCGGCCACGCCTTTTCCTCGTTTCACCATGGAAGCTTTCTTCGTCTCCACCGCCATCGTCGCCCTCGCTGAAATGGGCGACAAAACGCAACTGCTGTCGCTGGTGCTGGCCGCACGCTTTCGCAAGCCCTGGCCCATCGTCCTGGGCATATTCGTGGCCACCTTGGTCAACCACGCACTGGCCGGCGCCGTGGGCGCCTGGGTGACCACGGTGCTGGGCCCGCAGGTGCTGCGCTGGGGCCTGGGGCTGTCGTTCATCGCCATGGCGGTGTGGATGCCGATCCCCGACAAGCTCGATGAGGGCGAGGCCGACAAGGCGGCGCCGCGCCTGGGCGTGTTCGGCGCCACCGCGGTGGCCTTCTTCCTGGCCGAGATGGGCGACAAGACGCAGGTGGCCACCGTGATGCTGGCCGCGCAGTACGACGCCTACGCCTGGGTGGTGGCCGGCACCACGCTGGGGATGATGCTGGCCAACGCGCCGGTGGTCTGGCTGGGCGAGCGCATCACGCGCCGCGTGCCGATCCGCGCGGTGCATGCGGTGTCGGCGGTGATCTTCCTGGTCCTGGGCGTGCTGGCCCTGCTGGCGCCGGCTTTGGCATAATCGATGCCCAGACGCGCCGATTTGCACCGCTTGCGGGCGCCATACAAATACTGCTAAAGACGCGACCGATCGCACGCATGCAATCCGACCCGGCCCGCCTTTAGCGAGCCGGGTTTTTTGTTTGCCATGACGCTCCTCGCCACACCGCAGACCATGGGCTTCGCCGAGCCCCTGGCGCTCACCTCGGGCGCCGCCATCCGCGACTACCAGCTGAGCTACGAGACCTACGGCACGCTCAACGCCGCGCGCGACAACGCCGTGCTGGTGTGCCACGCACTCAACGCCTCGCACCACGTCGCCGGCCGCTACGAGGGCCAGCCGAAAAGCGAGGGCTGGTGGGACAACATGATCGGCCCGGGCAAGAGCGTGGACACCGACCGCTTCTTCGTCATCGGCGTGAACAACCTGGGCTCGTGCTTTGGCTCGACCGGGCCGATGCACGTCAACCCGGACAGCGGCCAGGTCTACGGCGCCGATTTCCCCGTGGTCACGGTGGAGGACTGGGTGAGCGCCCAGGCGCGCCTGCTCGACGCGCTGGGCATCCGGCAGCTGGCCGCCGTCATGGGCGGCAGCCTGGGCGGCATGCAGGCGCTCTCCTGGACGCTGCAATACCCGGACCGCATACGCCACGCCGTGGTGGTGGCCAGCGCCCCCAACCTGACGGCCGAGAACATCGCCTTCAACGAGGTCGCGCGCCGCGCCATCGTCACGGACCCGGACTTTCACGGCGGGCACTTCTACCGCCACGGCGTGATTCCCCGGCGCGGCCTGCGCATCGCGCGCATGGTCGGCCACATCACGTACCTGAGCGACGACGTGATGAACGAGAAATTCGGCCGCGAGCTGCGGGGGGCGGTGAACGGCGGCTACCAGTACAGCACGCAGGAGGTCGAGTTCCAGATCGAGAGCTACCTGCGCCACCAGGGCGACAAGTTCAGCGAGTACTTCGACGCCAACACCTACCTGCTGATCACCCGCGCGCTGGACTACTTCGACCCCGCGCGGGCCCACGGCGGCAGCCTGGCGCAGGCGCTGGCCGCAGCGCGTGCGCGCTTTCTGCTGGTCAGCTTCTCCACCGACTGGCGCTTCTCGCCCAAGCGCAGCCGCGAGATCGTCCAGGCCCTGCTGGACAACCGCCGGGAGGTGACCTACGCCGAGATCGACGCGCCGCACGGGCACGACGCCTTCCTGCTCGACGATGCGCGCTACCTGGGCGTGGTGCGCGCCTATTTCGACAACATCGCGAAGGAAAACGCATGAGCAACCCCCTGAGTCGCTCCGCGCCTTCCCCCTTCTCTCGCGCTTCGCGCGGGAAGGGGGACGACACCCGCGCGGCGGGGCGGCCCTTGCGCGGTGTCCGCTGGCCTGAGTTGCGACCAGGGCTGACGATGAGGGCGGTGCGCGACACCGCGAAGAAAGGCCTGATATGAGTGACCAGATGACCATGGACGCCATCGCCCGCCTGGTGCCCCACGGCAGCCGCGTGCTCGACCTGGGCTGCGGCGATGGCGCGCTGCTCGACCTGCTGCAGCGCACGCGCGCGTGCACCGGCTACGGCGTGGAGATCGCCGACGCCAACGTGCTGGCCTGCGTGCGCCGGGGCGTCAACGTCATCCAGCTCAACCTGGACGAGGGCCTGGCGATGTTCGAGGCGGGCAGCTTCGACGTGGTGCTGCAGATCGACACCCTGCAGCACCTGCGCAACGCCGAGGTCATGCTGCGCGAGACCGCGCGCGTGGGCAAGAGCGGCATCGTCGCCTTCCCCAACTTCGCGCACTGGCCCAACCGCCTGTCGGTGCTGCGCGGCCGCATGCCGGTCACGCGGCGCCTGCCCTACCAGTGGTATGACACGCCCAACATCCGCGTCGGCACCTACCGGGACTTCGAGGCCCTGGCGCACAAGAACCAGCTGCGCGTGCTCGACGCCTTCGGCCTGCAGGATGGCCGGGTGGTGCGCCTGCTGCCCAACGCCCGCGCCGGCACGGCCGTGTTCCACTTCGAGCGGAATTGATTGACGCTATTAAAAGCATAGCTATATATCGTTTGCGCACGCCGGCAAGAGCCATAAAAGACTGAAAATCGTCCCTCCAGGCACGTTTTCAGCCCCCCCCGCGCCCGTCCTGCCTACGCGGTTGTGCGTAAGGGAAGTCGTGAATAAATGTAAATAAAGCCTTGCCGTAGATTCCTGCATCGGCACGCCTGCGCGGGCCTGACCCCGTTTGTGCAAGGAGCTCGACGTCCATGGCCACCGCTTCCAATTCCGTCCCGCGCGAGCGTTCCGTGGCCCGCCGCGTCACCCTGATGGCCGTGGCCCTGGTGGCTGCCGTGCTGGTGCTGGTGGGCGTGGCGCTGGCCGTGCTCAACGAGCGCAGCGCACGCCAGCAGCTGGTGCAAAGCGTGGGCACCACCGTCCAGGCCGTGGCCCAGTCGCTGGACGCCGCCGACAACACCAACCGCGAGATGGTGCACGGCACCATGAAGGGCTTCCAGCGCTACTTCGAGGCCACCATGCAGCTGGACGAGGGCACGGGCGAGCTGCGCAGCTACGGCGGACTGGTCAACGGCGACTATGGCTCGGTGGACAAGTTCGCCAGCGAGACCGGCGGCGTGGCGGCCGTGTACGCCCGCAAGGGCGAGGACTTCGCCACCGTCACCACCTCGGTCAAGAACGCCGACGGCCAGCGCGCGCTGGACGTGGCGCTGGCCCGCACCGACCCCGCCTGGGCCGCAGCCGCCAAGGGCGAGCCCTACACCGGCCTGGTCGGCATCCAGGGCAAGACCTACATGGGGTATTACGTGCCCGTCAAGGACGGCGCCGGCAAGGTGGTGGCGCTGCTGTTCATCGGCAACGACGTGGGCATCTTCCAGTCCATGCTGCAAAAGCAGGTGGCGCAGACCCACTTCTTCGACAACGGCGGCGTGTACGTCATCGCGCCCGAAGCCGACCTGGCCAAGGCGCGCTTCATCTACCACCCCAGCGCCGCCGGGCGCCGGGTGCTGGACGCGCAGCCCCAGGCCCTGCCCTTCCTGCAGGCGCTGGAGCAGGCGAGCGACGGCTACGTGCGCCACGCGCAGGCGCTGCTGCACCCCGCCACCGACGACGCCTGGGCGCTGATGCGCAAGACCCAGGCCGGCTGGTGGGTGGTGGCCGAGGTGCCGGACGCCGAGGCCATGGCCGGCCAGCGCAGCACCAGCGCCGCCCTGTGGGCGCTGATGGCGCTGGCGCTGGCGCTGCTGGGCGTGGGGCTGCTGGTCATGCTGCGCCGGGGCGTCAGCCAGCCCCTGGGCAGCCTGACCCGGGCCATCACCCTGGTCGCGCAGGGCGACCTGACGCAAAGCTTCGCCACCACGCGGCGCGACGAGATCGGCGCGCTGGTGCGCGAGGTCGAGGGCCTGCGCCAGCGCTACGTGCAGATGCTGCGCCAGGTGCGCCAGGCCGCCGACAGCATCGCCATCGCCAGCGCCGAGATCGCCAGCGGCAACCAGGACCTGTCGGCCCGCACCGAGCAGACCGCCGGCAGCCTGGCCGAAACGGCGCAGAGCATGGAGCAGCTCACCGGCACGGTGCAGCAGTCGGCCGATGCCGCGCGCCAGGCGCACCAGCTCGCCGCCACGGCCGCCGAGGTGGCCGCACGCGGCGGCCAGGCGGTGGGCGAGGTGGTGGCCACCATGGGCGAGATCAACGGCGCCAGCCGCAAGATCGCCGACATCATCCAGGTCATCGACTCGATCGCCTTCCAGACCAACATCCTGGCGCTGAACGCCGCCGTGGAAGCCGCGCGCGCCGGCGAGCAGGGCCGGGGCTTTGCCGTGGTGGCCGGCGAGGTGCGCGCCCTGGCCGGACGCTCGGGCGAGGCCGCGCGCGAGATCCGCCAGCTCATCCAGGCCTCGGTGGACCGGGTCGAGTCAGGCACGCGCCTGGTGCAGCACGCGGGCAGCACCATGGACGAGATCGTGGGCAGCGTGCAGCGCGTGGGCGGCATCGTCGGCGAGATCAGCGCCGCCGCCGCCGAGCAGGCCAGCGGCATCGGCCAGGTCAACCAGGCCGTGGGCCAGCTGGACCAGATGACGCAGCAAAACGCCGCATTGGTCGAGCAATCCGCCGCGGCCGCCATGAGCCTGCGCGAGCAGGCGGACCGGCTGGCGGCGGCGGTGCAGGTGTTCAAGCTTGAGGATGCGCCCGGCCGTGCCTCGCCCATGGGCGACGCTGCGCCCCCGCCGCTGGCGGGCGGCGCGCCGCCCCTGGCCCTGCAGGGGGGCTGAGCGTCGGGCCGGCGCGGGCAGGCTATCCTTCAACACCCGTAATTATTGGCCTGCCCGCCCCCCGTCCATGCCGCCGCTCGACGTATTCACCATGCTGGTCATGACGGCGGCGGCCTCGTTCGCCATGGCCGCAGCCATGGCCTTGGTGCGCCCGCAGGGCCGCGAAGGCGTGGGCCTGTGGGCCGCAGCGCTGCTGCTGCACGGCGGCTGCTACGTGCTGTACGCGCTGCGCGGCTACGCCCCTGATTGGGCCAGCGTGGTGCTGGCCAACGCCTGCCTGTCGGGTGCGTTCGCGCTCACGCTGGCGGCGGTGGAGCAGTTCCACGGCCGGCCCCTACCCTGGTGGCGCATGCTGGTGCCGGTGGCGGCGGCGCTGGCGCTGTTTGGCTGGCACATGGGCGACTACCGCGCGCGCCAGATGGCTGCGGGCGCCGTGCTGCCGGTGCAGCTGCTGCTGGTGCTGTGGGCGCTGTGGCGGCCACAACCGCCGGAGCAGCCGCGCGGCGCGTGGCTGCTCAGCGTGTGCATGCTGGCCGAGGTGCTACTGCTGAGCGGGCGCGGCTGGCTGGCGCTGACCGGGCGCATGGACAATGGCGGTCTGCTGCAGGTCAGCCCCACACAGGCGGCGATGTTCGTGATGGCCTTCGTTACCATCATCTTGGCCTCGCTGGGCTTCATCCTGATGGCCAAGGACCGGGCCGACGCTGCCAACCTGCGCCTGGCCGCCTACGACGCGCTGACTGAAGTGCTCAACCGGCGCGCCCTGCTGCAGGTGCTCCAGCGCGACGTGGCGCAGGCTGCGCGCTCCGGCGGTGTCTATGCGCTGGTGCTGCTCGACGTGGACCATTTCAAGGCCGTCAACGACACCCGTGGCCACCTGGCCGGCGACCAGGTGCTGCGCCACATCGCCCAGCTGCTGCGCGCGCGCCTGCGCCAGCAGGATCTGCTGGGGCGCTATGGGGGCGAGGAATTCCTGGTGCTGCTGCCTGGCACCGACCAGGCCGGCGCGCTGCACCTGGCCCAGATACTGCGCCAGGCCGTGCAGGAGTCCGCCTGCCTGCACCCGTCCGGGCCCATCCGCGTCACCATCAGCCTGGGCGTGTGCGCCGGGCAGGTGCGCGCGCCGGACTGCGGCGAGTCGCTCATCGAGGCGGCCGACCAGGCGCTGTATGCCGCCAAGGCCGCCGGGCGCAACTGCGTGCGCCATGCCCCGGGGCCGCAGTGCGGCGCCGTCCTGGCTGTGGCTTGAAGCAAGCTGCCGTGGCGCCGATCTCGCTGCTCCTGGACGTGCCAACCATGATGGTCATGACGGCCGTGGCCTCCTTTGCGATGGCGGTGGCGCTGGCCGCCGTGGCGCACGAGCGGCGCGAGGGCATAGGCCTGTGGGCGCTGGCGCTGGTGCTGTACGGCAGCGGCTACGCGCTGCTGGCGCTGCGCGGCCAGGTGCCGTCCTGGGCCAGCGTGGTGCTGGCCAACGTGCTGATGTCCAGCGCCCTGTCCATCAACCTGGCGGCGCTCGAGCAGTTCCAGGGCCGCCCGCCGCCCTGGCGGCGCATGGTGTTGCCGGTGCTGGTGCTGGCCCCGGCGCTGGTGGTGTACGCGGAGGACTTCCAGATGCGGGTGGTCGCGGTCGGCATCGCCGTGCCGCTGCAGGCCGCGCTGCTGCTGCACGCGCTGTGGCGGCCTGCCCCGCAGATGCGGGGCGCCCTGCTGCTCACCGCCGGGCTGGTGCTGCATATCGTGATGTTTGCCTGGCGCGGCTGGCTGGCCGCCTCCGGGCGCGCGCAGATCACCTCCCTCCTGCAGCCGGGCTTCCTGCAATCGGTGAGCCTGGTGCTGGCGTTCTTCGTCGTCATCACCATGGCGCTGGGTTTCATCCTGATGGCCAAGGAGCGCTCGGACGCGGCCCAGCGGCACATGGCCATGCACGACGGCCTGACCGGCCTGCTCAACCGCCGGGCACTGATGCAGGCGCTCGAACGCGACCTGGCCCAGGCCGCGCGCAGCGGGCAGGCCTACGCGCTGCTGCTGCTGGACATCGACCGCTTCAAGGCCGTCAACGACACCCGGGGGCACCTGGCGGGCGACCAGGTGCTGCGCCATGTGTCCGCGCGGCTGCAAGCCAGCCTGCGCGCGCAGGACGTCGTGGGCCGCTACGGGGGCGAGGAGTTCATGGCGCTGCTGCCCGGCACCGGCGCGGAGGGCGCGCGCAGGCTGGCCGAGGCGCTGCGCCAGGCCATCGAGCAGGCGGCCTGCCCCTGGGAGGGCGGCGCGATCCGGGTCACGATCAGCATAGGCGTGGGCGCCAACCCGGCCGGGGACGGCACGCCCCAGGCCGCCATGGCGCTGATCGCCGCCGCCGACCGGGCGCTGTATGCGGCCAAGGAGGGCGGGCGCAACCGGGTGGTGCACGAGCCCGGCTGAGCACCTCGCCGGTTTGCCCGGGCGCCACCGGCTGGCGTATCCTGGACGCATCGGTTTTCCCCCTGTCCGCATCTGCGCCAGGAACCGCGATGTTTCAATCCATCCCCCTGAAGGGGGAGGTTTCAAACCGGAGCTAGCTTCTGATGAATGCCCCCCTGCCCACCGCTGCGCTCGACCCCGTCCTGGCCCTGGAGCGCGTCGCGCGCACCTGGGACGAGTCCATCGTGCGCGAGCTCACCGACTACATCCGCATCCCCGCCAAGTCGCCCGGCTTTGCGCCCGACTGGCGCGAGCAGGGCCACCTGGAGACGGTGCTGAAGAACGCCGCCGCCTGGATCGAGGCGCAGAAGGTCGCTGGCCTGCAGCTCGAGATCGTGCGCCTGCCCGGGCGCACGCCGGTGCTGCTGTTCGAGATCGCCGCCACGCGCGCCCAAGGCAGCGCCCGCAGCAGCCCGACGGTGCTGATGTATGGCCACCTGGACAAGCAGCCCGAGTTCGACGGCTGGCGCGCCGACCTGGGGCCCTGGGCGCCGAAGTACGAGGACGGCAAGCTCTACGGCCGCGGCGGCGCCGACGACGGCTACGCCGCCTACGCCAGCATCGCCGCCGTGCAGGAGCTCAAGCGCCAGGGCGTGGCGCACCCGCGCATCCTGGGCCTGATCGAGACCTGCGAGGAAAGCGGCTCCGCCGACCTGCCGGCCTACATCGAGGCGCTGAAGGACAGGCTGGGCGACGTGCAGCTGGTCATCTGCCTGGACTCGGGCGCGGGCAACTACGACCAGCTGTGGCTCACCACCAGCCTGCGCGGCATGGCCAGCGGCACTTTGAGGGTCGAGATCCTGACCGAGGGCGTGCACTCGGGCGACGCCTCGGGGCTGGTGCCCTCGTCGTTTCGCATCATGCGCCAGGTGCTGGACCGGCTGGAGGACTCCAGCACCGGCCGCCTCCTGCCCGCCAGCTTCCATTGCGAAGTGCCGCCCGAGCGCCTGGCCCAGGCGCGCGCCACCGCCGCCATCCTGGGCGAGGAGGTGTACAAGCGCTTCCCCTGGGCACACGCCGACTGCGGCGGCAGCACGCTGTTCGCCCTGCCCACCACGCAGGACCCGGTCAAGGCCCTCATCAAGCGCACCTGGGAGCCCACGCTGTCGGTGACCGGCGCCGAGGGCTTCCCGGCGCTGCGAGATGCCGGCAACGTGCTGCGCCCCTACACCGCGTTCAAGCTCAGCCTGCGCCTGCCGCCGCTGGTGGACGCCGCCGCGTGCGTGCAGGAAATGAAGGCGCTGCTGGAGGACAACGCGCCCTACCAGGCGCGGGTGACGTTCGAGGGCGCCGGCGCCGCCAGCGGCTGGAACGCCCCCGGCATCGCCCCCTGGTTCGGCAAGGCCCTGGACGCGGCCAGCAGCGCGCACTTCGGCGCGCCCTGCGGCTTCATCGGCCAGGGCGGCACCATACCGCTGATGAACATGCTGAGCGCGGGCTTCCCGCGCGCGCAGATGATGGTCTGCGGCGTGCTGGGCCCCAAGAGCAACGCCCACGGCCCCAACGAATTCCTGCACGTGCCCTACGCCAAGCGCCTGACGGCGGCAGTGGCGCAGGTCATCGCGGCGCTGCCGTGATGGCGCCTCCTGCCCGCTCCCTCCTCACCACCCGCGATGGCCGCGCGCTGGCGCTGCACGACTGGCCGCTGCCGGCGCCGGGCCGGCGCGCCACCGCCGTGCTGGTGCATGGCCTGGGCGAGCACGCCGGGCGCTACGCCCAGGTGGCGCAGCGCCTGAATGCCTGGGGCCTGCAGGTGCGCGCCTGCGACCACCACGGCCATGGCGGCTCGGACGGCGCGCGCGGCGCCCTGGCGCGGGACGGCCAGCTGGCGGACGACCTGGCGCAGGTGCTGGACGCCACGCGCGCCGGCATGGCCGCGGATGAGCCGCTGGTGCTGCTGGGCCACAGCATGGGCGGGCTGGTGGCGGCGGACTTCGTGGCGCGCGGCCTGCGCCCGGTGGACGCGCTGGTGCTGTCCGCGCCGGCGCTGGCGGCCTGCCTGAACCCGGTGCAAAGGCTGCTGCTGGCCACGCTGCCGCGCCTGCTGCCCAACCTGCGCATGGGCAACGGGCTGGACGCGGGGCTGCTCTCGCACGACACCGCCGTGGTCGCCGCCTACCGGGCCGACCCGCTGTGCCACGACCGCATCAGCGCGCGCCTGGCGCACTACATCGCCACCGGCGGCGCGGCGGTGATCGCGGCGGCGCCGCAGTGGCGCGTGCCCACGCTGCTGCTGTGGGGCGAGGGCGACCGCATCGTCGATCCGGCCGGCTGCCGCGCCTTTGCCGTCGCCGCGCCTGCGCAGGTGGTGACGGCGCGCGGCTTCCCCGGGCTGTACCACGAGATCTTCAACGAGGCCGACCCCGCGCCGGTGTTCGCGCTGCTGCGCCAGTGGCTCGGCGCGCACCTGCCCGGCCAGGCGGGTGCCTGAAGCGGGTTTTTAGGCCCGGCAAGCCTCTTGCCGGCGCCAATGGCCGGCCTGTAGCTATTTATTCAGGAGCATCGCCCGTTGCCCAGGCGACGCGGTCGCGGCCTTGCTCCTTGGCCTGGTAGAGCGCCGCGTCGGCGCGCTGCAGCAGCGCGTCGGCCGACTCGCCAGGTTGCAGGCGCGCCACCCCGGCCGAGAACGCCAGGCGCACGCCGCCCGTGGGCAGCTGCAGCTGCAGCGCCGCCACCTGCTGGCGAAGGCGGGCCAGCAGCTGCGCGCCCTCGGCGGGCCGGGTGTCCACCATCAGCAGCACGAACTCCTCGCCGCCCCAGCGCGCCAGGGTGTCGCCGGCGCGCACGCTGGCCGCCGCAGCCTGCGCGAACGCGCGCAGCGCCTGGTCGCCGGCGGCGTGGCCGTGCGTGTCGTTGATGGCCTTGAAGTGGTCCAGGTCCAGCTGCGCCAGCAAAAGCGGCGCGCCGCTGCGCTGGGCGCGCTGCATCTGCACGCGCAGCAGCTCGGCCAGGTGGCGCCGGTTGGGCAGGCCGGTCAGCTCGTCGCGCGTGGCCAGCTCGCGCACCTGCTCGACCGCGCGCGCCAGCTCGGCCTTTTGCCGGCGCAGCTTGCTGCGCACGGCCTGGATGCGCAGGCTCAGGAAGGTGGTGGCCAGCAGCACCATGGCGATGATCAGGAGGTAGGCCAGCGCCAGCGCCAGCGGCTGCTGCTCGCCGCTGCGCCCGGACTGCACCCACGCGGTCGCCAGCCCGAACATCGCCAGGCCGGCCGCCAGCATGGTGCGCATCTGGCGGGGCGTCAGCCCGAACATGCCGAACATCAGGATCACCCCCAGCACCGGCACCACGATGCCGCGCGCCGGCCCGGCGATCACGTAGGCCACCGCCGCGCAGCCCATGGCCGAGAGGTTCTGGAACAGGGTCAGCGCCGGGTCCTTCCAGCGCCGGCTGTAGCCGC
>JAUCDD010000030.1:0-6654 GCA_034675505.1 Melaminivora sp. | reverse complement strand
GTCGTGGTGGTGGGTGCTGTCGCCTTTTGCCGTGACGGCCGCCTGGTGGGCCTGGGCGGACGCTTCCGGCCTGAGCAAGCGCCGCGCAATGGAAAAGCTCGAGCAGCGCCGCCAGGACCGCATCAGCCGGCAAAGGCAGGCCATGGGCACGGAGCAGCAGCGCCGGCGGCGCTGATGGCCCTGATGGCGCGCTGCCCTGAGGTGCTCAGGCTGCGACCAGCGCGGCCTCTCTCCAGGCCTGGGCAGCGGCCTCGGCATCGCCGCGCTGCTCGGCCAGCTCGGCCAGCGTGCGCCAGGCGCTGGCGCGCAGTGCCGGCTCGGCCAGCCGCGGCGCGGCCTGGCCCAGCAGCTGGCGCGCCTTGCCCCACAGCTGGCGCTGGGCGCACGCCATGGCCGAGAGGTATTGCAGCCGCGCGTCGCCGCCGCTGGCCTGGCTGGCGGCCTCTATGCGTGCCAGCCAGCCGGGCTCCAGGTCCTGCAGGTTGCCCTGCAGCACGTTCAGCAGCTTGAGCGCCTGGGCGTCCGGCATCCGCGTCGGGTGGTGGGCGGTGAAGCGCTCCCAGGCCGGCAGCAGCCAGGCGCGCACCTGGGCGGGTTCGCCCCCCAGCCGGGCCAGGCGCTGCGCGGCGCGCACCGCCAGCTCGGGCGCGGCCCGCTCCTCGCTGTCCAGGGCATTCCAGGTGCGCTCCAGCTGCGCGGTGTCATGGGCCTCGTCGATCAGCTCCAGCACCAGGCCGCGCACGATGCTGGCGGCGGCCGCGGGCGAGAACGCGCGGTGCTTGGCCAGCAGGCGGGCGGTGTCCAGCGCTTCATCGGTGTGGTGCAGGAGCCGGGTGGCCTTGAGGCGGGCGCGCAGGGCCAGCGTGCGCCGCGCGGCGCCCTGGGGCAGGCCGGCCAGGCGTTCCAGGGCTGCGGCGGCGTCGCGCTCGTCCAGCGCCCAGCGCGCGGCGCGCAGCTGGGCGCCTTCGCGCAGCTGCGCCTCGCTGGCCGTGGGCCGCTCGGGCAGGCCCTGCGGCGCCTGCTGCAGGTGGCGTTCGCGCAGCTCGCCGTCCTGCAGCGCGTGCGCGGCCTCGGCCGCCACCAGGTGGGCCAGCGTGCGCAGCTGCGCTCCATGGGGCAGGGGCTCGCGGCCCTGCTCCAGGTTGCGTTCCTGCGCGACGGCAGCCTCGGCGGCGCGGCGCGCGCGCAGGAAGCGCCCGGCCAGCAGTTGGGTGAGGGCATCCAGCAGGGCGGCGTGCATGGCGCGCTCGCGCTGCAGCCGGCGCCAGCGGCGTGCCCGCCCGGGCAGGCCCAGCAGGGTGGCCAGGCCGCGCAGCGCTGCATACAGCAAGGCAAAGCCGGCAAAGGTCAGCACCAGCACCAGGTTCAGCGACAGGTCGACCCGGTAGGGGGGCCAGAACACGGTGACCGTGCCCTGGTTGTTGCCGGCAAACAGGGCGACGGCGACGGCCATGCCGAACAGGGCCAGCAGCCACAGGGCGGCGCGCATCGTCAGCGTCCCGCCGCTGCCGTGGCCAGGGCGGCCAGGCTTTCGTCGAGCTGCGGCAGCTCGGCGGTCTTGATGTGCAGCTGCAGCTGCGCCAGGGCTGCGGCGGCTGCCTGCGTGCGGCGCGAGGCCGGGTCGAAATACTTGCCCAGCGCCGCGCTGGCCACCTGCAGGTCGGCTCGGGCGGTGTCGGTGCGCCGCGCCAGCAGCGCCAGGCGCGCGTTGAGCAGTTTGAGCTTGAGGTTTTCCCGCAGGAAGAAGGCCTGCTCGGGTGCCAGCAGCACGGCCTCGGGCTGGTCGATGCGGCTGACACGCAGCAGGCCGCGCGCCTCGCCCTGCACGCCTTCCCAGGCGCGGCGCAGCAGGCCCTGCCAGGCGGGCTCGGTGCCCGCGCCGTCCGGCGCTGCGGCCGGGGCGCTGGGGGTGCGGCCCGCCGCCTGGCGCATGGCACCCGCCTGGGCGACGCCGGACAGCAGCGGCGGCTCATCGGCCTGGCGCACCAGTTCGTCGATGCGCCCGAGCAGGCCGGAGGTGTCGGTCACGCTGGTGCGCTCCAGGCGTTCCAGGTCCTGGGCGATGGCGCGCTGCACGGGCGCCAGGCGCGGCTGGGCGGCGCGTTCGATGCGCTGGTGGGCGCTCTTGAGCGCGGCCAGCAGCGGCTGCAGGCTGCCGGTGAGCTGGGCCTGCTGCTGCGCCAGGCGCAGCCCGGCGTCTATGTCCACCACCAGGTTTTCGTCGCGCGTGCGCGACAGGCTGTGCATCAGCTCCTCCAGCTGGCTGCGCTGCAGCGCCACCTCGCCCACCCGCGTCTCGGTGACGGCCAGGCGCGCGGCGGTCTCGCGCGCCAGGTCCTGCGCATCGCGCGCCAGGGTGCGCGCCTCGATGGCCTGGGTGCCCGAGTCGGCGCTCTGGCGCGCCAGCTGTTCCTGGATGGCCGACAGGCGCTGCCACAGCAGCAGCGAGCTGACCAGCCCGGCCAGCGCCAGCAGGCCCAGCAGCCACAAGGCGGCGCGCAGCGCGGCAGCGGCGCCGCCGGGCGCGGCAGCAGGCACTGCTGCGGGATCAATGGAGGACTCAACGCTCATGCAGGGATTTTATCGACGCGGCGACGTCCGCGAGGGTGGGGCGGCACTCGTGTACGCGGCCGAAGCCGGCCGCGCGCGCGGCCTGGGCGATGCGCGCATGCGTGGCCAGCGCGCGCGCGCCGGACCAGTCCTGGCCCGGCAGGGCCTGCGCCAGGTGCGCCAGCGCCTCGGAGCTGCTGAGCAGCCAGGTGGTGCCGTCGCCAGCGGCGGCGCGGGCCAGGGCCTGTTCGGCCTCGTCCCAGGACGGCCCGCAGCGCCCATAGGCGGCCACGAAATCCACGACGGCGCCGCAGCCGGCCAGCTGCTGCGCCAGCCAGGGGCGGCCCTGGCCGCCGGCGGTGGCGCCGGCATCGGCATCGGCGCCGCGCACGACCAGCACGCGTGCCCCGGGGCGCAGCCGGCCCGACACCACGGGCCACAGCGCCTCCGAGTCGAACTGCGCGCTGCCAGGCGCCGGTGCGCTGATGCGGTGCGCTGCAACGCCCGCCTGCAGCAGCGCCTGGGCGGTGCCCGGCCCCGGCGCCCACGCTTCAATATTGATAGCTAACTCTTGGGGCTGCACGCCGGCATGGGCCGGATTTTGCTCAAAAACCTGAAAAAAGTGCCGCACCGCGTTCGGACTGACGAACATCACCGCGTCGTAGCTTGCAGCCGCGTGCCGCGCGTGCTCCAGTGCCTGCCGCAGGGCCGGCTCGCTCAGCGCGCGGATGCCGATCAGCGGCAGTGCCCGGGCCTGGATGCCGTGCGCGCACAGGTCGTGCGTCCACTGCGCGGCCTCGTGCGCGGGGCGGGTGACGAGGGCGCGGGGGGCTGCGTGCATCAGGGGCCTGCGCGGCGGGCGCCGGCGGCGCACAGGCGTTCGGCCACTTGCAGGCCCAGCGCCTCGGCCTGCGCCAGCGTGGCCACCGGGGCCTGGCCCTGGGCGCGCACCAGCGGCAGCGGCTCGGTGACATCGCCCCAGGCGGCGTCCAGCTGCAGCGTGCCGCCGCTCCACTGGCCGTGGGCGGCCAGCGGCATGGAGCAGCTGCCGCCCATGGCGCGGCTGACCGCCCGCTCGGCGGCCACCGTCAGCCAGGTGGGCTGGTGCGCCAGCGGCGCCAGGGCCTCGACCAGGTCGGTGCGATGGCTGCGCACTTCGATGCCCAGGGCGCCCTGGCCGGCGGCGGGCAGCATTTGCCCGGGCGTGAAGATCGAGCGGATGCGCGCGTGCAGCTCCAGCCGCTTGAGGCCGGCGGCCGCCAGCACGATGGCGTCGTAGTGGCCTTCGTCGAGCTTGCGCAGCCGCGTGTTGACGTTGCCGCGCAGCGGCTCGATGCGCAGGTCCGGGCGCAGCGCCTGCAGCAGCACCTGGCGGCGCAGGCTGGAGGTGCCGACCACGCCGCCCAGCGGCACCTCGTCCAGCGTGGCGTAGCGCGCCGAGACGAAGGCGTCGTGCGGGTCCTCGCGCTCCATGACGCAGGCCAGCGCGAAGCCCTGCGGCAGCTGCATGGGGACGTCCTTGAGCGAGTGCACGGCGATGTCGGCGCGGCCTTCCTCCAGCGCGGTCTCCAGCTCCTTCACGAACAAGCCCTTGCCGCCCACCTTGGACAGCGTGCGGTCCAGGATCTGGTCGCCGCGCGTGGTCATGCCCAGCAGCTGCACGGTGTGCCCGCGCGCCGCCAGCAGGCGCTGCACGTGGCCGGCCTGCCACAGCGCAAGCTGGCTCTCGCGCGTGGCGATGACGATGGAAAGGGGGGCGGCGGGGGTGGTTTGGGGCATCGCGGCAGCAGGGTCTCGGGCCCCGGGCACCAGGGCGGGCGGGGCAGCGGAGGATGCTAGCATGCTGCGCTGCAACAGCCGCGCCACGGCCTGCGCGTCCCGGTGCAGCGCGGCGCCCCAGGAGATTGCCTGCGCATGACTGCCGCCGACCACGAAGCCCCCGCCGCCAAGGCCCCCCGCGCCCCCGTGCGCCGCTCCGACAAGGACCAGCCCCTGATCCAGGACATACGCCTGCTCGGGCGCATCCTGGGCGACGTGATCCGCGAGCAAGAGGGCGTGGCCGCCTACGACCTGGTCGAGCAGGTGCGCAAGCTGTCGGTGGCCTTCCGGCGCGACGCCGACCAGGAGGCCGACCGGGCGCTGAAGAAGCTGCTCAAGTCGCTGACCGCCGACCAGACGGTGAGCGTAATCCGCGCCTTCACCTACTTCAGCCACCTGGCCAACCTGGCCGAGGACCGGCACCACATCCGCCGCCGCGCCGTGCACGAGCGCGCCGGCAGCAGCCAGGAGGGCAGCATCGAGGTGGCGCTGGCGCGCCTGCGCTGGGCCGGCATCGGGCCGCGCACGGTGGCCCAGACCCTGGCCGAGGCCTACGTGGCGCCGGTGCTCACCGCGCACCCGACCGAGGTGCAGCGCAAGAGCATCCTGGACGCCGAGCGCGAGATCGCCCAGCTGCTGGCGCGACGCGACGACATCGGCGAGCGCGCGCAGCTGTACAAGGCCGCGCGCGACACGCTCACCCCGCGCGAGCTGGCGGCCAACGAGGCGCAGCTGCGCGCCCGCGTGGCGCAGCTGTGGCAGACGCGGCTGCTGCGCTACAGCAAGCTCACGGTGGCCGACGAGATCGAGAACGCGCTGTCCTACTACGAGTCCACCTTCCTGGCCGAGATCCCCAAGATCTACGCCGAGCTGGAGCGCGAGCTGGGCGCCTCCCACCCGGTGGCCAGCTTCCTGCGCATGGGCCAGTGGATAGGGGGCGACCGCGACGGCAACCCCAACGTCAGCGCCGCCACGCTGTCGCTGGCCCTGTCGCGCCAGGCCGAGGTGGCGCTGCGCCACTACCTGACGCAGGTGCACCTGCTGGGCGGCGAGCTGTCGCTGTCGGCCAAGCTGGTCGAGGTCTCGCCCGAAATGCAGCAGCTGGCCGAGCGCTCGCCCGACGCCAGCGAGCACCGGCGCGACGAGCCCTACCGGCGCGCGCTCACCGGCATCTACGCGCGCCTGGCGGCCACGCTCAAGAGCCTGACCGGCACCGAGGCCGCGCGCCATGCCGTGGCGCCGCACAACGCCTACGCCAGCGCCGGGGACTTCCTGGCCGACCTGCGCGTCATCGACGCTTCGCTGCGCTCGCACCAGGGCGCGCTGCTGACGGCCGAGCGGCTGCGCCCGCTGATGCGCGCGGTGGAGGTGTTCGGCTTCCACTTGGCCACGGTGGACCTGCGCCAGAGCTCGGACCAGCACGAGCGCGTGGTGGCCGAGCTGCTGGCCGGCGCCCGCATCGAGCCCGACTATGCCGCCCTGGGCGAGCCCGAGCGCCGCGCGCTGCTGGTGCAGCTGCTGGGCGAGGCGCGGCCGCTGCGCGTGGTGGGCGCGCGCTACAGCGAGCATGCCAGCAGCGAGCTGGCCATCTTCGAGACCGCGCTGGCGGCGCGCCGGCGCTACGGCGCCCAGGCCATACGCCACTACATCATCAGCCACACCGAGAGCGTGAGCGACCTGCTGGAGGTGCTGCTGCTGCAAAAGGAAGTGGGGCTGATGCAGGGCGCGCTGGACGAGCGCGCGGCGCACCCGGGCGGCGCCGGCGCGGCCCGGGCCGACCTGATCGTGGTGCCGCTGTTCGAGACCATCGAGGACCTGCGCAATGCCGCGCCCATCCTGCGCGAGTTCTACGCCCTGCCCGGCATCGCCGCGCTGGTGCGCGCCAGCGGGGCGCTGCAGGACGTCATGCTGGGGTACAGCGACAGCAACAAGGACGGCGGCATCTTCACCAGCAACTGGGAGCTGTACCGCGCCGAGATCGCGCTGGTGCAGCTGTTCGACGAGATGAACGCCGCCGAGCCGCGCGCGCCGATCGCGCTGCGCATGTTCCACGGCCGCGGCGGCACCGTGGGACGCGGCGGCGGGCCCAGCTACCAGGCCATCCTGGCGCAGCCGCCGGGCACCGTTCGCGGGCAGATCCGCCTGACCGAGCAGGGCGAGGTGATCGCCTCCAAGTACGCCAACCCCGAGATCGGCCGGCGCAACCTGGAGACGCTGGTGGCCGCCACGCTGGAGGCGACGCTCCTGCAGCCCACCAAGCCGGCGACCGAGGCCTTCCTGGAGGCG
>JAUCDD010000029.1:0-44888 GCA_034675505.1 Melaminivora sp. | reverse complement strand
GCTGGTGCTGCTGTTGTGGTTGCTGCTGGCCGGCGCTGCGGCCGGACGGGCCGCGTGCGGGCTGGGCCGGTGCGGCCGGGCGCGGCTCGGCCACCGGCGCGGGCACATCGGGCAGCACGCCCTTGATGATCGGGGTCTGCTTGTTGGTCGGCTCCTGCGAGCGGCGCGTGATGTGGGTCTGCTCGGGTTCCTCGTCGGCCAGCTTGTAGCTGGCCTCCATGCCCTCCAGGCGCGGGTCGTCGTGCTTGAGGCGCTCAAGCTTGTAGTGCGGCGTCTCCAGCGACTTGTTGGGGATCAGCACCACCGACAGGCGCTGCTTGAGCTCGATCTTGGCGATCTCGGTACGCTTTTCGTTCAGCAGGAAGCTGGCCACCTCGACAGGCACCTGGCAATGCACGGCGGCGGTGCTGTCCTTCATGGACTCTTCCTGGATCATGCGCAGCATCTGCAGCGCAAAGCCTTCCGTGTCGCGCACGTGGCCGGTACCGTCGCACAGCGGGCAGCGGATATGCGCGCCTTCGGACAGCGAGGGCTTGAGGCGCTGGCGGCTCATCTCCAGCAGGCCGAACTTGCTGATGGCGCCGAACTGCACGCGGGCGCGGTCCTGGCGCAGCGCGTCGCGCAGGCGGTTCTCCACGTCGCGGCGGTTCTTGCTCTCCTCCATGTCGATGAAGTCGATGACGATCAGGCCGCCCAGGTCGCGCAGGCGCATCTGGCGCGCGACTTCATCAGCCGCTTCCAGGTTGGTGCGGGTGGCGGTTTCCTCGATGTCGCCGCCCTTGATGGCGCGCGCCGAGTTCACGTCCACGGACACCAGCGCCTCGGTGTGGTCGATGACGATGGCGCCGCCCGAGGGCAGGGTCACGGTGCGCGAGTAGGCCGACTCGATCTGGTGCTCGATCTGGAAGCGCGAGAACAGCGGCGCGTCGTCGCGGTAGCGCTTCACGCGCGCAGCATGCTCGGGCATGACGTGCGCCATGAACTGCTGCGCCTGCTCGTAGATGTCGTCGGTGTCGATCAGGATGTCACCGATGTCGCTGTTGAAGTAGTCGCGGATGGCGCGGATCACCAGGCTGGATTCCTGGTAGATCAGGAATGCGCCGCGGCCGGCCTTGGCGGCGCCGTCGATGGCGTTCCACAGCTTCAGGAGGTAGTTCAGGTCCCACTGCAGCTCGGGCGCGGTGCGGCCGATGCCGGCGGTGCGCGCGATGATGCTCATGCCCTTGGGGTACTCGAGCTGGTCCATCGCCTCCTTCAGCTCGGCGCGGTCCTCGCCCTCGATGCGGCGCGACACGCCGCCGCCGCGCGGGTTGTTGGGCATCAGGACCACGTAGCGGCCGGCCAGGCTCACGAAGGTGGTCAGCGCCGCGCCCTTGTTGCCGCGCTCTTCCTTCTCGACCTGGACGATCAGCTCCTGGCCTTCGCGGATCACGTCGCTGATGCGCGCCTGCGAGGGCGACACGCCCTCGGCGAAATATTGCTTGGAGATTTCCTTGAAGGGCAGGAAGCCGTGGCGGTCCTCGCCGTAGTCCACGAAGCAGGCCTCCAGCGAGGGCTCGACGCGCGTGACCACGGCCTTGTAGATGTTGCCCTTGCGCTGCTCGCGCCCTTCGATCTCGATCTCGTAGTCCAGCAGCTTCTGGCCGTCCACGATCGCCAGGCGCCGTTCCTCGGCCTGCGTGGCGTTGATGAGCATCCGCTTCATGATGGGATTCCTTCGTAATTCAGAATTTCAGGCGTTGCCGGCCGGCCACCGATGCCCGCGCTGCGGGGCGTGAAGTGGCGTGGCGTGCCGGCATCCAGACAAAAACAGGCTCGAACGGAGCCGGAAATGCCGGGGTTGGCGCATCGAAACGAAGGAAAACCACAACTGCTGCTGCCGCGCGCACCGTGCGCCAGGCAGCAGCCCCGGGGCTGCTCAACTGCGTGAATAAGGGCAGGGGGGCGCGTGGAGGGGGGACAGGCGCAGTGCGCGCCGCCGCGCCGCAGGCGAGGGCAGGGCTGGGGGATGCACCGTGCAAAAGGGAACTGCAAGCCGGGCGCGTGCGTGCGCCCGGGGCAACAGCCCCGGCCACGAGGACACGATCCAAGTCAGCAGCCACACCATGATTTCGCCTTGATCCGCCAGCCGCCGCGCTCGCCGGAGGCGGGGGCCTGAAATTTCCGTCGGTTTTCCGTGTTTCGTTGCGTCAACCCTGCGCAAGCCATGCTCTCTACACAGGCAAAACCTCGGCCTGTGAAAAACATGCACAACCTGCGTTGGCATCGACAGCCTGTGCCGCGAGTTGGGCGTTCTGTCCGGTAAAATCCTGACAAATCAACCACTTACACATCCGTTGCACAGGTGAAACAGATTATAGGGGGCAAACCGGCCACGCACTGCGCCCCGCAGCAGAACCCGCCGGCCCCAGCGGCCCGCATGCTTGCGGTCGATGCCGAGTCGGCCGGCCAGCGGCTGGACAACTTCCTCATGCGCCACCTGAAGGGCGTTCCCAAGACGCACGTCTACCGGATCATCAGGAGCGGCGAGGTGCGCCTGAACCGCGGCCGCACCAGCGCCGATGCGCGCGTCGCGGACGGCGACCAGGTGCGGCTGCCGCCGCTGCGCATGGCGCAGCAGCCGCCGCCAGACGGGCCCGGCGCGGCACCGGCGCGCGAGTTCCCCATCCTGCTGGAGGACGACTGCCTGATCGCCCTGGACAAGCCCGCCGGGGTGGCCGTGCATGGCGGCAGCGGGGTCAGCTTTGGCGTCATCGAGCAATTGCGCCGCGCCCGGCCGCAGGCGAAGTTCCTGGAGCTGGTGCATCGGCTGGACCGGGAAACCTCGGGCATCCTCCTGGTGGCCAAGCGGCGCTCGGCGCTCACGCACCTGCAGGAGCAGTTCCGGGGCCGCGAGACCGGCAAGACCTACCTGGCGCTGGTTCCCGGCGCCTGGCCGGCCGCGCGCAAGGTCATAGACACGCCGCTGCGCAAATACCTCCAGGCCGACGGTGAGCGCCGCGTGCGCGTGACCGGCGCCGACGACCCGGAGGCGATGCGGGCGCTCACGCTGGTGCGGGTGCGCGCCAGCCTGGCGCCGCGCCCGCTGCAGGGCCTGCCGGCCATGAGCCTGCTGGAGGTCACCATCAAGACCGGGCGCACGCACCAGATCCGCGTGCACCTGGCTAGCTGCGGGCACGCCATCGTCGGGGACGACAAGTACGGCGACTTCGACCTGAACCGGCGCGTGCAGCGGCACGGGCTGAAGCGGATGTTCCTGCACGCCTGGCGGCTACAGTTCACCCATCCCGCCAGCGGCGCGGCCGTGCAGCTGCACGCCGAGCTGCCGCCCGAGCTGGCCGGCTTCCTTGCCCTTGCGAACGACTGACTGCTTCCTTCCATGCCCGCCTCCCGCACCCGCCGCTTCGATCTGATCGCCTTCGACTGGGATGGCACGCTGTTCGATTCCACCGCCATCATCACCCGCTCCATCCAGCTGGCGGTGCGCGACGTGGGCGGCGCCGTGCCCACCAGCGAGGCGGCGGCCTGGGTCATCGGCATGGCGCTGCCCCAGGCCCTGGCCCACGCCGCCCCCGACGTGCCGCGCGAAAAATACCAGGAGCTGGCGCTGCGCTATCGCTACCACTACCTGCAGCACCAGGACGACATCAGCCTGTTCGACGGGGCCCTGGGCCTGCTGGACATGCTCAAGGCGCGCGGCCACCTGCTTACGGTGGCCACGGGCAAGAGCCGCCGCGGCCTGGACCACGTGCTGCAGGCGGTGCAGCTGCGCGGCATGTTCGATGCCTCGCGCACCGCCGACGAGACCGCCGGCAAGCCCGATCCGCTGATGCTGCACGAGCTGATGGCCGAGCTGGACGTGGCGCCCGAGCGCACCCTGATGATCGGCGACACCACGCACGACCTGGAGATGGCGCGCGCCGCAGGCTGCGCCAGCGTGGGGGTGGGCTACGGCGCCCACAGCACCGAGGGCTTTGCGCCGCTGGCGCCGCTGTATGTCGCCGGCTCGGTGCCCGAGTTGCACCAGTGGCTGGCGGGCAATGCCTGATGGCCCCGCACGCTGCCAGCCAGGCCATCGCCGTGTGCGCCAGCAGTGAGCTGCACGACGGCGGGCGCGCCGTGGCGTTCGAGGTGTTGTACGCCGGCCAGCCCGCGCGCGCCTTCGCCATCCGCTACCTGGGGCGCGTGCATGCCTACCTGAACCGCTGCACCCACGTCCCCATGGAGATGGACTACCAGGAGGGCCGGTTCTTCGACGACAGCGGGCGCTGGCTGCTGTGCGCCACGCACGGCGCGGCCTATGCGCCGGACACCGGCGCCTGCGCCGGCGGCCCCTGCCGGGGCGGCCTGGTCCGCGTGCCCGTGAGCGAGGAGGGCGGCGTGGTGCGCTGGCATACTGCGCCCCTGCTGCAGCCGCCGGCCTAGCGGCATTCCTTCCCCTCTGCCATGACCGCTCCCCACACCCCCCCGCCCCCGGGTTCGCAGCCCGGCGCGCCCCAGCCTCCGACCTGTGGGCGCAGGCTGCTACTGAAAACGCAGCAACGCGAGCTGCCCCGGACCCCGCCTGGGAGCGCGGCGTGCTGGAGAAGCTGGTGCTGGCCACCGTGGCCGAGCAGCGCGCCGCGCGCCGCTGGCGCATCTTCTGGCGTTTCTCCTGGATCGCGCTGGTGCTGGCCGCCGCCTGGCTGCTGACGATGTCGCGCGACCTGGCCAGCGCCGCCAAGAGTGGGCCGCATACGGCGGTGGTGGACATCAAGGGCGAGATCGCCTCGGGAGCCGAAGCCAGCGCCGAGTTCGTCGTCGCCGCGCTCAAGAGCGCCTTCGAGGACGCGGGCGCCCAGGCGGTGGTGCTGCTGATCAACTCCCCGGGCGGCAGCCCGGTGCAGGCCGGCATCATCAACGACGAGATCGTGCGCCTGAAGGCCAAGCACGGCAAGCCGGTCTATGCCGTGGTCGAGGAGACCTGCGCCTCGGCCGCCTACTACATCGCGGCGGCGGCCGACGACATCTTCGTGGACAAGGCCAGCATCGTCGGCAGCATCGGCGTGCTGATGGACGGCTTCGGCTTCACCGGCACCATGGACAAGTTGGGCGTGGAGCGGCGCCTGATCACGGCCGGCGCCAACAAGGGCTTCCTGGACCCGTTCAGCCCCATGAGCCAGCAACAGCACGAGTACGCGCAGGCCATGCTCGACCAGATCCACCAGCAGTTCATCGGCGTGGTCAAGGCCGGCCGGGGCGAGCGCCTGAAGGAAACGCCCGAGACCTTCAGCGGCCTGTTCTGGACCGGCCAGCAGGCCGTCGAGATGGGCTTGGCCGACCGGCTGGGCAACCTGGACTACGTGGCGCGCGAAGTGGTCAAGGCCGAGGAGGTCATCGACTACACGCGCCGCGACAACATGGCCGAGCGCCTGGCGCGCAAGTTCGGCGCCGCCGTGGGCGCGGGCGCGGGCAAGGCGCTGGCCGGGCTGTCGCTGCCGGCGCTGCGCTGACCGGTTGAAGCGTCAGCTGCCTTTGAAATCCCCGTGCCGCCCGGCGCCAGCGGCAAAGCGCGCTGCGCCATGCACGCCCTCGGCCTGCACCATGGGCGTGCCGCGCCGGCCCTCCATGCGCAGGGCTTGCGCAAGCGGCAAGTCCCACTGCTCATAGGCCGAGGCCCGGTCGGCCAGCATGCACTGCTGCGGAAAGGCGGCGATCTGCTGCGCCAGCTCCAGCGCCGCATCCAGCGCCTGCCCGGGCGCCGCGACGCGGTTGACCAGGCCCATGCCCAGGGCCTCCTGTGCATCCACCGGCCGGCCCGTGAGGATCAGGTCCAGAGCCCGGCCCATGCCCACGGTGCGCGGCAGGCGCACCGTGCCGCCGTCGATCAGCGGCACGCCGAAGCGGCGGCAAAACACCCCCAGCGTGGCATCGGCAGCGGCCACGCGCAGGTCGGCCAGCAGCGCCAGCTCCAGCCCGCCGGCGACGGCGTAGCCCTCGATGGCGGCAACCAGGGGCTTGGCCAGCGCCAGCCGCGTGGGGCCCATGGGGCCGCTGCCGCCGCCTTCGGGGTCGAGTTCGTTGCGCAGCAGCGGGTCGGCCACTGCGGCCAGGTCGGCGCCGGCGCAGAAATGCCCGCCCGCGCCGTGCAGCACGGCCACGCGCAACGTGGCGTCGGCTTCGAAGCGCTCGAATGCCGCGCGCAGCGCCTCGGCCATGGGGCGGTGCACGGCGTTGCGCCGGGCGGGGCGGTTCAGGGTGATGCGGCACACCGGGCCGAGGGTGTCGAACAGAACGTCGGTCATGGCAGCTCCTGGAGGTCACCCAGATGCTAAGGGCTGCCTGCCTGCCTGCCTGCCTGCCGGCCGGCAGCCATCAAAACCGGAGAAAATCCGGCCCGCCGCAGCGCCCGGCGCCGCCAGATAAGCATCTGACGATTCTGTCGTTGGTGCCCGCGCCAGCGGCCGGGACAATCCACGCCTTCCTTTCCACCGTTCATTCCTGCCCGTCGCCATGCGTTTTCTCCTTCGCCTGTTTCTGTCCTGCCTGGCCTGGTCGGCGGGCTGGGCGCTGGCCGCAGCGCCGCTGGTCACGCCCCGCCAGCTGCACGAACTGGCGCAGCAGCGCTCGCCCGTGGCGGTGCTGGACGTGCGCGATGCGCCGGCCTACGCCATGCAGCACATCCCCGGCTCGCTATCAGCGCCCTACGGCCGCTGGCGCTCCGGCCCGGACAACCCCGGCGCGCTGCTGCCGCTGGCGCAGCTGACGCAACTGGTGCAGGAGCTGGGCCTGGAGCCGGCCAGCCGCGTGGTGGTGGTGCATGCCGGTGCCGATGCCACCGACTTCGGCGCCGCCGCGCGCGTGTACTGGACGCTCAAGTCGCTGGGCGTGGCCGAGCTGTCCATCCTGGACGGCGGCCTGGCCGCCTGGAAGCAGGCCGGCCTGGCCCTGGACAAGCAGGTGGCGCCCGTGGTGCGCAGCCAGTGGCAGCCCAGTTTCAACACCCGCTGGCTGGCCACGCGCGAGCAGGTGCAGGCCGACCTGGACAAGCCCGGGGTGCTGCGCATCGATTCGCGCCCGGCGCGCTTCTTCGAGGGCCGCATCGCCCATGCCTCGGCGCGTGCGCGCGGCACGCTGCCGGGCGCCGTGAACCTGGACAGCGAATCGCTGTTCGA
Source organism: Melaminivora sp. (assembly GCA_034675505.1). Classification (GTDB taxonomy): domain Bacteria; phylum Pseudomonadota; class Gammaproteobacteria; order Burkholderiales; family Burkholderiaceae_C; genus Melaminivora. Next base: position 37,734 of record JAUCDD010000029.1, on the reverse strand, counting down.
GCTGGAGCGCCCGGTGCTGCTGGACAAGGCTGCGCTGCAAGGCGAGCTGGACGCTGCCGGCGCCGCTCCCGGCCAGCCCGTCGTGGCGTTCTGCAACACCGGCCACTGGGCCGCGACCGACTGGTTCGTGCTGTCCGAAGTGCTGGGCCGCCCGGACGTGCGCCTGTACGCCGGCTCCATGGTGGACTGGACGCGCGCCGACCGTCCGCTGCCCATGAGCCATGAGCCCGGCCGCTGGGAGCAGTTGCGCTACATGGCGCTGTCCTGGGCCAACCGCAACCTTGGAACCCCTGCCCCATGAACACCGCCGCCTTGCCCTTTGCCGATTCCGCCGCCGCGCCGCCGGCCCGTCCTGCGGCGCCGGCCGCCGCCTCCTGGGCGCAGCGCCTGCCGCTGGCGCTGGCCGTGCTGGCGCTGTTCGGCTGGCTGCTGTGGTCGGTCTCGGCGCGCCAGGCGCTGCTGCTGCTGGTCGGCGTGGGCCTGGGGGCGACGCTGGCGGGCGCGCGCTTTGGCTTCACCACCGGCTGGCGCCACCTGGTGGAGCGGCGCGACCCGGCCGGCGTCTATGGCCAGCTGCTGCTGCTGGCGCTGCTGTCGGCGGTGTCCATGCCCCTGCTGGCGCACTTCCCCGAGACCACCGCCGCGCTGGGCCCGCCCTCGGTCAGCCTGCTGGTGGGCGCCTTCGTGTTCGGCCTGTGCATGCAGATCGCCGACGGCTGCGGCTCCGGGACCCTGTACAAGGCCGGCCTGGGCGTGCCGCTGAACATGGCCATCCTGCCGCTGTTTGCGCTGGGCAGCTTCATCGGCTCGGTGCACCTGAACGACTGGCTGGCGCTGGGCGCCACCGCCCCCGTGGGCCTGGTGCAGCGCTTTGGCGCGGGCGGCGCGCTGGCCGCCACGCTGGCCGGCCTGGCCGTGCTGGCCTGGGCGGTGGGCCGCTGGAGCGGGCGGCCGCTGCGCCCCGCGCACCTGCCGGCGCGCTGGGTCTGGGGCGCCGCCTTGCTGGCGCTGCTGGCGGCGCTGAACCTGCTCATCGCCGGCCAGCCCTGGGGCGTGGTCTATGGCTTTGGCCTGTGGGGCGCCAAGGCGGCCACGGCGCTGGGGCTGTTCGAGCCGGCGGCCAACGCCTTCTGGGGCGACCCGGGCCATGCGCAGCGGCTGTCGCAGACGCTTTTGCTGGACGTCACCAGCATCACCAACATCGGCATCCTGGCCGGTGCGCTGTGGGTGGCCGCGCGGCGCCCGGCGTCCCGCCAGCCGCTCACCGGCCAACAGTGGCTGGTGGGTGCGGTGGCGGGGTTCCTGCTGGGCTACAGCTCGCGCCTGGCATTCGGCTGCAACGTCGGCGCCATGGTCAGCGGCATCAGCACCGGCAGCCTGCATGGCTGGATCTGGGTGCCGCTGGCCTTCGCCGGCACGCTGGTGGGCCTGCGCGTGCGCCGGCATTTCAAGTTCTGAGCCGGGCAAGGATCGCCGTGATGCCAACTTCTTTTGCTGCCTCGTCCACCGTCCGGCGCTGGGCGTTCTGGCTTGCCCTGGTGGGCTTCGTCGCCTGGGACTACGTGCACTCCGACCCCGTCAACCTGCGCCTGGAGCCGCCCATGATCACGGCCGGCTCGGGCACGGCGGCCAGCGGCGGGCACTGCGCCATGCCCAAGTGAGGCGCATTCTTGCCTGCTGGGCGCGGGTTTCGAGGCATTTCCGCCCCACGCCGGCGCCAAATGGGCGGATGTAGCTATTAAAAACGTAGCGTAAGTGCTGGCCTTGCGACCGCCGTCAGGCGCCCAGGGCGAACACCGCCGGCGTGCGGTTGTCCGGCGCGCTGCCCGCGCCGCGGGCGCGCCACTGCCGCACGCTCCATGATTGCGTGCGTGCCTGGGCCAGCGTCAGCCCGTGCGCCACGGCCAGCCGGGTGTCGGGGCGCAGCTGCTGCAGCAGCGCCTGCCACAGCGCGGCGTTGCGGTAGGGCGTCTCTATGAACAGCTGCGTCTGGCCCTGCTGGAGCGCCAGCGCCTCCAGCTCGCGGATGCGCTGGCCGCGCGCCGCCGCGTCCTGCGGCAGGTAGCCGACGAAGGCGAAGTTCTGCCCGTTGAGGCCGCTGGCCGCCAGCGCCAGCAGCAGCGACACCGGCCCGACCAGCGGCAGCACGCGCGCGCCGGCGTCGTGCGCGGCGCGCACCACCGAGCTGCCCGGATCGGCCACCGCCGGCATGCCGGCCTCGCTGGCCAGGCCCATGTCGTGGCCGGCCAGCAGCGGCGCCAGCAGCGCGCGGGCATCGAAGGCCGCGCCGCCGGCGCCATGGTCGCCCTTCTTGTGTACCTGGCGCGGCAGCTCGGCGATGTGCTGCTGCTGCAGCGGCGCGGCCAGGGGGTGCAGCGCGTCCACGCGCTTCAGGTAGGCGCGCAGGCTCTTGGCGTTCTCGCAGATCCAGTGGGTCAGCGCAGCCGCCTGGCGCAGCGTGCCCTGCGGCAGCACCTCCTGCAGCGGCGCTTGGGCTTCGCAGCCAAAGTCCAGCGGCGCCGGCACCAGGTACAGGGTGCCGGGAGCAACGGGCCCGCTCATGGCAGCACCACGCCGGCGGCACGCAGCATGCGGCAGGTGCGGATCAGGGGCAGGCCGATCAGCGCCGTCGGGTCGTCGCTGTCGATGGCGTCCAGCAGACTGATGCCCAGGCCCTCGCTCTTGGCGCTGCCGGCGCAGTCGTAGGGGGTTTCGGCGCGCAGGTAGCGCTCGATTTCCGCGTCGCCCAGTTCGCGAAAGCGCACCTGCACCGGTGCCAGCTCCACCTGCTGGAAGCCGCTGGCGACGCACACCACGGCCACCGCCGTATGGAACATCACGGACTGCCCGCTCATCTGGCGCAGCTGCGCCACTGCGCGTTCATGGCTGCCCGGCTTGCCCAGGCCCTGGTCGGACAGTTCGGCCACCTGGTCCGAGCCTATGACCAGGGCGTCCGGCTGGCGCAGCCCGATGGCGCGCGCCTTGGCCAGCGCCAGGCGCAGCGCCAGGGAGCGCGGCGCCTCGCCGGGCTGGGCGGCTTCATCCACTTCGGGGGCGGCGGCCTGGAAGGGCAGCCGCAGGCGTTCGAGCAGTTCGCGGCGGTAGCGCGAGGTCGAGGCAAGAACCAGCGGGCGGGGCAGGGGAGACGCATGGGGCATGCGTCCGATTCTCTTACACTGCCCGCCATGACCAAGGAATACTCGCCCGATCGGCTGGACGTCAAGGCCTTCGCGCAGGCCGGCGCCCACCTGTCCGGTCATGACACCCTGCTGCGCTACCAGCGCCTGGCCGAGGAAGCGCGCGGCCTGCACCCTGATTTGCGCGTGGACTGGAGCGCTGACGGCGAAGTCCGCTCCACCCATGGCCTGGGCGGCCAGGTCTGGCTGCACCTGAAGGCCAGCGCCAGCGTGCCGCTGACCTGCCAGCGCTGCCTGCAGCCCGTGGACGTGCCGCTGCAGGTGGACCGCGAATTCCGCTTCGTGGCCGACGAGGCCACCGCCGAGGCGCTGGACGAGGACAGCGAAGAAGACCTGCTGGCCCTGCACCGCGACTTCAACCTGCGCGAGCTGATCGAGGACGAGCTGATCATGGCGCTGCCCCTGGTGCCGCGCCACGACACCTGCCCGGTGCCCGTGCAGCTGGCCTCGGACGCCGCGGATTTCGAGGCGGCCAGCGCCAGCGCACCCAACCCCTTCGCCGCGCTGGCATCCCTTCGCAAGGGCGATCCTTCCTGAAGCCGGGCCTGCGCTATAATGGCGGGCTTCGCGCGAAACCCCTCGTGTCTTCAATGGGCTGATCGCGTTTTTCCTTCCAACCCTTTCAAGACCAGGAGCCGACCATGGCCGTTCAACAAAACAAGAAGTCCCCTTCCAAGCGCGGCATGCACCGCTCGCACAACGCCCTGACCACCCCGGGCACGGCCGTCGAGCCGACCACGGGTGAAGTGCACCTGCGCCACCACATCAGCCCCAACGGCTACTACCGTGGCCGCCAGGTGATCAAGGCCAAGTCCGAAGCCTGATCGGCGCGCGGCCCCGCTCCGCGCCCCCGCCGGGCCCGCAGCTACGAGTCCCGTAGCGCGGGCCTTTGTCGTTTCTGGCTGCCACAATGGCGGTCCCTACCGTACCCGGCCGCCGCGCGCGGCCCACTCCCCGCCGATGATCACACTGGCCGTTGACTGCATGGGGGGCGACCATGGCCCCGACGTCACGCTTCCCGCGTGCCGCCAGTTCCTGGAGCGCCACCCCGACGCCCGCCTGCTGCTGGTGGGCCAGCCCGCGCGCCTCGCGGCGCTGGTGCATGAGCGCGTCCAGTGCGTGCCGGCCAGCGAAGTCGTCGCCATGGACGACGCCGTCGAAGTGGCGCTGCGCCGCAAGAAGGACTCCTCCATGCGCGTGGCGATCGCCCAGGTCAAGGACGGCCACGCCCAGGCGGCGGTGTCGGCCGGCAACACCGGCGCCCTGATGGCGATCGCCCGCTACCTGCTCAAGACGCTGGACGGCATCGACCGCCCGGCCATTGCCACGCAGATCCCCAACGCCCGCGGCGGCGCCACCACGGTGCTGGACCTGGGCGCCAACGTGGACAGCACCGCCGAGCACCTGCTGCAGTTCGCCGTCATGGGCTCGGCGCTGGTGTCGGTGCTCACGGGCGACGAGCAGCCCAGCGTGGGCCTGCTCAACATCGGCGAGGAAGCCATCAAGGGCAGCGAGGAAATCAAGCGCGCCGGCGAGCTGCTGCGCGCCGCCGGGGCCGCCGGCGACCTGAACTTCGTCGGCAATGTCGAGGGCAACGACATCTTCAAGGGCACGGCCGCCATCGTGGTCTGCGACGGCTTCGTGGGCAACGTGGCGCTCAAGACCATCGAGGGCCTGGCCAGCATGATCGGCGGCTTCATGAAGGAAGAGTTCTCGCGCAACCTGCTGACCAAGGCGGCGGCCGTGGTCGCCTACCCGGTGCTGGCCGCGCTCAAGCGGCGCATGGACCACCGCCGCTACAACGGCGCGGCGCTGCTGGGCCTGCGCGGACTGGTGTTCAAGAGCCATGGTTCGGCCGACGCGCTGGCCTTCGAGCAGGCGCTCGCCCGCGCGTATGATGCGGCCCGCAACAACCTGCTTGAGCGCGTGCGCGCACGGGTCGCGCACGCGGCGCCGCTGCTGTCCGGCGCCAATGCTCCCTTTGCTCCCAGCGCCGCCTCGGCCCCCCTTTGATGACACCACGCTATTCCCGCATAGTCGGTACGGGCAGCTGCCTGCCTGCACGCCGCTTGAGCAACGCCGACCTGGTCGCCGAACTGGCCGCGCAGGGCGTGGAAACCTCCGATGAATGGATCGTCGAGCGCACCGGCATCCGCGCCCGCCACTTCGCCGGGCGCGAGCAGGCCGCCAGCGACCTGGCGCTCGAGGCCTCGCGCCACGCCATCGACGCCGCCGGCTGCACGGCAGCCGACATCGACCTGATCATCGTCGCCACGTCCACGCCGGACATGGTGTTTCCCTCCACCGCCTGCATCCTGCAGCACAAGCTGGGCGTGGCCGGCTGCCCGGCGTTCGACGTGCAGGCCGTGTGCAGCGGCTTCGTCTATGCGCTGACGGTGGCCGACGCCATGATCCGCGCCGGCAGCGCCCGGCGCGCGCTGGTGGTGGGCGCCGAGGTGTTCAGCCGCATCCTGAACTTCCAGGACCGCACCACCTGCGTGCTGTTTGGCGATGGCGCCGGCGCCGTGGTGCTGCAGGCGTCCGACGAGCCGGGCATCCTGGCCAGCGACCTGCACGCCGACGGCAGCCACGTGGGCATCCTGTGCGTGCCGGGCAACGTCTATGGCGGCGAGATCCTGGGCAGCCCGCTGCTGACCATGGACGGCCAGGCCGTGTTCAAGCTGGCCGTGGGCGTGCTGGAAAAGGCCGCGCGCACCACGCTGGACAAGGCCGGCATGACCGAGGCCGACATCGACTGGCTGATCCCGCACCAGGCCAACATCCGCATCATGCAAAGCACGGCGCGCAAGTTGAAGCTGCCGATGGACAAGGTGGTGGTCACCGTGGACCAGCACGGCAACACCTCGGCCGCCTCCATCCCCCTGGCGCTGGACCACGCCGTGCGTGCCGGCCAGGTGCAGCCCGGCCATACGGTCATGCTGGAGGGAGTGGGCGGCGGCTTCACCTGGGGCGCGGTGCTCCTGAAAATGTAGCTAACAATTGCCTGCCGACGCCGGCATGAGGCGGTTTTCGTTCAAAAGACAGTCATTTCATGGCAAAAACCTTTGCTTTCGTATTTCCCGGCCAGGGCTCGCAGGCGGTGGGCATGCTGGACGCCTGGGGCGACCATCCGGCCGTGCGCCAGGCCCTGGCCGAGGCCTCGGACGCGCTGCACGAGGACCTGGGCGCGCTGATTGCCGCCGGCCCCAAGGAGGCGCTGGCGCTGACCACCAACACCCAGCCGGTGATGCTGGTGGCGGGCGTGGCGGCCTGGCGCGCCTGGCGCGCCGAGGGCGGGCAGCTCCCCGCCGCCGTGGCCGGGCATTCGCTGGGCGAGTATTCCGCGCTGGTTGCGGCCGGGGTGCTGACACTGGCCCAGGCCGCGCCGCTGGTGCGCCTGCGCGCCGCCGCCATGCAGCAGGCGGTGCCGGTGGGGGCGGGCGCCATGGCGGCCATCCTGGGGCTGGAGGCCGGCAAGGTCATCGAGGGCTGCGCCCAGGCGCAGGCCAGCTTCGGTGCCGGCTCGCCCGAAGTCGCCGAGGCCGTGAATTTCAATGACCCGGCGCAGACCGTCATCGCCGGCACCAAGGCGGGCGTGGACAAGGCCTGCGAAGTCCTCAAGGGCATGGGCGCCAAGCGCGCGCTGCCGCTGCCGGTATCGGCGCCGTTCCACTCCAGCCTGATGAAGCCCGCCGCCCAGGCGCTGCGCGCCGCGCTGGCCGGCATGGAGCTGGCCGCGCCGCGGATCCCGGTGGTGAACAACGTGGACGTGGTCGTGCAGCAGGACGCGGATGCCATCCGCGAGGCGCTGTACCGCCAGGCCTGGCAGCCGGTGCGCTGGGTCGAATGCGTGCAGGCCCTGGGCGCGCGCGGCATCACCCACATCATCGAATGCGGCCCCGGCAAGGTGCTCACCGGCATGGTGCGCCGCATCGACCCCGGCCTCGCCGCCGCCTCTTTGTACGACCCGGCAACCCTTGCCGAAACCCAGGAACTGCTCGCATGAGTGCCCCCCAGAACACCCCCCGCATTGCCCTGGTCACGGGCGCCACGCGCGGCATCGGCGCGGCCATTGCCGCGCAGCTGGCCAGCCAGGGCCTGACGGTGATCGGCACCGCCACCACCGATGAGGGCGCGCAGCGCATCGGCGCCGCGCTGGCCGGCCATGGCGGGCATGGCGTGCGCCTGAACGTCACCGACGGCGCCGCCGTCGATGCGCTGGTGGACGCGGTCGTCAAGCAGCACGGCGGCCTGCACGTGCTGGTCAACAACGCCGGCATCACGCGCGACACGCTCGCCATGCGCATGAAGGACGACGACTGGGACGCGGTGATCGACACCAACCTGAAGGCGGTGTTCCGCACCAGCCGCGCCGCCATCCGCCCCATGATGAAGCAGCGCTTCGGCCGCATCATCAGCATCACCAGCGTGGTCGGCGCCTCGGGCAACCCGGGCCAGGCCAACTACGCCGCCGCCAAGGCGGGCGTGGCCGGCATGACGCGGGCGCTGGCGCGCGAGCTGGGCAGCCGCGGCATCACCGTGAACTGCGTGGCGCCCGGCTTCATCGCCACGGACATGACCGCCGAGCTGCCCGAGGAGCAAAAGCAGGCCCTGCGCGCGCAGATCGCCCTTGGCGACCTGGGCCGCCCCGAGGACGTCGCGCACGCCGTGGCCTACCTCGCCTCGGAAGGTGCGGGCTATGTGACGGGCCAGCAGTTGCACGTCAATGGCGGCATGTACATGTAGTTGAGTGAAGTTGGCGCCGGAAAGTCCGCCCGGCGGGTTGTGCAGGGGCTAGTACCTGAAGCAGCTAGAATCGCGGATTCATTTCACAACCCGCAGAGGGAAACCATGAGCGATATCGAAGCACGTGTCAAAAAAATCATCGCCGAGCAACTCGGCGTGGAAGAGTCCCAGGTCACCAGCGAGAAGGCCTTCGTGGCTGACCTGGGCGCCGACTCTCTGGACACGGTGGAACTGGTGATGGCTCTGGAAGACGAGTTCGGCATCGAGATCCCGGACGAGGACGCCGAGAAGATCACCACGGTGCAAAACGCCATCGACTACGCCAACGCCCACCACAAGGGCTGACGCACGCCGCCTACCGGGCGGCACCTCCCCCAGCTACAAGGTTTTCACGCATGAGCCGTCGTCGCGTTGTCGTGACCGGCCTGGGCTGCGTCTCCCCCGTGGGCAACACGGTGGCGGACGCCTGGGCCAACATCATCGCCGGCCAGTCCGGCATCGACCTCATCACCCGCTTTGACGCGACCGACTTCGCGTGCAAGATCGCTGGGGAGGTCAAAGGCTTCCGGCTTGATGCCTACCTGAGCACCAAGGAAGCGCGCACGATGGATACCTTCATCCATTACGGCATCGCCGCCGCGCAGGAGGCCGTGCAGGATGCCGGCCTGCCCACCGGCGACGCGCTGGATGAAGAGCTGGCCACGCGCATCGGCTGCATCATCGGCTCCGGCATCGGCGGCCTGCCGCTGATCGAGAACACCCACGCCGAACTGGAAGCGCGCGGTCCGCGGCGCATCACGCCCTTCTTCGTGCCGGCGTCCATCATCAACATGGTGGCCGGGCATGTCTCGATGCGCTTCGGCTTCAAGGGGCCGAACCTGTCGGTGGTCACCGCCTGCACCACCGGGCTGCACTGCATCGGCGAGGCGGCGCGCAAGATCGAATACGGCGATGCCGACGTGATCGTCGCCGGCGGCACCGAGGCCACCGTCTCGCCCCTGGGCGTGGGCGGCTTTGCCGCGATGCGCGCGCTGTCCACCCGCAACGACGACCCCAAGACCGCCTCGCGCCCCTGGGACAAGGGCCGTGACGGTTTCGTGCTGGGCGAGGGCGCAGGCGTGCTGGTGCTGGAAGAGTACGAGCACGCCAAGGCGCGCGGCGCAAAGATCTACGCCGAAGTCACCGGCTACGGCATGAGCGCCGACGCCGGCCACATGACCGCGCCCAACATGGACGGCCCGCGCCGCGCCATGCTGGCCGCGCTGCGCAATGCCGGCCTGAACGCCGACCAGGTGCAATACCTGAACGCGCACGGCACCTCCACACCGCTGGGCGACCTCAACGAGACCAACGCCATCAAGGCCGCCCTGGGCGAGCACGCCAGGGACATGGTGGTCAGCTCCACCAAATCCATGACCGGCCACCTGCTGGGCGGCGCAGGCGGCATCGAAAGCGTGTTCACCGTGCTGGCGCTGCACCACCAGAAGGTGCCGCCCACGATCAACATCTTCGAGCAGGACCCGGAGTGCGACCTGGACTATTGCGCCAATGAGGCACGCGACATGAAGATGGACGTGGCCCTGAAGAACAACTTCGGCTTTGGCGGCACCAACGGCACGCTGGTGTTCCAGCGGGTGTGAGCCCGGCGGCAGTCTGCGCGCCGCCGCCACTGCCTGTCCTGCATGTGCGCCACCTTGCTGCCCGGCCCGTGCGCGCCTACCTGCTGCCTCCGCCCGCGCGCCACGGCTTCGGCCCTGCGGCCAGCCTGCGCTGGGCCACTTGCCTGCTGTGCGCAGGTGCGGCGGCCACCCTGGCGGCCTGGCTGTGCCTGGGTGTCGCCCCCTCCCATCGCCCGCTGGCGGCCGGGTGCGCGGCGCTGCTGTGGGGACTTTGCGCAGCGCTGGCCTGGCATTGGTGGCGTACCCTGCCCACTGGCCAGCTGGCGTGGGATGGCGCGGCATGGTGCATCGAGCTGGCCGGCCGGGTGCAGCCGCTGCCGCTGGCCGCGCCGCCGCAGGTGCGGCTGGATCTTCAGCGCGTGATGCTGGTGCGCGCACGGCCGCTGCAGGCGCCGGCGCTGTGGCTGTTCCTGCAGCGCGCCACGCCTGGCCCGCTCCAGGCCGAAGCCTGGGCGGCAATCCGCCGCGCGCTGTATGGCCACGCCCCCGAGGCTGCCGGGGCCAGCCAGCCATGACGGCGCGCCGTCTCCCATCGACCAGCCCGCATTGGCGGCGCGCCAGACTTCTTACGACATGACAGCTCCCCACCCCGCCGCCCCCAGCCCTGCCGACACCGATCAGCAGTTGGTCGAGCGCGCGGTGGCAGGCGACCAGGGCGCCTACGAATTGCTGGTCATCAAGTACCAGCGCCGCGTCGAGCGCCTCGTGGGGCGCATGGTGCGCGACGTGGACCTGGTGGCCGACATCACCCAGGAAACCTTCCTGCGGGCCTGGCGGGCGCTGCACCAGTTTCGTGGCGATGCCCAGTTCTATACCTGGCTCTACCGCATTGCCGTGAACGCCGCCAAGAAGGCGCTGGTGGACCTGCGCCGCGACCCCGTCATCACCGAGAGCGCGCTGCGCGGGGCGGGCAGTGACGATGACGATGAAACTTCCGTGTTGGAGCGTGAACTAATCAGTGACGAAACCCCGGAGACCGTGCTGGCCGCCCAGGAGGTGGCGGCTGCGGTGAACGACGCCCTGGCCCTGCTGCCCGAGGAACTGCGCCAGGCCGTGACGCTGCGGGAAATCGAGGGCCTGAGCTATGAAGAGATTGCCACCGCCATGGATTGCCCCATCGGAACCGTGCGCTCGCGCATTTTCCGTGCGCGCGAGGCCATCTCCGCGCGCGTCAGGCCCTTGCTGGACAAGCGCACGGGCAAGCGCTGGTAGCGGCCCGGATGGCGCCAGGAAGCGGATGCAACCATGAATGAACACGATGTGAAGACGATGCGCGAACAACTGTCGGCACTGGCCGACGGCGAATTGCACGGCCCCGAGTTCGCCCGCGCCGTGGGCCACGCGGCAAGCGGCGAAGGCCAGGCCTGCTGGGAGCTGTACCACGTGATCGGCGATGCGCTGCGCGGGCAGGCCGCCCCCGTGGCGGCGGCGGGCGATGGCGGGCAGCTGCTGCAGCGCCTGCGCGCGCAGCTGGCGCAGGAGGGCGAGGCCATGCGCCCGGCGAGCGCCCCGGCGCTGCAGCAGCTGGCCCCGGCCCTGCCCGCAGCGGGCAGCGCCGCCGATCCCGCCGCCAACGACCAGGTGCTGCGCTGGAAGCTGGCCGCCGGATTCGCCTCGCTGGCGGCGGTGGCGGTACTCGGCTGGCATGGCTACGCGGGCCTGTCCGCCGGCGCGCCTGGCGCGCAGCTGGCGTCGGCCCGCCCGGGCGCCCAGGCCAGCGCGCCGCAGGCAGTGGCGTTGACGGCCGAGCCGGCCGCCGCCGCGGCGCCGGCCGCCGACGCGGCAGGCGGGCCCCCGGTGATGATCCGCGACCCGCGCCTGGACGAGCTGCTGGCCGCACATCGCCAGTTGGGCAACAGCACCTCGGCGCTGCAGATGCCGGCGGGCTTTCTGCGCAACGCCGACTTCGCAGGGCGCCAGCGCTGACAGGCCCTAGCTGCCCCCGCTGGCAGGCGCCCGGCGCTGCAGGGTGTCTGCTGGCCATCCAGGCGGCGGTTCAGGCTTTGAACCCGCCCAGAACCCTTCCTTTGCAAGAAAAGGCTGACGATGCTTGACATCTCCCGCTCCCGAAACCGCCTCAGCGCCGGTGCGCTGGCCGTGGCCCTGGGCCTGGCCGGCGGCACGGCGCTGCTGGCGCTGGCCCCGGCCGCGCAGGCGCAAAGCGCCCCCGCCGTGCGCGGCCTGCCCGACTTCACCGAGCTGGTGGACCAGGTCGGGCCGTCGGTGGTCAACATCCGGACCACCGAGCGCATCAACGCGCGCCCGTCCATGGGCGGCATGGACGAGGAGATGCTGGAATTCTTCAAGCGCTTCGGCCTGCCCATGCCCAACGCGCCACGCCAGCAAGGCCCGCGCGCGCCGCAACAGCCGCAGGAGCAGCCGCGCGGCGTGGGCTCCGGCTTCATCCTCAGCGCCGACGGCTACGTGATGACCAACGCGCACGTGGTCGAGGGGGCCGAGGAGGTCATCGTCACCCTGACCGACAAGCGCGAGTTCAAGGCCCGCATCATCGGCTCGGACAAGCGCACCGACGTGGCCGTGGTCAAGATCGACGCCACCGGGCTGCCCGCAGTGAAGGTGGGCGACGTGAGCCGGCTGAAGGCCGGGGAATGGGTCATGGCCATCGGCTCGCCGTTCGGGCTGGAGAACACCGTCACGGCCGGCATCGTCAGCGCCAAGCAGCGCGACACGGGCGACTACCTGCCCTTCATCCAGACCGATGTCGCCATCAACCCCGGCAACTCGGGCGGCCCGCTGATCAACATGCGCGGCGAAGTCGTGGGCATCAACAGCCAGATCTATTCGCGCTCGGGCGGCTTCATGGGCATTTCGTTCGCCATCCCCATCGACGAGGCCATCCGGGTGAGCGAGCAGCTGCGCGCCAGCGGCCGCGTCACGCGCGGGCGCATCGGCGTGCAGATCGAAGGCGTGTCCAGGGACGTGGCCGAGTCCATCGGGCTGGGCAAGGCGCAGGGGGCGCTGGTGCGCGGCGTCGAGCCGGGCTCGCCTGCCGACAAGGCCGGCATCGAGGCCGGCGACATCATCATCCGCTTCGAGGGCAAGCCGGTGGACAAGGTGGCCGACCTGCCGCGCCTGGTGGGCAACACCCGGCCGGGCAGCAAGGCCGCCATCACCGTATTCCGCCGCGGCGCGGCACGCGACCTCACGGTGACTGTGGCCGAGGTGGAGCCCGATGAGAAGGCCGCCGCCAAGGCGCCCGAGGCGCAGGGCAAGGAGGGCGGTGGCAAGCAGCCGCCGACCGCGGCTGCCCAGCAGCTGGGCCTGGTGGTGGCCGACCTCACGCCGGCCCAGGAAAAGGAACTCAAGATCAAGGGCGGTGTGCGCGTGGTGTCGGCCAGCGATGCCGCAGCGCGGGCCGGCCTGCGCGAGGGCGACGTCATCGTGGCGCTGGCCAACGTGGAAATCCGCAACCTCAAGGACTTCGAGGGCGCAGCCGCCAAGGCCGACAAGAGCAAGCCGGTCAACGTGCTGGTGCGGCGCGGGGAATGGGCGCAGTACGTGCTGATCCGCCCGGCGCGCTGATGCGCCGCGCGCGCCGGCCCTGGGCGGCCCGGCCGTGGCAGCCCGTTTGCTAGAATGCGCGGCCGAAAACGGCAGGGGCCGGCAGGCCCGGCCCCAGGGCCGGCAGCGCGGCCCGTCCCCTTGTCCATGCACTGCCAGGGGTTTGTGGACAAACTGTGGATATTTCCGGCCTGCTGCCTGTTGGCAGCCCCTGGATGACGCTGCCCGGGATTTGCGCCCGGGCGTTTTTGCCTACAATGAAGCTCCAACCATCGCAGTTGCCAAAGATTGTTGGTTCAGGGCGCGTCGCTTAAGTCGATGCGCCCTTTTTTCATGTCCGCTGCCGTTGCAATTCAAATACTTGTCGTAAGCCGTTGATGAACCACATCAGAAATTTCTCGATCATTGCGCACATTGACCACGGCAAGTCCACGCTCGCCGACCGCATCATCCAGCGCTGCGGCGGGCTGGCCGAGCGCGAGATGGAGGCGCAGGTGCTGGACTCCATGGACATCGAGCGCGAGCGTGGGATAACCATCAAGGCGCAGACCGCGGCGCTGCAATACACGGCCAGGGACGGCCAGGTCTACAACCTGAACCTGATCGATACGCCCGGCCACGTGGACTTCTCGTACGAGGTGTCGCGCTCGCTGTCGGCTTGCGAGGGCGCGCTCTTGGTGGTCGATGCCTCCCAGGGCGTGGAAGCGCAGACCGTGGCCAACTGCTACACCGCGCTGGAGCTGGGCGTGGAAGTGCTGCCCGTGCTCAACAAGATGGACCTGCCCCAGGCCGACCCCGAGACCGCCCGCGCCGAGATCGAGGACGTGATCGGCGTCGATGCCAGCGAGGCCATTCCCATCAGCGCCAAGACCGGCATGGGCATAGACGACGTGCTCGAACAGATCGTCGCCAAGGTGCCCGCGCCGCGCGGCCGGCTGGACGCGCCGCTGCGCGCCATGATCATCGACAGCTGGTTCGACAGCTACGTGGGCGTGGTGATGCTGGTGCGCGTGGTCGATGGCGAGCTGAAAAAAGGCGAGCGCTTCAAGATGATGGCCACCAGCGCCGCCTACGACGCCAACAACCTGGGCGTGTTCACGCCGGCGCAGGTGTCGCGCGACACACTGCGCGCGGGCGAGGTGGGCTACATCATCGCCGGCATCAAGGAGCTCAAGGCCGCCAAGGTGGGCGACACCATCACCCTGGAAAAGAAGCTGCCCAACAACGCCGGCCCGGCCACCCAGGCGCTGCCGGGCTTCAAGGAAATCCAGCCCCAGGTCTTCGCCGGCCTGTACCCCACCGAGGCCAACCAGTACGACCAGCTGCGCGACGCGCTGGAAAAGCTGCAGCTCAACGACGCCTCCCTGCACTACGAGCCCGAGGTCAGCCAGGCGCTGGGTTTCGGCTTTCGCTGCGGCTTCCTGGGCCTGTTGCACATGGAGATCGTGCAGGAGCGCCTGGAGCGCGAGTTCGACCAGGACCTGATCACCACCGCGCCCAGCGTGGTGTACGAGGTGGTCCAGGGCGACGGCGAGATCGTTCAGGTCGAGAACCCCTCGAAGATGCCCGAGCAGGGCCGCATGCAGGAGATCCGCGAGCCCATCGTCACCGTGCACCTGTACATGCCGCAGGACTACGTCGGCCCCGTGATGACCCTGGCCAACCAGAAGCGCGGCGTGCAGATGAACATGCAATACCACGGCCGCCAGGTCATGCTGACCTACGAGATGCCGCTGGGCGAGATCGTGCTGGACTTCTTCGACAAGCTCAAGTCGGTCTCGCGCGGCTACGCCTCGATGGACTACGAGTTCAAGGAGAACCGGGCGTCCGACGTGGTCAAGGTGGACATCCTGCTCAACGGCGAGAAGGTGGACGCGCTGTCCATCATCGTGCACCGCACGCAGGCGCAATACCGCGGCCGCGCGGTGGTGGCCAAGATGCGCGAGATCATCAGCCGCCAGCAGTTCGACGTGGCCATCCAGGCGGCGATCGGCGCCAACATCATCGCCCGCGAGACCATCAAGGCGCTGCGCAAGAACGTGCTGGCCAAGTGCTATGGCGGCGACGTCTCGCGCAAACGCAAGCTGCTGGAAAAGCAAAAGGCCGGCAAGAAGCGCATGAAGCAGATCGGCTCGGTCGAGGTGCCGCAGGAGGCCTTCCTGGCCATCCTGCAGGTCGAGGAATAAGCAGCAACAACGACAAACGCCATGCAAGCCATGCAATACCTCACCGCTGCGGTTCTCGCGGCCTTCATCGGCTACGTGGGCGCCTGGTACATGGGCGCCATCGAGGGCAACTTCGCGCTGCTGCTGTTCCTGGCCACGGTGGTCACGGGCGCCTACTGGCTGGGCGAGCGCCTGCTGTTCCTGCCCCGGCGCCGCCGCGCCGCGCTGCAGCTGGAAGCCGCCGCCGCCGAGCGCCGCGCCGAGCTGGACCGCATGGGCATCCGGCAGGTGGATGGCGACGTGCAGGAGGCCAAGGGCCGCATCCTCATGCAGCCCTGGTGGCTGGACTGGACGGCGGGGCTGTTCCCGGTGATCGCCGTGGTCTTCCTGCTGCGCTCGTTCCTGTTCGAGCCATTCAAGATTCCCTCGGGCTCCATGATCCCGACGCTGCTGGTGGGCGACCTGATCCTGGTGAACAAATTCACCTACGGCATCCGGCTGCCGGTTATCAACAAGAAGATCACCGACGGCACGCCGCCCCAGCGCGGCGACGTGATGGTGTTTCGCTATCCGCCCCAGCCCAGCATGGACTACATCAAGCGCGTCGTCGGCATCCCCGGCGACGAGGTGGCCTACCTGAACAAGCGCCTGACGGTGAACGGCCAGCCGGTGCCCACCACCGCGCTGCCGGACTATTTCGACCAGGACGCGATGCGCTACTTCAAGCAATTCGAGGAACAGCTGGGCGAGCAGCGCCACCGCGTGATCGTCAACAGCGATGTGCCGGCCTTCGTGCAGGGCGCGAGCAACTTCCAGGGACGCGAGCAGTGCCGCTACAGCGTCGAGGGCGTGACCTGCAAGGTGCCCCAGGGCCACTATTTCATGATGGGCGACAACCGGGATAATTCGCTGGATTCGCGCTACTGGGGCTTCGTGCCCGATGAAAACATCGTCGGCCGCGCCTTCTTCGTGTGGATGAATTTCGGCAACCTCAAGCGCATCGGCCCGTTCCATTGAGCGCACCACGCCCGGCGCAGCAACGCGCCGCGGCACCCAACCCATAGCAACGGAGGAGATCAGGCATGGCCCTGCAACGCATCGCAGCCCGCTCGCGCCAGCGCGGACTGTCCTTCATCGGCGTCGTGTTCATCGGCGTGCTGGCGGTGGCGCTGTTCGCCATCGGCGGCAAGTCCGTCCCCATCTTCATCGAGTATTTCGCCATCAAGAAGGCCGCCATCAAGGCCGCGCGCGACGGCGCCACGGTGCCCGAGATCCGCGCCTCGTTCGACCGGGCAGCGGCCATCGACGACATCGCCTCCGTCACCGGCAACGACCTGGAAGTCACCAAGCGCAACGACAAGATCATCGTCTCGTACAGCTACGCGCGCGAGATCCACCTGGCCGGCCCGGCCTACCTGGTCTACCGTTTCCAGGACTCCACGAATTGACACCGCCCCGTGCCCCCTGACCTCCTGGCGCTGCAGCAGCGGCTGCAACACGTTTTTTCCGACCCCGCGCTGCTGCAGCGCGCCATCACGCACCGCAGCTTCAGCGCCGAGCACAACGAGCGCCTCGAGTTCCTGGGCGATTCGGTGCTGAACCTGGCCGTCTCCAGCCTGCTGTTCACGCGGCTGGCGCGGCTGCCCGAGGGCGAGCTGTCGCGCATCCGCGCCCACTTGGTGCGCCAGGAATCGCTGCACCTGGTCGCCGTGCGCCTGCGGCTGCCCGAGGTCCTGCGCCTGGGCGAGGGCGAGTCCCGGTCTGGCGGCAAGCAGCGCCCGTCCATCCTGGCCGATGCGCTGGAGGCGGTGATCGGCGCCGTCTACCTGGACGCCGGCTACGGTGCGGCACAGGCGCTGGTGCACCGCCTGTTCGAGGGTGTCGAGCTCAGCGCGCGCCTGCAGGCCGAATCCAAGGACGCCAAGACCGCGCTACAGGAGTGGTTGCAGGGCCGCAAGCTGAAGCTGCCCCTGTACCGTGTCACCGGGACCACGGGTGCAGCGCACACGCAGGTCTTCCACGTCGAATGCGAAGTGGCCGAGAAAGCTCTGCACGCGCGCGGCACGGGCGCGTCGCGCCGCGCCGCCGAGCAGGCCGCCGCTGCCGCCATGCTGGCGCAGCTGAACCACAGGACCCCAGCATGAGTGCTACTGAAGATATAGCTACAGGCCCGCAAGGGACGCCGGCAAACAGCCAAAACGACCCGCAAAACGACCTGGAGGCCCTTTTGGCCGCGGCGCGCCCCGGCGCCCGCCCAGTGGCCGGCGCCGCGCAGGCGCCCGGGCGCGCCGGCCAGCGCTGCGGCGTGATCGCCATCGTCGGCAAGCCCAACGTGGGCAAGTCCACCCTGATGAACGCGCTGGTCGGCCAGAAGATCAGCATCACCTCGCGCAAGGCGCAGACCACGCGCCACCGCATCACCGGCATCCGCACGCGGGGCGACACGCAGTTCGTCTTCGTCGATACGCCGGGTTTCCAGACCCGCCACAGCACGGCGCTCAACAAGTCGCTGAACAAGACGGTGATGGGCGCGATCGGCGACGTGGACCTGATCCTGTTCGTGGTCGAGGCTGGCAACTTCACGCTGGCCGATGCCAAGGTGCTGTCGCTGTTCAAGCCCGGCATCCCCACGCTGCTCATCGCCAACAAGCTGGACACCGTGCACCGCCGCGCCGAGATCGCCCCCTGGCTCAAGGGCATGCAGGAGCGCCACCCGTTCGCCGAGTTCGTGCCCATGTCGGCCAAGAACAAGGGCGACATCGAGCGCCTGTACGGCATTGTCGAAAAATACCTGCCCGAGCAGCCCTGGTGGTACGCCGAGGACGAACTGACCGACCGCAGCGAGAAATTCCTGGCCAGCGAGACGGTGCGCGAGAAGCTGTTCCGCTTCACCGGCGACGAGCTGCCCTACACGTCCACCGTCGTCATCGACAAGTTCGAAGAGGAACCCAGCAAGGCACACAAGCGCTTCATGCGCATCGCCGCGACCATCGTGGTCGAGCGCGACGGCCACAAGGCCATGGTCATCGGCGAGGGCGGCGAGCGCCTGAAGCGCATCAGCACCGAGGCGCGCCAGGAGCTGGAGAAACTGCTGGACGCCAAGGTCTTCCTGGAGATCTGGGTCAAGGTGCGCTCGGGCTGGGCCGATGACGAGGCGCGCGTGCGCTCCTTCGGGTATGAGTGATTCAGGGCAACCCCCTGAGCCGCTGCGCGGCTCGGTGCGGCCGCCAGAGGCGGCAGCTCTTCGGAGCCGTCCAAGCCTGCGCAGGCAGGCTTGGAGCTGCGGCACTCAGCCCCTTCCCTGGCGCGCGCTTCGCGGGCTGGGAAGGGGGGCGGCGCTGGTGGACTGGCGCAGCCGGACCCACGGCGCCTGCCGGCCTGGGGCGGTCGGGTGCGGGGCGTGCGCCACGGGGGCGGCGGGAGGCGGGTGCAGGGCTTTTTTGAGTCGAATCAGCCTGGGGCCGGCATGCAGCGCGGGCATGCTGCTATTGAAAATATAGTCCGATGGCGACCCGCCGCGTCTCGGACGAGCCCGCGTTCATCCTGCACAGCTACGACTGGAGCGAGTCCAGCCTGATCCTGGAGGCATTCACCCGCCACCACGGCCGCGTGGCGCTGGTGGCCCGGGGCGCGAAAAAGCCCACCTCCAACTTCCGCCCCGTGCTGCTGCCGCTGCAGCCGCTGCGCGTGGCCTACGCCGTCACCGGCGGCGGGCATGGCGACATCCACCCGCTGCGCGGCGCCGAATGGGCCGGCGGCCACGTCATGCCCACGGGCGACGCACTGCTGGCCGGGCTGTACCTGAACGAGCTGCTCATGCGCCTGCTGGCGCGCGAGGACCCGCACGCTGCGCTGTTCGACGTCTATGCCGGCGTGGTGCGCGTGCTGGGCGGCGGCCAGCACGGCGAGGCGCTGGAGCCGGTGCTGCGCGCCTTCGAGCTGCTGCTGCTGCGCGCCATCGGCGTGCTGCCGGCGCTGGACGTGGACACCGCCACGCACGTGCCGCTCGGCGCCGATGCGCGCTACACGCTGGTGGCCGAGGGCGGCCTGCGCCCCACCCTGGAGGGCGACCGCAGCAGCCTGGGCGGCGCCCAGTGGCAGGCGCTGCAGCAGGCCCTGGATGCGGGCGGGGACGAGCAGGCCTCCTACCCGGCTGTGCTGCGCGCCAGCGCCGCCGTGGCGGGCGAGCTGAAGGCGCAACTGCGCGCGCTGCTGCAATACCATTGCGGCGCCCCGCTGCTGCGCACGCGCCAGCTCATGATCGACCTGCAATCGCTATGACCTCCCAGCCTCTCCCGCGCACCGCGCTGTCCGTCAACGTCAACAAGGTCGCGCTGGTGCGCAACACGCGCCACCTGGGCATCCCGAGCGTGCTGCGCGCGGCGCAGCAATGCCTGCAGGCCGGGCGCAGGGCATCACCGTCCACCCCCGCCCGGACGGGCGCCACATCCGCGCGCACGACGTGCACGAGCTGGCCGCGCTGCTCCAGGACTGGCCGGGGCGCGAATACAACATCGAAGGCAACCCGACGCAGAACCTGATGGAGTTCATCCGCGCCGTGCGCCCAAGCCAGGCCACCTTCGTGCCCGATGGCGAGGACCAGTTCACCAGCGACCACGGCTGGAGCTTCCCGCAGGACGGCGAACGGCTGGCGCCCCTGGTCGCCGAATGCCGCCGGCTTGGCGTGCGGGTCAGCCTGTTCATGGACCCCATCCCCGAGCAGATGGCTGCCGCGCGCGCCGTGGGCGCCGACCGGGTGGAGCTGTACACCGAGCCCTATGCCGCCGCCTGGGGCACGGACGGCCAGGAGGCGCAGCTGGCACGCTACGCCGCCGCCGCGCAGGCGGCGCTGGCCGCCGGCCTGGGGGTGAACGCCGGCCATGACCTGAACCAGGACAACCTGGCCGCCTTCGTCGCCCGCGTGCCCGGGCTGCTGGAAGTCTCCATCGGCCACGCCTTCATCGCCGACGCCCTGGAGCTGGGCTACGCCGGGACGGTGCGCGCCTACCAGCGCTGCATTGATGCCGGCCTGGCGGATCGCTCCTGAATTAATAGCTGAAAGCCATTGATTGGCGCCGGCAAGAGGGCGATTTGGCCAAAAAACCATGATTTACGGCATCGGCACCGACATTTGCGACGTGCGCCGCATCGCCGCCAGCCTGGCGCGCCACGGCGACCGCCTGCCCGAACGCGTGCTGGCCGAGGGCGAGCTGGCCATCTGGCGCGCGCGCAGCCAGCGCTGGCCCGGGCGCGGCGTGCGCTACCTGGCCACGCGCTTTTCCGCCAAGGAGGCCTTCAGCAAAGCCATAGGCCTGGGGATGCGCATGCCCATGACCTGGCGCGCCTGCGAAGTGGCCAACCTGCCCGGCGGGCAGCCCATCCTGGTGCTGCACGGCGCCCTGGCCGAATGGTTCGACGCGCGCGGGCTGCGCGCGCACTTGAGCGTCACCGACGAAAGCGACTACGCGGCGAGCTTCGTGGTGGTCGAGCAGCGCTGACGGCCCATGCAGCGGCGGCGCAAGGACGAAAGCCCCGCTGCATGAGTGCAGCGGGGCTTTCGTGGGCTCCAGCATGCGGAAGGCGCATGCGCCTCCCATCGCCACCTTACTTGGTGGCGTCCTTGATGTTTTCCTTGGCGTCGCCATAGGTCTTCTGCGTAGCGCCCTCGACCTGCTTGGCAGCGCCCTTGACCTGTTGCTCGGGGCTGTTGAAGACCTCGCCAGCCTTTTGTTGAACCTTGCCCGCAACTTCCTTGGCGGCGCCCTTGATTTGATCGGTGTTCATGTGCAGTCCTTTGGTGGTGAAGATACGCACCTGCCGGGATGGCTGTGCGATGCCCCAAAGTTAAGCGCTGGACAGGCCCGGGCGTGGCAGCGGAAGTTACATTTTCAGGTCAGCAGCAACCTACAGCCCGCAATCCGCCGCCAGCCGGCCTGCGGCGCGCCCCGCACCTGCCCGCGCCAGGCGCCTTGCGGGCACCTATGATCGAAACACGGCCCCTGCCGTTGCCCTGCGGGCGCCAACAGCTATTCATTCCAGAGCACAAACCATGACGCAGCACTCCCCCCTGATCATCGACGTCGCCGGCACCACGCTGAGCGCCGACGACCGCCGGCGCCTGGCGCACCCGCTGGTGGGCGGCATCATCCTGTTTGCACGCAATTGGCAGCACCGCGCGCAGCTGCTGGAGCTGTGCGCCGCCATCAAGCAGGTGCGGGGCGACCTGCTGATCTGCGTGGACCACGAAGGCGGGCGCGTGCAGCGTTTTCGCACCGACGGCTTCACCCACCTGCCACCCATGCGCGCCCTGGGCGAGCTGTGGATGGACGATGGCCAGGGCAGCAAACATCGCGAAGGCAGCAGCGCCCTGCGCGCCATGGATGCGGCCACGGCGGCGGGCTACGTGCTGGCCAGCGAGCTGCGCTCGTGCGGGGTGGATTTCTCGTTCACGCCGGTGCTGGATCTCGATTGGGGCGCCAGTGGTGTGATCGGCGACCGGGCCTTCCACAGCGACCCGCGCGTCGTCGCCATGCTGTCGCGCGCCCTCATGCACGGCCTGCTGCAGGCCGGCATGGCCAACTGCGGCAAGCACTTTCCCGGCCACGGCCACGTGGCGGCCGACTCGCATACCGAGGTGCCGGTGGACCGGCGCAGCCTGACGGCCATCCTCAAGGACGACGCCGCGCCGTACGCCTGGCTGTCGAGCGTGCTGACCAGCGTCATGCCGGCGCACGTCATCTACCCCAAGGTGGACAGCCGCCCGGCGGGCTTTTCAAGCAAATGGCTGCAGGACATCCTGCGCACGCGCCTGCGCTTTGACGGCGCCATCTTCAGCGACGACCTGAGCATGGAAGGCGCGCGCCGCCTGGACGGGCAGCTGGTCGGCTACACCGACGCCGCCGTGGCCGCGCTGCAAGCCGGCTGCGACCTGGTGCTGCTGTGCAACCAGAGCGTGGGGGGCGGCAGGGCGGTGGATGAGCTGATCGACGGCCTGGCCGCTGCGGGCGCTGCCGGCCGCTGGCAGCCCAGCGAGGCGAGCGAGGCCCGCCGTGTGGCCCTGCTGCCGGAGACGCTGCCGCAGCCGTGGGACGAGCTGATGGTGCAGCCGGCTTATATGCACGCACTGGATTTGCTGCCGTGAGAGGCTGAGGGACCGGATTGGATGAAGATATGTCCAATCCTGGACGACTGGATAGATGAGAATCACTGCTCATTGTTCTTGCGCCGGTCAAGAGCAAAGGATTCAAGAAAAGATCAGACGAGATTGCGCCCTTGTCAGGCACGCGTCCTGACAGTCCCAAGATAAGACAAACACATCAGGACCAATTGCTCGCGCACTGCACGGCTTATCGCGTCTGGCAGAGCGCGTTCGAATACGCTGCGAACCGTGCCGAAAATTGCATTCAGCAGCGTCAGGTTGACGGTCGGAAGGTCGAGGAAGGCGGCGTCTGATCCGACAACGGAAGGATGTCCCATGAACCACAGCAACCGAGTCGCGCTGGTCACCGGTGCGAACAAGGGTATCGGGTTTGAAATGGCGCGCCAGATCGCACAAGCCGGTATACACGTTTTCATTGGCGCGAGAAATGAAAAACTTGGCCGCGCTGCCGCAGGCAAATTGACTTCGCAGGGTTTGACTGCCCAATATGTTCACCTCGATCTTGGAGATGAAAGGGCGATTGAGCGCGCGGCGGAACCCCTTGGTGAAGGAAATATGCGGGCACCCCATGACCGCAGCATCCAGCTTCGGCGCCGGCGCACTCCCATGGAACCGCGGGGCGCGTCGCCGTTACCCACCCCGGGCAACCCTCTCGCCCGCTCTTTTTCCCTCACGGAGACCCCATGCTCGAATTTCGCGAATTGCTGGATGCGCTGGGCGCGGAAACCAGGCTCGATACATCCGCGGCAACGGCCGCCGGCGGCTGCACGCTGCAGTTCGACGGCGATCTTGAAGTCACCTTCGAGCTGGCCCCCGGCGGGCGGGCGGCGCAGCTGTTTTCCGCGCTGATGACCATCGCGCCCGACGGCGGGCGAGAGGCCGTGCTGGCCGGCGTGCTGCAGCTGCACCTGTTCGGCATGGCCACGCAGGATTGCTATTTCGGCCTCGATCCGCAACAGGACCGCATCCTGCTGTTCAGGACGCTGGACCTGGAGCTGCACGATAGCGCCAGCGCCCTCAAGGCGGTGGAAGTGTTCGTCAACCAGGCCGAGCGCTGGAAGGGCGCGCTGCCCGAGCTGGCACGCAGGACCGCCCCGCAGGACGGCGCCGGCGGCGCGGTGCACGCCCCTCACCTGTTTCCCAGCGTCTGACGCGGCCCGCCGCAGCCGGAGCTCGCCATGTCCCACCTCTCCGCCATCTCGCTGGGCATCAAGACGGTGGCCTTCGCGGCCCTGAACGCCTCGACCGCACTCAACGCCATCGCCAACCGGATCACCGGTGGCAAGGTCAACCGCGACAACCTGGCGCAAGGCATCTTCCGCCAGGCGGTTGACCTGGGCTTCGATTACGCCACCAGCAGCAAGTCGCTGGGCGAGCGCCACTCGCGCCTGGTGCCTGCGGTGCGTCAGGCGATGGTGAACAACGACCACGCACAGATGCAGGAGGGTGTCAAAAAACTCATGCAGAAGCTGGTGCCCGACGCTTGGCAGGACACCGTGGGTGGCCTGGTCACCAGCCAGCTGGGCGAACACGCGCTGGAAAAGGCGCTGGCGACCACTGCCCAGCAATATGGCCGCAAGCCGCTGGCCGACTACATCAGGAACATGCTGGGCAGCGGCATCGGCAGGGGCTTCGTGGCCAAGCAGGTCATGGGCGTGCTGGAGCGCTCTGTCCTGTCCAAGGCCGAATACCAGCAGGGCGACAGCAAGCTCTACCGCCTGATGGCGGCGGGAATCAATTCCTATCTCAGCGGCAAGCCCGAAGACCCGCCGGGGATCGCCTCGCGCATTCTGGGCGCCGCGCCGGTGGTGTTCAGCACCGTGCAGGCGGCGCGCGACCGGATCGATGCGCTGGCCCAGGATACCGGCATCGATGCGCTGCTGGGCAGGGGGTCGGCGCAGCCCACTGAGGCGCACGCTGCGCATGCCACGACCATAGAACGTCTGCAAAAGCGCCAGGACCAGGGCCTGCAGACCGAGACCGACGACCTGCCCATGCTTTTTCACGATGAGATCGGCGCGAAAGTCACTGCGCGCGACGTGGTCGGCACGGTCATCGCGCGCGAGTGCGTCGGCGAAAGCGTGCTGGCCGCGCCCGAGGCCACGCAGATGCTGCACGAGCAGGTACAGGAGCTGCAAAAGGCGCTGGACACCTCGGCCACCCTCACGCCCACGCAGCGCGAAGGCCTGGAGGTGGCGCAAAAAATGGTCGAGTCCGAGCAGGTGCGGCCCCTGGGCGAGCGCGGCGAAACCATGCTGGCCCACACCCTGACCGGCCAGCTGGCGCGCGTGGAGAAGGCCAATCACGGCTACCTGGCCGATGACGTCATCCAGCGCATCGCCCAGCAGGGCGAGCAGGCGCTCGCGCAGGCCAGCGAGGCCAGCACCAAGGTGGATGGCTGGAGCGTCGCCAGCGCTTACCGCGAGCACATCGGCAATCTGCAACTCGATCTGCCGGGTTCTGCGTACGGCTATGGCGATATGGCCAGGCAGGGCCTGAGCACCGCCTGGAGCGCCGCGTGGTCGGTGGCTGGCTGGGGCCGCGAGCTGGGCATGGCGCAGGACGCCGAATTGCGCAGCCTGTCCAATTTGTGCGGCGGGGACGCGCAAGTGCTGGAGGTCGTGACGCGCTACCTCGACCCGGCCCTGGCGCAGCGGGCCGTGGTCGATCCGCTGCTGCAGCACGGCCGCGATCCGCAGACCGGCCTGGTGCACACGCCGACCGGCTGCCTGCGGCTACAGGACGGCGCGCCGCAGCTGCGCTTTTCGGTGCAAAACCATGGGCAGCTGGTGTCCATCGCGCTGGAGGCCGAGTGGCGCATCGAGCGCTTCGGCGCCGATGCGCAATCGCTGCGCGCGCCGATGGGCGACGCGCCCAGCACGCTGACCGCTGGTGCGGTCATCAGCATCACGCTGCCGACTGCCGAGCAGCCGCTGGCGGTCACGCACCACGCCAGCCCGGTCTCGGCATCCATCCGCAACGTCGTCGCGTTCGACACCCTGACCGGCGCCATCCGGGAAGGCGGCGCCGGGCAGGCCGAGTGAGGCCGGCGCGGGCCGGACGCCCGCGCTCACCCGCCCAGGTAGGCCTTCCGCACGTCCGCGTTCGCCAGCAGCGCCGCGCCGCTGTCCTCCAGCACCACGCGCCCGTTCTCCAGCACGTAGCCCCGGTCCGCGATCGCCAGCGCCCGATTGGCGTTCTGTTCCACCAGGAACACCGTCACCCCTTCGGCGCGGATCGCCTGGATGATCTCGAAGATCTGCGCAATGATGAGTGGCGCCAGGCCCAGCGTGGGCTCGTCCAGCAGCAGCAGGCGCGGGCGGCTCATCAGCGCGCGGCCGATGGCCAGCATCTGCTGCTCGCCGCCGCTCATGGTGCCGGCACGCTGGCTGGCGCGGTCCTTCAGGCGCGGAAAGAGCTGGAACACGTGCTCCATGCCCGCGTCGATCTCGCCGTTGTCCAGAAAGAACCCGCCCATCTTCAGGTTCTCGACCACCGTGAGCTGCGGGAACACGCGCCGCCCCTCGGGTGAGACGGCGATGCCCTTGCGCATGATCAGGTGCGTGGGCGCCTGGGTGATGTCCTCGCCTTCGTACAGCACACTGCCGCCGCTGGCGCGCGGCGTGCCGCAGAGGGTCATCAAGAGCGAGGTCTTGCCCGCGCCATTGGAGCCGATCAGCGAGACGATCTCGCCCTGGTTCACGTGCAGGCTGGCGTTGTCCACGGCGCAAATGGCGCCGTAGTGGGTGCACAGGCCCTGCACCTGCAGCATGGGCGCTGCCGTCTTCATGGATGTCGTTCCTGCCACCATCAAGCCTCTCCCAGGTAGGCCTTGATGACCCGTTCATCGTTGCGGATGGCCTCGGGCACACCCAGGGCGATGGGCTTGCCGTATTCCATGACCAGGATGCGCTCGGACACGCCCATGACCAGGCCCATGTCGTGCTCGATCAAGAGCACCGTCACGCCCCAGTCGCGGCGCAGCTGGTCGATGAGCTGCTGCAGGTCTTTCTTTTCCTGCGGGTTCAGGCCGGCGGCGGGCTCGTCCAGCATCAGCAGGCGCGGGCCGGTGATCATGCAGCGGGCGATCTCCAGGCGCCTCTGGTGCCCGTAGGCCAGGTTGCCGGCCTCGCGGTTGGCGAACTCGCGCAAACCCATCACGTCCAGCCATTGCAATGCGCGCTCGATCTTCTCGGCCTCGCTCTTGCGGTAGCTGGCGGTGTTGAAGATGCCGGCCAGGAGCGGCGCGCTGGACTGGCGGTGCTGCGCGACCAGCAGGTTCTCCAGCGCCGTCATGGCCTTGAACAGGCGCACGTTCTGGAAGGTGCGCACGACGCCCTGGTTGGCGACCTGATGGCTGCTGTGGCCGGCGATGCTCTGGCCTGCCAGCAGGATCTGCCCTTCGCTCGCCTGGTAGAAGCCGCTGATGCAGTTGAATACCGTGGTCTTGCCTGCGCCATTGGGCCCGATGATGGCGAACACCTCCTGCGGCGCCACGTCGAAGGCGACGTGATCGACGGCCAGCAGGCCGCCGAAGCGCATGCACAGGCCGCTGACCTGCAGGATGGGCGCGGCGCCAGCGGCCGCTGCTGGCCGGGTGGCTGTCAGGGTGGCGCTCATGCCGGCACCTCCACATGGTGGCGCTTCATGGGCAGCAGCCCCTGGGGGCGCCAGATCATCATCACGATCATCACCAGGCCGAAGATCAGCATGCGGTATTCGGAGAATTCGCGCGCCACCTCGGGCAGCACGGTGAGCAAAATGGCGGCGATGATCACGCCCAGCTGCGATCCCATGCCGCCCAGCACCACGATGGCCAGGATCAGCGCGGACTCGATGAAGGTGAACGACTCGGGGTTCACGATGCCCTGGCGTGCCGCGAAGAAGGCGCCGCCAAAGCCCGCGAACATGGCGCCCAGCGTGAAAGCCGAGAGCTTGATCTTCATCGGGCTCAGGCCGAGCGACCGGCAGGCGATCTCGTCCTCGCGCAGCGCCTCCCAGGCGCGGCCGATGGGCATGCGGATCAGCCGGTTGCTGATGAACAGCGTGACCAGCGCCAGCAGCAGCGCCATCAGGTACAGGAAGATCACCATGTGCATGGAGTTGAACTCCAGCCCGAAGAACTGGTGGAAGGTGGTGCCACCCTCGGTGCTTGCGCTGCGCGCCATCTCCAGGCCGAACACGCTGGGCTTCGGCAGCCCCGAGATGCCATCCGGCCCGCCCGTCCAGTCGGTCAGGTTGACCAGCAGCAGGCGAATGATCTCGCCAAAGCCCAGGGTGACGATGGCCAGGTAATCGCCGCGCAGGCGCAGCACCGGAAAGCCCAGCACGAAGCCGAACAGCGCCGAGGCGGCGCCGGCCAGCGGCAGCGACTGCCAGAAGCTCCAGCCCGCCCAGTGGTACAGCAGCGCGAAGGTGTAGGCGCCCACGGCGTAGAAGCCCACGAACCCCAGGTCGAGCAGGCCGGCGAAGCCCACCACCACGTTCAGCCCCAGGCCCAGCATCACGTAGATCATGGCCAGCGTGGCGATGTCCACCGCGTTGCGCCCGGCAAAGAAGGGCCAGATGACGGCGATCATCAGCGCGGCCAGCATCAGGCCCTTGTGCTGCGCCGGTGCGAACGCGGGCAGGCGGGGCAGGGCGATGCGCGGCAGGCGGGGCATGAGCAGCGGGCGCAGCAGCTGCACCGCGAAGACTGCCAGGCACCCCCACAGCAGCGTGCTCCATTCGGGCACGATGATGGTGCGCACGCCGGCGCGCTCCAGGTGCAGCGTGAAGATTGGCAGCACCACGATGGCGGCGAGGAACGCCGAGATGAACGCGTGGCGCAGGTGGAGGGAAAACGGCACCGGCCGGGGCAGGGGGGAAGCCAGGGTCGTCGTCATCACACTTTCTCCACTTCAGGCTTGCCCAGCAGGCCCGTGGGGCGCACCAGCAGGATCAGCACCAGCAGGCCGAAGGCCACGATGTCCTTGTATTCCGACGACAGGTAGGCGGCCGCGAACGTCTCGGCCACGCCCAGGATGACGCCCCCCAGCATGGCGCCCGGGATGGAGCCGATGCCGCCCAGCACCGCAGCGGTGAAGGCCTTGATGCCCGCGATGAAGCCGATGAACGGATTCAGCTTGCCCACGGCCAGCGCGATCAGCACGCCGCCCACGGCTGCCAGCATCGCGCCCAGGATGAAGGTGAACGAGATCACGCGGTTGGTGTCGATGCCCAGCAGGTTGGCCATGTGCATGTCCTGCGAGCAGGCGCGCGAGGCGCGGCCCATGCGCGAATGCTTGATGTACACCGTGAGCAGCGCCATCAGCGCCACGGCCACCACGATGATCAGGACGCGCGAGTACGGCACGAAGACCTCGAAGCCGCCGCCTTCGCCGCCGAAGCGGAAAGCGCCGGGAATCAGCGACGGCACGGCCATGTCCCGCGCGCCCTGGCCCAGGGCCACCCAGTTCTGCAAAAAGATCGACATGCCGATGGCCGAGATCAGTGCCACCAGGCGCGGGCTGCCGCGCAGCGGCTTGTACGCCACCTGCTCGACCACGAAGCCATACACGCCGGTGATGACCACCGAGACGATCAGCATGATGGAGATGATGGCCCACACCGGCAGGCCGCTTTGCACACCGATGGCCGAGAGCGTGACCAGCCCGATGTAGGCGCCGATCATGTAGATCTCGCCGTGGGCGAAGTTGATCATCCCGATGATGCCGTAGACCATGGTGTAGCCGATGGCGATCAGGGCGTAGATGGCGCCCAGCGAGAGGCCGTTGAACAGCTGCTGTAGCAGCTGGGGCAAGAGATCGGACATGGTATGCCGCCCTCCACAATTGAAAAAAGGGCCGCGAGCGGCCCGAAGGTGAAAGCGCACCGGAGCGCGCGCTGGCGGGCGCGCCGGTGTGCTGGACGAAGCGGGCTGCTTACTTGGCGGCGGGCGTCTTGCTGCCGTCCTTGTGCCACTCGAAGACCTGGAAGTCGAAGGCGTTCAGGTCGCCCTGCTTGTTCCAGCTGATGGGGCCGAGCACCGTCTCCACCGTGGCCTTGTGCAGGTGGTCGGCCACCTTGGCGGGGTTGTCGCCCACGGCCTTGATGCCTTCCAGAATGGCCTGCGTGGCGGCGAACGCGGTGAGCTGGAAGGCGCCCGAGGCATTGCGCTTCTTGTCCTTGAAGGCCTTCACCACGGCGGCGTTCTTCGGGTTGGCCGAGAAGTCAGCCGGCAGCGTCACCAGCATGCCCTCGACGGCGTTGCCGGCAATGGCGTTCACCTCGGGGTTGCCCACGCCCTCGGGGCCCATCATGCGCACCTTCAGGCCCTGCTCGCCGGCCTGGCGCAGCAGCAGGCCCATCTCGGGGTGGTAGCCGCCGTAGTAGACGAAGTCCACGCCCGCGCTCTTGAGCTTGGTGATGACGGCGGAGTAGTCGCTGTCGCCGGCGTTGATGCCTTCGAACAGGGCCACGGGAATGCCGGCCTTCTTCAGGTCGGCCTGCACCGAGGCGGCGATGCCCTGGCCGTAGGACTGCTTGTCGTGCAGGATGGCGACCTTCTTGGGCTTGACCTTCTCGGCAATGAACTTGGCGGCCGAGGGGCCCTGCTGGTCGTCGCGGCCGATGGTGCGGAAGATGAAGTGGTAGTTCTTGCCGTCGGTCAGCGCAGGCGACGTGGCCGAGGGGGTCACCATGACCACGCCCTCGTTGTTGTAGATCGGTGCGGCGGCGATGGAGGCGCCCGAGCACACCGGGCCGACCACGTAGCCGATCTTGGCGTTGACCACGCGGTTGGCCGCCACCGGGCCCTGCTTGGGCTCGCAGGCGTCGTCCACCGTCACCAGTTCGATCTTCTTGCCGGCCACGCCGCCGGCGGCATTGGCCAGCTCGACGGCAGTGGTCACGCCTTCCTTGATCATGTCGCCGTATTGCGTCACGGGGCCGGTGGTCGGCATGACCATGGCGATCTTGATCTGCGCATGCGCGGGCAGGAGCAGGGCGGCACCGGCCAAGCCCAGTGCGGCGACAACGGAATGCATGCGAAACGGAATGGTCATGAGCGTCTCTCGAACCTTGCTAAGGGAAAAAGGGGATTGCTGAAAGATCGACAGGCCCTTATGAGGCCTGCGGCAGAGGCCGCCAGCTTATTGTCCCGTATGTCGCTGGCAACAGGGTTGTTGCCGATGGACTTTTGTCTCACAAGAGACTTGAACCGCGCGCGTCGGCCGGGGCCGGCGCGGTGCGCACCAGCTCCGGCGACAGCACCAGCCGCTCCGGCGGCACCGGCGTGCCGGCGCGCCAGCGGCGCAGCACGCGCTGGAAGATGAGCGCGTTCGGTATCTGCAGCAGCGTGCCGGGCTCGGGCGCGGTGGCATCTTCCAGCGTGGTGTAGAGCATGTTGATGTCCACTACCCGGCCCAGGGCGCCGGGCTTGTCGCCGCTGTCCAGCAGCTCGATATGGTCGCCCACGCGAAACGGCCCCACGCTGACGATCAGGAGCGCGCAAAACAGGTTGGACAGCACGCTCCATGCGGCGAAGAAGGCCACCGCCCCCACCGTGGCAAAGCCCGTGAAGGCACTCCACAGCACGCTCGCCGAGACGCCCAGGCGCTCCAGCGCCAGCAACCCGGCGCCGCCGATGAGCAGCCAGCGCACGATGGCGCGCACCGGCTTGAGCATCTCGTGCGGGAACTGGTAGCGCTCGCTGGCGCGGCGGAAGATGCGCTGCAGCAGCCGGTACAGCAGCACCGCCACCAGCACGATCAGGACGATCTGCGCCAGCGGCACGATCACGTCCAGCCAATCCTGCATCCAGGGCGGCAGGTAGATCCTGAGGCGGGCGTTCATGCGGCGTCGAGGGTGTGCGGCAGGGCCATCAGAGGTGGCGCTGCTCGACGGTGTCCATCTGCATCTCGAAGCTGAAGAAGCGGTCGCGCCCCTGCGCCTTGGCCGCGTACAGGGCTTCATCGGCGCGCATCAGCATGCCCTCGGCGCTGGTGCTGGCGTCGGGTACACAGGTGGTGATGCCGCCCGACAGGGTCAATGCCAGGCCCTGCGGCGAGTCGGGGTGCGCGATGGCGCTGGCCTTGAGCAGGCCGCCCAGCGCGCGGGCGAACGTCATGGCGCCCGAGCGCGGCGTGCCGGGCAGGATGAGGGCGAATTCCTCGCCGCCGTAGCGTGCCGCCACGTCGCGCGGGCGCATGCAGACTTCCCGCAACAGGCGCGCCACGGCCTTCAGGCATTCGTCGCCCTGCACATGGCCCAGCGTGTCGTTGTAGCGCTTGAAGTGGTCCAGGTCGCACAGCATCAGGGTGAGCGGCGTGCGGTCGCGCCGCGCCGCCAGGATCTCGCTGTGCAGGATGCGGTCGAAGCCGCGCCGGTTCACCAGGCCGGTCAGGGCGTCCACCTCGACCATCTCGTTGAGCTTCTGGTTGGCCTGGTGCAGCTCGCTGGTCAGCTGCACCAGGCGCCGGCGCATGTCGCGCAGCCGGCGCATGGCGCGCAGCTTGGCCGCCAGCACGATGGGCTTGACCGGCTTGGTCAGGTAGTCGTCGCCGCCGGCCTCGATGCCGCGCCACACGTCCACGTCGGCTGCCAGGCCTGACAGGAAGATGATGGGCGTCCAGTCGCCCGGCTCGGCCTCGCGCATGCGCTGGGCCACCCAATAGCCGTCCTCGCTGCCGGGCAGGCAGATGTCCAGCAGCACCAGCTCGGGCCGGTGCTGGCGGAACAATTGCACCGCGCTGCGGGCGTCAGCTGCCTGCAGCACTTCGGCGGTACCAGTCGATTGCAGCTCGGCAGCCAGCGCCGCGCGCTGGGCGTGGTCATCCTCCACCAGCAGTACGCGAAAGGGTTCGTGCTCGGCGCCGGGGCCGGGCGTCGGGGCGGGTGGGGTGCTCATGCCGGACTGGACGAATGCGCAAGGGGCCGCGTCAATGCTCGCGGCGCAGCGCCGGGAACAGGATCACGTCGCGGATGCTGGCGCTGTCGGTCAGCAGCATCATCAAGCGGTCGATGCCGATGCCGCAGCCGCCGGTGGGCGGCAGGCCGTACTCCAGCGCACGCACGAAGTCGTGGTCGAAGTACATGGCCTCGTCGTCGCCGCTGTCCTTGGCATCCACCTGGGCCTGGAAGCGCGCCACCTGGTCCTCGGCGTCGTTCAGCTCGGAAAAACCATTGCCGAACTCGCGCCCGGTGATGTAGAGCTCGAAGCGCTCGGTGACCTCCGGCCGCGCGTCGTTGGCGCGCGCAAGAGGCGAGATCTCGGTCGGGTGCTCCATGATGAAGGTCGGCTGCCACAGCTTGTCCTCCACCGTCTCCTCGAAGTACAGCACCTGCAGGC
Source organism: Melaminivora sp. (assembly GCA_034675505.1). Lineage (GTDB taxonomy): Bacteria > Pseudomonadota > Gammaproteobacteria > Burkholderiales > Burkholderiaceae_C > Melaminivora. The sequence goes on along the minus strand of JAUCDD010000029.1, from coordinate 4,936 downwards.
CGGCCAGGGTGCGGGTGGACAGGCGATTCTTTTCCTCGGTCATGCCGAGTTTCTTCAACGCGCTGATGAGCCAGGCGGCGTCGTCCACATGCGCGCCGGCCTCGGTGTGCTGGTAGATGGCCTCGCGGATGGTCAGGCGCGCAAACGGCTGCGACAGGTCCACCGCGCGGCCGCCGTAGGTCAGCTGCAGGGTGCCGGCGGCCTTGAGGGCAGCGTCGCGCACCAAGCTTTCCGTGAAGTCCATCAGGTCGCGGTAGTTCCAGTAGGCCGCGTAGAACTCCATCATGGTGAACTCGGGGTTGTGGCGCACCGAGATGCCTTCGTTGCGGAAGTTGCGGTTGATCTCGAACACCCGCTCGAAGCCGCCCACCACCAGGCGCTTCAGGTACAGCTCGGGCGCGATGCGCAGGAACATTTCCTGGTCCAGCGCGTTGTGGTGCGTGGCGAAGGGCCGTGCGTTGGCGCCGCCGGGGATGGGGTGCAGCATGGGTGTCTCGACTTCCAGGAAGCCGTGCTCGACCATGAACGCGCGGATGCCACTGATGGCCTGGCTGCGCGCCACGAAGCGCCGGCGCGCGGACTCGTCGGTCATCAGGTCGACGTAGCGCTGGCGGTACTTCACCTCCTGGTCGGCCACGCCGTGGAACTTGTCCGGCATGGGGCGCAGGTTCTTGGTCAGAAGGCGCAGGCGCGTCACCTTGACGGACAGCTCGCCGGTCTTGGTCTTCATGAGCGTGCCCTCGGCGCCCAGGATGTCGCCCAGGTCCCAGCGCTTGAAGTCGGCGTAGGCCTCCTCGCCCACGGCGTCGCGCGTCACGTACAGCTGGATGCGTCCGCCGGTCTCGCCCAGCGAGCCGTCCTGGAGGGTGGCAAAGCTGGCCTTGCCCATCACGCGCTTGAGCATCATGCGGCCGGCCACGCTCACGGCGACGGCCTGGGCGTCCAGGGCCTCGGCGTCATCGCCGCCGTGCGCTGCCTGCAGTTGCGCGCTGCGGTGCTGCGGCTTGAAGTCGTTGGGGAAGGCCACGCCGGCGCCGTTCGCCTGGCGCTCGCGCAGCTCCCGCAGTTTGTCGCGGCGCTCGGCGATGAGTTGGTTTTCATCCACGGGCGGGGTGGCGGGGGCGGGCTGTTGGGAGGACATAGAGGGAACGCGAAGAGAGGCAGAACAGGCATGCGCCGGCGCCGGCGCAGCGGGCCGCACGCGGCGGGCGCACGCTTTGGGACAATCGGCGATTTTAGGCGAGGCGCACGCGCCGGGCCGAGCCCGGTCGCTCGCCGCCCGCAGCAAGCGTCGCCGTCCTTTTCATCACGCACCATGAAAATCACCATCGTCGGCGCCGGATATGTGGGCCTGGTCTCCAGTGCCTGCTTTGCCGAGCTGGGCAACCACGTCGTCTGCGTCGAGCGCGATGGCGCGCGCGTGGCGCAGCTGCAGGCGGGCGAGGTGCCGATCCACGAGCCCGGCCTGCCCGAGCTCATCGCGCGCAACCTGGCTGCCGGGCGCCTGGCCTTCACCACCGACCTGGCGCAAGGCGTGCGCCACGCACAGCTGCTGTTCATCGCCGTGGGCACACCCATGGCGCAGGACGGCAGCGCCGACCTGTCGCAGGTGCTGGACGTGGCGCGCGCCGTGGGCCGGCACCTGTCGCGCGCTCTGGTGGTGGCCAACAAATCCACCGTGCCAGTGGGCACGGCGCAGCAGGTGCACGGCGCCATCGCCCAGGAGCTGGCCGCGCGCCGGCTGGCCCGCGTGCCCGCGTTCGCCGTGGCCTCCAACCCGGAGTTCCTCAAGGAGGGCGCGGCGGTGGAGGACTTCATGCGCCCGGACCGTGTCGTCATCGGCGTGCCGCCGGGCAGCGCCGGCGCGCGCGCTGAAAGCCTGCTGCGCCGCGCCTACGCGCCGTTCAACCGCAACCACGAGCGCATGGTGGTGATGGACGTGAAAAGCGCCGAGCTGACCAAGTACGCCGCCAACACGCTGCTGGCCACCAAGATCAGCTTCATGAACGACATGGCGGCGCTGGCCGACGCTTTGGGCGCCGACATCGAGCAGGTGCGCCGCGGCATCGGATCGGACCGGCGCATCGGCTACGACTTCATCTACGCCGGCCTGGGCTACGGCGGCTCGTGCTTTCCAAAAGATGTGGCGGCGATCTGCCACACGGCGCATGCCGCCGGCGAGCGCCTGCGCGTGGTGGAGGCCGTGCAGGCGGTCAACGCGGGGCAGCCCGCGCGCTTTGCCGATCGGGTGCTGCGCCACTTCGGCGGCTCGCTCGAACGCCGCACCATCGCCCTGTGGGGCCTCACGTTCAAGCCCGGCACCGACGACGTGCGCGAGGCGCCCAGCCGCGCCATCGTGCGCGCGCTGGTGGCAGCCGGCGCGCAGGTGCAGGCGCACGACCCGCTGGTGCATTCGCTCGATCAGCTGCTGGCGGACGAGCCGGCGGCGCAGCGCGCGCGCCTGGCGCCGCACGTGCGCTTTTGCGCCGACCCGCTGGCGGCCGCGCGCCGGGGCCGATGCATTGATCATCGCCACCGAGTGGAAGATCTACCGCAGCCCCGACCTGCCGGCGCTGCGCCGCGCGCTGCGCTCGCCCGTGGTGTTCGACGGGCGCAACCTGTTCGACCCACAGGACATGGCGCGCGCAGGCTTCGTCTACCAGGGCGTCGGGCGCGGGCAGGAGCGATGAGGGCCAGGCAGGGCGTGCGCGGCGCGGTGGCCTTCACGCTGGCGCAGCATGGTGCTTTCTTCGCCTCGGCCTGGCTCGTCTCCACCTGCCTGGGTGCCGGGCCGTTCGGCACCTGGAGCCAGGCGCTGGCGCTGGCCAGCGTGGCGGCGGCATTGCTGCCGCTGCGCCTGGAGTACGCGGCGCAGCTGGAGGCACGCGCGCGCCGCGCCGCCCTGCTGTTCGCGGCGGCGCGCCAGCTTGCCGTGCTGGGCGGGCTGGCCGCTTTCGTCGTAGCGCCCGGCCTGCTGGCGCTGGGCGCGCCGCCGTGGCTGGCTGCCGGGGCGCTGGCGCTGGCGCCGCTGGCGCTGGTGCAGATTGGCGCCACCGAGCGCGCGCGCGCCGGGCGCATCGCCCGCGCCGCCGCGGCGCGTGCGCTGCCCGCGCTGCTCATGGTGCCGCTGCAACTGCTGGCGTGCCTGCTGGAGCGCGGCCCGCTCGTCGCGTGGAGCGTGCCGGCCGCGGCCTGGCTGGCCTGGGCGCTGGCGCAGCGCACGCCGTCGCGGCCGCGCCGCGGCGGCTTACGCCTGCTGGCACGGCAGTTGCGCGCGCGCTGGCGCTTCGTGCGCGCGGAGTGGACGGGCCTGGCACTCAACACCGTCGCCAACCATGGGCAGGTGCTGGTGGTGGGCTCAGTCGCCGGCGATGCGGCGGCCGGCGCGATCGCGCTGGGGCTGCGCGCGGCCATGCTGCCCACCAGCCTGGTCGGCCTGGCGTGGGCCGACGACTTGCGCGCGCGCGTGCTCGCTGCCGCCGCGCAGGGCCAGGGCCGCGCCCGCGCGCTGGTGCGGGCCGCCCTGGCGCGCGTGGGGGCGGCGCTGCTGTCGCTGCCGGTGCACGCGGCGCTGATGGTGGCCGCGCCGCTGGTGGTGCCGCTCCTGTTCCCTGCGCAGGGGCAGGAGCTGGTCTATGTGGTGGCCTTCTTGCTGCCCCTGGGCGCCGTGCGGCTGGTGGCCAGCCCCGTGGCGTTTCTTGTGGCCTGGCGCGGTTGGCTGGGCTGGAGCGTGCTGCTGCAGGGGCTGCTGTGCGCCGCCGCGCTCATTGCCGCCGTGGCCGGGGCCTGGTGGGGCGGCGTGGTGGGTGTGGCGGTGCTCTACGCGGCGCTGGCGTCGCTGGTCTATGCGGCCTACATCGTGCTCGGCCTGCGCGCCGTGCGGGCGGGTGCGTAGATGGGCCCGCTCATTAAAAATGATAGCTGCCTGCGCTTGATTGACGCCGGCTGGAGGCACAATTGGCTCAAAATCACGAGGCGACAGGCCTTGGAGCCTGTTCAACGCCTTTTCATAGGGTACGTTGCCGGGCAACCCGAAGGGCATGGCAGCAAAACGCCACGCTCGGCGTTGCCCGCCTTGCCCAGGCCGCCAGCATGGGCTGCGGCGGGCGCCTTGATCGTGACGTTTTGCTCATGCGTACCCCATGAAAAGACGTTGAACAGGCTCTTATGACAGACAGGCACGGCAGGGTGGGCGCGCAGCGCGAGGCGACGCTTGATCGCGGCCACTACGTGGGCGACGCCAGAGTTCACGCCCGAGCACCTGCACTCCATGTCCTTCCAGGTTCTGACAGCTGCATGCCCTGCGCCCGCGCCGGGTGCTGGAAGTGGGCATGGGCAACGGCTTTGTTTCCACCTTTTTGCGCCAGTCGGGCCATCCAGGTGGTCACGGCCGACATCAATCCCGGCCTGGGCGCCGACGTAGGCGCGCCACTGGACCAGCTGCCGACGCTGCTGGCGGGCGAGCGCTTCGACGTGGTCTCGTGCTGCGAGGTGCTGGAGCACATTCCGTTCGAGCAGTTCGGCGCGCAGCTCGATGCCCTGCGCACGCTGGCGGGGGCAAGGCAGGCCTTCATCTCGCTGCCGGGGCACTTTCCGTGGCTGGGGCTGGCGGGGCGGCTGGGCATTCACAACCGCTTCGTGAACGTCGCGCTGGGCCTGCGCATCCCTTGCCGCAGGCGGCTCACCGACGGGCACTACTGGGAGATCGGCTCGCACTGGCAGACCCGCCGCACGGCGCTGGTGGCGGCCGTGCGCGCGCGCTGGGCGCAGGTGGACAGCGGCGTCTTCCCGCTGCACCCGCTACCACTACTGGTTCCGCTGCGCCGGCGTGGACGGGCAGCCATGAACGGCCCCGCGCAGCCGGGCGCCGAGGCGAGCCGCAGTTGGTCTCGGTCATCGCCCCATGCCGCAACGAGCAAGCGCACATCCTGGCGTT
>JAUCDD010000028.1:0-6083 GCA_034675505.1 Melaminivora sp. | reverse complement strand
ATCTTGGCCGCTGGCGCTGGCCCTGGTGCTGGACTGAAATGACTGAGAAAGATCCCTCACCGGCGCGCACTGCGGGTGAGGAGGAGCTGCGCCGCGGCAATCTTTTTTGCTGCTTCCGGCGGCCGGTCCGGAAGGCACATTTCGACCTTCTGTTTGCAGGCGGCGCTGCTGGAACCGACAGCGCATCGTTTCGCACGGCCAGGCCAGCCCGCCCGGATTCTGGTACTACAGGCGGAAGACGAGTGGGTGGTGTTGCTGCAGGGCTGCGCAGAACTCGGGTTTGCCAATGGCGTGCGCGCCTGACGCTGAAGCCGGGGGCCACTGGGTTTGAGCCGCCTGCCGGCTGCCCTCATCGGGCGGGGATAGGCAACGGCAGGCGGCACGGTGTGGCTGGCGGTGCACGGCACGCGCGACCCCGCTTGAACCGCGGCGAGCAGCGTTCAGGCTTGCGCTGGAGGCTGATCTTAGGGCGCCGCTGGCGATGCCACCGGAGCTGCCGGTGCCGGCGCTGCGAGCCTGGCCCATGAGCTGGCCGAGGATGTCTACCGGTACCGGAAATACCAGGGTCGAGCTTTTGTCGCCCGCCACCTGGGTCAGCGTCTGCAGGTAACGCAGCTGCATGGCCGCGGGCTCGCGCGCGAGCATCTCGGCGGCATCCAGCAGGGCCTTCGCAGCCTGTCTTTCGCCCTCGGCATGGATCACCTTGGCGCGCCGCTCGCGCTCGGCCTCGGCCTGGCGGGCGATGGCGCGCACCATGTTCTCGTTGAGGTCGATATGCTTGATCTCGACGTTGGTCACCTTGATGCCCCAGGAGTCGGTCTGCGCGTCCAGAATCTTCTGCACATCGAGGTTGAGCCGCTCGCGCTCGGCCAGCATCTCGTCCAGCTCGTGCTTTCCGAGCACCGCACGCAAGGTGGTCTGGGCCAGCTGGCTGGTGGCCATCAAAAAAGTTCTCTACCTGGATGATCGCTTTTTCGGCATCGACGACGCGGAAGAACACCACCGCATTGACCTTCACCGACACGTTGTCCCGCGAGATCACGTCCTGCGAGGGCACGTCCATGGTTACCACCCGCAGGTCCACCTTCACCATTTGCTGAATGCCCGGGATCACGATCACCAGGCCCGGCCCTTTCACGCTTCTAGAAGCGCCCGAGCAGGAAGATCACCCCGCGCTCGTACTCGCGCAGGATCTTGATCGACGCGGCGACCAAGGAAGAGCAGCAGCAGGATGAGCGGCGCAAAGCCCAGTTGAAGGTACGAACATCACGATGGACTCCCTGTTTTGGTGATGTGACTCGGGGCGAAACCGTCAGCACCAGTCCGTCCATGGCGGTCACCCGCACCCGCGCACCGGGCCGCAGCGGCGCTGGACTGCGCACCCGCCAGCTTTCGCCATGCACCCTCACCCACCAGCCGCCACCTTCGCCCTCGCGGACGGTCACGGTGCCCAATGCGCGCCGATTTCGCCCTCGCGCCGCTGACCACCGGGCGACGCAGGCTGCGCAGCGGCGAAACATGCCGATGCGAGGAAAACCGCCCCGCCGCTGGCAACCGCAAGCCCGGCGATGAGCGCCAGCGACACGCCGAAACCGGGGGCTTCGGTGTCCATCAGGAACAGGCCGCCGACCACAAAGGCGACGATGCCACCGACGCCGAGCACGCCGAAGCTGGGCACGAAGACTTCGGCCAGCATCAGCCCCGCGCCGATTACCACCAGCAGCACCCCGGCCCAATTGACCGGTAGCAACTGAAAGGCGTACAGCGCGATCATCAGCGAGATGGCGCCGGCGACACCGGGCACGCCGAAGCCCGGCGAGGTGAACTCGAAGAACAGACCGTAGATGCCGATCATCATCAGGATCAGCGCCACCTGCGGGTTGGCGAGCGTGCGGCAAGAACCCGGTTGCGCCAGTCGGGCTCGAGGCGTTCGATGGCGGTCATGAGCGGTGGCAAGGGCGCGCGTCTGGCCGCCGAGCACCGGCACCTCGTGGCCATCGAGCTTGCGCAGCAGATCGGGGACATCGAGCGCGGTGACAAACTCGATCACGCCCTGGGCGCAGCGCATCTTCGGCCGACAGGCTGGCCGCCTCGCGCACCGCGCGTTCGGCAAAGTCCACGTTTCGACCGCGCAACTGGGCCAGGCTGCGGATGTAGGCGGTGGCGTCGGCGACGGACTTTGCTGCCATCGGGTCGCCGCCTGGGCAGGTTTACCAGCCGGCGCCCAGCGCCCCCTCTTGGCGCGCTCGTTGTCGTTGCCGGCGCCCGCTCCGCCGCGCTCGGGCTCTTCGCCGGACGCGGTGCCTTGCCCGCACCCGAAGACAGAAGGACTTCGCCGCATCGGCCACCCGTCCCCCCGCCGTCTGCCCTCCCGCCTTTGCCGGGCTTGCGCGCCGCACAACAAGGCCGATCGCCACCGGCGTGGCCGCGCCAAGGTTGGTCGCGGGCGCCATCGCCGCGACATGACTGGCGTACAGAATGTAGGTACCGGCGCTGGCCGCGCGCGCGCCCCCGGGCGCCACGAAGGTTGCAACCGGCACCGGCGAAGCGAGGATGTCCTTGATGATGGCGCGCATCGAGGTATCGAGCCCGCCCGGGTGTCGATCTCCAGAACCACCAATTCCCGCCTTGCGCTCGGCGGCGCGGAGCAGACCCTTGTGCAGGTAGTCGGCAGTCGCCGGCCCGATCACGCCGTCTACATGCAGCACAAGCACCCCATCACGGCCTGGCGCGCCGCCGCCAGCACCCCGAAAGACAGCGCCAGGCTCAGCACCAGCAGGCTGATCAACTTCTGCATCATGGCCGGTTTGGGAGCCCACATGTGGAGCCCTCCGCGACGGTGTGCTGGCAAATGGCAGCGGCACCTGTGAGTCGGAGTGCCCAACAAGGCCGCAAGTTCGCCGCGTCTGCGTATTGCCCGAGCCGTACAGCGCAATCCTCGCCCTGCGCAGCGTCAGCACGCAAGCCGTGACATGACCCTTGAGCCCTTGCCCGCGCCCACGCAAGGGTCTGGACCCGGCCCGCTTTGCGCAGGCACGGTAGTGCTGAGAACCCGCCGAAGCGGTCGATGCGGCGGCGGTCGCGCTTGGGGGGGCGGCCACGCAGACCAGCGCCCGGGGTGGCGGCAAACTCTGCGCAACCCACGGGCGCGCTCGCGTGCCTCCATGCTCTCCGCGGTCTCTTCGTAGAGTGTTTGCGCCACGGTCGCTGTGCCCCGCTTGTCGGCGATGGCGCATACCATCACCGTGCGCGTGTCTTCGCCAATGGTGATGTTGACGCGGTCACCAGGTTTGATCTCGCGTGAAGGTTTGGTCGCAAGGCCGTCGAGCTTGACCTTGCCGCCGTCTATCGCCTCGGTGGCGGCGCTGCGATGTTTGAAGAAACGCGCTGCCCACAACCATTTGTTGACGCGGGTGCGAGGGACAGAATCCTTGGGGGAGGGGGGTGCGGACTGACACGGCGTGGACCAAGAGCGGCGCGACCGACATTATCGGCAGCGCCGCTGCAAATGGCAAAGCGCGCGCTGGTACGCGCGCAGCGGGTCAGAACAGGCCGGAAATCGAGGTGATGAGGCCTTTATTCAGTTCCGGGAGCGCCTCTTCAACTCGAGGTTCACCTTGTTGGCGGTGGAGCCGATACGCGTCTGATAGGACTTGTATTCGGACTCTTCGTCGTACGCAACCTGGGCGCTGCCACTGTTGCCCTGGCGCAGGTCGTGCCTGCTGCTGACGCTGGCCTTGCCCTTGCCGCGCATGCGTTCCTTGAGTTGCAGGTCGGTGATCATGGAAAAATAGACGTCTTTCACCGCCGCTCCGGCGACGGTTTCGGCGATGGCGCCGATCAGGCCTGCGGCTGCAATTCCACGTCCGCCGCTGCCTGTGGCATAGGCAACACCAGAACCGAGGACGAGTCCGCCGACCGCGGATACACCGTAGCCCTGCTGCATGGCGGCCTCGATGGCGCTCGGCGCGGCCTTGCCGACCTGAAGGATGTTGGCCTGCAGGACGCAACGCGCGGCGTCCGGGTCCTGCAGCACCTTATAACCCTTGGCCCCCAGCGCAGCGACGATTTCATCGTGGACCTAGAGTTCAGGCTTGTCGGAGGTGTTGCGGATCTGGACGAAGACGGTTTTCCTGTCCGCGCCTACCGGGTCGAGAAACACCGTATCCGACATCTTGGTCTGCACGTCCAGATCGCGCTTGCTGATGGCCACGTGGGTGGCTGCACATCCGGACAGCAGGATGGCCGCAAGGGCGACCACGATCGTCGCCGGCCATTGTTCCCTTCCTTCAGGCTCGAGGCCGCGACCTTGCGCTTCATCTACCTCCTGGCTCGTCGTCAGGGCTGTCGGTGAGCGGCGGTCAGTGGCGCTAAAAATGACAAAAACATAGTTGCGTTTCGCATCATCCGATAATTGAAAGCAGTAGTAAAGGTCCCTGATGGGCGCCTTTGCTGCCCGCGTGATGCAGTTCTCGATCGCGCTGTCTCGCCGGCGGCGGGAACTCAGGCTATCATGCCCGCGCCCACGGTGTTGTTGCTGCTCTCGTCAATGATTATGAAGGCGCCGGTAGCGCGATTGCTACGATACGAGTCGGCGACGATCGGTTGTGCGAGCTTCAGCGTGACGCGGGCGATGTCGTTCATGGCCAGGCCATCGGCAGCCTTCCCGCTCCAGCGCGTTTACGTCGAGGCGGGTAGTCGATCTTCGCGAACTTGGCCTCGACCTCACGGGTGGTGTGGGCGGACGAGGTAGGTGCGCGCCGGGCTCAAGGGGGTCTCGGACAGCCAGCACAGGGTGGCGTCGATGCGCTTCATATGGGCACGGGCGCTTCGGCCGACTTGACGATGAGGTCGCCGCGCGAGATGTCGATTTCGTCTTCCAGCAGCAGGGTCACCGACTGCTCGTGGATGGCGCGCGGCAGCGACTGGCTGCCCAGTTCGATTTTCTTGGATGCGGGCTGCGCGCACCTGAGGGCAGTACGGTGATGGCGTTGCCTATGGCGATTGCGCCCGACTCCACCCGCCCCATGAAACCGCGGTAGTCGTGCAACTCGGGGTTGGCCGAGTCTCGCGGGTGCCAGATGTATTGCACCGGAAAGCGGAGTCTTCGGCCTGCTCGGTGTGGGCGGCGGGGGCGTTCTCGAGGATGTCGAGCAGGGTCGGGCCCTCGTACCAGGGCAGGTGCTCGCCGCGGTCGACCACCAGGTCGCCGGCCAATGCGGAGATGGGGATGAAGCGCACGTCCTTGATGCGAAGCTGGGTGGCGAAGGTGAGGTATTCGGCCTTGATGCGCTCGAACACCGCCTGGCTCTATAGCCGACCAGGTCCATCTGTTGGACTGCGACCAGCAGGTGGGGAATGCCGACCAGGCTGGCGAGGTAGGAGTGGCGGCGGGTCTGGGTGAGGATGCCCTTGCGCGTGTTGACGAGGATGATGGCGAGGCTGGCGGTGGAGGCCGCGGTGACCATGTTGCGGGTGTACTGGTCGTGGCCGGGGGCGTCGGCGATGATGTACTTGCGCCGGCCGGTGGTGAAGTAGCGGTAGGCGACGTCGATGGTGATGCCTTGTTCGCGCTCGGCCTGCAGGCCGTCGGTGAGCAGCGACAGGTTGACCTCCGCCATGCCGCGCCGGGCCGAGGTTTTTTCCATGGCGTTGAGGGTGTCGGCAAGGATGGTCTTGCTGTCGAAGAGCAGGCGGCCAATCAAGGTGCTTTTGCCGTCGTTTACGCTGCCGCAGGTCAGGAAGCGCAGCAGGCCATTGTCGATTTGGGAGGTGTTCGAGGCCGTACATGGTTTTTATTCCTTCAGACTTTCTTAATTCGCTTGCTGATTGTTTGATGTGCTTCGCGCCTGCTGATGCGCCGGTGTTCCCCCTTCCGCCGAAGGCTGCGGGAACTCGCCATCGCTCCGCTCGGCTCAGCCAGCCCTCGCCTTCTTCAGGAACACCCGACACACATCCCCGGCTCGCCGAGTTCGTTCTTCCGGCCAGGCCAGGTCCTTGTTCTTTCTCAGCGTCTTGACCAAGGTTCCAGGATGCGTGCGGGGCATTCGTGAAGAGGCGAGGACTGTCTGAGCCCGAAGGGC
>JAUCDD010000027.1:0-160042 GCA_034675505.1 Melaminivora sp. | reverse complement strand
AATGAGCGTGGCGCGGCTCGACCCCGACAACTTCGACGACCTGGGCAGCATGGGGCGCCCGTTCCTCGACTCATGCGCCCACGTCTGGCAAAAACTGGTGATGACCGAGGAAGACCTGGTACTGCGCCGGCGCATGCGGGCCCCGCTGCGCATGGCCCACGTGCTGGAGGGTGCGGATGGCGCAGAGCTGGAGACGTACCGCAAGCAGGTCGAGGGCGAGCGCGGCGAGATCACCACCGACTACTACCTGAACAAAAAAGGCAGTGTCTCCGCTGTGCAGGGCGACGCCACGCTTGGCGACATTGGCGACGTGGTGCACCTGCTCGACACGTTCTACGCCGGGAGCCCCGCGCCAAAGGGCCTGTTTGGCTACACCGAGGGCATGGCGCGCGACATTCTTGAAGACTTGAAGCGCAGCTATTACGACGAGGTGGACGGCCTGCAAGACGCCATGGCCGCCAGCTACACGGTGGCCTTCCGCATCCACCTGCTGTTCAAGGGCATTGACCCCGACGTGGGCGAATTCACCCTGCGCTTTGCCCAGCGCCGCACCGAGACGCCGAACCAGGTGGCCGATCTGGCCCTGAAGTACATGAGCCTGGGCCTGCCCGACGACATGGTGTTTGCGGACATGGGCCTGGACCCGGACTACGTGCGCGCCAAGCGCATCGAGCAGGCCGCGCGGAGCGACCCGTATCCACCGGCCGCGCAGGGTGCCGGTGGGCGCGTGAAAGTGACGCCGGGGAATGCGCCCAAGGGCGAGAGCGCGACGGCTATTGGCGTTGCGGGCAGCAATGGCGGCAAAGGCCGCTCTTAAATCAGGAGCAAAACAGCATGACAACGAAATTCATCGGCGTGAAAGTCATCAACGCCACCCCTATGGACCGGGCGCAATACAACATCTATCGCGGATGGCAGTTGCCCGCCGACGAAGACGGCAGCGACCCCGGTTTTCTGGTGGAGTACTTGGACGGCGGCAAGGCCAACATGCCCGACCGAGCGGGTTATGTGAGCTGGTCACCGGCCGACGTGTTCCAGCGGTCCTATCGGCAGTGCTCCGGCCTGATTTTTGGCCTGGCCATTGAAGCGCTCAAGGCGGGCCAGCGCGTGGCGCGCGCGGGGTGGAATGGCAAGGGGATGTGGCTCTGTCTGACGTTGAGCATTCACGATATTCCGCGTCAGGGAACGTCCCACCCGGTTTACCGGCTGACCCTTGACGACGAGGGCGCTGGCGCGACAGCGTTGCCATGGATCGGCATGAAGACCGCCGATAACAAGTTTGTGCCGTGGCTGGCCAGCCAGACGGACATGCTGGCCGAAGACTGGGTGCTGGTGGAGTGATGCCATGAAAGTAGAAATCGAAGTCGGCAAAACGGTCCACAGCCAGCCTCTCAGGTTGGTTGCCGCGCGCGCCAATCCGGGCGACCCGTGGCAGTTTGGTTTGTTCAAGGACGCAGCGAATCAACGCGACGAAAACGATTCGATCCTTGGCCTGACCGTGGAAGTGCTGGAAGCCATCGGCAAGGCTGTCGCCACGGTGAAGGGCATCGAAGGGTGAAACAAGCCGCCGCCATCCGCCGCGCCAGCCGTCAGGCGCGCTACGCCATGCAGGAACTTGACCGCCGCGGCGTCGAGGACTTGCTGGTGCTCTACGGCCGAGCGGCCGAAGAGGTGCGCTCGCGCATTGCGGCGGCGGTGGATGCGCAGCAAGAGGTGCCGCAGTACCGCCTGCGCGAGCTGCTGGCGCAGATCGAGGCAGCGTGCACCCGCAAATCTGGGGGCGTTAGATAATACCCGAACTGAAAAAAAAGGAAGGGCTGGCCAAGTTGGAAAGAGGCGGTTCTCAGGCGCATGACCCGTCTGCCGCCGAGGATCTGCTCGCCCGCACACCCCGCCCGCCAGCGTTTGGCCATGATTGGGCTGATGGCGCATCAATTGACCCTGGCGATGGCGCGCGCAGAGCGTCGGCGTTCGGCAGGGGCGGCAACCCGCGGCGATGGGCACCTCGTTCAGCGTGTGCTGGCGCAATTGCCCTATGCCGCGACCGGGGCGCAGACGCGCGCGATAGGTGAAATCGTGGCGGATATGGCGGCTCCGCACAAGATGAACCGCTTGCTGCAAGGTGATGTGGGCTCGGGGAAAACCCTGGTCGCAATGGCCGCATTGCTGACTGCGGTCGAGGCCGGTGGGCAAGGTGCGTTGATGGCACCCACGGAAATTCTGGCGCGACAGCACCTTGAGAGCCTTGCACCGATGGCGGAGGCGGCAGGGATCAGGATCGCGTTGTTGACCGGGCGCGACAAAGGCCGTGATCGCCAAGCCAAACTGAGCGATCTCGCGCAGGGACGCACCGATGTTCTGATTCGGCACCCATGCCATATTCCAGCGCGATGTCACCTATGCGGACCTGCGCTTGGCGGTGATCGACGAGCAGCACCGGTTTGGCGTGGCGCAACGCATGGCGCTGGGCGAGAAAGGGGCGACGGTGGACAGTCTGGTCATGACCGCGACGCCGATCCCGCGCAGTCTGGCGCTTTCGCAATACGGCGATATGGATGTGTCGTTGCTTGATGAAAAACCTCCCGGCCGGAAGCCCATTGCCACGTCCCTGGCGTCGATCGAGCGGATGGGCGAAGTCGTGGCGCATTTGCAGCACGCGGTTCGCGATGGACGCCAGGCCTATTGGGTTTGTCCGTTGGTCGAGGAGAGCGAGACCGTCAACCTGACGGCGGCACAATCGCGGTTCGACCATTTGCGCGCCATCCTCGGTGAGGGGGTGGTCGGACTGGTGCATGGTCAATTGTCCAGCACCGAAAAAGACGCGGCGATGGTCCGGTTCGTGTCTGGCGAGACCCGGGTTCTGGTCGCGACGACGGTGATAGAGGTCGGCGTGAATGTGCCCAACGCAACGATCATGGTGATCGAAGGCGCCGAGAGTTTCGGGCTGGCCCAGTTACACCAGCTTCGCGGGCGCGTGGGCCGTGGTTCCGACGCCTCGACCTGTCTGCTTCTTTTTGAGCCTCCCTTGGGGGAAACCGCGACGCGCCGCCTCAAACTGATGCGCGATACCGAAGACGGCTTTCGCATCAGCGAAGAGGATCTCGCAATACGCGGCGCGGGTGATGTGATCGGCACCGCGCAATCAGGCCTCCCTCGGTTTCGGCTTGCGGATCTGGAGCGGCAGGCCGGGTTGATGGAAATCGCACAGAGTGATGCGCGCAAGCTTTTGGCCGATGACCCGACCCTGAAATCAGCACGAGGGCAGGCAGCGCAAACACTGCTTTGGTTGATGGAGCAAGACAAGGCGATTCGCCTGATTCATGTGGGGTAGCGGTTTCTTCCCTGAATGTTCGCAAATGTTCTTGCAAAGTTCTCACAAATATGAGAACAAAAGGTTAACAACCTTGGAGGTCAAGACATGCGCCGGATCCTTCGTTCCATGACCAAAACCCGCGATGATCGCGTTGTGCTGTTCACCGATGCCTTGGGGGCATTCGCACTTTTCGTGCTGGCCTATGCGGCGCTGCACTTGCCGCTAATGACTTGATTTTCTTCAGTTTGTAATGTTTCTGCCCACTGCCTTGCGGTCTGGAGGGCTGCCACTGTCCCGGCATCCCGACCATACCAGACACGCCACTTGCCGCCGCATCATGGATGCGGCGGTTTTTTTTAACGCGTTATTCAGGGTTTCGTGATCAAGTCTCAGCGTGTCGCGCCGCCTCGGCGGCCGCCTGTATTGCCAACAAAACAGAGGCGTGGCGATTTTTGAAATCGCGCGCCGGAAGGAGAGTTTCAAACCCCTCGAAGGGGGCGTCGGGTGTGTCACCGTCGGATTTCAGCATCGCCGCCAGTTGCGCGGCCGCGCGCTCGAGTTCTGCCGTGGTGCGGCCCAACACGGATTGGCCCAGAATTGCCGCTGCCGCTTGCCCCAAGGCACAGGCTTTTACGTCTTGTGCAAACCGTGTGACCTTGCCGTCAACCATGTCCAGATCGACCGTGACGGTTGATCCGCACAACGGCGAGCGCTTTTTCACCGTTGCTTGCGGGCTCTCCAGGCGACCCAGATGCGGAATATCCGCCGCCAAGGCAAGGATTCGCGTGGAATATAGCTTGATCAGATCGGCAGTATCGGACACTTCAGACGCTCCTTGACTGACAAAGGATATAGCTCATGTCGTTCGATCCGCAATCCCTCCGCTATAACGAGGACGGTTTGATCCCCGCAATTGCCCAGGACAGGGCGTCTGGCGAGGTGTTGATGATGGCGTGGATGAACGCCGAATCTGTTGCCCGCAGCCTTGAAACCGGCCGGGTCACCTATTGGTCGCGCTCGCGGCACGCGTTTTGGGTCAAGGGCGAGAGTTCGGGCCACAGTCAGATTCTGGTGGATTTTCGGTATGATTGTGACCGCGACTGCGTGTTGGTTGTGGTCGATCAGACCGGGCCTGCCTGCCATACCAACCGCAGGTCGTGCTTTTACACCGCAGTCCGGGCGGGGGAGGTGGTCGAGTTGATGGCACCGGAGCAGAGTTAAGCCCGGACCGGCCTCAGAGCGCCAGGGATTCGCGCAGCGCTTCGGGCGTCAGCCCGTCGTCGCGATACAAGGACAAGGCGCGGGCCGCATCGCGTTTCGCGAGCCGTTTGCCCTGCGTATCGCGGATCAAGCGATGATGATGATATTCGGGTGTTGGCAAATCCAGAAGGCGCTGCAAGACCGTATGAATTGCGGTGGCCTCGAACAAATCGACGCCGCGCACAACCAGCGAGATGTCTTGTGCGGCGTCATCGACACTTACCGCCAGATGATACGAGGTTCCGATATCGCGCCGCGCGAGAACGACATCGCCCACATGAGTTGTTAACCATTCGGGTGTATAGATGTGCGAACCGGTGTGGAGCGGGCCGGTTTCGACAAAGGTCACGCTGCCGATCAAGGCGGTTGCGCGGGCCATGTTCAGGCGAATTGCGGCACCCTCGGGGTCGCGCTGTTGATGGCGGCAAGTGCCGGGGTAAATCGGTCCGTCAGGACCGGTCGGCGCGGTGCCTTCCTGCGGCGCGGACAAGGCGGCGCGAATATCGCCGCGCGTACAGGTGCAGCCATAGGTGACACCCAGCGCGTTCAACTGCGCCAAGGCGGACGCATAGGCGGCGCGCCGTTCGCTCTGGCGCATCACGGGGAGGGGCCAGTCCAGGCCAAGCCAGTGCAAGTCGTCGTAGATCTGCGCCTCGAAGGCCGGGCGACAGCGCGGTGTGTCGATGTCCTCGATGCGCAGCAAGAACTGGCCATTCTGCGACCGGGCAAGATCATAAGCCGTCAGGGCCGAGAAGGCATGACCCAGATGCAGCGGGCCGGTGGGCGAGGGGGCAAAACGGGTGATCAGCCCAGCCACGCGGTGAAGTCCTGCTTGGCGCGGTCGGTATAGGCTTTGTAGCGGTCCTTGCGGCCACGCCGCCCGCCTTTGGCGTCAATCGGCGGGAAAAGTCCGAAATTGACGTTCATCGGCTGAAAGGTTTTGGCGTCAGCGTCGCCCGTGATATGCGCGATCAACGCGCCCATTGCGGTTTCGCGTGGCGGTGCACAGAGCGGCCTGCCAAGGATTTCCGCCGCCGCCAACCGCCCGGCAACCAACCCCATCGCTGCGGATTCGACATAGCCCTCGACCCCGGTGATCTGCCCGGCAAATCGCAAATTCGGCTGCGATTTCAATCGCATCTGCGTGTCAAGCAAGGTCGGGGAATTCAGGAATGTGTTGCGATGAATGCCCCCCAAACGCGCGAACCCGGCATTTTCAAGCCCGGGGATCATGCGGAAAACCTCGGTTTGGGCACCGTGTTTCATCTTGGTCTGAAAACCGACGATGTTGAACAGGGTTCCCAACGCATTGTCGCGGCGCAACTGCACGACAGCATGGGCTTTCTGGTCGGGATTGTGCGGATTGGTCAGGCCAATCGGCTTCATCGGGCCAAAGCGCAACGTCTCGCGACCGCGTTCGGCCATCACTTCAATGGGCAGACAGCCGTCGAAATAGCCCGCGGTTTCGCCCTCGTGGAATTCGGCTTTGGGCGCGGCAAGAATGGCGTCGATGAACGCCTCGTATTGGTCGCGGTCCATCGCGCAGTTCAGATAGGCTTTGCGCTCGGCCTCGGTGTCGCCTTTGTCATAGCGCGACTGGAACCAGGCTTTGGATTGGTCAATCGTGTCGAAATGCACGATCGGCGCGATGGCGTCGAAAAAAGCCAGCGCTTCGGTGCCGGTTTCCGCACGGATCGCCTGTGCCAGCGCGTCCGAGGTCAGCGGTCCGGTGGCGAAAATCCAGTGCCCATCCCGGGGCAGTTGCGTGATCTCGTCCTCCTCGAAGCTGATCAGCGGATGGGCGCGCAAGCGGGCGGTTACGGCCTCGGAAAACGCGTCGCGGTCCACGGCGAGGGCCCCGCCGGCGGGCAGGGAATGCGCATCGGCCATGGCGATGAGCAAGCCATCGGCGGCGCGCATTTCCCAATGCAGGAGGCCGACGGCATTTTGCTCGTCATCATCCGAGCGGAAGGAATTGGAGCAGACCATCTCGGCGTAATTGCCGGTTTGATGCGCGAATGTGCCGATTTTGGGTCGCATTTCGTGCAACACGACGCGGACGCCCGCCTGTGCGGCTTGCCATGCGGCCTCGGATCCGGCCATGCCGCCGCCGACGATATGAAGTGTGTGTGTCATGGGGATGATGTAGCGATGGGCGGCGCCAAAGAAAAGGGGCGGCCGCTGACCGCCCCGATAAACCTGTGATCGGCGCCGGGATTATTCTGGCGCGGTGTCGATCACGGCGGTGTTGTTCGCGGCCTCTGCGTCTGCGGCCTTGTCCGCGACGTCGTCGGCCTCGGATTCGGCCACGCGCGCCACCGACACGACAACCTCACCCTTGCCGGTGTTGAACACCCGCACGCCGCCCGCCGAGCGCGACCGGAAGCTGATTTGATCAACCGGCACGCGGATCGACTGGCCGGTCGAGGTGGCCAGCATGATCTGATCCCCCTCGACGACCGGGAAAGAGGCAATCAGATCGCCGCCGCGCATCGCCCGGTCCATTGCCATGACGCCCTGGCCACCACGCCCGCGCACCGGGTAATCATGCGAGGACGACAATTTGCCCGCGCCGCCCGAGGTGATCGTCAGGATCAGATCCTCGGCGGCGGCCATCTGTGCATAGCGTTCGGCGCTGAGATACCCGGCCTCGACGGTGTCGTCCTCGTCGGTGTCCACCTCGACCTCGTCAACCGACCCGGCCAACAGGCGGCGTTGCTTGAGATACGCGGCGCGGTCTTGTGGGTCCGCGGTGAAGTGGCGGATCACGGCCATCGACACGACGCGATCTGCCTTGCCCAGTCGAATGCCGCGCACGCCGGTCGAATCACGGCCCTTGAAGACCCGGACATCGGTGGACGGGAAGCGAATCGCGCGGCCTTGCGCGGTCAACAGCATGACGTCGTCATTGGCGTCGGCGATCCGGGCATTCACCAATTCGACGCCCTCGGGCAATTTCATCGCGATCTTGCCGTTGCGCATGACATTCGTGAAGTCCGACAAGGCGTTGCGGCGCACATCCCCGGCCGAGGTGGCAAAGACGATCTGCAGATCGTCCCATTCTTCCTCGGGCGCATCGACCGGCATCAGGGCGGCGATCGACACGCCGGTCGGGATTGGCAGGATATTCACCATCGCTTTGCCGCGTGCGTTGCGCCCGGCCAGCGGCAAGCGCCAGCATTTGAGTTTGTAAACCATGCCATCGGTGGTGAAGAACAACAGATGCGTGTGCGTGTTCGCGACGAACAATGTGGTGACGACGTCATCTTCTTTGGTCGACATCGACGACAGGCCCTTGCCGCCCCGGTTCTGTGCCCGGAAATCGGCCAAAGGCGTGCGCTTGATATAGCCGCCCGAGGTGATCGTCACGACCATATCCTCGCGCTCGATCAGATCCTCGTCGTCCATGTCACCGGCCCAGTCGATGATCTCGGTGCGGCGGGGGACGGCGAAAGCGGTGCGCACTTCGTCCAGCTCGTCGGTGATGATCGCCATGATGCGGGTGCGCGAACGCAGAATATCAAGGTAATCCTTGATCTTGCCCGCCAGTTCTTCCAGCTCGTCGGTGACTTCCTTGACGCCCAGAGCCGTCAGCCGTTGCAGACGCAGTTCCAGAATGGCGCGGGCCTGGATTTCGGACAGGTTATAGGTGCCGTCGTCGTTCAGCGTGTGGCTGGGGTCGTCGATCAGGCGAATATAAGCTGCGATATCCGCCGCGGGCCAGCGCCGGGTGATCAGTTTTTCGCGGGCGTCGGCCGGGTCGCTGGAGCTGCGAATGGTCGCCACGACTTCATCGACATTCGACACGGCCACGGCCAAACCACACAGGACATGGCTGCGCTCGCGGGCCTTGTTCAACTCGAACGCGGTGCGCCGGGTCACGACCTCTTCGCGGAAGGCAATGAAATTGGTCAGAAAGTCGCGCAGCATCAACTGTTCAGGCCGTCCGCCGTTCAGCGCCAGCATGTTGCAGCCGAAATAGACCTGCATCGGCGTGAAGCGGAACAACTGGTTCAGCACCACCTCGGGCGTGGCATCGCGCTTGAGCTCGATGACCACGCGCACGCCGATCCGGTCGGATTCGTCGGCAACATGGCTGATCCCCTCGATACGCTTGTCGCGCACCGCCTCGGCGATTTTCTCCACCATGGTGGATTTGTTCACCTGATACGGGATTTCATCAATGATGATGGCGAAACGGTCCTTGCGCAGCTCCTCGACATGGGTTTTCGCCCGGATGATCACCGAGCCACGCCCCTCAAGATAGGCTTTGCGCGCGCCCGCCCGCCCCATGATCTGCCCGCCGGTCGGAAAATCCGGGGCCGGAATAAAGTGCATCAACTGTTCTGAGGTCAGATCGGGGTTTTCGATCAGCGCCTTGGTGGCGTCGATCACTTCGCCCAGATTGTGCGGCGGAATATTGGTGGCCATACCCACCGCGATGCCACCCGCCCCATTGACCAGCATATTCGGGAAACGCGCCGGCAGAACCGTGGGTTCGCGGTCTTTGCCGTCGTAATTGTCCTGAAAATCAACGGTGTCCTTGTCGATATCCGCCAGCAAAAAGTTGGCCGGCTTGTCCATGCGCACTTCGGTATAGCGCATCGCCGCCGCATTATCGCCGTCCATCGAGCCGAAATTGCCCTGACCATCCAACAGCTTGAGCGACATCGAGAACGGCTGTGCCATCCGCACCAGTGCGTCATAGATCGCGCTGTCGCCATGCGGGTGGAATTTGCCCATCACATCGCCGACCGGACGCGCCGATTTGCGATAGGATTTGTCATGCGTGTTGTTGGTCTCGTGCATCGCATAAAGAATGCGCCGGTGCACCGGTTTCAACCCGTCCCGCAGGTCCGGAATCGCGCGGCTGACGATCACGCTCATCGCGTAATCGAGGTAGGCCGTGCGCATCTCGTCAACGATTGAAACCACCGGTTGGCTGGGTTTCATGTCGCTGGGTTCAATCGGGGTATCGGTCTCGTCGGTCATAGGCTGTTCACCGGGGGCCTCACTGGCGCAATCCACAAGATTTTGTTGCCCGTGTTATAGCCGAACCCTACCGGCAGGTGCAATGGCGGCATGTCCTTCGGCGCCTTCGGATCGTCGCAAAGCGCATGGTTGACATGTGGGGGCGGTCCCTATGTCATGGGGGGTGCGATCTGCCGTCAATTTTCGTCCCCTGACAGGAGTTTATCATGGCCCGCTTAACCCTCGCCTCGGCGCTCTTTGCCTTTGTCGCGCCCGTTTTGACGACTACCGCCTTTGCCGAGCCAGTGAATATCACCGCCGATGTCGCCTCGGTGACCGTTGTCACGGATACCGGAACCGCCGAGATCAGCCGCATTCAAGACAATGACAACGTCGTTTCGGGTGAATGGGCGCGTACCTCGCGGCCGTGTCCGATCTTTTGCATTCAGCCGATGACCCCCGCCGAGGGCGTTACCACGGTTGGCGAACTGGAGGTTCTGGCCGCGCTTCAGGACCCGAACACGATCGTTGTCGATAGCCGCGTCGAGTCCGATTATCGCGGCGGCACGATCCCGGGTGCGGTGCACATCCCCTACACGCAAATGGCCGACCGGTTGACCGAGGTTGGCTGCGAGCTCGATTTCGACGGGTTCATCTGCGATGAGGCGCGTCCGGTCTTGCTGTTTTGCAACGGCCCGTGGTGCGGCCAATCGCCAACGGCGATCCGCCGGATCATCGAAGCCGGATATCCGGCCGACCGGATTTCGTACTACCGAGGCGGCATGCAGGTCTGGCGAATGCTGGGTCTGACCGTCACCGAGCCCCGAAATTAAGGCGCAAGCCGCTAAAATCCAAGGTCAGGCCCCGCGGCGTCGGGGCCTTTTTTCGTCCGGGGCAAGCCGCCGAGTCTGAAACCGCGGGCACGCGTCCGGCCACTGACTTGTATCAAGGTTACCATCACCATGCCGTGCTATTCTCGGCGTGAAGAAAGGGAGGCTTCTATGTATCACAACATCCTCGTTCCCGTCGCCTATGAACCGGGTTTCGACACCAAGCGCGAATTGGCCACAGCCAGGGCGCTGCAAGCGGCGGGTGGCCGTATCACCCTGCTTCACGTCATGGATCCTGTGCCCTTTTTCGCCATCAGCTACATGCCCGAAGGCTGGCGAGAAGAGCTGATCGCCGCCATCAAGGCCGATCTGAGCGCGCAATCGGCGGATTTGCCCGGCGCCGGCGTTGAAGTCGTCGAGGGCGACGCAGGCCGCGCAATCCTCGATTGGGCGAACGCCGAAGGGGCAGATTGTATCGTTATGGCATCACATCGCTCCGATCCGGGGCTGTTTGGGGTCGACGGCGTCTTGGGTCGCACGCCATGCGCCCTGCGCGGTCCATCTCATCCGCTGAACGTTAAAACCTGATAAACAAGGAGGTGTCTAAATGCGTAAACTTTTAGCCATTGGGCTTGCATTCATGGTGGCCGCGGCGCCGCTCAGCGCGCAGTCGTTTCTGGGGTCGTATTCCGCATGGATCGGCCCGCAGGATCTGAACAACTCGCGCGGCGTGCGGTTGTGGGAGCCGTCGCAAATCATCCGGCAGGACCGCGCCAATTTTCACCGTTTCAACCGGCGCGATTCGGGGGATGGCGGGGATCCGTGGTTCGCCAACGCCAACGCCCGCGCCTCGTTGGAGCGCGCCGTGGCCCGCATTGCCTTCACGCCCTATCAGCGCGATCTGATCGTGCAGGGCGGGACATGGGTGCAACTGGATATCTATGGCTGGAATGGTCAGCAGATCACCAGTGTGAACATGCAGATCTGGCGTTAACGAATACGCAGCAGCGTCGCGATCACGGCAAACGCCTCGCGTCCGCTGTGCTTCAGCCATTGCCGTGGGCCGACCGCCGTGGCCCGCGGCGTTGAGACGTCAGCCGGCAATCCCACCTGCCAGGCGATCAGCCGGGCGCGTGGTTTGTGATAGGGGTCGGATACAATCACCACGGCTGAGGGCTTGAGATCCTTCAAGATCGACACCGCATTTTCGAGATTTTCGCGCGTCGTGGTTGACCGGGACTCCGACACCAGTGATGTAGGCGGGATCCCGGCGTCGCGGCAGATTTCAAGGACCACGTCGGCTTCGCTGGGTGGGTGTTTGCCGATGCCGCCACAGGCCAGAATCAGGTCGACCGCGCCAGCTTTGTACAAGGCAATGGCATGCTGCGCGCGTCTTTGGAGTGTCGGTGAAGGGCGCCCATCAGGCCAAACCGCGGCCCCCAGAACCACCGCGACCCGCGGGCCGTTTTCGCTCAAGGCAAGCATTGTATTTCCGATGTCGCGCGGCCACCAAAGCCCGGGGTTTGCCATAATGTATGATATTCAGCCCATTGCCGGGCTGTTGGCTGAAAATAATGTCTGGCATTTAATGTCATACAATAGCGTCAAGAACAAAGTAATTACCAATCAATATCTTATCGCTTACTGCTCTTGCGGGCTGGTGACCCTGCCTTACCACCCGTTGAACGGCCTCGCGATTTGACGGCCTCACCCACCGCGTTTTCTACGGCGGATTGACGTGCCAGAGGATCGTCCGCGATGGCCAACTCGACCGCTTCCAGACGCTTGACCTCATCACGCAAGCGCGCGGCTTCCTCGAATTCCAGGTTCTCGGCGGCTTTGCGCATTTCGGTTCGCAAGGCCTCAAGATGCGCGGCGAGGTTGGCGCCAATCATGGGGGCGTCAAGTGTCGCGGTTACACGGCTTTGATCCGTATCGCCCTGCCAGAGTCCCGCAAGGATATCCTCGACGTTTTTCTTCACGGTCGTCGGCGTGATCCCGTGTTTGATGTTATAGGCCAATTGCTTTGCCCGGCGGCGCTCGGTCTCATTGATCGCGCGCTGCATCGACCCGGTGATCTTGTCGGCATACATGATCACCCGGCCCTCGGCGTTGCGCGCGGCGCGGCCGATGGTCTGCACCAAGGACGTTTCCGAGCGCAGGAAGCCTTCCTTGTCGGCATCCAGAATCGCGACCAATCCACATTCCGGAATGTCCAACCCCTCGCGCAACAGGTTGATGCCGATCAGCACGTCAAACGCGCCGAGGCGCAGGTCCCGCAGGATTTCAATGCGCTCGATGGTGTCGATATCCGAGTGCATGTAGCGCACGCGGATGCCCTGTTCATGCAGATATTCGGTCAGATCCTCGGCCATGCGCTTGGTCAGGGTGGTGACCAGAACGCGCATCCCGTCCTGCGCGACGCGGCGGATTTCATCGAGCAGGTCATCAACCTGCATACTGACCGGGCGGATCTCGATCTTGGGGTCCAGAAGGCCGGTCGGGCGGATGATCTGCTCGGCAAAGACACCGCCCGCCTGCTCGAGTTCCCAGGCCGAGGGGGTGGCGGACACGAACACGGATTGCGGGCGCATCGCATCCCATTCCTCGAATTTGAGCGGGCGGTTGTCCATGCAGGACGGCAGCCGGAACCCGTATTCCGCCAGCACCGATTTGCGCCGAAAGTCGCCCTTGTACATGCCGCCGATTTGCGGCACACTGACGTGGCTTTCGTCGGCAAAGACAATCGCGTTGTCGGGGATGAACTCGAACAGGGTGGGCGGCGGCTCACCCGGCGCGCGCCCGGTCAGATAGCGCGAGTAATTCTCGATCCCGTTGCACACGCCGGTGGCTTCCAGCATCTCAAGGTCGAAATTGCAGCGCTGCTCCAGTCGCTGGGCCTCCAGCAATTTGCCCTCGGCATTCATCCGTTTCAATGTCAAAAACAGCTCTTCCTTGATGCCTTTGATGGCCTGCTGCATGGTCGGACGCGGGGTCACATAATGGCTGTTCGCGTAGATGCGGATTTTGTCAAAACTGTCAGTTTTCCGACCTGTGAGCGGGTCGAATTCGGTAATTGCCTCCAATTCCTCTCCAAAAAACGACAATCGCCAGGCGCGGTCATCCAGGTGTGCGGGCCAGACCTCGACCACGTCGCCGCGCACGCGAAACGCGCCGCGGGTGAAGGCGGCGTCGTTGCGGCGGTATTGTTGCGCGACCAATTCGGCGATGATCTTGCGTTGATCATAGAGATCACCCACCACCAGATCCTGTGCCATGGCGGAGTAAGTCTCGACGCTGCCGATGCCGTAAATGCAACTGACCGAGGCGACGATGATCACGTCATCGCGCTCCAGAAGCGCGCGCGTAGCCGAGTGGCGCATCCGGTCGATGGCCTCGTTTATCTGGCTTTCCTTCTCGATATAGGTGTCCGAGCGCGCGACATAGGCTTCGGGCTGGTAATAGTCGTAATAGGACACGAAATATTCGACGGCGTTCTCGGGGAAAAACCCCTTGAACTCGCCATAAAGCTGGGCGGCGAGGGTCTTGTTCGGGGCCAGGATGATCGCCGGGCGCTGGGTGTGTTCGATGATCTTGGCCATCGTGAAGGTCTTGCCGGTGCCCGTTGCGCCCAGCAGAACCTGATTGTGCTCGCCGTCCTTCAAGCCTTTGACCAATTCCTCGATCGCCTTGGGTTGATCGCCTGCCGGCTGGAAGGGCGTGTGCAACACAAACGCCTTGCCCCCCTCAAGCTTTTCTTG
This sequence comes from Melaminivora sp., assembly GCA_034675505.1. Taxonomy (GTDB): domain Bacteria; phylum Pseudomonadota; class Gammaproteobacteria; order Burkholderiales; family Burkholderiaceae_C; genus Melaminivora. The sequence goes on along the minus strand of JAUCDD010000027.1, from coordinate 145,907 downwards.
CGCTCAGGGGTTTGCATCATCGGCATCTCGGACAGAACGTCGGGGCGGTTGTTGTGCATCAAACTCTCCGGGAAACGCAGGGCGCGCGCGTGCCTCTACAATTGTGCCTATTTTGTTCTTGTTCAAGAGCAAGCTGTCATTCACTGTGACGATGTGCCACGGACGGTTTCGCAACGTGATCTGATAGCGGCGCGGCGCTTTGCGCTTGTCAGCGCGTCGGGTATTGGGGATAAAGCCCCACGCTTATCGGAGGTTTGCCATGCGCGCCCGTATCTATCGCCCCGCCCGCAACGCCATGCAATCTGGCACGGCTCGCACCAAGCAATGGGTGCTCGAATTCACGCCGGGCGAGTCCCGCGTGCAGGATCCGTTGATGGGGTGGACCGGATCAGGCGACACGCAAACGCAGGTCAAGCTGCGGTTTTCGACGCTGGCCAAGGCAGAAGCCTATGCCAAGGCGCAAATGCTGGAATATAACGTCTCGCAGCCCAAGGTGCGCGCGGCGGTTATTCGTGCCAACGGATATGCCGAGAATTTCGCGACCAATCGCAAACAGGTCTGGACGCATTGACCGCATCCCATTGACCGCATCCCATTGACCGCATCCCATTGACCGCATCCCATTGACTGGCGACCAACCAACCGGGCATCTTGCCCGGTTTTTTCTTGCCCTGCGCGGATAGATCCGCGCCCTTGCCGCGCGCCGCTTGCAACGCAGAAAGGCCGCCCGAAGGCGGCCTTTGTCTGTGTCACCCCGGGGTGTGGTGACTTGGAGCGGGCGATGAGATTCGAACTCACGACCCTAACCTTGGCAAGGTTATGCTCTACCCCTGAGCTACGCCCGCTCTATGGTCGCGACCTAACATCTGACGCGGGCGGCTGCAAGAGTCCGTCGCGCAGTTTTTCCGGGTCATCCAGCGGCGCAGGGCCACGATTCCGCCGCTTGTCATTGGGGATCTCCGGGCCTTCAGAGCGGCATTGCGGGCCATAAAAAAGACGGCCCGAAGGCCGTCTGCTTTTATTGGAGCGGGCGATGAGATTCGAACTCACGACCCTAACCTTGGCAAGGTTATGCTCTACCCCTGAGCTACGCCCGCACTCCGTGAGGGGTGATTAGGCCAAGGTCGCCCTGCCTGCAAGGGGGAAAAATGCCGTCCTCTGATTTTTATCACCTGCAGGGCGGGTGACCTGCGCTGAAAACGCAGCGGCGCAAAGACCCGAACCCACAACGATCACGGCGTTGTGAGACGCGGGGTTCCAACGCATTTTTCCTCTGGAAAAGCGCCATGATTTGGCGCACTTACCGCCGCGAAGCCAGAGGTGGCTTCGACTGCGGTCGTTGTGACCGTAACTTGTCTTTTTGGAGACTGAAATGAACAAACTCGTCCTGACCCTTGCTGCCGCAACCGCTTTCGCAGCGCTTCCTGTTTATGCAGAGACCGCGCTGACCGACGCGAATGCCGATGGGGTCTATTCCTATGAGGAACTGCTGGTGTCTTACCCAGACCTGAGCCAGGCTGACTTTGACGCGGCTGACGCCGATCAGAGCGGTGCTCTGGACGCCGACGAAATCGCGGCTGCCAAAGAAGCAGGCCAGTTGCCAGCATAAGTCTGCAACGCTGCAAGTTCCGATACCTCGGGCCGCCCTTTCGATGCGTCGAAAGGGCGGTTTTGTTTTGCCTGTGTTGCGTTTCATGGCGCTCCGGCCTATGGCAAACGCTGTCTGTGACCCCGAGGATGCCATGCCCAACACTGATCTGCTTGCCCGCGCCGCGGGCGTCTGCGAATTCTGCGGTGCCGCCGAGGGTCTGACCGCCCATGCGCAGCCCCCCGCCGACCCCGTTCTGCTGTGCCCGGTCTGCCGGGGCGAGGCCGACGCGCGCGCGCAAGGCCATTGGCAGTGCTTGCAAGGGGCGGCCTGGTCGGCGGAACCGGCGGTGCAATACGCGGTCTGGCGCACGCTGGGGACCTTGGCAGACCCGTGGGCGGCCGACCTGCGCGAGACGATGATTCTGTCGGATGAGGCGCAGGTCTGGGCCGATACCCCCGCCGCGCTGGAGCACCGTGATTCGAACGGTGTGCTGTTGGCGATGGGCGATTCGGTGGTTCTGATCAAGGATCTGCCGGTCAAGGGCGGCGGCTTCACCGCCAAGCGCGGCACGGTGGTGCGGGGCATTTCCTTGGTGGCCGACAATGCCAGCCACATCGAGGGCCGCGTCGAAGGGCAGCGCATCGTGATCCTGACGGAATTCGTGAAACGGCGCTGAGCGCGCAACAACCGGAGCTCGCCCACCGCCCTTCAGGCTTCATCTTGCTGTAAATACTCAAAAAAAACCCGCCGATGCCGCCGGCGGCTGTCGTCTGCGGACTTGGTGGCTATTCCAACTCTATCAGCAGGTCCTTGGCGTCAATCTGCGCGCCCGGTTGCACATGCACCGCCTTGATCACCGCCGTGCGGTCGGCGTGCAGGCCGGTTTCCATCTTCATCGCCTCGATGGTCAACAGCAGATCTCCGGCCTTCACCTTCTTTCCGACGCTGACCGCAATCGAGGCCACGGACCCCGGCATCGGCGCGCCGATATGGTCGGGGTTGTTCATGTCGGCCTTGGGCCGCGCGGCGACGCTGGCCTTGACCTTGCAATTCGGCACCCGGATCGTGCGCGGCTGGCCGTTGAGTTCAAAGAACACTTTGACGTCACCATCATCCTGCGTGTCGCCCGTCGTGATCAGGCGGATTTCCAGCGTCTTGCCGGGGTCGATCTCGGCCGAGACCTCCTCGCCTTCCTCCATCCCGTAAAAGAAATTCCACGTCGGCAGGGTGCGCACCGGCCCGTATTGACGATGACGCCCCATGTAATCGAGGAACACCTTGGGATACATCAGATAGCCGTTCAGGTCCTCGTCATCGATCGAGTACCCATCCAGCAACCCCGAGACTTCGGCCCGCGTGGCCTCCAGATCAACCGGTTTCAGGTTTTTGCCCGGGCGCTCGACCGACGGCGCCTCTCCCTTGAGCACCTTGGCGCTGATCCCGGCGGGCCAACCCCCCTCGGGTTGTCCCAGATTGCCCTTGAGCATATCGACCACCAATTCCGGGAACGACATATCCTTGTCCGGATCCTCGACATCGGCGCGGCTCAGACCCTGCGTGACCATCATCAGCGCCATGTCTCCGACCACTTTGGACGAGGGCGTCACCTTGACGATATCCCCGAAAATCTGGTTGGCGTCGGCATAGGCCTGCGCCACCTCGTGCCAGCGTTCCTCCAGCCCCAGACTGCGGGCTTGTGCCTTGAGGTTGGTGAATTGCCCGCCCGGCATCTCGTGCAGATAGACCTCGGAACTGGGGGCTTGTTGCCCGGTCTCGAAGGCCATGTAATGCGCGCGCACCTGCTCCCAATAGTCGGAAATCTGCCGGACCGCGCCCATGTCCAGCCCGGTGTCGCGCTCGGTGTGGCGCAGCGCCTCGACGACCGAGCCCAGCGTCGGCTGACTGGTGTTGCCGCTCAGCGCATCCATCGCCGCATCCACGGCATCCACCCCGGCATCCGAGGCCGCCAAAATCGTGCTGATCGCCGCCCCCGAGGTGTCATGCGTGTGGAAATGGATCGGCAGGTCCACCGCGTCCTTGAGCGCGCTGAACAACACCCGCGCCGCCGGGGCCTTGAGCACGCCCGCCATGTCCTTGACGCCCAGAATATGCGCGCCCGAAGCCTCCAACTCGCGCGCCATCTTGACGTAATAGCGTACCGTGTATTTGTGCTGCGCCGGGTCCAGCAGATCGCCGGTGTAGCAGATCGTGCCCTCGCAAATCCGCCCGGTCTCGATCACCGCGTCCATCGCCACGCGCATGTTTTCGACCCAGTTCAGACTGTCGAACACCCGGAACACATCGACCCCGGTCTCGGCCGCGCGCGCCACGAAGGCCTGCACCACGTTGTCGGGGTAGTTGGTATAGCCAACCCCGTTCGAGGCGCGCAGCAGCATCTGCGTCAGGATGTTCGGCATCGCGGCGCGCAGGTCGCGCAGGCGCTGCCAGGGGCATTCCTGCAAGAAGCGATACGCCACATCAAAAGTCGCACCGCCCCAGCATTCCATCGAGAACAGCGTCGGCAGATTGGTCGCATAGGCCGGTGCCACGCGAATCATGTCAAGCGAGCGCATCCGTGTGGCCAGCAGCGATTGGTGGGCATCGCGCATGGTGGTGTCGGTGATTAGCAGCCGCTTTTGGTCCTTCATCCACGACGCGACACCCTTTGCGCCCTGCGCCTCCAGCAGCGTCTTGGTGCCCGCAGGCGGGGCCTCGACGACGCGTTTGGGCGGCGTCGGCATCCGGGGTTGCGCCTCGGGCTTTGGCCGACCCGCGGTTTCCGGGTGGCCGTTGACCGTGATGTCCGCCAGATACAGCAGGATTTTCGTCGCCCGGTCGCGGCGCTTCTTGAAGGTGAACAGATCGGGCGTGGTGTCGATGAATTTCGTGGTTGCCTGATCGGCCAGAAATACCGGATGTTTCAGCAGGTTCTCGACAAAGGCGATGTTGGTGCTGACGCCCCGGATGCGGAATTCGCGCAACGCCCGGTCCATGCGCGCGATGGCCTCGGTCGGGGTTGGCGCCCAGGCCGTCACCTTGACCAGCAGGCTGTCGTAATAGCGGGTGATCACCCCGCCCGCATAGGCCGTGCCGCCATCCAGACGAATGCCCATGCCCGTGGCGCTGCGATAGGCGGTCAGGCGGCCATAATCGGGAATGAAATTGTTCAGCGGATCCTCGGTGGTGACGCGGCATTGCAGCGCGTGACCCGACAGCGTGACATCGGCCTGGCTTGGCGTGCCCGTGGCCTCGGCCAGCGTCGCGCCCTCGGCGATGCGGATCTGCGCCTTGACGATGTCGATGCCGGTGACTTCCTCGGTCACCGTATGCTCGACCTGCACGCGCGGATTGACCTCGATGAAATAGAAGGCATCGCTGTCCATATCCATCAGGAATTCAACGGTGCCCGCGTTCTGATAGCCCACCGCGCGGCCGATTTTCAGCGCCAGTTCGCAGACCTCGGCGCGCTGGGCGTCGGTCAGATAGGGGGCCGGGGCACGCTCGACAACCTTCTGGTTGCGCCGCTGCACGGTGCAGTCGCGCTCATAGAGATGGTACAGGTTGCCATGCGTATCGCCCAGCAGCTGCACCTCGACATGGCGCGCGCGCTGGATCATCTTTTCCAGAAACCCCTCGCCGTTGCCAAAGGCGGCTTCCGCCTCGCGGCGCCCCTCGCGCACCCGGGTTTCCAACTCCTCGGGCGTCAGGATCGCCCGCATCCCGCGCCCGCCGCCGCCGTGGCTGGCCTTGAGCATCAACGGATAGCCCACCGCCTCGGCCATGGCGCGGATCTCGTCCATGTCATCGCCCAGCACCTCGGTCGCGGGGATCACCGGCACCCCGGCCTCGATCGCCACATGGCGCGCACTGGCCTTGTCGCCAAGCGCGCGCATCGTGTCGGCGCGCGGCCCGATAAAGACGATACCCGCGGCGACACAGGCGTCGATCAACTCCGGGTTTTCCGACAGCAACCCATAGCCCGGATGGATCGCATCCGCGCCGGATTGCTTGGCGATGCGGATGATCTCGGGGATCGACAGATAGGCCGCCACCGGCCCCAGACCCTCGCCGATCCGATAGGCCTCGTCGGCCTTGAACCGATGCAGGCCCAGCTTGTCCTCCTCGGCATAGACGGCAACGGTTTTCTTGCCCAACTCATTGGCCGCGCGCATCACCCGAATGGCGATTTCTCCCCGGTTGGCGATCAGGATCTTGGTGAAGTCGGCCATGTCGGGTCCTCCGGGGGAACGGTGATGAAACGTGGCCAATTTCTGCAGTGCGGCGCGCAAATTGCAAGGATTTGTTGGGCGCTAACGCAAGAAACCCTCGGAATTACTTGATCAGCGCCTGTCCGTCGCGATCATAGAGCTGCGTGACCATGCATTCGATCAGAAATGGCCGCTCGGACCGGTCGCAAACCGTCTCGCCCACCGACCGGGCAATCGCCTCGCTCGGCAGGCCGCAGATCACCTCGTGCCAATGAATCCCTTCTTGGTGCTGCACGAAGACATCCACCGAAAACCCCGCAGGCTGGCACCAATTGGTTTGCAGGCAATCCTCTGCCATGGCCCCACCCTCGACGCATTGCGCGGTGGCGCGGGCAAAGGCCTCGGCCGCGGTCGCGCCAAGCGCCATGCCCGAGGCTTGTTCGGGCGCCTGCACAAAGGCAATGCCACGCAGGCCATCCTGCGCCAGGGCAGGCATTGGCGCGGCAAGGATGAGGGCGAGGATGAAACTGCGCATAACCGTCTCCTGATGGGGCCAACCACCAGCCTAACGCAGTGCGCCCGATCCGCCAAATACGAATTGCGTGACGCCTGCCGCGCCCCGGCGGCTGCGGAAATCCGCCTGACCTGCCGACATCATCTTGCCAAAAATACTCAAAAGAAATCGGCCGGCCCCGCAGCGGGACCGGCCGAGAATCACGACCCGAGGGAAACCCCTCAGCCTGCGGTTTTTGCCGCGCGCTTGCGCTCATGCGGGTCCAGGTGGCGTTTGCGCAGGCGGATCGACTTGGGCGTCACTTCGACCAATTCGTCGGTGTCGATATAGGCAATCGCCTGTTCCAGAGACATCAGGACCGGCGGCGTCAGGCGCACCGCCTCATCGGTGCCCGACGCGCGCACGTTGGTCAGCTTCTTGCCCTTGAGCGGGTTGACCTCAAGATCATTGTCGCGGCTGTGCTCGCCGATGATCATGCCGGTGTACAACTGCTCCTGCGGGCCGATGAACATCTTGCCGCGATCCTCGAGGTTCCACAGCGCATAGGCCACCGAAACCCCGGTCTCCATCGAGATCAGCACGCCCTGACGACGCCCCTGAATCGGGCCTTTATAGGGGGCCCATTCGTGGAACACCCGGTTCAACACGCCCGAGCCGCGCGTGTCGGTCATGAACTCGCCGTGGTAGCCGATCAACCCGCGCGAGGGCACATGCGCGATGATCCGCGTCTTGCCGACACCGGCGGGTTTCATCTCGACCAGATCGCCTTTGCGCGGGCCGGTCAGTTTTTCGATCACCGTGCCGGTGTATTCGTCATCCACGTCGATGGTGACTTCCTCGATGGGCTCCAGGCGTTCCTTGCCCTCGTCGCGGAAAATCACCTGCGGGCGGCTGATCGACAGCTCGAACCCCTCGCGGCGCATGTTCTCGATCAACACGCCCATCTGCAATTCGCCGCGGCCCGATACGACAAAGGCGTCGCCGCCCGGCGTGTCCTCGATCTTGATGGCGACGTTTGATTCGGCTTCTTTGTGCAGGCGCTCGCGGATCACGCGGCTTTGCACCTTGGAGCCATCCTTGCCCGCCAGCGGGCTGTCGTTGATGCCGAAGGTGACGCTGATGGTGGGCGGGTCGATGGGTTGTGCGGGCAGGGCGGTGTCAATCGACAAGGCGCACAAAGTGTCGGCCACGGTGGCCTTGGTCATGCCGGCAATGGTCACGATGTCCCCGGCAATGGCCTCGTCGATGGGTTGCTGGCCCAAACCGCGAAACGCCAGGATTTTCGAGACGCGGAATTGCTCGATCCGCTCGCCGGTGCGCGAGAGGGCCTTGATCGTCTCGCCAACCGTCAGCGTGCCGGTTTCGACGCGCCCGGTCAGAATGCGGCCCAGAAACGGGTCGGCGGACAGGGTGGTGGCCAGCATCGAGAACGGATCATCCTTCTGCGCAAGCTGCTTGGGCGCGGGGACATGGCTGAGCACCAGATCGAACAGCGCTTCCATGTTTTCGCGCGGGCCGTCCAGATCGGTATCGCACCAGCCATTGATGCCCGAGGCATAGAGCACCGGGAAATCGAGCTGTTCGTCATCGGCGCCAAGATTTGCGAACAGGTCGAACACTTCGTTCAACGCGCGATCGGGCTCGGCGGCGGGTTTGTCGACCTTGTTCAGGATGACGATCGGCCGCAGACCCAGCGCCAGCGCCTTGGCGGTCACGAATTTGGTTTGCGGCATCGGCCCTTCGGCGGCATCGACCAGCAGGCAAACCCCGTCGACCATGCTCAGGATGCGCTCGACCTCGCCGCCGAAATCGGCGTGACCGGGCGTGTCGACGATGTTGATACGCGAGCCTTTCCATTCGACCGAGGTGGCTTTGGCGAGGATGGTGATCCCGCGCTCGCGCTCGATGTCGTTCGAGTCCATGACCCGTTCGGTGGTGGCCTGCCCGACGCGGTAAGTGCCCGACTGCTTGAGTAGCTCGTCCACCAGCGTTGTCTTGCCGTGGTCAACGTGCGCGATGATCGCGATATTGCGAAGGTCCATGATATGTTTTCCCGTTCCGTTGCGGGCGCGATAGAGGAAAACGCGAGGATATGCCAGTGCAGACCGTGTCAAGACGTCGCGTTGTGGTCAAACAAACGGTTCTGACGGGTTCAATGCGGCGTCGCGCTGGAAAACAGGTTGATCACCAGGATCCCGGCGATGATCAGGCACAGGCCCAGAACCGCCGGCAGATCGAGCCTCTGGTTGAACACCACAAAGCCGATCACCGCGATCAGGCAGATCCCGACCCCAGACCAGACCGCATAGGCGATGCCCACCGGAATGGAGCGCAACACCAGCGCCAGGAGCCAGAACGACACCGCATAGGCGACAATGGTCAGCGTCGAGGGCCAGAGCCGCGAGAACCCGTCGCTGGCCTTGAGCGCGGTGGTGCCGATGGTTTCAAAAAGAATGGCGATAGTCAGCAGGAGCCAGGGCATGGAAACGGTCCGATCGCGGGAAGGTCTGCCGCCTGTGTGTCAGGTTCGCGGGCGGCGGGGAAGGGGGGACGGGAGGAAAGAGGGAAAGGGGGGGGGGGAGCGTGCCTCAGGGCCATCGAGGCCCTTCGGCCCGCCGGGAGGTTTCACCTCCCACGGCGCTGGCGCGCCTCCCACCAGGATATTTCTGGAACAAAGACGCAGGTGCGCAAGAAAGCGCGGGGGTGTGTGATGGGGCGGGTTTGGGAAAGATTGTTTAACTGTATACCATTGCACACAATTGACTTGGGGGGTGATTCTCGATAGAGGACAGAGCGATCCAATGGGGCAGCGGCGAGGGCCTTCCTGCTCTGAATTCCCTGTATTACGGCACCGGGTTTCGAATGCTGGCCGGTGATGTCGATTACGCTCGCAAAGGATGCTGACCATGGCACAGACCCCTGACATTATTTACACCAAAGTCGATAAGGCCCCCGAGCTGGCGCGCGCCTCGCTCGAGCCGATCATCCGCGCCTTTGCGGCGCCTGCCGGGATCAGCATCGAGACCCGCGACATTTCGCTGGCCGGTCGTATTCTGGCGGTTTTCCCGGATTTTCTGACACCCGAGCAGCGCATCAGCGATGATCTGGCGGCCCTGGGCGAGTTGGTGAAAACGCCGGATGCGAATGTCATCAAACTGCCGAACATTTCCGCCTCGATGCCTCAATTGGAGAGTGCGATCAAGGAATTGCAAGGGCAGGGCTATGCGCTGCCCGAGTATCCGGCCGCCCCCGCGACCGACGCCGAGCGTGACATCAAGGCGCGTTATGATTCGGTCAAGGGCTCGGCGGTGAACCCGGTTCTGCGCGAAGGCAACTCGGATCGGCGTTCGGCCAAGGCGGTGAAGGAATACGCCAAGGCCAATCCGCACCGGATGGGCAAATGGACCTCTGCGTCCAAGACCCATGTGGCGTCGATGGCGGGCAATGATTTCTACGCCAATGAGAAATCCACAACCATCACCGCTGCCCAGGCCGGGGGCGCGAAAATCACCTTTACCGGTGCGGATGGTGCCGAGCGCGTGTTGAAAGACGGGCTGAAATACATCGAGGGCGAGGTGGTTGACGCGACTTTCCTCTCGGTGGCTGCGCTGCGCAAATATATCGCCGCCGAGATTGCCGCGACCGAGCCGGGCGTGTTGTTCTCGGTGCACCTCAAGGCGACGATGATGAAAGTGTCGGACCCGATCCTGTTCGGCCATTTCGTCAGCGTTTATCTGGACGATTTCATCGCCAAACACGGCGCGGCGCTGGACAAATTGGGCTGGAACCCGAATTCGGGCCTTGGCGATCTGGAGGCCCGTATCGCCGGCAACGCCACGCTGGAGGCCGACCTCAAGGCCGCCATGGCCGCGCGTCCGCCGCTTTATATGGTGAATTCGGACAAGGGGATCACCAACCTGCATGTCTCGTCGGATGTGATCATCGACGCGTCGATGCCGGCGATCATCAAGGCGGGCGGCAAGGGTTGGGGCCCGGATGGCGCTGAGGCTGACACGAAATGCTGCATCCCTGACAATTGCTATGCAGGGGTCTATGACGAGACGGTCAAGTATTTCAAGGAGACCGGCACGCTGGACGTGACGACCTGTGGCGCGGTGTCGAACGTCGGCTTGATGGCGCAAAAGGCCGAGGAATACGGCAGCCACCCGACCACTTTCGAGGCCCCCGCCGATGGTACGATCCGCATCGTGCTGGCCTCGGGCGCGGTGTTGCACGAGCACGCCGTTGCAAAGGGTGACATCTGGCGCTCGTCGACCGCCAAGAAAGCGCCGATCCTCGACTGGATCAAGCTGGGCATTTCGCGCTTCAAGGCGACCGGCGCGGGCGCGTTCTGGCTGGATGCGAATCGCGCGCATGACGCGGAACTGATCAACTACGTCAAGCCCGCGCTGAAAGCCGCCGGCATCGACATTCCGATCATGGACCCGCGCGCCGCGACCCGGTTCAGCTTCGAGACCATGCGCGCCGGCAAGGATTGCGTGACCATCACCGGCAACGTGCTGCGCGACTACCTGACCGACCTGTTCCCGATTCTGGAACTGGGCACCTCGGCCAAGATGCTGTCCATCGTCAAGCTGATGCAGGGCGGCGGCATGTTTGAAACCGGCGCGGGCGGCTCGGCCCCCAAGCATGTGCAGCAGCTGGTCGAAGAAAACCACCTGCGTTGGGACAGCCTTGGCGAATTCTGCGCGCTGGGCGAAAGCTTCAATTTCCTCGCCGAGGAAAAGGGCCGCGCCAAGGCTGCGGTCTTGGGCAAGGCGGTGGATGTGGCGACGCAAAAGCTGTTGGAGCATGGCAATTCACCGCAATACAAGGTGGGCCAGAACGACAACCGGACCTCGCATTACTGGTTCGCGCGCTACTGGGCCGAGGCGTTGGCGGCTCAAGGTGACGACGCGGAGTTGGCGGCGCATTTCGCACCGGTCGCGGCCGCGCTGGCCGGGAATGAGGCCAAGATCATTGCCGAGTTGCAAGCGGCAGAGGGCGCGCCGGTGGATCTGGGCGGCTACTATCATGCCGACCCGGCCAAGGTTGCCGCGGTGATGCGCCCCTCGGCCACGCTGAACGCGATCATCGGCTGAGACCCGCACAACACGATGACGAAAAGCGGCCCCGAACGGGCCGCTTTTTGCGTTTACAGCCGCGTCAAGGGCGGGGCATTGCATGACCCATCGCCTTGGTCAAACTGCAGGCGCGGCGCGAGGTTCACGCTCAAAACTCGGATTGCGAAACGGCTGTCAACCCGGTTGTGCCGGATATTCAGCGACATCGACACGCCGCCCATACCGGACGCGAAGCGGCATTTCGCGAAAACCCGACTGTGCGCCGTTTTCACGATATCCTCTCCACACCGGCCCGGATTTCTTCCAGCGACGGCAAGAACCGGCGCATGTTCAAGGTCAAGTCCTACCGCTGTGTGATCCGCTCCAACGCCGCACAAACGGCTGTTTTATCGGCATTTCTCAAAGCCACCCCGCAGGTGACGACTGCCGCCCCCTCGTATCTTGATCCGGGCAAACATATTCCGCGCCATCGCGCTGTTGCGGGACATCAAACGCCCGGTCACCCGGCTGACACATCGGATCGCGTTTCGCGTGATGATAAGTGGTGGCTGGCTGCACGCTTTGCGCAAAGCCCGGATCATGCGCGCCCGACAAGATAACCGGCGGGCCAAGGGCTTGCGTATCTTTCCTGAAGCACAGGCGGCGCGGATCGTTTATACTTTGTCCGCGCGACCGGCACAGGACCCTGAGTCGCAGTTAACAGTAGGCGGGAATGACCGAACAGACGACGCCCGAGGGCACCCAACAGCCATCCGTGACTCTGCGTGAGTTGGGCTGGAAACCGTTTTTCCAACATCAACTGGCGGTCGATAAGGCTTACATCGGCCTGCGCCCCGCCCGCGTCACGGCGGTGCGGCGCTCTGGCCTGCAAGTGCTGGGGCCGGGCGTCGACACGGCCCTGCCACCCTTTATCGACGCCGAGGGCGGCGATAGCGCCAACGCAACGATTGGCGATTGGCTGCTGTTGGACCCCGAACTGCCCACCGCGCGGCATATGCTGGAGCGTTTCAGCCTGTTCAAACGGCGCGCACCGGGCACCGGCCGCGAGGTGCAGCTGATTGCCGCCAATGTCGATACGGTGTTCATCGTCACCTCGTGCAACCAGGATTTCAACATCGCCCGGCTGGAACGTTACCTGACCCTTGCGCGCCAGGCCGAGGTCACGCCGGTGATCGTGCTCACCAAGCCCGATCTGGCCGACGATCCCGAGTCCTATGTCGAACAGGCGCAGGCCCTCGACCGCGCGCTCTGCGTCGAATTGGTGAATGCAACGCAAGAGGCGGGCGTGCAGCGTCTGCTGCCGTGGTGCGGGCGCGGGCAGACGGTGGTGTTTGTCGGCTCGTCCGGGGTCGGCAAATCGACACTGGTGAAAACCCTGACCGGGCAGCAACAGATCGTCACACAAGCGATCCGCGAGGATGACGCCAAAGGTCGGCACACCACCTCGAGCCGCGAGTTGTACCAGCTGGAGAGCGGCGCCTGGCTGGTCGATACGCCGGGCATGCGGGAACTGGCCTTGTCCGACGTCAAGGAGGGGCTCGACGTGGCGATTTGCGCCAGGTAGGCGCGGTGGCTGTCGCTGGACTCCTCGGTGTCCAGGCACAGGGCGAGGCCCTGCGCGCCAGCAGCACGTCCAGCTCCTGGCGGTTGCGGATCACGTAGCCGCGCTGCGCCAGCAGCTTGCCGTCGGCGCCGCGCAGCACGAATGGCAGCGGCTGGCCGAGCTGGATGGAGTCGATGTCTAGGGCGATCAGCTTCATGTCGATGTAACCGATGCGGCATCATGGCGGGGCGCGCGGCGGCGCCGCCCCAGGGCCCGGCGCAGCCAGTGCTCCAGGTCGTCGATATAGGTGAACACCGCCGGCACCACCAGCAGGCTCAGCACGGTGGAGGTGATCAGCCCGCCGATCACCGCCACCGCCATGGGCGAGCGAAAGCTCATGTCCGCGCCTCCTGAGCCGAGGGCGATGGGCACGATGCCCGCACCCATGGCCAGCGTGGTCATGATGATGGGGCGCGCGCGCTTGTGGCAGGCGTCCAGCAGCGCGTCCAGCCGGCCCATGCCGCGGTCGCGCCGCGCCACGATGGCGTACTCGACCAGCAGGATGGAATTCTTGGTGGCGATGCCCATGAGCATGATGAGCCCGATCAGCGAGGGCATGGAAAAGCTCTGGCGTGCCAGCAAGAGCGCCACGAAGGCCCCGCCCAGCGACAGCGGCAGCGCCGCCAGGATGGTCACCGGCTGCAGGAAGTCCTTGAACAGCAGCACCAGCACGATGTAGATGCACACCACGCCGGTGAGCATGGCCAGGCCGAAGCTGGCGAACAGCTCGCCCATCATCTCGGCGTCGCCCACGTCGATCAGGCGCACGCTGGCCGGCAGGCCTTTCACGGCCGCCAGGTTGTGCACGGCTTCCTTGACCTCGCCCAGGCCGCGCGCGCCCAGCTCGATCTCGAAGTTCACGTTGCGCGAGCGGTCGTAGCGGTTGATGACGGCCGGCCCGCCGGCCAGCTCCAGGCTGGCCACTTCGCCAAGGCGCACCGGGCCGCGGGCCGCCCGGCACCGTCAGGCGCTGCAGCGCCTGCAGGTCTTCGCGCGCGCCGTCCTGCAGGCGCACCACGATGGGCACCTGGCGCTGTGCCAGGTTCAGCTTGGGCAGGTATTGCTCGTAGTCGCCGACGGTGGCCACGCGCAGCGTCTCGGCGATGGCCTGCGAGGTGACCCCCAGGTCGGCGGCGCGGGCGAAGTCCGGGCGCACGGCGATCTCCGGGCGCACCAGGCTGGCGTTGGAGCTGATGCCGCCGATGCCGGGAATGGTGCGCAGCTCGCGCTCCACCGCGCGCGCGCTGGTGGCCAGCGCCTGCGGGTCCTCGCTGGCCAGCGCCAGGATGTACTTGTCGTTGGAGCCGCCCAGGCCCACCTTGACGCGCACGCCGGGCAGCTCCTGCATGGCGCTGCGCAGCTGCTGCTCGATGACCTGCTTGCGCGGGCGCTCGCCGCGCGGCGCCATGCGCAGGGTGAGGGTGGCGATGCGCGGGTCGGCCGAGGCGGCGCTGCTGGTGGCCGGGGTCGGCGCCGGCCGCGCCGGCGCCGATGGCGGTGTAGATGCTCTCGATGTGGCCGACTGCGGCGGCGCGCTCGGCCGCGCGCAGCGCCAGGGCGCGCGTCTCCTGCAGCCGCGTGCCCGGCGGCAGCTCCAGCGTGACCTGGGTCTGGGCGTTGTCGTCGGCCGGGATGAAGCCCGAGGGCAGCAGCGGGATCAGCGCGATGGAGCCGACGAAGAACACCAGCGCCCCCAGCAGCGTCAGGACGCGGTGGCGCAGGCACCAGGCGGACGCGCGCATGTACGCGGCCAGCCAGCGCGGCTCCCGCTCCTGCCCCACCAGGGGCTTGAGGATGTAGGCGGCCATCATGGGCGTGAGCAGCCGCGCCACGACCAGCGAGGCGAACACCGCCAGCGCCGCCGTCCAGCCGAACTGCTTGAAGAAGCGCCCGGCGATGCCGCTCATGAAGGCCGTGGGCAGGAACACCGCGATCAGCGTGAAGGTGGTGGCGATCACCGCCAGGCCGATCTCGTCGGCCGCCTCCATCGCCGCCTGGTAGGGGCTCTTGCCCATGCGCAGGTGGCGCACGATGTTTTCCACCTCGACGATGGCGTCGTCCACCAGGATGCCCACCACCAGCGACAGCGCCAGCAGCGTGATGATGTTGATGGAAAAGCCCAGCAGCTGCATGCCGATGAAGGCCGGGATCACCGACAGCGGCAGCGCCACCGCCGAGACTATCGTTGCGCGCCAGTCGCGCAGGAACAGCCAGACCACGACCACGGCCAGGAAGGCGCCCTCGTACAGCAGCTTCATGGAGCTGTCGTACTCGTCCTGGGCGATCTGCACGAAGTCCACGGTGCGGGTCAGCGTGAGGTCCGGGTGCGCGGCGCGCAAGGCATCCAGCACCTTTTGCACGCCCGCGCCGACCTCGATCTCGCTGGCGCCGCGGCTGCGCGTGACCTCGAAGCCGATGACGGCCTTGCCGTCCAGCAGCGCCGCCGAGCGCGGCTCGGCCACGGCGTCGCGCACGCTGGCCAGCTGGTCCAGGCGCACGCGCCGCCCGCCGGGCAGCGCGATGTCCAGCGCCGCCAGCTCGGCGGCGGTCTGCACGGTGGCCAGGGTGCGCAGGGCCTGCTCGCCGCCGGCGATCTCGGCGCGCCCGCCGGCGCTCTCCAGCTGCACCTGGCGCAGCTGGCGCGACACGTCGGCCACCGAGGCGCCCAGCGCCTGCAGCTTGAGCGGGTCGAGCCGCACCTGCACCTCGCGCGTCACGCCGCCCACGCGCGCCACGCCGCCCACGCCGGGCACGGCCAGCAGGCGCCGGGTCAGGGTGTCGTCGATGAACCACGACAGCGCCTCGTCGTCCATCCGGCTGGAGGCGATGGCGAAGGCCGCGATCGGCTGCGAGGTGAACTCGAACTTGGTGATGATGGGGTCGCGCAGGTCGGCCGGCAGGTCGGCGCGCACGCGCGCCACCGCCGAGCGCACGTCGTCCACGGCCTCCTGCACGGGCTTTTCCAGCTGGAACTCGGCCGCGATGGAGGCCACGCCATCGACCAGCGTGGTGGTGATGTGCTTGAGCCCCTGCGTGGTGGCGATGGCGTTCTCGATCTTGCGCGCCACGTCGGCCTCGAGCTGCCCGGGCGCTGCGCCGGGCAGCGCCGCGCGCACGATCACGATGGGCAGGTCCATGTCGGGGAAGTTCTGCACCTTCATGGCGCGAAACCCCATCAGGCCGCCCAGCGTGAGCAGCACGAACAGCATCGCCGCCGGGATGGGGTTGCGGATCGACCAAGCCGATAGATTCACGATCGCTCCTTAATTGCTAGCAGCAGGCCGGCTGGCGGCGCCGGCTGCAGGCGTATTGGGCTGGACGGGCGGCACATCCGGCGCAATCCGCACCAGATCGCCGTCGTTCAGGAAGCTGCCCCCGCGCAGCACCACGCGGGCCGTGGGCGCCAGGCCCTGCAGGATCTCCACCTGCTGGCCCGAGCGCTCGCCGGTGCTCACCCGGCGCATGTGTACGCGGCCGTCCCCGCCGACCTCGAAGACGTTGGAAAAGCCGTCGCGCACCACCACCGCCGACAGCGGCACCGACAGGCCCTGGCGCTGGCCCAGCAGGAACTCGCCGCGCGCGTACATGCCCGCGCGCACGTCGGGGTGCTGGGGCAGGTCCACATAGACCAGGGCGTTGCGCGTCTGCGGGTCCACCGTGGGCGCCAGCATGCGCACCGTGCCCTGCACCTGCGCGCCGCTGGCCGCCGTGACCTGCACGCGCTGGCCCGGGCGGATGCGCGGCAGCTCGGCCGCGCCGACCTCGGCGCGCCACTCCAGCCGCCCGCGCCGCACCATGCGAAACAGCTCGGTGCCGGCGCCGACCACGGCGCCCACGGTGGCCGCGCGCGCCGAAATCACGCCGCTGTCGGGCGCCAGCACCTGGGTGCGCTTCAGGCGCAGCTGCTGCACGTTCAGCTGGGCCTGCGCCGCCTCGACGCGCGCCTGCGCGGTCTGCGCGGCGGTGGCGTATTGCTGGATTTGCTGCTGGCTCAGGGCGCCCGACTGGGTGAGCGTCCCGGCCCGCTCGGCGTTGGCCTGGGCCTCGGCGGCGGCGGCGCGCGCCTCCAGCACGCTGGCGCGCGCCTGGGCGACCTCGGCCTGCACGCTCTCGGGCGCGAAGGTGGCCAGCACCTGGCCGGCGCGCACCGTGTCGCCCACGTTCACGCGCACCTCGGTCAGGCGCAGGCCGTTGGCCTCGGAGCCGATGCTCGCCTCCTGCCAGGCGGCGATGCTGCCGTTGGCCGCCAGCCGCTCGGTCACCTGGCCTTGCTGCGGCTGCACCACGGCGACGGTGAGCGCCGGGCGCGGCGCGGCGGCCGCGGCCGGGGTGTCGGCATGCGATGCGCCGCTGGCCAGCAGCGCGCCGGCGCCGGCCAGGGTGACGAGGGCGGCCAGGGCGACCAGGGTCTGCAGAGGTTTCGGGCGGGGCATGGCGGGGTGGGGAAAAGGAAGGGGATGGACGGTGGGGGAGCGGCGGCGGCTCCCGCCCCCTGCCGCAGGCGGGAGAGGGCGCGGCGGGCGCGGCGCGGCGGGCGGCGGGCTCATGGCCGGGCGCCGCTGGCCGAAGCCGGGGCCAGCGCCGGGGGGCGGGTTCGGGGACGGATCAGCGGCAGGGGCGGCGCCCGCGTGCATCGCCGCGGCCGGCGCCGGCTCCTGGCGGCTCCAGCCCCCTCCGGCCGCGCGGTACAGCGCAATCCAGGCCGACATGCGCTCTTGCTCCAGCGCCACCAGCGCGGTGTCGGAGGCCAGCTGCAGGCGGCGCGCGTCCTCCAGCTCGACCAGGCTGGCCAGCCCGGCCGTCCAGCGCGCCTGCGTCGCCTCGAACGAGCGCCGGTACCCGGCGGCCGCCTGCTGCGCGTTGCCGGTGCGCGCGGCGCTGCTGGCCAGGCGCGCCAGCGCCTGCTCGACCTCGGCCACCGCCTGCCGCGCCACGGCCCGGTAGCGGATGGCGGCGCTGTCGTAGCGCACGCGCGCCGCATCCACCTGCGCGGCACGCCGGCCGGCGTCGAACAAGGGCAGCGACAGCGCCACCGGGCCTATCGACCAGGTGGTGCTTTCGATGCCCACGCCGCCCGTGCGCACCCAGCCCGCACCGACCGAGCCCAGCAGCTGCAGGCGCGGGTAGCGCGCAGCCTCCAGGGCGCCCACCTCGGCGCTGGCGGCGGCGACTTCGCGCTCGGCGGCATAGACATCCGGGCGCTGGGCCAGCAGTTGCGCCGGCAGGCGGGCGATGGCGAACAGCTCGCCCTGCGCGCGCGGCGGCGGCGCCGCCTCCAGCTGGGCGCGCAGCGCGGGCTCGGGGCGCCCGGTCAGCGCCACCAGCGTCTTGACGCCGATCTCGCACTGCAGCTGCTGCTGGGCGGCGCGCGACAGCGCATCGGCATGGCTGGCCGTGGCCAGCGCAGCGGTGGCGGGCGCGGTGAAGCCGGCGCGCTCGCTCTCCACCGACAGGCGCGCAGTCTCGCCGCGCGAGCGCGCATCCTGCCCGGCCACGGCCAGCTGGCGCCGGCAGGCGTGCCAGGCGGTGTACTGCTGCGCGACTTCGGCGGCGACGGAGACGCGCGCCTCGTGCCACTGGGCGCCGGCAGCGGCGGCGCGCTGGCGTGCAGCGCCCAGCTGCGCGGCGTTGGCGCCGAACAGGTCCAGCTCCCAGGCCGCCTGCACCCCGACCTGGGCCACGCTGGCCAGGGCGCCGAGCTGCTGGTTGAAGCCCCGGCTGGCGTTGGCCTGGGCGTCCACCGCCGGCGCCAGCGCCGAGCGCGCGGCCACCTGCTGCGCGCGTGCCTGCGCCAGCTGGCTGGCAGCCTGGGCGACGCTGGGGCTCAGGGCCTGCGCGTCGTCGATCAGGCTGGTGAGCAGCGCGTCGTGCAGGCTGCCTTGCCACCAGGCGCCCAGCTGCTGCAGGCTGGCGCCGTGGGGCAGCGGCGCCTGCCAGGCGCCGGGCGCCGGGGCCTCGACCTGCGGCGGCGGGCGCGGCACGGCGCAGGCGGTGAGCACGAGCGGGGTGGCGGCGAGCACGGCGGCGCGCAGCGCGCAGGACAGGTTCATGGCGTGGAGGCGGTCAGGGGTTCTTCGCGAGGGGGAGCGCGCGCGGCGGCGGCGGGGGCTGCGGGCACGCGCGCCAGGGGCGGGCCGGCGCGGTTCAGGGCCCAGCGGGCATGGATTTGGGTCAAATCAGCCTCTTGCCGGCGTGAATAAACAAGAGTTTGCTATCAAAAACATGGTCTTCGCACTCCATGCTCAGCCAAACACCGCGCGCCACAGGGCCAGCACCGCAGCGCGCTCGCCGGCCAGCTCGCCGGCGGGCACGCGCGCGGGCTGCTCGTCCAGGCGGGCGCGGTGCTGCACCTGGCGCAGCGTGCGGTAGGCGCTGGCTGCGGCGCTGCCCACGCCGGGGGGCAGCAGGCCGGCTTCCTCGGCCCGTTGCAGCAGGGCGATGTTGCCCTTGTTGTCCTGCAGGCCGGGGTGCTCGCGCGAATGCGCCAGCACCAGGTACTGCACGGCGAACTCGGCGTCCAGCATGCCGCCGCCGCTGTGCTTGACGTCGAACCAGTCGGGCGGCGCGGAGTGCGCGGCGCGCAGGCGCGCGCGCATGGCGGTGATCTCGCCGGCCAGGCCCTGCAGGTCGCGCGGCGCGGTGATGACGGCCTGGCGCACGGCATCGAAGCGCGCGCCCAGGTCCGCCGCCCCCAGCACGAAGCGCGCGCGCGTCATGGCCTGGTGCTCCCAGGTCCAGGCGGTGTTGCTGCCGCGCTGGCACTGGTAGTCGGCGTAGGACTGGAAGCTGGTGACCAGCAGGCCCGAGTTGCCGTTGGGGCGCAGCTCGGTGTCGATCTCGAACAGGTCGCCCTCGCCGGTCTTCACGGCCAGCCAGTTGATCAGCTTGCGCACGAAGGCGGCATAGACCTCGGGGGCGCTTTCCGCGTCGTCGTCGAAGACGAACACGATGTCCAGGTCGCTGCCGTAGCCCAGTTCCTTGCCGCCCAGCTTGCCGTAGCCGAGGATGGCAAAGCGCGGCTCGTCGCGGTGGCGGCTCTTCAGGCGGGCCCAGCACCAGCGGCTGGTCACGCGCAGCACGCTGTCGGCCAGCAGCGACAGGTCGTCGGCCACCTGCTCGACGCTGATGCGCCCTTCCACGTCGCGCGCCAGGGTGCGGAAGACCTCGGCGTGGTGCGCGCGGCGCAGCAGGTCCAGCAGGTTTTCGTCGTCGTCCTCGCCGGTGGACTGCAGCGCGGCCAGGCGCAGGGCCAGCTCGCGCTCGAAGTCCTCGGGCGAGAACCGCTCGCTCAGGATGGCGCCGCCGGCCAGCTCGTCGATCACGCCGGGGTGCTGCATCATGTAGCGCGCCGGCCAGCGCGCCGCGCCCAGCAGGTGCAGCAGGTGTTCGTGCACGGCCGGGCGCTCCAGCAGCAGCGCCAGGTAGCTGTCGCGGCGCAGCAGCGGCTCCAGCCAGTCCAGCAGGCGCACGGCGGCTTCCTCGCTCACCAGCCCCTCCTGCAGCCAGCGGCCGGTGCGCTGCACCAGCAGCAGCAGGCGCTCGCGCGAGCGCTCGCTCAGGGCCTGCACGCGCGCGTGGCCGCGCCAGGCCTGCACGCGCGTGGCCAGCGGCGCCGGCAGCTGGCCGGCCAGGGTGTCCAGGTCGGGGGCGGGGGCGGCGGCGGCGCGCGGGCCGGGGCAGGCGCCGCCGTTGCAGGGCTTTTTCTCGGGCCCGCCCAGCAGCCGGTCGAATTCCTGCGCCACCAGCTCGCGGTGGCCGTCGAGCTCGCGCAGGAAGTCGCAGCAGGACAGGCCCATGGTGGCGGCGATCCAGGCCAGGTCGTCGTCGCGCGTGGGCAGCACGTGCGTCTGCTGGTCGTCCAGGTACTGGATGCGGTGCTCGACGCGGCGCAGGAAGGTGTAGGCGCGCGCCAGCGCAGCGCCGGTGTCGCCCGGCATCAGGCCGGCGCGCGCCAGCCGCTCGAGCGCCTCCAGCGTGGGGCGGCAGCGCAGCTCGGGAAATTGCCCGCCGCGCACCACCTGCAGCAGCTGCACGGTGAATTCCAGCTCGCGGATGCCGCCGCGCGAGAGCTTGACGTCGTTGGCGCGCTCCGGGTGGCCGCTGGCGCGGCGCAGCGCGTGTTCGCGGATCTGCCGGTGCAGCGCGCGCAGCGCGTCGAACACGCCATAGTCCAGGTAGCGGCGAAAGACGAAGGGCAGCACCACTTCGCGCAGGCCCTGCACGGCGGGCGCCTCGACGGCGGCGCGCGGCGCCACGACGCGGCTTTTCAGCCAGGCGAAGCGCTCCCACTCGCGCCCATGCGCCAGCAGGTATTCCTCCAGCGCCGCCAGCGAGCACGCCGGCGCGCCGGAGTTGCCGTTGGGCCGCAGCGCCAGGTCCATGCGAAAGACGAAGCCGTGCTCGGTGGTCTCGCCGACCAGCGCCTGCAGGGCGCGCGCGGCGCGGGCGAATATTCGTGGTGGGACAGCCGGCCGCGCCCGTCCGCGCGGCCCGGCGTCTCGCCCTCGCACTGGTAGACGTAGATCAGGTCGATGTCGCTGGAGACGTTGAGCTCGCGCGCGCCCAGCTTGCCCATGCCCACGATCCACAGCGCTGCGGCGCTGCCGTCGGGCGCGCGCGGCGCGCCGTGCAGCGCGTCCAGCTCGGCGCAGGCGTGGCGGCAGGCGCGGTCCAGCGCCAGCTCGGCCAGGCGGGTCACGCAGGCGGTGATGTCGTGCAGCGGCGCGCCCTGGTCGCAGTCCAGCACCACGAGCCGGTGCATGACCAGCTGGCGCAGGATGCGCAGCGCCGCCGCCAGGGCGTGGCCGCGCGCCAGCAGCGCATCGCAGGTGGCCGCCATGGTCTCGCGCGTGGGCACGCCGGCGGGCAGCAGCGCCAGTTCGGCGGCATAGCGGCGCTCCAGGCGCTGCAGGAAACGCGAATGCTGCGACAGGGTTTCAGGCAGCGCCACGGGTTCGGGTAATGGCATCGGAAGGGAAGGCTAAAGCGGCGCGGGCCCAGGGTGATAATTCCCGGCTACCGTTTGCGCCCGCCCATGACCGAGCTGCCTGCCCACCCCTCCCGCCTTTTGAAATTCGTGGCGGGCGTTGCGCGGTGGGCACTGGGCCTGACGCTGGCGGCCTGGTTGATCCTGGCGGCCGCTTGGGCGGCCCTGCATGGCTGGATTGTGCCGCGTATCGACAGCCTGCGCCCGCAGCTGGAGCAGCAGGCCACGCGCGTGCTGGGAGTGCCGGTGCGCATCGCCGCCATCAGCGCCGAGAGCGCCGGCGTGTTCCCCACCGTGCAGCTGTCGGGCGTGACGCTGCTGGACGAGCAGGGCCGCGCCGGGCTGCAGCTGCCGCGCGTGGTGGTGGCGCTGTCGCCGCGCTCGCTGCTGCGCCTGGGGTTCGAGCAAATCTATATCGAGGGCCCGCAGCTGGACATCCGCCGCGCGCGCGACGGGCGCATCTTCATCGCCGGCACGGCCTTTCGCGCCAGCGGCCAGGACGACAGCCGCGCCGCCGACTGGCTGTTCGCGCAGCCGGAGGTGGCCATCCGGGGCGGCACGCTGCGCTACCTGGACGAGCTGCGCGGCGCGCCGCCGGTGGCGCTCACGCAGCTCGACCTGGTGGTGCGCAACAGCGGCTGGCGCCACGCGGTGCGCCTGGACGCCACGCCCGCCCCCGAATGGGGCGAGCGTTTTTCGCTGCGCGGGCAGTTCCGCCAGCCCCTGCTGAGCCGCCACAGCGGCAACTGGCAGCAGTGGAGCGGCCAGCTCTATGCCGGCTTTGCGCGCGTGGACGTCTCGCGCCTGCAGCGCCACGTCGAGCTGGGCGCGCTGGCCGTGGAGCGCGGCGCCGGCGCGCTGCGCGCCTGGGGCGAGGTGCAGCGCGGCCGCCTGGTAGGGGGCACGGTGGACCTGGCCCTGTCCGAGGTCGAGGCCACGCTCGGCGCGGGCCTGCAGCCGCTGATGCTGCGCCAGGTGACCGGCCGCGCGGGCGGCAGCTGGCTGGACGGCGGCTTCGAGCTGCGCGCCGACGACCTGCGCTTCACCACCCAGGAAGGCGTGCACTGGCCCGGCGGCGCGCTGCTGCTGCGCCATACCGATCGCGGCAGCAGCGGCGGCGGCGAGGGCGAGCTGCGCGCCGACCGGCTGGACCTGGCGGCGCTGGCGCAGATCGCCGCGCGCCTGCCGCTGGGCGAGACGGTGCACCAGGCGCTGCACACCTATGCCCCCGCAGGCCAGGTCGATGGCCTGCAGGCCAGCTGGCGCGGGCCGCTGGCGGCGCCGCGCCAGTACCAGCTGCGCGCGCGCGTGCGCGCCCTGGCCCTGGCCGCGCATGGCGGCCCCGCGCGCGTGCCGGGCGTGTCCGGGCTGGACGCGCGGCTGGAGCTGACGCAGGCCGGCGGCCAGGCCCAGCTGGCCATGCAGGACGGCCACCTGGCGCTGCCCGGGGTGTTCGAGGACCAGCTGCTGCCGCTGCAGCGCCTGGCCGGC
The DNA here is from genome assembly GCA_034675505.1 of Melaminivora sp. Classification (GTDB taxonomy): domain Bacteria; phylum Pseudomonadota; class Gammaproteobacteria; order Burkholderiales; family Burkholderiaceae_C; genus Melaminivora. The sequence continues at coordinate 122,430 of JAUCDD010000027.1, read as the reverse complement.
AGCGTGCGCTGGAAGATCGATGGCGAGCGCATCAGCGTGCAGGCCGATGACCTGGGCTTCGCCAACGCCGACGCCGAGGGCCAGGCACGCCTGGCCTGGCGCACGGCGGACGCCGCCGCCTCGTCCGCGCGCTCGCGGTTTCCGGGCGTGCTGGACCTGTCGGGCACGCTGTCCCGGGCCGACGGCACGCGCGTACACCGCTACCTGCCGCTGGCCGTGCCGCAAAGCGCCCGCCACTACGTGCGCGACGCCATCAGCGCCGGCAGCGCCAGCCGGGTGCAGTTCCGCGTCAAGGGCGACCTGCACGACTTTCCCTACGCCCACGGCGGGCCGGGCGAATTCCGCATCGCCGCGCAGGTCAAGGGCGTGGAATACGCCTACGTGCCGGCGCGCCTGCAGCCGCCCGGCGAGCGGCCCTGGCCGGCGCTGTCGGGCCTGTCGGGCGAGCTGGTCTTCGAGCGCGCCGGCATGACGGTGCGCAACGCCGCCGCCAGCCTGGCCGGCGCGCCGCGCCTGCAGGTGCAGCGCACCGGTGCGCGCATCGCCGACCTGGAGCACCCGGTGGTCGAGGTGGACGGGCAGGTGGCCGGCCCGCTGGCCGACATGCTGGCGCTGGTGCGCACCTCGCACATCGCGGATCTGACGCATGGCGCGCTGGACGCGGCCAGCGCCACCGGCGCCGCCGAGCTGAAGCTGGGCCTGAACCTGCCGGTGGCCGAGCTGGCGCGGTCCGCCGTGCGCGGCAGCGTGCAGCTGGCCGGCAACGACGTGCGCTTCGTGCCCGAGGCGCCCCTGGTCAGCGGCGCGCGCGGCGCGGTGCAGTTCACCGAAAGCGGCTTCACCCTGGCCGGCGTGCAGGGCCGCGCGCTGGGCGGCCCGGTCACGCTGGAGGGCGGCATGCGCACGCCGCCGCGCGGCGAGCCCCAGGTGCGTGTGCGCGCCCAGGGCACGGCCAGCGCCGAAGGCCTGCGCAGCGCCGGCCTGCCGGATGCGCTCACCCGGCTGGCCCGCCAGGCCAGCGGCAGCACCGCCTACGCCCTCACGGTGGGCGTGCGCCGGGGCGTGGCCGAGCTGCTGGTGACCAGCGACCTGAGCGGCCTGGCGCTGCAGGCGCCCGCGCCCCTGGGCAAGGCCGCGCCGCAGGCCCTGCCCCTGCGCTTCGAGCGCCGCCTGACGCGCGAGGCCGCCGCCTCGGCCAGCGCGCCGCGCGAGGACGAGCTGCTGGTGGAGCTGGGCGCGCTGGCGCGCCTGGCCTGGGTGCGTGCCCTGGACGAGGACGGCAATGCGCGCGTGCTGCGCGGCGCCATCGCCGTGGGCGAGGCCGCGCGCGAGCCCCCGGCGCTGCCCGCCGCCGGCGTGGTGGCCAACGCGGTGTTCGACGAATTCGACGCCGATGCCTGGCTGGCGCTGCTGGCCGATGCGCCCGGCGCCGCTCCTGCCACCGGCGCTGCCCCTGCCCCCGCCAGCCTGCACGACTATCTGCCCACCAGCGTCGGCCTGCGCGCAGCCACGCTCACGGCGGGCGGGCGCTCGCTGCACCGGGTGGTGGCCGGGGCCTCGCGCCAGGGCAGCACCTGGCGCGCCAACGTGGACGCCGCCGAGCTCAACGGCTACGTCGAGTACCGCCCGGGCGCGGCGCCGGCGGACGGCGCGCCCGCCGGGGCCGGCCTGGTCCATGCCCGGCTGGCGCGCCTGACGCTGCCCCGGGCGGCGCAGGAGCAGGTCGATGCGCTGCTGGCCGATGCGCCCCAGCCCCAGGCGCTGCCGGCGCTGGACATCGTGGTGCAGGACTTCGAGCTGCGCGGCCGGCGCCTGGGCCGGCTGGAGATCGAGGCGCGCAACCGCCTGGGCCAGGACGGCCGGCGCGAGTGGCAGCTGGCGCACTTCAACCTGGCCATGCCCGAGGCCGTGTTCAGCTCCAGCGGCCGCTGGGCGCTGGCCAGCGGCGCCGGCGCGCGGCGCACCGACATGGATTTCACGCTGGACATCCAGGACTCCGGCGCCCTGCTGGCGCGCCTGGGCATGGAAGGGGTGCTGCGCCGGGGCAAGGGCCGCATCGACGGGCAGCTCGGCTGGGTGGGCTCGCCGCTGGCGCCGGACTGGCACTCCATGGCCGGGCAGCTGCACGTGGACGTGCTGTCCGGCCAGTTCCTGAAGGCCGACCCGGGCCTGGCCAAGCTGCTGTCGGTGCTCAGCCTGCAGTCGCTGCCGCGGCGCCTGACGCTGGACTTCCGCGACGTGTTCAGCGAAGGCTTCGCCTTCGACTTCGTGCGCGGCGACGTGCAGATCGAGCGCGGCGTCGCCCGCACCAACAATTTGCAGATGAAGGGCGTGAACGCCGCCGTGCTGATGGAGGGCAAGGCCGACATCGAGCACGAGACGCAGGACCTGCACGTGGTCGTGGTGCCCGAGATCAACGCCCTCACGGCCTCGCTGGTGGCCACCGCCATCAACCCGGTGATCGGCCTGAGCAGCTTCCTGGCGCAGGTCTTCCTGCGCGGCCCGCTGATGCAGGCGGCCACGCAGGAATTCCGCATCGACGGCACCTGGGACGAGCCGCGCGTGCAGCGCGTGGCGCGCCAGCGCGCGCCGTCCGCCGCGCCCCCGCCCACCCCCGCCAGCACACAGGACAAGCCATGAAAGCAGCCGCCCTCCAGATGGTCTCCAGCGCCAGCGTGCAGGCCAACCTGCAGCAGGCCCGCGCGCTGCTGGAGCAGGCCGCGCGCGCCGGCGCCGAGCTGGCCGCGCTGCCCGAATACTGGAGCTGCATGGGCCTGCACGAGCGCGACAAGCTGGCCCACGCCGAGGCCTTCGGCGACGGGCCGGTGCAGCAGTTCCTGGCGCAGGCGGCGCGCGAGCTGTCGCTGTGGATCGTGGGCGGCACGCTGGCGCTGGCCGCCGACCAGCCCGGGCGCGTGCACAACAGCTCGCTGGCGTATGCGCCGGACGGGCGCTGCGTGGCGCGCTACGACAAGATCCACCTGTTTTGCTTCGACAACGGGCGCGAGCAGTTCGACGAGGCCCGCACCATCGCCGCCGGCCGCCAGCCGGTGCGCCTGGCCATCACGGCGCGCGACGGCCGCGTCTGGCAGGCCGGGCTGTCGGTCTGCTACGACCTGCGCTTTCCCGAGCTGTACCGCGACCACGCGCGCCAGGGCTGCGAGCTGCTGCTGGTGCCCAGCGCCTTCACGCACACCACCGGCCAGGCGCACTGGGAGCTGCTGCTGCGCGCGCGCGCCGTCGAGAACCTGGCCTACGTGCTGGCCCCGGCGCAGGGCGGGCTGCACGAGAACGGCCGGCGCACCTGGGGCCACAGCCTGGCCGTCGATCCCTGGGGCGAGGTGCTGGCGCAGCAGGCCGCGCCCGGCGCCGCCGTGGTACTGGCCACGCTCGACCCCGCACGCCTGCAGCAGGTGCGCAGCCAGCTGCCGGCGCTGGCGCACCGCGTGCTGTGAGGGCCGTGGGAGCGGCCGCCCCGGCGGCGCGCGCGCACCGCCTCACGCGCTGGCTGCGCCGCGCGCTGGGCGCCTGGCGGCGCTGGTCGCTGTGGCTGCTGCTGGGCGTGCTGGTGGCCGGGGTGCTGGGCACGCTGGTATGGCTGGCCGGCCGCTACGAGGCCAGCCAGGTGCAGGACGTGCTCGAGCGCGACGCGGTCGATGCCGTGGCCGACGTGCGCGCCTCGCTGGCGCGCAACCTGCAGGAGCTGCGCGCCCTGCCCCTGGCCACGGACGACCTGCTGGCCTGGCAGGGGCGCGCCGACGAGTTGCTCAGCCGCCGCCGTGCGCTGGTGCGCCTGGAGTGGCGCGACACGCGCATGCAGCTGCGCGCCAGGGCGCACTCGCCCTGGCAGGCCCTGCCCGACTCCCCGCAAGAGCCGGCCGCCGCGCACTCCGAGACCGCGCTGGCCTGCGCCAACGCCCGGCGCATCATGGGCCCGTCCTACTCCAGCAGCTACTTCCAGCCCCTGCCCACCGGGGTGGGCGCCGAGATGATGGAGCTGTGCCTGCCGCTGGCGCACGCCGGCCAGGTGCGCGGCTTCGTGGTGGCCACCTACGTGCTGCAGACGCTGCTGTCGGACATGGTGCCGGCGCAGCTGCAGCGCACGCGCGAGGTCTCCTTCACCGAGGCCGACGGCACGCGGCTGGCGCTGGTGGCGGCGCAGCAGCGCGGCTCGCGCATGTTCACCGCGCAGCAGCTGCTGGTGCTGCCGGGCAATACGCTGGTGCTGCGCATGGACGGCTGGCATGCCGCGCCCAGCCTGTTTCCCAACGTGCTCACGGCGCTGGTCACGGCGATGTCCGTGGCCCTGGTGTCGGTGCTGGTGGTGCTGGTGCGCGACATGCGCCGGCGCCTGCGCGCCGAGCGCGACCTGGCCACGGCGCTGGCGTTCGCCAAGGCCATGGAGGACTCGCTGGTCACCGGGCTGCGCGCGCGCGATTTGCGCGGCCGCATCACCTACGTGAACCCGGCGTTCTGCGCCATGGTGGGGTTCGAGGCCGCGGAGATCGTCGGCCACACCTCGCCCCTGCCCTACTGGCCGCCCGAGCACCGCGCGGAATACGCGCAGCGCCAGGACCTGCGCCTGGCCCCGGGCAGCGGCGGGCCGCCCGCCAGCGGCTACGAGTCGGAGTTCATGCGCAAGGACGGCACGCGCTTTGCCGCCATGGTGTATGAGGCGCCGCTGATCGACGCGCGCGGCGTGCACACCGGCTGGATGGGCTCCATCCTGGATGTGAGCGAGCAGCGCCGCGCCGAGGAACTCTCGCGCACCACGCACGAGCGGCTGCAGGCCACGGCGCGCCTGGCCACCGTGGGCGAGATGGCATCGCTGCTCAGCCACGAGCTGAACCAGCCCCTGGCGGCCATCGCCAGCTATGCCAGCGGCTCGCTGAACCTGCTGCAGCCCGGCGGCGCGGACGGCGCCATCGCCGGGCCGGACCTGGACGAGGTGCGCTTGGCCGTGCAGCGCATCGCCCACCAGGCCGAGCGCGCCGGCCGCATCATCAAGAGCGTGCACGACTTCGTGCGCCGGCGCACCCAGGCGCGCGCGCCCGTGGCCGCGCAGGAGCTGCTGGACGCCGTGCTGCCCATCATCCGGCTGCAGGCGCGCAAGCTGGACGTGCAGGTGCAGCTGCAGCTGCCGGCTGGCCTGCCCCGGGCGCTGTGCGACCGCACCATGGTCGAGCAGGTGCTGCTCAACCTGACGCGCAACGCCATGCAGGCCATGGACGGCGCGGGCCCGGGCGCAGCGCCGCGCGTGCTGGAGCTGGGCGCCCGCGGCGCCGCGCCGGGCTGGATCGAGTTCACGGTGGCCGACAACGGCGCCGGCATCGCCCCGGACGTCGCGGCCCGCCTGTTCACCCCCTTCTACACCACGCGCGCCGAAGGCATGGGGCTGGGGCTGAGCCTGTGCCGCACGGTGGTCGAGCAGCACGGCGGCCAGCTGGGCCATGCTGCGCGCCAGCCCCGTGGTACGGTATTTGCCTTCACACTGCCCGCCGCGCGCGAGCCTGACTGACCCCCCCGCCCCATGCATTCCCCCCCTTCCACCGTCTATATCGTGGACGACGACGCCGAGGTGCGCGAAGCGCTGGCCTGGCTGCTGCGCTCGCGCCGCGTGCTGAGCGAGGCCTTCGACAGCGCCGAGGCCTTCGAGGCCATGCTCGCCGAGCGCACCGCCAACGGCCTGCACCGCCGCCAGAGCGCCTGCCTGCTGCTGGACGTGCGCATGCCGGGCATGAGCGGCCTGGCGCTGTTCGAGCGCATGGCCGGGCGCGGCGACACCGCCGCCATCCCCGTGATCTTCCTGACCGGCCATGCCGACGTGCCCACGGCGGTGGACAGCGTCAAGCGCGGCGCCTTCGATTTCTGCGAGAAGCCGTTTTCCGACAACCTGCTGGTGGACCGCATCCAGGCCGCGCTGCAGGCCTCGCAGCAGCACCTGGCGCTGCTGCGCCAGCAGCAGCTGCTGGCGCACCGCCTGCACGAGCTGACCGAGCGCGAGCGCGAGGTCATGCGCCTGGTGACCGACGGCCTGCCCAACAAGCTGATCGCCGACCAGCTGGGCATCAGCGTGCGCACGGTGGAGGTCCACCGCGCGCGCGTGTTCGAGAAGATGCAGGTGCGCTCGGCGGTCGAGCTGGCCAACCTGCTGCGCGACGCGGCGGCGCCGAACTGACGCCGAAAACACCCGGCGCGCGCGCCGGGCGTTCGACCAAGCCCCCCGGCGCCGCGTCCCGTCAGCCCTGGCGCTCGCCCATGTAGATTTCCACGCGGCGGTTGCGGGCGCGGCCATCCGCCGTGTCGTTGCTGGCAACCGGCTCGCGCGAGCCCCGGCCGTCCACATGGATGCGCGCGCCATTCACGCCGCGCGAGCTCAGGTAGTTGCGCACGCTGGTGGCGCGCTCCAGGGACAGCGGGTTGTTGATGGCGTCGGTGCCGGTGGCATCGGTGTGGCCGACGATGCGCACGTCCGCGTTCGGGTTGTTGCGCAGGCCGTCGGCAAAGCGGTCCAGGATGGCGCGGAAGTTGGGCTGGATGTCGGCCCGGTTGGTGGCAAACGAGATGTCGCTGGGGATGTCCAGCTTGAGCTGGTTGTCCGCCGTCTGCATCACGCCCACGCCGGTGCCCTGGGTGGCGGCCTGCATGTCCTGGCGCTGGCGCTCCATGCGCTGCGACCAGATGTAGGTGCCCAGTGCGCCCACGCCGGCGCCCAGCACCGCGCCGGTGCCGGCGTTGCCGCCCGTCACCGCGCCGAGGGCGGCGCCGCCCAGCGCTCCCACGCCCGCCCCCATGGCGGTGCGGCGCTGGGTGTCGGACATGTCGGCGCAGCCGACGGCGAACAGGGCCAGCGACAGGCTGGCGACGACGAGAGGTTTGCGCATGAAAAGCTCCTTGCTGCCCGGCCCGGGCCCATGAAAGAAAAAAAAGATGGAAAAAGAAAAAACCGGGCGCCGCAGGGCCGCGCCGCCCGCCTGCAAGCCAGCATAGCCAGCCCCCGCGCGCCAGGATGTAGGACGGCGGACAGCGCCCCCGACAGGGCCGGCCAACAGGTGGGCCGGGGGGCGGGCCATGCCCGGACGGGCGGCGCGGGCCGCGCGGCTGCGGCAGCTCAGTCGCGCGGCTTGTCCTGCCCCGGCGGGGCGGCGGCGCCGGCCGCGCCCGGCGGCTCGCCGCGCTGTCGGCCGTGGAACATCGTCCACCACACGATGCCCAGCAGCAGCACCAGCGCCAGCAAGGCTTCAAGCAAAATCAGTCCCATATGAACACCCGTCTCCTGCGCCTGGTCACGACCACAGCGATTGTAGGAAGCCTGCTGCTGGCCTGCTCCTCGCCGCCACCCGCGCCGCCCGCACCGGCGCCCGCCCTGCCGGGAGCGGCCGCGCCCGCCCTGCCCTCCGGCCCGCTCACCGGGCAGCCGGCGGTCAGCAAGAGCCGCTGGGTGCCGGCCTCCTGGAACGAGCTGCCGGGCTTTGAAACCGATGCCCTGCACGAGGCCTGGAACGCCTGGCTGCGCAGCTGCGAGCGCCCGGCGCCGGCCTTTGCGCCGCTGTGCGGCGACGTGCGCCGGCTGTCCATCGCCAGCGAGTCCGAGCAGCGCACCTGGATGGTCGAGCGCCTGCAGCCCTACCGCATCGAGGCGCTGGAAGGCGGCGCCGACGGCCTGCTGACCGGCTACTTCGAGCCCTACCTGGAAGCCGCGCGCGCGCCGGGCAACGGCTTCGACGTGCCCCTGTTCCGCCCGCCCGAGGGCCTGGCCGCGCGCCGCCCCTGGTACACGCGCCAGCAGATCGACACCCTGCCCGAGGCGCGCGCGCAGCTGGCCGGCCGCGCCATCGCCTGGGTGCGCGACCCGGTCGCCGCCATGGTGCTGCACATCCAGGGCTCGGGGCGCCTGCTGGTGCGCGAGGCCGACGGCAGCACGCGCCTGGTGCGGCTGGCCTATGCCGGCACCAACGAGCAGCCCTACAAGAGCGTGGGCCGCTGGCTGCTGGACCAGGGCCTGGTGCGCGACGCCACCTGGCCGGGCATCAGCGCCTGGACGCAGGCCAACCCGCAGCGCGTGCAGGAGATGCTGTGGGCCAACCCGCGCTACGTGTTCTTCCGCGAGGAGCCCCTGGACGCGCTGGACGCCGCCTTCGGCCCGCGCGGCGCGCAGGGCGTGCCGCTCACGCCCGGGCGCTCCATCGCCGTCGATCGCACCAGCATCCCCTACGGCACCCCCGTCTGGCTGGCCTCCAGCGGCGCCACGGTGCAGCTGTCGCGCCTGGTGCTGGCGCAGGACACGGGCAGCGCCATCGTCGGCGCGGTGCGGGCCGACTTCTTCACCGGCTGGGGCGAGCAGGCCGGCGACGTCGCGGGCCGCCTCAAGCAGGGGCTGCGTTTATGGGCCCTGTGGCCCAAATAAGAGCCAAAAAGGCCACTTGCCGGCGTGGATGAACGATTGTCAGCTATTCAAAACATAGCAAACGCCACCCCGCCGGACGGCGCGCTGCGCCTGCCCGAGGCGCAGCTGCGCAGCGTGCTGCTGGCGCAGGCCATCGAAGACGCCGACAGCGCGCAGGCGCTGGTGAGCGCGCCCGAGCGCGCGGCGGCGCTGCAGGACGCCATCGCCGCTGCCCGGGAGCGCGGCGTGGCGCGCGTGCAGCTGGCCGACGTGCTGCTGGCGCGCGCGCAAACCGTGGTGCAGCGCGCCGCCGGCCGCGAGCCCGCCCTCGCCGCGCTGCAGGCGGGCGACACGCGCTGGCGCTGGCTGGGCCGGGCGCTGCCGCTGGCCGCGCTGGCGCTGGGCCTGGCGGCGGACCGCGTGGCCAACGCCCATCGCGTGGACCTTTTGTCGCCGCCGCTGCTGCTGGTGCTGGCCTGGAACCTGGCGGTGTACGCCGCCCTGGCCGTGCACGCCCTGCGCCCGGGCCGCGCGCCGGGCGCGGGCGGCGCGCCGCGGCGCTGGCTGCGCGCCGCGCTGGCCGCGCTGCCCGGCGCGGGGCGCGGCCTGGCGGCGCGCATCGGCGCCGATTTCCACGCCCGCTGGCTGGCCGCCACGCCGGCGCTGCAGGGCGCGCGCGCCAGCCGCGTGCTGCACCTGTGCGCCGCCGCCTGGGGCGCGGGGCTGGCCCTGTCGCTGCTGCTGCGCGGGCTGGTGGTGCGCTACCAGTTCGGCTGGGAGAGCACCTTCCTGGACGCCGCCCAGGTACACGCCATCGCGCGGGTGCTGTTCTGGCCGCTCACCACGCTTGCGGGCCTGGCGCCGTTCTCGCTGGCGGAGATCGCCGCCGCGCAGGATTTCGCCGGCACCGGCGCGGCCGGCGGGCGCTGGGTCTGGATGTACGTCGGCCTGCTGGCGCTGGTGGTGGTGCTGCCGCGCACCGCGCTGGCCGCCGCCGCCCGCTGGCGCGAGGCCCGGCTGGCGCGCCAGTGCCTGCTGGACACCGGGACACCAGCCTTCGACGCGCTGCGCGCCGCGCTGCCGGCCGAGCTGGTGCTGGGCGTGGTCGGCGCCGGCGCGCCCGAGGCCGCCGCGCTGGCCGGCGTGCTGGGCGCGCACCTGGACGCGGCCGCCAGCACCGGCGACCGGCTGCGCGCCGCCCTGCCCGGCGGCGCTGGCCGGGACCGCGTGGACGCGGTGCTGCTGCCCTGGGGCCCGGTGCCCCCGGCGCAATGGCCGCCTGCCTGGCGGGACGCCCCGGCACTGGCGCTGCCCTGGCAGGAATGGGGCGCCAGCTGGGTGGCGGAGCCGGTGCTGCCCGAGCGCCTAGCCGCCGTGCTGCCGCGCCACGCTGCGGCGCTGCAGCGCCTGCGCCAGGACTGGCAGCAGCGCAACCAGCAACGCTTCCAGCAGGCGCTGCAGCTGCTGGCCCGCCACCTGCGCGCCTGCGCCGCTGCCGACGGCCCCGCTGCCCGCGCGCAGCAGCTGCAGCAGCTGCAGGCCGGCCTGGGCGCCCTGCACGCCGCGGCGCAGGACGCCCCGCCGCCCCCCTTGCCCAGCAACGCGCCGGGCCGCCCCGCCGCGCCGGCGCCCACCGCCCCGCCGTCCCCCGCAGCCCGCTGCGCGCCGTGGTCGGCACGTCCGCCGGCGCCGCAGCCGGCGCAGCGGCTGGCGCCAAGGCCGGCGCCCTGATCGACCTGGGCCTGGGCGGCCTATCCCTGGGCGCGGGCACCGCCCTGGGCGCGCTGCTGGGCGGCGCCACCGCCTGGACGCTGCAGGGGCGCAGCAAGCGCGGCCCGGACGCGGATGGCAGCCCCGCCGCCGCCCCCGACCCCATGCCCGCCACGGTAGAGGCCGCCTGCCTGCTGTACCTGGCGCTGGCGCACCAGGCGCGCCTGGCGCCCGAGGCGCTGCAGGCGCTGGCAGCGCGCTGGCCCGGCCAGCTGGAGGGCGCCATCACCCCGCGCTGGCCGGCGCTGCGCGATGCGCTGGTGGCGCCGGACGCCCCGGACGCCCTGGCCGCCCTGGCCGCGCTGCTGGGCCAGGTGCTGCAGGACGTGCTGCAGCGCAGCTTCGCGCCGCCGCAGCCGGTGGCCGGGGGCCTTCATTCCCCTTCCACCACATAGCGCGACACCACCGGCGGCGCCGCGCCGATGTGGAAGGCAAAGCGCCGGTCGCGCAGCGCCACGTCGGAGGCGGTGATGCGCTCGAAGCGGCGCAGGTGCTCGGTCCAGGATTCGTCCACGATGCGCTCGACGTAGCGGCCGGGGTCCTCGATGTCGTGCTGCAGCTCCCACGACAGCGCACCGGCGCGCAGCCGGGCGCGGCGGCTGTCGTGCATCACGGCGCGAAAATCGGCCGCGTGCGCCGGGTTGATGAAGTACTCGATGCTGGTCACCAGGCGCAGGCCGGTGGCCGGGGGCGTGTCGGCCTGCGGGCGCTTGAAGCTGGTGGCCAGCGCCGGGCTCAGGTCCTCGTCGCCGTGGCGGCCGGGCACGCGGCGCTGCACCAGCAGCATGACCAGCACGCCCGAGAGCGCCGCCACGCCCAGGCTGGCGCGCACGCTGCTGAAGCTGGCCACCTGCCCCCACAGCGCCGCGCCGCCGGCCGTCGCCCCCATGATGGACATCTGGTAGATCGACATGCCGCGCGCGCGCACCCAGTTGGGCAGCGCCAGCTGGGCCGAGACGGTGAGCGAGTTGGCCGTGGTCAGCCAGGCCGCGCCGGCCGCGACCATGGCCGGCACCGCCACATAGACGTTGGGCGCGGCGGCGACCGCCGCCGTGGCCAGCGCCTGTGCCAGCGTGCCGCGCGCCACCAGCGCGTCCATGGACATGCGCTGGCGCAGCCGCGGCAAGAACGACGCCGAAGCGACCGCCCCCGCGCCCATGGACGCCAGCAGCAGCGTGAAGGTGCCGGCGCCGCCGCCCGCCAGGCCGCGCGCCACCAGCGGCAGCAGCGCCAGCAGCGCCGTGGCGTGCAGGAAGAACACGGCGATGCGCCACAGCACCGCGCGCATGGGCGGCGACTCGCGCACGAACGCGATGCCCACGCGCATGGCGCTGCCCAGGCGCTCGCGGCCCAGCGGCTGCGGCGTGGGCGCGCGCTGCCAGCGCATGATGGTCAGGCCGGCAATGATGGACAGCACGGCGTTCAGCACGAACACCCAGGCGCTGCCGACGCTGGCGATCAGCGCCCCGGCCACCAGCGGGCCGATGATGCGCGAGGCATTCATGGCCACGCCGTTGAGCGCCAGCGCCGCCGGCAGCTGCTGGCGGCTGACCAGCTCGGGCACGATGGCGGCGAACACCGGCCAGCGCATGGCCAGGCCAATGCCGTTGGCAAAGGTGAGCGCCAAGAGCATCCAGGCCGACAGCCCGCCGATCAGGATGGCCGCGCACAGCACCACCGCCACGGCCGCCACCCAGAACTGCGTGGCCATGAAGTAGCGGCGCCGGTCCAGGATGTCGGCCAGCGCGCCGCTGGGCAGACCCAGCAGGAACACCGGCAGCGTGGAGGCCGTCTGCACCAGCGCCACCAGCGCGGGCGACTGGGTGAGCGTGGTCATCAGCCAGGCGGTGGCCACGTCGTTCATCCACATGCAGGTGTTGGCCGCCAGCCAGGTCAGCCACAGCATGCGGAACACCGGCACTGCCAGCGGCGCGAAGGCCGACTGCGGCGCGCGCTGGGCGCTGCCGCGCGCCAGCTCGGCGCTGGCCGCGGCTTCGGCGGCATCGGCCAGGGCGCTGGCGCCGGGCGCCGCAGGCGGCGGGCGGGGCGGCGCTGCGGCGCTGCCGTGGGCGGGTTGGGGCGGCATGTGGCTGCATTGTGGCGGGGCTGGCGCAGCCGCGTGCGCGGCGCCCGCGCGGCGCCCCTCAACGCTGGAATTCAGCCGTATCGGCCTCTTGCCGGCGTCTCGCAATGGCTCTTTGCTATCAAAAAATGACTGCCATCACCCTCCCGGGCCCCGGCGCGGCGCGCCCAGGTGCGCCAGTGGCAGCGCGCCGCCGGCCTTGACCTCGCCCAGCGAGAAGCTGGTGTGCATGTCCTTGACGTTGGGCAGGTTGAGCAGCACCGTGCGCGCGAACTGCGAAAAACTCTCCAGGTCGCGCGCCACCACCTGCAGCTCGAAGGTGCCGGTGCCGCTGATGTAGTGGCAGGAGACGACCTCGGGGATGCAGGCGATGGCTTCCTCCATGGCGCGCGTCAGGTCGCCCCGGCTCCTCTCGGCATCCAGCCGCACGAAGGCCAGCACGCCCAGGCCGATCTTGTGGCGGTCGATCTCGGCGCGGTAGCCGCGGATGAAGCCCGATTCCTCCAGCGCCCGCACGCGGCGCCAGCACGGCGCCGCCGACAGGCCCACGCGCTGCGCCAGCTCGGCGTTGGTCAGGCGGGCCTCGCGCTGCAATTCCTGCAGGATGGCCAGGTCATATCGATCCAGTGTTTCCATATATCCATTGTTTCAAGAAAGATTCTTTCTCAAATTAGGGTTAACACGGCAAACAACGCAAAGACATATCGGGCTTGCGGGCATACACTGCCCACCCATGGCCGCCCGGCCACGCCTGGCCGTGCCCGCCCCCGAAGGCACGCCGCACCCACGGAGACAGACACCATGAACGCCCCCCTGCCCGAGCACGTGCGCCGTGCGCTTGAGACGGTCACCCTGGAGGACAAATACACCCTGCAGGAAGGCCGCGCCTTCATGAGCGGCACGCAGGCGCTGGTGCGCCTGCCCATGCTGCAGCGCCAGCGCGACGCGGCGGCCGGCCTCAACACCGCCGGCTTCGTCAGCGGCTACCGCGGCTCGCCCCTGGGCGGCTACGACCAGGCGCTGTGGGCCGCGCGCAAGCACCTGGCCGAGCAGCACATCGTCTTCCAGCCCGGCGTGAACGAGGAGCTGGCCGCCACCGCCGTGTGGGGCACGCAGCAGCTGGACATCTACCCGCAAACCAAGAAGTACGACGGCGTCTTCGGCATCTGGTACGGCAAGGGCCCGGGCGTGGACCGCAGCGGCGACGTGTTCAAGCACGCCAACATGGCCGGCACGGCCCGGCACGGCGGCGTGATCGCCGTGGCCGGCGACGACCACATCAGCAAGAGCAGCACGGCGGCGCACCAGAGCGACCACATCTTCAAGGCCTGCGGCACGCCGGTGTTCTTCCCCAGCAGCGTGCAGGACATCCTGGACATGGGCCTGCACGCCTTTGCCATGAGCCGCTTCTCCGGCCTGTGGTCGGGCCTGAAGACGGTGCAGGAGGTGGTGGAGTCGAGCAGCAGCGTCTCGGTCGACCCCGACCGCGTGAAGATCATCCTGCCCGGGGATTTCGCCATGCCGCCGGGCGGCCTGCACATCCGCTGGCCCGACGCGCCGCTGGAGCAGGAGGCGCGCCTGATGAACCACAAGTGGTACGCCGCCCTCGCCTACGTGCGCGCCAACCGGCTGAACTACAACGTGATCGAGAACGGCGCGCACGACCGCTTCGGCATCATCGCCAGCGGCAAGGCCTACAACGACACGCGCCAGGCGCTCATCGACCTGGGCCTGGACGACGCCACCTGCCGCGAGCTGGGCGTGCGCGTGCACAAGGTGAACGTGGTCTGGCCGCTGGAGGCCACCATCACGCGCGACTTCGCGCAGGGGCTGCGCGAGATCCTGGTGGTCGAGGAAAAGCGCCAGGTCATCGAATACCAGCTCAAGGAGCAGCTGTACAACTGGCGCGCCGACGTGCGCCCGGACGTGCTGGGCAAGTTCGACGAGGTGGAGGGCGACCACTCCGGCGGCGAGTGGGGCATGCCCAACCCGAGCCAGAACTGGCTCTTGCGCCCGCAGGCCGACCTGACGCCGGCGCTGATCGCCAAGGCGATCGCCAAGCGCCTGGCCAAGCTGGGCGTGCCCGCGCACATCGCCCAGCGCATGAACGAGCGCTTGGCCATCGTTGACTCGCGCGAGCGCGGCCTGGCGGCGCAGACCCTGCAGACCGGCGAGCGCATGCCGTGGTTTTGCAGCGGCTGCCCGCACAACACCAGCACCCGCGTGCCCGAGGGCTCGCGCGCGGTGGCCGGCATCGGCTGCCACTACATGGCCAACTGGATGCCCGACAGGAACACCAGCACCTTCACCCAGATGGGCGGCGAAGGCGTGACCTGGGTCGGCCAGGCGCCGTTCACGACGGAAAAGCACGTCTTTGCCAACCTGGGCGACGGCACCTACTTCCACAGCGGCCTGCTGGCGATCCGCCAGTCGATTGCCGCCGGCGCCAACATCACCTACAAGATCCTCTACAACGACGCCGTGGCCATGACCGGCGGCCAGCAGGTGGGCGAGCGCCCCGAGGGCCACTCGGTCGCGCAGATCGCGCACAGCCTGCGCGCCGAAGGCGTGGCCAAGCTGGTCGTGGTGACCGACGAGCCGGAAAAATACGCCGGCCGCACCCACCCCGCCAATGCCGCGCGCGAGGGCCATCCCGAGCTGCTGAACGACCTGCCTGCCGGCATCGAAGTCTTCCACCGCGATGAGCTGGACCGCATCCAGCGCGAGCTGCGCGAGACCCCCGGCTGCACGGCCCTGATCTACGACCAGACCTGCGCCACGGAGAAGCGCCGCCGCAGGAAGCGCGGCAAGCTGGCCACGCCGGCCAAGACGGTGATCATCAACGAGCTGGTGTGCGAGGGCTGCGGCGACTGCTCGGTGCAGTCGAACTGCCTGTCGGTGGAGCCGGTGGAGACGGACTTCGGCAGGAAGCGCCGCATCAACCAGAGCACCTGCAACAAGGACTACTCCTGCGTCAAGGGCTTTTGCCCCAGCTTCGTGACCATCGAGGGCGGGCAGCTGAAGAAGCCGAAGAAGGAAAAGAAGGGCGACCTGGCCAGCCTGCCGCCGCTGCCCGAGCCCACGCTGCCGCTGGCCGAGACGGCCTGGGGCATCATCGTCGCCGGCGTGGGCGGCACGGGCGTGATCACCATCGGCTCGCTGCTGGGCATGGCGGCGCACCTGGAGGGCAAGGGCGTCATCACCCAGGACGCGGCCGGGCTGGCGCAAAAAGGCGGCGCCACCTGGAGCCACGTGCAGATCGCGCGCGACCCCGAGGCCATCTACACCACCAAGGTGGACACGGCCAAGGCCGACCTGGTCATCGGCTGCGACCCCATCGTCGCCGCCAACAAGGCCACGCTGGCCGCCATGCAGCCGGGGCGCACCTTCGTGGCGCTGAACACCAGCGGCACGCCGGCGGCGGCCTTCGTGCACAACCCGGACTGGCAGTTCCCGGTGGGCAGCTGCGAAGCCGCCATCGGCCAGGCCGTGGGGCCTGAGCTGCTGGGCGTGATCGACGCCGAGCGCGCCGCCACCCAGCTGCTGGGCGACAGCATCTACACCAACCCGCTGCTGCTGGGCTACGCCTGGCAACAGGGGCGCGTGCCGCTGTCGCACGCCGCGCTGATGCGTGCCATGGAGCTCAACGGCGTGCAGGTGGCCAACAACCAGGCCGCCTTCGAGTGGGGCCGGCGCCTGGCGCACAGCCCGGCCGAGGTGCAGGCGCTGCTGAGCACGTCGCAGGTCATCCAGTTCGTGAAAAAGCCCGGCCTGGCGGAAGTCATCGCCAAGCGCGAGGACTTCCTGGCCGGCTACCAGAACGCCGCCTACGCCGCCGGGTACCGGGCCTTCGTGGACAAGGTGCAGGCCGCCGAGGGCCGCGCCGCCCCCGGCAGCACGCGCCTGGCCGAGGCGGTGGCGCGCTACCTGTTCAAGCTGATGGCCTACAAGGACGAGTACGAAGTGGCGCGCCTGCACACCGACCCGGCCTTCGTGGCGCGCATCGAAGGCATGTTCGAGGGCGACTACAAAATCGTGCACCACCTGGCGCCCCCGGCGACGGCCAGGAAGAACGACAAGGGCGAGCTGGTCAAGCAAAGCTACGGCCCCTGGATGCGCAAGGCGTTCGGCGTGCTGGCCAGGATGAAGGGCCTGCGCGGCACGGCGCTCGACCCCTTCGGCCGGACCGAGGAACGCCGCACCGAGCGTGCGCTGATCGAGCAGTACCGCGCCAGCATCGACGAGCTGCTGGCCGGCCTCACCGCAGAGCGCCTGCCGCTGGCCCTGGAAATCGCCCGCATCCCCGAGGACATCCGCGGCTACGGCCACGTGAAGGAGCGCCACCTCGTGGCGGCGCGCGCCAAGTGGGACGCGCTGCTGCAGCGCTGGCGCCAGCCGCAGGCGCAAGCGGCAACCGAAACCCTGAGCGCCTGATCGCCTACTCTACTCCCTCCCCCTCTGGGGGGGGGGAGGGCGCGAAGACCAGTCGGCCCCGCGTGCGCCAGACCGCCCCCCCCCCCCCCCCACACCCCCACATAGTCAGGGCCGGCCAGTGCCCCCGCCCTGGCGGCCTCCCAGGCCTGCGCCTGCGCATCGCCCTGCGCGCTGGCCGCGCCCTGCCCTGCGGCCACCTGCACCCGGCTCACCGGCACCGCCAGTTGCACGTCCAGCGCCTGCAGCCGCTCCAGGAGCGCCAGGTTGATGCGCTGCTGGATGTCCATGTACAGCCCGTAGTCCGGGTCCTCGACGATGTACACCACCTCGTAGTCCAGCGAGCTGGCGCCGAAACCCTTGAAATGCGCACGGTCGAAGCGCACCCGGGGCTCGGCGCGGACGATCTCGCCCACGGCGCGGGCGACGGCCTCGGCCTGCCCGGGCGGCGTGCCCTGCGCGATGCTGAAGGCAAAGACGATGCGCCGCTCGCGCATCAGCCGGTAGTTGCTGATGGTCTGCTTGAGCAGGTCGGTGTTGCCCATGACCACCTGCTCGCCGCTCAGGGCCCGGATGCGCGTGGTCTTCACGCCCACCTTCTGCACCGTGCCCGACACACCGCCGACGACGATGAAGTCGCCCACCTCGAAGGGCTTGTCCACGGCAATCGCCATGGACGCGAACAGGTCGCCCAGGATGTTCTGCACCGCCAGCGCCACCGCCACGCCGCCCACGCCCAGGCTGGCGATGAAGGCGGTGATGTTCACCCCCAGGTTGGACAGGATCGCCAGCACCACCGTCACCCACAGCAGCGTGCGCAGCCCCCAGGACATCAGCGTCGCCGATGCGCTGACCTGCCCCGGCGAGGTGATGCCGTGGTGCGCGCGGTAGCGCTCGACCGCCGCGCTGACCGCGTGCGAGCCCCACAGGCCGATCTGCAGCGCCACCGCCAGGAACCACAGCTGGCTCACGCGCGCATGCCAGCGCTGCGGCAGGTCCAGCATGCCCAGGCCGACCAGCACCGCCGCCAGCAGGATCAGCAAGTGGCTGGTGCCGGCCAGCAGGCGCGCCAGCAGCCCGGACTGCCCTGCCTGCCCGCTGCGCTGCGCGTGCCGCTGCACGCGCTGGCGCGCCCAGCGCAGCAGCAGGGCCAGCAGCAGGTAGGTCGCCATGGCGGCCGCGGCTGCGGCCAGCACGCTGGCCGCCGACATGTCCCAAAACAGCTGCTCGTGCAGCCAGGCCCAGTCCGGTAGGAACCCCATATCTACAAACCTCCCTGTCGCCGGAGCGCAAAAAAACCAAAGCGCCACGGGAGTGAACCCGTGGCGCAGCGTGGCTCCATGGTAGGCACGGCGCGAAGCCTGCCGGCGTAGGCCGGGGCCGACGGCGCGCCGCCGCCGGCGCCGCTGCCGGTTGCCATCAACCGGACGGCAGCGGGGGCTTTAACAATCAATTTTGATAGCAAACTATCGTTGAAAGACGCCGGCAACTGCCCCATTCGACCCAAAAACCGCCGCCAGCACCCCGCCAGGCCCGGGCCGGGCCCGCCGCAGCCTGCCGCAGGGGGCCCGCATACAATGGCCGGCTACCCGCGCGCCCGCCCATGCCGTGTGCGCGCACACCCTTCCATCCATTGACCGCCGTTTTCCGGAGCCCGCCGCCGTGCTGATCTCTTCCGCCTTTGCCCAGACCGCCCCTGCCGCCGCCGCCGAGGGGGGCCTGATGGGCTCGCTCACCGGCATGCTGCCGCTGGTGCTGATGTTCGTGGTGCTGTACTTCATCATGATCCGCCCGCAGATGAAGCGCCAGAAGGAGCACAAGGCCATGATCGAGGCCCTGGCCAAGGGCGACGAGGTGGCCACCGCCGGCGGCCTGCTGGGCCGCGTGACGCGCATGGGCGAAGGCACGCTGCACCTGGAGATCGCCAGCGGCGTCGAGGTGCAGGTGCAGCGCAGCGCCGTGACCCAGGTGCTGCCCAAGGGCACGGTCAAATAAGCTTGCCCGGTTGAATCCAGCCACCGCGACGGGGCGCGCCCAGCCAGGCCCGCCCCGTCACCCGTTTGCGAGACGAAGAGCGCGATCATGAACCGTTACCCGGCCTGGAAGTACGCGATCCTTGTGATCGCGCTGCTCATCGGCTTTCTCTACACCCTGCCCAATTTCTTCGGCGAGGCGCCTGCCGTGCAGGTGTCCTCGGCCAAGGCCACCGTCCGGGTCGATGCCGGCGTGCGCGAGCGCGTCGAGCAGACGCTCAAGGCGGCCGGCGTCGCGCCCGACTCCGTGGTGCTGGAAGGCACCTCGGTGCGGGCGCGCTTTGCCACGCCCGACGAGCAGCTCAAGGCCAAGGACGCGCTGGAAAAGGCGCTGATCCCCGACCCGGCCGATCCGATGTACATCGTCGCGCTGAACCTGGTCTCGCGCTCGCCCGACTGGCTGACCGCGCTGCACGCGCGCCCCATGTACCTGGGCCTGGACCTGCGCGGCGGCGTGCATTTCATGCTGCAGGTGGACATGCAGGCGGCGCTGACCAAGAAGGCCGAGAGCTACGCCGGCGACATCCGCACCGCGCTGCGCGAGAAGGGCATCCGCCACGGCGGCGTGAGCCGCGAAGGCCAGAGCGTGCGCGTGCGCGTGCGCGACGAGGCCACGCTCACGGCGGCGCGCAACCTGATCTCCGACCAGTTCCAGGACCTGATGACCACCAGCGCCCCGGACGGCGACGCCATCGTGCTGTCCGCCGCCATCAAGCCCGAGGCGCTGCGCCGCGTGCAGGAGCAGGCGCTCAAGCAAAACATCACCACCCTGCACAACCGCATCAACGAGCTGGGCGTGGCCGAGCCGGTGATCCAGCAGCAGGGGCTGGACCGCATCGTGGTGCAGCTGCCCGGCGTGCAGGACACGGCCAAGGCCAAGGACATCCTGGGCCGCACGGCGACGCTGGAAGTGCGCATGGTCGACGAAGGCACCGAGGCCCGCGCGGCCGAGGCCGGCACCGGCCCGGTGCCCTTTGGCGACGAGAAATACCTGGACCGCAACGGCCAGGTGGTGATCGTCAAGAAGCAGGTCATCCTCACGGGCGAGAACCTGACCGATGCGCAGCCGGGCTTTGAAAACCAGACCCAGGAGCCGACGGTGAACCTGACGCTGGACGCCAAGGGCGCGCGCATCTTCAAGGACATCACGCGCGAGAACATCGGCAAGCGCATGGCCATCGTCTTGTTCGAAAAGGGCAAGGGCGAGGTGGTGACGGCGCCCGTGATCCGCAGCGAGATCGGCGGCGGGCGCGTGCAGATCTCGGGCCGCATGACGACCATGGAGGCCAACGACACCTCGCTGCTGCTGCGCGCGGGCTCGCTCGCCGCGCCCATGGAGATCATCGAGGAATACACCATCGGCCCCAGCCTGGGCGCGGACAACATCGCGCGCGGCGTGCATTCGGTGGTCTGGGGCATGGCGGCCATCGCCGCCTTCATGTGCATCTACTACGCACTGTTCGGCGTGTTCTCGACCATCGCGCTGTCGGTCAACGTGCTGATGCTGGTGGCCGTGCTGTCCATGCTGCAGGCCACCCTGACCCTGCCCGGCATCGCCGCCATGGCGCTGGCCCTGGGCGTGGCGATCGACTCCAACGTGCTGATCAACGAGCGCATCCGCGAGGAGCTGCGCGCCGGTGTCGCGCCGCAGGCGGCGATCGCCGCCGGCTACGAGCGCGCCTGGGCCACCATCCTGGACTCCAACGTCACCACGCTGATCGCCGGCCTGGCGCTGCTGGCCTTCGGCACCGGCCCGGTGCGCGGCTTTGCCGTGGTGCACACCATCGGCATCCTGACCAGCATGTTCTCGGCCGTGTTCTTCTCGCGCGGCCTGGTCAACCTCTGGTATGGCCGCAGGAAGAAGCTCAAGAGCGTGGCCATCGGCCAGGTCTGGAAACCCGAGGACGCCTCGCAGCTGCGCTCGGTGGCCGGCCGCACCAGCAACGACTAAGGAGGAATGAACCATGGAGTTCTTCCGCATCAAGCGTGACATCCCCTTCATGAAATACGCGTTGGTGCTCAACGCGATTTCCTTCATCACCTTTGCGCTGGCGGTGTTCTTCCTGCTCACGCGCGGGCTGCACCTGTCGGTGGAGTTCACCGGCGGCACCGTCATGGAGGTGGCCTACACCCAGGCCGCCGACACGGCGCGGGTGCGCGAGACAGTGGCCGCCCTGGGCTACCCCGACGTGGTGGTGCAGAACTTCGGCACCTCGCGCGACGTGATGATCCGCCTGCCGGTGCAAAAGGGCGTGACGTCCGCGCAGCAAAGCGAGCAGGTGCTCACCGCGCTCAAGGGCCAGGACGCCGGCGTGGTGCTGCGCCGCACCGAGTTCGTCGGCCCGCAGGTGGGCGAGGAGCTGGTGCACGGCGGCCTGATGGCCCTGGGGATGGTGGTGCTGGGCATCGTCATCTACCTGGCGCTGCGCTTCGAGTGGAAGTTCGGCGTCGCGGCCATCATCGCCAACCTGCACGACGTGGTCATCATCCTGGGCTTCTTCGCCTTCTTCCAGTGGGAGTTCTCGCTGTCGGTGCTGGCCGGCGTGCTGGCGGTGCTGGGCTACTCGGTCAACGAGTCGGTGGTGATCTTCGACCGGATCCGCGAGACCTTCAGGAAGTTCAGGAAGCTCAACACGCACGAGGTGATCGACCACGCCATCACCTCCACCATGAGCCGCACCATCATCACCCACGCCTCGACCGAGGCCATGGTGCTGTCCATGTTCTTCTTCGGCGGCCCCAGCCTGCACAACTTCGCGCTGGCGCTGACCATCGGCATCCTGTTCGGCATCTACTCGTCGGTGTTCGTGGCGGCGGCGATTGCCATGTGGCTGGGCGTCAAGCGCGAGGACCTGGTCAAGACCGCCACCAAGAAGGAAGGCGACCCCGACGACCCGAACGCCGGCGCCATGGTCTGAGAAAGGGCCGGCCGCTGCCGCCGGGGACGGCCCGGCCAGCGGCTACCATGGCAGCCATGGAAGCCTCCCTGCCCTCCGCTGCTGCCCACCGGCTCGCCCAGCTGGCGCGCCAGCATTTCGTGGACGGCATGGCCGCCGGCCTGCCGGCGCTGGCCGGGGCGCTCACGGGCTTCCTGGAAAACCTCATGGGCCAGACGGCCACGCAGCGCGAGATGCAGCAGCGCCGCGATGCCTGGCTGGCCTGGCAGGCGCACCAGGCAGGCTGGGTGCAGCGCACCGGCGCTGCCTGGCGCGCTGCGCTGACCCTGCCCGCCGCCACGGCCGCGCCCCGCAGCGCCGGACTGGACGGCCTGTCGCTGCTGGACGACGACGTGGTGGAAAACCGCATCAGCGCCTCGCGCATGGCCCTGCTGGTGCAGGAGCAGGCGGGCGTCAGCTTCGAGGCCGTGCGCCAGCGCACGCAGCGGCTGCAGGCGGACGCGGAGCTGCCCCCTGCCGACATCCTGCGCCCGGAGGCCTGGTGCCTGGCCCTGGTCGAGGCCTGGCACCAGGCCGGCCTGCAGCGCGAGCAATTCGCCCTCGTCCTCGACCCGCTGCAGCGCGAGCTGGCCACGCTGGCGCTGGCGCAATACCAGGCGCTGGTGGATTTCTACGAGGCCCGGGGCGTGGCCGCACCCGGCGCCGCCGGCCTGCGCGTGCGCCGTGCGCCGGCGCCGCCGCAGCGTGCCGCGGCGGGCGCTGGCGCCCACCCGCACAGCGGCGCCGGATCGCTGAACGGGCCCCTGGGCTCCATGTCAGGCCCGATGTCCGGCCCGTCGGCCTGGCAGCGCCACGCGCCCACGATGCACGCACCGCCGCTGTCCGCCTACGGGGGGGGCCACGCCACCGTCCTGGCCACCGGCTACGGGGCCTCGCAATTCGCCGGCCCTGCCGGCCCGGGCAGCGCCTTCCTGGGCGGCAGCTACCTGCCGGCCGGGGCGGCGCTGCCCGGGCCGCTGCTGCGCGCGCGCCAGCGCGCCCAGGCGGTCATGGGCCAGCTGCGCCGCTTCCTGGTGCAGCCGGCGCCGGGGGCGCGGCGCGGGCGCCGAGCCGCCGACGCGCAGCGCGCCGGCCTCGGTGGCGCTGGCGCAGGCCCTGGCCAGCCAGCGCGTGCAGGCCGAGAGCTACTACGGCAGCCTGGCCGTGCTGGCGCACGACGCCCCGCCCCTGGCCATGGCGCGCGTGGCCAGCGTGGCGCGCGAGCGCTCCGAGGAGCTGAAGAAGCAGGCCGCCACGCCGGGCGAGAAGGCCATCATCGAGGTGGTGGCGCTGATGTTCCAGGCCATCCTGAGCGAGGAACGCATCCCGCCGGCGGTGCGGGTGTGGTTTGCCCGCCTGCAGGTGCCGGTGCTGCGCGTGGCGCTGGCCGACCCCGACTTCTTCAACAACCTCACGCACCCCGCGCGCCTGCTGATCGACCGCATGGGCGCCTGCGTGCTGGGCTTTGACGCCAGCAGCATCGACGCCAGCGCGCTGGAGGCGGAAGTGCGCCGCATCGTGCAGGTCATCGAGCAGTACCCGGAGACCGGCCAGCGCGTGTTCGCCATCGCGCACGAGGAGTTCGAAGCCTTCCTGGCGCGCTTCCTGACCGGCCGCCAGGGCTCGACGGCGCGCCTCGCCAGCGTTGCCCAGCAGGTCGAGCAGCGCGAAACGCTGACCATCCAGTACACCATCGAGCTGCGCTCCATGCTGAGCGACATGCCGGTGCGCGACGAGCTGCGCGAATTCCTGTTCAAGACCTGGTCGGAGGTGCTGGCCGTCGCGGCGCTGCGCCATGGCCCGCAGCACGCCGTCACCGCCGAGTGCAAGCGCGCCGCCGCCGACCTGATATGGGCCGCCAGCGCCAAGCCCCACCGCGCCGACCGCGCCCGGGTCATCCAGCACCTGCCGGCGCTGCTGCAGTCGCTGCGCAGCGGCCTGGCGCTGCTGGGCATCCAGGGCGAGGCGCAGGACGCACAGGTCAAGGTGCTCACCGACACCCTGTCCGACGCCTTCCTGTCCAAGACCGCGGCCATCCCGCAGGCGCACATCGACGCCATGGCGCGGCGCCTGGCCAACCTGGAGGACTACCTCAGCGACCAGGCGCTGGGCGACCTGCCGCTGTCGGCGGACAACATCGAGCTGCTGCTGGGCATCGATGCCTCGGCCATCCATGTGATCGCCGACAACGGCGCGCCGGTGGAGCCGGAGATGCTCGCCTGGGCGCAGCAGCTCGCCCCGGGCGCCTGGTTCACGCTGGACCACAACGCCCGCTCGGCGCAGGCGCAATACGTCTGGCACAGCCAGCGCCAGCAGCTGCACCTGTTTGCCGCCGCCGATGGCAGCAGCTACCTGCTGCAGCTGCGCCGCCTGGCGGCCTACCTGCAGGCCGGGCTGCTGGTGCCGCAGGAGCAGGAAAGCCTCACCCTGCGCGCCACGCGCGAGGCGCTGACCCGGCTGGACGCCAACCCCGAGCGCCTGCTGGGCTGATTTGCTACTTTATTTGTAGCTAAAGGCCGGCCATTGGCGCCGGCAAGCGCGGCATTTGGCTGAAAACACCCGGTTTTTGCCGCTCAAGGCGCCTCGTCGTCCTCGCGCAGTCTGCCCGGCGCGGCGGCGGGCACCACGCGGCGCACCACGTCGGCGGCAAAGCCGCGCGCGGCCAGGAAACGCATCTGGCGCGCGCGCTCCTGGGGCGTGGCGGCGGGCGGGGCGGCGCCAAAGCGCTGGCGCCACACGGCCTGCGCGCGCTCGGCCTCGCTGGCCGCCAGCTGGCGGGCGCTGTCGCGCACCAGCTGCTCGTCCAGCCCCTTGCGGCGCAGCTCCTGCAGCACGCGCTGCGTGCCCAGGCGGGGCGCGCGCCGGTGCAGCACCGACTCGGCCACCCGGGCGGGGTTGATGAAGTCCTTGGCCTGCAGCTCGTCCAGGATGGCGGCCAGGTTCTCGCCTTCCTGCACGTGCCGCGCCAGCTTGGCCTCCAGCTCGCTGCGCGAATGCTCGCGCTGCGCCAGCAGGCGCAGGGCGCGGCCCTTGAGGGAGAGTTTCTGGAATCCCATGAAGCGTCGGGTGTCGGGCGTTGGGTGTCGGGCGCTATGCGCCGCAGGCCGGGCAGCGGCCCGCGCCGGCGCCCCGGCTCGCGCCCGGCGCCGCCGCAGCGCTGCCGGGCCCCGCCATCAGAGCAGCACGTCCTCGGCGCTCTTGTCGGCCTTCCTGCCGCGCGGCGCGGCGGCGGGCTTGTCCTCGGCCGCCGCCAGGCCCGGCTCGGCGTCTGCGGCGCCCTGCGTGGGCGCACCGGCCATCGCCGGCAGCGGCGCGATGCCCAGGCTTTCGCGCACCTTGTTCTCGATCTCGTGCGCCAGGTCGGGGTTCTCGCGCAGGAATTCGCGCGCGTTGTCGCGGCCCTGGCCGATCTTCTCGCCGTTGTAGGCGTACCAGGCGCCGCTCTTGTCCAGGATGCGCGCGTTCACGCCCATGTCGATGATCTCGCCCTCGCGCGAGATGCCCTCGCCGAACAGGATGTCGAACTCGGCCGTCTTGAACGGCGGGCTGACCTTGTTCTTGACCACCTTGACGCGGGTCTCGTTGCCGATCGGCACGTCGCCCTTCTTGATGGTGCCGATGCGGCGGATGTCCAGGCGCACCGAGGCGTAGAACTTGAGCGCGTTGCCGCCCGTGGTCGTCTCGGGGCTGCCGAACATGACGCCGATCTTCATGCGGATCTGGTTGATGAAGATGACCGTGCAGTTGGTCTTCTTGATGGTGGCCGTGAGCTTGCGCAGCGCCTGGCTCATCAGGCGCGCCTGCAGGCCGGGCAGCTGGTCGCCCATCTCGCCCTCGATCTCGGCCTTCGGGGTCAGCGCGGCTACCGAGTCCACGACGATCAGGTCCACCGCGCCCGAGCGCACCAGGCTGTCGACGATCTCCAGCGCCTGCTCGCCGGTGTCGGGCTGGCTGATCAGGAGGTCCTGCAGGTTGACGCCGAGCTTTTGCGCGTACTGCACGTCCAGCGCGTGCTCGGCATCGACGAAGGCGCACTGGCCGGCCAGCCGCTGCATCTGCGCGATGACCTGCAGGGTCAGCGTGGTCTTGCCCGAGGATTCCGGGCCGTAGATTTCGATCACCCGGCCGCGCGGCAGGCCGCCCACGCCCAGTGCGATGTCCAGGCCCAGCGAGCCGGTGGAGACGGTCTGGATGTCGGCGATGGCCTCGCCCTCGCCCAGGCGCATGATGGTGCCCTTGCCGAACTGCTTTTCGATCTGCGCGAGCGCCGCCTGCAGGGCCTTGGCTTTTTCGCTGGCAGCGGTGTTGGTGACGGTTGCGTTCATGGAGCGACTCCTCGTTCAGGGGAAATGTTGGCAATTTCTCCAGCCCTGCATGGCTTGCCGAACTGGATACTTGAACAGTAGTTTAGGGATGCATAAAACCTATTTCAACCCATAATTAGTCAGTTTGACTGACAATATCGGCGTGACTGAAACCGGGCTTTCCGACGACCGCTGGCGCCAGGCGCACCTGGGCCGGCTGATGGGCCATGCGCTGCGCCGCTTCGACGCGCGCGTGCTGCAGCTCATGGCGCGCGACGTGCAGGTGCCGCTGGCGCTGTCCAACCTGGCGGCGCGCGAGCAGGTGGGCGCGGCGCACATCCACATCACGCGCCACCTGTCCCTGGCCGGCGACCGGCTGACCGACCTGGCCGAGCGTGCCGGCATGGCCAAGCAGTCCATGGCCAGCCTGGTCGACCAGTGCGAGGCCTGGGGCCTGGTCACGCGCGCGCCGGATGAGCGCGACGCGCGCGCGCGCCGGGTGTGCTTCACGCCCACCGGGCTGCTGTGGCTGGAGGCGTTCCGGCGCGCCGTGGCGCAGGCCGAGTCCGAGTTCCGCGCCGAAGTCGGCAGCGACGTGGCCACCGTGGTCGCGCTGGGGCTGGAAGCCTATGCAAATGCATGAAACCAGCCCCCAGCCGGCGCCAGTCCATGGCAATCAGCCATGAAACGAGCAGCAATCGCCCGCCTGGTCACCCCGGCGCGCGGCGCGCGCCGGCGACGACGAAGCTCTCCTTGACCTCCTCCATCACCACGTAGCTGTTGGACTGCGCCGGCACCGGCATCTGCTGCAGGATGGTGCCCAGCAGGTGGCGGTACTCGGCCATGCCGGCCAGGCGCGCCTTGACCAGGTAGTCGAAGCTGCCGGAGATCAGGTGGCACTCCAGCACCTCGGGCATGTGCTGCAGCTCGTCGCGCACGCGCTTGAAGATCTGCTCGGACTTCTGCGCCAGGGTGATCTCCACGAACACCAGCAGCGGCCGCCCCAGCGCCTCGGGGCTGACGCGGGCGTGGTAGCCGGTGATCACGCCCCGCGCCTCCAGGCGCTTGACGCGCTGCGAGCACGGCGAGGTGGACAGGCCCACGCGCTCGCCCAGCTCGGTCATGGTCAGGCGCCCGTCGCGCTGGAGCAGGTCCAGGATGCGCAGGTCGATGGAGTCGAGTTCAGACATTGCTGCCAACCGGCCCCGGGCCGGCCCAAAACAGCAATTATTGCCGCACAGGCCCATCAATTCAGCAAAAGATCAACAGGCAAATCCATAAAGTCACGTCCATCAACCGAGTATGGGAGACAGGACGTGAAAGTTGTCGTGCTTGGCGCCGGCGTGATCGGCGTGACCACTGCGTACTACCTGGCGCGTGCGGGCGCCGAGGTCACCGTGATCGAGCGCCACACCGGGCCGGCGCTGGACACCAGCTTTGCCAACGCCGGCCAGGTCTCGTTCGGCTACTCCACGCCCTGGGGCGCTCCCGGCATCCCCCTGAAGGCGCTCAAGTGGATGTTCGAGCGGCACGCGCCCCTGGCCATCCGCCCGGACGGCACGCTGTTCCAGCTGCGCTGGATGGCGGCCATGCTGCGCAACTGCTCGGCCGAGCGCTACGCGGTGAACAAGGAGCGCATGCTGCGCCTGTCGGGCTACAGCCGCGAGTGCCTGCAGCAGCTGCGCGCAGACACCGGCATCGCCTACGAAGGGCGCCAGGCCGGCACGCTGCAGCTGTTTCGCTCGCAGGCCCAGGTCGACCAGGCGCAGCGCGACATTCGCGTGCTGCAGGAGTGCGGCATGGAGTACGAGCTGCTCGACGCCGCCGGCGTGCGCCGCACCGAGCCGGCGCTGGCCCATGCCCAGGCGCCGATCGCCGGCGGCCTGCGCCTGCCGCAGGACGAGACCGGCGACTGCTTCCTGTTCACCAACCAGCTGGCCCGCATGGCCGAGGCCCTGGGCGTGCGGTTTCGCTACGCCACCGAGGTGCAGGAGCTCATGTTCGACGGCCAGGGCGACACCTGCGGCGTGCGCCTGGCGGGGCCGCAGCAGGAGGTGCTGCGCGCCGACCGCTACGTGCTGGCCATGGGCAGCTACTCGCGCCAGCTGCTGCTCTCGGCGGGGCTGGACATCCCGGTCTATCCGGTCAAGGGCTACTCGCTGACCCTCCCCATCCAGGAGCCGGCGCTGGCGCCGGTGTCCACCGTGCTGGACGAGACCTACAAAATCGCGCTGACGCGCCTGGGCGACCGCATCCGCGTCGGCGGCATGGCCGAGCTGGCGGGCTTTGACCAGACCCTGCGCCCGCAGCGCCGCGCCACGCTGGAGATGGTGACCGGGCAGCTGTTCCCCGGCGGCGACCTGCAGCGCGCCGAGTTCTGGACCGGCCTGCGCCCGATGACGCCCGACAGCACGCCCATCGTCGGGCGCACGCCGCGCAAGAACCTGTACCTGAACACCGGCCACGGCACGCTGGGCTGGACCATGGCCTGCGGCTCTGGCCAGCTGCTGGCGGACATCGTCGCCGGCGGCCAGACCGGCATCTCCACCGAAGGCCTGTCCATGGACCGCTACCTGGGCAGCCCGGCGGCGCCGCACCCGCGCGCGCGCCTGCACGCCGGCGCGGCGGGCTCCCCGGGAAGGGCCGCATAGCCCTCTCGCAAGCGGCTGCCGGTGCCGGCCGAAAGGGCGCGCAAGGCGTTTTTCTGCTGCCCATGGCGCCGCCCTGGGCGAGAAAAGCAACGCGGCGATCCGCCTGCGGGGCCGCGCCGGCAGGCGCCGCAGGGCGCTGCCGTGCAGACCTTCCCTAGAATCGCGCTGCACGCCGCCGCCCCGGCCGGCGTGCCGCCCGACCCCAGGAGAACCGCGCATGCGCATCCTCATCGCTGAAGACGACCAGGTGCTGGCCGACGGCCTGCTGCGCAGCCTGCGCGGCTCGGGCGCGGTGGTGGACCACGTCGCCAGCGGCACCGAAGTCGATGCCGCGCTGCTGGCCAACAGCGAATTCGACCTGCTGATCCTGGACCTGGGCCTGCCCCGGATGCACGGCCTGGAGGTGCTCAAGCGCCTGCGCGGGCGCGGCTCGTCGCTGCCGGTGCTGATCCTCACGGCGGCCGATGGCATCGAGGAGCGCGTCAAGGGGCTGGACCTGGGCGCCGACGACTACATGGCCAAGCCGTTCTCGCTGCAGGAGCTGGAGGCGCGCGTGCGTGCGCTCACCCGGCGCGGCATGGGCGCCACCAGCAGCGCCATCCGCCACGGCCCGCTGACCTACGACCAGACCGGCCGCATGGCCACCATCGACGGCAAGCTGGTCGAGCTGTCGGCGCGCGAGCTGGGCCTTTTGGAGGTGCTGCTGCAGCGCGCCGGGCGCCTGGTGTCCAAGGAGCAGCTGGTCGAGCGCCTGTGCGAATGGGGCGAGGAAGTCAGCAACAACGCCATCGAGGTCTATATCCACCGCCTGAGGAAGAAGATCGAGCGCGGCCCGATCCGCATCGCCACGGTGCGCGGGCTGGGCTACTGCCTGGAAAAGATACCGGGTTGAGCGCGGGGCGGCGGGCGCGGCCAGCGCCCGGCGCACGACGCCTTGGGCATGAAAATCTTCCAGCGTGAGCAACGCTCCCTGTTCGGCGAGATCCTGGACTGGATGCTCACGCCGCTGCTGCTGCTGTGGCCGGTGAGCCTGGCGCTGACCTGGCTGGTGGCCGAGGGCCTGGCCAACAAGCCGTTCGACCGGGCGCTGGAATACAACGCGCACGCGCTGGCGCAGTTCGTCACCGTGCAGGGCGGGCAGGTGCAGTTCAGCCTGCCGCAGCCGGCCAGCGAACTGCTGCGCGCCGACGAGTCGGACTTCGTCTACTACCAGGTGCTGGCGCCCTCCGGCGCTTGGCTGGCGGGCGAGCGCGAGCTGCCCGCGCCCCCGCCCGAGGAACGCCCCAGCTCCGCCGAGGTGCGGCTGCGCGACGCCGAGCTGCGCGGCATCGGCATCCGCGTGGCCTACCTGTGGGTGCGCGTGCCGCTGCCGGACGCACCGGCCGCGCTGGTGCAGGTGGCCGAGACGCGCACCAAGAGGAGCGTGCTGGCCACCGAGATCATCAAGGGCGTGATGCTGCCGCAGTTCGTCATCCTGCCGCTGGCGGTGCTGCTGGTGTGGCTGGCGCTGGCCCGCGGCATCAAGCCGCTGCACCAGCTGGAGGAGCGCATCCGCGCGCGCAAGAGCGACGACATGTCGCCGCTGGACGTGCGCGCCGTGCCCATGGAGGTGGCGCCGCTGGTGGACTCGGTCAACGACCTGCTGCGCCGCCTGCACGAGTCCATGGCGACGCAAAAGCGCTTCCTGGCCGACGCCGCGCACCAGCTCAAGACGCCGCTGGCCGGCCTGCGCATGCAGGCCGACCTGGCGCAGCGCGAGGGCACCAGCACCGACGAGCTCAAGCAGTCGCTGCGCCAGATCGAACGCTCGTCGGTGCGCGCCACGCACACCGTCAACCAGCTGCTGGCGCTGGCACGCGCCGAAGGCGGCGCCACCCTGGTGCAGCACCAGCCGGTGGACCTGGCCGCGCTGGTCATCGACGTGGTGCACGGCGCCGTGCCGCGCGCGCTGCACAAGCACATCGACCTGGGCTACGACGGCCCGCAGCCTGGCGCGCCCGGCGTGCAGGTGGACGGCAACCCGCTGCTGCTCAAGGAGCTGGCGCGCAACCTGCTGGACAACGCCATCAACTACACGCCGTCGAGCCCCGAGCGGCCCGGCGTGGTGACGGCGCGGCTGCTGCCAGACACCTTCGGGCGCGTGGTGCTGCTGCAGATCGAGGACAGCGGGCCGGGCGTGCCCGAGTCCGAGCGCGAACTGATCTTCCAGCCCTTTTATCGCGCGCTGGGCACCGAGGCTGACGGCTCGGGCCTGGGGCTGCCCATCGTGCGCGAGATCGCGCGCCAGCATGGCGTGGAGGTGCTGCTGGAGGACGTGCGCCCCGGCGCGGCCATGCCCGGGGCGCGCTTCAGCCTGCGCTTTGCCGCCAGCGGCGCGCGCGGCTGAACGGGCGTTGCTTTCCAGGCCGGGCTTTTTGCGTGCAACGCACACCGCCCAATGCACCGGCTTGCGCCGCGCGCAGCTGCCGCGCCGCGCCTAGGCGCAGGGCCGCAGCGGCCTGCCCGCCAGTGCTCCGTCCGGGCCTTCGAGCTGGGTGCGCAGCGCGGCCGGCGCGGCCGGCAGGCGCAGCGTGAAGCCGGCCGTCTCGGGGCGCTCCTGCACCACGCGCGCGGTGCGCACACCCTGCGCGGCCAGCAGCGCCAGGCCGCGCTGCGCGGCCTCTTCGGTAGAAAAGCGGCCCAGCGACAGGCCGGGCTCCAGCGCGGCGCCGGGCCGGTCGTACGGCACCTTGAGCGCGCGCAGCTCGGCCCGCTTCCTGGCCAGCATGTCCTCGTCGGCCAGGCGCCCCATGTAGACCATCCAGCGTCCCGGCGTCGGGGTGGGGTCCAGCTGCCAGCTGCCCTGCGGCCAGCTGGCGAGGGCGGCGCGCAGCGCGTCCGCCTGGCGCGCGTCGTACACGCCGGCCTGCAGGCAGGGCCCGGCCGCGCCGGCCGCGGCAGCCGCCGGCCCCTGCGGCTGCGCGGCGTCCGCCGGGGCCGGGCCGGGCGCCGGTGCGGCGGAGGCAGCGGAGGCTGGCGCGCTGGCCGGGACGGCGGGGCTGGCTGCGGCCGCGCCCGGCAGCAGGCGCAGCCGCCCGGGCTCGACCTGCTGGTGCAGGCGCTGCGGCTCGGCGTCGCTGGCCGGGGCCAGGCCCCAGTCGCGCAGCAGGCCCTGGCTCCAGGCGTAGTAGCCGGCGTTGGCCAGCAACAGCACGATGACGGCCAGGCGCAGCATGCGGGTCAGCGCTGCGGGCGCACGCTGAGGTCGGCGCTGGTGATGGCCTGCATGCCGGCCGGCGTGTGCACCAGCAGCGCGCCCTCGTCGGTCACGCCGTGCGCCGTGCCGTGCGCGCCGCTGGACAGGGTGACGGCGCGCCCGGCCAGCGCGTCGCGCCGCGCAAAGCGCGGCTGGAAAGGGGCGAAGCCGTGCCCGGCAAAGCCCAGCAGCGTCTGCACCAGCGGCAGGGCGATGGCCTGCAGCGCGCGCGCCGCCGTGAGCGAGCCGTCCAGCTCGCGCAGGCAGGCCGGCGTATTGGTCAGGTCGCCAGCCAGCACCGGCAGCACGTTCAGGCCTATGCCCACCACCACGTAGCGCGGCTGCCCGGCGGTTTGCGGGCCGCTGGCATAGCTGGCCGTCTCCACCAGGATGCCGCCCAGCTTGCGGTCGTCCGCCAGCCACAGGTCGTTGGGCCACTTGAGCAGCACGCGCGGCGCGGCGCGGCCCGCGTCCAGGCTTTCGGCCACCGCCACGCCCACCGCCAGCGACAGGCCGGACCAGTCGCCCGGCGCCAGCATCAGGCCCAGCGAGAAGGTCAGCGCCGGCACCACTCCCGTGCCTTCGTACACGCCGGCGCTCTGCCACTGCCGGCCCAGCCGGCCGCGCCCGGCGGTCTGCGTCTCGGCCACCAGCAGCGTGGGCTCCAGGCGGCCGGCGCGCGCGCGGCGCATCAGCTCGCTGCTGGTCGAATCGACGCTGGCCAGCACCTCGACGGAAAAGCCCGGCAGCAGCGGCTCGATCTGCTGCCACAGCGCCTCGGCCGGCCAGGCCGGGATGAGCGCGGCGGCTCCGCTCATTGGGCAACCTCCGTGCTGCGCACTGCGGTGCGAGCTTGCCTGGGGCGGCCCGGCGCGCCGCTCATGCCCGCGGCCCCGGGGGCGACCAGCCGCGCTTGGGCGCCAGCAGCGTGCCGCGGCAGTTGGCGGCGCCGCACCAGCAGGGGTATTCGGCCTTGAGCTTCTTGGTGTAGCGCTCGTCGATGATCAGGCCGTAGTCGTAGTTCAGCTCTTCGCCGGCCGCGATGCCCCGCAGCGCGGTGATGAAGATGCGGCCGTCCTGCTCGTCGGCCCAGCAGTTGGGGTCGCAGCTGTGGTTGATCCAGCGCGAGGAATTGCCGCCGAACTTTGCGTCGATCACGCGGTCTTCATCGACGTGGAAATAAAACGTGTGGTTGGGCTGCTTCGGGTCGTGCGGGTGGCGCGCCTGGGCTTCGTCCCAGCCGATCACCTCGCCCGTGTATTCAATGATGACCTCGCCCTCGGCGATGGGCTGTACGGCAAAAACGCCCTTGCCATGCACGCCCGAGCGCCGGGTCTGGACGCGCCGCCCTGCGGCAGGCTTGGGGGTGGCGTAGGGCTTGGGCGGCATGGGGCGAAAAAACTCTGTTAGCGTGGATATGCACACAGGTGTGCGCGTGCGTGCGCACGCGAAGGCGGCCATTGTAGGCACGCACCGAAGCGCATTTGGTCGTTGGAAAAAGATATGAGCAAGACTCTGGTAATCGCAGAAAAGCCCTCGGTGGCACAAGACATCGTGCGCGCCCTCACGCCCGTGGCGGGCAGGTTCGACAAGCACGAGGATCATTTCGAGAACGAGCGCTACGTGGTCACGAGCGCCGTGGGCCACCTGGTGGAAATCCAGGCGCCCGAGGAATTCGACGTCAAGCGCGGCAAGTGGAGCTTTGCCCACCTGCCCGTCCTCCCCCCGTACTTCGACCTGAAGCCGGTGGACAAGACCAAGAGCCGGCTGAACGCCGTCGTCAAGCAGGCCAAGCGCAAGGACGTGACGGAGCTGGTCAACGCCTGCGACGCGGGGCGCGAGGGCGAGCTGATCTTCCGCCTGATCGAGCAGTACGCCGGCGGCGCCAAGGGGACCTTAAGCAAGCCCGTGCGCCGCTTGTGGCTGCAAAGCATGACGCCCCAGGCCATCCGCGACGGCTTTGCCAACCTCAAGAGCGACGCGCAGATGCGCGGCCTGGCCGACGCCGCGCGCAGCAGGAGCGAAGCCGACTGGCTGGTGGGCATCAACGGCACGCGCGCCATGACGGCGTTCAACTCGCAGGGCGGCGGGTTCTTTTTGACCACCGTGGGCCGGGTGCAGACACCCACGCTGTCGCTGGTGGTGGAGCGCGAGGAAAAGATCCGCAAGTTCGTCGTGCGCGACTACTGGGAGGTGCACGCCGGCTTTGCCGCCGAGGCCGGCCAGTACCTGGGCAAGTGGTTCGACCCGCAATGGAAGAAAAGCGACGACCCGGAAGCCCGCGCCGACCGGCTGTGGGTGCAGGCCGACGCGCAGCGCATCGCCGACGCCGTGCGCGGCAAGCCCGCCACCGTCACCGAAGAGGCCAAGCCCACCACGCAGGCCTCGCCCCTGCTGTTCGACCTGACCAGCCTGCAGCGCGAGGCCAACGGGCGCTTCGGCTTCTCGGCCAAGACCACGCTGGCGCTGGCGCAATCCCTGTACGAGCGGCACAAGGCGCTGACCTACCCGCGTACCGACTCGCGCGCCCTGCCCGAGGACTACCTGCCCGTGGCCAAGAACACCATGGCCATGCTGGCCACCAGCGGCATGCGCCACCTGGAGCCGTTCGCCCAGCAGGCGCTGGATGAGGGCTACGTGCGCCCGACCAAGAAGGTCTTCGACAACAGCAAGGTCAGCGACCACTTCGCCATCATCCCCACCACGCAGGCGCCCAGCGGCCTGTCCGAGGCCGAGCAAAAGCTCTACGACCTGGTGGTGCGGCGCTTCCTGGCGGTGTTCTTCCCGAGTGCCGAATACCTGGTCACCACGCGCATCAGCCGCGTGGCCGAGCATGCCTTCCGCACCGACGGCAAGGTGCTGGTCAAGCCCGGCTGGCTGGCGATTTACGGCAAGGAGGCAGCCAACGAAACCGAAGGCGGCAAGGACGGCGACAAGGGCCAGCCGCTGGTCGCGGTGCGCCCCGGCGAGCGCCCGCTGGCCGAGACGGTGGAGCCCAAGGGCCTGAAGACCAAACCGCCCGCCCGCTACTCAGAAGCCACGCTGCTGGGCGCCATGGAAAGCGCCGGCAAGCAGGTGGAAGACGAGGAACTGCGCAGCGCCATGCAGGAAAAGGGCCTGGGCACGCCCGCCACGCGCGCCGCCACCATCGAAGGGCTTTTGAGCGAAAAATACATGCTGCGCGAGGGCCGCGAGCTGATCCCCACGGCCAAGGCCTTCCAGCTGATGACGCTGCTGCGCGGCCTGGGCGTGCACGAGCTGTCGCGCGCCGAGCTCACCGGCGAGTGGGAATACAAGCTGGCGCAGATGGAGCGCGGCGAACTGGCCCGCGACGCCTTCATGCAGCAGATCCAGGCCATGACGGAAAAGATCGTCCGAAAGGCCAAGGAATACGACCGCGACAGCATCCCGGGCGACTACGCCACGCTGGCCTCGCCCTGCCCGAACTGCGGCGGCGTGGTGAAGGAAAACTACCGCCGCTATGCCTGCACCGGCAACAGCGGCAGCGGCGAGGGCTGCGGCTTCTCGTTCACCAAGTCGCCCGCCGGGCGCACCTTCGAGACGGCCGAGGCTGAAGGCCTGCTGCGCGATCGCCGCATCGGCCCGCTGGAGGGTTTTCGCTCCAAGGCCGGCTGGCCGTTCACGGCCGAGGTCTGCATCGTGCGCGACGAGGAAGCGGGCAACTACAAGCTGGAGTTCGACTTCGGCGACGACGCGGCAGCCGGCGAGGGCGGCGGCGAACTCGTGGACTTCAGCGGCCAGGAGAGCCTGGGCAACTGCCCCGTGTGCGGCGCGCCGGTGTATGAACACGGCACCAACTACGTCTGCAGCCGCGCCGTGCCCACGGCCCAGCAGCCCGTGCCCAGCTGCACCTTCAAGAGCGGCAAGATCATCCTGCAGCAGCCCGTGGAGCGCGCCCAGATGCACAAGCTGCTGGCCACCGGCAAGACCGACCTGCTGGACAAGTTCGTCAGCATGCGCACGCGCCGCCCGTTCAAGGCCCACCTGGCCTGGGACGCCACCGCCGGCAAGGTCAACTTCGAGTTCGAGCAACGGGAATCCAAATACCCGCCGCGCAAGACCGCAGCCGCTTCAAAAAACATAGCTGCACGCCCAGGCGGGACGCCGGCAAAGGCCGCGAAAGCCCCAAAAACCGCCGCCAGCAAGCCCGCCGCGGCCAAAACGCCGCGCAAGGCCAGCACCGCCGCCGGCAAGGCGCCCAGCGCCGCCCTGGCCGCC
Source organism: Melaminivora sp. (assembly GCA_034675505.1). GTDB lineage: Bacteria > Pseudomonadota > Gammaproteobacteria > Burkholderiales > Burkholderiaceae_C > Melaminivora. Next base: position 86,362 of record JAUCDD010000027.1, on the reverse strand, counting down.
GTGATCGGCCCCGAGCCGGTGGCCCGTACCCAGGCGCTGAAGAAAATCTGGGACTACATCAAGGCGCACAACCTGCAGGACCCGCAGGACAAGCGCAGCATCAACGCCGACGACAAGCTGCGCGCCGTGTTCGGCAAGGAGCGCGCGGGCATGTTCGAGCTGGCGGGGATCCTGGGCAAGCACCTGGGGGGGAGCGAGGGGTTGAAGCTGGCAGCAGCACTGGCGCGGCCCGCCGCCGCCGTGCTGGCCGCCCTGAGCATCGCCGCCGCCCTGGCCGGCTGCACGGCCACGGGCAGCGGCGCGCGCCAATCCGGCGCACCCGGCAGCCAGCAGGGCGACGCCAGCGGCGTCACCGTATTCGGCGCGGTGGACGTGAACGTCGGCACGCAGCGCTCGCGCTGACCATCTGCCGCCAGCCTCCATCCGCCCCATGCGCAGCCCCCGTGAACGCGCCGCCTGGACGGCCCTGGCCGTGCTGACTGTGGCCGGCGCCGTGGCGGCCTGGTGGACGGCTGAGCAGTGGCTGCCCCACGCCGGCCCCTGGGCCGAGCACGCCTGGCGCCGCGCCACGCGCCCCGGCCCCGGGACGCTGCCCACGCCCAAGCGAAGCGCTGGCGCTGCGGGCGCCACACCGGCTCCGCAGCCGCGCAAGTGCGTGCGCGACGGGCACACGATTTATACCGACCAGCCCTGCCCGGCAGGCGGCCAGGAGATGCCCGTGGACGGAGCCATTACCACGTTGCCCTCCCCCGGGCTGACGGGTGTTGGAAGCAGGCGTGGGGCCCCCGCAAAACTGATAGCTGCCTGAGATTGCCAGGCAAGGGCTTGAGCCTTATTCGACCAGGATGTAGGCGGTATTGCGCCCCCCGCCTTCCTGCTTCGCCAGCACGCCCTTGGCCAGCAAATCATTGATATCCCGCAGCGCGGTGTCTGCCGAGCACTTGGCAGTCGCCGCCCGCCGGGAGTTGTTCAGCTTGCCCTCCATGCCGTCCAGCACGCGGTTCAGCACCAGCGTCTGCCGCGCGTTCATCGGCACGTCGGCCCAGCGCTGCCAGAACCGGGCCTTGTCCAGCACATCAGCAAACGAGCCCCTTCTGCGCCCTGCACGGCGCGCAGCAGGCAACCCAGGAACCACGCCAGCCAGGGCGTGACGTCCAGCGTGCCGCGCTGCGTGGCCTCCAGCTGGTCGTAGTACTGCTTGCGCTCGCGCTGAATATGGGCGCTAAGCGGTTGTCGAAGCGCTGGGCGCTGCCCTCGGCGCGGGCCAGCGCCATGTCGCCCACGGCGCGGCTGACGCGGCCATTGCCATCGTCGAACGGGTGCAGCGTGACCAGCCAGCAGATGCGCCAGCCCGGCATGCACGATGGCGTCGCCCCTGGGCGCGGCGTTGAACCATTGCAGGAAGGCGGCGGTCTCCTGCGCCAGGGCGGCGGCGGGGGGCGCCTCGTAGTGCACCTTCTCGCGCCCCACGGGGCCGGAGACGACCTGCATCGGCCCGCCGGCATCGTTGCGCCAGGCGCCGGTCTGGATGCGCACCCGCCCGCTGTAGCCCGTGGGGAACAGCGCGGCGTGCCAGCCGAACAGGCGCTCGGCCGTCAGGGGCTGGTCGAAGCGCTGGGTGGCGTCCAGCACCATGTCCACCACGCCGTCCACGTGCCGGTCCGCGGGCGCCAGCGCGCCGATGTCCACGCCCAGGCGGCGGGCGATGGAGAAACGCACGATGTCCAGGCTCAGGGCTTCGCCTTCGATGGCGCTGGTGGTGACGGCCTCCTGCGTCAGCGCCTGCAAGGTAGCCTGGTCGCGCTGCGCCAGCCCGACGCTGGCCATGCGCCCGGCCAGATGGCCCTGGGCGCGATGCACCTCGGCCAGAGGGGCCGCCAGCGCGGCGGCGTCGAACCGCCATTGCGGCCAGTCGGGGCGTTGCCAGAGATAGGTGCGGCGGCGGGGGGCTTTTTCGGACCACATGCGGCGATTGTGCGGCTTATTCGCCGCAAAATGTGCGGCGTATATGGGCCGTATTCACCGCGTCTGCCAGTTGCGGGCCGCAGCGAGGTTCAACGCCCGCTGCCTGCCAGCTCCGGCGCGGCGCTTGCCCGCGCCGCCTCCTCAAACCGATCCACCCGCCGCAGCAGCGGAAACACCTTCATCCACGCCGCCACCACCCCCAGCGTGCACACCCCGCCCAGCACCGCCGCCGGCACCGCCCCCAGCCACGCCGCGCTGGTGCCGGCGCGGAACTCGCCCAGCTCGTTGGACGAGCCGATGAACAGCATGTTGACCGCGTTCACCCGCCCGCGCATGGCATCCGGCGTGGAGAACTGCACCAGCGTGCCGCGGATGTTCACGCTCACCATGTCGGCCGCGCCGGCTATTCCCAGCATCAGGCACGACAGCCAGAACCAGTGCGACAGCGCGAACACCAGGTTGGCCGCGCCGAACACCGCCACCGCGGCGAACATGGTGCGCCCCACGTGGCGCGAAATCGGCCGCACGCTCAAAAGCAGCCCCATGCCCACCTCGCCCACCGCCATGGCGCTGCGCAGCGCGCCCAGGCCGGCGGGGCCCACGTGCAGCACCTCCTGCGCGTAGATGGGCAAGAGCGCCACCACCCCGCCCAGCAGCACGGCGAACAAATCCAGCGAAATGGTGCCCAGGATGATGGGCCGCGTGCGGATGAAGGTGATGCCGGCGCCGAAGCGCTCGGCCATGCTGCCCGGCGCCGGCCCGCGCGGCGAGGCATGGGACACGGTGACGCGGCGCAGCAACAGCACGCCCAGCATGAAGCAGGCGCAGCACACCGCATAGGTCAGCCGCCCGCCGCCCAGCGCGTACAACAGCCCGCCCAGCAACGGCCCGCCCACGGCCGCGCCGCGCATCAGCATGCTGTTGGCGGCGATTGCCTGCGCCAGCTGGCCGCGCGGCACGACCTGCGGCAGCAGGCTCTGCAGCGCGGGCCCCGAGAACGCGCGCGTGCAGCCATACAGCACCAGCACGGCATAGATGCCCGCGACGCTGCCCGCCCCGTGGCCCGCCAGCCACCACAGGAGCGCGCTGCACAGCGCCCCCACCGACCAGCTCCAGCCCAGGATGCGGCGGCGGTCGAAGCGGTCGATCAGATCGCCCGCAGGCAACAACAGCCCCAGCATGGGCAGGAACTGCGCCAGCCCGACCCAGGCCAGCGCCAGGGGCTCGCGCGTCAGGTCGTACACCTGCCAGGCGACCACCACGGCCTGCACCTGGGTGGCGACGACGGCCACCACGCGGGCGCTCAGGAAGGCAGCAAAGCCGGCGTGGCGGAAAACGCTGCCTTGCGGCGCGGGGCGGGGATGGGAAGCCCCGGGAGGCGGGGGGTCGCTGGGCGGGGCCATGGGTGCTGCGCAAACGCGGCGCCCGGTGGGCGGTCAAGCGCGCAATGCGGCGCTTGCTCCGGCCATCGACCAAGGCCGGCGGGGAAGTGAGTGAGGGAAGGAGGGAGTGAACCAGCGCGCAGCGCCCTGGGGCGCTGCGCGTGGGGTGTCAGGCCGATTCTTCCACGAACGTCACTTGCATGTTGACGCGATAGGCCGTCACGCGGCCGCCCTCCACGGCCACCTTCTGTTCCTTGATCCAGGCGCCGCGGACGCTGTTGACGTCCCTGCACGCGTTGTGGATGCCGCTGGCGATGGCGTCCTCGAAGCTCTTGGAGCTGGTGGAACTGATTTCGATGACCTTGGCGACGCTCATGGGTGGCTCCTTCGGGAAGGGGTGGTGGAAAAAGCCCATCGTAGGAGCGGCCCTGGCGGGCGCGCGTGGGACGAGGGGCCATGCGCGGGTAGTCGGCCGGACAGGCGCCCGCCGCCGCCCCGCAGACCCGCAGGTGACCGCAGCGGCACGGCCTGCGTACTACGATGGCGCCGGCCGGTTTGCACCGGCCTTTTCAATCAGGAGAGACACACCCATGTTCAGCCATGTCATGCTCGGCGCGAGCGACCTCGACCAATCCCGCAAGTTCTACGACGCCCTCCTGGGCGCGCTGGACGTCAAGCCCGGCTTCACCGACCCCAAGGGCCGCACCTTCTGGCGCCATGGCGGCAACACCTTCGGCATCACCGCGCCCATCAACGGCGAGCCCTCCTGCCACGGCAACGGCAGCACCATCGGCTTTGCCGCCGTCTCTACCGAGCAGGCCGATGCGGCGCACGCTGCCGGCGTGGCCGCGGGCGGGACGACCTGCGAAGACCCGCCCGGCTGGCGCGGCGACAAGGCCGCTGGCGGCTTGTACCTGGCGTATTTGCGCGACCCGGCGGGCAACAAGGTCTGCCTGCTGCACCGCCCGGCCAAGGCGGGCTGAGCGCTGCGCCCAGGCGCCGGCAGGCGCCGCCCGCTCAGTGAGCGTGCGCGCCTGGCGCCTGGCCTGGCACGGCGCCGTGGCCGTGGCCGGCCTGCCCGTGGCCTGCAGCGGCGCCGCCAAAGCTGTGCACCTCGCCCGCCAGCTCGCAGGCCTGCGCCTCCACCTGCAGCGTGGTGTGGTGCAGCGCGAAGCGCCCGGCCAGCATCGCGCGCAGCTGCACCAGCAGCTCCTGCGGGTGCGTCGGCGGCGCGTTCACGACGTGGGCCGTCAGGCTGATCTGCCCGCTGGTCAGGCTCCACACGTGCAGCTCGTGCACGCTGGCCACGCCCGGATGTTCGGCCAGGGCGCTGCGCACCTCGGGCAGCGAGATGCCGCGCGGCACGCCCTCCAGCAGCACGTTCACGCTCTCGCCCAGCAGCACCCAGGTGCGCGGCAGCACCCACAGGCCGATGGCCACGGCCACCAGCGTGTCCACCCACACCCAGCCGGTGAGCCAGATGACGATGGCGCCGGCGATCACGCCCACCGAGCCCAGCAGGTCGGCCCACACCTCCAGGTACGCGCCCTTGACGTTCAGGCTGTGGTCACGGCCAGCGGCCAGCAGGCGCATGCTGACCAGGTTGATGACCAGCCCCGCCGCGGCCACCACCAGCATGGCCACGGACTGCACCTCGGCTGGCTCGTAGAAGCGCCGCCAGGCCTCGTACAGCACGTAGCCGGCCACGGCGAACAGCAGCAGCGCGTTGAAGGCCGCGGCCAGGATCTCGAAGCGCGCATAGCCGAAGGTGCGCTGATCGTCCGCCGCGCGCCGGCCGATGCGCACGGCCAGCAGGGCGATCGCCAGCGCCACCACGTCGGTCAGCATGTGCGCGGCGTCGGACAAGAGCGCCAGGCTGCCGCTCCACAGCCCGCCCGCCACCTCCACGACCAGGAAGGCGCCCGTCAGCGCCAGGGCTTTCTTCAGTTGCGATTCGCTGGCGCCTGCGCCGTGGTTGTGCGTGTCGGACATGGGGTTTTGCTGTGTGGTGCTGGCCAAGGGGAGTATGCGGGCGCGGCACGCCTTGCGCAGCCGCTTGCGGCATGCTGCCCGCCGATGCCCGGCGCGCGTGTCGGACGGCACCCGTGCGCGCTGCCGCCCGGCGCCGCGAGCGGCCTGCCGGCGCGTGCGCTCGGCGCCTTCTTTGCCTACAGTGGGCAGCTGTGTCCGTTCCCCGACTCATTCGCCTGCCCGAGGAGCCACGCCATGCCCATCTACCACCCCATCACCGCCAAGTGGCCCGCCCGCAACCCCGACGTGCTGCAGCTGTACTCGCTCAACACGCCCAACGGCGTGAAGGTGTCGATCATGCTGGAGGAGACCGGGCTGGACTACGAACCGCACCTGGTGGACTTCGCCCGGGACGACCAGCACTCGCCCGCCTTCCTCAGCCTGAATCCGAACAACAAGATCCCGGCCATCATCGACCCGAACGGCCCGGGTGGGCGGCAGGTCGCGCTGTTCGAATCCGGCGCCATCCTGGTCTATCTGGCGGACAAGACAGGCGAACTGCTGCCCAGGGACGAGCTAGAACGCTACGAGACGCTGCAATGGCTGTTCTGGCAGGTTGGCGGCGTGGGCCCCATGTTTGGCCAGCTGGGCTTTTTCACCAAGTTCGACGGCAAGGACTGGGAGGACAAGCGCCCGCGCGACCGCTACGCGCGCGAAACCCGCCGCCTGCTGGGCGTGCTGGACGAGCGCCTGAAGGACCAGGCCTGGATCATGGGCGAGGACTACACCGTCGCCGACATCGCCGTGCTGCCCATGGTGCGCAACCTGGTCGAGTTCTATGGCGCGGGCGAGCTGGTGGGCATTGGCGACTTCCGGCAGGTGCAGCGCGTGCTGGCCAACTTCCTGGACCGCCCGGCGGTGCAGCGCGGGCTGACAATCCCAGCGCGCGGATGACCGCCGATCAATAGCAAAATTGATAGCTACAAACCATTGATACACGCCGGCTGGCGCCACAAATGACCCAAAACGAAGCCATTCCCCCGCACGCCGTGGCCCGGCTTGCCGGCGCACGCCTGGCGCGCTCCAGCAAGCCGTTTGCAGCGCGCGGCGGCTCGCGCCGGGTGCACTGCGCGGGCTGCCGCCTGGTGGCCAGCCACTGCACCTGCGCGCTGCGCCGGCCGCTGTCCACGCGCGCCGGCGTATGCCTGCTGATGCACGACATCGAGCCGCTCAAGCCCAGCAACACCGGCTGGCTGGTCGCCGACGTGGTGGCCGACACCTACGCCTTCGGCTGGGCGCGCACCAGCGTCGATGCCGCCCTGCTGGCGCTGCTGCAGCAGCCGCAGTGGCAGCCGTGCGTGGTGTTCCCGGCCGATGGCCTGCCCGCCGAACGCGTGCTGGCCGAGGCCGCGCTGGCGCCTGCAGCCGCAGCCGCTGCCGGGCCGCGGCCGCTGTTCGTGCTGCTGGACGGCACCTGGGCCGAGGCGCGCAAGATGTTCCACCGCAGCCCCTACCTGCAGCGCTTCCCGGTGCTGGGCCTGAGCGGCGGCGCGCCCTCGCGCTACCGGCTGCGCCGCGCCAGCCAGGACGCGCAGTGGTGTACCAGCGAAGTGGCGGCGCGTTGCCTGGAGCTGGCCGGCGACGCCGCCGCCGCAGCGCTGCTGCAGGCCTGGCTGGATGTGTTCGCCGAGCGCTACGAGCAGGCGCGCCAGCAGCGCCCGGCGCAGCCGGACAGCGCCGCGCACCAGCGCCTGGCGGCGCGGGCGGCGTCCGCCCACGCCAGCCGCCACCCCCTTGCCCCCTTGGCACCCCTTGCCTCACCCGCACCATGACCCCTGCACCCTGCCCCACGCGCCGCCGCGCCCTGGCCTGGGCCGGCGCGAGCGGCGCCGCACTGGCGGCGCTGGCCTGCCTGCCCGGCTGCGCCAGCGCCGCCGCGCCGCGCTACACCGTCGGCCTGGCCGAGCTGCAACAGGCCCTGGCCGGGCGCTTTCCGCGCCGCTACCCGCTGGCCGGGCTGCTGGAGCTGCAGCTGCAGACCCCGCAGCTGGCGCTGCGCCCGCAGCGCGACCAGCTCAACGCCGTCATCGACGTGCAGGCGCTGGGGCTGCTGCTGCAGGGCCGCCAGCCGCAGGGCTCGCTGGACGTGGACTTCGGCCTGCGCTACGAGCCCGCCGACCGCAGCATCCGCACCGACCGGCTGCAGGTCAACGCCCTGAGCGTGCAGGGCCTGCCGCCGGCGCTGTCGGAGCTGCTGGCGCGCCAGGGCGCACGCCTGGCGCAGCAGGCGCTGGACGGCCTGGTGCTGCACCAGCTGCGCCCGGGCGACCTGGCGCTGGCCGACGGCCTGGGCCTGCAGCCGGGGCGCATCCGGGTCACGGCAGCCGGGCTGGTGGTGGAGTTCGAGCCGCGCCGCGCGCCCTGAGCGGCGCTCCTGTTTCGATAGCCAACTCCCGGCCATTGGCGCCGGCAGGGGGCGCTTTCGGCCTGAAACACCGGCCGCCGCCCTCGTCCTACGCCGGGGCGCCTGCCGGCCGTTACAAAATGGCCGCTCTGCCGTGTACGACTCTCCTCCCCACAGCACCATGAGCCCAGCTGCCGCCGCCCTGCCCCCCGCCCTGTCCCCCTGCCTGCCCGCCGACGCGGTGGTGGTGATTGCCGGTGCCTCCAGCGGCATCGGCCACGCCACGGCGCTGGCCTTTGCGCGGCGCGGCGCGCGCCTGGTGCTGGCCGCGCGCAACCCCGACACCCTGGCCCCGGTAGCCCTGGCCTGCTGCGCCGAAGGCGGGCGCGCCCTGGGCATCCCCACTGACGTCACCGACCCCGCGGCCGTGCAGGCGCTGGCCGACCAGGCGGTGCGCCACTTCGGGCGCATCGACGTCTGGGTCAACGCCGTGGGCGTGGGCGCCATCGGCCGCTTCGACCAGGCGCCGCTGGCCGCGCACCGGCGCGTCATCGAATCCAACCTGCTGGGCCACCTGCACGGCGCGCACGCGGCGCTGGCGCGCTTTCGGCGCCAGGGCCACGGCCTGCTGGTGAACCTGATCTCGGTGGGCGGCTGGCTGCCCACGCCCTACGCCGCCGCCTACGCGGCCAGCAAGTCGGGCGCGCGGGCGCTGTCCGAGAGCCTGCGCGCCGAAGCGGCCGACCTGCCGCGCGTGCATGTGTGCGACGTGGCGCCCACCTTCGTCGATTCCCCCGGGCTGCTGCACGGCGCCAACTACACCGGCCGGCGCATCCGCCCGCCGCTGCCGATGGTCGATCCGCGCGCCGTGGCGCAGGCCATCGTCGCCCTGGCCGACGCCCCGCGCCCGCGCGCCGTCACCTTCCTGGGCATGGGCACGCTGGCCGGGCGCGTGGCGCATGCCGTGGCCCCGGCCGGCCTGGCGCGGCTGCTGCGCCGCCTGAGCGATTTCGGGCTGCGCCGCGCCGATCCGGCGCCGCTGTCCGAGGGCAACCTGTTTCGCCCGTCGCTGCAGACCTCGGTGGACGGCGGGCTGCGCGAGGGCCGGAGCGGCGCCGCAGCCAAGGCCGGCGCGGTGGCGGCGCTGGGCACCCTGGGCCTGGCCGCAGGCTGGTGGCTGGGCCGGCGGCGGCGCTGAAGCCCCCCGGCAGGGCCGTAGGCGCCAGCCGCCCCGCAGGCCGCAGGCGGGCAGGGGCGCCGGGCGCTGCATGGCACGGGCGGCCGGCGCCTTCCTACACGGTGGCCAGGGCGGCCTTCCTAGCATGGCAGGCAGGCCCGGCCGGCGCAGCAGCGCTGCCGCCGCCCTTCCCGCCCCCTCTTTTTGCGAGACCTGCCCCATGCTGACCGCCCAGCCCTCCGCCGCCGCCCTGCGCACCACCCCTTTGCCCGAAGGCACCGACCAGGCCGCGCCCACGCCTGAGCTGGCGCCCACGGCGCACGCCGCCCACCGCTTCACGCTCTACGCCTGGCACGGCCACGTCTATGCCAGCAACGTGCGCGACAAGCTCATCGACCTGGGCCGGCTGGACCAGGACGGCGACACCTGGAGCTATGCGCTGGACGGCGATGCCTGCCCGGCCGGGTCGGGCTTTGCCAGCGCCGGCCAGGCCCTGGCGGAGGTGGCGCGCTGCCTGACCTTCCTGTACCTGGACGGCCAGTTCACCGCCCAGCGTGACCAGTCCGGCATGCCCGGGCCCGGCCTGGCCGAGGCGCCGCAGGCGGTGGTCACGCTGGACCCGCGCGGGCAGGCGGCGCCGGTCATCGGCGTGCGCGACTGACCCATTGGCCGGCCGGGCCGGGGCTGGCGCCGCGGGCGCGGGCGATGGCCGACAATGGCGCCTCTTTTTTCCCCAGCCGCAACGCGCCATGAACATCGCCAAGGACACCGCCGTCACCCTGAACTATCGCCTGAGCGACCTGGCCACCGGCCAGGACCTGGACGGCGGCCCCGTCGCCTACCTGCACGGCGGCTACGAGAACATCTTCGCCAAGGTCGAGGCCGCGCTGGAAGGCCAGGCGCCCGGCTACGCCACCACCGTCGAGCTGCAGGTGCAGGACGCCTTCGGCCCGCGCGACGAGGCGCTGGTGCGCACCATTCCCAAGAGCGAATTCCCGCCCGGCGTGAAAGTCGGCGGCCAGCTGCGCGGCCCCGGGCCGGACGGCCAGCCCATGGTCTACCACGTCGCCCGCATCAAGGGCGCCGAGGTCCACCTGGACGGCAACCACCCGCTGGCCGGCCGCGCGCTGCGGTTTGCCTGCAAGGTGACCGAGGTGCGCGCCGCCACGGCCGAGGAAATCGCCCACCGCCATGTGCATGGCGGTCACGGGCACCACCACTGACCCCTCGCCCCGCGCAAGGCGCCCGGAAGGCGCCCGCTCCCTAGCTCCTGCGCAGCAGTGCCTGGCGCAGCAGGCGCGAGGCGCGGTCGCGGATGTGCAGGGGCCCGGAGCCGGGCCGCGGCCGCGAGCGCGCCGCCCGGCAGGCGGCCAGGAAGTCGTCCAGGATGGGCGTGTCGTCCAGCACCACGCCGCTGCGCGCGCGAAATTCCGGATGCCACTGGGTGGCGGCGATGTAGCTGCGCCCGTGGTGCGCGCTGCGCCGGATGGCCTCGGGCACGCAATCGGGCCAGCTCCAGGCCTCGATGTCGAAGCCCGGCGCCAGGTCCTTGATGCCCTGGTGGTGGATGCTGTTGACGCGCACCCGCTCCTGGCCTGCGTACAGGCGCGCCAGCCGGCTGCCCGGCACCAGGTCCACCTCGTGGAAGTGCTGGTCGTAGGTGCCCGGGTCGCGGTGGCGCATGGCGCCGGGGTGCTGGGTCTCGATGTCCTGGTAGAGCGTGCCGCCGAAGGCCACGTTGATCAGCTGCAGGCCCCGGCACACGCCGAAGATGGGCTTGCCCTGCTGCTCGAAGGCCTCGACCACGGCCAGGTCGTACAGGTCGCGGATACGGTCGCCGTTCCACGCTTCCTTGAGCGGCACCTCGCCGTAGCTGCCCGGCCAGACGTCGCTGCCGCCGTGCATGACCATGCCGTCCAGCCACTCGGCGTAGTGCTTCAGGGTGACGTCGCCGCGCGCCGTCTCGCCCGTCGGGCAGGGCACCATCACCACCAGCGCGCCGGCCGACATCAGCCAGTGGGCGATGGACTGCTCGACGTATTGCAGGGTCTTGTTGGTGAACAGCGGCCGGGTCGGGTCGGCGTGGAAAAAACAGGCCGACAGGCCGATCTTCAGGCGCTCGGTGGCAGGGTGCAGCATGGAAAAAAACGCTCCTTCACCCAGATGCATTCTGGCGCCGCAGCCGGCAAGCGGCTGTAGGAACAGGCCCGGCGCAACCCGGGGTTGTTGGCGCATTCTGGCGGGACCCCCGCCGGCGCTGGGGCATGATGCCTGCAAGCCCCGGCGCTTGCGCCGCCGGCTTCCTTCTTTTCTTCCTTCCTTCAACCCCTCGACACGGACACAGGAGAACCCCATGCAAGTGCAAGTGCAGACCGACGACAACATCCAGGGCGGCGAGTCGCTGATCCAGTGGGCGCAGCAGGAAACGACCTCCAAGCTGGCCCGCTTCCGCGACTACCTGACGCGCGTGGAAATCCACTTCTCGGACAGCAACGCGGGCAAGGGCGGCGCCAATGACAAGCGCTGCATCCTGGAAGCGCGCCCGGCCAACCACCAGCCGCTGAGCGCCCAGGCCGACGGCAACACCGTGGCCGAGGCCTTCCACGCGGCGATCGAGAAGCTGATCCGCGTGGTGGGCGACGACCAGGACCGCCACCGCGCCAAGCAGGGCCACGAGACCATCCGCACGCCGGACGGCCGCCCCGCCGGCAGCTGAGCCGCACCGGGCGCCGGGCGCCGTGCGCGCCCGCGCGCCGCGCACCGCCGCAAGGCACCAGGCCGCCAGCGATGGCGGCCTTTTTTTCGCTTCCTGGCGCGGGCGCGCCGCAGGCGCCGGCCCGCTTTTTCTCGTTCAGAAACTGCTGCCGGGCTGCTGCAGGAAGGCCAGCTCCTCGGCCGTGCTCGCGCGGCCGAGTGCGGCGTTGCGGTGCGGGTAGCGGCCGAAGCGCTCGATGATGTCGGCGTGGCGCTGCGCGAAATCCAGGTTCTCGGGCCGGCCCAGAGCGCCGAACAGGCGCAGCGATTCGCCCTGCACCAGGCGCGATTCGCTGTGCATGTAGGGCATGTACAGGAAGGAGCGCTGCTCGGGGGTCGAGCTGCATGTCCAGGCCGGCGGCCACGGCCTCCTGCGCCAGCGCCAGGGCCATGGGGTCGTGCGCAAAGGCCAGGGGGCTGGCGCGGTGCAGGTTGCGCGAGAACTGGTCCAGCACCACGATCTCGGCCAGCCGCCCGCCGGGCGTGGCGCGCCAGGGCCACAGCTCGCCCTGCACGGCAGCGGCGTGCACCGCGCCGAAGCGCTCGCGGATGGCGGCGTCGAACCCATCGTCGCGCGCGAAGCGCTGCCGGGGCGGGGTTTCATCGAACCAGAAATGCAGGACGTCTTGGGGTTTCATGGCGGGCAGGCAGGGCATGGGGGGACGAAGGAAGGGGCGGCGGGCTGCTGCCCCTCGCCGCGCAGCACCGGGTAGGGGTTGAGGGCCTCGCCCTTCCACCAGGCGCGGTCGGGCGGCAGCCGGGCGATGGCGAAATGCAGGTGGGGCGGGCCGCCGTGCGCGTTGCCAGTGTCGCCTACATAGCCGATGACCTGTCCGCGGCGCACGGCCTGCCCCTCGCGCAGGCCCTCGGCATAGCGCTGCAGGTGCGCGTAGTAGTAGCTGTAGCGCCCCGAGGGGTCGAACTGGTAGAGGGTGATGCCGCCGGGCCGGCTGAGGAACAGCCGGGCGATGCGCCCGTCCTCCACGGCCAGCACCGGCGTGCCGGCCGGGGCGGGAATGTCGATGGCGTCGTGGCGCCGGCCGGCGCTGCGGGCGTCGCCGAAGGTGTCGCCCAGCGCCTCGGGCGCCACGCCCTGCACCGGCAGCGTGAGCTGGCGCAGCGCCAGGGCGGCGGTGTCGCCAGGCAAGGGATGGGGCGGCGCCGGGCCGCCCGCCAGCGCGCTGCCCAGGGCCGGCAGCCAGGCAGCCAGGCCGGCGCGCGCGAGCGTTTTCACACTACATGTTTGATAGCGCACTCTCATTGATTGGCGCCGGCATGCAGGCGATTCGGCTTGAAAACGCTCGTTTCAGGCCTTGACCTCGACCTTGGCGCCCACCTTGATCACGCGCGACAGCCGCTCGGCGTCCCAGTTGGTCAGGTGGATGCAGCCATTGGTCTCCGAGTGCCCGACGGTGGCCGGGTCGGGCGTGCCGTGGATGCCCCAGTGCGGCTTGCTCAGGCCCAGCCAGACGGTGCCCACGGGGTTGTTCGGGCCGGGCGGGATCTCGGCCTTTTCCGCGCCCTTCGGGGCCGACTTGAGCAGCTGGGGATCGAACGTGAAGCTGGGGTTGTCCACCGCGTTCTTGATCGCCATGGAGCCCAGCGGCAGCGGGTCGTTGTCCTCGTTGCCGATGCTGATGGGAAAGCCGGCGGCCAGCTGGCCGTCCTTGTCCAGCACGAACAGCACGCGCTCGCTCTTGTCGATCTCGATGTTCTGCGACAGGCGCGCGGGCACCCTGGATGCCTGCACGTTGGGCACGACGATCTCGCTGCCGGCGGCGATTTTGGTGCCCGGGTTCAGGCGCCCCAGGAAGGCCGGGCTGGCGTGGAAGCGCTCGCCCAGCATCTCGTCCAGCGACTGGTAGGGCAGCGCCTTCATCCTGGCGCGCTCGGCCATGTCGGTGGGCGTTTTCTCGAAGGGGCCGGCGGCGTCCTTGTCGGTGATGGTGTAGCGGGTCAGCAGCGGCTCGCCACTGGCCTCGCGCAAGGCCTTCCAGGTGTCCTGGTCGATGCGGCCGGATTCCTTCAGGCCCGCGGAACGCTGGAAGGCGCGCACCATGCGCCGCATGTTCTGGCCAAAGGCGCCGTCGATCTCGCCGGGCGAGAACCAGGCGCGGTCCAGCAGGATCTGCGCGCGTGCCACGGCGGCCGAGCGGGCGCCCTGGGCCAGCGTGGGCGCATCATCGGCGGCGTTGAAGGCGTCGAAGTCCAGCGCATGGGCTGCGGAGCTGGCGCCACGGGCCCAGGCGGCGGGCGCCAGGCCGAGGGCGGCGGCGGAGACGAGCAGGAAGCGGCGGGAGGGGGGACATGGGGCACACGGCGGGAAGCAAAAAGATGCTCCGCAGTGTGGCCGCACGCGTGGCGCGGCGGTGTAGGAGCCGTGCGCTGCCGCAGGCCGGTATTGCTCCTTCCCCCTCTGGGGAAGGTGGGGACGGCGGCTGGCTGGTTCTGGCGTGCCGCGTCGCGCGAGGCGGCCGTCGCTGGCCCCCACCCCAGCCCTCCCCCAGAGGGGGAGGGAGCGGGAGAATCAGCGCGCCATCACGCGCACCATCTCCAGGCACTTGTTGGAGTAGCCCCACTCGTTGTCGTACCAGGCCACCACCTTCAGGAAGGTCTTGTCCAGGGCGATGCCGGCGTCGGCGTCGAACACCGAGGTGTGGGTCTCGCCGACGAAGTCCGTGGCCACGACCTTGTCCTCGGTGTAGGCCAGCACGCCCTTGAGGGCGCCTTGCGACTGGGCCTTCATCTCGGCCTTGATCTCGTCGTAGGAGGCTTCCTTTTCCAGCTCCACCGTCAGGTCCACCACCGACACGTCGGAGGTCGGCACGCGGAAGCTCATGCCCGTCAGCTTGCCCTTGAGCGCGGGCAGCACCACGCCCACGGCCTTGGCCGCGCCGGTGCTGCTGGGGATGATGTTCTCCAGGATGCCGCGGCCGCCGCGCCAGTCCTTGTTGCTGGGGCCGTCCACGGTCTTTTGCGTGGCGGTGGCGGCGTGCACGGTGGTCATCAGGCCGCGCTTGATGCCCCACTTGTCGTTGAGCACCTTGGCCACGGGGGCCAGGCAGTTGGTGGTGCAGGAGGCGTTGGAGATGATGGCCTGGCCGGCGTATTCCTTGTCGTTCACGCCAAAGACGAACATCGGCGTGTCGTCCTTGGAGGGGGCCGACAGCAGCACCTTCTTGGCGCCGGCATCCAGGTGCTTTTGCGCGCTGGCCTTGTCCAGGAACAGGCCGGTGGACTCGATCACGATGTCGGCGCCGACCTCGTTCCACTTCAGGTTGGCCGGGTCACGCTCCTGCGTCAGGCGGATCTTCTTGCCGTTGACGACGAGCGTGTTGCCCTCGACCGAGACCTCGCCCTTGAAGCGCCCGTGCACGCTGTCGTACTTGAGCATGTAGGCCAGGTAGTCCGGCTCCAGCAGGTCGTTGATGGCAACGACTTCGATGTCTGCGAAGTTCTGCACGGCAGAGCGCAGCACGTTGCGGCCGATGCGGCCGAAGCCGTTGATACCGATCTTGATCGTCATGGTTGAAGCTCCTGGAGTTGCGAAGTACGGAGGAAAGCAGGGAAATTACTTGCGGCGGCGCAGCGCGGCGGCCACGGTGTCGGCGACGTTCTCGGGCGTGAAGCCGAAGTGCTTGAACAGCACCGGCGCGGGCGCCGATTCGCCGAAGGTGTCGATGCCCACGACGGCGGCGCAGCCGTACTTCCACCAGAAGTCGGTCACGCCCATCTCCACGGCGACGCGCGGCAGGCCGTCGGGCAGCACCAGGCGCTTGTAGCGCGCATCCTCGCGGTCGAAGGTGGTGGTGCTGGGCATGGAGACCACGCGCACGGCGATCTTGCGCGCGGCCAGCAGCTTTTGCGCGGCGATGGCCAGCTGCACCTCGGAGCCGGTGGCGATGATGACCGCCTGGGGCTTTTTCTTCAGGCCCGCGTCCTGCGGCTCGGAGAGGATGTAGGCGCCGCGCGAGATGTCGCCCAGGTCGCGCTTTTGCAGGTGGGCCAGGTTCTGGCGCGACAGCAGCAGCGCCGTGGGCCGGTCGCGGTTGGACAGCGCCACGCTCCAGGCCACGGCGGTTTCCACCGTGTCGGCCGGGCGCCAGACGTCCAGGCGCGGGATCAGGCGCAGGCTGGCGGCGTGCTCGATGGACTGGTGCGTGGGGCCGTCCTCGCCCAGGCCGATGGAGTCGTGCGTGAAGACGTGGACCACGCGCAGCTTCATCAGCGCGGCCATGCGGATGGCGTTGCGGCTGTAGTCGCTGAACGTGAGGAAGGTGCCGCCGTAGGGGATGAAGCCGCCGTGCAGCGCGATGCCGTTCATGACGGCGGCCATGCCGAACTCGCGCACGCCGTAGTTGATGTGGCGCCCGCCCACGTGCACGGTCTGGTCGCCCACGGCCACTTCCACCTGCAGCACGCCGCCGGTTTCCGGGTCCATGCGCAGCGCCGGCGTGCTCTTGGTGTTGGTGAGGTTGGAGCCCGTCAGGTCGGCGCTGCCGCCCAGCAGCTCGGGCAGCTGCGCGGTGAAGGCCTCCAGCGCCATCTGGCTGGCCTTGCGGCTGGCCACGGTCTGCGCGGAGGTTTGCGATTGCACCACCAGGTCGACGGCCACCTGCGCGAAGTGCTTGGGCAGGTCGCCGGCCATGCGGCGGGTGAATTCAGAGGCCAGCTCGGGGTGCGCGGCGGCGTAGGCATCGAAGCGCCGCTGCCATTCGGCTTCGGCCTTCGTGCCGCTTTGCTTGCCGTCCCAGTCGGCATAGACCTCGGCGGGGATCTCGAACGGCGCGTGGCTCCAGCCGATGGCGTTGCGCGTCAGCGTGATCTCGTCGGCGCCCAGGGGCTCGCCGTGCGCCTTGGCGGTGTTGGCCCGGTTGGGCGAGCCGCGGCCGATGGCGGTCTTGCAGACGATGAAGCTGGGCTTGTCGCTGCTGGATTTGGCCAGCGCAATGGCGTCGGCCACGGCGTCGGCGTCGTGCCCGTCCACCGGGCCGATCACGTTCCAGCCGCAGGCGCGCAGGCGCGCGGGCGTGTCGTCGATGAACCAGGGGGCGACCTGGCCGTCGATGCTGATGCCGTTGTCGTCGTACAGGGCGATCAGCTTGTTTAATCTCCACGCGCCGGCCAGCGACAGCGCCTCCTGGCTGATGCCCTCCATCAGGCAGCCGTCGCCCAGGAAGGCGTAGGTGTGGTGGTCCACGATCTGGTGGCCACCGCGGTTGAATTCCTTGGCCAGCAGCTTCTCGGCCAGCGCAAAGCCCACGGCGTTGGTGATGCCCTGGCCCAGCGGGCCGGTGGTCGTTTCCACGCCCGGGGTGATGCCGTGCTCGGGGTGGCCGGCGGTCTTGCTGTGCAGCTGGCGGAAGTCCTTCAGCTCCTGCAGCGGCAGGTCATAGCCGCTCAGGTGCAGCACCGCATACAGCAGCATGGAGGCGTGGCCGTTGGACAGCACGAAGCGGTCGCGGTCGGCCCACAGCGGGTTGGCGGGGTTGTGCTTCAGATGCCGGCCCCACAGCGCGACGGCCATGTCGGCCATGCCCATGGGCGCGCCAGGGTGGCCGGAGTTGGCCTGTTGAACGGCATCCATTGCGAGTGCGCGGATCGCATTCGCCATCTGTTGAGAGTTGGCCATGTGGGCGGGCCCCGGGCGGGCGCTTGAGTTGGTGCAAACCCGCGATTTTACGGCGCAGGCGCAAGGCAGCCCCCGGAGCGGGGTCGCGCAGGCCATGCGGCTTGGGCCGGCAGCCATGGCCTACAGTGCGCGTCCATGCCCCTGCCCACCGACCATGCCGCGCTGGCCGCGGCCTTCCCCCCAGCCCCCCGCCCTGCTGCTGGCCGCCGGCCGGGGCGAGCGCATGCGCCCGCTCACCGACCACACGCCCAAGCCGCTTCTGGAGGTGCGCGGGCAGGCGCTATTGCAATGGCACCTGCAGGCGCTGGCGCGCGCGGGGGTGGGGCGGGCGGTGGTCAACACCGCCTGGCTGGGCGGGCAGATCCGCAGCCGGCTGGGCACGGCCGTCCCGCTCCCCCGGCCCCCGGGGAGGGCGGGCCAGGAGCC
This sequence comes from Melaminivora sp., assembly GCA_034675505.1. Lineage (GTDB taxonomy): Bacteria > Pseudomonadota > Gammaproteobacteria > Burkholderiales > Burkholderiaceae_C > Melaminivora. The sequence continues at coordinate 68,651 of JAUCDD010000027.1, read as the reverse complement.
TGATTCGAGCCCGATGCCCTTCCAGCCGGCGCCAGGCGGCGGCCTGCAGCTATCAATTTCATACTCCAGCGAAGGCGACGATTTCGGCCATGCGCTGGAAACCGCGGGCGGCATCGCCCGCGCCCTGCCGCTGCTGGACGCGCCCATCTTCTGGCTGGCCGCAGGCGACGTGTTCGTGCCGGACTTCCGTTTCGACGCCGCAGCGGCGCAGCGCTTTGCCGCCAGCGACGCGCTGGCGCACCTGTGGCTGGTGCCGAACCCCGGGCACAACCCGCGCGGCGACTTCGGCCTGGCGCCGGACGGCCGCGTGCTGAACCTGGCGCAGGGCAGCAGCGCGCCGCGCCACACCTACAGCACCATCGCCCTGCTGCGCGCCGCGCTGTTCGCGCCGCCCTGGTGCGACATCGCGCCCGGCAACCCGCAGGGCGTTGCAGCGCCGCTGGCGCCCCTCCTGCGCCGGGCCATGGACGCCGGCCGGGTGAGCGGCGCGCTGTACCAGGGCCTGTGGGTGGACGTGGGCACGCCCGAGCGCCTGGCGCAGCTCAACGCGCGAGAAGGCGGCTGAGGGCAAAGACTGGCTGCCGCGCTGCGGCACTGCGGCGCGCGCAGGCACGGATGGCGCCAGGCTGGCAGACTGCCGGGCTTTGGGGCGCACGCCGCACAGGCGGCGGCGATGAGGGGAGCAGCGATTGGGTGCGGTGGACTATGCGCAGATGGCGCTGCTGGCGGCAGTGGCCTCGCTGTGCCAGAACCTGACGGGCTTTGCCTTCGCCCTGATCTTCGTCGGCGCCGCCGGCGCGCTGCAGCTGATGCCGATCCAGGACGCGGCCAACATCGCCAGCGTGCTGTCGGCGGTCAACGGCTTTCTCTACCTGCGCAGCCACGGCTTCGAGCCGCGCCGCGACCTGCTCAAGCCCATGCTGGCCAGCGGCGTGGCCGGCGTGGGCATCGGCCTGGCGCTGCTGGCCTGGCTCAGCGGCAACACGCTGCACGGCCTGCGCGTGCTGCTGGGCGTGTCCATCATCGCCTGCGCCGTGCTGCTGCTGGCGCGGCGGGCGCCGCGCGCCACGCCGTCGCCGCCGGGCGTGCTGTGGGCCGTGGGGCTGGTCTCGGGCGTGCTGGGCGGGCTGTTTTCCACGGCCGGGCCCCCCATCGTCTACCACCTGTACCGCCAGCCGCTGCCGCCCACGGTGGTGCGCCAGTGCCTGGTGGCGCTGTTCACGGTGCTGGCGCTGGTGCGCCTGGCGGCGGTGGCCGCCGCCGGCGCCCTGCCCTGGCATGCGCTGGCGGCCAGCGCACTGGCGCTGCCCGTGGTCAGCGCCGTGACCTGGTGGCAGGCGCGCCACCCGCTGCAGCTGCCGGCGGCGCTGGTGCGCTGGCTGGTCTGCACGCTGCTGCTGGCTGCCGGCGCCAGCCTGCTGGCATCGGCGCCGTAGGCGGCCTGGGCGCGCAGTAGCATTGCGCCCCATGACCTCGATCTACGCACAGCGCCGTGCCCGCCTGGCCGCCCAACTGGGCGCGGGCGGCATTGCCATCATCCCCACCGCCCCCGAGCGCCAGCGCAACCGCGACAGCGACTTCCCCTACCGGCACGACAGCTATTTCTATTACCTGACGGGCTTTGCCGAGCCCGGAGCCTGCCTGGTGCTGACCAGCGAGGGCCACGCCACGCTGTTTTGCCTGCCCAAGGACCTGGAGCGCGAGATCTGGGACGGCTACCGCCTGGGACCGGAGGCGGCCGTGGCCGCGCTGGGCGTGCAGGCCGCGCTGGCGGCGACGCAGCTGGAGTCCGAGCTGCCGCGCCTGCTGGAGAACCGCCAGCGCGTGTGGTTTCCGTTCGCCACGCACGAGGGCCTGGCGGCGCGCGTGGAAGGCTGGCTGGGCGCCGTGCGTGCGCGCGCGCGCTACGGCGTGCTGTGCCCGGCCGAGCAGGCCGATGCCTGCCTGCTGCTGGACGAGATGCGCCTCATCAAGGACGCGCACGAGCAGGACCTGATGCGCCGCGCAGCGGGCATCAGCGCACGCGCCCACATCCGCGCCATGCAAAGGAGCAGCCGCATGCTGCGCGCCGGCCAGGACGTGCGCGAGTACCACCTGGACGCCGAGCTGCTGGCGGCGTTTCGCGAGGAAGGCTCGCAGTTCCCGGCCTATGGCTCCATCGTCGCCGCCGGGGCCAACGCCTGCGTGCTGCACTACCGCGCCGATGCCGCGCCGGTGCGCGCCGGCGAGCTGGTGCTGATCGACGCCGGCTGCGAGCTGGACGGCTACGCCAGCGACATCACGCGCACCTTCCCGGCCGACGGCCGCTTCACCGGCCCGCAGCGCGCGCTGTACGAGCTGGTGCTGGCCAGCCAGCAGGCGGCCATCGCCGCCACGCGCGCCGGCGCCCGCTTCAACGACCCGCACGACGCCACCGTGGCGGTGCTGGCGCAGGGGATGCTGGACCTGCAGCTGCTGGACAGGAACAAGGTCGGCACCGCCCAGGACGTGATCGACAGCCGCGCCTACTTCCAGTTCTACATGCACCGCACCGGCCACTGGCTGGGCATGGACGTGCACGACTGCGGCAGCTACGTGGAGCCGTCCGAGGTCGGCCAGGCGAGCCAGCGGCGCGACCCGCTGTCGGGCGAGACCATCACCAACCGGCCCAGCCGCATCCTGCGCGCCGGCATGGTGCTGACCCTGGAGCCGGGCCTGTACGTGCGCCCGGCGCCGGGCGTGCCCGAGGCCTTCCACCACATCGGCATCCGCATCGAGGACGACGCCATCGTGCAGGGCGGCGGCTGCGAGCTGATCACGCGCGGCGTGCCGGTGGCGCCGGACGAGATCGAGGCGCTGATGCGCGATCTCTGAGCCCCGGGGCGGGTTTTAGAGCCTGTTCAAGGTCTTTTCGCCCCCATGCCGGCGCCAGCAGCCGGCCTTTAGCTATTGATTTTGTAGCTCAAGGGCGCCGCTGCGGCTGTCGCGCACCTGCTGCAGCGCCGCGCGCAGCTGCGCTGCCGACACCGGCTTGTGCAGCAGCAGCGCGTCGGTGGACTGGGCGTCGCGCAGGCGCTGCGGCGAGGTGTCGCCGGTCATGATGATGGCGGGCACGCGCCGCGCCAGCTGCCGGCGCAGCGCATCCAGCGCCTGGCGCCCGGTCGCGCCCTGGCGCAGCCGGAAGTCGGTCACGATGACATCGGGCTGCGGCATCTGCGCCAGCGCCGCCAGCGCCTGGGCGGTGGACTCGGCGCACACGCAGGCGCACTGCCAGCTGTGCAGCAGCGCCTGCATGCCGGCGCGCACCGCCGCGTCGTCGTCGATCACCAGCACCTGCAGCCCTTCCAGGCGTGCGTCCCCGGGGGCTGCGGCTTCGGCCTGAGCCTCGGCGGGGCCGTCCAGCAGCGCTCCCCGCCACGGCACCAGCCACAGCCGAAAGACCGAGCCCCGCCCGGGGCGCGAGCGCACCTGCACCTGCGCGCCCATGGCCTGCGCCAGGCGCTGCGCGATCGCCAGGCCCAGGCCCAGTCCGTGGCGGCGGTCGCGCTCGGGGTTGCCCAGCTGGTGGAACTCCTTGAACACTTCCTGCAGGTGCTCGGGCGCGATGCCGCAGCCCGTGTCCCAGACCTCCAGCGCCAGCCGGCCGCCGCGCTGGCGGCAGGCGATCAGCAGGCCGCCGGCGCGGGTGTAGCGCAGCGCGTTGGAGATGAAGTTGCGCATCACCAGGTCGGCCAGCGCGCGGTCGGCGTGCGCGGCCGCCGTGGTCTCGCGCGTGCGATAGACCAGCGCCGCGGCGTCCGCCTGGGGGCCGAATTCGCGCTCCAGCGCCGACAGCAGCCCCTGCACCGCGAACGGCGCGGCGCGCGCGCGCACCACGCCGGCTTCCAGGCGCGAGTAGTCGAGCAGCGTGGTCAGCATCTCCGCGCCAGCGGCCTGCGCGGTGCGCGCATGGCCCAGCACGCCGGCCTGCTGCGCATCCAGGCGGCCGCGCGCCAGCGTGTCCAGGAACAGGCCCAGCGCATGCAGCGGCTGGCGCAGGTCGTGGCTGGCCGCCGCCAGGAAGCGCGACTTGTCCTGGTTGGCCTGCTGCGCCACCCCCAGCGCCTGCACGGCGCGCTCGGTCTGCTCGCACAGCTGTTCCAGCAGGCGCTGGTTCTCGAATTTCAGCTCGATGCTGGCCAGCGCCGCCTGCGCCAGGTTGCGCGCATGCAGCGCCGTCAGCACGTAGTACACCCCCAGCAGCGCGCACCCGGGCAGGGCGATGGGCCCGCCCACCAGCGCCAGCGCCAGCGCCACGCTGCCCACCGTGCAGCTCAGGTAGAACAGGTAGGCGGGCAGCAGCGGCGCGCCCAGCCCCAGCGCCCCGGCCGAGACCGTGCTGAGCACGCCGATGGCATAGATCACCGCGTCGTGCCCGCTGCCCTGCCACAGCGCCACGGCGCCCAGCGAGCCCCAGGTCAGGCCCATGGCCACCATGCAGGCAAGCAGCCGGCGCGCATCGGCGCGCGCGCTGGCCGCTGCGCGCGGCAGCCGCCGCAGGCCCAGGTAGACCGCCGCCACCACGGCCAGGTGCGAGGCCAGCCAGCCCAGCATGGTGGCCAGCGGCACCACGCGGGCCATCAGCCAGACGACCCCCAGCGCCGAGGCCACCGAGGCCACCAGCGTGCGCGCGAAGGCGTGGCGCAGCAGCAGCACCTGCTCGGCCAGCACCGCGTCGCGCTGCCAGCGCAGCAGTTCGCGCGCGGCCGTCCACCAGCGCCGGCCCAGCGCCGCGGCAGCGCCGGGCAGGGCTTCAGAAGCGGCCATCGGCGGGCGGCCAGTCCACCAGCCCCAGGCGCTGCGCGGCCAGCAGCGCGGTGCTGCGGCTGTTCACGCCCAGCTGCGCGAAGATGGCCGCGACGTGGACGCGCACGGTGTTCTCGCTCAGCCCCAGGTCGCGCGCGATGACCTTGTTGGGGCGCCCGGTACACAGCAGGCGCAGCACCTCGCCCTGGCGCGCGGTCAGCACCGGCGCGCCCTGGCCGGGCGCCAGCGGCGGCGCGGCGCCTGCGTCGCCCGGGGGAAAGCAGGGCTGCCCGGCCAGGGCCAGGTCGATGGCGGCAAGGATGTCGGCGCCGCTGGCGGACTTGGGCAGGAAGCCGTCGGCGCCGCGCGCCCGGGCTTCGCGCACCGCATCCGGCGCCACGCTGGCCGACACCAGCACCACGCGGGCGCCGGGGTGCGCCAGGCGCAGCGGGCGCAGGCCGTCCAGGCCGTTCATGCCCGGCATCTGGATGTCCAGCAGCACCAGCTGCACGGGCGCGCCGGCCAGCGCGCAGGCTTCGGCCACCGTGCCGGCCTCGGCAATGGCGGCCACGCCGGGGTGGGCCTGCACGATCAGGCGCAGGCCGGTGCGAAACAGGGTGTGGTCGTCGACCAGCAGCAGGTGGGCAGGCATGGGGGCGCAAGTATTGCCCAGCGCACGGGCGTGGGCGGCTAGTCCATTTGTGCGATGGACGCGGGCCGGCCGGGCTTTTTAGACTTTTGCCATCGCTCCATCCACCCGCACCCACACCGCCATGCCTTCTGCCACCGTCCCGCGCCTCGCCGCCGCCCGCCCGCCCGCCAGCACCCCCTGCCCCGGCGCGGGCCTTGCCGGGCGCGCCGTGGCCGAGCTGCTGGCCGCGCACGCGCCGGGCCAGGCGGCACAGCTGGGCGTGATCGTCGAGCACCTGGACCCGCAGGCCGGCGCCTGGCAATACTCGCTGGACGCAGGCCGCAGCTGGCACCCCATCCGCACCGACATCCTGGGCCGGCGCGGGCCCATGGGTCTGGCCCTGAGCGGCGCGGCGCGCCTGCGCGTGCAGCCGTTCGCCGGCAGCGCGCACCGGCCGGCGCGCATCGTGCTGCATGCCGCGCAGCGCCTGGTGCAGGCCGACAACGGCTGCTACTGCGCCTACGCCGCCGAGGGGCGCGAGCCCGCCGCGCACAGCCTCACCCTGGATCTGGCGCTGGCGGCCATCAACGCCACCCCGGCCGCCAATCCCGTACCGCGGCCGCGCAACAAGCGGGCGCTGGCCGCGCAGCGCCGGGCCTGAGAGCCTGTCCATGCTCTGAGGCGCCGGCCGGGCGCGGCGCGGACAGCCGGCACGTCCATGTAACCGATTTCATGCAAAAATAGAAACTCGATTACAACCAGGAGACACAGCCGCCATGCGAATCCGCCGCGCCACCAAGATCGTCGCCACCCTCGGGCCCGCCTCCAGCGATCCACAGCTGCTCGAACAAATGATTGCCGCAGGCGTGAACGTGGTGCGCCTGAACTTCAGCCACGGCAAGGCCGAAGACCACGTGCAGCGCGCGGCCACGGTGCGCGAGGCAGCGCAGCGCGCCGGCCGCGAGGTGGCCATCATGGCCGACCTGCAGGGCCCCAAGATCCGCGTCGGCCGCTTCGCGGGCGGCCGCGTGCAGCTGCAGCCGGGCCAGCCCTTCGTGCTGGACGCCGAGCGCACCGAGCCCGGCGACGACTCCGGCGTGGGCCTGGACTACAAGGAGCTGCCGCGCGACGTGAAGCCGGGCGACGTGCTGCTGCTCAACGACGGCCTGATCGAGCTCACCGTGAACGCGGTGCGCGGCGAGCAGGTCTGCACCACGGTGCGCGTGGGCGGCGAGCTGTCCAACAACAAGGGCATCAACAAGCAGGGCGGGGGCCTGACGGCGCCGGCCCTCACCGCCAAGGACATGGAGGACATCAAGACCGCCATGAGCTTCCAGGCCGACTACGTGGCGGTGAGCTTTCCGAAGAACGCCACCGACATGGAGATGGCGCGCCAGCTGTGCAACGTGGCCGCCGCGCCGTACCGCCACAAGCCGGGGCTGATCGCGAAGATCGAGCGCGCCGAGGCCGTGCCGCTCCTGGAGGAAATCCTGCGCGTGTCGGACGGCATCATGGTCGCGCGCGGCGACCTGGCGGTGGAGGTGGGCAACGCGGCGGTGCCGGCGCTGCAAAAGAAGATGATCCGCATGGCGCGCGACATGGACAAGGCCGTCATCACCGCCACGCAGATGATGGAGAGCATGATCACCAACCCCGTGCCCACGCGCGCCGAGGTCAGCGACGTGGCCAACGCCGTGCTGGACGGCACCGACGCGGTGATGCTGTCGGCCGAGACCGCAGCCGGCAAGTACCCGCTGGAGACGGTGCAGGAGATGGCCAAGATCTGCGCCGCCGCCGAGGCCGCCGAGGACCCGCACCAGGACGCCAACCTGCACGGCCAGACGCTGGGGCGCATCGACCAGTCCATCGCCATGGGGGCGCTGTTCACCGCCCACCACCTGGGCGCCAAGGCCATCGTGGCCATGACCGAGAGCGGCTCCACGGCCCTGTGGATGAGCCGCCACCGCATCCACATCCCGATCTACGCGCTGACCCCGAAGGTGGCCACGCAGCGCAAGATGGCGCTGTACCGCAACGTGCGCCCGCTGCTGATGGACACCAGCTGCGACCGCGACACGGCGCTGGAGCAGGCCGAGAGCCACCTGAAGAGCCGCGGCATCGTGCAGCAGGGCGACCTGTACGCCATCACCTGCGGCGAGCCCATGGGCCAGCCGGGCGGCACCAACATGCTCAAGATCTGCCGGGCCCAGTAGGCCTGAGCGCGGCCGGCGCGAAGCGCGCCGCCAGCGCCACCAGCAGCGCGCTGGCCGTGCCCACCACGGCGCCGGCCAGCACGTCGGACGGGAAGTGCACGCCCAGGCAGACGCGGCTCCAGCCCACCAGCGCCGCCGCCGCCCACGCCAGCCAGGCGATGCGGCGCGGCGCCCACAGGCTGGCAGCCATGGCCAGGGCGAAGGCGGCGCTGGCGTGCATGCTGGGGAAGCTCGGCGTCACGCCATGCGCCACCCACTGCAGGCCCAGGCCCGCCTGCGCCGGCCGGGGCATCGGCAGCGCCGCGCGCACCGCGTGCACCAGGCACCACGCCACCCCCATGGCCAGCACGCACAGCAGCACGGCCCGGCGCGCCGCCAGCGGCCCGCGCAGCGCGGCGCCGGCCAGCACCGCGCCCGCCACCCAGGGCAGGCCGTAGGAGGCGGCACGCGCCAGCTGCACGATGGCCGCCGGCGTATGCGCATCGGCATTGAGGGCAAGGAACAGGGGGATTTCCAGGGAGAGCATGGCAGGCACCATCGGGCAGGGGCCGCGATTGTGCTGCCAACGGCGCCGGCGCGCAGGCAACCCGCCCGGCGCGCCGCGGCGCGCGCGCAGGCGCCGGATAAAATCGCCGGTTACCACGTGGTTACCGCCGCTTTTCCCCCGTCCTCCTTCACACCTTCGAACGGATCCATCCCATGCCTCTCGTCTCGATGCGCGAACTGCTCGACCATGCCGCCACCCACGGCTATGGCATTCCCGCCTTCAACGTCAACAACCTGGAGCAGGTGCAGGCCGTGATGGCCGCCGCCGACGAGGTGGGCGCGCCCGTCATCCTGCAGGCCAGCGCCGGCGCACGCAAATACGCAGGCGAGAGCTTCATCAAGCACCTGATCCAGGCGGCCGTCGAGGCGTACCCGCACATCCCGCTGGTCATGCACCAGGACCACGGCACCTCCCCCGCCATCTGCCAGGGCGCCATCGACCTGGGGTTCGGCTCGGTGATGATGGACGGCTCGCTGCTGAAGGACGGCAAGACGCCGTCGTCCTTCGACTACAACGTCGAAGTCACCCGCAAGGTCGTGCAGATGGCGCACCAGGTGGGCGTGACGGTGGAAGGCGAGCTCGGCTGCCTGGGCTCGCTTGAGACCGGCGAGGCCGGCGAGGAGGACGGCGTGGGCGCGGTGGGCAAGCTGAGCCACGAGCAGCTGCTGACCGACCCCGAGGAGGCCGCGCAGTTCGTCGCCGCCACGCAGCTGGACGCCCTGGCGATCGCCATCGGCACCAGCCACGGCGCCTACAAGTTCTCGCGCCCGCCCACGGGCGACGTGCTGTCGATCGCCCGCGTCAAGGCCATCCACGCGCGCATCCCCAACACGCACCTGGTCATGCACGGCAGCTCGTCCGTGCCGCAGGAGCTGCTGGCCCAGATCAACCAGTACGGCGGCAAGATGAAGGAAACCTACGGCGTGCCGGTCTCCGAGATCCAGGAAGCCATCAAGCACGGCGTGCGCAAGATCAACATCGACACCGACATCCGCCTGGCCATGACCGGCGCGGTGCGCAGGTTCCAGGCCGAGAACCCCGACAAGTTCGACATGCGCGAGTGGATGAAGCCGGCGCGCGAGGCGGCCAAGGCGGTGTGCAAGGCGCGCTACCTGGAGTTCGGCTGCGAAGGCCAGGGCGGCAAGGTGCGCGGCCTGACGCTGGCGCAGATGGCGCAGCGTTACGCCGCCGGCGAGCTGAAGCAGCTCGTCAACTGAGCGCCGCACCACCGGCGGCCCGCACCCGCTGCACTGCGCCAGCGGGTTTTTTTTGCCCGCATTTCTGTTGTCTGGCCGCAAGGCTGCGGGCTTGTCCCCGTCGCTTTTTGGCACGACCGTGCTAAAAACGCGGGTTGGTTCATGTAAGCTTGCGGTAAGTAGAAATACGCAACAGGACGTTTCCTGTGCAAAAGAGGATGACAACATGCTGATCGGAGTACCTGCCGAGGCCCTCGCTGGCGAAACACGCGTGGCCGCGACGCCTGAAACCGTCAAGAAGCTCAAGGCCCAGGGTCACACCGTGCGCGTGCAGTCGGGGGCCGGCGTCGCCGCCAGCATCACCGACGAGGGCTTCGCCGCCGCCGGTGCCGAGATCACCGATGCCGCCGGCGCCTGGGGCAGCGAGCTGGTGCTGAAGGTGCGCGCCCCATCCGAGGCCGAGGGCCCGCTGCTGCGCGCCGGCAGCACGCTGGTGGGCATGCTCAATCCCTTCGACACGGCCGGCCTGGCCCGCCTGGCGGCCGCCGGCGTCACCGCCTACGCCCTGGAGGCCGCGCCGCGCACCTCGCGCGCGCAAAGCATGGACGTGCTGTCGTCGCAGGCCAACGTGGCCGGCTACAAGGCGGTGATGATCGCCGCCGACCGCTACCAGCGCTTCTTCCCCATGCTGATGACCGCCGCCGGCACGGTGAAGGCGGCGCGCGTGGTCATCCTGGGCGTGGGCGTGGCGGGCCTGCAGGCGATCGCCACCGCCAAGCGCCTGGGCGCGGTGATCGAGGCGTCGGACGTGCGTCCCAGCGTCAAGGAGCAGGTCGAGTCGCTGGGCGCCAAGTTCATCGACGTGCCTTACGAGACGGCTGAGGAGCGAGAAGCCGCCGAGGGCGTGGGCGGCTACGCCCGGCCCATGCCGCAAAGCTGGCTGGACCGGCAAAAGGCCGAGGTGGCCAAGCGCGTGGCGCAGGCCGACGTGGTCATCACCACCGCGCTGATCCCCGGCCGCGCCGCGCCGGTGCTGGTGACGCAGCAGATGGTCGAGGCCATGAAGCCCGGCTCGGTGATCGTCGACCTGGCGGCCGCGCAAGGCGGCAACTGCCCGCTGACGCAGGCCGGGCGCACGGTGACGCACCAGGGCGTGACGCTGGTGGGCGAGACCAACCTGCCGGCCCTGGTGGCGGCCGACGCATCGGCGCTGTACGCGCGCAACGTGCTGGATTTCCTCAAGCTGGTCATCAACAAGGAAGGCGCGCTGCACATCGACCGCGAGGACGACATCGTCGCCGCCTGCCTGGTGGCGCACGCCGGCGCCGTGACGCGCGGCGCCTGAGGCGCACGACCATGATGGCCCGGCTGCCCCACCCCCTGCTCCCGGCTGCGCTGCGCGCTGCAGCCCTGGGCGCGCTGGCCGCGCTGGCCAGCGCCTGCGCGCCCCTGCAACCCGAGCTGGCGCGCGTGGGCCGCGCGCAGCTGCAGCTGCCGCCCGGCGACTGGCAGGCGCTGGCCACGCAGGACGCAGTGTTCGACGCCCGCCCCGACGACGTGGCGCACGACCTGCCCATGCAGTCGCGCCTGCTGGCGCTGCGCAGCCCCGGGGGCGAGCTGCTGGCGACGCTGCTGGTGCAGACCAACGCCAGCAACTTCCCGCGCGACCCGGTCACGCTGTGGCAGGGCGCCTGCCCGCGCCAGACCGGCGTGCAGGTGCAGGACTTCGCGCGCGGCGGCGGCGTGCGCGTCGATTGCCTGCGCTACCGCCGCCGCGCCCAGGCCGACGACTACCTGGCCATGACGCGGCCGGCGCTGGCGCAGTGGCTGGGCGAGCACCAGGCGCTGCCGGCGCAGCCGTATTCGCACATCTCGTACCGCTACACCACGCCCGAGGGCGGCTACGTGGGCGTGGAGCTGGTGGCCGACCAGCGCCTGCTGCGCGCGCCCAGCGGCAACACGCTGGAATTCCTGCGCGCCAACCCGCCCGCCCAGGCCTGGATGGAGCAGCTGCGCGACGCCGTGCGCGCCAGCGCCGCCATGCTGGACGGCCGCCTGGTGCTGCCGCCCTTCCCCCAGACCCTGCCGCTGTGAGCATGGCCGCCCAGCGACGTCCCCGCGCCCGCCTGCGGCTGCAGGCCCAGATTCAATAGCAACCAGGAGCCTCCCATGGAGTCGGTCTCTCCCACACTGATCAACCTGATCATCTTCGTGCTGGCCATCTACGTGGGCTACCACGTCGTCTGGACGGTGACGCCGGCGCTGCACACGCCGCTGATGGCGGTGACCAACGCGATCTCGGCCATCGTCATCGTCGGCGCCATGCTGGCCGCCGCGCTCACGCAAGGGGGCCTGGCCAAGACCATGGGCGTGCTGGCCGTGGCGCTGGCGGCGGTGAACGTCTTCGGCGGCTTCCTGGTGACGCGCCGGATGCTGGAGATGTTCAAGAAAAAAGAACGCAAGGCCGGCGCCAATGCTGGGCAAGCAGCTAGCAAATAAGGAGCAACAAGCATGAGCATGAACCTTGTGACGCTGCTGTACCTGGTGGCCAGCGTGTGCTTCATCCAGGCCCTGAAGGGCCTGAGCCACCCCACCACGTCGATCCGCGGCAACGTCTTCGGCATGGCCGGCATGGCCATCGCCATGCTGACCACGGCGGCGCTGGTGGTCACCCTGGCCGGCTCGGCGCTGGGCCTGGGTTGGGTGCTGCTGGGCCTGGTGGTGGGCGGCGGCGCCGGCGCCGTGATGGCGCAGCGCGTGGAGATGACCAAGATGCCCGAGCTGGTGGCCTTCATGCACAGCATGATCGGCCTGGCGGCGGTGTTCATCGCCGTCGCCGCCGTGGCCGAGCCCTGGGCCTTCGGCATCACGCCGCCGCCCCTGGAGGCCACCGCCGCGCTGCCCACGGCCGCCGGCACGCTGCTGATCGACGGGCTGGCGCGCCTGCCCATCCCCTACGGCAACCGGCTGGAGCTGTTCCTGGGCGCGGCGATCGGCGCCATCACCTTCAGCGGCTCGGTGATCGCCTTCGGCAAGCTGTCGGGCAAGTACAAGTTCCGCCTGTTCCAGGGCGCGCCCGTGGTGTTCAAGGGCCAGCACATGGTCAACCTGGTGCTGGGCCTGGCGACCATCGCCCTGGGCCTGGCCTACATGGCCACCGAGAGCTGGACGGCGTTCTTCGCCATGCTGGCGCTGGCCTTCGTGATGGGCGTGCTGATCATCATCCCGATCGGCGGCGCCGACATGCCGGTGGTGGTGTCCATGCTCAACAGCTACTCGGGCTGGGCGGCGGCGGGCATCGGCTTCTCGCTGAACAACAGCATGCTGATCATCGCCGGCAGCCTGGTGGGCAGCTCGGGCGCCATCCTGTCCTACATCATGTGCAAGGCGATGAACCGCTCGTTCTTCAACGTGATCCTGGGCGGCTTCGGCGGCGACACGGCGGCGGCCAGCGGCGGCGCCGCGGTGCAGCGCTCGGTCAAGAGCGGCAGCGCCGACGACGCGGCCTTCCTGCTGAGCCAGGCCGAGACCGTGATCATCGTGCCCGGCTACGGCCTGGCGGTGGCGCGCGCGCAGCACGCGGTGAAAGAGCTGGCGCAAAAGCTGACCGAGCACGGCGTGAACGTCAAGTACGCCATCCACCCGGTGGCCGGCCGCATGCCCGGCCACATGAACGTGCTGCTGGCCGAGGCCGAGGTGCCCTACGACCAGGTGTTCGAGATGGAGGACATCAACGGCGAGTTCGGCCAGGCCGACGTGGCCATCATCCTGGGCGCCAACGACGTGGTGAACCCGGCCGCGCTGCAAAAAGGCTCGCCGATCTACGGCATGCCGATCCTGGAGGCCTACAAGGCCAAGACCGTGATCGTGAACAAGCGCTCCATGGCCGCGGGTTATGCCGGGCTGGACAACGAGCTGTTCTACATGGACAAGACCATGATGGTGTTCGGCGACGCCAAGAAGGTGGTCGAGGACATCGGCAAGGCCATCGAATAAGCGTCCCCAGGCAGCGTCCGGCGCCGCGCAGGCCCGCGACGCACCCCCCACATCCCAGCAAAAAAACCTTCAGGAGATCCACATGACCGACGCCCGCCCGTGGCTTGCCGCCTACCCCCAGGGAGTGCCCGCCGACATCGACCCGTCGCAGTACAGCTCGCTGGTGCAGCTGATGGAGCAGGCCTTCAAGGACTACGCCGGCCGCACCGCCTACAGCTTCATGGGCCGTGACATCAGCTATGGCGAGACCGACGCGCTGAGCCGCCAGCTCGCCGCCTACCTGCAGGGCCTGGGCCTGGCGCGCGGCGACCGCGTGGCGCTGATGATGCCCAACGTGCCGCAGTACCCGGTGGCCGTGGCCGCCGTGCTGCGCGCCGGCTACGTGGTGGTGAACGTCAACCCGCTGTACACGCCGCGCGAGCTGGAGCACCAGCTCAAGGATTCGGGCGCGCGCGCCATCGTCATCATCGAGAACTTCGCCGCCACGCTGCAGGCGTGCATCGCCAACACGCAGGTCAAGCACGTGGTGCTGGCCTCCATGGGCGACCGGCTGGGCTTTCTCAAGGGCCACCTGGTCAACTACGTGGTCAGGAACGTCAAGAAGCTGGTGCCGCCGTTCGAGCTGCCCGGCGCGGTGCGCTTCAACGATGCGCTGGCCAAGGGCGCCAGCGCGCCCTTCAAGGCGCCGCAGCTGCAGCCGGACGACATCGCGCTGCTGCAATACACCGGCGGCACCACCGGGGTGTCCAAGGGCGCGGTGCTGCTGCACCGCAACGTGATCGCCAACGTGCTGCAGTCCGAGGCGTGGAACTCGCCGGCCATGAACAAGGTGCCCGCCGGCGAGCAGCCCACGGCTGTGTGCGCGCTGCCGCTGTACCACATCTTCGCCTTCACGGTGAACATGATGCTGTCCATGCGCACCGGCGGCAAGACCATCCTGATCCCCAACCCGCGCGACCTGCCGGCGGTGCTCAAGGAGCTGTCCAAGCACACCTTCCACAGCTTCCCGGCGGTGAACACGCTGTTCAACGGCCTGGCGCACCACCCGGACTTCAACACCGTCAACTGGAGCAACCTGAAGGTGTCGGTGGGCGGCGGCATGGCGGTGCAGGCGGCGGTGGCCAAGCTGTGGCTGGAAAAGACCGGCTGCCCGATCTGCGAGGGCTACGGCCTGTCGGAGACCAGCCCCTCGGCCAGCTGCAACCCGGTCACGGCCAAGGAGTTCTCGGGCACCATCGGCGTGCCAATTCCCAGCACCTACCTGCGCATCCTGGACGACGACGGGCGCGACATCTCCGCCACCGGCCAGGCCGGCGAGATCGCCATCAAGGGCCCGCAGGTGATGGCCAGCTACGGCAGCGCCCGGACGAGACCGCCAAGGTCATGACCGAGGACGGCTACTTCAAGACCGGCGACATCGGCACCATGGACGCGCGCGGCTACTTCAAGGTGGTCGACCGCAAGAAGGACATGGTGCTGGTCAGCGGCTTCAACGTCTATCCCAACGAGGTCGAGGACGTGGTGGCGCTGATGCCCGGCGTGCTGGAGTGCGCGGTGGTCGGCGTGCCCGACGAGAAGACCGGCGAGGCCGTGAAGCTGGTGATCGTCAGGAAGGACCCGGCCTTGACCGCCGAGCAGGTCAAGGAGTTCTGCCGCGCCAACCTGACGGGCTACAAGCAGCCGCGCGTGATCGAGTTCCGCGACGAGCTGCCCAAGACGCCGGTGGGCAAGATCCTGCGGCGCGAGCTGCGCGACGCCAAGAAGGGCTGACGCGCACGCGCCGCCGGCGGTCCCGCGCGCCGGGCCGCCCCGCCACGGCCGGGATGGACATCCCGGCCTTTTTTTTTCACTCCCGCATCCCCCTCCGCCATGACCGTCGCCATCCTGAGCGCCCTGCCCGAAGAGCAGGGCGGGCTCGTGCAATCCCTTGAGGCGCCAGAGCGCGTGGACCACGCCGGGCGCAGCTTCTGGCGCGGGCGGCTGTACGGGCATGACCTGGTGCTGGCGCTGTCGGGCATCGGCAAGGTGGCGGCGGCCAGCACGGCCGCCACGCTGGCCGAGCGCTTTGGCGCGCGCCGCATGGTCTTCACCGGCGTGGCCGGCGGCCTGGGCGAGCAGGTGCAGGTGGGCGACGTGGTGGTGGCGCGCGACTACCTGCAGCACGACATGGACGCCTCGCCCATCTTCCCGCGCTGGGAGGTGCCGGGCCACGGCACGCGCATGGCCTGCGATGCGCACCTCACTGCTATTCTTTCGGAAGCAACAAAACAGGCATTGGCGCCGGCAAGCGGCACTATTGCCGCAAAAACGGCCGCACCCGCCCTGCACCTGGGCCTGATCGCCAGCGGCGACCGCTTCGTCAGCACCGCCGCCGAGTCGCAGCGCCTGCGCCGCGAGCTGGGCGCCGCCGGCCATGGCGTGCTGGCCGTCGAGATGGAGGGCGCAGCCGTCGCCCAGGTCTGCCGCGACCACGGCCTGCCTTTTGCCGCGGTGCGCACCATCTCCGACCGCGCCGACGACAGCGCGCACCTGGATTTTGCGCACTTCGTGCGCCACGTGGCCGGCCCGCGCGCCGACGCCATCGTCCACGCCTTCCTGCGTTTACTATGATTTTTGTAGCTGGAGGCCGGCTTTCCACGCCGGCAGGCAGCCGATCAGGCCCAAAACCGGGCGCCAGGCGCCCGGACCGGGTGCGTCAGAAGGCGTAGGGCGACTTGACCGGGTTGACCGGCAGCGGCTGGCGCCCGGTGTAGGGCTGCAGCGCGTAGCGCAGGTACAGCCCACCGGTGAACTGGCGGTAGTTGCGCGCGTTGTCCAGCGCCAGGTGGCTGCCCAGGAACAGCTGCGGGTGCAGCTGGTACTCCATCGCCAGCCCCAGGTTGTAGCCCAGGCCGGTCTTGCTCTGGCCGGGATAGACGGCGGTGGCGCTGGTGCCCACTTCGCCGAAGGCCTCGGCGTCGCTGGCGGCCTGCGCGGCGGCGGACTGGCGCGCGGCGCTGGTCGGGAAGTAGGGCGCGGCGTTTTCCTTGAAGTACTGCACGCCCAGCGCGCCCTTGATCTGGTAGCTCAGGCGGCCGCTGCGCTGCGCCCAGTCGAAGGGCACGCTCATCGCCAGGAACTGCTGCGGGCTGAAGTAGCCGCCATGCCCGTAGGTGAAGTAGCGCAGGTTCTTGTTGTAGCCCATGGCGGTGACGTTCAACCCGGCGGTGAACACCGAGTCGGTGGTGCGCAGCACGCGCCAGTACATGCCGCCGCCCAGCTCCACGCGCGAGTTGGACTGCACGCTGTGGCCCTGCAGCGCGGCCAGCGCACCCACGGCGTAGGCGCCGAAGTCGCCGTCGTCCCAGGTCAGGTCCAGCCGCGCGCCGTTGGACGACACCCCGCCCCACTTCTCGCCGGTGCGGGCGTCGCGTGCGCCGGCGAACGACAGCACGCTGTCGGTGACCGGGCGGCGCGACAGGTCGCCCGTCAGGCTGACCTGGTCGGACAGGTCCATGCGGTAGCGCACGCCGCCCATGATGTCGTTTTGCCGGAAGCCCAGCGGCAGCGTGCCCACGTCCACCGCCAGCTTGGTGGTCTCGTAGGCGATGCCCACGCCTACGCCGCCGCTGCCCTGCGAGCCGGGCGAGCGCGTGGGCATGTCCAGCGCCGTCGCCGGGCCGCCGCCGAAGCGGCTGAGCGTGCCGTAAGTCGTCTCGGGCGTGCCGGCGCCCACCGCCGTGGGGGTCAGGCGCACGGCCATCATGCCGTCGCCGGCCGGGAACTTCATCTCCACCGGCGCCTGCACGTCGGTCAGGCCGCTCATGCCGCTCTCGCCCTGGCGTCCGCGCCCGACCACGCCGACCGAGAGCATCGCGGTGCGGCCCTCCTGCAGCTCGGCCAGGTCGTCGCGGGCGCTGCGCACGCGCGGGCTGGTGCCCGGCAGGGCCGGGGCTGCGCCGGGCGCCAGCGGGGCGCTGGCCCAGGGCGATACGGCCGCCGGGTAGCCCGGCTGCGGCGCCGCGTAGGCGGGCGCGGGCAGGGCGTAGCCAGCCGGCTGCGCGGCATAGCCCGTGTAGCCGGCAGGCTGCGGCAGGTAGCCGGGTGCGCCGGCAGCCGGCAGGGCTTGCGTGCGCGCGGCCGCAGGCGTCATCAGTGCGCTGCCCGGGGCCGGTGCGGCAGGCGCCAGGGCGGGCGCGGGCGCGGGCGTAGGGGCGGGCGCGGCGCGGCCGGCGCGCGCGGGCGGCGCCGGCCGTGCGGCGCCGGTGCGCGCCGGGGCGGCCGCCGCTGCGGCAGCGCTGCGGCTGGCCGCCGGCTGGGCGGTATCGGCGGCGCTGCCGTAGTAGTTCGATGGCGTGGCCGGCGGCGGTGCGGGCGGCGCGGGGAAACGCGCTGCGCCGGCGGGCTGCGGGATGAAGGGCTGCGGGCCGGCCGGCACGCCCATCGCGGCGGCGGGCTGGGCGCTGTATGCAGCGCCTGCATAGGCGGTGGGCGCCGGGCTGTCGGCATAGGCCACCGGCACCATCGCGCCTGCGCCGCCGGCCGGCACGCGGCCGCCCCACAGCGGCTGCGCCGCGCCGCGCCGGAACGGGTTGCCGCCCGGCGCGTTCGGCGCGGCGTAGCTGCCCCCGCCCTGGCCGGTGGCGGCCAGCAGCTGCGCGCGCTGGCGCGTCTCGGCCTCGATGGCGGCAGCGAAGTATTGGCCGGCCTTGCTGGCCTGGCCCTTGGCGCGGTACACGCGTCCGGCGGCGGTGAGCACCTCCGGGTCCTGCGGCGCCAGCTGCAGCGCCACCTGCACGGCCGATTCGGCGTAGTTGTAGTCGCGGGCGCCGGTGGCGGTGTTGGCCGCGGCCAGCAGCAGCCGCACGTTGCGCGGGTCTTTCTCCAGCAGCCGGTGGTACAGCCCCATGGCCTGGGCGTGGTCGCCGTTGTCGGCGTACATGCGCGCCAGCGCGCCGATCACGTCGGTGTCCTGGGGCCGCTCGGCCAGCAGCGGCGCCAGCGTGTCGTAGGCGCCGGCCAGGTCGCCGGCGGTGCGCAGCGCGTCCGCCTGGCGCAGGATGTAGCCCACGCGGATGTCCTCGAAGCCCTTGCGGTCCTGGGCCGACATGGGGGTGTCCTGCAGCTGGCGCAGCACGCCGGCCAGCTCCACGTCCTGGCCGGTCTTGAGCAGCGCCGCGGCGTACTGCAGGCGCAGGCCGACGTCGGGGCGCGGCGTGCGCGCCAGCATGTCGCGCACCATGGCCAGCGCCCGGTTGGGGTCGCCCGCGTCCGCCCAGGCCAGCGCCAGCGCGCCCAGCAGCTCGGGGTCCTGGCCGACGAAGGGCTCGGCCTGCACCAGCGCCTGCTGCGCCTGCTGGATGCGCCCCTCGCGCGCCAGCGCGGATGCCGCGCGCGCCTGCACGTGCACCCACACGCGCTTTTGCAGCGCGGCGATGTCGCGCGTGCGGTTTTTCTCGGGGATGCGCTCCAGCGTGGCCAGCGCGCCGGCCCAGTCGCGCGACTCGGATGCCAGCAGCGCGCTGGCGTACAGCGCCTCGGGCATGTGCGGGTTGGACACCAAGAGGCCGTCCATCACGCCGCGCGCCTCGTTCATGGCGCCCATCTTCAGGTACAGGCGCGCCAGGTCCAGGCGCACCCAGGGGTTGGCCGGGTCGTTGAGCAGCGCGTCCTCCAGCGCCAGGCGGGCGCCGTTGTCGTCGCCGCGCGCGGCCGCCGCCTTGGCCAGGCCCATGGCCTGCGTGGCGCGCAGTCGGCCCAGGGCGCCCACTTTTTCCTGCTGGCTGGGCGTCAGGCGCTCGACGAGTTGCAGCGCCTCGGCGGCCTTGCCGGTCTGCGCCAGCACGCCCACCAGGCCGCGGATGGCGTCCGGGTTGTCGGCCTGGCGCGCCAGCACGCGCCGGTAGCCGGCCTCGGCCGCGTCCAGCTGGCCCTGCTCGGCCTGCACGTCGGCCAGGTCGTTTTGCGCGGTGATCTCCTGCGGGTCGGTGCGCACCGCCTGCTCCAGCAGCTGGCGCGCGGCGTCCGGCTGGCCGGCTGCGCGCGCCGCGCGCGCCTGCTCCACCAGCGTCCAGTAGGTGGCGCTGGCCAGCGCCTGCTTCCAGCGCGCGGCCGAGCCCTGCTGGCTGGCGCGCTCCAGGTAGCCGCGCGCCTGGGCGAACTCCTCCTGGCGCAGGCGCAGCACGCCCATGCCGCCCAGGGCGTCGCCGTCGTTGGGGCGCGTCTGCAGCACGCTGCGAAATTGCGCCTCGGCGGCCTCCAGGTCGCCATCGTCCAGCGCCTTGAAGCCCTCGGTGCTGCGCTCGCGCAGCGGGTCGCGCGTGGCCACGGCCTGGGTGCGCACGGTGCGCTGGCTGGCCTCGACCTCGCGCAGCCGCGCGGCGACCGCCTCGTCGCCCGGGTGGGCGCGCAGGAAGGCCTGGTACAGCGGGATGTCGGAGCTGCGCGTGCCGGTCCAGGCCAGGGCCTTGCGCCAGGCGTCGGTGGCCGCCTTACCCACTTCCGCGTCCTGCGACAGGCGCGCCAGCTGGGCGATGCCCTCGCGCCGCGTGGCCTCGCGGTAGGTCAGGTGCTGGGCCAGCGCCAGCGAGATCTTGGTGTCATTGGGCGCTTCGCGCGCCAGGCGCTCCAGGCCGCGCCGCGCCGTGTCCCAGCCGCCGGAGGTGCCGCCCAGCGTCTGGTAGTACTCCAGCGCCAGCGGCCCCGTGGGCTCGGCATTGCCCAGCGCCTCGCGGTAGGTGCTCATGGCCTGCTCGGCCTGGCCGGAGCGCGCCAGGCTGCGCGCCTGCTGCACCTGGCCGGCGTTGCGCTGCACGTTGATCTCCTGCTGCAGCCGGTCCACCAGGCGGTGGTCGGGGTGCGCGCGGCGCAGCTGCTCCAGGTAGCGCTGCGCCTCCTCGGTCTGGCCCTGCTGGGCCAGCGCGCGCGCCATGCCGTACAGCGCGTCGGGCTGGTTGGGACTGGCGCGCAGCAGCTTTTCCCAGGCCTCGATGGCGCGCTGCGAATCGCCGCGCGACTGCCAGAACTGGCCCTGCTCGATCAGCGTGCGCGTGGCGGCGTCCTGGGCCAGCGCCCAAGGCGCGGCCAGCGCGGCGGCCAGGCTCAGGATCAGCGTGCGTTGACGGGGGTGGCGCTTCGGCCTTGGTGCGGACATGCCTGTTCCCAGCGAAGTTGCAGCCTGCCGCTTGGCAGGAATTGGTAGCGTTGTTCCATGTAGCCGGTGCCAAACAGCCCCAGCACTTGATCGTAGTAGCGCGGCGGGGCGTCCTTGGCCGCCTGCAGCAGCTCGCGGCGCACGCGCTCTTGCTGGCCCTTGAGCGCCGCCTGCGCGCCCTGCGCCTGCAGGTAGGGCAGCAGCGCCGCGGAAAACCCCACCGGGCCGCGGCCGTCCAGGTGGCCATCGCTCACGTGGACCTGCTCGGGCGGCACGGCGTCCGGCCCCTGCAGCAGCGCGGCCATGCCGGCCAGGCGCTTGCGCAAGAGCGGCGCCAGCGGGTCGGTGCGCGGCGTCATGCCGGCCCACAAATAGGTGCGGATGGCGTCGTAGCTGCCGACGTCGCCCTTTTCCGGATCGGTGATGAACGCGCCGCCGCTGCCGCCGGCGCCCGCCTGCCAGGCCACCCAGTCGGCTGCGAAGCCCTTGGGCGTGGTGTCGGTAAGCATGCGCGCATGGCTGGCCAGCACGGCTTTCCAGGGGCCCTGGGGGTCGAGCTGCTGCAGCGCGCGCGCCAGGGGCACGGGCAGGTAGCTGGGGTTGAGCCGCCAGGTGCGCGCATCGGCCATGAAGCCGCGCGCGGCGGGCAGCAGCGTCGGCCCCAGGCCCGGCAGGTCAGCCACCTCCTGCGCGGCAACCTGCGCCAGCAGCGTGCGCGCCTGCTCGGCATAGCGCGGCTCGGCCCATGCGCGCGCGGCCTCGGCCAGCGCGTAGATGAACCACAGGTTGGCGTCCGAGGCCGGGTTGGGGTCCACCACGCCCCAGCCGCCGTCGTCCTTGCGGCCCCACTGCCAGGCGGGCAGGCGCGCGCCGATGTCGCCGCCGGCGAGGTTGGCGATGCTCCAGCTCCACAGCTTGTCGAAGCGCTCGCGGTCGCGCGCCACCAGCGCGAAGAACATGGCGTAGGACTGGCCCTCGGAGGTGGAGTGCTGCTGCGCCACGCTGTAGTCGATCACGCGCCCATCGGCCTGCATGAAGCGCTGCGCGAACTGCTGCCACAGCGGCCAGGCGGCAGCGGCGCAATCGCCCTGCGCCCACGCCGGCGCCGGCGCCCACGCCAGCAGCGCCGCCCAGGGCAGGGCCGGGCAGCGCCGCCAGGCGGCGCGGACGCAGTGGGCGAGGTGCGCAAGAGGCATTTTCACTATAATTTTTGTAGCAAACTATCGTTATTTGACGCCGGCAACAGGGCAAAACACCAAAAACAAGCGCCTGGGGCATGCCGGCGCCGGCACCCCAGGCAGTCGCCGGCGGCAGCCCCGCCTATTGCTGGCGCAGGCGCCTGCGGGCCCGGGCGCGCAACGCAATGTAAAGCATGAAGCCCACCAGCGCCGCCGCCAGCACGCCCAGGACGATCAGGGCCAGCGGATGGCGCGACAGCCACCACTGCGCGCGCGTGACCGGCCCCAGCGAGCCGACGTAGTAGCTCTGCTCGGCCACCAGGCTGTCCACCTGCTTGCCCCGGATCACGGTGGTGCTGCCCTGGATGCGCTTGAGCAGGTCGGGGTCGAGCAGCGCGTCCACGCCCTGCTGCAGTCCGGCGGACTGGTTGCTGATCAGCAGCACCACGCTGCGGTCGCCCTTGAGGGGCGACTCGAAGCCTGCATACACCGCGTCGTTGCTGGCGCTGGTGTAGACGATCTCGCTGCGCCCCGGGCGGCTGCGGTCGCGCTGCTCGGGGTCGAACCAGTTGAGCAGGTGCGAGGCGTAGTCGGACAGGCGAAAGCGCTTGGTGCCCTCCTTCAGGCTGAAGGGCAGGTGCTCGGCCCACTGCCCCACCAGCGGCGGGTTGGGCCCGCTGGCGATCACCAGCAGGTCCTTGTCCTCCAGCCCGTCCAGCCGGTCGCCGCCCAGCACCACGGTGACGGCGTGCGCTGGGTAGCCGGTGACCATGCCCATCAGGCCCATGAGCGAGAAATAGGCGCTGTAGTCACCCGCCTCCGGGCGCGCCGGCAGCACCACGGCGGTCTGCGACAGGTCGGCCATGCGCGTGAACGGGAAGCCGGTGTTGGCGAACGCCGCCAGGTCGGGCATGGCGATGAAGTGCGAGAAGCCCCGGATGTCGATGGTCGAGTCCGGCTCCACGGTGCCGCGCACGTTGTCCAGCAGCACGTCCTTGCAGGCGCCCTCCTTGATGATGTCGTGGTAGTAGTGGAATTGCAGCTGGCCGCGCGCGGGCAGCTTGAACAACGGGATGTCGAACTTGTCCTCGGCCGGCAGCAGGTCGCCGGGCGGCACGGCCTTGTTCAGCCAGCTCTCGATGCGGCTGGGCTTGTCGTGGTCCATGGCGCGCAGCGGCAGCGCGCGCAGGAACTGCTGGTTGACGCTCACGTTCAGCGTGGACTTGTCGGCCACGGGGCGCGCCGTGTAGCGGTACTTCAGGTGCACCGGGATGTCCTGCTTGCGCCAGGCGAACAGGTCGGGCGGCACCTGGAAGTTCACGCGGATCAGGTCGGGCGAGTAGCCCGAGACGCTCAGCTGCTCCTGGTCCACCAGCTCGCCGAACTTCACCGGCCGGTCCTTGGCCAGCCAGTTGGGCGCGTCATAGGGCTTGCGCGCGGTGATTTCCTTGAGCTCGCCGATGGTGGCGCTGGCGCCCGACAGCGACATGCCGCCGACGGCCAGGGCGGCGGCGGCGCGCTTGAGCTCGGCCGCATCGCGCCCGCTGATGACCAGGAGCTTGGAGGTCGGATCGTTCGGATGCGGCGCCACGCGGATGGACGGCCCGCCGGCAGCGGGCGCGCCCACGCCGGCAATGCCCTCGGCACCGCCCAGCGCCAGCACCACGGCATTGCCCTTGGCCGGCAGCTGGCCTATGGAGGCCGGGAAGCTGGCCCCGCGAAAGCCGGCCAATCCGCCGAACCAGGAGGCAATGGTGCCGGCGGCCTCCAGCTGGCCGGCGTCGGGGGCGCGCGCGAACACGATGGGCAGCACCAGCTGGCGCGCGTCGCGCCGGTCGAAGAACGGCTCGGGCAGGAAGGCCAGGTCGTTGGGCAGCGTCAGCGGGTTCACCGACAGCTCCAGCACGCTGTCGTTGCCCACGTTGGCCCACAGGCTGGTGTGCGCCGGGTCCTCGCACTCCATGGTGTAGTGGCCGATCAGCTCCAGGTTCAGCCGGTTGAACTCGCCGATCAACCGCGTGGGGATGTCGATGACGCGCTGCAGGCCCTGCCCGCCCTGCTCGCGCGGCACGGCGATGGTGGCCACCACCTGCTCATTGACCAGCACCCGGATGTGCGAGAGGTCGGGCAGCAGCGCCGGCGAGTAGGCGTAGTTGAGGTGCAGCCGGGCGCTGGTCACCACCTCGTCGTTGCGAATGCCGAACTGCACGCCGCTGGCGCCCTGCACGCCGCGCAGCTGCAGCGGGAAGACCGCGCCCAGCTGGCGCAGCGAGACCCGGTAGCTGCGCCCGCCCGCGGGCTGCACCACGTCGGGCTGGGCCATGCCGGGGCGCGCCGGCAGCTGGGGCGCGGGGGCCGGCTTGGGTGCGACCTGCGCAGGCGCCAGGCTGGCGCTGCCCAGCGCCGCCAGCAGCAGCACGATGGGGGCCAGCCGGGCCGACAGGCGCCGGGCTGCGCCGCCGGGCTGGCGCAGGCCGGCCCGGGTGCGGGTCTTGGAGTGGGTGGTCATGGGGGGGGTTGCTCCAGATGGCGATTCTTGTGTCTGTTCTTGTCATTTCGGCCGTCCGGCGGCAGGCGCTGCCGGCGGCCCGGCGTCAGGACGAGCCGGGGCGTTCGCCCACGGCCACGCGGCGCCCGCGCAGGATGTTCAGCGAGTTGTTCAGCACCTGGCCGATGCCGCGCAGCCCGATGACCATGACGCTCTTGAGCGACGTCAGGGGCCGGTCGTGGCGGCGGTTGCCCCAGAACTCCAGCCAGACGTCGGCGCGCGCGAACGTCAGGCGCGACAGCGCGGCCTGCTGGTGCAGCGTCAGCTCCTCGAACTGCAGGCCCAGGCGGTCGCCGCCGCTGAACGTGACCGTGGCCGGGAAGGCGGCCTCCTCGTCGGAGCGAAACAGCGCCACCTCGACGCGCTCGCCCGTTTGCACATCCGTGGCCGCGCTCATCCGCAGCCCGACGCCGCTTTGCGAGAAATCGTCGGTCTCGCACATCAGCGTGCGCCCGTCGGCAAAGCGCAGCGCGGCCGGCAGCGCCACCGTCACGCGCGGGGTGCTGCGGATCTGGCGCGTCTCGCTGGCCACCGCCAGGCTGGCGCTGGCCAGGATGATGTTGTAGGCCGTCCAGACCATGTTGATGATGATGGTGGTGAGCACCACGGAATCGGGCGCCACCGTCAGGCGCCAGATGCCCACGAAAAAGCCCAGCGCGTTGACCAGCAGCAGCACCAGGTAGGGCCGGGCGATGGACCAGTCGAAGTAGGAGTGCTCGACCACGCCGCCCTTGGCCGTCACGTTGAACTTGCCCAGCTTGGGGTTGATCACGGCCAGCAGCACCGGGCGCATGATGTACCAGGCCAGCACCGACTCATAGACTTCGTTCCAGAATGAATAGCGAAAGCGCCCCTGGATGCGCGAGTTGGTGATGCTGGCGTGCGCCAGGTGCGGCAGCGCGTAGGCGGTGATCATGGCCGCCGTCGCCTGGAACACGTGCGCGCCGAAGAACAGGTAGGCCAGCGGCGCCGTGAGGAACACCAGCCGCGGCAGCCCGTAGAAGAAATGCAGCATGGCGTTGAAGTAGCACAGCCGCTGGCCGAACTTCAGCCCCGGGCCCAGCAGCGGGTTGTCGATGCGCATGATCTGCGCCATGCCGCGCGCCCAGCGGATGCGCTGGCCGACGTGGGCCGACAGGCTCTCGGTGGCCAGGCCGGCGGCCTGCGGCAGCTCCAGGTAGGCGGTGTTGTAGCCGCGCCGGCTGAGCTTGAGCGCGGTGTGCGCGTCCTCGGTCACCGTCTCCACCGCCACGCCGCCGATCTCCATCAGCGGCGCGCGCTTGATGACGGCGCATGAGCCGCAGAAGAACGCCGCGTTCCACAGGTCGTTGCCGTCCTGCACGATTCCGTAGAACAGCTCGCCCTCGTTGGGCATGGAGTGGAAGGTCTCCAAGTTCTTCTCGAACGGGTCGGGCGAGAAGAAGTGGTGCGGCGTCTGCAGCATCGCCAGCTTGTCGTCGCGCAGGAACCAGCCCATGCACACCTGCAGGAACGAGCGCGTGGGTATGTGGTCGCAGTCGAAGATGGCGACGTATTCGGAATCGGTCACCGCCAGCGCGGCGTTGATGTTGCCGGCCTTGGCGTGCGCGTTGTCGCTGCGGCGCAGGTAGCCCACGCCCAGCTCGGCGCAGAAGTCGCGGAACTCGTCGCGCCGCCCGTCGTCCAGCACGTAGACGTTCAGCCGGTCGCCGGGCCAGTCCATCTGCATGGCCGAGAACACGGTCTGCTTGACCACTTCCAGCGGCTCGTTGTAGGTGGGGATGAAGACGTCCACGCCGGGCCACGCGGCCACGTCGGCGGGCAGCGGCACGGGCCTGCGCTGCAGCGGCCAGGCGGTCTGGAAGTAGCCGATCAGCAGCACCAGGAACGCGTACAGCTCGGCCAGCAGCAGGCCGAAGCCGAACATCGCGTCCAGCAAGTTGGTGAAGCCCACGGTGTCGGTCACGCGCCAGTAGATGTAGCGCGACGAGGCGGTGATCGACAGCACGATCATGGCCAGCGTGGTCAGGCGCCCAGGGGTGCGGTTGAGCAGCAGCGCGGCGCCAAAGCTGCCGGCGGCGAACAGCAGCTGCCCGCCCAGGCTGAGCGGCACGCTCACCACCACCGCCAGCAGCACGGCCGCCACCAGGGTGGCCAGCACGCGCGCCACCGGGTGGCCCCACAACGCCAGGTCCGCCACGGCACGCACGCGCGAGCGCCAATGCGCCTGGAAGCTGCCCGGGTTCAGGTCGGCGATGGTGTCGGCAACGGTTCTATGGTCGGTGGCCATGCGGCGTCACTCCTGCCGGCGCGGCGCGGGCGCGGCCTGCATCCGCTGCGCGATGGCGTTGGCGCATTGCAGGATGTCATGGCGCGCCAGGCTCTGGGGCGCATGGTCGAGCACGCTGGTGCCCAGGGCCAGCGCTTCGGCCACGGCTTCGTCGTTGTGGATGACCCCGATGAAGCTCTCGCCCACGCCCTCGCGCAGCACGCGCAGCACGTCCTGCGACAGCTGGCGCGCCGAATTGAGCTGGTTGATCAGGTACAGCGCCTCGAAGAAATCGGCGCGCGGCGCGCAGTAGGTCTGCACCAGGCGCTGCATCAGCGGCAGCGTGGCGTAGGAGCCCGCGTCGGCCAGCATGACCACCAGCACCCAGTGCGCCACCTGCAGGGCCTGCTGGCCGTAGACGGTAGGGCCGGGGGGCGTGTCCAGCAGCACCAGCGCGTCCTCGGGCAAGGCCAGCGCCTGCAGCCGCTCGGCCAGCCAGTCGGGCTGGGCCGCGATCTGCGCTTCCAGCTCGGCCCGGTCGGGTTCGGTGACCATGCCGAACGGCAGCACGTACAGCCCCGGCTGGCATTCGAAGCAGGCATCGCTCCAGGGGCTGCCCGCCAGGCTGGCGCGCGACAGCCCGCGCAGCTCCTGCGGATCCAGCCCCAGGTGCAGGGCCAGGGCGTTTTGCGGATCCAGATCGACGGCCAGCACCATGCGCCCGGTCTGGCGCACCAGGGCCACGGCCAGGCTCTCGGTCACGGTAGTTTTGCCAACCCCTCCCTTGGCCGAGGCAACGGTAAGGACCCTCACGTTGCGTCGCGTCCCAGCAGACGGGCGAAGAGGTTGTGCAGGCCGCTGGCGCGTGCGGCCGGAGCGGCTTCGGCGGCAGGGGCGGCCAGGCGCGACAGGGGCGATTCGCCCGTCAAGGGAGCCGGGGCCGGGTGGCTTGCCGCCGCGCCAGCGGGCTGCGCTGCAGCGTCGTCCAGGGGCGCCAGCGCAGCGGCCGGGGCGGCAGGAGCCGGGCGGGCACTGTGCCAGGGCGGTTGCGCCAGGGCCAGCGCAGGCGCCGGGGCAGGCGCGCGCGCCGGTGCGGCCGGCGCCGGCTCGCGCCGCGGCGCCGGCACCGCGCCGGCGGGCGCCGGCGCTACGCGCCCGGGCTCGCGCAGGCTGGCGAACAGCGAATCCAGGCCCGCGCCCGGAGCGGCTGCGGCGCCCGCGCCGGGGGATGGGGACACGGCGGCCTGCGCCGCCGGAGCAGGCGCGGCGGCCTGCGGCGCCGGGGCAGGCGCCTGGGCCGCAGGCTGCAGCCAGGGCAGGGGTGCGCCTGCACCCACGCCGGAGGCTGGGGCTGCGGCGCTTGCGGCCGGCACCGCGCGCACCGGCGCGGGGGGCGGCTGCACTGCGGCCGGCGCGGGCGCTGCCGCCGTGCTGGCCAGGGCCAGGCGGCGCGGCGGCGCGGCGGCGGCGTCCTCGCCGGCGCGCACGGGCGGCACGGCAGCGGCGGCGGGCAGCTCCTCCAGCCGCGAGATCAGCGGCCAGCGTTCACGGGCCCGCTCGGCCTCGCGCGCGCGGGTCAATTCCTGGTAGTTCTGGGGCTGGCCGCCGAACTCCCGATACAGCTGGGTAATGTCGTCTGGGGCGCGCTGCATATGCGATCTTCCTTTGCGATGGTCGTGCCGGTCGCCTCAGGCTGCCGCCAGGCGCAGGTGTACGCTGCCCAGCGAGTCCAGCGGCGCCATTGCCTGCACCTGCAGGCCGGTGGCACCGGCGGCATCGAACCAATGCTGGTAGACGCCGCGCAGGAAGCCGGCGGCCCAATCCGCCTCGGTCGCGCCGAAGGCCGCCACCAGCGGTGAAAAGCGGTGCCGCATCTCCATGCCCGCGGGCGCGGCCTCCAGCTCGACCACGCCCCAGTCGATGGACTCCCAGACCTGGTTCATGGCGTCCTGCAACTCGGCCACCGTTTGGTTGGCCGCCAGGGGGTGCTGGATGGCGAAGCGGGCTCCGATGCGGCCCATCAGCAACGCCAGGTCCGGTGCCGGCAGCGCGGCAGCGAACTCCTGCGCCAGCGCCGTCAGGAAGCCGCGCCACTGGCGCTGGCATTGCAGGCGCTGCGCGTAGGCGGCGTCCAGGGAGATGGCGCTGGAATGTTGGGCGGCGTGTTGCATATGGCTTGTGGCTCCGGTGAGGGGACGCTTGGGGTGTTTGTACCCAGGCGCCGCCCTCTGTTGCGAGTGACTTTAACTAAATATTTACACGTAGCAATAGTTAATTTTAATTATTAACCCTATTTTGTGGGGCCCACCAAACACAACGGGCGCCCTGGGCGCCCGTTGTACCTCATGGAGCAGGCGCCGCGGCAAGCCGCGTGGCGCGCGCGGACGCGCTCACCGCACCACGGTCAATGTGAACGGCCAGACGTAGGCCTGCATCGTCACGTACAGCCCCACCAGGCAGGCCAGCGCGATGGAGTGGAAGAACACGTAGCGCAGGATGTCGCCCTCGCGGTTGAACCAGCGCGTGGCGGTGGAGGCCACCACGATGGACTGCGCATCGATCATCTTGCCCATCACGCCGCCCGAGCTGTTGGCCGCGCCCATCAGGTTGGGCGACAGGTGCAGTTGCTCGGCCGCCACCTTCTGCATGCCGCCGAACAGCACGTTGGAGGCCGTGTCAGACCCCGTGAGCGCCACGCCCAGCCAGCCCATCAGCGTGCCGAAGAAGGGGTACAGCACGCCGGTGTTGGCGAACGCCAGGCCCAGCGTGGTGTCGGTGCCCGAGTAGCGCGTGAGGGTGCCCAGCGCCAGCATCAGCACGATGGTGAGCAGCGAGAACTTGACCAGCCACAGCGTCTTGAAGAAGGTGCGCACGATGGCCACCGGGTTGTACTTCATGACCAGCGCGCTGATGACGGCCGACAGCAGGATGCCGGTGCCGGTGGCCGACAGCAGGTTCAGCGTGTAGACCGCGCCTTCCTTGGTCGGCTTGGGCACCACCGGCGGCATTTTCTCGATCAGGTTGTGCAGGCCCTCCATGGGGAAGGCCGGCGCGAAGATGCCGTTGAGCCAGGCCTTGACCGAGGGCAGGCCCCAGATGAAGACGAACACCGACAGGATGACCCAGGGCGTCCAGGCGGCGACCAGGGCCTGGCGGCTGTGCCGGGCAATCGGCTTGGGCGGCTTGGCCTCGGCGGCGCTCACGTCGTTGCCGCGCAGCGAGGGCGAGGTCCAGACCTTCCTGGGCTGCCAGACGCGCAGGAAGCCCACCAGGCAGGCCATGGAAATCAGCGCGGCGATGATGTCCACCAGCTCCGGCCCGATGAAGTTGGACACCAGGTACTGCGGGATGGCGAACGACAGCCCGGTGACCAGGATGGCGGGCCAGATTTCCATCATGCCCTTGCGCCCGGCGAAGGCCCAGATCAGCCAGAACGGCACGATCATGGAAAACACCGGCAGCTGGCGGCCGATCATGGCCGTGACCTCCATCAGGTCGTAGCCGTGCACCTTGGCCAGCGTGATCACCGGCGTGCCCAGGGCACCGAAGGCCACCGGCGCAGTATTGGCGATCAGCGACAGGCCCGAGGCCGCCAGCGGCGAGAAGCCCAGGCCGATCAGGATGGCGGCGGTCACCGCCACCGGCGTGCCGAAGCCCGCCGCGCCCTCGAAGAACGCGCCAAAGCAGAACGCGATGAGCAGCAGCTGGATGCGCCGGTCCTCGGTGATGCCCGACAGCGAATCCTGCAGCACGGCGAAGCTGCCGTTTTGCTCGGTGAGCTGGTGCAGGAAGATGATGTTCAGCACGATCCAGCCTATGGGCAGGAGGCCCGTGAAGCCGCCGAACAAGGCCGCTCGCCCGGCCATGTCGGCCGGCATGCCGTAGACGAAGATGGCCACTAGCAGGGCGGCGATCAGGCCCATGCCGGCGGCGATGTGCGCCTTGATGTGGAAGAAACCCAGCGCCGCGAGCATGACCACCACTGGCACGGCAGCCAGCGCGGTGGAGATGACCATATTGCCGAGTGGATCGTAGATTTGCTGCCAAGCCATGAAGTTTGTCCCCGTCGTTGTGCAGATGTGTGGAAGGCCCAGGCGCGCGAGCGCATCGCCCCCTTGCCGAGGAACCTGGCTGCGCGCGGCAGAGACTGTAGGGGAGCCCCCGGGCCGCACAACGTGAAAAAAACCGTGGCTTCGGCTGAAGCATTTTCATGCCGGCGCCGGACAGCAGTGTTGCGGTTTCTACTAGGCGCCGGCAGCCCGGCGGATGCGGCGCAGCCTCAGCCGGGCAGCGGCGCGGCGGCGGCGATCACGCCCCCGCCCAGGCAGACGTCGCCGTCGTAGAGCACCGCCGACTGTCCCGGCGTCACGGCCCACTGCGCCTGGTCGAACTGCAGCTCGAAACCCTGCGGGCCGGCGTGCTGCACGGTGCAGGGGGCGTCGCCCTGCCGGTAGCGCGTCTTGGCAGCGCAGGGGCCGGGCGGGGGCGGCTGGCCTGCGACCCAGCTCGCGTCCTGCGCCTGCAGGCGCTGCGACAGCAGCCAGGGATGGTCATGGCCCTGCACCACCTGCAGGGTGTTGCTTGCAAGGTCCTTGCGCGCGACGAACCAGGGCGCGTGCGCACCGCCGCCGCGCACCGCGCCCTTGTCCTTGACGCCTCCGATGCCCAGCCCCTGGCGCTGGCCCAGCGTATAGAAGGACAGGCCGACATGGCGGCCCAGCCGGCGCCCCCGGTCATCGACGATGGGCCCGGGCGCATGGCTGATGTAGCGGTTCAGGAACTCGCGGAATGGCCGCTCGCCAATGAAGCAGATGCCGGTGGAATCCTTCTTGCGGGCGTTGGGCAGGCCGATTTCCGCGGCGATGCGGCGCACTTCGGTCTTCGCCAGCTCGCCCACCGGGAACAGCGTGCGCGCCAGCTGCGCCTGGTTCAGGCGGTGCAGGAAGTAGCTCTGGTCCTTGGACGGGTCCAGGCCCTTGAGCAGCTCGTGCAGCCCCGTGGCCGGGTTCAGGCGCACGCGGGCGTAGTGGCCGGTGGCGATTTTTTCCGCCCCCAGGCGCATGGCATGGTCCAGGAACGCCTTGAACTTGATCTCGGCGTTGCACAGCACGTCCGGGTTGGGCGTGCGCCCGCCCTGGTATTCGCGCAGGAACTCGGCGAACACCCGGTCCCGGTACTCGGCGGCGAAGTTGACATGCTCGATCTCTATGCCCAGCACGTCGGCCACGCTGGCTGCGTCCAGGAAGTCCTGGCGGCTGGTGCAGTGCTCGCCATCATCGTCGTCTTCCCAGTTCTTCATGAAGATGCCGACCACCTCGTGGCCCTGGGCCTTCAGAAGGTGGGCCGTCACGGCCGAATCCACGCCGCCGGACAGCCCGACCACCACCCGCTGCTTTGCGCTGCTGCTCACCATAGGGGCGCGATTATCCCGGCGCTTCCATGCCCCTGCCGCGCCTCGGTGGCGCCCCGCGCGCCTGCAGCACCGAGCAGTCGGTGTGGACCAGCGCCAGCGGGAAGCGCTGGCCCGCCAGGTAGTCCTCCAGCGTGCGCAGCACCAGCGGGCTCCTGTGGCGCTGCGGGCAGGCGCGCAGCTCCTCGGCCGTCAGCCATACCGTGCGCACGATGCCCTCGTCCAGCGCACGCCAGCCATGGTGCGCGCCCAGCCGGCCGGCAAAGGCAAAGCGCAGGTAGGTCAGGTCGTCGCCGGTGCGCGTCTTGACGAAGCGGTTCAGGTAGACGCCTATCAGCGCCTGGGGCTCGAAGTCATGGGCCGTCTCCTCCAGCACCTCGCGCGCGCAGGCCGCCTGCGGCGACTCCCCCGGATCGAGATGCCCGGCCGGGTTGTTCAGCTTCAGGCCGTCGGTGGTTGTCTCCTCGACGAGCAGGAAGCGGCCGTCCTGCTCGATCACGGCGGCCACGGTGACGTTGGGTTTCCAGCGATGGGGCATGGCGGCGATTATCGCCAGCCCGCCCTCCCGCTCATCGCGGCAGTTCGGGCCGGGGCAGGTAGTCGTCCAGCGACAGGCCTTTTTCCGCCAGCAACGCCTGCAGCAGCGGCTGCAGCGCGCCCAGGCTCTCCTGCACGGCCTCGCGCACGGTGTCCACCACCACCTGGGTGCTGCGCTCGATCTCCACGTTCAGGCGCTGGCCCGCGCGCAGGCCTTCGAACACCGTGGCGCGGCGCGTCTCGGGGATCAGCCAGACCTCGAACCAGCCCTGGGCGCGGTCCACCTCGGCCACCGTCAGGCTGGCGCCATGCAGCGCGATGTAGCCCCGGGCGAAGATGTAGCGGCGATAGTCCTCGGGCACCTGCAGCCGCCAGACCAGGTTGTGCTCGAACTCGCGCACCTCGACCAGCTGCGCGGTGAAGTCGATGTGGCCGGACAGCGGATGCCCGCCGATCTCCGCGCCATCGCGGGCGGCGCGCTCCACGTTCACGCGCCCGCCCCGGGCGCAGCCGCCCAGCGTGGTGATGTTCAGGCTTTGCTGCATGACGTCAAAGCGCGCCTGCGTGGGCGAGACCAGTTCGGTCACGGTCAGGCACACGCCGTCGACGGCGACGCTGGCGCCAATGGCCAGATCCTGGCAGAACCCGGGGGGGAATTCCAGGGTGAAGGTGCGCAGGCCGGCGCGGTCTTCGAGGGCGGCGATGGCCGCCGTGGCCTGGACGATGCCTGTGAACATGGGTAGGGCGGGGCGGCTGGGCGGGCTCAGCGTTGCGAAGCGGCCGATTGTGCCAGCCGCATGCGGGGCCGCTGCCCGGCGGCGCCCTGCCCTGCCCGGGCCGGCAGGGCCGGGGGGGCTGGGCGGCCACGGCGGGGTCGCCCAAGCCAGCTCAGGATTCGCCGCCGGCCGCCACCGGCACGCGCGGCGCCAGCGCGCACATCAGCTCATAGCCGATGGTGCCGGCCGCCTGGGCCACCTCGTCGATGGGCAGCAGCGCGCCGTCGCCGGCCCGGCCCCACAGCGTGGCCTGGCTGCCCATGCCGGCGCCGGGCACGGGCGTGAGGTCCACGGTGAGCATGTCCATGCTCACGCGCCCGACCACGCGCGTGCGCACCCCATCCACCAGCACCGGCGTGCCGGTGGGCGCGTGGCGCGGGTAGCCGTCGGCGTAGCCGCAGGCGACCACGCCGATGCGCATGGGCTGGGGTGCAGTGAAACTCGAACCGTAGCCCACGGTGTCGCCCGCGTTCAGCTCCTGCACGCCGATCACGCGCGCGGCCAGCGTCATGGCCGGCTGCAGCTGCCAGCCGGCCGCCGTGCGCTCGGGATGGTCGGGCGCGCAGCCATACAGCGCGACGCCGGCCCGCACCCAGTCCAGGCGCACCTCGGACTGCAGGCCGTGGCGCAGCAGCGCGGCGCTGTTGCAGATGCTGCGCTCGCCCGGCAGGTCCTGCGTGGCGCCCTGGAAGGCCGCGAGCTGCTGGCGGATGCCGCGCGCGCCGTCGGCGTCGGAGAAATGCGTCATGAGCGAGATCTCGTCCACCTGCGCCAGCGCCGACAGGCGCGAGAACGCGGCGCGGTAGCGCGCCGGGGTGAAGCCCAGGCGGTTCATGCCCGAGTTCATCTTGAGGAACACCCGCTGCGGCGCGTGCGTCTTGTGCGCCGACAGCCAGTCGATCTGCGCGTCGCAATGCACCACGTGCCACAGCTGCAGGCGCGAGCACAGCTCCAGGTCGCGCGGCTCGAACGCCCCTTCCAGCAGCAGGATGGGGCCGCGCCAGCCGAGCTGGCGCACGCGCTCGGCCTCGCCCAGGTCCAGCAGCGCGATGCCGTCGGCGGCGCGCAGGGCCGGCCACACGCGCTCGATGCCGTGGCCGTAGGCATTGGCC
The DNA here is from genome assembly GCA_034675505.1 of Melaminivora sp. Lineage (GTDB taxonomy): Bacteria > Pseudomonadota > Gammaproteobacteria > Burkholderiales > Burkholderiaceae_C > Melaminivora. Next base: position 34,363 of record JAUCDD010000027.1, on the reverse strand, counting down.
TTGACCACGCCCCACACGCGGGCGTCCGGCGCGGCGCGGCGCACGCGCTCCAGGTTGGCGCGCACGGCGTCCGTGTGGATGGTGGCAAAAATCGGGCGCGGCATAGAGGTGTTTGTACGGCGGTGGAACGCGGGCATTCTCGCATCGCCCCCTGCGGGGTGCGTGATATAACCGCCCGTCGCTCCCCGGAGTGCCTGGAGATTTCAAGGTTCATCAGCACGCCTGATGAATGCCTCACGCCCCCCGATGAAGCGCGGTTTCTACACCATCATGTCGGCGCAGTTTTTCAGCTCGCTGGCCGACAACGCCCTGTTCGTGACCGCGGTGGAGCTGCTGCGCTCGGGCGGCGCGCCCGAGTGGCAGCGCGCCGCCCTGGTGCCCATGTTCGCGCTGTTCTACGTGGTGCTGGCGCCCTGGGTGGGCGCTTTTGCCGACTCGCAGCCCAAGGGCCGCGTCATGTTCATCAGCAACGCCATCAAGATGGTCGGCTGCCTGATGATGCTGTATGGCTCGCACCCGCTGCTGGCCTATGCGGTGGTCGGGCTGGGCGCGGCGGCGTACTCGCCGGCCAAGTACGGCATCCTGACCGAACTCCTGCCGGCTTCGCAGCTCGTGCAGGCCAATGGCTGGATCGAGGGGCTGACGATTGCCTCCATCATCCTGGGGGTGCTGCTGGGCGGGCAGCTGGTGGCGCCGCACATCTCCGAGGTGCTGCTGGCATTCGACTTCCCCGTCATCGATTTCGGCATCGACCTGCCGGCCGAGGCCGCCATCCTGTCGCTGGTACCCATCTACGGCCTGGCGGCGTGGTTCAACCTGCGCATCCCGCAGACCGGCGTGGAGATGCGCCCCCATGCCGCGCAATCCGCTGGCGCTGCTGCCCGATTTCTGGAACTGCAACGGCCGCCTGTGGCGCGACCGGCTGGGGCAGATCTCGCTGTCCACCACCACGCTGTTCTGGGGCGTCTCGGGCAACCTGCGCTACATCGTGCTGGCCTGGAGCGCCGCGGCCCTGGGCTACAGCGTCACCCAGGCGTCGGCGCTGGTGGGCGTGGTGGCCATCGGCACCGCGGTGGGCGCGGTGCTGGCCTCGGTGCGCACGCGGCTGGACAACGCCACGCGCGTCATCCCCCTGGGCATCGCCATGGGCGTGTTCGTGATGCTGATGAACGTCATCCACAGCGTCTGGCTGGCGATCCCGTTCCTCATCATCCTGGGCGGCCTGGGCGGCTTCCTGGTGGTGCCCATGAATGCGCTCCTGCAGCACCGCGGCCACAACCTGATGGGCGCGGGCCGCTCGATCGCCGTGCAGAACTTCAACGAGCAGGCGGCCATCCTGGGCATGGGCGCGTTCTACAGCCTGTCCACGCGCTTCGGCCTGTCGGCCTTCGGCGCCATCACCATCTTCGGCCTGCTGGTGGCCTGCGTGATGTGGCTGATCGGCCGCTGGCACCGCTACAACCTGCGCTGCCACGCCCCCGAGATGGAGCAGCTGATGCGCATCGCACGCAGCGACCAGCACTGAAGCAACTCCTGTTTTGATAGCTGCACCCCGGCTGTTGACGCCGGCGTGCGCCGGATTTGGATGCAAACCCCCCTCCCCGTCCTGGCGTTGCTCGCCAATGCCCTGATCTGGGGCCTGTCCTGGTGGCCGTTCCGCGTGATGCTGGATGCCGGGCTGCACCCGCTGTGGGCCACTGCGCTGATGTATGGCGCCATCGTGCTGGCGCTGACGCTGGCGCGCCCGCTCGCCTGGAGGCAGCTGCGCGGCGCGCCGGCGCTGGCCCTGCTGGCGCTCAGCTCGGGGGTGAACAACGTCGCCTTCAACTGGGCCATCAGCATTGGCGACGTGGTGCGGGTGATCCTGCTGTTCTACCTGATGCCGGCCTGGGCCGTGCTACTGGCCTGGCGCATCCTGGGCGAGCGGCCCTCGCGCGCGGCCCTGGTGCGCCTGGCCATGGCGTTTGCCGGGGTGTTGCTGGTGCTGTGGCCCGCCGGCAGCGGCGCGCGGCACCTGGATGCGATGCCGGGCCTGGCCGACGCGCTGGCGCTGCTGGGCGGCTTCACCTTTGCCCTGACCAACGTGCTGCTGCGCCGCCTGCAGGCCGTGCCCGGGCAGGCACGCATGCTGGCCATGTTCGGCGGCTGCCTGGTGATGGCGCTGCTGGCCGCGCTGGGCGGCCGGGCCCTGGCCTGGGTGCCGCCCTTCCCCGCCTTCGACGCCACCTGGGCCGCCACGGCGGCGGCCCTGGGCGTGGCCTTGCTGGCGGGCAACTGGGCGCTGCAATACGGTGCGGCGCGCCTGGCGGCGGGCACCACGGCCGTGGTCATGTTGTCGGAGGTGGTGTTCGCCAGCGCCTCGTCGATGCTGGCCGGCAACAGCCAGCCCGACGCGCGCACGCTGCTGGGCGCGGCGCTGGTGCTGGGCGCGGCGCTGGCGGCGGCGCGGCGCAGCTGAGCGGCCCCGGCACCGAAGGGGGCCCGGCGCGGGCGGGGCGCTTCAGCGCTCGCGCCAGACGGCAGGCGCGCCGCCCGCGCCCCACTGCTGGCGCACGGCGTCAGTGTGCGCACCCGCGGCGCACATCGCGCCGGGCGCGTAGGGCGCGCCATCGAAGCGCGGCGCCGGCATGGCCTGCAGCATGCCCCCGTGCTCGGCGTACACGCCGCGCGCGCGCAGGTGCGGGTGCTGCGCCGCCTCCAGCGGGCTGAGCACGGCGCCAAAGCAGGCATCGGTGGGCTCCAGCAGCGCCTGCCAGTGCGCGCGCGGCTGGCCCAGGAACAGCGCCGCCAGGCGGGCGCGGCGCCGGGGCCAGGCCGCCTTGTCCCACTGGTGGCCGGCAAAGTCGGCGTCGCCCGCCAGCCCCAGGGTTTGCAGCAGCAGCGCGTAGAACTGCGGCTCGATGGCGCCCACGGTGATGTGCCCGCCATCGGCGCAGACATAGGTGTCGTAGAACGGCGAGCTGTCGTGGATGCTGGCGCCGCGCTCGTCGGCCACCAGGCCGGCCGGGCGTGCGCTGAGCATCAGGTTCAGCATGTGCGCCGCGCCATCGACGATGGCGGCGTCCACCACCGTGCCGCGCCCGGTGGCGCGCGCCTGCACGATGCCGGCGAGCAGCCCCGTCATCAGGTACAGCGCGCCGCCGCCGATGTCGCCCAGCACGGCAAAGGGCGAGACCGGCCGCGCATCGGCCGGGCTGCAGCCCCACAGCGCGCCGCTGACGGCGGCGTAGTTGGTGTCGTGCCCGGCGCGCGGCGCCAGCGGCCCGTCCTGGCCCCAGCCGGTCATGCGGCCATAGACCAGGCGCGGGTTGGCGGCATGGCACTCGGCCGGCCCCAGGCCCAGGCGCTCCATGACGCCGGGGCGCATGCCCTCGATCAGCACATCGGCGCCGGCCACCAGCTGCAGCACCAGTTCGCGGTCTGCGGCCTCCTTCAGGTCGACGAACACCGAGCGCTTGCCGCGGTTGAGCAGCTGCGAGGTGATGGCCCGGCCTTCAGGCGGACGCACCAGCGACACCACGTCCGCGCCCAGGTCCGCGAGGTGCATGGCACAGAACGGCCCCGGCCCCAGGCCGCCGATTTCCAACACGCGGACGCTGTCCAGCACTTTCATGGGTGTTCCTCAAAGGGGTTGTCGCGCGCGCCGGGCGGCGGGCGCCGGCGCGCAGTATCGCCCGCTGCAGCGGCATCCCGGCGCATGGGCCAGCCGCGCCGCGGCGGCTTTTTTGCCTTACTCATCTCATCCTCCCCCGTGCCCACCTCGGGGGAGGGCAAGCAAAACCCGGTCCCGGGCGCCCCTCAGCGCGGCTGCATGCGGATGGCGCCGTCCAGGCGGATGGTCTCGCCATTGAGCATGGGGTTCTCCAGGATGTGCAGCGCCGTCATGGCGAACTCGTGCGGCTGGCCCAGGCGCGAGGGGTGGGGCACCGAGGCACCCAGCGACTGGCGCACGTTCTCGGGCAGGCGCATGAGCAGCGGCGTCTCGAACAGCCCGGGGGCGATGGTGCACACGCGGATGAACTTGGTGGCCAGGTCGCGCGCGGCGACGATGGTCATGCCGATCACGCCGGCCTTGGACGAGGCGTATGGGATCTGCCCGATCTGCCCCTCGTAGCCCGCGACCGAGGCCGTGAGCACGCAGGCGCCGCGCTCGCCATCGATGGGCTCGTTGCCCGCCATGGCCACCGCCGCCAGGCGCAGTGCGTTGAACGAGCCGATCAGGTTCACGCGGATGATGTTGCTGTACTTGTCCAGCGAGCCGGCGCTGCCGTCCTTCTCGATCAGGCGCAGCGGCCCGCCGATGCCGGCGCAATGCACCAGCGCGCGCAGGTTGCCCAGCTCCCTGGCCACGTCCACCGCGTGCTGCATCTGCTGCTCGTCGGCCACGTCGGCCTTCACGTAGCGCAGCTGGCCGGCGTATTTCCTTTCCATGGCCGCGCCGCGCTCGTCGTTCAGATCGACGGCGACGACCTGCAGGCCGCGCGCGAGCAGCTGCTCGGCGCAGGCCTCGCCCAGGCCCGAGACACCGCCGGTGACGATGGCGGTCATTCCTTGTTGCAGTTTCATGCTGGTTCCTTGCGTTTCGGTTTTGGCTCCTTCCCCCGCTGGGGGAAGGCGGGGATGGGGGCCTGGCTGGTGCTGGCGCGCCGTGTAAGGCAAGCGACCGTCGCTGGCCCCCCCCCCGGCCCTCCCCCGGGGGGGGAGGGAGCAAAAGAGGGGGATCAGAGACGCTCGATGATGGTCGCGTTGGCCATGCCGCCGGCTTCGCACATGGACTGCAGGCCGTAGCGCTGGCCGCTGTCCTCCAGGGCGTGCAGCATGGTGGTCATCAGGCGGATGCCCGAGGCGCCGAGCGGGTGGCCCAGGGCGATGGCGCCGCCGCGCGGGTTCAGGCGCGCGCCATCCGCGCCCAGTTCCTTTTGCCAGGCCAGGGGCACGCTGGCAAAGGCCTCGTTGATCTCGTAGTGCTGGATGTCAGAGAGCTTCAGCTTCGCCTTGGCCAGCACGCGCCGGGTGGCGGGGATGGGCGCGGTGAGCATGAGCAGCGGGTCGTCGCCCACCACGTCGAAGGCGACGAAACGCGCACGCGGCGCAAGGCCCAGCGCGCGCGCCTTGTCCTCGCTCATGATCAGCATGGCGGCGGCGCCATCGGTCATCTGCGACGCGTTGCCGGCCGTGGTGTGCCAGCCGATCTGCGGGAAGCGCTCGGACAGGTCGGCGTTTTCAAACGCGGGTTTCAAGGTGCCGAGCTTTTCCACCGTGGTGCCGGCGCGGATGGTTTCGTCCTGCGTGACGCGGCCGGCCGGCGTGTCGATGCCGACGATTTCGCGCTGAAAGCGCCCGGCCGATTGCGCCTCGTGCGCACGCTGGTGCGAGCGCGCGGCGTAGGCATCGAGCTGCGCGCGCTCCAATCCCCACTTGGCAGCGACCAGGTCGGAGGACACGCCCTGGCCGACCAGGCCCGGCGCGTAGCGCGCATCGAAGCTCGCGCCGGTGGTGTTCCGGCCCATGCGCGCGCTGCCCATGGGCACGCGGCTCATGGATTCGACGCCGCAGGCGATCACGATGTCCTGCGCGCCGCTGGCGATGGCCTGCGCCGCGAAGTGCACCGCCTGCTGGCTGGAGCCGCACTTGCGGTCGATGGTGGTGGAGGGCACGTGCGCGGGCAGCCCCGCCGCCAGCCAGGCCAGCCGCCCGGGCGTGCCGGCCTGCTCGCCGGCCTGGCTGACGCAGCCGCAGATCACGTCATCGACCAGGCCCGGGTCGAGGCGGTTGCGCGCCACCAGCTGCGCCAGCACCTGCGACAGCAGGTCGACCGGGTGCAGCTGCGCCAGCGCGCCGTCAGGCCTGGCGCGCGCCATGGGGCTGCGGATGGCGTCGACGATGACGGGATGGCTCATGGCTCGCTCGCTCCTTTGCTGAATGGCAATGATCGGCGCATTCATGCGCGGACGCCCTTTGTATGTGCCAAAGCGCGTGTTTACCCGGTGGGATGTCACCCGGGCGGGCTGAAACAATTTCTGCTGGCGCGGCCTTGCCGCACGGCGTGCCTACGCCCACTTTTTTCTTTCCTTCCTTCTTTCTTCCTTTGCGCTGGGCCCCAGGCGCAGGCGCATGGCAGGGACAGATGCAGCAAGAGCAGCAGCAGCAGGATTTCTTCGGCCGCGCGGCGGCGGCGCCCGACCGCGTGGTGTTGCGCCTGGCCGGCGTTGGCGGCGCGCAGGGCGCCGCGCACACGGCCGGCGACGTCGCCCGGCAGGCGCTGGGCATGGCGCAGTGGCTGGCGATGGACGGCCTGCAGCCGGGCGAGCGCTTTGCCGTGCTGCTGGAGAACCGCCTGGAGATCCTCACCCTGGCGCTGGCGGCGCGCCAGGCCGGGCTGTATGCGGCCATCCTCAGCACCCACCTGTCGCCCGCCGAGGTTGCCTGGATCGTGCAGGACTGCGGCGCGCGCTTGCTCATCGCCTCGCAGGGCACGCTGGCGCAGGCCCGCCAGGCGCTGCGCAGCAGCGAGGCCAGCAGCGAGCTGCCCTGCTGGACGGTGGACGCAGCCACGCCGCAGGCGCCAGCGCTGCACGCCGCGCTGGCCGCCCTGGCCGCCCTGGACACACGGCCTATCGACCTGAACAACCGCCCGCTGGGGCGCGACCTGCTGTATTCGTCGGGCACCACCGGGCGGCCCAAGGGCGTGCTCAAACCGCTGCAGCCGGCCAGCCTGCGCGGCCGGCTCGACCCGGAGGCGCTGGGCACGCAAAGGCTCATGGGCATGGGCACGGACACGGTTTATCTCTCGCCCGCGCCGCTGTACCACGCGGCGCCGCTGCGCTACACGCTGCGCGTGCTGGAGCTCGGCGGGCAGGCCATCGTCATGGAGCACTTCGATGCGCGGCAGGCGCTCGCGCTCATCGAGCGCCACCGCGTCACGCACAGCCAGTGGGTGCCGACCATGTTCAACCGCCTGCTGGCGCTGCCGCCCGCGGTGCGCGCCGCGCACGACCTGTCCAGCCTGCGCGTGGCCATCCACGCCGCCGCGCCCTGCCCGGTGCCGCTCAAGCAGGCCATGCTCGATTGGTGGGGCGAGGTGCTGATCGAGTACTACGCCGGCTCCGAGGGCTGCGGCACCACCACCATCACCGCGGCCGAATGGCGCCAGCGCCCGGGATCGGTGGGGCGCGCAACGAGCGGGCAATTGCACATCCTGGGCGATGACGGCCGCGAGCTGCCGCCGGGCGAGGTCGGGCAGGTGTACTTCTCGGGCGGGGGCAGCTTCGAATACCTGAACGATGCGGACAAGACGCGCCAGGCCATCAACGCGCAGGGCTGGGCCACCTACGGCGACCTGGGCCATGTGGATGCTGACGGTTATCTGTTTCTCAGCGACCGCCGCGCCGACCTGATCCTGTCAGGCGGCGTGAACTTGTACCCGCAGGAGATCGAGCTGGCGCTGGCGTGCCACCCGGCCGTGCAGGAGGCGGCCGTGGTCGGCGTGCCGGACGCGGATTTCGGCGAAGCGCCCCTGGCCGCAGTGGTGCTGCACGCCGGCCACGCGGGCGACGAAGCCATGGCCCGCGCCATCGCCGCGCAGGCAGCCGAGGTGCTGTCGCGCATCAAGCTGCCGCGGCGCATGGTGTTCGTCGATGCGCTGCCGCGGCTTGCGACCGGCAAGCTCTTGCGCCGCCAGCTCAAGGAGCGTTGGCGCAACGATGCAGCAGCCGGCTTTGCCCTGCGCGATCCACAAAAATCATAGCTGGATGCCATTGATCCACGCCGGCTCCCGCGCTTTTCACCCCTTAAACGACCCGACAGCACAGCCATGCAGGACCTGACCCAGCGCAGCATCTTCCGCGAAGACCACGAGCAGTTCCGCGCACAGGTGCGGCGCTTTTTCGAGCGCGAGGTCGAACCCTTCCACGCGCAGTGGGAGCGCGACGGCATCGTGCCCAGGGAGGTGTGGCGCAAGGCCGGGCGCGAGGGGCTGCTCAACCCCATGCTGCCCGAGCCCTACGGCGGCGGCGGCGACTTCGGCCACGCCGCGGTGCTGCTCGAAGAGATCGCCCGCATCGGCGCCAGCGGCCTCGGCTTTCCGCTGCATTCGGACATCGTCGCGCCCTACATCCACGCCTACGGCAACGCCGAGCAAAAAGACCGCTGGCTGCCCCGCATGGCGGCGGGCGAGCTGATCGGCGCGATTGCCATGACCGAGCCCGGCGCCGGCAGCGACCTGAAATCGGTGCGCACCACGGCCGTGCGGGACGGGGGCGACTACGTCATCAACGGCAGCAAGACCTTCATCACCAACGGCATCAACAGCGAGCTGGTCATCGTCGTCGCCAAGACCGCGCCCGACATGGGCGCCAAAGGTGTCTCGCTGATCGTGGTGGAGGCCGGCACGCCGGGCTTTTCCAAGGGCCGCAAGCTGGAAAAAATCGGCCTTTTGGCGCAGGACACCTCCGAGCTGTTCTTCGACAACGTGCGCGTGCCGGTGGCCAACCGGCTGGGCGAGGAGAACCTGGGCTTCAGGTATTTGATGCAGGAGCTGGCGCAGGAGCGCCTGGTGGTTGCCGTGCGCGCCGCCGCGTCGGTTCAGACCTTTCTGCACAAGACCATCGCCTACACGCGCGAGCGCAAGGCCTTCGGCCAGAGCGTGTTCGAGTTCCAGAACACGCGCTTCAAGCTGGCCGAAGCCAAGGCGCAGGCGACCATGCTGCGCGTGTTCGTGGACGACTGCATGCAACTGCACATGCAGCGCGAACTGACGCCGGAGCGCGCGGCCATGGCCAAGCTCAACGCCACGGTGCTGCAAAACCGCCTGCTGGACGAATTTTTGCAGCTGCACGGCGGCTACGGCTACATGAGCGAATACCAGGTCGGCCGCGCCTGGGCCGACGCGCGCGTGGGCCGCATCTATGGCGGCAGCGACGAGATCATGAAGGAAATCATCGCCCGCACGCTGTGATGCGCGCGGCGCCATTCACCACCACCCCAAGGAGACTCCGCCATGACCCCACCCGAAGCCTTCGCCGCACTCGACCGCCGCCAACTGCTGGCCGTTGGCGCGCGCCTGGGCGCCGGCCTGCTCGCCGCCGGGCCGCTGGCGGCGCTGGCGCAGCAGCAGCCGGGCGCTGGCGCCAGCTTTGCCACGCGGCCGGTGAAAATCGTCGTGCCCTTTGCCGCTGGCGGCGCCACGGATGTGATCTCGCGCGTGCTGGGCGAGCGCATCGGCAGCGTGCTGGGCCAGCCGCTGGTGGTGGACAACAAGCCCGGCGCGGCCGGCGTGATTGCCGGCGACGCGGTGGTGAAAAGCGGCGCCGACGGCCACACCGTGCTGCTGGGCACCACCTCCACCATGCTCACCAACCGCTACGTGCAGTCGAAGATGCCGTTCGATCCGCTCACGGACCTGACGCCGATCAGCCGCGTCTGCCTGGCCTCGATCGCGCTGGTGGTGACCAGCGACGTGCCGGCGCGCAACATGCAGGAATACATGGCCTGGATCGCCGCCAACAAGGGCAAGCTCTCCTACGGCTCCTACGGCATCGGCTCGCACGGGCACTTGGTGTGCTCCACGCTCAGCGACGCGGCGCAGGCCGACATGACGCACGTCGCCTACAAGGGCGAGGCGCCGATGGTGGCGGACATGCTGGGCGGGCAGGTGCGCGTGGGCATCGGCAGCATGATCAACCTCAAGCCGCACATCGATTCGGGCAAGCTGCGCGCGCTGGCCGTGACCGGCCCGCGCCGCATCCCGCTGCTGGGCGAGGTGCCGACCTTTGCCGAAGCCGGGCTGCGCCAGGAAGCCCTGGCGCTGACCGGCTGGCTGGCGATCGCCGGCCCCAAGGGCATGGGGCGCGACGCCGCGCGCCAGTGGGCCGCCGCCGCCAACCGCGCCGTCGCCAGCCGCGAGGGCACGGCGCGCATCATCGCTGCCGGCTTCGTGCCGGTGGACGACGACACGCCGGAGAAATTCGCCCGCCTGTGGGCACAGGAAGCGCCCATCTGGGGCCGCGAGCTGCAGGCCGCCGGCGTGAAGCCCAGCTGAGCCGGCTCAGCCGCGCGCGGCGGCCAGCGCCTGGCGCGTGGCCGCGGCAGCGCTGCGCGCGGCGTCCTGCCAGTCATCGCCGCCGCTGGCGTACAGCACTGCGCGCGAGGAGTTCACGATGATCGGGCCCTCGGGCGTCAGCCCGGCGCGCACCGTGGCGGCGGCGTCGCCGCCCTGCGCGCCCACCCCGGGGATCAGCAGCGGCAGCGTGGGCGCCAGGGCGCGCACGCGCGCGATTTCCTCGGGGTAGGTGGCGCCCACCACCAGGCCCAGCTGGCCGTTCCTGTTCCAGGGCCCCTGCGCCAGGCCCGCGATGTGCTCGTACAGCAGCGGCTGGCCGGGGACGCTGGCCAGGCGCTGCGCCTGCAGGTCGTCGCCGCCGGGGTTGGACGTGCGGCACAGCAGGAAGGCGCCCTTGCCGTGGTATTGCAGGTAGGGCGCGAGCGAGTCGAAGCCCATGAAGGGCGACAGCGTCACGGCGTCGGCGCCGTAGCGCTCGAAGGCCTCGCGCGCGTACTGCTCGGCCGTGGAGCCGATGTCGCCGCGCTTGGCGTCCAGGATGACCGGGACGTGCGGGGCGTTGGCGCGCATGTGCTGCATCAGCCGCTCCAGCTGCATCTCGGCGCCGTGCGCGGCGAAGTAGGCGATCTGCGGCTTGAAGGCGCACACCAGGTCGCAGGTGGCGTCCACGAGGGCGGCGCAGAAGTCGTAGATGCGGTGCGCGTCGCCGCGCAGCGCCTGGGGAAAGCGCTGGGGCTCGGGGTCCAGGCCCACGCACAGCAGCGAGCCGTTGCGCGCCGTGGCATCGCGCAGCATGTCGGTGAATGTCATGGGCGGGGATTTTAGGAGCCGGCGGCCGCGGCCAATGCTGGCATGATGGCAGGCTTGCTTTCACTGAGGGAGCGGGCCCGCATGTGGCGCCTGCCCCGCCTGCCCCGGCCATGACGACGACCGACCCTGCGCTTCCCCTTCCCACCCCCCGCCGCCCCGTCTGCCGACGCGCCAGCCGCCGCTGCTGCAGCCCCGGCCGGGCCGCCCGCCGGCCAGCGCCGGCGCGGGCCGCGCCCCCGCCCGGGCAATGCGCCGGCACCGGCGCAGGCCGCGCCGCGGCGCCACCACCCGCTGCTGGACCAGCTGGCCCAGTGGCACCCGCAGTTGTTTGGCGCGCAGCCGCTGCCGCTCAAGCGCGGCATCTTCCACGACCTGCTGGCCGCGCACGGCGAGGCCATCGACCGCGACGCGCTCAAGCAGGCGCTGGCCCTGCACACGCGCTCCACGCGCTACCTGAACGCCGTGGCCCAGGGCCAGCAGCGCCATGACCTGGCGGGCCAGGGCGTCGAGGCCATGGCCCCCGAGCATGTGCACCACGCGCTGCTGGAGGTGTTCCGCCGCCGCAAGCCGCGCGATGGCGAAGACCTGGACGAGCGCCTGTGCCGGCGCATCGGCCAGGCCTTCGAGGCCAGCGGCCTGTCGCGCCAGGACTATGACGCGCTGGTGCGCGGGCGCGACGAGCGCGCCAACGCGCTGCTGGACCAGGCCTTTGCCGAGGTCGCCGAGCGCGATGCGCGCGCCGAGGCGCTGGCGCGCGCCTTCGAGGCCAGCGGCGCCACGCCCGAGGGCTTCGCCGACATGTACGGCATGGACCGGCGCCAGGTCACCCAGCAGCTGGCGCGCGCGCGCCGCCTGCGCGAAGGCGCTGTGCCGCCGCCGGAGCCAGCCGCCGGCTGAGAACGCCCGGCTGCGGCCTGCGCCTTGCATACGCCACCTTCGCGGGGCAAGGCGCACCATGAAAAGCCGCTGAACAGGCCCTGACGCGGCGGCCCCGGGTCACACCCCCAGGTACAACCGCCGCGCCGCGCCGTCGCCCGCCAGCTCGGCCATGGGCGCCTGGTACACGATGCGGCCTTTCTCCAGCACGCAGGCGCGGTCGGCCACCGCCTGGGCAAAGGCCAGGTTCTGCTCGCACAGCAGCACCGCCAGGCCGTGGCCTTTCAGCTCGGCGATGGCGCGCGCCATCTGCTGCACGATGACCGGCGCCACGCCTTCGGACGGCTCGTCCAGCAGCACCAGCAGGGGCTGGCCCATGAGCGTGCGCGCCACCGCCAGCATCTGCTGCTCGCCCCCGCTCATGCGCCCGCCGGGGCGCTGCGGCATCTCCGCCAGGTTGGGAAACAGCGCAAACAGGCGCTGCACCGTCCAGGGCGGCAGCGCGCTGCCGTCGGGCTGGCGGCGCGGCGCTTGGCGGCCGGCCTCCAGGTTCTGCAGCACGCTCAGCTCGGTGAAGATGCGCCGCTCCTCGGGCACGTAGCCCAGGCCGGCGCGAGCGATGCGGTGCGCGGGCAGCCCCTGGATGGGGCGGCCCAGGAAGTCGATGTGCCCCTGGGTGCGCGCGAGCAGCCCGGCGATGGCCTTCAGCGTGGTGGACTTGCCCGCGCCGTTGCGCCCCATCAGCGCCAGCACCTCGCCCGGCGCAACCTGCAGCGACACGCCGTGCAGGATGTGCGCGCCGCCGTACCAGGCGTGCAGCTCGCGCACGGCCAGCAGCGATGCAGGCGCGGGCGGGGCCGCCCGGGCGGGGGCCGGCGCGGCCGGCGCACGCGCCGCAGCGCCGCCCGGCGGCGGTGCCTCGGTGCCCAGGTAGGCCGCCTGCACCCGCTCGTCCGCCTGGATCTGCGCCGGCGGCCCTTCGGCCAGCAGCTGGCCGCGCACCAGCACCGCCACGCGGTCGGCCTGGCCGAACACCACGTCCATGCTGTGCTCGGTGAACAGCACCCCCATGCGGCGCGCCCGCGCCAGCCCGGCCACCAGCTGCATCAGCTGCACGCGCTCGGCCGGCGCCATGCCGGCGGTGGGCTCGTCCATCAGCAGCAGGCGCGGGCTGCCGGCCAGGGCGATGGCCAGCTCCACGCGCTTGACGTCGCCATAGGCCAGCTCGCTGCACGCGCGCTGCGCCTGCTCCTGCATGCCCACCTGCGCCAGCAGCGCCAGGGCATCGGCGCGGCGGTGGCCGTCCGCGCGGCGCCACCAGCGCCAGGCCAGGCCGGCGTGGCTGAGCAGCGCCAGCTGCACGTTCTGCAGCACCGTGAAGCTGGCGAAGGTCTGCGCGATCTGGAAGGTGCGCGCCACGCCCCGGCGCGCCAGCTGCTGCGGGGCCAGCCCGGTGATGTCGCGGCCGGCCAGCAGCACGCGCCCGCCATCGGGGCGGAGCTGGCCGCCCACCAGGTTGAAGCTGGTGGTCTTGCCCGCGCCGTTGGGGCCGATCAATGCCAGCAGCTCGCCCTCGGCCAGCTGCAGCGACAGGCCGCGCACCGCGTGTACGCCGCCAAACGCCTTGTGCAGGCCCTGCACCTGCAGCAGCGGCGGTGGCGGCGGCGCTGCGGCGGTCATGGCGCAGCCTCCGGTTTTTCTTCGATTTTGATAGCGCCATCCCGGCGCCAGGCGCGGGCAAGCCCGGCGATCCCCTGCGGAAACAGCAAGACCAGCAGCAGGATCACCGCTCCCATGCCGGCGCGCCAGTATTCGGTGGTGCGCGCGGCGCTGTCGTGCAGCCAGGTGAAGGCGGCGGCGCCGGCCACCGGGCCGGCGAGCTGCTGGATGCCGCCCAGCAGCACCATCACCAGGCCATCGACCGAGCGGCCCACGGACAGCACGTCCGGCGCCACGCTGCCCTTGGACAGCGCAAACAGCGCGCCCGCCAGCGCCGCCACCAGGCCGGCCAGCGTGAACGCCGCCCAGCGCACGCCGCGCGCCGCCAGGCCGATGGCCTGCGCGCGCGCCAGCGAGTCGCGCACCGCGCGCAGCGACCAGCCCAGGGGCGCGTGCAGCACGCGCCGCAGCAGCCCCACGCCGGCGGCCGCCAGCGCCAGCGCCAGCCAGTACAGGCGCGCCCCTTCGGCCAGCCAGCCGGGCGGCCACACGCCCGTCAGGCCGTTGCTGCCGCCCGTCACCGCATCCCACTGCCAGGCCACGGCCCAGGTGATCTGCGCCAGCGCCAGCGTCAGCATGGTCAGCGGCACGCCGGCCAGGCGCACGCACAGCGCGCCATAGACCAGGGCACAGGCCGCGCCCGCCAGCGCCGCCAGCGCCAGCGCCGCGCCCAGCGGCAGGCCGCTGCCGCGCACCAGCAGCGCCAGCGCATAGGCGCCCACGCCGAAGTACGCCGCATGGCCGAAGGAATGCATGCCGCCCGGCCCGACGATGAAATGCAGGCTGGCGGCAAACAGCGCGGCGATGGCGATGTCGGTCAGCAGCACCACGGCGTAGCTGTCTGCGCCCAGCGCCCAGGGCAGCAGCGCCAGCACGGCCAGCACCAGCGCCCAGGCGGCGCCGGCGGCGCGGCCGGGTGGCTGCAGCGGCGCCTCGGGCGCGCCCAGGTTGCGCGCGGCCTCCTGCGGGCGGCCCAGCAGGCCCCAGGGGCGCCAGACCAGCACGGCGGCCATGACGGCGAAGTCCACCACCAGCGTGAGCTTGGGAAAGTCCAGCGCCACGCCGGCCAGCGTCACCGTGCCCAGCCAGATGAACACCGCCTTGAGCTCGCCGATCACCAGCGCCGCCACGAAGGCGCCGGGCAGCGAGCCCATGCCGCCCACGACCACGATGACGAAGGCCGCCCCTATGGTCAGCAGGTCCAGCTCCAGGCTGGCGGGCTCGCGCGGCAATTGCAGCGCCCCGGCCAGGCCGGCCAGCAACGCGCCCAGGGCGAACACGGCGGTGAACAGCCAGGCCTGGTTCACGCCCAGCGCGGCCAGCATCTGGCGATCCTGCGTGGCGGCGCGCACCAGGGTGCCCCAGCGGGTGCGCGTCAGCAGCAGGTGCAAGAGCGCCAGCACCAGCGGCCCGGCGGCGATCACCAGCAGGTCGTAGGCGGGAAAGCGCCGCCCCAGGATGTCCACCGCCCCGGCCAGCGCGCCCGGCGCGCGCGGGCCGAACAGCTCCTGCGGGCCCCACAGCCACAGCGCGGCGTCCTTGATGACCAGTACCAGGGCAAAGGTGGCCAGCAGCTGCAGCAGCTCGGGCGCGTGGTAGATGCGCCGCAGCAGCAGCACCTCCAGCGCCGCGCCCAGCAGGCCCACGGCCAGCGGCGCCAGCAGCAGCGCCGGCCAGAAGCCGATGGCGCCGCCGAGCTGCTCGACGCTGGAATACGCCACGTACAGCCCCAGCATGTACAGCGAGCCGTGCGCGAAGTTGACGATGCGCAGCACCCCGAAGATCAGCGACAGCCCGGCCGCGACCAGGAACAGCGTGGACGCGCCGGCCAGGCCGTTGAGCAGCTGCACGAGCAGGCTGGGCTGGTCCATGGGCTCAAATTCGCCGGTTTTCGCCCGTTTTACGGCAAATCAGCTGCATGCCGGCGCCAATCAACGGGAGTTTGCTATGTTTTTCATAGTATCCAACACAGCCGGGGGGCACTGCGCCGTCAGGGCGCCGCCGGGCGCAGCCGCGCCACCTCGGCATCGGTGGGCTGGAACCTGGCGCCGTCCAGGTACTGGAAGTCCACCATCACGCCCTTGCCGCCGTAGAGGCCGGTCTTGCCGACGTAGGCGCCCATGGTGGACTGGTGGTCCTGGGCACGGTAGGTGATGGGGCCGAACGGCGTGCGCACCTGCAGGCCGCGGAAGGCGGCGATCAGCTTCTCGGTGTCGGCCGAGCCGGCTTTTTTCAGGCCCGCCGCCACCGACTGGATGGCGTTGTAGCCCACCACCGAGCCGGCGCGCGGGTAGTCCTTGAAGCGCTTTTGGTAGGCCTGCAGGAAGGCGTCGTGCTCGGGCGTGTGGATGGAGTACCAGGGGTAGCCGGTGACCACCCAGCCCTGCGGCGTCTCGGCCTTCAGGGTGTCCAGGTACTCGGGCTCGCCCGACAGCAGGCTCACCACGCCGCGGCCCTCGAACAGGCCGCGCGTGTTGCCCTCGCGCACGAACTTGGCCAGGTCGGCGGCGAACAGCACGTTGAAGATCGCATCGGGCTTGGCGTCCTGCAGCGCCTGCACCACGCTGCCCGCGTCCACCTTGCCCAGGGGCGCGGCCTGCTCGGCGACGAACTCCACGCCCGGCTGCGCCGCGCTCATCAGCTGCTTGAAGGTGGCCACGGCCGACTGGCCGTATTCATAGTTGGGATAGACGATGGCCCAGCGCTTCCTGTTCATCTTGACCGCCTCGGGCACCAGCATCGCCACCTGCATGTAGGTGGACGGGCGCAGGCGGAAGGTGTAGCGGTTGCCGTCGCTCCAGACGATCTTGTCGGTGAGCGGCTCGGCGGCCAGGAAGAAGCGCTTTTTCTGCTGCGCGAAATCGGTCAACGCCAGGCCGACGTGCGACAGGAAGCTGCCCATCAGCACATCGACATGCTCGCGCGCGATCAGTTCCTCGGCCGCGCGCACGGCGTCCCCGGGCGTGCCGTTGTCGTCGCGCGTCACCAGCTGCAGCTTCCTGCCGTTCACGCCGCCGGTGGCGTTGACCTGTTCGACGGCCAGCTCCATGCCCTTCCTGTAGGGCTCCAGGAAGGCCGGCTGCGCCTTGTAGCTGTTGATCTCGCCGATCTTGTAGAAGCCCTGGGCCTGCGCCAGGCCGCCGGACAGGGCGCCCGCAAGCGCCAGGGTGAGAAGGGGCAGACGGGGCAGCATGGCAGGGATTTCCTTTGTCACAGGTCAGCACGGGAGGCTGGCAAATGTAGCCGGGGCGCAGGTTTGCTCCACAATTCAAGGGTTTGTACGGAGGACTCGCGCCGCCGTGCTATTTGGCTTATGCCTGGACTGCATAACAAAGCAGCGACACTCGCACGCTGCCAGGCCTTCCCGGCGCCCTCCTCCGCACTCCCGACCGACCCACCCATGAGCGCATTCCTCGAAGAACGTGTCCTGACGGTACACCACTGGACCGACCGCCTGTTTTCCTTCACCACCACGCGCGACCCGGCGCTGCGGTTCTCCAACGGCCACTTCACCATGATCGGCCTGAAGGTGGACGGCAAGCCGCTCTTGCGCGCCTACAGCATCGTCAGCGCCAACTACGAGGAGCAGCTGGAGTTCCTGTCGATCAAGGTGCCGGAAGGCCCGCTGACCTCGCGCCTGCAGCACATCCAG
Source organism: Melaminivora sp. (assembly GCA_034675505.1). Lineage (GTDB taxonomy): Bacteria > Pseudomonadota > Gammaproteobacteria > Burkholderiales > Burkholderiaceae_C > Melaminivora. The sequence continues at coordinate 17,246 of JAUCDD010000027.1, read as the reverse complement.
GTGGGCGACACCATCATCGTGGGCAAGAAGCCCACCGGCACGCTGCTGATCGACTACCTGCTGCCGGCCAAGCGCCTGTACCTGATCTCCACCGGCACCGGCCTGGCGCCGTTCCTGAGCGTGATCCGCGACCCCGAGACCTACGAGAAATTCGAGGAAGTCATCCTCATCCACGGCGTGCGCGAGGTCAAGGAGCTGGCCTACCACGACTACATCACCCAGGAGCTGCCCAGGCACGAGTTCCTGGGCGAGCTGGTGTCGCGCCAGCTCAAGTACTACCCGACGGTGACGCGCGAGCCGTTTCGCAACCAGGGCCGCACCGGCGACCTGATCGAGAACGGCAAGCTGTTCGCCGACCTGTGCGTGCCGCCGCTGTCGCCGCTGGAGGACCGCGTCATGCTGTGCGGCAGCCCGGAGATGCTGGCGACGCTCAAGCACCTGCTGGAAAAGCGCGACTTCGAGGAAGGCAACACCACGCGGCCGGGCGACTTCGTGATCGAGCGGGCGTTTGTAGAGAAGTGACCTCCCCCTGAGCCGCGCCGCGGCGCGGCCGAAGCCGCGGCGCCTGCCGGCGCAGGCTGTGCCGGGCGCTGCGGCGCCGGCAGGCGGCGGACAGGCGCCAGACCGGCGCGGCCCCGCTCAGGTGCCAGGCGGGCCGGGGTCGTGGCGGGCCATGCGGGCCAGCTGGGCGAAGTCGGCGGGCTGCTCGAAGCTGGCCGGGGCGGCAGCGGCAGCCTGGGCACCCGTGCCGGCAGGCCGGGGCTGCAGGGCCTGCGCGCCGTGCGGGTCGCGGGCCTCGTGCAGGGCGCGCGCGCTGCTGGCGGCAAACAGCAGCACCGCCGACGAGAAGTAGATCCACATCAGCAGCACCACCAGCGAGCCGGCGGCGCCGTAGGCCGACACCACGGCGGCGGTGGACAGGTACAGCGCCAGCGCCTGCTTGCCGACGGTGAACAGCACGGCGCCCACGAAGGCGCCAAAGAACAGGTAGCGCAGCGGCGGCCGGTGCCCGCCGCCGATGCGCATCAGGCCGACGAACAGCAGCACCGTCACCGCCATGGCGACGCCCTCGCTGATCAGCCCCGACACCAGCCCCGAGCCAAACGGGAGCCACTCGCCAGCCCATTCGGACAGCACCTTGATCGCCGTGGACATCACCAGCGACACCAGCAGCAGGAAGCCGATCGCCAGGATGTAGGCCAGCCCGCGCAGGCGCAGCGAAGCCAGGCGCCACCAGGCCGCCCGGGACGGGGGCTGCTGCTCCTGCCCGGTGCGCCCGGCCTGCCACAACCGCTCCAGCGAGTTCTGCAGCTCGACGAAAACCCCGCTGGCCCCCGACAGCAGCAGCACGAAGGCGGCGATGGCGGCAAAGCGCCCCTCGGCCGGCGCCTGGGCGCTGGCCAGCGCCTCGCGCACCACGCCGGCCACGCGCTCGCCGGCCACGCCCTGCACCTGGGCGATCAGGTTGCTCTCCAGGTAGGAGCGGTCTACCCACCAGCCCAGCACGCCCACCAGCAGCAGCAGCAGCGGCGCCAGGCTCAGCATGCCGTAGAACGACATGGCGGCGCTCATGCGCAGGCCGTCCGCACTCGACCACAGCGACACGGCCCGGATGAAAGGCTGCAGGAGCTGGAGCACGGGCCGGGCGCGGGCCTTGAGTGAGCGCAGGAAGGTGGGCATGGCGCGATTGTGCGCAGCAATTGCCGGCAGCCGCGTCAGCGTGCGCCGCAAGGCGGCCCGTACACTCGGCAGCCCTGGCCCGGGGCTTTCGCCCTCTTACTTTCTTCTCATCCTCCTCCTTGCGCCTGTCCCCCACCATGCAAACGCGCTGCGCTCTCGTCGGCATGCCCGGCTCTGGCAAAACCACGGTCGGGCGCCAGCTGGCGCGCCGGCTGAACCTGCCTTTCGTCGATATGGACCAGCAGCTGGAGGAGCGGCTGGGCAGCAGCATCCGCCAGTACTTCGAGCAGTGCGGGGAGGCCAGCTTCCGCGAGCGCGAGCAGGCCCTGCTGGCCGAGCTGGCGGCCAGCGGCGGGCCGATGATGCTGTCCACCGGCGGCGGCGCGGTGCTGCGCCCGGCCAACCGGGCCGCGCTGCGCGCCGGCTTCGGGCAGGTGCTGTACCTGCACGCATCGCCCGAGGATCTGCTGCGCCGCGTGCGCCACGACAGCAACCGCCCGCTGCTGCAGGTGGCCGACCCGCTGGCGCGCCTGCGCGAGCTGTACCAGCTGCGCGATCCGCTGTACCGCGAGGTGGCGCACTGCATCGTCGAGTCGCCCCGCCCCACGGTGCAGGCCCTGGTCCAGATGGCGGCCGCGCAGCTGGGGCTGGCGCCGGCCGGCGCCGCGCCGCAGCAGGGCTGAATCAGAGCTTGCCGCCCTCGTCGGCGCGCGGCTGCCAGCGCATCAGGCGGCGCTCGACGCGCCCCACCAGGCCGTCCAGCGCCAGCGCGAACGCCGTGAGCACCAGGATGCCGGCCATGACGGTGTTGATGTCGAAGCTGCCCTCGGCCTGCAGGATGAGGTAGCCCACGCCCTGGCTGGAGCCCAGGTACTCGCCCACCACCGCCCCCACGAACGCCAGGCCCACGCTGGTGTGCAGCGAGCTGAAGACCCAGCTCGTTGCGCTGGGCAGGTAGACGTGGCGCAGCAGCTGGCGCTGGCTGGCGCCCAGCATGCGGGCGTTGGCCAGGATCACCGGGCTGACTTCGCGCACGCCCTGGTAGACGTTGAAGAACACGATGAAGAACACCAGCGTGACGCCCAGCGCCACCTTGGAGCCAATCCCCAAGCCGAACCACACGGCGAAGATGGGCGCCAGGATGATGCGCGGCATGGCGTTCATGGCCTTGATGTAGGGCTCCAGGATGGCCGAGGCCATGGGCGCCAGCGCCAGCCACAGCCCGCCGGCGAGGCCGCCGGCGGCGCCGATGGCAAACGCCAGCACCGTCTCGGCCAGGGTGATCCACAGGTGCCGGTAGATGTCGGCATCGCGCACGAACCAGTCCCAGATGCGGCCGAATATCTTCAGCGGTTCGCCGAAGAAGAACGCCGCCTGCTGGTCGTTGTCGAACATGAAGGGCGGGATCAGCCCCGGGCGGGTCATGGCGTGCCAGAAGGCGAACAACGCCACCAGCAGCGCCAGCTGCCACAGCACCAGCGTGGCGCGGCGCGGTTTGATCAATTTCCACATGGCGTTTTCACTCTCCTTGCGCCGCGCAGCGCGGTCCCGGGCCTGCCCGTCACGCGCGCTGCAGCTGTTGCTGGTAGCCCTTGAGCACCTCGCCGCGCAGCTCGGCCCAGATGGCGGCGTGCAGCGCGAGGAAACGCGGCAGGGTCTTGACCTCGGCCACGTCGCGCGGGCGCTCGATGTCGATGGCGAATTCACCCATGGGGCGCGAGGCCGGGCCGGCGCTCAGCACCACCACCCGGTCGCTCATGGCGATGGCTTCGTCCAGGTCGTGGGTGATGAACAGCACGGCCTTCTTCTTGCGCTGCCACAGCTCCAGCACCTCGTTTTCCATCAGCTGGCGGGTCTGGATGTCCAGGGCCGAGAACGGCTCGTCCATCAGGATGATGTCCGGGTCCAGCACCAGGGTCTGCGCCAGGCTGGCGCGCTTTCTCATGCCGCCGCTCATCTGGTGCGGGTAGCGGTCGCCAAACCCGCCCAGGCCCACGCGGCGCAGCCAGTCGCCGGCCTGCGCGCGCACCTCGGCCTCGGGCACGCCGCGAAACTGCAGGCCGGCGGCCACGTTGGCCAGCGCGGTGCGCCAGGGCATCAGGCTCTCGGCCTGGAACATGTAGCCGGCGCGCGCGTTGATGCCCGCAAGCGGCTCGCCGAAGATGCGCACGCTGCCCTCGGAGGGCACCAGCAGCCCGGCGGCCACGTTCAGCAGCGTGCTCTTGCCGCAGCCGGTGGGCCCGACCACGCTGACGAACTCGCCGGCCCCCACGGTGAGGTCCACGCCGCTGACCGCCGTATAGCGCTGCGCCGGGTCGTCCTTGGCGGCGAAGGTGCAGGCCACCCCCTGCAGCTCGATCGCGGGTGTGCTCATGCGGGTTCAGCCTTGCGGGTACCGGGCGTTGGCCTTCTTCACGAAGTCGTTGGTGTAGAGGGCGTTCAGGTCGACCTTGCTCGCCTCCAGCTTGGGGTCGATGCTGGCGAGCGCCCGCAGCGCGGTCTGCGCCCCCTTGGCCGGGAAGCTGCCGTCCGGCGACAGCGCCTGGCGCGAGGCCAGGAAGCCATCGACATAGACGGCGCGGTCGCCCAGCAGGTAGCTCTCGGGCACGACCTTGATGACATCGCCCGCGCCGGCCTGCTGGATCCACTTGTCGGCGCGCACCATGGCGTTGGCCAGCGCCTGCGCGGTATTCGGGTGCTTGTCCAGGAAGGGCTGCGGCGCGTACAGGCAGCCGGCCGGCATTGGGCCGCCGAACACGCGCTCGGCCTCCTCCATCCGGCGCGTGTCCGAGACGATCTTCAGGTCGCCCGAGCGCATCAGCAGCGTGATCACCGGATCCAGGTTGGAGATGGCGTCGATCTGGCCGGAGCGCATGGCCGCCACCGCGCCGTTGCCCGCGCCCACGCCGACGAAGCTCACGTCGCTGGGCTTGAGGCCCGCCTTGGCCAGCACGTAGTTGGCCACGATGTTGGTGGAGCTGCCCGGCGCGGTGACGCCGATCTTCTTGCCTTTCAGATCCGCCACAGACTTGAAGTTCGGCATCGTCTTGGGGTTGACGCCCAGCACCACCTGCGGCGCCGCGCCCTGCAGCACGAAGGCGCGCATGGGCTGGCCCTTGAGCTGCATGTTGATGGTGTGCTCGAACGCGCCCGAGACCACGTCGGCACTGCCGCCGACCACCGCCTGCAGCGCGCGCGAGCCGCCGGCGAAGTCCACGATGGTGACGTCCAGCCCCTCGTCCTTGAAGTAGCCGCGCTGCTCGGCAATCGTCAGCGGCAGGTAGTAAAACAGGTTCTTGCCGCCGACGGCGATGGTGAGCCTGGGCTTTTCCAGCGCCTGGGCGAGGCCCAGCGAAGGCAGCGCGGCTGCAGCCAGTCCGCCGGCGATGAGGTGGCGTCGTTGCATGGGGGGTGGTCTCCTGTCTTGTCGGAAATGCGCCCTCGCCGGCCGCCAGGGCGCGGCCTGCAGCGGGGCGGGCGGGCCATGATAGCGAGCGGCGGCCCGGCCCCGCAGGCAGGGCGCGCAGGCGCCGGAACAACGCGCGTTGCAATTGGATGCAATTCGGCCGCTCCAGGGCACGCATATTGGCGCTGTCATGTTCATGACACGCCAGTGCCATACAACGTGCCCCGACGCACCCGCTGTGTGGTGCCTCATCCTGTTCCAACCCTTCTTCCGCCCATGAAAACCAACCGCCTGCTTTCGCCCCTTCGCACTCTTGCCGCCGCGCTGAGCGTGTGCGGCCTGCTGTCCGCCTGCGGCGGCGGCAGCGACCCCGCCCCGCGCTACCTGACGCTGGACGGCAAGCGTCCCCAGGTGATTGCGCACCGCGGCCTGTCGGGCCTGTTTCCCGAGCAAACGCGCATGGCCTACGAGAAGGCGGCCGACGCCGGCGCGGACATGCTGGAGCTGGACATGCACATGACGCGCGACTGCCAGCTGGTGGCGCGGCACAACGCCTGGCTCAGCGACAGCACCAACGTGGCCGATGTGGCCCTGGCCAACCCCGAGGTGGCGCGCAGGAAGCGCACCACGCCGGGCGTGTGGGTGCCGGTGCAATACCCGGCCGTGCCGGCCAACGGCCCCACGCGCTACCTGAGCGACCGCATCGAGCCGGGCAATCCGGCATCCGTGCTGCGGCCGCTGGTGGTCGATGGCGAGGACCATACGGGCGACTGGTCGATCAGCGACTTCACGCTGCAGGAACTGCGCGACTGGCTGCGCGGCACCATCCTGGACAACCGCGCCGACCGCCCGACCGAATGGAACGGCAGGCTGCCCCTGATCAGCGCCCAGGACGTGATCGACATCGCCGCCGCCAAGGGCCGCGAGCAGGGCCGCACCATCGCCGTGTACGCCGAGACCAAGAACCCCTACTGGAACAACCAGCAGGCGATCGCCAACGGCTGCGGCGCGCCGGGCACGCACCCGTTCGAGGACGCAGTGATGCGCCTGCTGCAGAAGAACAACTTCAACAGCAAGGACGCTCCCATCTACATCCAGAGCTTCGACCCCGAGAGCCTGAAGTACCTGCGCAGCGCCGGCATGAAGGCCAAGGGCGTGCAGCTCGTCGACGGCAACGACATCGACTACCGCGACGGCTCGATGATCTACATCACCGACGATGAGTGGACCTTCATCAGCGGGCGGCCCTACAGCTGGACGCTGGCCGGCGACGCGCGCACCTTCGCCACCATGCTGACGCCGGCCGGCCTGGCGGAGATCAAGACCTACGCCGACGGCATCGGCCCCTGGAAGCCGCAGGTGCTGGCGCACTCCGTCGTGCCCTACAGGGCCGGCGCAGGCCTGAGGGACGTGAACATGCTCCGGGACACCGGCCTCATCGCCAGCGCCCACCAGGCCGGGCTGGTGGTGCACAGCTTCACCTTCCGCAACGAAGCCACGCGCCTGGCCGGCGCGTACCGGGGCGATCCGGTGCAGGAGATGCTGACCTACTTCCGCCTGGGCATCGACGGCGTCTTCACCGACTTCACCCCGACCGGCGTGCAGGCCCTGCGCGCCTACGAGCAGGAAGCTCGGGCGCGCTAGGCCCCACCGGCAGCCGGCGCATCAGCCCAGGTTGGGCGCCAGCCGCCGGCGCAGCTCGTCCAGTGGCATGGCGCGCCGCGCCGCCATGTCCTGCACCTGGTCGTCACCGATCTGGCCGACGCTGAAATACGTCGCCTGCGGGTGCGCCAGGTAGAAGCCGCTGACGCTGGAGGCCGGGAACATGGCGAAGCTGTCGGTCAGCTGCATGCCGATCTCGCCGGCCTGCAGCGCCTGGAACAGGGCCACCTTGGCCGTGTGGTCCGGGCAGGCGGGGTAGCCGGGGGCAGGGCGGATGCCCTGGTATTTTTCGCGGATGAGCTCCTCGTTGCCCAGCGTCTCGCCGGCCGCATAGCCCCACAGGTCGCGGCGCACGCGCTCGTGCAGGCACTCGGCAAAGGCCTCGGCCAGGCGGTCGGCCAGGGCCTTGAACAGGATGCAGGAGTAGTCGTCCAAAGCGTCCAGGAATTCCTTTTCCTTCTTCTCCGCGCCGATGCCGGCCGTCACGGCGAACAGGCCGGCGTAGTCCTGGATGCCGGATTCCCTGGTGGCGACGAAATCCGCCAAGCAGCGGCTGGGGCGCAGGCGGCCTTCGGCGTCCAGCTGCTTTTCCGTCTGCTGGCGCATGCCGTACCAGGTCATCAGCACCTCGCTGCGCGACTCGTCGGTGTAGAACTCGATGTCGTCGCCCACGCGGTTGGCCGGGTAGAGGCCCATCACGCCGTTGGCCGTGAGCCAGCGGCCGTCGATGATCTTCTTCAGCATGGCCTGGCCATCGGCGAAGACCTTGCGCGCCTCCTCGCCCACCACCTCGTCATCCAGGATGGCGGGGTACGGACCGGCCAGGTCCCAGGTCTGGAAGAACGGGCCCCAGTCCAGGTAGCGCACCAGCTCGCCCAGGTCGAAGTTGCGAAAGATGCGCCGGCCCAGCGCGCGCGGCGTGGTGGGTGCGAACTGCGCAAAGTCCACCTGCGTGGCGTTGGCGCGGGCCTTGTCGATAGTCCATAGCGGCGTTTTCTTCTTCCTGGCGTGCAGGTCGCGCACGTGGTCGTAGTCGGCACGCACCTCGGCCAGGTAGTCGTCCTTGTTCTCGCCCAGCAGGCTCTGCGCCACGCTCACGCTGCGCGAGGCGTCGGGCACGTACACCACGGGGCCGTCGTACTGCGGCGCGATCTTCACCGCCGTGTGCACGCGCGAGCAGGTGGCGCCGCCGATCAGGAGCGGGATCTTCTTGATGCGGAAGTAGTCGTCGCGGCTCATCTCGCCGGCCACGTACTGCATCTCTTCCAGGCTGGGGGTGATCAGGCCCGACAGGCCCACGATGTCCGCCCCCTCGGCCTTGGCGCGCGCCAATATTTCATGGCAGGGCACCATCACGCCCATGTTGATGACCTCGAAGTTGTTGCACTGCAAGACCACCGTGACGATGTTCTTGCCGATGTCGTGCACGTCGCCCTTGACGGTGGCGATGACGATCTTGCCCTTGCTGGTCACGTCCAGGCCGGCGGCCTCCTGCTGGCGCTTTTCTTCCTCGATGTAGGGGATCAGGTGGGCCACGGCCTGCTTCATCACGCGGGCCGACTTCACCACCTGCGGCAGGAACATCTTGCCGGCGCCGAACAGGTCGCCCACGATGTTCATGCCGTCCATCAGCGGGCCTTCGATCACGTGCAGCGGGCGGCCGCCCTTTTGCACCACGAGGTCCTGGTAGGCCTCCTCGGTGTCTTCCACGATGAAGTCGGTGATGCCGTGCACCAGCGCGTGCGACAGGCGCTCGCCCACGCTCTTGGGATGCTCGGGCGTGCCGCGCCACTCCAGCTTCTTGCTGTCGTCCTTGGCCGCGCCCTTGGTGGCCTCGGCGATCTCCAGCAGGCGCTCGGCCGAGTCGGGCCGGCGGTTCAGCACCACGTCCTCGACGCGCTCGCGCAGCTCGGGGTCGAGGTCGTCATAGACGCCCACCATGCCGGCGTTGACGATGCCCATGTCCATGCCGGCCTTGATGGCGTGGTACAGGAACACGGTGTGGATGGCTTCGCGCACCGGGTCGTTGCCGCGGAAGGAAAAACTCACGTTGGATACGCCGCCGCTGACCTTGGCGCCGGGCAGGTGGGCCTTGATCCAGCGCACCGACTCGATGAAGTCCACGGCGTAGTTGGCGTGCTCCTCGATGCCGGTGGCAATCGCGAAGATGTTGGGGTCGAAGATGATGTCCTCGGGCGCGAAGCCCACCTCATCGACCAGCACGCGGTAGGCGCGCTCGCAGATCTCGATCTTGCGCTCGTAGGTGTCGGCCTGGCCCTTCTCGTCGAAGGCCATCACCACGGCAGCGGCGCCGTAGCGGCGGATCAGCCGGGCCTGGCGCTTGAACTCGTCCAGGCCTTCCTTCATGCTGATCGAGTTCACGATGCCCTTGCCCTGCAGGCAGCGCAGGCCGGCCTCGATGACCTCCCACTTGGACGAGTCCACCATCACCGGCACGCGGGCGATGTCGGGCTCGGAGGCGATGAGCTGCAGGAAGCGCACCATGGCCGCCTTGCTGTCCAGCATGGCCTCGTCCATGTTCACGTCGATGACCTGGGCGCCGTTTTCCACCTGCTGGCGCGCCACGGACAGCGCTTTTTCGTATTCCTCGTTCAGGATCAGGCGGGCGAAGGCCTTGGAGCCGGTGACGTTGGTGCGCTCGCCGACGTTGACGAACAGCGAATCCGGGCCGATGAAGACGGGCTCCAGGCCGGAGAGTTTCATGGGGGGCGGGGTTGCGGAGAAAGCAGACATCGAACTCACCTGTGCAATGGGTTGCCTGGGACAGGTGAGCGTCGTTGCAAGGCACGATTCCAGAGGACGTCCCCAAGCCTGACAGGCCTGTGGGTACGGCCTGCTGCAACGCTCCTTGGGGTCGGAGAAAGCCGGGTATTTTATCGGCGCAGGGCTTACATTGCGCCACGGGGTCGCCACGGGGCCGGGGCCGGCGACCTTTTTAAGCAAACTCAGGAGGAGCGCACCATGGGTGCACGCGGTATGAAGCACGCCCTGATGGCAGGGTTCACGGCGGCCTTGCTCGCCGGCTGCGGCGGCGGCAGCAAGAATGACGACGATGCCACCGTCGGCCCGCCGCCCCTGCGCCCCATCGCGGGCCCCGAGGGCCGCTGGGTCGGGCGCTCCTCCACGGGCTATGACGTCACGCTCACGGTCCTGGACACGGGCGAGACCTGGGGCATCTACACCCGCGGGCCGGTCATCCAGGGCGCCATCCACGGCACCAGCAGCTGGACCGGCGGGCAGCTGCGCGGTTCGGCTGCGCATGTGGACTTCGCCCGGGGCGGGGTGGTGGCCTCGTCGCTGTACGGGGGCAGCTTCATTGCGCGGCGCGAGCTCGAGGTGGGCTTTGCCTTCGACGTGTTCTCGGGCCGCTACCTGGCGGACTACGAGCGCCCGGCCACGCTGGCTGCGGTGGCCGGCACCTACGCGGGCAGCGTGGGCGGGTGGCCGTTGCCGCTGGCGCTGACGGTCGCGCCCGATGGCGGGCTGGTGTCCGCCCAGCCGAGTGCGGCCTGCCTGGTGCGCGGCTCGCTGGCGCCGCGTCCTGGCGGCAAGAGCGTGTACGACATGCGCGCCAGCTTCACCGGCGATGGCTGCCCGCTGCCCCATGGCTCCAACGTCGCGGGCATCGCGGTGCTCAACGGCACGCAGCTGCTGATCACCGGCGTGGCGCCGTCGCTGGTGACCTTCTTTGCCTTCCAGGGCGGCCGCTGAGGCGTGCACGGAGATCGCGACATGGGCACGGACGGGCATCCCCCCGCACCGCTGGAGCCCGCGCCCCTGGACTTCACGCTCGACGCCCACGCGCTGGCGCCGCTGCTGATCGGCGTGACGCTGCTGGCGGGCGGCGTGGGCGGGCGCATCGTCGAGGCCGAGGCGTACGACGGCACCGATCCGGCGTCGCACAGCTTTCGCGGCCCCACGCCGCGCAACGCCGCCATGTTCGGGCCGGCGGCGCGGGCCTATGTGTACCGCTCCTACGGCGTGCATTGGTGCCTGAACCTGGTGTGCGGCCAGCTGGGCGATGGCGCGGCGGTGCTGATCCGCGCCCTGCAGCCCACGCACGGCCTGGAGCAGATGCGCGCGCGCCGCGGCGTGCAGGACGAGCGCCTGCTGTGCGCCGGGCCGGGGCGGCTGACGCAGGCGCTGGGCATCGACGGCAGCTTCGACCACCTGCCCCTGGATGCGCCGCCCTTTGCCCTGCTGGCGCCGCCGGGCGGCGTCCGGGCGCCGCAGCTGGTGGCGGGCCCGCGCATCGGCATCACCCGTGCGGTGGAGGTGCCCTGGCGCTTTGGCGAGGCGGGCTCGCGCTTCCTGAGCCGGCCTTTCCGCGCTACGCGCTAGCGCGCGGCGCGGGCCCCGGGGCCCATGCCGGGCGTCAGGCCTGGCGCGGCGCCGCAGCCAGGGGCAGGGCCGAGGCCGGCAGGCCGAAGATGCGGTCGAACGCCCAGTTGAAGGCGTAGGTATAGACCAGGAAGAACAGCAGCAGGCCGGCCTCCATCAGCGTGGCCTGCCACAGGCCGACGCCAAACCACCAGGCCATGAGCGGGATCAGTACCAGCGCCAGGCCGCCCTCGAACCCCACGGCGTGCACCACGCGGCGCAGCACCGAGCGGCCGCGCACGCGCTGGCGCGCCTCCCAGCGCTCGAACAGGTGGTTGAAGGTGACGTTCCAGACGATGGCCAGCGTGGAGGCGACGACCGACATGGCGCCCGAGGCCGCCGCCTCCTGGCCGATGGCCATGAACAGCAGGCTGGAGGCGACGATGGCGATGAACTCGTACAGGCTGACGAAGACCACGCGGCGCCGGGCGCCCTGCAGCCCCGGGGGCGGCCGGGGCGGCCGGGGCGCAGGCGGGGGCAGTAGCAGTGCTGGTCGAAGAGGTACAGGCAGGCATCGGGCCAGTATAGGCAGCGGGGGCTGCCGCAGCGCTTTTTGGGGCCAAACCGGCCTCCAGCCGGCGTCGCAGGCCGGCATGTAGCTATATTTTCAATAGCGAATCGAAGGCGCCTGGCGGCGGCCATGGGCTGCCGGCCATGTCGCCCTTGCATGGCAGCCAAACGCGGCGGCCTTGGACAGCCGCGCCGGCGGGGCATAGAGTTGCCGTTTTTCCCCGGCCTTCACTCCCACAAGGAACAGGAATACGCCATGTCCTCCGCCCAGTCTCCATCGGCCAGCAGCCGCCACGCGCTGCCCTCCTACCTCGACCCGCAGCACCTGGGGCCATGGGGCATCTACCTGCAGCAGGTGGACCGCGTCACGCCCTACCTGGGCAGCCTGGCGCGCTGGGTGGAGACCCTGAAGCGCCCCAAGCGCGCGCTGATCGTGGATGTGCCCATCGAGATGGACAACGGCACCATTGCCCATTTCGAGGGCTACCGCGTGCAGCACAACACCAGCCGCGGCCCGGGCAAGGGCGGCGTGCGCTTCCACCAGGACGTGACGCTGTCCGAGGTGATGGCGCTGTCGGCCTGGATGAGCATCAAGAACGCGGCCGTCAACGTGCCCTACGGCGGCGCCAAGGGCGGCATCCGGGTCGATCCGAAGACACTCTCGCGCGGCGAGCTGGAGCGCCTGACGCGCCGCTACACCAGCGAGATCGGCATCATCATCGGCCCGACCAAGGACATCCCGGCGCCCGACGTGAACACCAACGGCCAGGTCATGGCCTGGATGATGGACACCTACTCGATGAACGTCGGCGAGACCTCCACCGGCGTGGTCACCGGCAAGCCGGTGGACCTGGGAGGCTCGCTCGGGCGCATCGAGGCCACCGGGCGCGGCGTGTTCACCGTGGGCGTCGAAGCCGCCAAACACACCGGCATGGCGATCGAGGGCGCGCGCGTGGCGGTGCAGGGCTTTGGCAACGTGGGCGGCACCGCCGGGCGGCTGTTCGCCGAGGCCGGGGCCAGGGTGGTGGCGGTGCAGGACCACACCGGCAGCATCCATCGCGATGGCGGCCTGGACGTGGCCGCGCTGCTGGCGCACGTGCAGGACACGGGCGGCGTGGCCGGCTTTGCCGGCGCCGAGAAGATGCAGGACGACGAGTTCTGGGGCGTGCAGTGCGACATCCTGATCCCGGCGGCGCTGGAGGGGCAGATCACCCGGGACAACGCCGGGCGCATCCGCGCCAGGATGGTCATCGAGGGCGCCAACGGCCCGACCACGCCCGAGGCCGATGACATCCTGCAGGGCAATGGCGTGCTGGTGCTGCCCGACGTGATCTCCAACGCCGGCGGCGTCACCGTGAGCTATTTCGAGTGGGTGCAGGACTTCACTAGCTTCTTCTGGAGCGAGGACGAGATCAACGCCCGCCTGGTGCGCATCATGCAAAACGCCTTTGCCGGCGTCTGGCAGGTGGCGCAGGAGCACCAGGTCTCCCTGCGCACCGCCACCTTCATCGTCGCCTGCAAGCGCATCCTGCACGCGCGCGAGATGCGCGGCCTCTACCCCTGAGCCGCAACCCGCCCTGCCAGGCGAGGCGGCCGCGAGGCCGCCTTTTTCATGCCGGCGAAGGGCTGCGGCGTCAGAACTTCGACGAGAACGTCAGCACCAGGTTGCGCCCCAGGCCGGGCAGCTCGTCGACGCCGGCGCGCCAGCTCTTGTCCAGCAGGTTGTTCAGGTGCAGGGCGACGCGGTAGCGGTCCTGCGGGCCGAAGCTGCTGCCCACGGCCAGGTTGAGCGTGCCCCAGCCGGCCAGGTGGCGCGAGACCTTGCCCGATTTCTCGATGTCCCGCTCCTGCTTGTCCACCGCCGTGGCGCCCTGCACGAACGCGTCCAGCCACACGTTGGCGTTGGCGACGGTGTCCTCGTAGCGCAGCCCCAGCCGCCCGGCAAGGCGCGGCACGTCGGTCTGGTAGGTGGAGAATTCCTGGACGGTGATCTGGCGGCGCATCCAGGTGCCGGAGAAATACGGCGTGAGGCTGGTGCCCGGCACCAGGTATTGCAGCAACAGCTCCAGGCCATGGCTCCTGGCGCGGTCGGCGTTGACATAGATGTCGCCGCCGCTGCAGCGCCCTGTGATGGCGCAGGACTCGAAGGTGATGTAGTCCCTGGCGCGGGTGAAGAACAACGTGCCGTCGAACACCACGCCCTGGTTCTGGTAGCGCAGGCCCAGCTCGTAGTTCTTCGAGCGCTCGGGCGCAAGGTTCGGATTGCCGTGCAGCACGATGCCGCGCCCGGCGCGCGAGTCGGTGAACTGCTCCAGCAGCGAGGGCATGACGTAGCCCTCCGAGTAGCCAGCGCGCACGGTGGAATGCGCCAGGCCCGTCCAGGTCAGCCCCAGCGCCTTGACGAAGCGCCCGTGGCGGCTGCGCTCGCCCGCCTGGTGCGCGCTGCTGGTGGTCTCGTCCAGCGAGGAGCTGACGCGGTAGTAGCGCAGGCCACCGGCGAGCTTCCAGTCGGGCGCCAGCGTCCATTCGTCCTGCGCGAAGGCCGAGGCGGTCTGCATGGTGGCGCGGTCGTAGGCGCTGCTGCGCACGCCAAAGGGCGGCTGGTACTGCGGCAGCGGCGGCAGCGGCCTGGCGCCCACCACGGTGATGTCGTTGAGCTTGGTCGTCTGCAGGTCGTCGCGCAGCCATTGCGCGCCGACCACGGTGTAGTGGTCGGGGTGCAGGCGCCAGTCCAGCTGCACGCTGGCGCCCCAGGTGTCGGTGCGGTCGGTCGAGGCGGAGCCCATCACGACATCGCTGGTGTTCAGGGGGATGTTGAAGCCTGGCCCCGTCCCCGGCCCCGGGATCTGCACGCGCCCGCCCCGGCCGCGGATCTTGATCAGGTTGTCGAACTCGCGGTCCACGCGCTGCACGAAGGCATCGGCGCTCACCTTGCGCAGCACCGGGCCCAGCTCCTTGCCCTCGTAGTACAGGCCCAGCTTGTTCAGGTCGCGCCGGGGCAGGTTGGCGTTGAACTGGGTGATCTGGGCCTCGGCGATGTCGATGCGCGCCTGGCGCCCGGCGATCGTCGGGTTGATGTCCACGTTCTTCAGGGTCACCAGCGCGAACGGATCCTGCCAGCCATCGGCCCGCAGGCTGTGGCGGTTGGCCTTCAGGGCCAGGTAGTGGCGGCCGGCGTCGTCCAGCTTGAGGCCCAGGTGCGCGCTCACGTCCTGGTTGGCGTAGGACGAGTTGTCCAGCCGGCCGCTGGCGCTGTACGGGCCCTGGGCCACGCGGCGGTCGCCGTGCTCGTCGCCGCTGGCCGAGATGCGCCAGTCCAGCCGCCCCTGCGTGCCCGACAGCGCCGTCCAGCCGCGCCAGCCCCGGGTGCCGCTGTCGTACGTCGCGCCCAGCTCGGCCTGCAGGGGCGCCGCCGCGCCCTTGCGCGTGATGATGTTGATGACCCCGCCGATGGCCTTGGCGCCGTAGAGCACCGAGGCCGGGCCGCGCACGACCTCGATGCGCTCGATGTTGGCCGGATCGACCAGCAGCGGCGAGCCGAACGAGCTGTGGTCGGTCAGCTCCTGGCCATCGACCAGGATGACCACGCGGTTGGACTGCTCGCCGCGGATGCGGATGCGCTGCATGCCGGCGACGGCCGAATCGACGACCGACACGCCCGGCACATCGCGCAGCAGCTCGGCGACGCTGCCCGAGCCGTTGTTTTCAATCGCCTCGCGCTCGACGATGGCGACCGATGCCGGGTTGTCGCGCACCGAGGTGGCGGTGCGCGTGCCGGTGACGACGACCGCGTCGAGCACCGTGGCGGGTTCGCTGGCGTGGGCCATGGCGGCGCATGGCAGGGCGATCAGGGCGGCGAGGCGGTGGGGAGAAAAGACGTTCATGGAAGCGGGTGCAGACAAAGGCAGGTGGCGCCACGGCGGCGCTGGCCGCTGCCAGCGGACTGCGGCGATTTTCTCAGCATTGCACGCCCCCCTGCCCCTGCACGGCCGCGCGCAGGCCCGGGCACGCGGGCGGCAGCGGCGCTGCGGGTGCGCTGCTACACCACGCCCTGGCTGCGCAGCGCCTCGATCTGTGCGGCATCCAGCCCCAGCCGCTCGCGCAGCACATCGCCGGTGTGCTGGCCCAGCGCCGGCGGCGCGTGGCGCAGCGTGGCCGGGGTGGCGGACAGGCGCATCGGGCTGGCGGTGCTGGCCACCGTGTTGACGGCCTCGCCCGCCGGCGCCTGGCCCAGCGGCCAGCGCTGCTGCTCGATGCGCAGGCCGCGCGCGCGCACCTGGGCGTCGTCGAACGCCTGGCCGACGTTGTTGATGGGGCCGCAGGGCACGGCCTTGTCCTCCAGCAGCGCGATCCAGTCGGCGGTGGCGCGCGTGCGCGTCAGCTCGGCCATCATCGGGATCAGCGTCGCCCCGGTGGACGGCACGCGCCCGGCGTTGGTGCGCAGGCGCTCGTCGCGGGCCCAGTCCACCCCGGCGGCGTCGCAAAAGCGCGCGAACTGGCCGTCGTTGCCGATGGCCAGCAGCATGTGGCCGTCGCGCGGCGGGAAGACCTGGTAGGGCACCACGCTGGGGTGCGTGTTGCCCTGGCGGGCGGGGATATTGCCGGCGTTCAGGTAGCCCGCGCCCTGGTTGGCCAGGATGGCCATGGCCACGTCCAGCAGCGCCATGTCGATGTGCTGGCCGCGCCCGGTGCGGTGGCGCGCCTCCAGCGCCGCCAGGATGGCGCTGGTGGCGTACATGCCGGTGAACAGGTCGATCACGGCCACACCCACGCGCAAGGGGCCGGCGCCGGGCTGGCCGTCGGCTTGGCCGGTGATGCTGATCAGCCCGCTCATGGCCTGGATCAGCAGGTCGTAGCCGGCGCGCGGCGCATACGGCCCGGTGTGGCCGAAGCCGGTGACCGAGCAGTAGATGAGGCGCGGGTTGAGGACGCGCATGGCTGTCGTAGCCCAGCCCCTAGCGCGCGAGGGCGCCGACCTTGAAGTTCTCGACCACCACGTCGCTTCGCCGGCGGCCAGCTCGCGGACCAGCGGCTGGCCGGCCCTTCGGTGGCGATGTCGACGGCGACCGAGCGCTTGCCGCGGTTGGAGGCGAGGTAGTAGGAGGCCTCGCGGGTGTCGGCTGGCCGTCGGCATCGGGGAGGAAGGGCGGGCCCGAGCGGCGCGTGTCGTCGCCGCGGCCGGGGCGTTCGATCTTGATGACGTCGGCGCCAAGGTCGGCGAGAGTGTCTCTGCGTCCGGCACCAGGGGCCGGCGAGCACGCGCGACAGATCGAGCACGCGCAGGTGGGAGAGGGCGCCGGCGGCCGGCTGCGGCGCGTCGGGGGATGCAGGGGAAGCGGTGGAAGCGGTCATGGCAGTCACGGAAAGGGCGGGCGACGCGCGGCGCGCGCCAGGGATCGGGGCCGGAGCATGGAACGCGGGGCGCCCCGGGGTGGTCTTCGCCTTTGTGAAAGCGTGCCTTCCGGGGCGGGCGCAGGCATCGCTGCTTCCTACAATCGCGCCCCATGGCCATGCACTTTGACCTTGTGGACCTGCGCCTGATCGCGCACGTCGCCGACGCCAGCATGACGCGCGGCGCCGACCCTTT
>JAUCDD010000026.1:0-38368 GCA_034675505.1 Melaminivora sp. | reverse complement strand
AGCCCTGAAACCCCGTTTTCCCGACACGCGTGTGCTCTACGGCGAGGTGTGCGCCTTGCTGTTCTTCCGCTACGGCATCACGCCCACCGCCAGCCGGCTCTACCAGTACGTGCGCAAGGGCTCGATGGGCGTGCCTGCCGAGGCGCTGGCCAAGTTCTGGGACGACCTGCGCGGGCGTGCGCGCGTGGAACTGGACCACCCCGGGCTGCCCGACCCGCTGCGCCAGGCCGCCGGCCAGGCGATGGCCGCGCTGTGGGAGCAGGCGAGCCAGGCGGCGCGCGACGAGTTGGCGGCGCTGCGCCTGGAAGCCCAGGCGAGGGCGCAGCAGGCGCTGCAGCAGCTGGAGCAGGCGCTGCAGGAGGGGCACCAGTTGCGCACCCAACTGGAGGCGGCGCAACAGGCGCTGCAGGGCGCCACCGGGCGGGCGCAGGCGCTGGAGGAGACGCTGGCGGCCCAGCGGCGCGAGCACGCGGCCGCGCTCGCACGCACCCAGGCGCTGCAGGAGCAGGTCGCCCAGGCGCACCTGGAGCTGGACGGCAGCCGCCGGCACTTCAGCGCCGAGCTGGACAAGGGGCGCGAGGCCGTGCAGCAGGCGGCGCTGCGCGCCCAGGAAGCCGAGCACCGGGCGCTGCGCGACATGGACCGGGAGCGCACCGCACGCGCCCAGCTGGGCAAGCAGCTGGACGACGCACGCAGCAGCCTGGCGCAGGCGCAGCAGGCCCACCAGACGCAGCTGCTGCAGTCCAGCACGCAGCAGGCGAACCTGAGCGCGCAGCTGCAGGCGGCCGGCGATGCGCTCGCCCAGGCGCAGCACGCGAGCGCACAGCTGCGCGCACAGCTGCAGGATGCCTCGCAGGGCGCCGCCCGGCACCAGGCCGAGGCCGCCGCGCTGCGCGCGCTGCTGCTGCAGCAGCAGGGCGCAAGGCCAGCGCAGCGCAGCTTGCGCAAGAACCGCCGTCCGGCCAGCCCCGAGGGTGGGCCGCAATGAGGCGGGGGACGGGCGCCGCCGCCTGGGCGCCGCGCGCACGGCGCAGCGCTTGAGCGGGGCAGGGGGCTCAGGTCATCGCCGCGCCAGCCGCGCGGCAAAGTCCTGGGCCGGTATCGCCGGTGTCCAGTAAAAGCCCTGGCCGTACTCGCAGCCGAACGCCTGCAGCCGCTCCAGCGTCTGCGCATCCTCCACGCCCTCGGCCAGGGTGCGCAGGCCCAGGCAATGGGCCAGCTCGATGATGGCGCGCACCAGGCCCTCGGCCTGCGGGCTGTCGCACAGCCGGCGCACGAAGGACTGGTCGATCTTCAGGCGCTGCACCGGGTAGCGCTGCAGGTAGCCCAGGTTGGAGTAGCCGGTGCCGAAGTCGTCCACCGCGATGGCCACGCCCAGCTGGTGCAGGCGCCGCAGCGTGTCCTCCAGGTGCTGGGCGTCGGCCACCAGCATCGACTCGGTGATTTCCAGCTCCAGCAGGTGCGCCGGCAGGCCGTGCGCGGCGAGCGCGTTGGCTACCTCGTGCAGCATGTCGCTGCGGCGAAACTGCAGTGGCGAGACGTTGATGGCGATGGTGGGCACGTCCAGGCCCTGGTCGCGCCAGCGCTGCAGGTCGGCGCAGGCCTGGCGCAGCACCCAGGTGCCCAGTTCGTGGATCAGGCCGGAGCGCTCGGCGATGGGAATGAATTTGGCCGGCCCGATCCAGCCGAGTTCGGCGTGCTGCCAGCGCAGCAGCGCCTCGGCGCCGATGATGCTGCCCGCTGCGCAGGTCCCATTGAGGCTGGTAGTGCAGCTGCAGCCCGCCCTGGGCCAACGCCTGGCGCAGCGCGGCCGCCAGGTGCAGGTGTTCGAGCACGCTGGCGTTCATGCCGGGGTCGAAGAAACGGAAGGTGTTGCGCCCGGCTTCCTTGGCCTGGTACATGGCCAGGTCGGCGTTCTTCAGCAGGGCGTCCCGCTCGCAGCCGTCGCGCGGGCTGACGGTGACGCCCAGCGACGCGGTGATGTGCACGTCCAGCCCCTGCAGCGTGAAGGTCGGGGTGAATCGCTCCAGCACCTTGGCCGCGATGGCGGCGACGGCTTCCTCGTCGCTCACCTGCGCCAGCAGCAGCAGGAATTCATCGCCCGACAGCCGCGCCACGGTGTCGGCCGGGCGCAGCACGGACTGCAGGCGCTGCCCCACCTGGCACAACAGCGCATCGCCGGCGGCGTGGCCGAGCGAGTCGTTGATGGTCTTGAAGTTGTCCAGGTCCAGGAACATGATCGCAACCAGCGTGCGGTCGCGCGTGGCCTGCGCCAGCATCTGCTGCAGCCGGTCCTGGGCCAGGGCGCGGTTGGGCAGCTGTGTCAGGCTGTCCTGGTAGGCCAGGGCGGTGATGCGGGTGTTGGAGTGTTCCAGCGCCTTCTTTTCCTCGTCGAGCTGCTCCATGAGCCGGCGCAGGTCCGACGCCACCATGGCGACGAACAGGCCCGTGATCAGGAAGGCAATGCACAGCGCCACCAGCCGGGACAGGTCCAGCGGCTGCGGCGCGCTGCGCAGCCAGCCCTGGATATCGAGCAGGTACATCGCCACCAGCGCGACCAGCATCACCCCCAGCAGCGACGAAAACAGCCGGCGCGAGCCGAACATGCTGGCAAAGACCAGCAAGCCGGGAAAAGCCATGGGCGCCTCGTCGAACAGGCCCTGGCCGGCGACCATCAGCGCGACGAGCGCCGCCAGCAGCACGCCCAGCGTCAGCCATGCCGCCGCCAGCGGGCGATCGCGCTCGTTCAGGTGGCGGGCGCCAAACAGCAGCGCGACGGTGGCGAGCTCCAGCGCTGCGCTTAGGCCATGCGCGCTTGAGCAGGTTCAGCAGCGCAAGCAGCGCAAACGCTGCGATGAAGACCCACAGCACCTGGCGCAGGCGCTGGCGCCGCAGGATCAGGACCTTGTCCTGATTGGCGGCATGGGCGGCGGCAGTTGGAGTGGGCACGCAATGCAGCCGGGCTGGTGCAAGGTGTCAGGAACGCAGCGGGTCGGCGCTGGCACCGGCTTGCCCGCGGCCGCCATGGAGTTCGGAGGCTCGCTGGATCAGCTCGATCTTGTAGCCATCCGGATCGGCCACGAAGGCGATCACGGTGGAGCCGCCCTTGACCGGCCCGGCCGCGCGCGTCACGTTGCCGCCGGCCGCCTGGATGCGCTCACAGGCTGCCTGGACATCAGGGACGGCCAGCGCGATATGGCCGTAGGCGGTGCCGATCTCGTAGCTGTCCACGCCCCAGTTGTAGGTCAGCTCGAGCTCGGCCTGGCCGGGGGTTGCCACCGTCAAAGCCCAGGAAGGCCAGCGAATACTGGTACTCGGCGTTTTCCGACGTGCGCAGCAATTGCATGCCCAGCACCCGGGTGTAGAAATCGACGGAGCGTTGCAGGTCGCCGACGCGCAGCATGGTGTGTAGGAATCGCATGCAGGCGATTATCCCGTCTGGGCGGTGCCGTCCCGGCTTCCTGCGCCACGCGGCGCGCTGCCGCCGCATGGCTCTGAAGCGGAGCCGTCGCGCGCCGTCTGGCGCCAGGGCGCGAAGTGGGCGGGATGCGTGGGCATGATGTCCCACTGTTGAATGAATGGCCATGAAATAAATACGATGTATATTATGTTAACTAATACATCGAAAATTCCGCTTTTCACGCCCACTTCCACTGCCCCATACCGCTGCAGATGGTTCGTGCACCGTTGCAGGCCACGCGCTCGCTGCAACGCACGGGTTGAACACGGCGGCTCGGACGCTGGAGCCCTGCCGGGCGGCCGTCGTCAATCCGCGCTGCGGTGGTTGCTGAACATGGCGCGGTCCCGCGCGCGCTGCTCGAACTGCCGCGCCAGGCTACCGCAGACCAGGTCGCACAGCGCGTCTATGGTGTCGTCGGCGATGCGGTAGTAGACGCTGGTGCCGCGGCTCTCGCGCGCCACCATGCCTTGCTGGGCCAGCAAGGCCAGGTGCTTGGACACGTTGGCCGTGGTGCAGCCGCACTCGCGCGCCAGTTCGCCCACGTTGCGCTCGCCGGCGCGCAGCAGGTTGATGAGCTGCAGGCGCATGGGCTCGGACAGTGCCCTGGAAGTACGCGGCGACGTGCTCCAGGGCTTCGGGAGCCAGCTCGGTCATGGCGTGCTCCTTCGGGCAGATTCACGGGTGTGGTGCATGGCCGACATTCTAGGCATTACTTGACTAATTAACTTGTTAGTTAAACAATGACTGCATGCGCAACCCTGCTTTGTCGTTCTCCCTGCCCCGGCGGATGGGTGTGGCCCTGGCTGCAGCCAGCGGCCTGTTGTGGGGTGCGGCCGCCTTGCCGGCGCACGGCCAGGGCCTGGCCTCGGCACCGGTCCAGGCCCATGGCGGCGCACTGCTCCACGGGGCGGATGGCGTGGTCGAGGCGGTGCGCGACACCACCGTCTCCACCCAGGTGCCGGGCGCCGTGGTGCAGCTCTCGGTGCGCGTGGGCGAGCAGGTGCGGCCCGGGCAGGAGTTGCTGCGCCTGGACGCCCAGGCTGCGCGCCAGAATGCCGCCGCCAGCGCCGCCCAGGTGGACGCCGCGCGCACCCAGGCCCAGCTGGCCGACAGCGAGCTGGCGCGCCAGAAGCAGCTCTTTGCCCGCCAATACATCAGCCAGGCGGGCCTGGAGCGCGCCCAGGCCCAGGCGCAGGCCGCGCACGCCCAGGTGCGTGCGTTGCAGGCGCAGGCCAGCGCTGCGGCTGCGCAGACGGGCCTGCACGTCGTGCGGGCGCCCTATTCCGGCGTGGTCAGCGAGGTGCCGGTGGCCCTGGGCGACATGGCGACGCCGGGCCGGCCGCTGGTGCGGCTGTACGACCCGGCGGCGCTGCGCGTCGCGGCCGCTGTGCCGCAGGCCCTGCAGCTGGCGGACGGCCCGGCGCAGCTGGACCTGCCCAGCCTGGGCGCTGGCCGGGTGGGCGTGCCGGCGCAGGGCATCCAGCGCCTGCCCACGGTGGACCGGGCCACGCACACGGCGCAACTGCGCGTCGCCCTGCCCGCAGGCCTGGCGGGAGCGGCGCCCGGCATGTTCGCGCGCTTGTGGCTGCCGGTGGCGCCAGGGGCGGCGGATGCGCCAGCCTCCCTGACCGTTCCCGCCAGCGCGATCCTGCGCCGGGGCGAGCTGACCGCCGTCTATGTGCTGGACGAGCAGGGCCGCCCTCGCCTGCGCCAGGTCCGCCTGGGCCAGCCGCCCGGCAGCGGCGCGGATGCGCCGGCACACATTCCCGTGCTGGCCGGGCTGCGCTCCGGCGAGCGCGTGGCCCTCGATCCGCAGGCTGCCGCCCGGGTGCGCTGACATGCAGCAAGGCACCCCTGCCCGCCTGGGCCCCTCCGGCCGCATCGCTGCCCGGTTCCTGTCGGCGCATATCACGCCGCTGCTGGCGCTGCTGGCCCTGCTGCTGGGCGCCTTTGCCGTGCTGGTCACCCCGCGCGAGGAAGAGCCGCAGATCGACGTGACCATGGCCAGCGTGCTGATTCCCTTCCCCGGCGCCTCGGTGCGCGACGTCGAGCAGACGGTCGCCATCCCTGCCGAGCAGCTGCTGGCCGGCATGGAGGGCACGGAGCACGTCCTGTCCGTCTCGCGCCCCGGGCTGGCGCTGCTCACGGTGCAGTTCAAGGTCGGCGTGCCGCGCAACGTGGCGCTGGTGCGCCTGCACGACCAGCTGCGCAGCCACGCCGACCTGTGGCCCGCGGGCCTGGGCGTGCAGGAGCCGCTGGTCCGCCCCAGGGGCATAGACGACGTGCCCATCGCCGGCTTCACCCTGCACGCCAGCGACGAGGCCGCAGATGCCCTGGACCTGGAGCGCGTCGCCCACACCATCGAATCCGAGCTGGCGCGCGTGCCCGGCGTGCGCGAGGTGCGCGCCATCGGCGGGCCGGGCCGCGCCGTGGTGGTCGAGCTGGACGCCGCGCGCATGGCCAGCACTGGCGTGTCGGTGCGCGAGCTGCGCGGCGCGCTGCAGTCGGCCAACTTCGGCCTGCCCGTGGGCGGTCTGCTGGCGGGCGGCAAGAGCGTGGAGCTGCAGGCCGGCCCGCATCTGGCGTCGGCGCGCGAGGTGGCCGGGCTGGTCGTCGCCACGCGCGGCGGCAAGCCCGTGTTCCTGCAGGATGTCGCCCAGGTGCGCGACGGCGCGCCGCCTGCGCAGCGCCTGGTCTGGCTGGGCCAGCGCGGGGAAGCCGGGCAGGTGCAGGAGTGGCCTGCCATCACGCTGCAGGTCACCAAGAAGCCGGGCGAGAACGCCATCGCGGTGGCCAATGCCCTGTCGGCGCGCATGGAGCAGCTGCAGGGCGTGCTGATCCCGCATGAAGTGCAGGTGCGCCAGACGCGCAACTATGGCGAGACCGCCGACGACAAGGCGCAAAAGCTGATCCAGAAGCTGCTGTTCGCCACCGCCTCGGTGGTGGCGCTGGTGTTCCTGGCGCTGGGCCGGCGCGAGGCGGCCATCGTGGGCCTGGCGGTGGTGCTGACGCTGGCGGCCACGCTGTTCGCCTCCTGGGCCTGGGGCTTCACGCTCATCGCGTCTCGCTGTTTGCGCTGATTTTCTCCCATCGGCATCCTGTGGACGACGCCATCGTGGTGGTGAGAACATCCACCGTCACCAGCAGCTAGAACCCGGCCTGCCGCTCTTGCAGGTCATCCCGCGCGCCGTCGATGAGGTGGGCGGGCCGACCATCCTGGCCACCTTCACGGTGATCGCCGCGCTGCTGCCCATGGCCTTCGTCTCCGGCCTGATGGGGCCGTACATGGCGCCCATCCCCATCAACGCCAGCATGGGCATGCTGCTGTCGCTGGCCATTGCCTTCGTCGTCACGCCCTGGCTGGCGCGGCGCTGGATGAAGGCGCACGCCGTCGGCCAGGACGGTAGCAGCGGCGGCCAGTCCGGCTTGACGGCGAAGCTGGAGCCGTTTTTCACCCGCGTCTTCACGCCGCTGCTGGACGAGCGGCGCGGCGGGCGCAACCGGGCGCTGTTGCTGGCGGCGGTGGCAGGGCTGGTCGCGCTGTCGGCGCTGCTGCCGGTGCTGGGCTGGGTGCAGCTGAAGATGCTGCCGTTCGACAACAAATCCGAGTTCCAGGTGGTGGTGGACATGCCCGCCGGCACGCCGCTGGAGGACACCGCCGCCGTGCTGCGCGAGCTGGGCGCGCACCTGGCCAGCGTGCCCGAGGTGCGCGACTGGCAGGCCTACGCCGGCACGGCCGCGCCCATCAATTTCAACGGCCTGGTGCGCCAGTACGAGCTGCGCGCCAGCAGCGAGCTGGGCGACCTGCAGGTCAACCTGGTGGACAAGCACCAGCGCAAGGAGCAAAGCCATGCGATTGCCATGCGCGTGCGCCCTGCCCTGCAGGACATCGGCCGGCGCTGGGGCGCCAACGTGAAAGTGGTGGAAGTACCGCCCGGCCCGCCCGTGCTGGCGCCCATCGTGGCCGAAATCTACGGCCCCGAGGCCGAGGGCCGCCGCCAGGTCGCCCAGGCGGTGCGCGCGGTGTTCGAATCGACGGCCGGCGTGGTCGACGTGGATTCCACCTCCATCGCCCCGGCGCCGCGCACGCTGCTGCTGGTCGACCGCCAGAAGGCCGCGCTGGCCGGCGTGGCGCAGCCGGACATCGTCGCCACGCTGCGCGCCGGCCTGGCGGGCGAGGCCGCCACCTGGCTGCGCGACGCCAGCCGCGCCCCCGTGCCCGTGTGGCTGCAGTTGCCGCCCGAGCGCCACGGCAGCCTGGATGCGCTCTTGCAGCTGGGCGTGCCGGGCGCCGCTGGCCGCCTGGTGCCGCTGCGGGAGCTGGTCAGCGTGAGCGACACGCTGCGCGAGCAGCCGACCTACCACAAGGATTTGCTGCCGGTGGACTTCGTGCAGGGCGACATGGCCGGGCGCGTGGACAGCCCGCTGTACGGCATGTTCGCCATGCGCGCCGCACTGGCTGGCATCACCACGCCCGGCGGTGGCACGCTGCAGGAGCTGTTCGTCGCCCTGCCGCAGGACGCGCAGCGCGACTACAGCCTGCGCTGGGACGGCGAGTGGCGCATCACTTATGAGACCTTCCGCGACATGGGCGCGGCCTACGCCGTGGGCCTGGTGCTGATCTACCTGCTGGTGGTGGCGCAGTTCGGCTCCTACCTCACGCCGCTGATCATCATGGCGCCCATCCCGCTCACCGTGGTCGGCGTGATGCCCGGGCACGCCCTGCTGGGCGCGCAGTTCACCGCCACCAGCATGATCGGCATGATCGCCCTGGCGGGGATCATCGTGCGCAACTCCATCCTGCTGGTGGACTTCGTGCGGCTGCAGCAGGCAGGCGGCGTGCCCCTGGCGCAGGCGCTGGTCCACGCCGTGGCGGCGCGCGCCCAGCCCATCGTGCTCACGGGCCTGGCGGCCATGGTCGGCGCCTTCTTCATCCTGGACGACCCCATCTTCAACGGGCTGGCGATCGCGCTGGTCTTCGGCATCCTGGTTTCCACGCTGCTGACCCTGGTGGTCATCCCGACGCTGTACTACGCGGCCTACCGCCGCCGCGGGCCGAATATCAGCCCGATCGGCCCATAGCCGGCGCAGAACAACGGCATCCAGCTATCAAAATCATAGTTTTCTTCAACCCCTCAAGGAGCCACCACCATGTTCCCCAGCTACCAGGACATCATCCAGGACACCAGCGCCGAGATCGGCAAGCTGCGCGGCGAGATCGGCGACACGCTGCGCGGCTTTTCCGCCATGGCGCAGGCGGCCACCAAGGCCGGCGCGCTGGACGCCAAAACCAAGGAGCTGATCGCCATCGCCCTGTCGGTGTCGGTGCGCTGCGACCCCTGCCTGGGCTACCACACGCAGGCGCTGGTCAAGCTCGGCTGCACGCGCGAGGAGCTGACCGAGGCCCTGGGCATGGCCGTGTACATGGGCGGCGGGCCATCGCTGATGTATGCCGCGCGTGCCAGCGCGGCCTTTGACGAGTTCGCCGCCCAGGCCGCCGCCGCCAAGGCCGGTTGAAGCCGGACCGCCCCTTCACCCTGCACTCAAAGACCGCCCTGCCCATGCCTGCCTTGCCCCTCCTTTCCAGGGCCTGGAGCGCCCTGGCCCTGGCTGTCGGCCTGCTGCTTGGCGGGGCCGCGCCGCGCCCTGCGCTGGCAACCGACCTGCTGGCTGCCTGGGCGGGGGCCGAGCAGCACGACCGCGAACTGGCCGTGGCGCGTGCCGCCCGTGCCGGCGCCCAGCCGCTGCGCGAGCAGGCCGCCGCCCTGTGGCGCCCCGGCGTGCAGCTCACGGCCAGCGCCGCAGCCGCCAGCCACGACACCGACGCGCGCGGCGCGCACTTTGCCGCGCCCGGCATGGGCGAGAACAACGGGGCGGATTTCTCCACCTCCATCCACGGCGGCGCGGCCACGCGCTGGGCGCTGCAGGCCAGCCAGCCGCTGTACCACCCGCAGCGGCGCGCCCAGCAGCAGCAACTGCAGCTGCAGGCCGACGTGGCCGAGCTGCAATGGCAGGCCGCGCACCAGCAGGCCATGCTGCGCACCGCCGAGCGTTACCTGGATGCCGCCCTGGCGCAGCAGGCGCTGCAGCTGACCCGGCAGCAACTGCAGGCCGTGCAGCGTGCGCTCGACGAAGCGCAGGAGCGCTTTCGCATCGGCGACACGCCCATCACCGACACCCACGAGGCCGGCGCCCGGCTGGCAGCGCTGCAGGCGCAGGCGCTGGCCGCGCAGGTCGAGCTGCAGGTCAAGCTGCGCCTGCTGGCCGACACCACCGGCCTGCCGCCCGAGACGCTGCACCCGCACCTGCCTGCAGCCGCTGGGGCGGCGGCTGCCGCCACGGCATTCACGGCCCTGCCCCTGGCGCACTGGCAGCAGCGCGCCGAGGACGGCAACCCTGCCATCCGCCTGCAGCGGCTGGCGCACGATTTGGCGCGCGCCGAGGCCGACAAACATAGCGCCCGCGCCGCGCCCAGCGTCGAGCTGGTCGCCCAGGCCGGGCAGGACCGCCTGCACGGCAGCGGCGACTTCGGCCGCTCGCGCAGCAGCGCGCGCAGCGCCAGCGTGGGCGTGCAGCTCACCGTGCCGCTGTACACCGGCGGCATGCGCGAGGCCCGGCAGGAGCAGGCCCTGCGCCAGCTCGAACAGGCCCAGGCGCAGGTGGACAGCACGCGCCAGCAGGTCGCCAGCCAGACCCACGCCGCCTGGCTGGGCCTGTCGGCCGGGGCGCAGCGCGTGCAGGCCCTGGAGCACGCGCTCAAGGCCAGCCAGTCCCGCCTGGACGCCACCCGCACCGGCCGCGAGGCCGGCGACCGCACGCTGCTGGACTGGCTCAACGCCCAGAACGACGCCGCAGCCGCCGAGCTGGCCCTGGCCCAGGCGCGCGGCGCCCTGCTGCTGGGCGGCCTGCGCCTGGCCCTGCTGGCCGGTCAGCTGGACGAGCAGCAGCTGCGTGCAGCCAGCCAGGCGCTGGCGTTTTCGATGTCCCCGCAATCCAGGAAAGGAGACCGCCATGTTTGAGACCCATTCCAGCCGGCCGCGCGAGCCGCGCCCGCCCGCCGCCGCGGCCCTGTCGCGCCGCGCCTGGCTCGGGGGCACAGTCGCCAGCCTGGGCTTGATGGCGGCGCCGACGCCGGCCCACGCGGCCCGTCTGCCCACCAGGGCGCACATCGTCATCGCTGGCAGCGGCCTGGGCGGCATCGCCGTGGCGCACCGTCTGCAAGCCCTGCTGGACGGCGCGCGCATCACTATCGTCGATGCCAAGCAGGCGCACCACTACCAGCCCGGCTTCACCCTGGTGGCCACGGGCGTGTGGCCGGTGGACAAGGTCATCGCAAGCAATGCCGCGCTGCAACCGAAAGGCGTGCAGTGGGTGCAGGACATGGTGGCCGAGTTCGACCCGGTGGCCAACGCGGTAGTCACCGCCGGCGGCCAGCGCATCGCCTACGACTACCTGGTGGTTGCCACCGGCACGCACCAGGACTGGGCGCAGATCGACGGCATGGACGTCAAGGCCATCGGCAGCAACGGCCTGGCCAGCGTCTATCCCGGCACCGAGGCGGCGCTGGCTACCTGGGCTGCCATGGATGCCTTCCGGCAAAAAGGTGGCCAGGCCGTCATGACGTTGCCGGCCACGCCGCTCAAGTGCGCCGGAGCGCCCCTGAAGATGAGCTTCATGCTGCGCGACCGGCTGGCACAGGCCGGCACGCTGGGCCAATCGAACATCACCTTTTATTCGGCGCTGCAAAACGTGTTTGGCGTCAAGGTGGTCAACGACAGCGTGCTGCAGCGCTGGCAGGCCCTGGGCGTGGGCGTGCAGTACGGGCAAAGGCTCAAGGCCCTGGACATCGGCGCGCGGCGCGCCACCTTCGCCTCCCCCGAGGGCGAAGCCACCGAAGTGCCGTATGACTTCATCCACGTCGTGCCGCCCATGCGCGCCGTCGATGCGGTCAAGAACTCCGACCTCGCCTGGAAGGACGGCCCCATGGCCGCCGGCGGCTGGCTGGAAGTGGACAAGAGCACCCTGCAGCACCTGCGCTACCCCAACGTCTTCGGCCTGGGCGACACCAACGGCACGCCGCGCGGCAAGACGGCGGCCACGGTCAAGAAAAGCGCGCCCATCGTCGCCCGGCACCTGGCAGAGGTGATCGCCGGGCGCACGCCGGGCGAGGTGTTCGATGGCTACACCTCCTGCCCGATGATCGTGCGCGAGGGCGCCGCCTGGCTGGTCGAGTTCGACTACGAGGGCCGGCTGACGCCGTCGCTGCCCATGATCGAGCCACTGCAGGACAGCTACGCCGCGTGGCTGATGAAGATCCGCATGCTCAAGCCCGCCTACATGGCGGTGCTCAAGGGCCGGGTCTGATGTTCCCTGGTGCCTTTTTTGCAAGGAGAACCCTCATGTACGAAATCTGGCTGGTACTGAACATCCTTTATGAAAGCGCGCTGGAAGTGTGGCCGGCGCTGCTGGGGCTGGCCGTGACCTGGCTGGCGTTGATGGTGCTGGCGCGCTCGCGCCTGAGCCTGGGGACACTGCGCCATGCCCTGTTCCCGGCCAGCTTTGTCGCGGGACTGCTGTTCTTCACGCTGCCCAGCCTGACCCAATCGTCCTTTGCCAACATGGGCTACTGGGTGGACTGGCTCAACTTGCTGGGCATCGCCTTGGGCCTGGGCGCCGCCTTTGCCCTGTTCGCCTGGCCGTGGGTGGCCCTGTTCTGCCCGGCCTGCGCCGGCGGCGCCTGCCAGACCAGGCGCGCGGCCTGAGCCGCCCTGCCGCGACACATCTTCCGAACCTCTTTTTCGAGGAACCCTTCCCATGACGTCCTGGCAAATCGTGCGCCTGCTGGCCGGCGCCTTCATCCTGCTGTCACTGGCCCTGGGCATCCCCGGCAGCCCGCTGTTCATGAGCCAGTGGTGGCTGGCCTTCACGGCCTTCGTCGGCGCCAACCTGCTGCAAAGCAGTGTCACCAAGTGGTGCATGCTGGAGAACATACTGCGCAAGCTGGGCGCCCGGCCCGGCTGCTGAACCGACTGCCCACCCCTTGCAAAGGATGCCCATGAAAACCGCGATTGAACTGGTGGCCGAGGCCAAGGCGCGCGTGCGCGAACTGCCCGTCGCCGAGGCCGCGCAGGCGCTGGCCGGGGCCGACCTGCTGATCGACGTGCGCGAGCCCGACGAGTACCGCCAGGGCCACCTGCCCGGCGCCGTGAACATGCCGCGCGGCCTGCTGGAGTTCCAGCTCAGCAGCAACCCGGCCTGCCAGTCGGCTGAACTGAACGTGCTGCTGTACTGCAAGACCAGCGGCCGCGCGGCGCTGGCAGCATGCGCGATGCAGGACATGGGGTACCGCAACGTGCGCTCCATCGCCGGCGGCTACGACGCCTGGGTGGCCGCCGGCCAGCCGGTGCGCCAGCCCAGCCTGCCGCCCTTTGGCTGACCGCCGCGCGCGGCGCTGAGCCTTGTTTCCCTTTTTTCAACACCACCATCCTGCAGGAGCAATTCCATGAAACTCAACGTCGGCGGCATCGACCGCGTGCTGCGCATCATCGTCGGCCTGGCCCTCATCGGGCTGGCCGTCACCGGCACCATAGGCTGGTGGGGCTATATCGGCATCGTGCCGCTGGTGACCGGGCTGTTCCGCTTCTGCCCCGCGTATGGGCTGCTGGGCATGAGTACCTGCCCCATGAAACAGCCCAAATAGCCGGGTTTTGGGTCAAATCGGCCGATTGCCGGCGTCCTGCAATGCGATGCAGCTATTGTTTTGATAGCTCGACGCTGACCCGCAGGCCCGGCGTGCCGCCCAGCGTCCCGTCGTCCAGCCGCAGCCGGGCGCCCAGGCGCGTGGCGATCGCCTGCACGATGGACAGGCCCAGGCCCGAGCCGGCCTGGCCGCTGCCCAGGATGCGGTAGAACGGATCGAACACGCGCCCGCGCTCGGCGGCGGCGATGCCGGGGCCGGTGTCCTCGACGTACAGCACGGTGGTGGCGCCCTCCTCCCCCAGCACGCCCAGGTCCACCCGGCCGCCCTGCGGCGTGTAGCGGATGGCGTTGTCGGCCAGGTTGCGCACCAGGGTGTACAGGTCCAGCTCGCTGGCCAGCACGGCGCCTTGCGCGGGCGTGGCCAGGCCCAAATCGATGCCGCGCGCCTGCGCCAGCGGCCCCAGGTCTTCCAGCACGCGGCGCAGCACCGGCTCCAGGGGCGTGGCCGGCGGCGCGGCGTCGGCCGCGGACTGGGCGCGCGCCAGGTTCAGCAATTGCTCCAGCAGGCTGCGCGTGCGCTCCACGCCGCTGCGCAGCTCGCCCAGCCGTTCGGCGGCGATGGGCGCCAGCGGCACCTGCGCCAGCCGCTCGGCCTGCAGCGACAGCGCGGTGAGCGGCGAGCGCAGCTCGTGCGCGGCGTCGGCCACGAAGCGCCGCTGCGCCGCCAGGCTTTGCGCCAGCCGCGCCAGCAGCCGGTTGATGGCGGCGACGAAGGGCTGCGCTTCCGCCGGCAGCGCCGCCTCCGGCATCGGCCGCAGGTCGTGCTCGCCGCGCTGATCGGCGTCCTGCGCCAGCTCGGCCAGGGGGCGCAGCAGCCGGCTGACCAGCCCGCCCGCCACCAGCAGCAGCACCGGCATCAGCACGGCGAACGGCAGCACGGTGCGCACGGCGCCCTCGCGCGCCAGCTCGTCGCGCAGGTCGGCCTCCTGGGCGACGACCAGGCGCTCGCCGCCTGGCAGGGGCGCGATCAGCACGCGGAAGGTCTCGCCCTGCAGCTCCAGCGTGTGCAGCCCGTCGGCCAGGCCGGCGGGTACGGGCAGCGCGCCGCCCTGGTCCACGTGCAGGCCCTGCGGGTTGGGCGCGCCCAGGCGCTGCACGACCAGGCGGGCGGATTCGTGCTGGTCGGCCAGGTGCCCGGCGGGCGGGGCCGCCTGCAGCGCCGGCAGGCCGCGGCGCTGCATCAGCGCGGCGACCTGCAGCAGCACGTCGTCCTGCAGTTCGCGCGCCTGCTCGTACGCCGCCAGGAAGGACAATACCCCGCCCGCCAGCGCCACAACGGCAATGGCGGCCGCCAGCGCCAGCGACAGGCGCCGCTGCAGCGACGCGGCGCGGGGGCTGCGCGCAGGGCGTTGCGGTTGTGGCGGGGCGGGCTGCGGCGTCATGCGCTCTTGTCCACGCGCCAGCCCACGCCGCGCACGTTGCGGATGGCCTCGGCGCCCAGCTTGCGGCGCAGCGCGTGGATCAGGTATTCGACGGCGTTGCTCTCCACTTCCTCGCCCCAGCCGTAGATGCGGTCTTCCAGTTCGCTGCGCGACAGGATGGCGCCCGGGCGCAGCAGCAGGGCCTGCAACAGGGCGAATTCGCGCTGCGACAGCAGCACCGGCGCGCCGCCGGCCGCGCACGCCTGGCGCGTTGCCGGGTCCAGCGTCAGCGTGCCGCTGTCCAGCAGCGGCGCGGCGCTGCCGCCCTTGCGCCGCAGCACGGCGCGCATGCGCGCCAGCAGCTCGGCCATCTCGAAGGGCTTGGGCAGGTAGTCGTCGGCGCCGCCGTCCAGCCCGCGCAGGCGGTCGTCCAGCGCGTCGCGGGCGGTGAGGATCAGCACCGGCACCGGGTTGCGCGCGCCGCGCAGGGCGGCCAGCACCTGCAGGCCGTCGCGGCCGGGCAGGCCCAGGTCCAGCAGCACCAGGTCGTAGTGCTGGCTGGCCAGCGCCGACAGGGCCAGGCTGCCGTCCTGCACCCAGTCGGCGGCGTAGGCCGCGTCCTTGAGCGCGCCCTGCACGGCCGCGCCGATCATCGCGTCGTCCTCGACCAGCAACACGCGCATGGCGGCGGCTCCGGTCAGTGCGCGGCGCGCGCCGCGCGCTGGGGCAGCAGCGCGATGCACAGCACGATGAACGCCAGCAGCGCCGCCGAGGCACTGAAGCGGCTGAGCGCCAGCCCGCCCGAGGCCAGCGGCTTGTCCAGGAAGTCGCCCACCGTCGCGCCCAGCGGGCGCGTCAGGATGAAGGCGGCCCAGAACAGCGCCGTGCGCGATGCCGACGTGAAGAAGTACAACGCCGCCACCCCCGCCAGCAGCGCGCCGAAGACCAGCGCCGCGCCGCTGTAGCCCAGGCCGGCGGTGCCCGCCGTCCAGTCGCCCAGGGCGGTGCCCAGGGTCTGCGACAGCATGATGGTGACCCAGTAGAAGACCTCGGCGCGCGGCGTGTCCACGCTGGCCACCGACACCGTGCCCAGCGTGCGCCGCCACAGCCACAGCGAGCCCAGCAGCAGCGCCAGCAGCGCGCTGGAGCCGCCCGCGTAGCCGATGCCCAGCGAGCGGTCGAAAAAGTCCGCCAGCGTGGTGCCCACGGTGGTGGTGGCGATGATGGTGGCCCAGTAGAGCCAGGGCCGGAACTGGCGCGCGCGGATCTGCGCGGCCACGCAGGCGGCGAACACCAGCGCGAAGATCGCCGTGCTCAGCAGGTAGCCCAGGTGCAGCGACATGGACAGCGCGTCGCCGCCGGTCTCGCCCAGCGTGGTGGCGGCGATCTTGATGATCCAGAAGCCCAGCGTGAGCTCGGGCACCTTGGCCAGGCCGATGGGGTCGGCCTGGCCGGCAGGATGGATAGATGAAGACATGGTGGAGAGAAGGAATTTGGAGAAGAAAGGGGGGGCCGGCTCAGTCGCGCGGCGGCGTGGCCGCCTGGCGGCGCCAGCGCAGCAGGCCGCCCCGGTGCCAGGCCAGCAGCCACCACACCAGGGCCACGGCCAGCAGGCCCACGGCCCACAGCTCGTCGGCGTCGGCGTTCTTGAGCACATAGACCAGCGCATGGCCGGTGCCATAGCCCAGCGAGGCGATCAGCGCCGCCCAGACCAGCGCACCGGCCAGGTTCAGCACAAAGAAGCGCAGCCAGGACACGTCGCTCATGCCGATGGCGATCGGCCCGGCAATGCGCAGGCCGTACAGGAAGCGGATGGACAGGATGACCGGCAGGTGGTGGCGCGCCAGCAGCTCGTTCATGCGCCGCGCGCGGGGCGCCATGCCCGGGAAGCGGGCCAGCAGCGCCTGCCCGTAGCGCCGCCCGAGCAGGAAGTACAGCTGGTCGCCGGCAAAGCTGGCCAGCGTGGCGATGGCGATGACGCCGGGCAGCGCCAGGTGGCCCCGGTGCGAGGCGGCACCGGCCAGCAGCAGCACCGATTCGCCCTCCAGAAAGGTGCCCACCGCCACGGCGGCGTAGCCATAGGACTGCACCCAGCCAGCGATGTCCATGATCCGTTCCTTCCTCGGTTGCGTGATGCCGGCGCAGTGTGCCACCGCGCCGCGGCCTGCCGCGTCAGCGCGCGCCGCCGAAGCGGTCCATGGTCTGCAGCACCTCGGCCAGCGCCTGCCGGCTGGCGGTGGCATCGGGCGGCGTGGCGCGCAAGGCCTTGAGCGCGCGGTCGATGGACTTGTCCAGCACGTGCCAGTCGGCCGCGGCGCGCGGCTTCAGCCCGGCCTCGGCCGCGTCCCAGGCCACCTCCAGGTCCTTGATGCGGGCGGTGGCGGCGGGCAGGTCTCCCTTGTCCACCAGCCGGGCAACGTCGGTGGTGATGCTGCGAAACGCCGACAGATCACCCAGCGCCGAAGCGCTGCTGGCCGCCGCGGCGGTGGGCGCTGCCCCCGCTGCGGTGGCGGCCGGCTGCTTGCCGCAGCCGCCGGCCAGCACGGCCAGCACCAGGGCCGTGCCCACCAGGGCGCCGCGAAGGGGGAACGTATTCATGGATGTCATGGCAAAAACTCCTTGGGGTTGGGAATCGGGTGGTTTATCGGGTCAGGAACGTCCGCCCACGCGCAGCTGCTCGACAGCCACCAGCAGGGCGATCACGGTGAGAAACAGCGCGCTAGTCCACATCGCGCCCAGGCCCAGGCCGCCATAGGTGTGGGCCTGCGTCAGCAGGTCGCCCAGCGCGGCGCCGAAGGGGCGCGTGAGGATGTAGGCCACCCAGAAGGTCGCCACCGCATTGCCGCCCAGGCGCCACACGCCGTAGGTGGCGGCGATCAGCGTGCCGAAGGCCAGCGCGCCGCGCACGAAGCCCAGTTGCAGCGCCTCGGTGGCCAGGTCGCCGGTGGCGGTGCCCAGGGCGAAGGTGCACAGGATGGCGGCCCAATAGAACAGCTCGCGC
The DNA here is from genome assembly GCA_034675505.1 of Melaminivora sp. GTDB lineage: Bacteria > Pseudomonadota > Gammaproteobacteria > Burkholderiales > Burkholderiaceae_C > Melaminivora. The sequence continues at coordinate 20,787 of JAUCDD010000026.1, read as the reverse complement.
CGGCGCGTCACGATGTCGTGGATGGACAGCGTGCGCTCGGTGTGCCACCAGGCGCCGAAGATGGCCGCCAGCAGCACGGCGAACACGCCCGAGCTCAGGTACAGGCTGATGCCCAGCCGGTCGGTGAAGAAGTCGGTGATCTGCGTGCCCACCACGCTGACCAGCACCACCGTGAGCCAGTAGATCCAGGGCGTGTAGCGGCGCGTGCGCAGCTGCAGCACCAGGGCGATGCCCAGCAGCGCGGCCATCAGCGTGCGCGTCAGGCCCTGGCCCAGGCCGGCGTTGACGGCCAGGTAGTCGGCGCCGGTCTCGCCCACGGTGGTGGCCATGATCTTGATGATCCAGAACGCCAGGGCGGCCTGGGGCACCTTGACGAGCCAGTCGGCCGGCGTGCGCGGCGCGCTGGTGCTGAAAATGGGGGTGGGCAGGGTGTGCATGGCGATCCTCCAGGGCTGTTGTGGTGACGACGCCTGCACTGTGGGCGCGCCGACTTAGGCCAGCCATAGGGCGCGCCGGGCGCGCGGGCCGCGCACGCGGCAGCGCCGCAAAGCACAACGCCCGCATAAGCGGGCGTTGCATGGGAGGGCTGCGCCCGGCACCCCCAATGGGCACCGGGCGCAACGGGCGGTCAGTCGCCGTCCCGGTCCCGGGTCGTGGCCGGCATCGGCCTTGTCCAGCACGGACGACAGCACCGCGCCGCCGCTGGCGTCCACGCGCACGTCGAGACACCTGGTTGGTGCTGCTGACGACCTCGACCTCGTAGAAGGTGCCCTTGCGGCCGTGCTCGAATTCGGCCTTGGCGGCCTTGCCGCCGGCATGCTGCTCGGCCGCCTGGATGGCCTGGACCAGGGCCACCTTGGCCTGGCCGATGGCCAGGGCGTCGTTGTCTGCATGGCCCTGGGTGGCCCAGGCGGCGATGCCGCCGGCGGACAGGGCCAGGCCGATGGCGGTGGTGGCAAGAAGGCGTTTCATGGTGTTGCTCCTGAGTGGGCACGCGCAATTCGCGTGATCCGGAGATTGCGCGCCCCGACTTAGCCCACCCTGAGCCGCGCGAACCGCCTGGCGTGCGCGCGGCCCGGCCGGTCAGGCAGCCGCGGCGCCCAGTGCCCGCAGGCCCAGCCTGGCCAGCAGCCGCGCGTCGTCCAGCGCTTCGGGGTTGCCCGTCACCAGCAGCTTGTCGCCATGGAAGATGGAATTGGCACCGGCCAGGAAGCACAGCGCCTGCACCGCCTCGCCCATCTGCTGGCGGCCGGCCGACAGGCGCACGCGGGCGCGGGGCATGGTGATGCGGGCCACGGCGATGACGCGCACGAAGTCCAGCGGGTCCACGGGTTCGCTGTCGGCCATGGGGGTGCCGGGCACGCGTACCAGGCTGTTGATGGGGACGGACTCGGGGTACGGGGTCGAGGTTGGCCAGCTGCGCGATCAGCCCGGCGCGGTGCACCGGCGCCTCGCCCATGCCGATGATGCCGCCGGCGCAGACCTTGATGCCGGCGGCCCGCACGTGGGCCAGGGTGTCCAGCCGGTCCTGGTACTGGCGGGTGCTGACCACGTCCTGGTAATACTCGGGGGCGGTGTCCAGGTTGTGGTTGTAGTAGTCCAGGCCGGCCTCCTTGAGGGCGCCTGCCTGGTGCGATTCCAGCATGCCCAGCGTGGCGCAGGTCTGCAGGCCCAGGCCCTTCACGGCCGAAATCAGCTCGGCCATCTTCTCGATGTCGCGGTCCTTGGGCGCGCGCCAGGCCGCGCCCATGCAAAAGCGGGTGGCGCCGGCATCCCGGGCGGCCTGGGCGGCGGCGGTGACCTCCTGCACGTCCATCAGCTTTTGCGCCTTCACGCCCGTGTCGAAGGCGGCCGACTGGGGGCAGTAGCCGCAGTTTTCCGGGCAGCCGCCGGTCTTCACGGACAGCAGGGTGGCCAGCTCTACTTCGCCAGCGGGCCAATGCTCACGGTGCACGGATTGCGCGCGCCACAGCAGCTCCATGAAGGGCAGGTCGAGCAGCGCCTGCACGGCCTGCACGCTCCAGCCCTCCCCTTCAGGCCGGGCCGTAGGCGTGGCGCCGCGCGGGTGGAAGTGCAGCGGCTCGCCCGCGCTGGCGTCCAGGGTGCAGGCGATGGCCGGATAGGTCGTGGCGAGGGTCATGGCGGGGCTCCAGGGCAGGCGCGGCACCGGGCGGGCCGCAGGGACGGCGCGATTGTGTGGGCCTCAGAGCCGGCCGCGGAGCCGCCAGGAGGTAAAAAAGCCAATGGAATTACTTGCCGTTAAAAAACGGCTATCTCGTATTTTTTTGGCTGCAGTATGGCTGCAAATTGACTGATGTTCCAGCCCAAGAGGCATGCGCAGGGACGAGCAGTGCCATCCATACCCTATCAGGCTGCCAAAACCACGCAACCGCTGCCAAATAAGGCCACTACTTCCCGCTGTTGCGGCGTGTGTGCCCGCGCGTGCTCAGCGTGATCCGCGCGCCACCGCCAGCAAGACCCCGAATCCGATCAGCAACCCACCAAAGGCGCGGTCAATCCAGTGGCGCACGGCCAGCAACCGCTCACGCGCGGCTTGCGCCGAGAAGCACAGCGCCACCAGGCCGAACCAGGCAATGTGCGCCATCGAGATGAAGGTCCCGTAGCCGATCTGCGTCCACAGCGGCGTGTCGGGCCGCACCACCTGCATGAACAAGCTGACGATGAACACCGTGGTCTTCGGGTTCAGCGCGTTGGTCAGGAAGCCGGTCCGCAGCGCCGCCGCATCCGACAGCGGCGCCTCGGTTCCCTGGGCGAGTGCGCCGCCGGGCTTCGCGCGCAGCATCCTGGCGCCCAGGTAGACCAGATAGGCGGCGCCGGCCAGCTTGATGGCGTTGAACAGCCCGAGCGACTGCTGGATCAGCCGGCCCACGCCGACCAGGGTGTAGGCGACGTGCACCAGCACACCCAGGCCGATGCCCAGGGCCGTCAGCACGCCGGCGCGGCGCGACAGCATCAGGCTGTTGCGCGTCACCATCGCAAAGTCCGGCCCAGGGCTGATGACGGCAAGAATGGTGATTGTGATGACAGCTATCAATTCGGACATGGCATACCCTAATGGGAAACAACGAATGGATGAAATGTTATCTATGAGCTGGAGTGTTGAATAACGATGGTTTCTGACAAGAATGGTGAGATGAACTCACCATTAACCCATGCGCACCTGCCTTCGCTGCTGGCGTTGCGCAGCTTCGAGGCGGCGGCTCGCCTGGAGAATTTCAGCCGGGCAGCGGACGAGCTGCACCTGACCCATGGCGCGGTCAGCCGCGCCGTGCGCCTGCTCGAGGACGAACTGGGCGTGGCGCTGTTCGAGCGGCGCAGCCGGCGCGTCTTCCTGACCGATGCCGGCCGCACGTTAGCGCGGGCCGTGGGCCAGGGGATGGACCTGATGAGCCAGGCCGTCGGCGAGCTGCGCGCCAGCGCCCGCCAGGAGCGGCGCTGGGTGCTGTCGTGCGAGCCGACACTGCTGATGCGCTGGCTGATTCCGCGCTGGCCGGGCTTCCCAGGCGCGGTACCCGGGCGTTGACGTGCATCTTGTCGCCGGTGGCGGGCCGTTCTCCTTCGCCAGCGGCATCGACCTGGCCATCCGCCGCGACGATTTCCCCAGGCCCGAGAGCTACCACGCCGAGCCGCTGTTCGCGGAGGCCGTCGGCCCGATCTGCCGCCCCGACAAGGTGGCGGCCTGGTTCTCCGCGCACGGCGGCGCCCCGGCGCTGCAGGCCGGGGCGCCCTGCCTGCACACGCGCACGCGGCCGGGCGCCTGGCGGGAATGGGCCTCGGCCGCGGGCCAGCCCGCACCCATTGCGCCGGGGCAGACCTCGAACACTTCTCTTTCAGCCTTCAGGCGGCGGTCGCCGGCATGGGCGTGGCGATAGGCCCGTGGCATTTGGTGCGCGACGACCTGGACAGCGGCCTGCTGGCCGCGCCGCTGGGCTTTGTGGCGGACGGCTCACGCTACTGCCTCCTGTCGCCGGCGCCCCTGCAGCCGGGCGGCCCGCAGGCGGAGCCTGCTGGCCTGGCTGCGCGCGGCGGCGTAGCGCTGCCCCAGCGGGCCCTGTGCAGCCCAGCGCCGACCGCGGCCAGGGGCCACCAGAACGCAAAAAGCCCCTGGCCCTTCGGCCAGGGGCTTGGGACAGCCGCTTGTGCAGGCCTGGCCGTCAGCCCAGGGCCGCGATCACCTCGGCAGGCGCCTGTACCAGCTCGATCAGCACGCCCTCGCCCGCGATCGGGAACTCGTCGTTGCTCTTGGGGTGCAAAAACGTGATGTCGTACCCCGCCGCGCCCTTGCGGATGCCGCCCGGCGCAAAACGCACGCCCTGGGCCGTGAGCCACTCCACGGCCCGTGGCAGGTCGTCGATCCACAGGCCGATGTGGTTCAGCGGCGTGGTGTGCACGGCCGGCTTCTTGTCGATGTCCAGCGGCTGCATCAGGTCCACCTCGACCTTGCAGGCGCCCTGGCCCATGGACAGGATGTCCTCGTCCACGTTCTCGCGCTCGCTGACGAAGGTGCCCGTGTGCGTCAGGCCCAGCATGTCCACCCACAGGGCTTTCATGCGGTTCTTGTCGGTGCCGCCGATGGCGATCTGCTGGATGCCCAGGACCTTGAACGGCCGCGCGGGGGTGGCTTCATTCATCCGTTTACTCCTTTTTTAATAGCTACAGGCCGTTGATTGGCGCCGGCATGAGGCCTGTTTCATTCAAATTCCAGGATGATCTGGTCCACGGACAGCGATGCGCCCTTGTCCGCCGCCACCTTGGACACCACGCCGTCCTGCGCGGCAAACAGCACGTTCTCCATCTTCATCGCCTCGATCACGGCCAGGCGCTCGCCGGCCTGCACCTTCTGCCCGGGCTGCACCGCCACATCGACCAGCAGGCCCGGCATGGGCGAGAGCAGGAAGCGCGACAGGTCTGGCGGCGCCTTGTAGGGCATGAGCTTGAACAGCTCGGCGCGGCGCGGCGTGAGCACCATGGCGTCGATCTGCGCGCCGTTGTGCGCGACGCGCAGCAGCAGCGGGTTCTTGGGCGTGCCGCGCTCGATCTGCGCGGTAAAGCCCTGGCCGTTGCACTGGCCCTGCACGCAGATGCTGCCCAGGTGCGCGCTGCTGCTGATGCGCTAGCTCTTGCCGCCACCTGCACGGTGCTGGCGCCGGAGCCGCTTTCGAAGTCGCTCACCGTCACGTCGTGGTATTGGTGCTGGCCGGCCTGGCCCAGCACGGCGACGACGAACTGCTCGCCCACCTGCACGCCGTGGCCGGCCAGCTGGCCGCTGATGCCGCTGGCGCGCGCGCGAAAGCGCCGGTGCATGTAGGCGGCCAGCGCGACCAGGAACTGCGGGTCGTCGTGCTGCACGTCGCCTGCGGCAAAGCCGTGCGGGTAGTGCTCGGCGATGAAGCCGGTGTTGAAGTTGCCCGAGACGAAATCCGGATGCGCCAGCAGCGCCGCCTGGAAGGGGATGTTGCTGGAGATGCCGCGGATCACGAAGCCGTTGAGCGCGGCGCGCATCTTCTGGATGGCGTCGCCCCGGTCCTTCCCGTGCACGATGAGCTTGGCGATCATCGAGTCGTAGAACATCGGGATCTCGCCGCCCTGGTACACGCCGGTGTCCACGCGCACGCCGTAGCGCTTGTCCGGCTCGGCCTGGAACATGGTCTGCTCGGGCGGGGCGAAGCGCACCAGCCGTCCGGTGGAGGGCAGGAAGTTGCGAAAGGGGTCCTCGGCGTTGATGCGGCACTCGATGGCCCAGCCCTCGCGCTTCACGTCGTTTTGGGCCAGCGGCAGCTTCTCGCCGGCGGCCACGCGGATCATCAGCTCGACCAGGTCCAGCCCGGTGATGCACTCGGTCACCGGGTGCTCCACCTGCAGGCGGGTGTTCATCTCCAGGAAGTAGAAATCCTGGTCCTTGCCGACGACGAATTCCACCGTGCCGGCGGATTGGTACTTCACCGCCTTGGCAAGCTGCACGGCCTGCTCGCCCATGGCGCGGCGCGTCGCGTCGCTGATGAAGGGCGACGGGGCTTCTTCGATCACCTTCTGGTGGCGGCGCTGGATGGAGCATTCGCGCTCGTTCAGGTAGATCACGTTGCCGTGGGCGTCGCCCAGCACCTGGATCTCGATGTGGCGCGGCTCCTGCACGAATTTCTCGATGAAGATGCGGTCGTCGCCAAAGCTGTTGCGTGCCTCGTTCTGGCAGCTGGCAAAGCCTTCGTGCGCTTCCTTGTCGTTGAAGGCCACGCGCAGGCCCTTGCCGCCGCCGCCGGCGCTGGCCTTGATCATCACGGGGTAGCCGATGCCGCGGGCGATCTCCACCGCCTGGTCGGGGCCGGCGATGGCGTCGTTGTAGCCGGGGATGGTGCTGACGCCGGCCTCGCCGGCGAGCTTCTTGGACGCGATCTTGTCGCCCATGGCGGCGATGGAGTGCGCCTTGGGGCCGATGAAGGCGATGCCCTCTTCCTCGCAGCGGCGCGCGAAGGCTTCGTTCTCCGACAGGAAGCCGTAGCCGGGGTGGATGGCCTGGGCGCCGGTCTGCTTGGCGGCGGCGATGATGCGATCGGCCTGCAGGTAGGACTCGCGGCTGGGCGCGGCGCCGATGTGCACGGCCTCGTCGGCCAGCTTGACGTGGCGTGCGGCGGCGTCGGCGTCGGAATACACCGCCACGGTGGCGATGCCCATTTTCTTGGCGGTGGCGATGACCCTACACGCAATCTCGCCGCGGTTCGCAATCAGGATTTTAGTGAACATTCTTTGGCTCCTCAGGCGTTGGGGTTGCGTGTAGCAGCCCGCTGCGCGGGCTGCGGCACGCAATCTATAAACGTCCGCTGCGCGGCCGTTTTCGCCGCGGTTGGCAATCAGTATCTTGGTGAACATGGAAGCTCCTTCGCTGGTATTTCTTTCAAGTGCCGGGATGTGGGCGGGCGCGCTCAAAGGCTGCGCCACACCTGTGTGAGGGTTGCGCGCACGGTGTCGAGCGTGCGCTTGCGGATGGGCAGGTCTTCCAGCAATTGCGGCTGGGGCTGGCTCAAGAACTCTTGCCAGTGGCCAAGGCATGCGCGGGCGTCGGCATCCTTTACGCCGCCGCGGTGGGCCACGCGCATCAGGTCGGCCCGGCGGGGCCGTGCGCCCTCGCCCGCCACGCTGGTGCTGTGCTGGCCGCCCGGCCCCTGGCTGAAGCTCAGGTCGAATGCCGGCGCCAGGCGCCAGCGGCCTTGGGCGTCCATGCGGTAGGCGAAATTCTTCGCGTGGTCGTCGCGGTTGTGCGTGAGCACGTTGAACACGCAGCGCTCGAACGCCTTCAGCGTCTCGCGGTAGTCGCCGGTGACGCGTGCGGTGGCGAGCAGCAGGGTTTCGTAGTCCAGCGCTGGTAGTCGGTAGTCGGCGTCCAGCAGCGCTGCCAGGCTCAGCAGCGGCACGCGCGCCTCGCCGCCTGCGGCATCCGGCGCGTCCACGCGGTCAAAACGGCGCACGCCAAAGGCGGCATGACCGGCGCCCAAGGCGAAGTGCGCGGCCTCGGGCATGTCGATGCCGCCGGCGCGAGCCAGCCGTGCATAGAACGTTTCCAGCGCGCAGACGTCCGCGTGCTCGCCCTGCGCTGGAAATTTAAGCAGCCAGGGCTGGCCCGCTGCGGGGCCGGCGTCATCGGCGCGAAACACATCGCGCGCGCGCTGCCAGCGCAGCAGCGCCTTGGGCCGCGCACCCTGGGGCGAGCCGCCCAGCAGCAGCAGATGGCGCAGCTGCTCGGCGCTGCTGCGCCCGGCATCGTCGCTGGCGACGGCCTGGATCTCGCGCGCCAGCGCCCGCACGTCGAGCAGGCCGGATGACCCGGCGGCCAGCGCGTCGGCCGGCTCGAAGCCGAGTGCGCCGATGGCCGATTCGCCCACGATGGCCAGCCGCTCCAGCATGCCCACGCCGCGCGGATCGCGTCCTGCCTTGCGCAGCGCGCGGTCCATCAGCAGCATGCCCCAGCCATCGGGCAGGCTGTCGGCAATGAAGCCGGGCAGGCCGTGAAAATGCTGCGGGCCGCTGTACGCCGATGGCGCCGCGCCCGGACGGGGCAGCGGCACACGCAGCGGCGAGAACTGAAAGCCGCGCCGGATGGCCTGCTCCGAATACTCGAACAGCACCCGACCATCCACCTGCGCCAGCGTGCCCAGCTGCCAGCGCTCGCCCCAGCCGAGGCACAGAACATCCAGGCGGTAGAGCGATGCCACGGCCCTCATCCCCTGCGCCGCGCGCGCTGGCGCTGCGCCACCTGTGCAGCGGCCTCTGCCTGGGCGATGCTCTGCGCGGGCAAAGTGAACAACTCTTGCAAGCCCTCCAGCGCGCCCAGTGCCTGCGCCACCTGCACCAGCGTCTGCAGGCCGCCCTGCCCCTGGGCTTCGAGCCGGCGCACGGTCGACAGGGACACCCCGCTCATGCCGGCGAGCTCCTGCTGCGACAGGTTGCGCGCCAGACGCAGCCGCCGCACACGCTCTCCCAGCGTGCGGCAGATGGCATCCGAGGGTTGGAGGTCGAACAATCAATGGCTCCAAAATGAGCGATTAAACAAAAAATTGGACGTTTTTAGTTCAAAAAAGAACGCTTAAAACGCTGCCGCTGGCTGCGTGGCAGGTAGCGGGCATGTGGCGTACGGCAGGTTCAAAGCGGAATGTTCCCGTGCTTGCGCCACGGGTTGTCCAGCTTCTTCTCGCGCAGCATGACCAGGCTGCGGCAGATACGCTTTCTCGTCTCGTGCGGCAGGATCACGTCGTCGATATAGCCGCGCGCGCCGGCGACGAAGGGGTTGGCGAAGCGCTCCTTGTATTCCGCCTCGCGCGCGGCGAGCTTCACCGGATCGTTCTTGTCCTCGCGGAAGATGATCTCCACCGCGCCCTTGGCGCCCATCACGGCGATCTCGGCATTCGGCCAGGCCAGGTTCACGTCGCCGCGCAGGTGCTTGGAGCTCATCACGTCGTACGCGCCGCCATAGGCTTTGCGCGTGATGACGGTGATCTTGGGCACGGTGCATTCGGCGTAGGCATACAGCAGCTTGGCGCCGTGGCGGATGATGCCGCCGTACTCCTGCGCCGTGCCGGGCATGAAGCCGGGCACGTCGACGAAGGTGACGACGGGAATGTTGAAGGCATCGCAGAAACGCACGAAGCGCGCCGCCTTGATGCTGGAGCGGATGTCCAGGCAGCCCGCCAGCACCAGCGGCTGGTTGGCGACGATGCCCACCGTCTGCCCTTCCATTCGCGCCAGGCCGATGATGATGTTCTTGGCGTAGTCGGGCTGCAGTTCGAAGAAATCACCGTCGTCCACGGTTTTCTGGATCAGCTCCTTCATGTCGTAGGGCTGGTTGGGGTTGGCCGGCACCAGCGTGTCCAGGCTCATGTCCTTGCGGTCGGCCGGGTCCTGGCTGGGGCGCACGGGCGGCTTTTCGCGGTTGTTCAGCGGCAGGTAGTTGTACAGGCGGCGCAGCATCAGGAGCGCCTCGACGTCGTTCTCGAACGCCATGTCGGCCACGCCGCTCTTGGTGGTGTGCGTGATGGCGCCGCCCAATTCCTCGGCCGTGACTTCCTCGTGCGTCACGGTCTTCACGACTTCCGGGCCGGTCACGAACATGTAGCTCGAGTCCTTGACCATGAAGATGAAGTCGGTCATGGCGGGCGAATACACCGCGCCGCCGGCGCACGGCCCCATGATCATGCTGATCTGCGGGATGACGCCCGAGGCCATGACGTTGCGCTGGAACACCTCGGCGTAGCCGCCCAGGCTGGCGACGCCTTCCTGGATGCGCGCGCCGCCAGAGTCGTTCAGGCCGATGACCGGGGCGCCGACCTTCATGGCCTGGTCCATCACCTTGCAGATCTTCTCGGCGTGCGCCTCGGACAGCGCGCCGCCGAAGACGGTGAAGTCCTGGCTGAAGACGAACACCAGGCGGCCGTTGATCATCCCGTAGCCGGTGACCACGCCGTCGCCGGGGATCTTGTTGCCCTGCATGCCGAAGTCCGCGCAGCGGTGCTCGACGAACATGTCCCATTCCTCGAACGTGCCGTCGTCCAGCAGCAGCTCGATGCGCTCGCGCGCCGTGAGCTTGCCCTTGCCGTGCTGCGCGGCGATGCGTTTTTCGCCGCCACCCATGCGGGCGAGCTCGCGCTTGTTCTCCAGTTGGTCGAGGATGGTTTGCATGTCCAGTGTGTCCTTGTGTTGGGCCGATAATTCGTTTTTGCTATTCAATCAATAGCTGTATGCGCTTGCTGTGCCTGGGCGGAAAGCAGATTGCGTGCTGCGGTGCTGGGTGCGATGCGTCCGGCGGCGACGCCTGCCTGCAATTGCGGCAGCAGCGCCCTGACCTGAGGATGCTGGCGAAAGGCTGCTTTCAGGCCCGCGTCGATGCGCTCCCACATCCAGGCCAGCGCCTGGCGCTCGCGCCGCGCGGCCAGGCGGCCGTTGGCTGCCTGGGTGCCGCGAAACTCGCTCACCACCGTCCAGAATTCGTCCACCCCCGTCCCGTTCAGCGCGCTGAGCGTGATGACCTTGGGCCGCCAGACCAGGCCGGCCTTCCAGTCGTGCTCGGGGTTGCCGTGCATGGCCAGCAGGCGCAGGCTGGAGGTGATCTGCGCCTGCGCGCGCATGGCGGCGTGCGGGTCGATGTCGGCCTTGTTAATCACCACCAGGTCGGCCAGCTCCATCACGCCCTTCTTGATGGCCTGCAGGTCGTCGCCGGCATTGGGCAGCTGCAGCACGCAAAACATGTCCGTCATGCCGTGCACTGCGATCTCGCTCTGACCCACGCCCACGGTCTCGACGATGACCACGTCGTAGCCCGCCGCCTCGCAGACCAGCATGGACTCGCGCGTCTTCTCGGCCACGCCGCCCAGGGTGCCGCCGCTGGGACTGGGGCGGATATAGGCGTGCTCGTGCACGGACAGCTGCTCCATGCGCGTCTTGTCGCCCAGGATGGAGCCGCCGGAAACGGTGGAGGACGGGTCGATGGCCAGCACGGCGACTTTGAGGCCCTGCTCGCGGATGAGATGCAGGCCCAGCGCCTCGATGAAGGTGGATTTGCCGACGCCCGGCACACCACTGATCCCTAAGCGCAGCGCGCGGCCGGTGTGCGGCAGCAGCGCGGTGAGCAGCTCGTCGGCCTGCGCGCGGTGGTCGGCGCGGGTTGATTCGAGCAGCGTGATGGCTTTGGCCATGGCGCGGCGGCGGGCTGTGGGTGCGCCGTTCAGGATGGCTTCAAGCACCGGCTGCCTCCGCCATCCAGTCCTCGATGCGCAACCCCTCGATGCGTTCGAACTCGCGCACGTTATGGGTCACCAAGATGCCCTCCCGGTCGGCCAGCGCTTGGCAGGCGAGCAGCAGATCGATCGTGCCGATCAGCCTGCCGGTGGTTTTCAGGTGGTGCCAGTGTTGTGCCAAATGCCAAACCGCCGACATCTCCCACGGTGCGACCGTGACCTCCGCCAGAAAGGCCTCCAGCGCCGCCCGGTTGGTCTGCACGCGCTGGCTGCCCGCGACGCCTGCCGCCAGCTCGGCCGCCACGAGGGTCGAGATCACCAGCTCGTCTTTGGATTTGGACACCAGCCGCTCCAGCACATGGGGAGTGCGCCGATGCAAGGCGTAGACACACATGTTGGTGTCCAGGTAGTAACGAGGCATGTTCTGGGTCAATCCCACGCGGGAACGTCGCGCGGCGGCGCCTGATCGCGTTCGATGTGTTCGGGCATGCCCTCGAAGCGACCTATGGCAGCCATCAGGCGGGCCACCCAGGCTGCATGTGCGTCCGTTGGCACCGGTCGCAGCACCACCGCCCCGTCCGCCTGCCGCTCCACCGTCACCTCGTCGGTGTCGAAGCGAAACTCCTTGGGCAGGCGCACGGCCTGGCTGCGGCCGTTCATGAAAACTTTGGCGGTGGCGATATCGGTCATGGCAGTCTCCGAGAGGATGATATATACCAAGGATATATATCAACGCGTCAGGCTGTCAAATTCGCTGCCTTGATCTGCTCCAGCACATCCTTGGCACTGGCCGGAATCGGCGTGCCCGGCCCGTAGATGCCCTTGACGCCCGCCTGCCACAGGAAGTCATAGTCCTGCGCCGGGATTACGCCGCCGACGAAGACGATGATGTCGTCGGCCCCCTGCTCTTTCAAGGCGGCGACGATGGCCGGCACCAGCGTCTTGTGGCCGGCGGCCAGTGTCGAGACGCCGATGGCGTGCACGTCGTTTTCGATCGCCTGGCGGGCGCACTCCTCGGGGGTTTGAAAGAGCGGGCCGATGTCCACGTCATACCCTAAGTCGGCAAAGGCCGTGGAGACCACCTTGGCGCCGCGGTCGTGGCCGTCCTGGCCCAGCTTGGCGATCATCACGCGCGGGCGGCGGCCCTGGCTCGTGGCGAATTCGTCGATTTCGCCCTTGAGCTTTTCCCAGCCCTCGGCGCCTTCATAAGCGGTGGCATAGACCCCTGTGACCATCTGCGTATCGGCGCGGTGCCGTCCGAAGGATTTTTCCAGCGCGTCCGACACCTCGCCCACCGTGGCACGTGCGCGCACCGCCTCGATGGCCAGGCCCAGTAGGTTGCCTTCGCCGGACTGCGCTGCAGAACTGAGAGCAGCCAGCGCTTGTTCCACGCGGGCTGCGTCGCGTTTTTGCTTGACTTGCGTGAGGCGGGCGATCTGGCTGTCGCGCACGCGGACGTTGTCCACCTCCAGGATGTCGACCGGGTCTTCCTTGGCGAGCTTGTATTTGTTGACGCCGACGATGACTTCCTTGCCCGAGTCGATGCGCGCCTGCTTCTCGGCGGCGGCGGCCTCGATCTTCAGCTTGGCCCAGCCGGAATCGACGGCCGCCGTCATGCCGCCCATGCCCTCGACTTCCTCGATGATCTTCCAGGCGGCGTCCGCCATGTCCTGGGTCAGCTTTTCCATCATGTAGGAGCCGGCCCAGGGGTCGATCACGTTGGTGATGTGGGTTTCCTCCTGGATGATCAGCTGCGTGTTGCGCGCGATGCGGGCGGAGAACTCCGTGGGCAGGGCAATGGCTTCGTCCAGCGCGTTGGTGTGCAGGCTCTGCGTGCCGCCGAATACCGCCGCCATGGCCTCGATGGTGGTGCGCACCACGTTGTTGTAGGGATCCTGCTCGGTCAGGCTCCAGCCGCTGGTCTGGCAGTGCGTGCGCAGCATCAGGCTCTTGGGCTTCTTGGCGTCGAACCCTTTCATGATCCGGCACCACAGCAGGCGCGCGGCGCGCATCTTGGCGATCTCCAGGTAGAAGTTCATGCCAATCGCCCAGAAGAACGACAGCCGCCCGGCGAACTCGTCCACGTCCATGCCCTTGGCGATGGCCGTCTTCACATACTCCTTGCCATCGGCCAGCGTGAAGGCCAATTCGAGTGCCTGGTTCGCCCCCGCCTCCTGCATGTGGTAGCCCGAGATCGAGATCGAGTTGAACTTCGGCATGTTCTTGGCCGTGTACTCGATGATGTCGCCGATGATGCGCATCGACGGCTTCGGGGGGTAGATGTAGGTGTTGCGCACCATGAACTCTTTCAGAATGTCGTTCTGAATGGTTCCGGACAGCTGGTCCTGCGAGACGCCCTGCTCTTCCGCCGCCACCACGTAGCCTGCCAAGACCGGCAGCACGGCGCCGTTCATGGTCATGCTGACGCTCACCTTGTCCAGCGGAATGCCGTCGAAGAGGATCTTCATGTCCTCGACGCTGTCGATGGCCACGCCCGCCTTGCCCACGTCGCCGGTCACGCGCGGGTGGTCCGAGTCGTAGCCGCGGTGTGTCGCCAGGTCAAATGCCACCGACACGCCCTGCCCGCCGGCGGCCAGCGCCTTGCGGTAGAAGGCGTTGGATTCCTCGGCGGTGGAAAAGCCCGCGTACTGGCGAATGGTCCAGGGCCGCACGGCGTACATGGTGGCCTGCGGGCCGCGCAGGTAGGGCTCGAAGCCGGGCAGCGTGTTGGCGTAGGGCAGCTGCGCCGTGTCCTCGGCGGTGTACAGAGGCTTGACGGTGATGCCGTCGGGCGTGGTCCAGTTGAGCGCCTGCACGTCGCCGCCCGGCGCGGACTTGGCGGCGGCGCGCTGCCAGTCCTGAAGGCTGGCGGGCTGGAACGATGGGACGGACGGCTGGCTCATGGTGTGAGGCTTTCGCAAAGAGGGCAGATCGACGCGGCAAGCCACCCTGCCGGTCGCAAATCGGCGCAGAGTTTACCTTAGCTGTAATTATTAATTTATAGTTTTTCTGAGCTACATTGCGCGCATGTCCGCCGCCCCCGTCTCCCTGACCCCCCGCGCCCTCTACGAACAGGTGGCCGAGCAGCTGCGCCAGCGCATCTTCCAGCGCGAGCTGGAGCCGGGCGGGTGGATCGACGAGCTGAAGATTGCAGAGGAAATGGGCATCAGCCGCACGCCGCTGCGCGAGGCGCTCAAAGTGCTGGCCGCCGAGGGCCTGGTGACCATGAAGGTGCGCCGCGGCGCCTACGTCACCGAGATGAGCGACAAGGATTTGCGCGACGTCTACCACCTGCTGTCGCTGCTGGAGCGCGACGCCGCTGCCGTCGTGGCCGCCCAGGCGACCCCCGCCCAGCTGCAGGAGCTGCAGGAGCTGCACGCCGAGCTGGCGGCCGCGGCTGAGGACAGGGAGCGATTTTTCGCGCTCAACGAGCGGTTCCACATGCGCTTGCTGGACCTGGCCGACAACCGCTGGCGCAGCCAGGTGGTGGCCGACCTGCGCAAGGTCATGAAGCTCAACCGCCACAACTCGCTGCTGAAACAGGGCCGCATCAGCGAATCCCTCGCCGAGCATGAAGCCATCATGGCGGCCTTGCTGGCGCGCGACGGTCCCGCCACATCGCAGGCTATGGGCACGCACTTTGCCAGTGGGCTGGAAGCGGCGGGCTGAGCCATCCCCGTATGATCACGGGTTTTCCCTTGGCTCACCCTTCCCGGGTTCGGAAGGGATGAACAGTTGGAACTACTCCTGATTTAATAGCTACATGCCGCCTGCTGGCGCCGGCATGAGCCCGAAATGCCCTGAACGTGCCTCCTCAAGCCCTGCCGAGCCACCCCTGGCGCATGTCCGTCGCCCCCATGCTGGACTGGACGGATCGCCACTGCCGCTACCTGCACCGCCTGCTCAGCCGCCGCGCGCTGCTCTACACCGAAATGGTGACCACGGGCGCGCTGCTGCACGGCGACGTGCGGCGCCACCTGCAGTTCGACGCTGCCGAGCACCCGCTGGCCCTGCAGCTGGGCGGCAGCGAGCCGCACGACCTGGCGCGGTGCGCGCGCCTGGCGCAGGACTGGGGTTATGGCGAGGTCAACCTCAACTGCGGCTGCCCCAGCGAGCGCGTGCAGCGCGGCGCCTTTGGCGCCTGCCTGATGCACGAGCCGCGCCTGGTGGCCGATTGCGTGCGCGCCATGCGCGACGCGGTGGGCGTGCCGGTCACCGTCAAGCACCGCATCGGCATCGACCGCACCGAGGACTACGCCTTCGTGCGCGACTTCGTCGGCACGGTGGCCGAGGCGGGTTGCGGCGTGTTCATCGCGCACGCGCGCAACGCCTGGCTCAAGGGACTGTCGCCAAAGGAAAACCGCGACATTCCGCCGCTGCGCTACGACGTCGTGGCGCGCCTGAAGCGCGACTTCCCGCACCTGGTCATTGCCATCAACGGCGGCTTCACCACCGATGAGGCCGTGCACCAGCAGCTGGCCCTGGTCGATGGCGTGATGGTCGGGCGCGAGGCCTACCACAACCCCTGGTGGCTGGCGCGCTGGGACGAGCAGTACTTCGGCGCCCCGCCCGGGGCGCTGACGCGCGAGCAGGTCGAGCAGGACATGGTGGCCTACATGGAACGCGAGGCATCCGAACACGGCACGCACTGGTATGCCATCGCCCGCCACATGCTGGGCCTGCGCCACGGCCTGCCGGGCGCGCGCCGCTGGCGCCAGGTATGGAGCGACCACCGCCTCAAGCCGCTGCCGCCGCGCGAAGTCATGGCGCTGGCGCGCACCCGCCCTTGACGGCGCGCAGCACGCGGCGCCAACTGCGCTCCTTCCCTTGCACCTTGGGCCCGCCGCCATGTCCCTGCACGATCGCCTGACCGCCGAAGAGGCCGCCTTCCACGCCTGGTACGAGCGCGAGCGCACGGCGCTGGATCTGGCCTGCGCCCTGCACGTGGCGCGTCTGCAGGCGCTGCTGGCGCAGGCCGGGCACATCGAGATCGCCAAGGTGGAGGGCCGCGTCAAGGACAGGGACGAATGCCTGCGCAAGTTCGCCCGCAAGTACCGCGCGCAGCTGGAGGAAGCCCAGGGCCCGTACGAAATCAGGCCCTGCATCACCGACCTGATAGGTGTGCGCGTGGTGTGCCTGTACGAGGACGAGCTGCCCAAGGTGGCGCAGCTGGTGCGCACGCATTTCGAAGTGATAGACGTGACCGACAAGGTCAGCGCCGTGCAGGGCACCGAGTCGTCCTTTGGCTACAAGGGCCTGCACCTGGATCTGCAGCTTAGGCCCTCCCCGTCGTCCCAGGACCCGCAGGGCGCGCACCTGGCCGCGCCGTTCGAGCTGCAGGTGCGCACCATCATCCAGGACGCCTGGAGCGTGCTGGACCATCGCATCAAGTACAAGAAGTCCATTCCGCCCGAGCTCAAGCGGCGCATCAACGTGCTGTCGGCGCTGTTCGAGCTCGCCGACCGGGAATTCCGCCAGATACGCGACGCCACGGAGGCCGAGCTCCGCCGGGCCGACGAGGAGCCAGCCGAGCCCCAGGCCCAGGATGGGCGCGGCCCCGGCCCCGGGGCCGAGCTCAACGCCTTCACCTTCCTGCGCATCGCCCAGCATTTCTTTCCAGAGCACGACTTCGATGCCGCTCGCGTGGACCAGTTCGTGCATGAAATCCAGGGCTGGTCGCCCGGCCTGACGCGGGCCCAGCTCAACGCGCTGGTGCGCGCCACCCTGGCGCCCGTCAAGCGCTACCGCCAGTTCTACGAGGCTGCCAACCCGCAAAGCACCTTCAACGCCTTTACCGTGCTGCGCCACTGCCTGTACCTGAGCGACCGCCACGTCTTCCACCGCGCGCTGCGCAACAGCGCCCGCGAGGCGTTCGAGGCCTGGCTGCGGGCCCAGCAGGCGCCATAGGCGCCGCCGCACTGTTCCCCGGCACGGACGCTCGGCGGCAGCCCGGACGCCACGCCTGTCCCGCAGGTGACTACCCATCGGTACTTGCACGATCCACAAGGTTCTTGAGTTGCCGATATATTGCATTGCAACATTCGCTTACCCACCCCACCATGCTGTACACCTTCTACGAAACCCAGCGCACGCTGATGGAACCCTTTGCCGACCTGGCTCAGGCGACTGCCAAGTTCTACAGCAACCCGATCAATCCCTTCAGCCAGACGCAGGTCGGCCAGCGCGTATCGGCCGGCTATGACCTGCTGTACCGCCTGGGCAAGGACTACGAAAAACCCGAGTTCGGCATCACCACCGTGCCCGTGGATGGCGTGGAGGTGGCAATCCACGAGCGCGTGGAGATCGACAAGCCGTTTTGCGAGCTGCGCCGCTTCAAGCGCTTCACCGACGACCCGGCAACGCTGACCAAGCTCAAGGACCAGCCCGTGGTGCTGGTGGTGGCACCGCTGTCGGGCCACTACGCGACGCTGCTGCGCGAGACTGTGCGCACCATGCTGGGCGGCCACAAGGTCTATATCACCGACTGGAAGAACGCCCGCATGGTGTCGCTGGCCGAAGGCGAGTTCCACCTTGATGACTATGTGAACTACGTCCAGGAATTCATCCGCCACCTGCAGGGCAAGTACGGCAACTGCCACGTCATGAGCGTCTGCCAGCCCACGGTGCCCACGCTGGCGGCCGTCTCGCTGATGGCCAGCCGGGGCGAGACCGCGCCCCTGACCATGACCATGATGGGCGGGCCCATAGACGCGCGCCGCTCGCCCACGGCGGTGAACGACCTGGCCACGCAGCGCAGCTACGAGTGGTTCGAGAACAACGTCATCTACCGCGTGCCCAGCAAATTCCCCGGCGCCGGGCGCAAGGTCTATCCCGGCTTCCTGCAGCACTCGGGCTTCATCGCCATGAACCCGGACCGCCACGCCACCAGCCACTACGACTACTTCAAGAACCTGGTCAAGGGCGACGGCGCCAGCGCCGAGGCGCACCGCAAGTTCTATGACGAGTACAACGCCGTGCTGGACATGGATGCCGACTACTACCTGGAGACCATCAAGACGGTGTTCCAGGATTTCAGCCTGGTCCATGGCAGCTGGGACGTGCGCTCGCCCGAGGGCACGCCCGAGCGCGTGCGTCCGCAGGACATCCAGCACACCGCGCTGCTGACCGTCGAGGGCGAGCTCGACGACATCTCCGGCAGCGGCCAGACGCAGGCTGCGCACGAGCTTTGCACCGGCATCGGCGCCGCCAGCCGCCACCACCTGGAGGTCAAGGGTGCGGGGCACTACGGCATCTTCAGCGGCCGGCGCTGGCGCGAGGTGGTTTATCCGCAGGTGCGCACCTTCATACTGGCCAACGACCGCCCGGTGGCTGCCAGGCGCGCGGACCGCCTGCACGCTGCAGCGTGAGCGCGGCGGGGCGCGCGCCGGCTGCCGGCGCCCAGGCCCTGGCCGCGCGCATTGACGCGGCGCTGCCCCAGACGCAGTGCAAGCGCTGCGGCTACCCCGATTGCGCCGCCTACGCCCAGGCGGTGGCCGACGGGCAGGCGCGCATCAACCGCTGCCCGCCCGGCGGCAGTGCCGGCGTGCAGCGCCTGGCGGCGCTGACCGGGCAGGCCGTGCTGGCGCTGGATGCCGGGTGCGGCCAGGAGGCGCCCCGCGCGCTGGCGGTGATCGACGAGGACTGGTGCATAGGCTGCACGCTGTGCATCGCCGCCTGCCCGACCGACGCCATCGTGGGCCTGAACAAGCGCATGCACGTGGTGATGCCCGCCGCCTGCACCGGCTGCGAGCTGTGCCTGCCCGCCTGCCCGGTCGATTGCATCGCCATGGAAAACGCCAGCGGCACTGCCACCGGCTGGGACGCCTGGAGCCCTGCCCAGGCAGCCCAGGCGCAGGCCCGCTACCGCGCCCGCAGCCAGCGCCTGCAGCGCGCCGATGGGCCGGCAGCCGCCCCGGCAGCCAGCGCCCGCAGCGGTGGCAAGGGCGACGCCATCACCGCCGCCCTGGCCCGCGCGCGCGCGCTGCGCGCCTCCGCGCCAGGCTGAGGCACGCGGAGCTGCGGCATCGCTGAGGCTCAGGCCGCCAGGCTCTTGTACACGCCGCAGCCCAGGTAGATGTCGCCCACGCGCTGCACGAAGGACATCTTGGTCTGCACCTTGCCGGTGGCCGGGTTGGTGATGTCGTACTCCACCCAGCCGGGCTGTTGGTCCGCCTGCCCCACGATGCTGCGCAGCAGGGCGTCGCCCGCCACGCCGGGAATGTCCTGCACGCGCGTGCCCACCTTGGCCGGGTTGCCGCCGAACGCCAGGTAGGTGCCGGCCGCGTCCAGGGCGAACACGTACATGTCGCGGTCGTGAAAGGGCTGGGCCGGGTCGGTCAGGCTGCGCAGGAACTGCGGCTGCGCGCCCGCCCGGTGCAGGGGCACAGCGCGCTGCACCAGGGCCATGGCCTCGTCCGGCCGTGCCCTGTTGCAGCCGAAAGGCCAGCACCGCGCGCGACAGGGTGCCGGCGCGCCCTTCCAGCGCCTGCGCCTGGCGCACGCTGTCGCCCACCCGGTGGGCGTTGCGCTGCGTGATCTGGTCCAGCTGCTGCACGGCCGTGCTGATCTCGCGAAGCCCGCTGCTTTGCTCGCCGGCCGCGTGGGCGATGCTGCGGATGTGCCCGGCAACGGTGCGCACGCTGTCGGATACGCCGGTCATGCGGTGGCCGGCCGTCTGCATGAGCGCGGCGCTGGCCTGGGCCTGCTGCACCGATGCCTGGATCAGTGTGCGAATCTCGCGCGCGGCCTGGGCCGAGCGGCCCGCCAGGGCGCGCACCTCGCTGGCCACCACGGCAAAGCCGCGCCCCTGCTCGCCTGCACGCGCGGCCTCGACGGCCGCGTTCAGCGCCAGGATGTTGGTCTGGAAGGCGATGCCATCAATCACGCCGATGATCTCGCCCATGCGGCGTGCGTCGCCCTGGATGGCCTGCACCGAATCGGTGGCCTGCTGCATGGCCTGGGTGCCGGCGAGCACTGCCTCTGCATCTGCACGGCCTCGCGGTCCGCCACGCTGGCCGCCTGGGCGGTGCTCTGCACCGTGGCGGCGAGCTGCTCGACGCTGGCTGCGGTCTGCTCCAGGCTGGCGGCCTGCTGCTCGGTGCGCTGGGCCATCTCGTCGTTGTCCAGCGACAGCTTGCGCCCTTCCTGGGCGACCAGCGCGGCGTTGCTGCGCACGTCGGCCACCATGGACGACAGCGTGCGCACCATGGCATCGAACCCGCCGCCCAGGCGCGCCAGCTCGTCAGCGCCCGGCAAGCCGGCCTGGGTGCCCAGGTCGCCCTGCGCGGCGCTTTGCAGCGCCCGGCCCAGGTGCGCCAGGCCAGGCGCCATGCCGGCCCACAGCGCCGCGCCCAGGTAGGCCAGCAGCGCCGCCAGGGCCAGCGCCGCCGTCCAGGCCCACCCGGGCGCCCACGCCTGGAGCAACAGCACCAGCGGCGAGGCCAGCACGGCAAGGACGGTCAGCAGCGCCACCCGGGCCGCGAAAGGCAGGCGACGCAGCAGCCGGACGCCCGGTTGCAGCAATACGACGAACGAGTAGGCCACACAG